>NZ_CP012677.1:0-1348817 GCF_001294625.1 Arthrobacter alpinus | reverse complement strand
CAGCCTGGACCACCTCTCCCCCATGAAAGGTAGTTAGGACTTCGTAGCTTCGCCCCCCGGCGGAAAAACTCCCCTGTTCATCGGCCTGTGTGGTGGCAACACGTTTAATTGCGGCTGTGTCAGGCAGCCCGGGCGGAATGACAGGTGAAGTCATCACTTGGCCGTCGGAGAACATGGCGACAAAGACCCCCAGTGGGGCGTCGTGGGGCGAATCCACCTGGGTGGCGTTCATCAGGTTCTTGTTGGTGGATTCAGTGGTGCTGGCCGCCACGATCGCGTAGAGCAGGGCGCCCATGAGCGCCAGCAGCACCACGATCAAGATAGTGAACTGTAACGACAGCCGGACCACCGCCCGCCGGAGTTCTGCGGCGTCGCGGGTGCTCATCCCACCGGCCCCAGGACATAGCCCAAGCCGCGCACGGTCAGGACGGCGGACCGTCCCAACTTTTTACGCAGGTAGTGCACGTAGGTGTCAACGACGCCGCCGTCGTCGGCGTCGGCAAAAACCGACTCCAGCAGGACCGCACGGGTAAAAACCTGGTGCGGATGCCGGGCCAGGTGCTCCAGGAACTCCGATTCCCGTTCGGAGAGGATCACCTGGCCGCCGCCGGCAAGGGTCACGGTCCGGGTGCCAGGCTCAAACACCCCGCCCGGGATCTCCAGCACGGCCGTGCTCTCCGAGTGGCGCCGCAACAGCGACCTCAGCCGTGCCAGCAATTCCTCGATATCGAACGGCTTGCCCAAGTAGTCCTCGGCACCCCGGTCAAGCCCCTCCACACGGTCAGCCGGATTGCTCAGGGCCGAAAGGATGAGGGCGGGGGTAGTGACCCCCTTCCTGCGCAAACGTTCCAACACGTCCAAACCGTCGATGGCGGGCAGGCCCCGATCCAACACGATCACATCAAATTTCCTGCTCAGGCCTTCGTGTAGGGCGCGCTGTCCGTCATGGACGCTCGCCACGGTGTACCCCTCGCCCTCAAGCAACTCCTGGAGCATCACGGCCAACGCCGCATCATCCTCCACTACCAGCACGGAACGTCCTTCAGCCATGGTGTGAAGTATAGGCGTTGCCGGCATTGACCAGCTCGCAGACGCGGCAGGGTGGCCAGAGACCTTGGGCGCTGCCGGCCCCGGCCACTATGGACCGAAAACAGGATTCAGCAGCCACCCCGATTCCCGGCCCTCCACGACCGGCGGTCAGCTAAGGATGCCCTGCATCTTTCCTCTGGAGAGGGGCACCATCCACAAAACACAGGTTCCTTCCCCGACGTCGCTTCTGACCGAGCAGGTCCCGCCGAGACTTAGGGCTCGCTCCTCCATGTTGGAGAGTCCACTGCGGCGTGCAGGATTCCTGAAGCCAACACCGTTGTCGGTGACTTTGATCTGGACCTGATGGTCGTCAGCTTTCACAGACACTTCAATGTCCCGGGCCTGGGAATGCCGAACCGCATTGCTGAGCGCTTCCGACAGGACAGTCAAAAGCTGCCTGCCGAGTGCCATTGGGATAGAGGAATCGATAGGGCCAGTGAGGTGAAGGCGCGGTGTCAAGGCTGAGGATTTTGCGCTGTTCAGGACTGTTTGCAGGATCTGGCTGCTGAGCAACTCCAATTCCTCAGCGACTTCGCCCAAAGAATAGATGGTATTGCGCAATTCCCGGATGGTTGAATCAAGCTCCGAGGTGATGCCAAGCAACCGTTGGGCCGCTTCAGGACTGTCGAAGTAACGGGATAGGCTTTGCAGGTTCAGACCCGCGGCAAACAACCGTTGGATCACCAGGTCGTGCAGGTCCTTGGCAATGCGGTCCCTGTCCCGGAAGACCACCATTTGTTCGCGTAGCCTGTGGCTTCTGACAAGTTGCAGGCCCAGCGCCGCCTGCGAACCATAAAACTCCGCCATCTTGGCCGTGGCCTGCGTATAGCTTTGCGCTCCGATCCCTCTGGCCACTATCAAAACCCGGCGGTATTGCCCACTGGTGCCCAGGGGGGTCATCAACACCGGCCCGAGCCCTTCCCCGTCGGACCCCAGCAGCTCGGACGCGGTGGTGAAGGCGGCCGGCGCCCCGGTGTCCCGCATTCGCTGCGCTGCGACAGCGTCCAACTTCATGGAACGGTTCATGAAATGGCCGGCCCCCTGACCTGCCGCTGCGGAGACGTTGCTACCGCGGTCCGTCGGGGACGAGACCACCACCAGCGCAATCAAGGAATCGGAGACTGCCAAGGCGCGGTCGGCGATCAGCTCAGTGCTCCGCTGGGGTTCGCTGCCGTCGTCGGCCATCAGTTGGGCGGTGACATCGGCGCAAGCCTTCAGCCACGCGGACCGGCGCTGTGCCTCGTCGAAAAGCTTAGCGTTTTCTATGGCAGAACCCGCCGCGACGGCCAGGGCGACCGCCAGGTACTCGTCGTCGGGCGTAAACTCCTTGCCCCCACGCTTTTCGGTCAGATAAAGGTTGCCAAACACGGCGCCCCTCGCCAAGATAGGCACACCAAGAAAGGTTGTCATGGGCGGGTGGTGGGGAGGGAACCCAAAGGAATCCGGGTGCAGGTGCAGGTCCGGGAGCCTGATGGGTTTCGGGTCACGGATGAGCAGCCCGAGTACACCGTGACCGGTGGGAAGCGGGCCGATGAGTTTGGTCATGGGGGCATCTACGCCCACCGTGATGAAACGGCTCAGTTCCAGGCCGTCCCCGATGACACCCAGGGCACCGTACTGTGCGTCCAAGAGCTGGCAAGCCGACTCCACAATACGGCGAAGGACAGCGTCAAGATTGGGCTCCTCGGCCAGGGAGACCACCGCGGAGAGCAAGCCCCGCATACGTTCCTGCGCACGATTAGATTCGAGCTCCGGCAGAGCGGACTCGCTGCGCCCGTCCTCGACGCCCGGTTCACCCGAGGAATGCGAAACAGGCAGTGATGATCGTGAAATATCTTCTGACATCGTGCACTCCCCAAGGGACTGGTCACGGCAGAAATGGGGTTTGGTCCCCAGATCCGCCATCCTTGCACCACACTACCCTTGAGCGTCTGCGAACGGCGACAGCACCAATGCGTAGATCCAAAAACAGTCCCCATGCGGGCCTTTTGGCCCTAACCACGGCGCGCCGCCAACAGTAGCCTCGAGCTATGCACCAAGGTATCTGGCCGCGGCAGACAGCCGTCCATCGGCGCCCATCGAGAGGACACACAGCATGAAGGCATTGGTCTATCAAGGCCCCGGAAAGAAGCAGTGGATGGACGTGCCGATGCCACAGTTGGCCAATCCACAGGATGTGATCGTGCGCGTCGACACCACCACCATTTGTGGAACAGACCTGCACATCCTCAAGGGAGATGTGCCCGCCGTCCAAATTGGCCGCATTTTGGGTCACGAAGGCGTCGGCACGATTTCCGAAATCGGGACAGGCGTCAGGGACTTCGCGGTCGGCGACCGCGTCATCGTCTCGTGCATCAAGTCCTGCGGGCACTGTGTCAACTGCCGCAGCGGCTTGTACTCACACTGCCTCGGCGCGGAGGGCGCGTCCGGGATCGGTTGGGTGTTCGGCCACCTGATTGACGGTACACAGGCGGAATACGTTCGGGTGCCGTATGCGGATAATTCACTGCACAAACTGCCCGACGGCGTCACCGACGTCCAGGCGGTCATGCTCTCGGACATCCTGCCCACGGGATTCGAAATCGGCGTGCTGGCCGGCCAGGTGAAACCAGGGGACGTGGTGGCCGTCGTCGGCGCCGGCCCCGTGGGCCTTGCCGCGATGATGACCGCCGGGTTGTGTGGGGCCGCCACCGTCGTTGCCATTGATCTGGACAGCGGCCGGTTGGAGCAGGCCCGGTCGTTCGGCGCCACAGACACGGTCACCTCGGGCACTGTGGACTGGAAGAAACAAGTCTTGGCACTTACCGATGGGGCGGGTGTGGACGTCGCCATCGAAGCAGTCGGCCTTCCAGCGACATTCTCCATGGCTGTGGACATTGTCCGTCCGGGCGGCCACGTGGCCAATGTCGGCGTCCATGGCAAGGCGGTTGAGCTGCATTTGGAAGAGCTATGGATTCGCAACATCACCATCAGCATGGGTCTGGTCAATGCCAACACGACGCCGATGCTGCTGAAGCTGGTGGCCTCCCACAAGATAGCAGCCGAACGGTTTGCCACACACTTCTTCACCTTTGAGCAGATGCAAGAAGCGTACGAGACGTTCTCAAATGCGGCAACAACCAAGGCACTGAAAGTAGTCATCTCACGAGTCGGCTGAACGTACCATACGCGCAGCCGCAGAGGGTGGAAAAGCTCATTTTCCGGCCCCTAGGAAAGGATAAAAATCATGTCTCAAATAACCATTTTCGGTAACGGACACATGGCCAGGGCCATCGGTGTGCGCATGATCCGTGCCCGCCATTCAGTCCAGATTCTTGGGCGGGATGGGGAAAAGACTCGTGGGTTGGTTGAAGATCTTGGCGCCGGAGCCTCCGGCGGCGGGGAAGAGGCCGTGGTTGAGGGCGGCATTGTCTTCCTGGCCGTCCCCTACGAGGAAGCCACCAAGGTCGTCACTCTCTACGGCGAAACATTGGCGGGCAGGGTCGTGGTGGACATGTGCAACCCGATCGATTTGGGAACCTTTGACGGGATGCGCACTCCGGCGGGTTCCTCTGGTGCCGAGCAGGTGGCCCTCCACGCCTCCAAGGACGCCCTTGTGGTCAAGGCATTCAACACCTGCTTTGCGGCCACACTTGAAGCAGGCCAGGTTGCCGGCCAGCCGTTGGATGTTTTCATTGCCGGCGACTCGCAGGAAGCCAAGATGAAGGTCAGCGCCGTTGTCGCTGCCTCGGGCCTTCGCCCGATCGACGTCGGCCCCCTGCGCAGGGCTAGGGAACTGGAGGCCATGATGCTGATGTTCATGGGGCTGCAGGTCAGCCCCCACCATGAGAACTTCAATTGGGACACCGCCGTGAAACTGCTTCCCTAAACAGGCTCGGCGACGAGGACCGGATCAGGACAGGCGGAGATCATAAATGACGTTCCAGCAAGGACAGGGCAAATAGCAATGGAGACACCAACAAAAGGATCCGAGCGCGTCGTTGTTGGCGTGGACGGCTCGGACTATTCCACCCGGGCGTTGAAGACGGCGGCGGCATACGCCAACGCATTGGGGCTGCCCCTTGACGCCATAAACTGCTGGAGCAGGTCCGAACTGTACTTTGCGGCCCAGATACCAATTGGCGGATTCCCTGAGCAGGGGGCGCTTGAGGATTCGGCGACAAGGGTGGTTGAGGAGGCCATCGAGCGGGCCTTTGGCGCGGACCGGCCCCAGGGCCTTCGCACCTCCATCAGGTACGGGCACACGGCCCAAGTACTCGTCGAGGAAAGCCGGAGCGCCACGTTGCTGGTGCTGGGCCGCCGGGGAGGCCGGGGTTTTCCGGGCTTGCTGATTGGCTCAGTCTCTGCGGCATGCGTCGCGCATGCCCACTGCCCGGTCCTGGTGGTCAATGACGAACTCCAGGATGGACAACCAGCCCGTCCGTGATCTGGACATGTTGTCCCTTATAGGGATGCTGGCGCTGATACGGGCCGCTGGTCCAGGTTCTCACGCTGGCTGTCAGTGTTCTCAATTCCGTGTCAGTGGCGTGTCAGTGTTCTCAGATTCGTGTCACCAATCATTGGGTTGATTGTGAGCGTCAGTAAGATTGAGTATCCCCGGCGAGCCAAGCTCTGTGCGTCCTGTAGAGGGAACCTTGACCGGAACACTCAATCCAGCGTTCTCTCAAAGCAGCGAGACGCTGCTGCCGTCAACCACCAACGCCTGTCCGTCGCGAAGCGCCCAGTACTGTTTGCCATCTTGGGCGCAGGTAGCAGCCACCTGAGTCAGGATCTCGAGTTCCGGGTGATCCGAAGATCCAAGATGGGGCACAAACGGTCGGTCCAGAATATTGAGGCCGTCGAACTCGACAGCTCCGTAGAGTGACAAGGCATCGCCTGTTGGATCGCACTCTTCGAGACCCGACAAGCTCGGGGCAAGGACGCAACCCCCGGCGCTGAAACCGGCGTAGACCAGGGCATCCGCTCGGAGACGATCCACAATGAGCGCGTTGGCTCCCGATCGGGCCAGTGCGGCCCGGAGAGTGAAGACGTTGCCGCCCCGAACCCAGATGAAGTCCGGTTGGCCAAACTCCACAGAAAGGCTATCGGCGTCGTGCGCCCGTAGGTCGAGCTCCTGTGCCGTGAGTCCAATGCCCGCGAGATTCACCAGCTGGCGTTTGGTCTCTATGCGCCGTATCTCAGGATCAACACCATCGAAAGCGTTCATGATGAGCCACCCGCGCTTTCTGCCTCGAACCAGGCCGGTGAAAGCTTCTGGATGGGCACCAAGTTGGTATGAAGACAGGTAGAGGCGCATGGGGCCATTGTCCTTACTTATCCGCAGAGAGTCGTTTTCCCATGAATTGTGCACGTCCGCGTCTGCCCATAGGGAAACCTTGAGCGGACTCCTCAGCGCCGGTTAAACGCTACGGATCTAGGCGGCCTCAAACTGCTGCAGGCATCAATTCCTTGGTCATCTCCACTTCACGACTGCTGGCATCTAGAGAGTATTCAGCTGAGTGGCCGGTGAGCTCAAAGCCCCTTTTTGAATAGGCCCTTTGTGCATTCACGTTGGCCTCATGCACGTGAAGTGTAAGGCGTCCGCCGTTGTTCCGGGCCCAGACTTCAATGGCCGATAGCAAGGCGTCCGTTAGGCCTACGTCAGCGCCTCGGAAGTCGGGGTTTACATATACACCTACAAGGAGAGGCCCAACGCTGGGGTCTGCTATGTACGAGGCCATTGTTCCTACCCAATTCCCGTTTTCAGCAATCGCCGCTACTGTGATGGAGCCTTCTCGTGATCCTTGTGCCCCACGGCGACGCCACTCGGTTTCGTCCACCGCCATGGCATCGGCGTCAGTCTCGGAGCATGCGATTGGGGTGTCGTTAATCATTTCCAGCCGCTGTTCCCGAATCTCGCGCCAGTCGGCTTCGGCGGTTGGTCTAATAACGATTTTGTCGTTTTTCATTAGGTCATCTTAGAACACGTTTGTGCGGCCACTTTGACTGGCAACGATTGTCTTTTGAATTACGAATGCACGCCGCTAGCGCCGTAATAGTCGGAATGACAACCACCGAATATCGGTTGTCGTCATAGGATTTCAAGGGATCCTGTGCAAGGCACGATATGTGCCTTGAACCTGTTGTGTATTTGCCACTTTCTCAGCGTAAAGCGCGAAGGGCTTCGTGCGATTCGGGACTTTACGCGAATTTGATGCTTAGCTGCGGCAGGGCCTATCCAAATGGGAATGCTCTTTGTCGGAACCTCGCTGCCACTTATTATGAGGGTGTTTCCGCCCGTACATGGGTTTGGCCAATCTGAGTGATTGACACCGGACCCTGAAGGTCCAGGATCAGCGTTCCGCCAACAAGAAAGTCCCAGCCAATTTGGTTGGGTCTTTCTTGTGTCTTAACACCGCTAGGGTGTGTCGCCTAATGCTGTGGCCCAGATGACGACCGCGTGCAGGAGCGCAGCTGATCGGCTGGTTTGGGCTAGTTCATCGTGGCGCGTGGCCAGCACTCTCCCTTACTTGAGGGTTTTGAGACTGCTCTCAACGACATAGCGGCGGTTGAAAGTTTCCACGCCATAGCTGATGGACCTCCCGCCGACGGAGTCTTTGCGTTTGCGATTGGACCACCGGCCGCGTTAGGGCTGTGCAGACGAGTATTGAAATTTGTGCAGCCAGCCCCGGGCCAGCCAATATCCATTAGAGAAAATGACAAATCGGCGTGATTCCGCAGGCGCCACATTCACGTATAACTGGCCCGACTTAATGCCCGGTGAACGCGTCCCTTATACGGGACGGTGTTTCGAGCGTCTGCGGTCGGCCGTAGGAATGCGCCACGAAAATGAGAATCTCTGTGATCTGGACACAGGCATCGTCGCCAGTCAGCGCGTTTCGATGGTGACAGCCAGCTCGGGATCCGACAGTTGGGTCGGGCCCGGATGGTCAGCGGGGGTGTGCCAGGGAGGCTCCCCGCGTTCCTCCCGCCTGATATCCGGTCAGGACGACGGCGTTTCTCGGGTCTTGTCCGTAGCTCACCAGGTGATGGAGAATGCGTCCACCGGTGAGTATGCCACTGACGGACATGATGACCACGCCGCCCCGCTTGGTGACACGGTTGAGGAGATCCTCTAGGCCGTCGACGGCATTGCCTTCAGGATGAACGTGGTTGCTTTAGGTGGAGTCGGTGACCAGCACGTCAACTGGCTCCAACTCCAGGGGCGGGGTACTTGAGCGGATCATCCGAATATCCCAAATCCCCGGTGAAGTGAATGCTGCTCCCGTCCATCGACAAGTGGATCGGGCGGCCCTGAGCAGGTGCCCAGCTGGCAGTAGCATGGCGCGGACACCTCCCCCCCATCAAAAGGCTGGTCAAATTCATGGGTGCGGAAATACTTCAGCAAACGCACCGCGTCTTCCGCCGTGTACAGGGGCAGTGGCGGGGTACGTGTCGAGGTGCCCTGGTGTTGGGCGTACCGGGCTTCCTTTTCCTGTAAGTGCCCACTGTCCAGGAGCAACATGGTGCACAGTTCCGCCGTACCCGTGGTGGCATGGATGGGTCCACGGAAACCTTCACCGACCAGGGCAGGTACGCAGCCGGTGTGATCGAGGTAGGCGTGGGTGATGACAACGGCGTCAACGGACGACGCTGTCACAGGAAACATGCTCCACTTCCGGTGGCGGGGTACTTGTAGCCCTGGAACAGGCCACAAGCCACCAAAATCCTGGCAGGGCCCGCAATGCGCCCGCTAGTCGTCAGGTTCTGTATTGACCACCAGGACAGGGCAGCTGGCGTGACTGACACAGCCCGCGCTCACCGATCCCAGGCCCAACCTGGCAAGGCCTCGTCCCCGCCGGCCTACGACCAGCATGGCCGCATCCTTGCTGGCTCCAATGAGACCGGGACGGACCTGGGCCTGGACCAGACGGCTCAAAACATTCTTGGGCCTGTCCACACCAAATGCTTCGTAGAGGCTGGAGGCCAGCGCCTGCACTGCTTCGCCCTGGAAATCCTCCCCTGCCAGGGGGTACGGGGCCGCCCAGATACTGGGGAAATCCCAACAGGCCACCGCATCAACCACGCCGCCCAAAGCGGAAGCAATCCGGGCCCCTTCACGCAATGCATGCACTGACTGCGGTGACCCATCGACGCCAACCACTATCCGGCCCGAATTCAGTTGCCGCTCCAGTGCCCGGCCCTCACTTTCCACGGACACGCTCCCCCTTTCGCCCATTGGCTCGTGCACCACAAGAACGGGGCATTTTGCCCGCCGGACACAGGCAGAACTGACGGAACCAACAAGTAGTCCGTTCAGGCCGCCATGTCCGCGCCTGCCAACCACCAGCATCTGGGCGTTTTTGCTGGCTTCCACCAGCCTGCGCTCGGCGGGACCGAAGACCAGATCAACGGTGAAGTTCTTGGGCAAGGACGCACCGAAGGCGGCCTCGATGGCCGCCTTCAGCTCGGCCTTGGCTTCGTCTTTTTCCCCCATTGCCCCCAACGTTATTCGGGCGCTTCGCATATTGGCATACTCCCAACAGCCGGTGGCGCCGATTTCTGCATCCATCGCCGAGGCAACATGCTGTGCCACGCGAAGAGCCCCAATGGACTGCTCAGAGCCGTCCACGCCAACGACGATGCGGGCAGGGCCAGACTGGTTAGTCACCGGATTTGTCCTCTCAAAGAGTGCATACTGGTTGCCACTTTCAAGGCTAGGTTTCGCACGCGGGCTCTCGCTAGGGCCCTAAGGCCCCACCCGCAGTGCTGTCAGCCAGTCAGTCGTGTCCGCTTGGAACTGTGCCCGCCGTGATGTTCGCCGCCGCTTCAGCCGCCGCGATGACAGGAACGGTGCGCAGGAAGCTGTCGGGGTTCAGCGAGATCGAATCAATGCCCTCACGGACCAGGAACTGCGCAAAGTCCGGGTGGTTGCTGGGACCCTGGCCGCAGATCCCAATGTGGATGCCTCCGGCATGTGCTCCGGCGACCGCCGCACTGATCATGGCCAGCACGGCCTCATCCCGTTCGTCAAAGAGCGGTGCAAGGGCCGCCGCGTCCCGGTCCACGCCGAGCACCAGCTGGGTAAGGTCGTTTGAGCCGATGGAGAAGCCGTCAAACTTGGCGGCAAACTTCTGCGCCAGGACAACATTCGCAGGGATCTCACACATCATGTACACCTTGAGCCCGTCCTTGCCCCTGACAAGACCGTTCTCAGCCATCACGGCCAGGACACGGTCCGCTTCGCGCAGTGTCCGGCAGAACGGCACCATGACAATGGCGTTCCTGAAGCCGCAATGGTTGCGAAGGCGGGTGATGGCCCGGCATTCCAGGTCAAATCCGTCCCTGTAGCGTGGGTCGTAGTAGCGTGAGGACCCGCGGAATCCGATCATCGGGTTGGATTCCTGCTCTTCGAAGGCTGAGCCGCCCACCAGGTGGGCGTACTCGTTGGTCTTGAAGTCGCTAAACCGAACCACCGCCGGAGCGGGATAAAACGGTGCGGCCAGCTTGGCCAGCCCGCGGGCCAGGGTGTGCACAAAATAGTCTTCCGGGTCGTCAAAGCCGCGCGTGAGTTCCTTGATCCTGGCCTGATCGCCCGGATCCGAGACCCGCTCCGGGTGGGCCAGGGCCATCGGGTGTACCTGAACCATGTCGTTGATGACAAACTCCATGCGCGCCAGCCCAATACCCTTGGCTGGCAGGCGCCACCACTTGAACGCCTCGGACGGGCTGGCCATGTTCAGCATGACATCGGTCCGCGTGGCCGGCATCTCGCCGAGGTCCACATCATCCTGGGCGTGTGCCAAAAGCCCTTCATACACATGGCCGGTGTCCCCCGCCGCACAGGAAACCGTGATGGCCGCCCCGTCCGCAATCACGCTGGTGGCGTTGGTGGTCCCGACGACCGCGGTGATCCCCAGTTCCCGGCTTACGATTGCGGCATGGCTGGTTGCCCCGCCCTTGTCGGTGACGATGGCCCTGGCCCGCTTCATGACCGGAACCCAGTCCGGATCGGTTTGTTCGGCAACCAGCACGGAGCCGTCCACGAAGCTGCCGATATCCGCGGCACTTTTGATCACGCAGGCGGTGCCCGAGGCAATGGAATCGCCCACGGCGGCACCCTCGGCCAGCATCCGGCCCTCTTCGGTCAGCCGGTGCGTGCTCATCATGGTGCCGCTCTTGCGGGCTTGTACGGTTTCCGGCCGGGCCTGGACGATGAACAGCTCGCCGCTCACGCCGTCCTTGGCCCATTCCATGTCCATCGGCCGCCCATAGTGGTTCTCGATTTGGATGGCCCACCTGCCCAACTGGAGGACCTCGCCGTCGTCCAGGCAAAAGGAGGCGCGTTCGGCCTCGCTGGTGTCAACCATGAGCGTTCCCGCACCGCCGTCGGCCGAGTAGGTGAGTTTGCGCGCCTTGGACCCGAGCGTCTTCTCAATCACGGGCGAGAAAGCCGCGTTGGCCAGCAGCGGTTTGAAGACACCGTATTTGTCCGGGTTCACCATGCCCAGCACCACTGTCTCGCCCAGTCCCCAGTTGGCGCTGATGACGGCGGCCCGCGGGAAACCGGTTTCGGTGTCAATGGAGAACATGACTCCTGCGGCCCCCACATCGGAGCGGACCATGAGCTGTACGCCTACTGACAGCGCCACCTCGAGTTGCCCATAGTTCATGATCTCCCGGTAGCTGATGGCCCGGTCGGTGAAGAGGGAGGCATAGCAGCGCAGGCATGCGTCCACCAGTTGTTGTTCGCCCCTGACGTTCAGAAACGTTTCTTGTTGTCCGGCAAAACTGGCGTCGGGCAGGTCTTCAGCGGTGGCGCTGCTGCGGACGGCGACGGCGGGGTCCTGCTGTCCGGTGCGCACACCAAGCTCGCGGTAGAAGGAGCGAATCTGCTGGGAGATCTCTGCTGGGAACACCCCGGTGAGGATTAGCTCCCGAATCTTGGTTCCGATGGCGCGCCAGTGGGTGTCGCTGCCGTCCTTGGTGGCGAGGATCCGTTCCAGCTTTGGCGCCATGTCATTCGCCACGATGAACTCCCGGTACGCGGACGCGGTCAGCGCGAATCCGCCGGGCACACTGACCCCCTCAGCGGATAGCGAGTGGAGCATTTCACCTAGGGAGGCATTTTTTCCGCCAACGTGGGCAACATCCTTGATGCCGACGTCCTCAAGCCAGAGAACATTCTCGTTGTTCACAGTAATCATCTTTCCTTCGCATGTTCGCCATTGTTGCGCCGCAGGGCATCCTTGGGCCAAGTGTCCTTCCTAACGAGTCAACCCCGTGATGTCGCGTCCGGCTAGGGGCCAAAGTCACCACTACGTGGCAAGGTGGAACAGGCCACCGCTGAACGCCGGCCACGAGGTGGTGGGAATTTACGGTTACGGCGGGTCGGCCGACATCACGGCCCAGATCGCGCTGAATCAGGGCGCCTGTTTCTATGTCACGGCACGCTCGGCCGAGACTTGTGCGCTCGCTGCGACCCTGGTGCCGCTGTTCTCCTCATGGGCCAATCAGCCGCTGCCGGGTGAGGGAACCACGGGGACCAGCCCGCCGGCGGTTCTTTCCATGACCTCCCGGTAGCCCAGCTGGGCAGGCCCGGGAGCGGCAATTTCGTCCCACTGCCGTAGAGCCGCCACCGTGGGGGTGGGCCGGCCCCGTAGCGAGTAGGGGACGATGGTGGTCTTGGCCTGCCAGTTCTGGCTCCAGTCAATGAACACCTTCCCACGCCGCACGTCCTTGCTCATCCGGCTGACAACCTGGTAGGGGTGGTCATGTTCCAAGGCTAGGGCCACCTCATGGGCAAGGGCCGCAGTATCCGCAGAAGTACGACTGCCGTCCAAGCCTGCATAGAGGTGGATTCCCTTACTGCCGCTGGTCACTGGCAGGGCCCGCAGCCGCAGGTGGGCCAGTGATTCCCTGGCAAGGAGCGCAACGGAAGGGCATTCGGCCAGGCCAGGGTGCGGGCATCGTTGATCAGGGGATACACGGCGTCGTGGTTTTCGTGGTGCAGCCGTTGCCTGCAAACCCAGTCCGGTGTGCCAGCGTCGAGGTTCTTTTGGAAGAAGCTCCTTCCCGGTGCCGCGGCCGTTCCCACCCCGTCCACCCAACGCTTCCTGGTTGCAGGACGGTTCCTTGCCCACGGGACCAGCACGGGTGCCACATGCAGGAAGTAGCTAGCGACGTCGGCCTTGGTGGTGCCCGTTTCAGAGAAGGTGACCTTTCCGGGATTGCTCAGCCTGACAATCCCACCCCCACTAGATATCTCCAACTCACTCACAACGTCTCCGGCGGCACCCACCACGTCCACCGTCCCCAGCGCATGCTGAACGCGCACCGCGGACGAAGCCTGCCACTATGTGCCGTTGTCCGGTTGCGTTGTTCATGCAGAATCTCCTCTGTAGGGTGGTGTGCCTAGTCGTGTGTCTCATGCTCCCGCGGCGGTGCCGATTGAACTAGGGTCCAACGACACTACGCACTGGCGCACCGGTGTTGGGTCTTTGGACTCTGTTCCTTTCCACGGCAGGACCGTACGATCGTTGACATGGATGAGAAACGTGTGGCACCCAAAGTAGAAAACCTCTCCCCCGGGCAATGCTGGAAGCTCCTGTCCGAAACGTCTATCGGCCGGCTCGCCGTAACCGTGGACGGGCACCCGGATGTCTTCCCGGTCAACTATCAAGTTGACGGGGAATCGCTCATCTTCCGAACAGGTGGCGGAACAAAGATCGATGCCCTCCGCGCGGACGCACGCGTAGCCGTCGAGGCCGACGCCGTCAGTGCGGAGTTCGGCTTGGCGTGGAGCGTGGTGGTCAAGGGCCGAGCCGAAATTGCCGCGGCCGATGACGAAGTCCTCAACACCACAAAGCAGGGCATGTTCCCCTGGCAAGGTGTCGGCAAGGACCATCTGGTCCGGGTCGTTGCCGAAGAAGTCACGGGCAAACGCTTCACCCTTGATGCATCGATGTCGTGGCGAATTCCCTTGGACGATGCCATCCGGGCCGGACTGGAATAGGTCCGTGTAAGGCACCTTTGTACCATGACGCCCGGGCAGGATGCCATGAAACTTGAAAACCTTCCGGCCACGCGAGGGCGGGCCGGTCCGGAGGGCAGGTTTGATGCCGTGATCTTCGGCCTGGACGCCCTGGTGACCGCGGACGCCATGCACGCCATGGCCGGGATGCTCCGCCAGTTTCTCGCGGACAGAGTTCCCACCGCTGTGGTTAGCAGCAGTGTGGACGCCCGTCCCGAGTTGCAGGCTTGGGGACTGGCCTCCCTCGTCACGGTGGTTGTCGACGGGAGGGGGGCGGCACACCTTCCCTTGTCCGGGCCGCCGGACCCAGCCCGTTACTTGGAAGCCGCCCGCCGGATGGAGACCCACCCGGCCACCACCATTGTCATTGAAGGAACATCCGAAGGTGTCCGGGCCGCCACGGCCGCGGGCTTTGGCCTTGTGGTGGGCATCGGCGCCCCGGATCAGGCCATCGGGTTCAGGGTGGCCGGCGCAACGGCAATATTTGGCTGTCTTTCCGACCTTGTCCTGCCGTCTTCACCAGGCGCTCAACCCATCACCACACCGCACCCCGTGCCACCTGCCCCGGATGCTTGGACCTTGTCCAGTCAAGGCTTCAACCCCGCCGAAGAGGGGCAGCGGGAAACCTTATACACACTCGCGAACGGGTATTGGGGCACCCGCGGCTCACAACCGGGCAGCACCAGTGACGGTGTGCACTGCCCCGGCACGTACTTCGCCGGGGTGTACAACCGGCGAACAACCATTCTGGGTACCACGCCCATGGAGTCAGAGCACATGGTCAACGCCCCGGATTGGACCTACCTTGGCATAGCGCGGCAGGGCCAGGAAGTGTTTGCGCCCAGCTCCCCCCTCCTGCGTGAGCACGCGCAGTCATTGGACCTCCGCCGCGGGATTCTGGCCATAGACGACCACTACGCCGACGACGGCGGCCGAACCACTGTGGTCTCATCGCACCGCTTCCAATCGCAGTCCGATCCCCACCTCGCGGCCATGAAAACCACGGTGGTCGCAGGGAACTGGGATGGGAGCATCACGATCGTTTCAGCCATCAACACCTCAGTGACAAATGGCAACGCAGCCGACGACTCCATGCTGGACGAAAGGCACTTTCTGCCACCGGCCGCCGCTCAAATTGGTGAAGACACCGTGGCCGTGGACGTCCAGACAAACCAGTCCGGGCTGACCATTGCGCTGGCTGCACGGACACGCATCCTGGACCCCGCCGGGGCACCCGTGCCGCATACAAGCAGCTTTGTGAACAGTGGAGGACTGTTCGGCCACGAAATCACCGTCGTTCTTGCCGCGGGCGAAGCGATAACCATTGAAAAGACCGTGTCGGCCACAACATCGCGGGACCACGCCATCTCCACTCCCCGACTTGACGCCACCGCACGCCTTGCGCTGGCGCCGGGCTTCGACGCCTTGTTGAACAGGCATGTGGCTGCCTGGGCGGCACTCTGGGCCCGCTTCGCTGTCGAACTACCAGAGGCCTCACCTGCTGCCCTGGCCATGAATGTGAACACCTTCCACGTGTTGGCTTCCGTGCCAAATAGCATTGAACTGGATGCGGGCGTTCCGGCCAGGGGGCTTCATGGGGAGGGCTACCGCGGGCACATTTTTTGGGACGAACTGTTCGTCTACCCCATGCTCACCCTGCGCCGTCCCGAACTCACCCGACAACTGCTCATGTACCGGTACCGCCGCCTGGACCAGGCCCGGGCTGCGGCCTCAGCAGCAGGTTTCAGTGGAGCCATGTATCCGTGGCAGAGCGGCAGCAGCGGCCGGGACGAGACGCCGGCCCAGCTGTTTAACACCCTGGACGGTAGCTGGATGCCCGACCACTCCCACCTGCAGGTCCATGTGGGCCTTGCCGTCGCTTACAGTGTCTGGCAGTACTACCAGGTAACCGCCGACCGAGGATTTCTGGCACGGTATGGTGCACAGATGTTGGTGGAGGTGGCCCGGTTCTTTGCCGGGATTGCCACGCACGACGCCGCCGCGGACCGTTTCGACATATCCGGGGTCATGGGCCCGGATGAGTTTCATGACGCCTACCCGGGCAGCCCTGGCCTGGGCATCAGGAACAACAGTTACACGAATGTCTTGGCCTCGTGGGTCCTTGCCCGGGCCGCCGAGGCCATGGAAATCCTCGGGGGACTCGACGTCCATGAGCGCCCTGCCCCGTGGGCGCCCCCGCCAGCGGAGTTGCAAGAATGGGACCACATCAGTCGTCGTTTGCGCCTGCACTTTCACGCGGACGGCATCATCAGCCAGTTTGACGGTTACGAGGCCCTTGCGGAGTTCAACTGGGACGCCTACAGGTCCAAGTACGGCAACGTGGGGCGCTTGGACCTGATTCTGCAGGCCGAAGGTGACAGCACGAACCACTACCAAATATCGAAACAGGCCGACGTCCTGATGCTCTTTTACCTGTTTTCCGCCGAGGAGCTGCGTGCCATCTTCGAGCGGCTTGGCTATGCGCTGCCCGCCGAGCTGGTGCAGCGGACGGTCAGCTACTTTTTGGCACGCACCAGCCACGGCTCCACCCTGAGCAGGGTGGCACACAGTTGGGTGCTGGCCCGCAGCGACAGGGAACAATCGTGGTCACTCTTTAGCCAGGCGCTCGAATGCGACCTGAGCGACACCCAGGGCGGCACCACTCGTGAGGGCGTGCATCTGGGCGCCATGGCCGGCACCGTGGATATGGCGATCCGCTGCTACGGCGGTGTCGAAACGCGGCAGGGAGAATTACTGATCCACCCGCTCCTGCCCACAGAATTGCCACGTGTGGCGTTCCAGCTCAGCTACCGCGGACAGCCGATCGACGTCGAGCTGACGCATCATTTGGCCGTCCTGCGCCTTCGCCCGGGGACCATGGCGCCCATCCGTGTCCATGTGGAGGGCATTCGCAAAACCCTGCATCCAGGCGACGTTCTGAAGGTGGCGCTGCGGCAGCGTCCGTGAGGGCCCACCCCGCAACGCCTCCGTGCCCGAGCACGGCGACCTCCTGCTCCGAAGTGGCCACGGGCGGCACCGTGACCTGCAGGAAGGACCCGGGACGTATAAAAGAAAGCGGTGCTCATGGAAAGCCCGTTCACCGTATGTTTGGAGGTGGTGTACGCCGTCCCGGCGGCAGAACCTCAAAGACCGGCCTCCCAGCTGACGTTGACGATGGAACCGGCGCCGGCCTCCAGCATGAGCGCAAGGACGCCAGGAACCCGTCCATAATCCCGGCAACATTGGCCAGCGCGGCAACCCGCCCCGCAGCTGCAGCCTTGATGGCTAGGACTGTTTCCGGCGACGCAATGTCACCGGCCACGGTGACCAGCAGGTCGCTAGGGTGCTCACGCCCCAGCTCCTCCAAGCTTTGCGGCACGACATCCGTGGCAACGACACGTGCACCTTCTTCGATCAGCCGTACAGCCGTGACCTTACCAACGCCGGAATCGGCACCGACGGCCAGCGGAAACCGCGCAGACAATGAGCTGGCTTTCCGAACCCTGCCAGCCAACCGGGTGTTGCCCACTTTAAGCTGCACACGTCAGCGAGGCATACCCTCCAAAGTCCCGGGTTCGGCATCCAAAGCCGCTGGCGGGTCAGCCAAGGTTCGTGCCGATGGCACCTGTGAGGTACGGGATGAGCCAAATACCCCAGACGAGGAGGAAGAACTTGTGGAAGCTCTTCTCTTCCGCTTCGCGGTTGCGCAACAACACAATAATGGCAGCCCATCCGAGGTGAATAACCATAAGCGGCAGCGCCGCGGCCCCGGTGACGGCCATGATTGCATTGAGCCACCGTTGGGCCTTAGAAATTCCGGCGCCGCCCTGTCCATGCCTGAATTAGTCTCCCGCATTGCGGTCAGCCGTGGTCCGGTCGGCGGCCCAGCGCAGGCGCAGGCTCTCTTCCAGTTCCTGCGCGTCGAGCTGGCGCCGGATGGCCAGGAGTTCATTCTCAAGTCGTGGAATCCACCGGTTCTCAACAGCCCGCTGCCGGGTCCGGGTTGCTGCAAGCTCGGCGGCCAACAGCAGCTGCGCCCGTTGGACCGAGGCATGACGTACCCCGGCGAGCAGCGCACCTTGATGGACGGAGGCCGCATAGGACAAGGCCGAGCTACCCCCTGCCGCGGGCAGCTCGGGGAGCTCGCACTGCGGATCTTCTGGATAGCTCACCCCCATGGCATTGCCCCACCGCACCACCACTGTGGCGGTGTCCTGTGGAGCCGCCGCCTCTATCCGTGCGCTGCCATCCAGGGCCGCCGAGCGGCGCAGCCACCGAGCAGCCTCCGTGGCCAAGGCCTCCCACTCCGCCTGGGTCGTCTCCGAGCGGCGTTGGAGCCGCTCCAGCTGGTCTGCCAGGAGGTGCTGTTTTCGATCCAGCAGGCGGGCGCCGTGGTGGGCGCTCTCCAGGCGGCGCTCAAGCTGAACCTTGGCTGCCCGCCCCATGGCGGTCATGTCCGGCTGCTCATGGGTGCCCGCCGCCGTTGGGTAAATATCGGTCCAGGAACACTGTCGGCACCATGGTCAGTTCTTGTTTCGGAAGTGCCGCCAGCGCCGCCCAGGCACGGGTAAGAGTATCCTCCAGAGATCTACTTTCCTCAGTCCCTTGGTTGAAGAGCCCCTCCTCAACCAGGGTCCGGTAGGCGATGTAGCTTCGGTCGGTGTCGCTCAATGCTGCCTCACCCACCAGCTCGGCCAGTTCGGTGGCCGCCCGGGCGCGTGCCAGGGCGGCCATCACCTGGGCGGCCACGTCCAGGTGGTCCTCCCTGGTCCGGCCCGCGCCGGCGCCGCTGCGCATCAGCCGTGACAGCGATGACAGGACATCTACCGGCGGGTAGATGCCGCGTGCGGCGATGTCCGGGGCCAAAACAATTTGGCCCTCGGTAATGTAGCCGGTGAGGTCCGGGACGGGGTGGGTGATGTCGCCGGCCGGCATCGTCAGCACAGGGACAATGGTCACGGATCCGTCGTGGCCTTTTACTCTCCCACAGCGCTCGTACAGGGTGGCAAGGTCGCTGTACAGGTACCCGGGATAGCCCCGCCGCGCAGGGATTTCCCTCCGGGCCGCGGACACCTCACGTACGGCCTCGGCATAGCTTGTCATGTCGGACATGATCACCAGGACGTCGTGGCCTTCCGTGTAGGCCAGGTGTTCGGCAATGGTCAGGGCAATCCGCGGGGTGAGTATCCTTTCGATGACCGGGTCATCGGCCGCGTTCAGCAGCAGGATCAACTCCCCGTCCGCCGACCGTTCCTCAAGCCGGTCCCGCACATACGCGATGTCGGCATGGGTTAGCCCCATGGCGGCAAAGACCACCCGAAACGACTGGCCGCTGGAGGTGGCCTGTGCCGCGATCTGGGTGGCCAGCGTCAGGTGCGGCAGACCGGGCACCGAAAAGATGGGCAGCTTCTGGCCCCTGACAAGGGTCGTCAGGGCATCGATGACCGAGATGCCGGTCAGGACCGGCTCTGCCGGAGGTTCCCGGTAGACGGGGTTCAGCGGCCAGCCGCTGACGGGTAGTGTTGCCGTGCCTGTCACCGGCGGTCCACCATCGAGCGGTTCCCCACGGCCATTGCAGACCCTCCCAAGCCACTCCGTGCCCACCTGTACGTGCAGTGGGCGCCCATCAAAGCGGATCCCGATGCCGCCCAATGACATGCCGTCAGTGCTTTCCAGGACCTGCAAGGTGGCCAGGTCCCGGTCCACTTCCAGCACCAGCCCATGGCGGCTTTCCCCGCCAGCCATGTCGATAGTGGCAAATTCGTCCCAGCCCACGCCGTCGGCCCCGCCCACCACTAGCAGAGGGCCGCGAAGCTCCCGGATGTCGCTGTGGGAGATGTGCGCGCCGAAGCGCCCCACCGGTGGAACGGCTGCGGTGGCGCCGGAGGACTCCCCGCCCGGACCGCCCAAATCCATCATTGCAGCGCCTCCAAAACATCTAGCACTGTGGCGGTGCGGGCCCGCACCGCCGCATCGTCGGAGGGTCCGAAGTCTTCCCGGGCCCGCAGGACCGGCCCAAAATCGGCTGCCTCAATGGTGGCGGCTGCCACGCCACGCTCCACGAGCAGCTGGCAGGTGTCAACGACGTCGAGCACCGCATCCAGCAACGCGGCACCCTTCTCGGCGGAACAAAAACCGTCGTTGGGGCTCAGTGCGTTTTGCATCAGCACCCCGTCCCGGAGCAGCCGCCCGCCCAGCAACAGGACTTGCTCGTGCCCGGGCAGCGAGGCCTGGCCGATAATCTGCGCCAGTTCGTCCAGCCGGTCCGCCTCCGCCAAAAGGGCGACGGCGCGTGCCCGGCGAGAGGCCCAGCCAGGTTGTCCGTTGGCCGCGTGCCAGGCACCCAGTTCGTCAGCATCCCGGGCAAAGGAGCCCGTCCAACTGACCGCGGGATAGTGGCGGGAGTAGGCCAGGTCCTTATCCAGCATCCACAGCGACCGGACGAAGCGCTGGGAGTCGGTGGTGACAGGTTCACTCATATCGCCGCCAGCCGGGGAGACAGCACCGATCACGGTGACCGAGGCCGTGTTCCCGCCAAGCGTCGTAACCCGGCCCGCCCGCTCATAGAACGATGCAAGCTCGGAGGCGAGGTTGGCCGGGTAGCCCTCCTCGGCGGGAAGGTCACCGTTGCGGTTGGCAAACTCACGCAGAGCCTCAGCCCACCGTGAGGTGGAGTCGGCGATCACGACGACGTCGTACCCCATGTCGCGGTAGTACTCGGCCACCGCGATTCCGGTGAAGATGCTGGCCTCGCGCGCCATCATGGGCATATTAGAGGTGTTGGCGATGATGACGGTGCGCTCGATCAGCTTTCCCCCGGTCCGGGCGTCCTCAAGCTGCGAGAGCCCGGCAAGTACGTCGGCCATCTCATTGCCGCGTTCCCCGCACCCCACATAGACGATGACGTCGGCGTCGCTCCACTTGGCGATCTGCTGCAGCATCATGGTTTTCCCTGTGCCAAAGCCCCCCGGAACAGTCGCCGCAGCGCCACGTGCCACCGGGAACACCAGGTCTAGGACCCGCTGACCGGTGTGCAGCGGCACGGCATCGCTGTGCCGGGCGAGGAAGGGACGTGCCTGGCGTATCGGGGTAGGTTCGGCCAGGGCTACCTTGCGGCCGGCAACCACGGCGACCGGATCCAGCACATGCACCTTGCCTTCCGGCGCCAGCCAAGTGATCTCCCCGGACACGCCGGCAGGCACCAGGACGCGGTGTTCCACCGAGCCTGCACCTGGCACGGTGCCGAGCACCTCGCCGGGGGAAACATTCTTACCGCAGACAGCAGCAGGAACGAAGGTCCACTCGCGGGCCAGGACCGTGGGATCGTCGGCGGATCCCGACCGCTCCGGTGTCAGCCACATCGGCGCAGACGACAAGGGCCGCATCAGCCCGTCGAATACTTGGCCCAGCAGGCCCGGCCCCATGAGTGCAGAGAGCTCGTCCTCCGTGGCGGAGGCAACGTCCCCGGCCTTGAGGCCGCCCGTGTACTCATAGGCCTGTAGCGTTGCCTTGCTCCCGGCAATGGCCACCGTTTCGGCAGTGATCCGCTGCGGACCGAGCGTGACCAATTCAAGCATGGACAACCCCTCCACGCCCTCGATCTCCACGAGGGGTCCGCTGACCCGCACCACCGTCCCATCCCGCCTGGCTGCTACCGGGTCCACAGCTCACGCGCCTCAGGAAGGGAGTCCAGTGCCAATTCGGCCAGGACGGGAAGGGAAAGATCCAAGCTGCGCAAGCCTGCCGCCGCGATGACGCCTCCATCGGGACTGGCAGACACCGTGGCCGCCGGTCCTAGCAGGTCCACGCACTGTTCCCTCAGCCCCGCCACAAATGCTGGGTAACTGGGGTCGTCCTGCAGTGCCGACGCGCGAACCCGGAGTTGGCGGCGCAACTCCGCCAGCACGGAGCTGCGCCGTGCCAGAACTAGCTCGTGGGCCTCCCGTCGAATACGGGATGAGCGCAGCGCCGCCTCGGCCCGGGCTGCGGCCGCCCCATCCCTTGCAGCATCGGCGATGATCTTCTGTGCCTGGGCCCGTGCGGAGGCCAGCAGCGCATCCACCTCCCGGCGTGCGCCGTCGTGCAGTTCGGCGGACTGGGTCTGAGCAGCGGCCCGCAACGCCTCCCGCACGGGGGCCAGGGCAGTGTCCGATTGTGGTGGCAAACTGCTCATGACGGAAGCACCACCGTCATGGGCGAGCCGGGCACGGTGACGGCCGGGCCCAGGGCCTGCGCGCAGCGTGGCGTCAGGATCACCACTGCCGTGTCCTGTGGCAGTGCAGTCCAGGCATGCAGGAATTCCTGCTCGCTCTCACAGGCGTGGATACGTGCACCGGCCAGGTGGAACCCTGCAAGGAGGGCCCGTTCACCGATTGCAGCGACTGCACCGGGTGCTGCGCTACCGGGTGCCACGGCTCTGGACACCGACTCTTCAGGCACCCCGGCAACCCCCTCGCTCACGCCTTACCGATCAGAATGATGGCAATGATCAGGCCATAGATGGCGATCCCCTCGGCCAGGCCAACCACCACCATCGCCCGGCCGAAGATCTCCGGCCGTTCGCTCATCGCAGCCAAGGCCGCCGATCCGGTATAGGCCACCGCAAAGGCTGCCCCAATCGAGGAACCAGCCACGGCGATGGCTGCCGCTATCAGTGCCGCCCCTCCGGCGCCGGGAGTGGCGACCGCCGCTGCGGCGGCAGCCGGTGCCACGCCCGCCGCGACGGCTGGCCCGGCAGTCAAGGCGCTAGCCAGCAAGGCTAGGGCGCCAACCATCACCGCGACGTTGACCGCCATCAGGATCTTGAACGCCGACTTTCGCCAGCGTTTGGCAAGGAGAACGGCCCCTGTTGCGGCGATGAGGAAGACGGGGATCGTGGCGAGCCAGGGATTCACTGTAGGGGCCTTTCGGTTGCGGTTGGAGTGGTCGAGCCTGTCGGGACCTCGGTGGTGCCCACGTCCGGGGACCACGGCTTGAAGGGGCGGCCCTCGGTTTGGAAAACGCGTGAGAACAGTTCGTAGTATTCCAGGCGCAGGGCCTGGATTCCTGCCACCAGGGCCTCCAGCGCAAAGGTCACAATATTGCCCACCAGGAACAGCAGAATGGCCGCTCCTGCGCGCCATCCCGGTCCCCAGAGCGCCGTCGTTCCGTTCCAGACCACCATCAGCAGCGCCGCATGGGTCAGCCCGAAGGCGGCGAGGCGGGCGAAGGAGACAATGTTGGACCCGAGCCGGATGACGGTGTCCACAAGTTCAATGAACGCCTGAACGACACCGGTACCCCCACCCCCGGCCTCAACGAACAGGCCGATGAAAATGAAGATGAGGGCCACCATGGCGAGGATGACGGCGGCGGCGTTCAAGATCCCGATGCCTGCGGCCAGACCCCAGACAAGTAGCCCCACTGCCAGGAACAACAGCGACCCGGCCGCGCCGGAGCGGGCGTACAGCGCCAGGCCCCACCCGCCCTCACGCACGCGATTGATGGTGCCGACGGCGTAGGCGCCCGCCAGCAGAAACGCGCCAACCCCCAGGCCTGCCAGCAGCAGCGGCACCGGATTGGCCAGGGGTTCCAGCCACAACACGGGTACCAGTCCGGTGGGGCCGAAAGCCTCTCCGTACAGCGCCCCAAACACCATGGCGGCTAGGCCGGCGGCACTGACAAACAGCCACGCCCTTTTCAGCGCGGCGAGTTTCCTGATCCGGCCGCTGCGCAGGATCAAGCCGCAGGCCAGCAGCATGGCGCCGTGCCCGACGTCGCCGAACATCATGCCGAACATCAGGACGTAAGCCATGGCCGCCAGTCGTGAGGGGTCAAGGTCTGCGTACGGCACGGTCCCGTAGGTGTCCACCAGGGTTCGGGAGATGCCAGGCCTCCCGCTGGCACCCAGGAGGGTCGGGGCCTGGATCCACCGCGGCCGCTGTAGCGGAACGACGGCGGCGCCCAGCGGGGCGAGCGCCTCCGTGAGCGCGGCAATCCGGCGCTGCGGCACCCAGCCCACTAATGCCGCGGTGGGCCCGGAGACGACAGCGGCCGCAGCGGCCTTCTCCACTTCTTCGTCGCTATCGCCAGGTTCATACGGCAGTTCCAGTTCCACGAGTGCGCTGTTGGCGATGGCGACGAGCATGCTTTTCAGCGCGTCGCCAGGCACCACCAGTGCAACCCGTTGCATTCGGGCGGGGGCCAGCGAATCACGGCGCTTCATCGAGCACCTCGCTCGACCCCGCACCGGTGGCTGAGGCGGCCAAGGCAGCACGCACACGCCACGCATCCATCGACAGCACCGCGATGGCCCCCAACACAACCTCGGGGCCGGGCATTGAACCGCGGAGCAACCGGAATCCATCCTTCTCCACGCTGGTGTGCGCACGCACCTCCGCGCGCCACAGTTCCTGGGGTACGGCAATGTCGCCCACCACCTTTTGCAACGATGGCGGCAGCACTGCCCGGAAGTCGGCGATGTTCCCGGCGCTTTCCCACGAACGGCCAAGTACCGGGCGTAAGAGGTGCAGGAGCTGCGGAGCCGGAAGGTCGCCGTCGACCGTCAAGCTGCGGGCCGCGGTGAGAACGCACACGGCACCAAACCACGGCCGTGCCGGGGGCGCCACGGTAGCCAGCCGACGCGCCCAGGCCACGCTCAGCGTGTCCCTGAGCTGGCCCGGGCCGCCTTTTCCGACCTCGCCCCAGGGCGAGGTGCGCAGCCTCACGCCGAGGTCCTCACGGGAACTGGCCTCTCCCACTCGGTGCCAGGCCGTCGTCAGGGCACCGAGACGGTAAGGCTCGGGGGCCGTGGGGCCACCGTCGAACTGGTGGGCCAGCGCCACAATGTTCTCGAGCTCGAAAGTGCCCGCAGCTGCCCTCGCAAGTGCGGTGCCCGAGGCAGGAAGCCAACCGGCCAGTACCCGCAGCTGCCACAGGACAGTCTCCGAGATGGCGCGTTCGGAAGCGGCAAGGCTTGATACGCCGTGGAGCCGTTCGCCATAGTAAGTCGGCTGCAGGGCAGCCAGGGCTGCAGCCAGGGTGGGTGCGGCGGAAAGCGCCCGGATGCTGCCGGCACCTACCCGGCGCTGTGCCATGGACCGGGCCCGCACACATGCGCCAACCCAGTCCGATTTCATTTCGTGCCGGCTATGTCCGGGGCCAGCAGGGCGTCAATGACCCTTCCCACGACGTCTGGAATACGGGCCATCCCGGACTCTTCCACGGCGGCGGCCTCGCGACGAGCGTGCTCCATCATCAGGGCCTCCCTATCCCCGGATTCCTGCTCAACACCGGCGGCGGCGACTGCCCGTGCGGCGCCGGCGTCGAGCCTGGCCTGGGACACGATCGCCGCAGCCTGCGTCCGGGCCGCGGCCAAGTCATGCCCGACTTGTCGGCGTGCGGCCTCAACAAGTTCTTCACACGCCTGGACTTCGGAGGCGAGCGCGGCGAACACCGGGGCCAACTCCGCGGCGGGCCCCTGGCCGTCAACTGCTGGCACGCCCGAACGGCCTGCCGCGCCGGGCGCGCCCACAGGCCGGAAGCGGTCCAGAACACTCAATCGCGTCATGTTACCTCCATTGGAATGCCGCTCCAGCCCCAGTCTAGGCTCTTCCCACGCACTGCCCAAAGCCCCCCCGTCGCCTTGGCACCGGTTCACACAAAAAATCACGCAGAGAAGCCCCTCAGTCCAGGCCATTGACAAGTCCTACCCGGGCAACCAAAGTGATGTCCTATGCTGGGGACCATGGACAGCTTCCCCACAATTCTCGCCACACCGATCCTGACCCTCACCATGAATCCTGCATTGGACGTGAGTACCTCAACGGACCTCGTTTACAGCGACCACAAGCTTCGCTGCCAGGGAAGCCATATGGACCCGGGAGGCGGAGGGGCCAACGTTGCCAGGGTTATCCACCGGCTCGGCGGCCACGTCTTGGCTATTTACACAGCAGGCGGTACCACCGGAGACACTTACCGCAAGCTGATGGAAGCCCAAGGGATTCCCGCCGTCGTGGCGGCCGTGCGTGGGAACACCCGGCAAAACTTTACGGTCGATGAGAATTCAACCGGCAAACAATTCCGATTCGTCCTTGAAGGTACCGAACTCAGTGAAGACGAGTGGCGCAACTGCCTGCAGCTGGTCCAGCGCTCCATCCGTGCAGGCGGCTATGTCGTCGCCAGCGGCAGCCTGCCGCCCGGGGTCCCCGACGACTTCTACGCCCGCGTCGCCCGCCTGGCACGAAATGCCGACGCACGGTGTGTTGTGGACACCTCGGGACCGGCGCTCGCGGAAGCCTTGGCCGAAGGCGTGTTTTTGATTAAGCCCAGCCGCCGGGAGTTGGCTGAACATGCCGGAACCGCTCTTGACACCGAGGAGAGCCAGATCGCTGCGGCCGCAGAGCTGACGGGCCAAGGTTCCGCCGAATATGTCGCCCTGACCCTGGCCGATGCTGGAGCCGTGCTCGCCTCCAAGGCAGGGATCTGCCGCCTGCAGGTTCCCCCGGTACGGGTGGTCAGCACTGTCGGCGCCGGCGACAGCTTCCTGGCCGCCTTCGTGCTGCGGCTTGCCCAAGGATACCCGGCCGAGGTGGCCCTGAGGTCGGCGGTTGCGGCAGGAACTGCAGCCGTCCTGACACCGGCCACCGAACTGTGCCACCGCGCCGACGTCGAACGGTTCGAGACGGAAATTGCGGCCAGAACCGACACGCCCAGGTGACACGCACCGGGCGCCGCGGCCCTCTCGTCCGTAAGTGACGCCGGCCCAGTTTACGAACATATGGAATCCTGTCGACTCTGGGCACGCTCGGTCCCCTCACCCTTGTCGCCTATGCCCTCGTGACGGTTTGCGCACTAGCAATCGGGATCCTGTTCGGCTGGTTGGCGCAGGGGGTGCCATAGTCCTGTTCACCTATCCCAACATTGAGGCGGCCAAACGCCAACTGGTCTTCCGGTGACAGTACTTCAATGTTTACCAGTCGGCTGGGTACATCACGCTGCGCCAGGTCGCTGGCCAATTGGCGCACGGAAGGCATCCTATGATCAGCCCACAGCAGGCCCGTTGTGATGAGTGCGAAAATTTGGTCAAATCAGCCAGCCATTGACTTTCCAAGGTGGAGAACATCATCTGTCCATCTTGGAAAGAGAGAAGCTTACGACTGAAGAAACTCCATGGTCCACAGATCTGGATCCCCTCGAGGCACTCTCGGAGGTGGCCGCAGCCTCTGACGCAATGGCTGATAACACCGAAGCCCCACGCGGCGGGCAGTTCTCAGCCACTCCCGGGCCTACGTGGCGTATGTCATGCTGTTGATGCTTGCCCTGCAGGGAAGCAGATTTTGGAAGCTTTCACTTGGTGGGAAGTTGGCTCCAAGTGGCTTTTGATGTTCGCCGTGGGCTGGTTCGCCATATCGCGCATGCGCGCTGCGACGATCAAGAATCGGCTCAAGGACGCCAGTGAGCGCCCCGTCTAGCCCCGCCGTGTTTGATGAGCTGATCTATGCCCCGGTACGTTTGCGCATCTGTGCCGGGCTGGCTCCTGTTCAGTGGGCCGAGTTTGCCCAACTACCTGATGTGCTTGGGGTTGCAGATTCGGTAGTGAGCAACCATCTTAAGCAGTTGACCAATGCCGGCTACGTGGACATGAAACGCTTTACCAAAGGCGGGGGCAGCCATGTCAGGGTTGCGCTGACGGCACCAGGTAGAAACGCCAACGTGGGACATATTGCCGCTCTGCGAACCATGCACGAGATGGACCTTAGGTTCCGGAAGAGGTTGTCTGCCTCTGTGTGACCGGGAGAAAAGTACCGGAAGACCTGCCGCCGCCATACCACCCCCCGGCAGCCCCTCCGACACGTCAGCGACGGCGGAGCTACCCTGAGAGGAGCGGGACCCCTCCCAGGCCCCCTTGATTTCCGAAAGAGGGTAGAGCCATGAGTGAAGCGTTTGTGATCGTCGGGGCGGGACTGGCCGGCGCGAAAGCCGCTGAAGCTCTGCGGGCGCAGGGCTTCAGCGGCCGCATCCTGTTGTTCGGGACGGAGCCGGAGCGGCCCTACGAACGGCCCGGCCTATCCAAGAGCTTTCTGCAGGGCACCTCGGAGCGGGAGAATATCTACGTCCACCCGAAGCACTGGTACGCGGAGCACCATGTTGAACTGCGCACCAGCACCACCGTCACCGCCATTGACCGCGAACACAAGCACATTCGGCTCGCCAACGGGCAGCAAGTCCCCTACGCCAAGGTGCTGCTGGCCACCGGAGCCTCACCGCGTGAACTGCCCGACGCCGGGCCCCACAGTGTGTACTACCTGCGCCGGGTGGAGGATGCCATCCAGCTCAGGTTTGCGTTCACCAAAGCCAAGCGCGTGGTCATTGTCGGCGGTGGGTGGATTGGCCTGGAAGTGGCGGCCGCCGCCCGCGCCGCCAAGGTTGACGTGGTCTTGCTGGAGCGCGGCGAGGTACCTCTGCTGCGCATTCTGGGACCGGAGATGGCCAAGGTGTTCACCGACCTGCACCGCTCGCACGGGGTCGATCTGCGCACGGGTGCCCGGCTGGGCCACATCATTGCCAATGCTGACGGCAGGGCCAAGGGCGTGGAGCTCGTTGACGGCACCCGGATCGAGGCGGATCTTGTAGTGGTGGGTGTCGGCGCACTGCCCAACACGGCCCTGGCCGAAGCCGCCGGGCTGGCCGTGGACAACGGTATCACCGTCGACGAGCACCTGCGCACCTCGGATCCGGACATTTTCGCGGCCGGCGACGTCGCCAACGCCTTCCATCCCATGCTGGGCCAGCATATCCGGATGGAGCACTGGTTCAACGCGCTCAGCCAGCCAGCGGTCGCGGCCAAATCCATGCTGGGGTTGGAAGCAAGCTATGACCAGGTCCCGTACTTTTACAGCGACCAGTACGAGCTCGGCATGGAATATTCCGGTTTTGTGGTGCCCGGCGGCTACGACCAGGTCATTGTCCGCGGCAGCACGGACACCCTGGAGTTTGTTGCCTTCTGGCTCAAGGACTGCCGCGTCCTGGCCGGCATGAACGTCAACATTTGGGATGTCACCGAGACCATCAAGGAACTGGTGCGCTCGGGCGTGGCGGTCGACGTCGTAAAGCTCTCCGACGCGTCCATTCCCCTGGCGGACGTCCTCGCCAACGCGAAGGACACCGGCGCGAAGGACACCGGCGCGAAGAGTGCGGGGCCGGCCCGCTCAGCGGACGGGCCGGACCAGGTCCACTAAGTCTTCACCACGCAGGTACCTGCCAAGATTCGCCGTGAACAACCCGAGGTTGCGGTCATTTTCCTGCCGTGTGATCATTGCACGGCAAGGCCAATACGACGGCGTGGGAGACCGGGAGCATGTCCCCCAAAAAACGCGCCGGGCGGAGTTCATCGACATGGGGCGCACGACCGTTCCCTGTCCGGGTCATGGCCAAAAACCGCATGCCAAACGCCTTGCCCAGGCGTGCCACCTCGGCGCCCACCGCGCCCAGGCCCACAACAAGAAGCGTCTGGCCCGCAAGCTCCGACGGCGCCCGCTCGGCGGCCGATCCAACACCGGGTGACGGCCTGGCAAAGTCCAGCAACCCGGACATCGCAAATTCAGCCACCGCCGCGGCATGTCCCCCGCCAGGTCCGGTGACCAGCATTCGTTCTCGGGCTTCCTCGCTGGGGTCAGCGGCCTGCAGCCGCTCCAGTGACTGCCGGCACGTCGCATGAACCCATCGCAGTGCGGCATTGCTGTGCAGCAGCTCCCGCAACTGGGCAGGGGTCCCGGCCGGAATCCCGAAGAGGACCTCGGCGTCCGCTAGCATCCGCGCACGCACCACCGGATCCAGGCCGCCCATTTGAAGCACCTCGATCCGGGCATCCACGTTCCTGATGGCGCCGGTCAGCAGCGCATCGGCAGGTATGCCGAGCACAACGGCCATCCGGGAGTCCTGCGGTTCCTGCGCAAAAGCAGTCATGGCGCCATCGTAGCTGACACCCTCACTGCAGGGACGCGACCCCTAGAATTCAAGCTTTGAACCCCGCCAGGTCACCAGAGCTCGCGGGTCGTGAAGTCTGCGCCGCGAAACCAGCCATGGTGCATTCGGGCAATCGTGCATACAGTGAGCCCATGGCTGTCAACGGGGTTGGCTCACGGCAAAAAGCATTGCGGTCTTCCGTGGTGCTCCACGCGGGGATGGCCATTAGCGGGCTCATCATGGTGTTGTTCCTGCTGGCGCACATGTACGGGAACCTGAAAATCTTTGAGGGCCAGCAGGCGTTCGACGGCTACTCGGAATTTCTGCGCACCATTGCCGAGCCACTGCTGCCTTACGCCGGGGCGCTGTGGATCTTGCGCGTGGTGCTACTGCTGTGCGTGGCATTCCACATCTACGCTGCGTTCACGTTGTGGCACCGCTCCCGGGCGGCCACCGGCGGCAAGGGGGCGTGGCGCTATGAGAGCACCAGGAACCGTCGCGGCGTCCAGCGCAGCTACGCTTCCTTCACGCTGCGGTGGGGCGGCATTATCATCGGGCTGTTCGTCATCTACCATTTGCTGCACCTAACTGCCGATGTCATCGCACCCGGCGGGGCGTCGTCGAGCCCGTATGAGCGCATGGTCAACGGTTTCTCCGTCTGGTGGGTGGTGCTCTCCTACGTGGTGGCCCTCGCGGCGCTGGGATTTCACCTGCGCCACGGGCTGTGGAGCGCCTTTGCCTCTCTGGGCGCCAACACCTCGCTGGCACGCCGGCGGGGCCTGAACGTGGCCGCAACCGCCGTCACCGCCGTGATTGTGGTGGGGTTCCTGATCCCGCCGCTCGTGATCCTTCTGGGGTGGGTGCAGTAATGGCCGATTTATTTACGGTGGGCGGGCCCATCCACGACACGAAGGCACCCACGGGGCCGCTGCCGGATCGTTGGGCGGCACGGCGCTTCGAGGCGAAGCTGATCAACCCTGCCAACCGCCGCAAGCTCTCCGTGATTGTAGTCGGCACGGGTCTTGCCGGCGCCTCGGCCGCGGCAACGCTCGGCGAGGCCGGCTACCAAGTCAAGAGCTTCTGCTACCAGGACAGCGCCCGGCGCGCGCACAGCATTGCAGCCCAGGGCGGCATCAACGCAGCCAAGGACTACCGCAACGACGGCGACAGCGTCCGGCGCCTGTTTTACGACACCGTAAAGGGCGGCGACTACCGCTCCCGCGAATCCAATGTGTACCGATTGGCCGAGGTCAGCTCGGCCATCATCGACCAGTGCGTGGCTCAGGGCGTGCCCTTTGCCCGCGACTACGGCGGCCTGTTGGACACGCGCTCCTTCGGGGGCGTCCAGGTCTCGCGCACCTTCTACGCCCGCGGGCAAACCGGCCAGCAGTTGCTGCTGGGCGCCTACCAGGCACTGGAACGGCAGGCCGCGGCCGGCACGGTGGAGGTCAACACCCGCCACGAAATGCTGGACTTGATCGTGGTGGACGGCAGGGCTGTTGGGGTGGTGGTCCGGGACCTGGTCAGCGGTGAGTTGGAAACCCACCTGGCCGACGCCGTCGTGCTCGCCTCGGGCGGCTACGGCAACGCCTATTACCTCTCCACCAACGCCATGGGCTGCAACACGACGGCGATCTGGCGCGCCCACCGCAGGGGTGCCCTGTTCGCGAACCCCAGCTTCACCCAAATCCATCCCACCTGTATCCCCGTCAGCGGCGAGCACCAGTCGAAGCTGACGCTCATGAGTGAATCACTGCGCAACGACGGCCGGATCTGGGTGCCCGCCACGGCCGGGGACCCGCGCCCGCCGCAGGACATCCCGGAGGTCGAGCGCGACTATTATTTGGAGCGCGCCTACCCGGCCTTCGGTAACCTGGTGCCCCGCGACGTCGCCTCACGGGCCGCCAAGAACCAGTGCGACGCCGGACGCGGCGTGGGACCCGGGGGCCGCGGCGTGTACCTGGATCTGTCCGACGCAATCGCCCGCCTGGGCCGGGCCACGATCGAGGAGAAATACGGCAACCTGCTGGACATGTACCAAAAGATCACCGACGAGGACCCCTACGCCGGTCCCATGCGCATTTACCCGGCCGTGCACTACACCATGGGCGGGCTGTGGGTGGACTACGATCTGGAAAGCTCCATCCCGGGCTTGTTTGTCATCGGCGAGGCGAACTTCTCCGACCACGGCGCCAACCGGCTCGGCGCCAGCGCCCTCATGCAGGGACTGGCCGACGGCTACTTTATCCTGCCCAACACCATCGGCGACTATTTGGCTAAAAGCCGGCCCTCCGACGTCTTGCAGGAAAGCCATCCGGAAGTGGCGGCAACGGTGGAGGCCGTCCGCGAGCGCCTGGCCTTTTTGTTGGCGATTGCTGGCGAGCGCACCGTTGACTCCTTCCACAAGGAGCTTGGCACCATCTTGTGGGAGTACTGCGGGATGGAGCGCAACGCGGACGGGTTGGTGCACGCCGTCGGGCTCATCCGGGCGCTTCAGGCGGAGTTTTGGTCCAATCTGAAAGTCACCGGCGTCAATGAGGAACTGAACCAAACGCTGGAGCGCGCCGGGCGGGTGGCGGATTTCTTTGGGCTGGCCGAGCTCATGTGCATCGATGCGCTGCACCGCGAAGAATCCTGTGGCAGTCACTTCCGCACGGAGAGCCAGACCGGCGACGGCGAGGCGCTGCGTGACGATGCCGGGTTCGCCTATGTGGCGGCGTGGGAGTTCGACGGCGATGACGCCCCGCCCAGGCTGCACAAGGAACAGCTGGAGTACCACTTCGTGGCACTGACGCAGAGGAGCTACAAGTGAATATCACCTTGCGTATTTGGCGCCAGCACGACGCCGACTCCCCCGGCCGGATGATCGCCTACCCGGTCGAGGGCGTAAGTGCCGACATGTCATTTTTGGAGATGCTGGATGTGCTCAATGAGACGCTCACCCTTGACGGGCAGGAGCCTGTGGCGTTTGACCACGACTGCCGCGAGGGTGTGTGCGGCATGTGCTCGCTGGCGATCGACGGCGTGGCCCACGGCCCCGAGGCCCTGACCACCACCTGCCAGCTGTACATGCGCCACTTCAGCGACGGTGACGTGATAGACGTCGAACCCTGGCATGCGGAGTCCTTCCCGGTGGTGCGGGACTTGATCGTGGACCGCAGTGCCCTTGACCGGATCATCGCGGCCGGCGGGTACATCAGCGCCCCCACCGGCTCGGCACCGGACGCCGCCGCCACACTGGTGCCCAAGGCAGCCGCGGACCGGGCGTTCGACGCCGCCACCTGCATTGGCTGCGGCGCGTGTGTGGCTGCGTGCCCCAATGGCTCGGCCATGTTGTTCACGGGCGCCAAGGCCACGCATTTGGGTGCGCTGCCGCAGGGCCAGCCGGAGCGGGGCGCCCGGGCTTTGGCCATGGTGGCCGCCCACGATGAGGAGGGCTTCGGCGGATGCACGCAGATTGGCGAATGCACGGCCGTGTGCCCAGCCGGCATCCCGCTGGATATGATCTCGCGGCTCAACGCTGACGTGCTCTCCGCCCTGCGCTCCCCCAGCCCCTGAACTGCTTTCCGTATTCCGGCCCTATGCGGCCCGATCGGGGCTACGCTCGGGAGTATGGACCCGCTACCGAACGGCCAGCACGAACCCGCAGCAGAGATTGGGGCGGGCGGAACGAGGAAGAGTTTTCGTGACGAGCTCGACAGCACGAGGTACACCGTGGTGGACGAGGACTGGGCCGGAGGTGTCCCCGCCCAGTACGGTGTTGCCCCGCGGGTCAGGATTGGGCCCGGCGAGGGCAGCGGGCGCGGCAGCGGCAAGTGGTTCAACCTACTCTGGCTGATCCCCATCGGTTTATTGCTGCTGATCATCGGCATCGCCGTTGCCAAGGGTATCCGCGAACTGCCCGCCGTACAGGGCTTTATGGTCCGCTACCCCGGCACCTCTGAACTCCCTGGCAATGCACCTGTCGGGTTTCCGTCCTGGCTGGGCTGGCAACACTTCCTGAACCTGTTCCTGATGATCTTCATCATCCGATCAGGACTCACCATCCTCTCCGACCACCCCCGCCTGTACTGGACCCGGCATTCAACACCGGGCAAGGAATGGTTCCGCATCCAAAAGCCGGTACCCACGGACCCGCTGTATACCGCGAAGCAGGATTCCATCACACTGCCTGCTGGCGTGGGCCTACCCGGCCGCCGCCACTCCATCGGCCTGGCCCGGTGGTGGCATCTGGGCATTGACACGCTGTGGCTGCTCAACGGCATCATCTTTTACATCCTGATCTTCTCCACCGGCCAATGGATGCGGCTGGTGCCGTTGAGCTGGGATGTGTTCCCCAACTCCCTCTCGGTCGCCATCCAGTACCTGTCCCTGGACTGGCCGCTGGAAACCGGCTGGGTCAACTACAACGGCCTGCAGCTACTGGCCTATTTCATCACAGTGTTCATCGCCGCACCCGCCGCCCTCATCACAGGACTTGGCATGTCCCCGGCCCTCTCCACCCGCTTCAAGACCGTCAGTACCGTCTTCAGCATCCAGGTGGCCCGCTCCCTACACTTCCTGGTGCTCTGTTGGTTCATCTTGTTCATCCTCATCCACGTCACGCTGGTGATGACCACAGGGGCCCTGCGCAACCTCAACCACATGTACGCCTCCCAGGACAACGAGTCATGGACGGGCTTCTGGATTTTCGCAGCCTCCATGGTGGTGGTGATCGTTGCCTGGGTGGCAGCCACACCCTTCACCTACCGGCATCCTCGAGTGGTGCAAAAGGTCGGCTTCGCCCTGATCGGCCCGGCCCAGCGCCTCTTTGAACACATTGATTCAAAGCCCGGCCAATACACCAAGAAGGACATCTCCGCGTACTTTTGGCACAACGGAAAATACCCTGAAACCCAGGAATACAAGGACCTGGAAAGCGGCAATTTCGCCAACTACAAGCTGCGCATCAACGGCCTCGTCGAAAACCCGATAGAAGTGGACATGGAACAGCTGCGTGCCCTGCCCCACCATGAACAGATCACCCAGCACTTCTGCATCCAGGGCTGGTCCGGCGTCGCCAAATGGGGTGGAGTCTCCATGCAAACCATCCTCGAGCTCGCCAAGCCCAAGCCGGAGGCAAAATGGGTGATCTTCTACTCCTTCGCTGCCGGGCCCGACGGCGGCATCTACTACGACGCCCAACCCATCGAGCAGATGAGCTACAAACTGACCATGCTGGCCTACGACATGAACGAGGAAACGCTCTCCTTCGGACACGGCGCACCGCTTCGGCTGCGCAACGAGACCCAGCTCGGATTCAAACTCGTCAAATGGATCAAGGGCATCGAATTCGTCGAGGACTTCGACGACGTCGGAGGCGGACTAGGCGGCTACAACAACGATCACGAGTTCTTCGGCTACCGTCAATCCATCTGAACACATGGATCCATTCGGCCATTGCTTGAGCCAACACAGCCCCTTACCATCTCGTCGATAGTTGACAGTTCCCTGCCGACGGCGAAGCATGGGGATGATACGTGCACGGAAAGTAGGAACCATGGAAACAAGGATTCCCACCACCGCCGGTGGGATCATGAGCCATCCCGTTGTGACCGTTACGCCCGGGCTGGAGGTGGCCGCCGTCGCGGCACTGTTGCATGAGCACCGGATCGCCGGGGTGCCCGTGGTGGACCCGGAGGGCCACGTTTTGGGGCTGGTCAGCGAATATGACCTGCTGGCCAAGACCGGGACCACGGCTGCAGAAATCATGACCACCGCGGTGATCAGTGTCAGCCCGGACACGGCCATCGCCGACGTCCGCCACCTGCTGGTCAGCCAACGCATCGGCCGGCTGCCGGTACTCACCAGCGGGCGCCTAGCCGGCATCATCAGCCGCGGCGATCTGGTGGCGCTGCTTGCCACCGAATGGGTGTGCGGTGTCTGCGGCGAACCCGCGCGCGGGGAGAACCCGCCGGCCACCTGCCCCAAATGCGGCGGGGCCAGCTTCACACTGCAGGAGCAGCCCCCCGGCCCGTGAATGCCAGCGGGCATGCACACCAGCGCGAACACAGTTCACAGTATCTTGGAGGAGGACACATGGCGGAACGACGGAAACCGGCAGCGGCGCGAGGAAAAGAGACGGCTGCTACGGCCAAAAAAACGGACGCAGTGGAACGTTTCCCCGCAGGCGAACCCCCGGAACGCCTGCTGGGCTACTACGCTGACATGGTCCTGATCCGCAAGTTCGAGCTCAGCGCAGATCAGATGTACAAACGCGCGAAGATCGGCGGCTACTGCCACCTGAACCTGGGCGAGGAGGCCACCGTCGTCGGGCTGATGGAGGCGTTGGCGCCCAGCGACTACCTGTTCACCAACTACCGTGACCATGGGTACGCATTGATGCGCGGCATGACCCCAGGTGCGGTGATGGCGGAGCTGTTCGGCAAGTCAACCGGGGTGTCCAAGGGCAGGGGAGGATCAATGCACATGTTTGACACAGCAACCCGGATGTTGGGCGGCTACGGCATCGTCGGTGGCCAGCTGCCCCCGGCCACCGGCGCAGCACTGGCCCTGACCTACCGCGGCCGGCCGGGCCCAGACGCCGAGGTCGTCATGTGCCAGATGGGGGACGGCACCACCAACATCGGGGCGTTTCACGAATCCCTGAACCTCGCCGCCGTCTGGAACCTGCCCATCGTGTATGTGATCGTGAACAACCGCCTGGGCATGGGAACCACCGTCGAGGCCGCCGCAGGGGAACCGGAGTTGTACAAACGAGGCTGTTCCTACCGAATTCCCGGTGAGCGGGTAGACGGCACCGATGTGGTGGCCGTACGCGAAGGCGCCCAGCGTGCGCTGGACCGTGCACGGTTGGAACGAAAGCCGGCGCTTCTGGAGGTCATGAGCTACCGGTTGCGGGGTCACTCGGTGGTAGACCCGGCCCGGTACCGCTCAGCGTCGGACCTCGAAATTGCCCAGTCCGCAGACCCACTCCCGCTGATGCGCCGGCGCCTACTGGCTGCGGGCATGATGGACGAGGCCCAGGCACAGGACATCGAGGCGGAAGCGGACAAAAAGGTTGCCGCCGCCGTCGCGTTTGCCGATTCAAGCCCGGACCCCACCCCGGACCAGCTCTTCGACTACGCCTACGCCAGCCCGGTCGCGAATGCCTCCCATGCCTTGCCCGGTGACCCCGTGGCGGTGATCCCATGACCAGCGAGCAGACCACCAACACCGTCATCACCTACCGTCAGGCACTGCACGACGCCCTCCGGAACGAACTGGCCCGGGACAAGAACGTGATCCTGTTGGGCGAGGAGATTGGGATCTTCGAGGGATCCTACAAGATTACCGCCGGCCTCCTGGCCGAATTCGGGCCCGAACGGGTGCGCGATACGCCCATCGCGGAAGAGGGCTTCGTCGGGGCCGCGATCGGCGCCGCCATGCTGGGCATGCGTCCGGTGGTGGAAATCATGACCCTGAACTTCAGCCTGATTGCGATGGACCAGATCGTCAATCATGCGGCCAAAATTTACGGCATGTTCGGCGGCCAAACGCCGGTTCCCATGGTGATCCGGATGCCCGGCGGTGGCGGCCAGCAGCTGGCCGCCACGCACTCACAGAACCTTGAGGTCTGGTTCGCGCACGTCCCCGGGCTGAAGGTGGTTGCACCCTCCAACCCGGCCGACGCCAAGGCCCTGCTACTGGCCTCGATCCGGGACAATGACCCGGTGATCTTCCTGGAAAACCTGTCTCTGTACAACACCAAGGGCGAGGTGCCCAACGTCGAACACGTAGCAGAGATCGGCAAGGCAGCCGTGGCACGGGAAGGGACAGACCTGACGGTGATCTCCTACTCCCGCGCCACCACGGTGGCCCTGGAAGTGGCACGCCAGCTCGCCGGTGAAGGCATCTCCATCGAGGTAGTGGACCTGCGCAGCCTGCGCCCGCTGGACCGGGAAACGGTCTGCGCATCCGTCCGCAAGACCAGCCTGGCCGTGGTCCTAGAGGATGACTGGCTCAGCTACGGCATTGGCGCGGAAATCTCCGCCACCCTCATGGAAGGGGCCTTTGACTACCTGGATGCGCCGGTTCGCCGCGTGGCAGCGGCAGAAGTTCCCTTGCCCTACGCCAAACCGCTCGAACTGGCGGCGCTGCCGGATGCGAACGACCTGATCAAGGTCATCCGCGAACTCCTCGACGCCACCGGCTTCACCCCGGCCGCAGCCGAGCCCCTTGACTCTGCCATCTGAGAGGAAGAATCCATGCCCGAAGTAGTCATGCCCAGGCTTTCCGACACGATGGAGGAAGGGGTACTGAGCCGGTGGCTCAAAAAGGAAGGGGACACGGTCCGGCAAGGTGACGTGCTCGGCGAGATCGACACCGACAAGGCCACGATGGAGCTGGAGAGCTTCGAGGACGGAATCTTGGAGAAGCTGCTGGTGCCGGAGGGCACCACGGTGGCTATCGGCCAGCCCCTGGCCGTGATTGGAGACGGCAGCGGCACGGCCCGCCCGGAAGCTGAGGCTGCGGTTTCGGCGTCTGCCAGCAGCGTCCCTTCCACCCCGAGGGCTTCTGCCCCGCCCGTGCCAAAGCCCACCCCGGCCCAGCCCGCGTCGAGTCCGGCCCCTGCATCTGCCGATGCACGGCCGGACGCCAGCACGCGGAGGCTGCTCAGCTCTCCCCTGGCCCGACGCGAGGCTGTCCGGCACGGACTGGACCCTACAACGATCACCGGGACAGGTCCCGGCGGGCGGATTGTGCGCGCGGATGTGGAAGCCGCCATAGCCGCGGCCGAAACGGAGCAGCCACCGGTTGAAGAAGAGCCGCAGTCGACGGGCCGCGGCACCCAGCCTGACCAGCCGCCGTCGTCCGCTCAGGCCTCAGTGGAGATCCCGCTGACCCAGATGCGCAAGGTGACAGCTCAGCGGCTCACCGAAAGCGCGGAAGCGCCGCACTTCTACCTGACCGTGGTGGTGGGCGTCGATGCTCTGTTCCGTTTCCGGAGCGAGGTCAATGAACGGTTCGCGGACCAAGACGTCAAGGTCAGCGTGACAGACCTGCTGGTGCGGGCGTGCGCCGTCACACTCAGGCACCACCCGCAAGTGAACTCCTCGTGGGCCGGAGACAAGATTCTGGCACACCAACGAATCAACATTGGTGTGGCGGTGGCCCTGGACGAAGGTCTGATGGTCCCTGTCGTCACCGGCGCCGATGACAAGAGCCTTAACACGATTGCGGCACAGACGCAGTCTCTGGCGGAAAAGGCCCGCTCCGGGACACTGAAGCTGAACGAATTCAGCGGCGGAACGTTCACCATCAGCAACCTGGGCATGTTCGGCATCGACAACTTCACTGCGGTCATCAACCCACCGGAGGCAGCCATCCTCGCCGTGGGGGCCGCCACGGATGAACCATACGTACAGGACGGGGAACTGCGCAGCCGGCGCGTCATGAAAATCACCATGACCTCAGACCACAGGGTGCTGGACGGGGCCATCGCGGCGGCATTCCTCAGCGAGTTGAAGCGGACACTGGAGGATCCACTGCGGATCGTCATCTGAGCTGGGGGCCTCCGACGGAATCGTCGACGACAAGAAGGGCAAAGAAGTAGGAGTGGGTTCATCTGTGCGGCTCTATCCCATGCTGTTGAGGGTAATGTGCAGCAAGAGTCGGGGCAGCCTACTGGCAGCGACCGCTATTCAAGTAGTCCGTGTTCGTCGCTTTTTTACTATCTGGCTTTGGTGGGTTGGTCGAGTCTTGCCGCGGTACTGGCCTGCCTTCGATGGTGGAGAACGCCAAGGCCCTTACCAGCTGCTGGTTGCACCAGCCGTCCACCATGGATGCGAAGATCCGCTCGTTCGGCAATGGCAGACCATCGATGAGATGCAGGACTCCGACGCCGGAGCCCCTCTTTTTCTGACCATCAAAAGCCACCCCACCGCCGCTTGGAGCCTGGGTCGACAGCTTCACGCGAGGACAATCCACGACCGCGTTGAGGTGCTGACCTGCGCCGATGGTCCCAGATCCGAAAATATTCAAACCAACCGCAGTGGTACACCAGAAGAAATTGCGGTCAGAAGCAGAAAACGGAAAAAATAGTACGCCAAGGGCAAGTTGGGCCAGTTGGTCACTGGACTAGAGCATGCCAATGGCAAGCGCCCCCGAGCCTGTCCGTATCGGGAACCCTCAGCGCGACACATGACTGAGAAAACAAAAATGAATGGTGATGAGTCCACATTGAAGATTTGTGGGCTATTCAGCCTGAATGATGACCTGGCTGATAGCGAGGACACCGCCGTTCGGGTCGGTCAGCACGGCGTTGCGGAAGCCTGGAGTGTCGGTCGGTGGCATGAGCATCGATCCGCCAAGCTCGACGACACGGGTGGCAAGATCATCGGCGTCAAGGACTTGTATGTTGACCGCCCAATGGGGTGGCACACCGCCCGCCGGGTCAGCTTCTACAGCGACCCCGACCACGTCATCGGGCAGCGTCGGGTCGGCTGCCCGACGTGTGCTGCCAGCCAGGCGCCACAGACTGATTCCGGATTCAGGCATTGGCTCGATCTGCCAGCCGAAAATTCTGCCGTAAAAAGTTTGGGCGCCCCTGAGATCGGGTGTGTGCAGCGCACTCATCTGCCAGGCTCCTGGTGCATCGACAACTTCGGCCACGGTTGCCGGATTGCCTTGGCGCGCCCCGAATACTGCACCGCTTGGATCGGCGAACAAGGCGGTACGCTCACCATTCTGGCCCTCTAGTGGACCTGCCAGCACGGAGCCGGTGGCCTCGTTTACCTCTTCTATGGTCTTGTTAAGGTCACCCACCAGGACGTACGTCACCCAAGCACCGCGATCGAGCATGGCCGGAGCCTGCCCGATGCCGGCCACGCGTCGTCCGTTGAACCGGGCGACGCGGTAGCCACACGGTTCCGCGTCGTCGAATGTCCAGCCCATCAGCTCGCTGTAGAAGGCCACCGCGGCGTCAGGGTCCGGTTGAAGTGTCTCAACCCAACACGGCGCCCCGTTTGGGAATGAATCGGTAGCGGTCACGGTTTGGCTCCTAGAATCTATGTCTTCATTGCATCTGCCCAGATCTGAGGGCCATCCGAACGAAGCCGAGCGCGGCACGCCCCATGCGGCCTCGAATAGTAGCCCTTGGCGCCTATCGTGGTTCGGGCTCTATCTTAGTGAAAAGCGTGAGAAGCGGCTAACCGTATTGTCACGTCGCATCGGCTTGCCAAGCATTGTCGGCGGACGGCGCCGCCAACACCAAAACAATAGCGTTGAGGTTTCGCATCAGTGGTGTCCCACTGCGGGAATGCTCACCGGGACACCGGAGATTTGCAGTAGTGGATGGAGTTATGGCTCTCACCGGCCAAGGCCCGGATCGGGAGGCGCGCCCGCGACCCGTGGTGCTGACGCATCGGGAAGACTACGCTTAAGGGCATGAGCGGTTCGACGATGTTTGGGAACTACACCGACAGTGCCCGGCGGGCGGTGGTCATGGCTCGGGAAGAGTCAAGGTTTATACATGACTCGTACATCGGTCCCGAGCATCTACTATTGGGGCTTTTGCACACTTATCCGAACACGGTACAGACGGCGCTGGGCGTCTCGCCGGAGGAAGTGCGTGATGCGTTAGTAGGTTTTGTCCCCTCGGGTCCGCCAGACACCTCAGCATCATTCCCATTCACCCGCGAGTCTCTGGACGCCCTCAAGACAGCGCAGCGCACCGCGCGGGAGCTGCATTCCGATCACGTCGGGATCAAGCACCTCTTGTTCGGGGTGCTGAGTGTCCATGGCCACCGCCTGGATCGGGCACTTGTAGATGCGGGAGCGGATCGAGACAGTGCGCAAACGCGGGTAATGGCGGCGCTTACGCAGGGGTGATTGGCTGGTCAGAACTGGTCAACAGGCAGAGATCCCCCCACCGTCCTATCCTCGCAAAGACCCGTAAGGGGTCCATCCTGATAGGCATTCGAAATCGTTTCGTAAGCCGGTCCTCCACCGGACACACCAGCCGCTGACCTACTGCTTTTCAAATGGTGGCCCATGAAGTGTCCGTATAAGGTGTACGGTGAACTGTCCGTAGACGGGGCGGCGGATTCTATCGGTATATGAAACACTATTCCGCATGTCTCAACTACTGATCGGCTACGCGTGTCCACGGAAGAGCAAGACCTCACCGCCCGGCGTGACGCCCTGACAGCCCTCGGCGTTGAACCCGAAGGCGTGTATTTTGATCATGGCTGTACCGGCAGAAACAAGAATCGCGCCGGACTTCGCGAAGCCCTCGCCGCGTGCCGGGCCGGAGACACGTTCGTCGTTACCAAGCTCGACCGCCTGGCCCGTTCCGTCCGGGATGCCCACGAAACATCCGGCGACCTCGCCAGCCGCGAAGGAATGAAGGTCGCCAAGGCCAACGGCCGACTCCGGGGAAAACAGCCAAAACTCACCGTGAAACAAGAAGCCCACCTCCTGGAACTGCACGATGCGGGGGAATACACCATGACCGAAATGGCCGAACTATTCTCCATCAGCCGATCCACCATCTACCGGGCCGTTGAACGCGGACAACGCAGGGCAGCCGAACCACTACGCTCCTGAGAATTGTGCAGTCGACTTCTCACGGAGCCCACCCAACACGAAGCCAGACTAAACATCGGAGGCGCCGTCCGCGATCCCACGGATCCCGACGGCCAGTTCCACCGTTCAAAGCCAGAATCAGCATCGACACACCCTAAACGAGAATTTCCGTACCGATCCTCCTCAGACCCCGAGCCCCTCATGACCAGGGTTGCTGTAGCCTGCCCCCAGATGCCACACACTGTATACGAGTGCCCCAAGAACCATCACCCAATCTGGTCGGGTAAGAATCCGCAGCCGTGTTGGGAGAATTCCGTGGATCCGAAGGTAGGCGAACCACACGATCGGCGCGCGCCGGCGAGCAGCAGCAGTATGAGCACAATAGGGACGTAGGTGACGGGATTGACTAGAAAGGTGCCCAGACCCTCACCTGGTCCCGCAACCCTCTGACACGACGATGCAACCCTCGGGCGTGCAGCGTCCTGCCGGGTTTTCCGTGGCACTGACGGCTCACCCTATGCGCTGCTCGACAGTTGCGTTCACGGCTTTGCCCTTCAGGAAGCCCGGCTACGACCTAGGTGACGAATTCGAGATCGGGCTCACCGTGATTCTGGATGCGCTGCCGCGCTGACTCCCAGCACCGAGCGGCTGATCAAAGGGCGATTTTGCCAGCCACGGCCAAAAGACGTGCGTGGGCCGTGGTCCCAAAGGAGACAATGCTCTTGCGGCCGGTGATCCGGCGAACCACACTGTCCATGGTGGGCACGTCGTCGTCGAACGCCGAATGCGTCGTGGCGGCCGAGCGGGCATCCAATGCTCCATCGCACGTGACGGACCACACGGATTCGGCCGGGCCCGTCTCAGGGTAAACCTTGAACAACGCGTTCAGGACAGTATCCTCACCTATGCACTGTTGCAGGCCCAGGATCGGGGTGCCGGGTGTTGGATCTAGCGCGGCCCGAATCAAGTCTAGGAGAGATCCACGGTAGATGCCGAAGCAGTTGTCCTCGCGGGCCAGGACCGTCTTCATGCCAAACACGGCGATTCGCCCCACGCCCTGCCCCAGAAGCGGCAACAGGGTCCGCTTGAACTCCTCCGTGCCCACAGCCGGGACCAGCAAGGTGCACGTGTCGATGGCCCCGCCATTACGTACCACCGCCGGGAGAAAATGTTCTTGAAAGTTGGCACCGGCGCTAAACCCCGCCGCATGCACCGTGGCCGTGTCGGGATTGTGCGACTGAAAAGCCGCCATGGCCGCGGCAACATAGGCGGCCCCTCCCCCGGGCTCGGAGGCCTTGAGTGCGTTCTCCTTCATGGCAGCCCAGATTGCCATGCCGCCTACATGGCGCAGCAGTTCCTCAATGAGCTTGTTGGAGGAGTCCGTGACGGGAGAGTTCAGTCCGCGGCCGCTGGCAACTGAGGGGAATCCGGTCAGGCTGGCCGCGGCTGCACCCATCGACTTATCCGCGGCAGTGGGGGTCCAGATCTCCCGGGCGTGGTCAGCCACCAAGTCGCCCAACGAGTCCCAGAAACCCGTATGCCAGGCGAAATGGATGGGGTAGATGCCGTTCGCAAGCCACCAAGGGATGTTCCGCTGGGCGGCGGTGAGCGCTGACCCTTCACTGACCAAGCCACCATGGGCCCAGAACACGACGAGTACCGCTCCCCCGCCCCTGGACGCCGCAAAAGCCGGCAAATGAGTGGAGAAGATGGCATCGACGTCGGCCGGGACCGTTTTGAGCTCCGCATGGCCTGACGCCCCCGGCAGTCCGGAGAAGTGTCCATTCTCCAGATCCACAACAAACGGCCGGAGCGCTTCCAGCTCGGCGGGCAAAAGTCCCGACAGTGGTAACACCGTTTCATCTCGCGCCATTGTATTCTCCTTGCGTCGCAGATCCGGCCGGGTCAGCGCAAGCACACCGGCATATGTCTGTCCCTGCCATGGTGTCTGCGGTGTGACAAGACTGTCAAGGACAACCCCGTCAAGGCACCTTCGGAACTTCCAGCATTCGCCCAGACACCTTGTTCAGCCGGCTTAGGTGCTGCCGGACAGCCGGCCGATCAATCGTGGAGCCCGGGACCGGGCAGCAGTACACTAAACCCAGTTGCAACACGCCCGGAACCTAAGTGTTTAGCGGGTGTCCTTGAGCCGGCCCAGTATGACCAAAGCGCCGTAGCGTAGCCAGCATCGACGCTGTGACACACAGGGCAGCACTATCGAGGAATGGTGGGCCATGGCACGTGAGGTTGTTGCCAGCAAGCTGCGCCGCCCCAGACTGCGGCCTGGCCTGATCACACGGCCACGGCTCAACGCGCTGATGCGCAGCGGCACTGAACTACGGCTAATGCTAGTGTCCGCCCCAGCCGAGTTCGGCAAAACGACTCTCATGGCGGAATGGCTTGAACATGCGGCGGGCCACGGCGGCCGCATCGCCTGGCTCTCCCTCGACGCATCCGACAGCGAACCGGAGGCGTTCTGGGGCGCCGTGGTTGCCGCGCTCCAAACTGTGCTTCCCGGTATCGGATCCACGGCTGCGGAGCTACTTCAGGCTTTCCCCTTCCCCACCGAGCTTGCGCTCACGGCAGTGCTGAACGGGCTAACCGCGGACCCCCACGAGCTGTGGCTGGTCCTTGACGATTACCACGCCGCCGACGGCTACGAAGTCGGCCGGGGCATGGCCTTCCTGCTCGAACACCTCCCACCCCAGGTGCACGTGGTGATAAGCACCCGGGCCGACCCCTTGCTACCCCTGCCACGGTGGCGGGTGCGTGGCGAACTGGCCGAGATCCGGGCTGCAGAACTGCGATTCACGCCAAGCGAGGTGTCAACGTACCTCAATGACGTGGCAGGGCAGGACCTGGCACCGGCCCAGATTGCGGTCCTGGAACAGCGGACGGAGGGGTGGATTGCCGCCCTTCAGATGGCAGCACTGTCCCTGCAGGGCCGCACAGACCCGGCAGCGTTCATCGCCCGATTCGCCGGGGATGACAGCTTCATCCTCGACTACCTTGTCGAAGAGGTCCTTGTGTGCCAGCCCCAACCAGTGCGGGACTTCCTTCTGGAAACGGCCGTTCTCGAACGCTTTACCGGGGCGCTCTGTGACGCCGTGACGGGCAGGGCGGGCGGGAGCGGGATGCTGCTAGCCCTTGAGCGTGCAAACCTTTTCCTTGTCCCTCTCGACGGACACAGGGAATGGCACCGCTACCACCAGCTCTTCGCCGACGTCCTGCGGGCGCGCCTGCTCAACGAACGGCCCGGCCTGGTCCCGCTGCTGCACCAGCGTGCCAGCCACTGGTTTCAGGACCGGGAGCTCATGGACGAGGCTGTCCGGCACGCCGTGTCGGCACAGGACTTTGGCCGGGCGGCGCACCTCATGGAACTGGCGGTACCGGCCATCCGGCGCAACCGCCAGGACTCTGTGATGCGGGACTGGCTGAAGTTGCTGCCCGAGTCCGCCATCCGCAGTAGCCCCGTGCTTGGCGTGTTTGACGCCTACATGCTCATGTCCACCGGCGAGCTCGACGGCGTTGAGCCCCGCCTTCAGGAAGCTGAACGTGTCATGGCCGCGGCACCGCCCGGGCCGGCGTCCCCGTGGGCCGGCATTGAGGAGTTCGCCACGATTCCGGCTACCATCGCGATCTATCGGGCCTCCCTCGCTCAGGCACGCGGCGATGTGGCTGGCACTGCGGCGCATGCCCGGCAGGCGCTTGAGCTGGCGGGCTCGGCGGACCACCTCGCCCGGGGCGCCGCGAACGGCTTCCTGGGGCTGGCCGCCTGGGTTGACGGGGATGTGCATGCGGCGCTGCAAACGTTCGGCCGGGCGGTTGCGGACCTGCATGCTGCCGGCAACCTCGTTGATGCGTTCGGCAGCACGGCACTGCTTGCTGACATGTGGCTCGCCGCTGGCCGGCCAGTAACGGCACGCCGGTTGCTGGAGGATACCTTGGCCCGGGCCGGAGAACTGGGCGGTTCCGTGGCGCGGGCAACTGCGGAGCTGCATGTGGGGCTGGGCGAAATTGACTGCGAGGCGGGCGAGCTCGACGCCGCTGCCCGGCACCTCGCCGCTGCCGGCGACTTCTACGAGCGTGCCCCCACGGTCGAAAGTAGTTACCGGTGGTTTGTGGCGCGGGCGCTACTGGCCTCTGCCTCCGGTGACGAAGGGCTGGCCCTTGATTTTCTCAACCAGGCCGGACCGCTCTACCATCGGGGTTTCTTCCCTGAGGTGCGCCCCCTCGCTGCCATGAAGGCCCGTATCTGGATCAGGCAAGGCGAATTGCCGCAGGCCGCCGCATGGGCGCGTTCTCGGGGCCTACTTGCCGCCGGTGATGCCAACCACCTGTACGAGTGCGAATACGACGCCCTCACCTTAGTGCGGCTGCTCCTTGCCCTGCACCGCGCAGGGCTGGACCGGGCAGGGCTGCACCGCGCAGGGCTGGCCCGGACAGTGGCCGGCACCGGTTCCACCGCACAGTTGCATCTCCAGCCAGCTAAGCCGTTGGATCCTTCGGTGGAAACCCTGCTGGAGCGTCTGCTTCAGACCGCCGAAGCCTCAGGAAGAGCAGGTAGCACGGTGGAGATCCGCCTGCTTGCAGCCCTTGTCCACGACGCCCAGGGCCACCAGGGCCTGGCCCGGGAGTCGTTTGCCAGCGCCCTTGCCGAAGCTGCCGAATCCGAAGGCCGCGTAAGGCTTTTTCTCGATGAGGGGACGCCCATGCAGGCATTGTTGCGCGAGGCCAGTCACGCCAGCGGCCCTGGCCATACCTCCAGACGGGCCTCCCGTCTCCTCAGCCTGGCCCACAGCCAAGGCAACGCTGCACACCCGGGCCATGGTCCGGCGTCGGACACCCAAACGATGGCGACTGGATCCTTGGGCACGGCTAAACCGGCGGGTACTGAAACGTTGAGCACCCGGGAACTGCATGTGCTGCGGCTTCTGGGCGGTGGGCTGAGCGGGCCGGCGATCGCCGGTGAGCTGTTCATCTCCTACAACACGCTGCGCACCCACACGAAGCATATTTTCACCAAGCTGGGCGTCAACGACCGCCGGGCCGCGGTGCGCACCGCCCGCGAACGCGGTCTGCTGTGACACAGCGCGGCGCACGGGACGAACCTGGCTCCCGCGGATCTCACCTTGCCGCTCACATCATTGGGTGATGCCGGCTCACCCACCGCGCTTCTACCTTGGAGTTATCCCGCGGCACACGGCCACGGAGATCCATATCCAAGGAGTCAACATGTCCATCAACCCCACAACCCTCATCCGCGTGGGCGGCCTTTGCGCCGTTGGTGCAGGGCTGTTGTTTATTGGCGTCCAGTTCAACCATCCGCAGCTGGATGCAAACTTCGCCACGACAGCAGAGTTCACGTTCCGCCAGTCACTGAAGATGGTCATGGCGCTGCTGTCGCTCGCCGGTATCACCGCCATGTATCTGTCCCAGGTGAAGAGGATGGGCGTGCTTGGCCTCATCGGGTACCTCGTGTTCGGAGCAGGCTACCTGATCATGTTCAGCATGGAGACCATGGGCGCGGTGGTCCTGCCTGCCGTTGCCCACAGCAACCCCGGGTACGTTAACGACGTCTTTGTCGCGGCGACCGGCGGCCACCCGGTTGGCAGCATCGGCCTGATGCTGCCGCTGAGTGCCGCCTCGGGCATCTTGTACATGGCCGGCGGACTGCTGTTCGGAATTGCGTTGTACCGGGCCAAGATCCTGACCCGGTGGGCTGCGGTACTGCTGGCCGTCGGAGCCGTCGCGACCATGGCGATCCCCTTGCTTCCCCAGGTCAACGAGCGGTTGTTTGCCATCCCCACGGCCATGGCCCTGATCTGCCTTGGCTACTCACTGTGGCGCACCCAGCACACCCAGCGCACAGCCCCCCGCTCGGCAGCGGTGGCGTCCGTCGCGCCGCTTGGTTCCAACGCGAAGTGACAGCCCGGAATGACTGTGCACGATCCCAAGCCGCCCCTGCCCGCCAGCTACCGCATCCGGGTAGACGGACTCCTCGATGACCGGTGGGTGCCGTGGTTTGACGGCCTGACACTAAGCCGCGACGGCAACGGCACCACGACCCTTCGGGGCCCGGTGCCCGATCAGGCCGCCTTGCATGGCCTGCTCGTAAAGATCCGCGATCTGGGCATCATCTTGATCTCGGTGGAGGTCCTCGACCTGCCGAATACCCGGCCACGGCAACAACTGTGACCTTTGACCCTTGCCAATCAGGCTCCGGCGCTACAAGGTTGAAACAATCGAAGGGACAGCCATGACCAGCAATCCGATGGTTCAAAGCAAGAGTCCAAACCCAGGCAACGTCCACCGCTCACGGGCGGGCTCCGTCGTCGCGCTTGTCCTGGGGACGATTCTGGCCATGCTGGGAGTGGGTGGGATCGCCGGCGGCATTGCCTCGGCCGTGGTGGCTTCCCAGCAAGGACCCGACGGCTATTTCACCTCCTCCGCCCACGGCTTCTCCACGGCGTCCTACGCGCTCATCTCTCCACCGGCGGACATCGGCACCGACAGGATCCCCTTTGACCTGGGCAGCATACGGCTGGCCGCCACGTCCTCCGCCCCCGGCGGCCAGGTCTTCATTGGTATTGGCCCCAAAGCCCAGGTAGAGAGCTATCTCAGCGGCGTACACACCACCCAGATCACCGGCATCGAAACATCCCCGTTCCGGGTGAGCTACCGGGATCAGCCGGGAACGGCGACACCAACAGCCCCGGCCGCCCAGGGCTTCTGGACAGAGTCCGCTTCCGGGCCCGGAACACAGCAAGTCACCATGGACATCAGCGGTGCGGACGTGGTCATGGTGGTCATGAACGCCGATGCGAGCGCAGGCGTCTCCGTGAAAATGCAGGCCGGGTTCCATTCCGAGCTGTTTGGAACCCTTACACCAGCGTTGTTAATTGCCGGGATCCTCATCCTGCTCGTCGGGGCCGGGCTGATAGCCTTGGGAGCCATTGGCGTCGGCAGGGGCCTACCCCCATCGAGCCAGGGCGGTGCAGGGCGGCCGAGTGTGGGTACGGCAACGGGCACGGCAGTGCCGGGCGACGTGGGCACGCCGGGGAGCATGGCAGAGGCGAAGCGCTATCCGGCGCAACTGTCCGGGTATCTGGACCCGCAGCTTTCCCGCGGCTTGTGGCTGGTCAAATGGCTTCTGGCTATCCCCCACTTCATCATCTTGTTCTTCCTGTGGTTTGCCTTCTTCTTCACAACCCTCATCGCAGGCTTGGCCATCTTGTTCACAGGCCGCTACCCGCGTTCGCTCTTTGACTTCAACGTAGGGGTCCTGCGCTGGAATTGGCGGGTCGCCTTTTATGCCTATTCGGCTCTGGCCACCGACAAGTACCCGCCCTTCACCTTCGCCGCCACGGACTATCCCGCAGACTTCGAGGTGGACTACCCCCAGCGGCTCGCGCACGGTCTGGTCCTGGTCAAAGGATGGCTGCTGGCGATTCCGCACCTGCTGATCATTGCCATCTTTACCGGCAGCGTCTGGGCCCCGTGGGGAGGCAGCGATTCCTGGGGACAGGACTACGCCCGCAACACAGGTTTCTCCTTGCTCGGGCTCCTGGTGCTCATCGCCGCCGTCATGCTCCTGTTCACCGGCAGGTACCAACCCACACTCTTCGACCTGGTCATGGGAATCAACCGGTGGATCTACCGCGTGGCCTGCTACGCGCTCCTCATGCGCGACGAGTACCCGCCGTTCCGTCTGGACCAGGGCCCCGCGGAACCGGGCGCCCCTTTCGAGCCCCTGCCAGTTGACGGGCAGCCCGGGCCGCCGGTCTAGTCCGGCCAGCGGGCCGCCGCCTAGTCAGCGGCCCGGTGCGCCGGGTGTCCAGATATTGTCTACGGTGTGGGTGGCGCCAATACGGACAGGATAGGAAAAAGCTATTGTTACGGTGGGCCGCAATTGGTATTTTCGGTATACCTAAACTATGGTCAGTTCATGCCAATTTACCTACCCAAAGTCCTCACAGCCGTCCGGCTGGCAGCGACGGCCGGCGCCACCGTTCTCGCCCTAACCCTGACCAGCTGCGCAGCACCCGGCGAGGCCTCCGGTGATGCCGGTGACGGCCGCCCCGTCGTCCTCACCACCTTCACCGTCCTGGCCGATATCGCCCAGAACGTAGCCGGCGACAAGCTCCGGGTGGAGTCCATCACCAAGGCCGGTGCGGAGATCCACGGCTACGAACCCACCCCGGGCGACATCCGCAAGGCCGCCAAGGCCGACCTGATCCTGGACAACGGGATGGGGCTGGAAGCCTGGTTCGAACAGTTTGTCCGAGACGTAAATGCACCCCACGCCGTCGTCACCGACGGGGTGGACGCCATCAACATCGCCGAGGACGCCTACAAGGACATGCCGAACCCGCACGCCTGGATGTCGCCGAAGAATGTGCAGATCTATGTGGAGAACATGGTGGAGGCTTTCCAGGACCTGGATCCCGCCAACGCCGAGTTCTACAAGAACAACGGCGCCGCCTACAACGCCACCTTGCAGGAGGTCCAGGACAGCCTGGTCAAGGACCTCGCCGTCCTTCCGAAGAACCAGCGCGCCCTGGTCAGCTGCGAGGGCGCCTTCTCCTACCTGGCCCGCGACGCTGGCCTGACGGAGAAGTACATTTGGGCCGTCAACGCCGAGCAGCAGGCCACACCGCAGCAGATCGCCAGCACCATCGAATTTGTCCGCACCAACCAGGTGCCGGCCGTCTTTTGTGAATCCACCGTTTCCGCGGACCCCATGGACCGTGTGGTCGAGGCAACGGACGCCGTCTTTGGCGGCACCCTCTACGTCGATTCACTCTCCGAAGCAGACGGCCCTGTCCCCACCTACTTGGAGCTGATCAAGCACGACGCCAAGGTTATCGTCGACGCACTCACCGGAGCCCGGTCATGAGGCCCACCCCAGCAACAGCCTCGGTCCCAGCGATCGACGTCGACTCCGTGACCGTCCACTACGGCGACGTGCTGGCCCTGGACGGGGCCAGCCTCAAGCTGGAAAGAGGCCGGATCTGCGGCCTTGTCGGCATGAACGGTTCGGGCAAGTCCACCTTGTTCAAGTCCATCATGGGCCTGGTGAAGCCCGACGCCGGCAGCGTCACCATTGGCGGCGCCACCCCCGCCCAGGCGAGGCGGTCCGGCGTCGTCAGCTACGTGCCACAAAGTGAGGACGTGGACTGGCAGTTCCCGCTCTCGGTTCAGGACGTGGTCATGATGGGCCGGTACGGGCACATGGGCATGAGCCGGCGGCCTCGCAAGGCCGACAGGCTCGCCGTGGCCGACGCCCTGGAGCGCGTGGATCTGAACGACTTTGCCCACCGCCAGATCGGCCAGCTCTCGGGAGGGCAGAAGAAACGCACTTTTGTGGCCCGCGGCATCGCCCAGGGCGCCACCACATTGCTGCTGGACGAACCGTTTGCCGGCGTGGACAAGCGCTCCGAAGCCACCATTTGTGCCCTGCTCAAGGGCCTGGCCGCGGACGGTGCCACCGTCCTGGTCTCCACCCACGACCTACACGCCCTGCCGGATTTAGCCGACGAGGCCGTGCTGCTGATGCGCCGCGTCCTGCTGCACGGCAGCCCGGACGAGGTGCTGCGCCCGGAAAACCTGGCCCTGGCCTTCGGCCTCGATACCGCTACCGCGGCTGTCATGAGTGCGGCAGAAGTGCCGGCATGAGTGTTTTTGAATTCCTACTGGAACCCTTCGACTACGTCTTCATGCAGCGCGCCCTCGTGGTCACCGTGATCGCGGCCGTGGTCTGCGCCGTACTCTCGTGCTGGCTGGTGCTGATCGGCTGGTCCCTGATGGGCGACGCCGTCTCCCACGCCGTGCTGCCCGGTGTCGCCCTGGCCTACATTCTCGGAGCGCCCTTTGCCGTCGGAGCGGTGCTGTTCGGCTTCCTGGCTGTGGCCCTGATCGGGGCCGTGCGCGACACCAGCCGGGTCAAGGAGGACGCCGCCATCGGCATCGTGTTCACCACGCTCTTTGCCTTGGGGCTGGTGCTGATCTCCGTCACGCCCAGCCAGACGGACCTCACCCACATCATCTTCGGCAACCTGCTGGGCCTGAGCCACTCCGACCTGGTCCAGGTGCTGGTCCTCGGCGCGGTCACCTTCGCCATTCTGGTCATCAAACGCCGCGACTTCACCCTCTACGCCTTCGACCCCACGCACGCCCACGCCATCGGCCTGAACCCGCGCATGCTCGGCGCGTTCCTGCTCGGGCTGCTGGCTTTGACTTCCGTGGTGGCGCTGCAGGCGGTGGGCGTGGTGCTGGTGGTGGCCATGTTGATCATTCCCGGTGCGACGGCGTACCTGCTCACCGACCGCTTCGGGCGCATGCTGGTGCTGGCGCCAACCATCTCGGCCGCGTGCGCCGTCGTCGGGCTTTACGCCAGTTACTACCTCGATGCGGCGTCCGGCGGGATGGTGGTGCTGACCCAGGGCGCGGCGTTTGCCCTGGTCTACTTCTTCAGCCCCCGCCACGGCCTGCTGGTGAACCGTTACAAGGAGGTCCGACGCCGGAATCTGGCCCCCGCCTGAGGCTCGCCGAGGGCGTGCAGCACGTCAGCTCTTGACCGGCGGCGGATACCCACAAAGAGGGCTATCGGCCCCCTTGGATCTTCCGGCTTCGCTGTTCCTGGGCCATGGGGCCGTACGGGTAAACGCCCAGACGCGGTTCACTGACGTCGGCGAGTGCCTGCAGCTCCGCACCGGTGAGCTCCAGCGCCGCCGCGGCCAGGTTGTCCGTGAGCTGTTCGGTGGTGCGCGCGCCCAGGATTACCGAGGTGACGGCGGGGCGGGCGGCCAGCCAGGCCAGCGCCACTTGGGAGGCGGTGACGCCGTGTGCTGCCGCCACCTCTTGGACGGCTCCGATCACCTCCCACGTTCGCGGGTTGTCGTTGCGTTGCTGCCAGGCCTCCATGCCGCGGGTGGGGTTCTCGCCCAGACGGGTGGCCCCTGCCGGCGGCACGTCGCGCTGATACTTGCCGGTGAGCCAGCCCCCACCCAAGGGCGACCACGGCAGCAACCCGATCCCGGCGTCCTGGGACGCCGGAACAACCTCCAACTCAATCTCCCGCACCAGCAGGTTGTACTGGGGCTGCAGTGTGACCGGCGCATTCCAGCCATGCGACGCGGCGACATGGACGGCCTTGGTCAGCTGCCAGCCCAGGAAGTTCGAGAACCCGTAGTAAGCGATCTTGCCCCGGCTGACGGCGTCGTTGAGGAACCGCAGCGTCTCCTCAACAGGGGTGATGGGATCCCACGCGTGCATTTGGTACAGGTCGATCTGTTCCACCCCCAACCGGCGCAAGGAGTCATCCAGGGCGCGCGTGAGATGCTTGCGGGAGGTCCCGACATCGTTCGGGGAGGCACCCATGGGAAAGCGGCCTTTGGTGGCGAGCACCACCGACTCCCGCGCGTCCGGCCGCTTCGCCAGCCACCGGCCAATGATCTCCTCCGACCCCCCGGCGCTGTACACATCCGCGGTGTCGACGAAGGTGCCACCGGCGGCCACATAAGCATCGAGGAGAGTGTGGGACGTCGCCTCGCTTGCCTCCGCCCCGAACGTCATGGTGCCCAGCGCGAAGTTGGAAACCACGGCGCCACTGTTACCCAATATGCGGTATTCCATTGGTGCCCCTCAATTCTTGGTGGTGATCAGTTCTGGTCCGGGACGGTTGCTTGGTGGTTGCGCCAGGAGTGTTCGGGAACAAAGCCCAGCAGCCGTTGCGCCTTGTCGATGGACAGCAGGGTCTCGTGTTCACCGAGGTCCTTGCGCACCGGCACAGACGGGAACACCTCGGCGGCCAGCTCCGCGCTGGAACGGCTCATCACGGTGTCCGCGTTGGCGATGATGAACGCTTGGAAGCCTGGCTGGCCGTTTTCAAGGGCCCGCGCCACGGCCTGCGCCCCGTCCCGGCCGTCGATGTAGCCCCACAGGTTCCACTTGCGGGCCATGGCGTCGGCGTCAAAGGAGGGGAAGGCAGCGTAGTCCGCCACATTCATGACGTTAGAGAACCGCAAGCCCACGATACTCAGCTGCGGATCCCAGCGGGTCATCTCCGTGGCCATCTGCTCCTCCAGGACCTTGACCAGCGAATAGGTACTTTCCGGCCGGGCGGGATAGTCCTCATCGACGGGAATGTAGGGAGGGTCGACGTCGAACGGCAGTCCCAGGACCGTCTCGCTGGAGGCGTAAACGAGCCTTTTAATACCCGCCCGCCGGGCCGCCTGGAAGACGTTGTAGGTGGAGAGCATGTTGTTTTCGAAGGTGGCGGCGTCCGGCAGGAGCCCGGGCGCCGGAATGGCGCCCAGGTGCACCACGGCGTCGAATCCGCTGTGCCTGTCATCCAAGCCCAAGAAAACGTCCAGGACCTGCCCGTAATTGCGCAGGTCCACCACCACTAGCCCCGGTCCGCGCTCCCCGGCCCGGTCCAGATTCAGTACCTGGTGGCCGTCGTCGGTGAGCCTGCGCACCACATGGCGTCCTAGTTTTCCGCTGCCGCCTGTCACTGCAATTTTCATAGGTACTCCCTTAGGCGTGGTTCATGGCTTCCTCCGGATGCCGGTAGCTCCACTATAGGACCGGGACCACTCTCCGCGCTCGGTCCGGGAAAGTGCCAAACACATTGGGCTCTCACCGGCAACGGCATCGGCCCTGACCGAGAAGATTGCCGGATACTGCTAGAGCCACACCGTTGACGGTGCGCGGACTGGCCCCGGTGGCTGCCAGCCTGGCCCAGGCAGGGTCCGCAAACCTACGGTAATTCTGCGGACCGCCGTGTTCCTCCTGGTGGTAGGGGGTTCGGTGCTGGCACTGCGCCGCAGGGCCTGGCTGCTTGCAAGGAGCCGGACTCGCCCAGTCAGCCCGTAGACTTTGACGGAACCTGGCTAGGCGACGACGCCGCTCAGTTCAGGCAAGAAAAAACCGCAAAGGGGAATTGGTGCAGCACTCTCAAGACATCGTGGTTGGTTACGACGGCTCCCCCGAGGCTTCGCAGGCCGTTCAGTGGGCGGCGCGGCAAGCCGCCCTGCGAGAGTGTCGGCTGCACCTAGTGCACTGCCACTTGCGGCCGCTGCCCCCCGAAGGCACCCAAGCTGCCAGCATCCCGGCGGGAATCGGGCAGGGGCCCTCCCCCGAAATCATCCTCAACGAGGGCCTGGCCTTGGCGACGGACACCGCACCAGGGCTGGATGTCCAGGGCAGCCTGATCTACGGATGGCCCGCCGTTCACCTGGCCAAAATTTCTGAAGGCCAGCAGATGCTGGTGCTTGGCAGCCGCGGGATCGGAGGGCTCATCGGCCTGCTCGTCGGGTCGGTGAGCCTGGAAATGGCGGCCACTGCCCCATGTCCCGTGGCGGTCATCAGGACCATGGAATCACAACCCGGCGGAGCCATCGTGGTAGCCGTTGACGCATCCGGTTCCATGAGCGCCCTGACGGATGCCTGCCAGATGGCAGTTCTGACGGGCGCCCCGTTAAGGGTCATACATGTCCAGCCCCAACCCCGCGGCTGGCCGGCGCGCCGGGCACCAGTCGATGGGGAGTCGGCGGAGATCTTGGCCGCCGCCGTGGCCAGGGCCCGTGAACTGACCGGCGGCACCAGCGTCGAGGGGGTACTGCTCAGAAACCAGTCCACCGCCCGAGCAATTCTGGACGCTTCCCGGGGCGCCAGCCTGATAGTCATGGGAACCAAGGGCCGCGGCCTCATCAAGGGCACCATCGGTTCCACCACCCACACCGTCCTTCACCGCGCCACCGAACCGGTCCTCGTCTCACGACGTCAGTGAATGAATGCCCGGTCAGAGATGCGCTCCTACCCGCTGGCGCAAGCGACGGCGGCCAGCGCACCGCGGGACCTGGACGTGACGCAGGGCCCTTGGCCGAACCCTGTGCAGCCTTTACCTATGATGGCGCCCCGGCCAGCCTATGATCTACCCCACATGCCACTGCATCAGTCCCGCCCCAGCCGCTATGGTTGATGGCGGTACCCGCCGACGCGTGCCTCATGGCCACCTGCCGGAGGACACGGACGCGGACTGACCACGCATCGCTCCACTTCACCGGTTCGCAGGAAGAATTTCATGACTCTCGCACGCCCCTTGGCCACCAGATTACTTCCCGCCGCGACGGCACTGGCCGCAGCATTGGTTCTGGCAGGCTGCTCGCCGGCCGCCATGACCCCCGATGCCAGCGGCGAATCCGGTTCTCCTGTCACGGGCGGGACCTTGGTGTACGCCTCCGGCGATGCCGAACCTGCCTGCCTGGATCCGCACGTTGGCGGCAACTTCCCGCAGGCGCTCATTGCCTCGCAATACCTTGAGAGCCTTTACACCAAGGACGCCGACGGCGCGTTGATCCCCTGGCTCGCCGAAGACTCCACCGTCTCCGACGACGGGCTGACGCGCATTGTGAAGATCCGTACCGGGATCAGCTTCACCGACGGCACTGCCTTGAATGCTGATGCGGTCAAGGCAAACTTTGAGCACCTGTTGAATCCCGCCACCACCTCATCCACCGGCTACCTGGCCCTAGGCAAGATCGCTTCCATGCAGGCCGTCGATGCCAGCACCCTCGAGCTCAAGCTCAAGTCCCCGGACAATTCACTGCTCGAGTCCTTCTCCATGCCCTGGGTGGCCATTGAATCCCCCACTGCCCTCAAGCGTAGCCAGGCCGACAACTGTGCCGCCCCCGTGGGTACCGGTCCGTTCAAGGTCGAGTCCTGGAAGAAGCAGGACTCCGTAAAACTGGTGCGCAACGCCGGCTATGTGCTCCCGGACCCCAAGGCCGGGCATGCCGGGGGAGCTTACCTGGATGCCATCACCTGGCGCTTCATCCCGGAGGCAGCCACCCGCTATGCGGCTCTACAGGCCGGCGAGGTGCAGATCATAGACAACGCCCAGCCCGACGCCATTGCCGCCGCCGAGAAGAACACATCCATCAAGCACCTGGATGCGCCGCGCCCCGGGGCATCCAACCGGGTTGAGCTGAACTCCTCGAAACCGCCGTTCAACGACGTCTTGGTCCGTGAAGCGTTCATCCATGCGGTAAACGTCAACGCCAGCATCGATTCGCTGTTCTTCGGCACTGCCGTGCGTTCCTACTCCCCCCTGTCCAGCGTGGAGCCCCTGGCCCTCTCCGAGGAATCGCTCTTCGGCTATGACCGGGCCAAGGCAGCCAAACTGCTGGACGAGGCAGGGTGGAGCCAGCGCGATTCCGAGGGTTACCGTGTCAAGGACGGCACCAGGCTCTCCCTCTCCTTCCCGGTGAGCACCAGCCAGTCCATCCCTGCCGAGCAGTCACTCTTTGAGCAGATGCAGGCCACCGCCAAGGAATCGGGCCTTGAGATCAAGATCAAGCTGCTGGATCTTTCCAGCTGGTACGGCGAGTTGTTCACGAACAATTACAACCTGGTCTCGGCCCCGTATACCAAGGTTGGGCCGAGTGTCCTGTCCGTCCTTTTCCACTCCGATTCCACCATTCCCGCGCCGTCGGGCTACTTCGCCAACCTGTCCCAGGTGAAGGACCCAAGCCTTGATGCATTGCTGGCCGCGGCCGGGACCACCAAGGACCTGGCAGAGCGCAAGGACCTCTACACCCAGGCGCAGAAGAAGGTTCTCGAGGGCTACTACCTGCTGCCGCTGTACAACCAGCAGAACCACTTCCTGTACTCGGCGAAGCTGAAGAACGTCGGCGCCACCACCGCAGTGGCAACCCCCACCTTCTTTGACACCTGGCTGAGCAACTAGCACCTTCCACGAAACGCCCCCGCCCATGAGCACACCCGCAGCCGCTTCCACCCGAGCACCCGGATTTTCCGAGTCGCCCGTCCGCTGGCTGCTGGGCAAAATCGGCGGGGGCATTTTTGTGCTCTGGGCAGTTGCAACCGCCATCTTCTTCGGCATCCGGATGATTCCCGGGGATCCGGCAGAGGCCATTATGGGCGGCCCCGGTTCCCAAGCCTCGGCCGAGGCCCTTGCGGGCGCCCGCTCCCAGTACGGCCTGGACCAGCCACTGTACGTCCAGTACTTTGGCCAGCTGTGGCGGCTGGCAACCGGCGACCTGGGCACCTCCTACTCGCTGAAAACCCCCGTGTCCGAGGTGCTAGGCGAGCTGATTCCCCCGACCCTCATCCTCGCCATACTGGCACTGCTGGTGGCCTGGGCCATGGCGCTGGTCGTCGCTGTGCTGTCCACACGCAGCGGTGCGTTAGGTTCTGCATTGGGCTCGGGACTGGAGATTGTTTCTGCGGCGGTGCCGCACTTCTGGCTGGCCAGCGTGCTGATCCTGGTCTTCTCCACCATGCTGGGATGGCTTCCCCCGGTGAGCACCAACACCGCAGCCGGCCTAGCGCTGCCGGTCATCACCTTGGCGCTGCCGCTGGCAGGCTTTTTAGGCCAGGTCATGCGGGACACCTTGATGGAAGCCCAGCGTTCCGCCTTTGCCCTGTCCGCCCGGGCGCGCGGGGAATCTGAGATCGGTGTGCTGCTGCGCCATTCTCTGCGACATGCCGCGCTTCCGGCCATCGCTCTCTCCGGATGGGCTTTCGGTTCGCTGCTCTCCGGCGCCGTGGTGGTCGAATCCATCTTTGCCCGGCCTGGCCTGGGACGCTCCTTGCTCTCGGCGGTCACGTCCAGGGACATCCCCATGGTCACCGGTGTGGCACTGATCTCGGCAGCCGCATACGTGGTGATCATGGCGTTGTCCGACCTTGCCGAACGCCTCGCCGATCCACGGATAGGTACCTCATGAGCGTCTTCGGGCCGGGCAAGGCGACGCCAGAGCCTTCGTTGAGCCCACAGAAGAACCATGTACGACGGCGTGAGGTCGCCCTTGTGCGCCGGCTCGCGGCCCACCTGCCCCTGGTGGCTGTTGCTGCCGTGCTGCTCTTCTTTGTCCTCGCAGCCATCGCACCGAACCTGCTGTCACCGGTTGACCCGCTGGCCATCAGCCCCACCCAGGCCTTCTCCGCGCCCGGTGCCGAGCACCTGCTGGGCACCGACGAATCTGGGCGGGACATCTATTCGCGCATCATCCACGGCGCACGGCCCTCACTGCTCATCGGGGCCGCGGCCACCGCCATCGGGCTCGGCCTGGCCCTAGTGCTGGGCACCATCGCCGGCTTTGGCGGCCGATGGCTGGATTTTGGTGTTGGCCGCCTCCTGGAGGTGCTCTTTGCCCTGCCCGGGCTGCTGCTGGCTCTGGTGTTCATCGCCTTCGCAGGGCCAGGTGTGGCAACCACCGTTATGGCGGTGGGCCTGACCACGGCCCCCGGATACGCGCGGATGATCCGTGCCCAGATCATTGCCCTGCGAGCCTCCCCCATGGTGGAGGCCGCCACAGTTCTCGGGCGCAGTAGGGCCCGGATCCTCACCGTCCACATCCTTCCCAACGCCCTGGCCCCCATTGCCGTACTGGCAACATTGGGGCTGGGACAGGCCATCCTCTGGGCCGCGTCGCTGAGTTTTCTGGGGCTCGGAGCGCGCCCACCTGCCCCCGAATGGGGCACCATGCTGTCGGCCGGACGCACCTACCTCGCCCTGGCCTGGTGGATGACGTTCTTCCCGGGCCTGGCCATTGTGCTGGTTGCCGCGGCCTCCACGGTACTCTCCCGGATCCTGAAGTCCAGGGGTGTCCGATGAGCGCTGCCGAGCCGCTCTTACGGGTTGAGAATTTGGCGGTCACCTTTGGCGGGAATAGCGTAGTCCGCGACATTTCCTTCACGGTGAGCCCCGGGGAATGCCTGGCGCTGGTGGGCGAATCGGGGTCGGGCAAATCGGTGACCGCCAGGTCCCTGATCGGCTTGGCCGGGCCCGGTTCGCAGGTGCACGCCGACATACTTGAGGTGGCGGGCGTGGATGCCAGGACCCTTTCACAGCGCCGCTGGAGTGCCCTCCGCGGCCGTCAGGTGGGGTTCATCCTGCAGGATGCCCTGACATCCCTGGATCCACTGCGCACCGTCGGCAAGGAAATTGACGACGCACTGCGCCTGCACTCAACCGGTTCCGGAGCGCAACGCGCCGCTCGCGTGATTGAACTGCTTGTTGCGGTGGGCCTGGATGACCCGATCCGCAGGGCCTCCCAACGTTCAGGGGAACTCTCCGGCGGAATGCGCCAGCGGGCGCTGATTGCCTCGGCTATTGCCTTGGAACCGGCACTGATCATAGCCGATGAGCCCACCACTGCGCTGGATGCCACGATCGCCGCATCCGTGATGGACCTCCTCGGTAACTTGCGCCAGGGCGGCTCCGGAATGCTGTTGATTAGCCACGACCTTGCAGCCGTAGCAGCGGTGGCCGATTCGATTGCCGTCATGCAGGCCGGGCGCATCGTGGAGCGCGGCGCGGCTGTGCAGATCCTGAACGACCCGCAACACCCGTACACCCGTGCGCTGCTGGCCGCGGTTCCTGCCGGCAAGCCCCGCTTCACACGCCTCTCCCCCGCCACTGAATCCGGAGATTCCGTTTCCAGCCGGACCGCCGGCCCCGTGGCACCCAACGGTCAGCCGGCCGCCGTCGTACAGCCCCTGCTCAGCGCGCGTGGCCTCTCCAAGACCTTCCTGCTGGGCAAGTCCACCGGGTTCACGGCCGTGCGCCATGTCGACTTCGAGCTGTTGCCCGGCCGCACCCTTGGATTGGTGGGCGAATCCGGATCGGGGAAGACGACCACCGCACGCATGGCCCTGGGGCTGCTGGCCCCGAGCGCGGGCACCGTGGAGCTCTTCGGTCAGCCGTGGAGTTCGGTTCCCGAATCCGTTCGCCGAACCCACCGTTCGTCGCTGGGCGCCATCTACCAGGACCCGTTGTCCTCCTTCGACCCTCGGCTTTCCACTGGAGCCCTGTTGGCCGACGCGTTGAGTCTTGGTGGCACGCGCAACCCCCGCGCCCGCACTGGCGAAATCAACGAATTGCTGCAGCTGGTCGGTTTGGAGCCCGGCATGGCGGCACGCAATCCCGCCACGCTTTCGGGCGGGCAACGCCAGCGTCTAGCCATTGCCCGCGCCCTTGCACCGAAGCCACGAGTGCTGATCTGCGATGAACCGGTCTCGGCCCTGGACGTCTCCATCCAGGCCCAGGTCCTTGACCTACTGGACGAGTTGCAGCAGCGGTTTGGGCTCAGTTACCTGTTCATCTCCCACGACCTTTCGGTGATCAGGCACATGAGTGATCAGGTGCTGGTAATGCGCGCGGGGGAAGTTGTTGAGTCCGGGTCCACCGAGCAGGTGTTCACCGATCCTGCGCACGAGTACACACGTGCCTTGTTGTCGGCTGCGCCGTTGAACCTGCCGGTGCGGCGAGTATCACGGGAATCCATGCTGGAAGGTTCTTCGGAAGCTGGGAAGATTGAAGGGCCGCACTAACCAATAGAGGACCCCATGAGCACCCTGATTCAAAAATTCCTTGCCCTCTTTTCCCCTGCCGAGCATGCCCAACCCGCCTCTGCCAACACTGACCTCGCCCCGACTGGAATGCCGCTTGCCAGTGCCACCTACCTGCGCGAGTTTGCCAAGCGTCTCGGGCTCGAAGTGGACGATCTTTCACCCGCCGAGCAGGACGAAATGAAGTCCCGCCTGGATAGGTCCATGGACTTTCGGGAAGAAAACTATGGCTTCCTCTATCACGAGGTGTACCAGCTCGGGCACGGCTATTCCCTAGCTGACGCCAGCCGAGTCAGCGCGCAGATCAACGGAATCCTCGAGGAGCCGGCTGCGCGAGCATACTTCGATTACCGCGAGAACGCCGTCGCGGCCGAGGCGCTGATGGCGGCCGGTTCCCTCCTGGAACAAGAAGGTGATGCTGGCGCTGCCGCGCGGCTGTTCGACTTGGCTGATACCCGTCGCCATCGAAGCTCAGTACTGGCGCTCAATGTGGCGGACGGAGAGGCGCCGGGTTTCGTGCGGGACGAGGGCGATACGGCAGAGAAGGACAAGCCCGCAGTTGACGACGGGACCCCCATCGATGTCGAACCAAACACCGAGGTTGACGAAGACGGACTCGAAGGGCTGATGGACACCACGGTGGGGACCAAAAAGCCTGCCAAGTAGTTAAACAAACAGCCATCCGGTCCTTACAGTGCAAGAATTGGCTTCATGGCGCAAACAGAAAGCAACAGCCCCGCAGAGCCATTGCCACCGGCAAAGCCCCCCAGCGGGAGATTCACCCAGGGACTACCCACGATCTGGGCAGACGCAATGGGCCAGTCGTCCATCCGATCGGCCCAGGTGCTGTTGGTCTTGACCCTTGTCGCGGCGGTGATCTGGGCCCTCACACAGGTCCCCGTAGTTGTTACTCCGATACTCATTGCATTGATCCTTGCCTCGGCGATCAGCCCGCTGGTCCATTGGCTCACCGGCCGCCGTTGGCCACGGGCCGCTGCGGTGCTGACATCATTCGTGGCAATCCTGGCCGTGTTTGGCGGTGTGATCACAGGTATTGTCTTCTTGATCCGGTCCCAGCTAAAGGACCTGTCCGCCCAAGCTGACATTGGCATCGACCGGCTGCACGGGTTCATTGTTCAGGGCCCATACCCGATCACCGATACGCAGATCAACGGCATCCGTAACTCCATACAGAATTTCATCCTCAGCACCACCTTTGGAAACGAAGCCTTGACCGGGCTCCGTGTTGCCGCTGAAATCGCCGTGGGGGTGATTTTGATGGCAGTCATCTTGTTCTTCTTCCTCAAGGACGGGGAACGGATCCGCAATTTCCTGATCGGATTCCTCCCCGCGGGGCAACGGAGGAAGGCTCACGAAGCGGTGGATCACGGCGCGATCGTACTGGGCGGATACGTGCGCGGCACCGCACTAGTGGCGTTGACTGACGCTCTCATCATCGGCCTGGCCCTGACCATTATGCGCGTGCCGCTGGCACTGCCACTGGCCGTGTTCGTGTTCATCGGCGGGTTCATTCCCATCATAGGTGCCACTGCTGCCGGGACACTGGCCGTGGTGGTGGCTCTGATCTTCAACGGCCCGGTCCCGGCCCTGGTGGTGCTGATTGTTTTAGTTGCCGCCAACCAGCTCGAACACCACCTCCTCCAGCCGCTGCTCATGGGCAAGGTCCTGCGCATCCACGGCCTGGCCATCCTCCTCGCCCTCGCAGCCGGGACTGCCCTGGCAGGGCTGATCGGCGCCCTACTCGCTGTCCCGCTCACCGCCGTCGGCTGGACAGTCATCAAGGTCTGGACGGGACGGGACGCGCTCCACACGTCGCCATCGGACGCGCCGGAGGTGACTGGTTCTCCGGATCCAAATGACGACGGCCGGGCGTAGTTCTTTCCGCGATTCCCACCGTTTGCGTTTGAGTGCTTGCTTTCCGCGGTCGGTCATGGGGGTACGGAGTGCGGCCCGGTTTTGCAGGCCGGGCGCAATACCGCTGAAAGTAGGAGGGCATACTTCACGTAAGCCCAGCGAGCAAGAGTAATCCTGCGGGAATGCTCATCGAGGCTTGAACCGAAATCCAAGGTCTGGGAGCTGTCATCAGGCAGCGCGGCTACCCGCAACGCAGCCACTGGGACGTAGTCGGGACCAGCACCTAGGCGGGGCAGCCCGGTCAACGTCGACATACCCGTCCGCACCGCGACGGCAGTCTTGTCGGCGAGCAACACCCAATGCCCAGTCACCGTGGGTCGCAATCCGCCGGGAATGCCGCTGGGGAGAGTCTGCACAAGTCCCTGCCCAACAAGAACAAATTAACCAGATTCCAAGATTTTCGGCAAAACTTTGGTTAAACTGTGTCTAGTGGCTATTACACTATGAACCACCACTTCCGGGACTTTTTACGGATTTGCACCGTTGTGAAGTCAGGCAGTCCTTATCCAAGGAGGAATCATGGGTTTCATCGGATGGATCATTTTGGGCCTTGTTGTCGGGGCCATTGTCAAGGCCATCATGCCAGGCAGTGTAGGTGGGGGCTGGGTCACTAGTCTCATCCTCGGTGTGGTTGGAGCCATCGTGGGTGGATGGATCGGTGACCTGCTATTTGGTGGAGGCCGGATGGAGTTCTGGAATCTCGGCTCGTGGATTCTTGCCATCGTCGGCGGCTTGGTTGTGGCCGGCATTTACGGGGCAATCACTGGCCGCAGCAAGTCAAGAACGTAAGGGGCCTGACAGGCCCCACCACACAGGGGTTTCCGTCAGCCTCAGCCAGCAACCACTGGTGAACGGACTCTGTGAAAGGACCTGTCCGCCGGAGTTATCAACCGTGAAATCCCACGGGAAAGTAGAGTTTTCTCCATGGCAGAACATCCGGATCTTCACAGAGTTACTGACATCATCGTTACTGAAATCATCAAGGCGCATCCGAACTGTATACCCACCTGTCAGGCCAGGGATTGACTCCTGAGCCGGCCGGTGACAGTGCCCAAAATCCAGGACGACGGCGAACTGTGGATGTTCTGTTTGGTTGATTCAGCGCCGGTCTAGGTCATTCTCGTTTTGAACTAGGCCAAGGCGCGCATACCCGGGGAAACCGTTGAGGCTGTGCATAAACTGGTCCTGCGGAGCTTGCGGCGGATTGGTGAGGGTATGCGCCACGAATTCATAGCAGCAACTGTGCTTGCCAGAAAAACGACAACAAGCAGGATTACATACGCAAGCGCCCGTACACAAGCATCGATCCAGTGGAGATTCTTGCCCCGAGGGTGACGATCAGACCCGCCGTGGACGCTATGCGGGCAATCTACGACAAGATTGTGTCTGCCCGGGTCACACTCGGTTGATTCCTTGGTTGGTTCTCCGCCGCGGAAATTGGATCGTGGTTGCGCCTGCTCTCTCCAATGAATGACGAATGAGAGTACAAATTCCATGGTGAGTCCCTTCGGATTTCACCGAGCGGCAGACAGCGCTTTTTTGATGACGTTGTTGTCTGTGAACGATACCGATGGAAATTCTCCAACCAGTGCTGCCATGGCCTTCCAGCCACTCCTTGTTCGCCGCCGTGGCGGTCAATGGCGGCTAGATGCGATCTGAATAAGAGTTCACGCAGTTGTTCATCGGTGGCCCTATACTGGCTAGACGCTGGGACGCGGCGGCGCCGGCAATACTTGCCTCAATAGCTATCGTTGCCCCTAGGAATGGAATGTGAGGACTGAGGTTGAATAGTTTGGGAACGCTCCGACCATTTGTCACACCGACGGTCAAACTTAACCGGCTTTTTGAGGGCTGTGGCATCGAAGTCTATGCCAAGCTTGACTTGCTCCAACTGTCCGGTAGCACCAAGGAACGCACCGCCAATGGGCTGATTGAGGCCCTTCTGGATTCGGGGCAGCTCGTTGCCGGCGGCATGGTCATTGAATCAACATCGGGAAATCTAGGCATAGCCCTGGCGCGGCAATGTGTGGTGCGCGGGATCAGCTTCACGGCCGTGGTCGATGAAAATGCGAACCCGTTGGCCTTGGAGCTGATGGCGGCATACGGTGCAACAGTGAACCGCATTCAGACCCCGGCGGACGGCAACAAACTCGCAGCCCGCCGCCAGCGGGTCAATGATCTCCTGGCAATGCATCCGGGGTCTGTGACCACCAATCAGTACGGGTCCCCCGCAAATCCGCGTGCGCACTTTGAGGCGACTATGCCCGAAATATTGGCCGGTACCGGGGGCAATCTGGATTACCTTTTCGTCGCTACCAGCACCACCGGCACCCTTCTGGGATGCCAGCAATACGTTCGCACCCACGGCCTCGGCACCAAAATCGTGGCTGTTGATTCTGTGGGATCGGTGCTGTTCGGCGGGGTCGCGGGCACGCGCCGGCTACCGGGCCTCGGCGCCGGGGTTCTCCCGGAGTTGGCCTCGTCCGCTGCCCCGGACATAGTCTGCCAGATTCAAGAGATCGATATGGTTCGAGGTTGCCGCCGGCTGGCCCACCGCGAAGGAATTCTCGCCGGAGCGTCCACCGGTGCCATCGTTGCCGCGATGGGAAACTTGCTGCCCGGCATTGATCCAGCTTCGCGTGTGGCGTTCATGGTTCATGACACCGGTGTTCCTTACCTTCAAACTGTCTACAACGATGACTGGGTTCGCACAGTGTTGAATGAAGAACTGGAAGGTACAGCGGATACTGGGAAGTTCGCGAATCAGTGATCCGCATTGCTGTTGTCGGGGGAGGACCAAAAAGCCTGTTCGCACTTCTGGCCCTCAACGACCGCCTGTCATCCACGCCATCGGCGCCGGTGACCGTGGATGTTTATGATCCCCAGCCGCCTGGAGCGGGAAGTGTATGGCGGACCAACCAGCCCGAGACCCTTCGCCTGAACGTGCAGGCGGGCATCGTAGAGGCAACCTCGTGTTTGAGTGCCGAGACGTTCACTGTGTGGGCGCAGCGCGTGGCACCAGAAATGGGACCAGTGCGTTATCCGCCAAGGCGGCTCGTGGGACGTTATCTACAGGAGCAGTTTCAGCTGTTGTCGCGCCGCGGAAGCATCACCGTGGGCCACGTCCCTGAGGTGGTCACCGGCGTCGAACGGAAGGGTCCGGTGTGGCAGGTCAGCGGGACGTTTGGGGCGAACACCTACGACGAGGTTCTCTTGGCCACCGGACATGGACTGGCGCAGGCCCCAGCAGCGGATCCTATGAAAGGCGCAGTGAACAGATTCCCGCTGATTGGGGATTACGCCGCACTGACACCGGAGGCCCTCCCCGCCGGGTCCGAAGTCTGGATTCGGGGAGCGGCCTTGACGGCCTACGACGTGGCAATGCTGCTGACTGAAGGCCGTGGTGGCGACTGGCAATGGACCAACGACTCCGGCGACGGCGCACGATTGCGGTATCGCTCCTGTGGCGAAGAGCCGCGGCTGATCATCTTTTCCTCCCGCAGTGGCACACTCATGCTGCCCAAAAGCGAGATGGTGCCCGGGGAGGTCGTTGCGTGCTTGGAAGGACACAAAGCCAGCTTGCGCGAGTGGGGCCAGGAGGTACGGGAAACGGATGCGCCCGCTGAGCTCAGCCTGAGCGGGCTGTGGTTGATACTTGTGCGCTGTGCCCAGGATTGTGCCCGTGTAATGGGCTTGGACGTTAGTGCGCTGGCCCTGTGGCGCACGGCCTTGACCGGTCATTCAGCTGTGGCCGGCTGTGGAGCTGCGGCCCCTGAGCGGCCGCACAACGCCGCAGCCTTCTTAGAACGTGCCCTCGCTGTGAACCAGCTCCAGGCGCCTGTCACGACAGGGTGGCTTTGGGCCAGGGTGTGGTCCGGTCTGTATGCGGAGCTGGTGGCGGCGATGGACCGTTTGCCCCGAACCGCCCGGGACTGGCGCCAATTTGCCCGAGTTGCTCACAGCCTGGAGAAGATCACCTTCGGCCCTCCGGAGCTCACTGCACGTAAATTAGCGGCCCTCATTGACGCCGGACTCCTTCAGCTGGCCACGACTGAGCAGACTCCGCCACCGGCTGCGATCCTCGTTGACGCGGTGACGCCCGGTCCTGGCGTGCTGCCGGCGGCTGCACCGGCAGGAACTCCCACTAGTGAACTGTTCGCCGGGCTACTGCATCGCGGGGACATCTCCATCCGGCCCGGAGACCGTGGCCTTCTGACAGCATCAGATGGGACCTGCATTGCCTTGAACGGATCCAGGAATGAATCTCTGGCAGCGCTGGGCCGTCCCACCGAGGACCCAACATTGGGCCACGACACCCTCAATCGTTCCCTGCACGGCGAACACCTGCTGTGGGCCCAGCGCATTGCTGGTCTCATTACCGACCGGCTCAACCACTAGGACAAAGTGATGAATGAAAAAATGTACGGCACAGCGCGGCTGACAGCCCGGCTTGAACCGTGGATGGAAGAGCTGCTCAGCAACTCCAGACTCTGCAGGCAGCTGATAGACACCCACGGTTCCCCGGTCAACATTCACGAATACTCCGCTATGGGACGCAATGCCCAGGAGCTCCGCGCTGCCGCAGCTGAGCATCAGATCGACTTGCAGATCTACTATGCGCGCAAAGCCAACAAGACGATGGGAGCGATTGATCAGGCGGTTCGCGAGGGGTGCGGCGTCGACGTAGCAAGTCTGAATGAACTGCGCCAATGCCTTGACCGGGGAGTGCCGCCAGAGCGAATCATCCTCAGCGCCGCTGTGAAGTCAAAGGCGCTTCTTCGCGCGGCCATCTCCGCCGGCGTGACCGTCAGCCTGGACAACAGCGACGAACTACACAGTGCATTGGAAGTCAACGAAGCTTCGGGACAAGCCCTTAACGTGGCTTTGCGGCTGTCTATCGACCACCGGAGCATCCCGCCCACCCGTTTTGGGTTGTCCGCATCCCACTGGTTGGACCTACTTTCCGACGTCACCCCGAACGCTGGCGTCAAGGTGGCCGGCCTTCATTTCCACCTCAACGGCTATGATGCGCATGCCCGCTCCCTCGGTATTCATCAGGCCCTGGGCGTCATCGAAGAGCTGCGGAGCATGGGCCACGCACCAGACTTCGTGGACATGGGTGGCGGAATACCCATGTCTTACGTGGACAGTGCGGACCAGTGGGAGGACTTTTGGTACCAGCTTGTCCGGCTGCCCGACGGCGATGAGTCCCTCACCTGGAAATCCGACAGGCTCGGCGCCAAGGGGCTCGCTCCCAGCTCCGCTGTATACCCCTATCACCAGGAGCTCGTGCGCGGTGTTTGGCTCAATGAACTACTTGGTTATGTGCCCGAGACTGAATCGGTTTCCATTGGCGCCGCTTTAAGGGCTGCCGATATTCAACTACGGTGCGAACCGGGGCGTTCACTGATGGATGGATGCGGGCTAACGCTTGCCGAAGTGGCATTCACAAAACAGCGCAGCGATGGTGTGCCGCTGGTTGGTTTGCACATGAATCGTACACAGTGCAGGTCCACCTCTGCGGACTTTTTACTTGATCCGCTGCTCGTTCACGCCGCCGGCCCAGGCGCGGAACGAACATTCGGCAGCGCGTTCCTGGTGGGTGCCTACTGTATTGAAGAAGAACTTCTCCTGCGACGTCGTTTTGAATTTCCCGCGGGAGTGGCCGCTGGGGATCTCATAGCATTCCCCAATACCGCTGGCTATCTCATGCACATCGTTGAGAGTGCATCCCACCAGTTGCCCCTTGCTGCCAACGTATTGTGGAACGGGAAAACTTGGGAGTCCGACGACATCGACCGGATAAGGCTGTAGCTGCCGTTTCAAACCATGGTGGGGACGTTTCATCTGCCGGTGAGACCACTGCGATGCGTAATATTCAAGCTGTCGGCTCCGGCATACGGTGGGTCTGACCAGTGTTTAGTTGACAGTTTGGGTTCATGCGGCGAGAACGGGGCGTTGCGGGCATCTACCCTGCGAACTCAAAGTCTATGGTGATTTCGGGATCGACGCAGGCGATGATTCCGGAGTAGAAAACCTCGACCTGCTCTTTCAGCGCTGCCGCGTTTTGGGTGGTGTACTTCTGTTTGTTCTCGTCGCTGAGAATGTTGTTGATCATGCGAGTTTGAACGGCTGGCGCCGCCAGCCAGCTAAGCGCGTTGTTGTCCTCAAGGGGGTCTTCGAACACAGGATCGTCAAAGCCGATGCCAATAAATTCAGGGATGGTCACCCGAAATGAGTCTGGGCCGGTGGGTTCGATCTTCACCTGTGACCCATCGATGCCTAATTTTGCGTCGAGCTTGTACTGGATCAGCGTTGTTTTCTCGCTGGCGGGTATGGCCACGCCGAAAATCGCTCCATTGCTTTCGTGCCTGTCGACACCCTCGATATGAAGGCTCAGCAGGGCGACCTCTTGCACGCGCGTGACGGACTGAATCACCTGCGAATCGCGTTCGTTAGAGGTGCTGGTGAACAGCGAACTGAGAGCGAGAGCGTTGAGTCCACCGAATACGAAAGCGGCGCCCATTCCCGAGACAACCAGCACGGCGATCAGCAGGAGAGGCCAAAGCAGAACCCGTGCTTTGAAAAACTTCATGACGATTTTGTCTCCAGTTTCGTTCGACGTCGAAACACCCTCGTAATTCAACGGCGTGGAACGGCCGCAACAGGTCGACGCGTAAAGTCCCTCGAATCATAGTACTTATGCAAGAACTGGCCGGATATAGCGCGCCCCACCGCGGCCTGGTGATGCGGCTTCGAGCCGATGAGCTCCAAGCCACAGAGAGGACAATGTCCGCCGAAACACAACTGCCATGATCGCCCCGTAGCCATCGTTCAATACGAGTTCACCCTCGTGTTAGCGGCCATGAAAAACTGCCCATGGGCGGCCATGAAATTGCCCACGGGCTTGAATTCTAAGTCTCGCCATTGACCCCCTGAGGTGCTTCGAGGACCGTGGACAACTGAAACAGCGGCAGCTACGGAGAGCTTCCAGCTGCCGGCCAAAAGTCACACCCAGGTCATGTCGTAGTGGTCCTACGGACCATGGATGGTAACGGAGGACGAATTACCCGCAATACTCAGAAAGGGAGAAGCCAGGAACGAACATCTAAATCAGCGTCAGAGAACCAGCACGCTGCATAACAAGGCCCATCAGGGGAATGGACGGGTCTCGACAAGCTCGATCAGCGGAACCGGGGCCGCAAATGAAAAATGGTCCCCTGTTTCCAGGGGGCCATTCATCGACATATGTGCCCGAGGTGGGATTCGAACCGGCTTTTAGCCCATGCAAACAGAGGGAAGTCCCGACATCCTGCCGATCTCCGTCCCAATACGACGCAGTCCGGACCAGTCCAGAAGGAAAAGTGTTCCCGGCGGGAACAGGCCCATTTTCATGAATCCTGGCTAGGTACGCCCGCCGACTCCGACTAGAGCCTACTGTCCTTGCCATCGGTTAGCGAGGAACAATATGGGACACGATCGCCGCGGCCGATTGTTCCAATCCAATATTTCCAGCGGCCACTCCCAGGGCAAGATCAAACGCCTCATTTGTCCCGAAGTTGTGCTTGAATCCGTTGATCCAAAGAAATGACACCATCAGTGTCCAGGCAGTGCGCTTGTTTCCGTCCAGAAGCGGGTGAAACCTGGCCACCGAATCCAGCAACGCCGCTGCCTTCAAGGCAAGGTCCGGATATGCGTCCGTTCCCAGCACGGTGGTTCCCGGACGGGCGAGGGCGGAGGCAAGCAGGCCGATGTCCCGGATATGAAAGCCATAGCCGTCCACGACTTGGAGAGCATCCTCAATATCGAGATACTGCGTCATGCATCAGCGAGGCGGATCAACAGCTCGGCATCATGGCTCTTGACGAACTCAATGCTCGCAGCGATCTCACGACGACGCCGGTGACGTTGTAGCACCATCTCGGCACCCTGAAGCAGCAGCGCGGACTTTGAGGTATGTTCCTCAAGAGCAAGCTTCTCCAGCTCTCGATCCAGCTCTTCGGGTACTCGCAGATTCATAGCCATACCTCATGGTACCAATCCGGTACTAGCTCTGTCTATCAATCCAGAAGATCCGACCCGATTCGGGTGGTCCCGCTCGCCACAGGAGCACCCAGACGTCGAGATCTACATTCTCCACCACATCGCCACGCGCCGAACTTTAACGAGAGGCCAACATACGCACATTCGTCAAAATAGGTGGCGGCATCATTTCCGGGACAGTTCAAAGAACGATGTGAGGCTGGTGGGATTGGGTGATTCGGAGCGCCGGGTTCTAGAAGTCGAATGCTACGCCAACGCTGACACCGCCGCCGCCCCGAGCTTCACTCCCACGTTCCGCAACGGGCTGTTGCTTCTCCAGGGCATGATCGGTGACCCACCACGCATCAATTGCTGCCAGTGGCACGCGCATCGCAGGCACGGAGAGGGTCTTAACGCCGGTCAGCGTGACTTCAATGAGGCTAAGACTGGGCGACCCTGCACCCCCGGGGATTCCCAACGGGGCGAGTCGCTGACCAGCAATCTGGGCGGCATCCTCGGGCGACATGGGATTCTTGCGCTCTGCAGAGCCCCACAGGCGAATCAGCTTGTCGTAGACGTGCATCTGGGAGGCTTCTAGAAATGCGGTTGTGCCGACCAGGGCGCCCTGGATGACCCAAGTACCCGTCACCACCACGAGCGGGGGGCATTTCTCACCGCGCTCGGCGGCGGCCAGAAGATTCAAGAAGAGAGGATCCATGAGCGTCATGAGATACATGCTACCTACAGCCTGCATCGCCCCACTACGAGACACAAGCTCACCCTGCACTGGCCATCAGCACGTGTGTACCTAGTCGTCCGAATTTTCAAGATTGACACTGACACCAGCGGAAGGGTGTGTGTGATCAACTATTTGTAGGCCGTTTCAGCTAGGAATGTGGGCCAAGTTAGTGGCTCGTTTCAGGCCAAAAGAGCGCTAAGAATCAGGCCAGTCATTTGGTTACGTCCCGTGGAGTGGTGTAGTTTCCGGTTGCTGAGCATCGGATTTCTGATGTGAAGAGCCATCGTGTGATGGTCAGTGAGGACCGATCAAAGAACTCACAAAGGACGCAAACACACGATGGCTCTAGACCAGTCGTCCTTGCTTGACCTGCTTGGCCAACTTAAACTCACCGATGTCTCCGACCGTATCCGCACTGCGACCGAAACGCTGTACCAGCAGCTCATCGAGGCCGAGGGGACCGCGTTCATCGGTGCCGCCCCGTTCCAACGCTCCGAGGCTCGCACGACCCAGCGCAACGGGTCCCGTCCTAGGACGTTGACGACCACCGCCGGGGACCTGAACCTGAAGATCCCCAAGCTGCGCAACGGCTCGTTCTTCCCTGCGTTGCTGGAGCGCCGGCGCCGCGTGGATCAGGCACTCTACGCCGTGGTGATGGAGGCCTACCTGCACGGTGTCTTCACGCGCAAGGTCGATGATCTGGTCAAGGCGCTCGGGGCTGATACAGGGATTTTCCAAGTCCGAGGTGTCCCGGATCTGTGAGGGCTTGGACCATGAGGTCGGTGCTTTCCGGGACCGGGATCTCTCGGCCATGGACTACCCGTACGTGTTCCTGGACGCGACCTATTGCAAGGCACGGGTCGGGCACCGGGTCGTGTCCCAGGCGGTCGTGGTCGCCTTCGGTGTGGCTGCTGACGGGCGCAGGGAAGTCTTGGGCTTCGATGTCGGAGACAGTGAGAACGAGGGGTTCTGGACCTCGTTCCTGCGGTCGTTAAAGGCCCGTGGGCTGGACGGGGTGAAGCTGGCTATCTCCGATGCCCACAGTGGCTTGAAGAAGGCCATCGGCACGGTTTTTCACGGTGCGGGTTGGCAGCGCTGCCGGGTGCATTTCATGCGTAACGTGCTCTCGATCGTGCCGAAGGGATCCCAGGACATGGTCGCCTCGATCATCCGCACCGCCTTCGCCCAGCCCGACGCTGCACACGTGAACACCCAGTTCGACGAGGTCACGCGGATGCTGGCCAAGTCCCATCCGAAGGTCGCAGCGATGCTCGGCGACGCCCGGGAGGACGTCCTCGCGTTCACCGGCTTCCCGGCCAGGCACTGGCGCCAGATCTGGTCCACGAACCCCATGGAACGGGTGAACAAGGAAATCAAACGACGCACCGATGTTGTCGGAGTCTTCCCCAACCCCGCAGCGCTCCTACGGCTCGCCGGAGCCGTCCTTGTCGAGCAACATGACGAATGGGAAGCCGGGGACCGCCGCTACCTCTTGCGAAGCCTCCATGGCCGAACTCAAGGCCATGAACACGGCATCAGTCGAAGCCGTGGAGGAGGCGATTTTGCTCCCAGAACTCACTGCAGCATAATCAAAGAACTGACCCGCACGGTGTCGAGGCAAACTCCACCACTCAGCGGGACGTAACCCTGCCGCATATCGAGTTCATCGATCAGGATTGCTCCTTGCACCGGCTTGATGTGCAAATCCAACATGGTCTGATAGGTGCGCAAAGTGCCGGAGGCCGGGCGGACCAATAAATCGATGTGTTCTTGGATAACTTCGGCAACAGTCAGGACTTTGCGTCTACTGGACTCCATTGCTTTCTAGGCAATGCCAAACGATTGGCCATTCCTGTCCAGGAACTTCTTGAGCAGCTTCGCGTCAATCTCGGAGACAAAAGTGACGCTTTGTTGTTGGGCCACATCGGGATCGCGCCACCTCACCTGAAAGGAGGTGGTTCCAGACTTCGACCGGCGCTGAACAACACTCGCCATGCACTAAATTTTACGCCCGTGGGAACACTTTTGGGCTTTTTGGGAACACTTAAACACGAAAACCCCCTGTGACCAGGGGGTTTAGCGTGCCCGAGGTGGGATTCGAACCCACACACCTCTCGATACTGCATTTTGAGTGCAGCGCGTCTACCGTTCCGCCACTCGGGCCTTGGCAAAAGCGTTCAAGTGAACACCGTTACGAAGATCACGCGCCCATTCGTGAATCACTTCCGAACGAGTGCGCGAAACTACTCTACATGCAGATAGGCTGTTTTGTGGAACCAGCGCCCCACAAGTGCTAAAAAATCGGATTTAGTGTCCGACATCACAGCTTACAGCTTCTAAGGAGCCTTTAGTGTCCGAACAATCGGAAACCACCCCCACCACGCCCGCGCGCCGCGTCATCGTTGCGGAGGATGAGACCCTGATCCGTTTGGACATTATGGAAATCCTTCGTGGCGAAGGATACGACGTGGTCGGCGAGGCCGACAACGGTGAGAAGGCCGTGGAGCTCGCCAAGGAACTCAAGCCCGATCTGGTCCTCATGGACGTCAAAATGCCCGTCATGGACGGTATCACCGCCGCTGAAATCATCGTCAAGGCCCGCATCGCCCCCGTGGTCCTGCTGACGGCCTTCAGCCAGAAGGAACTCGTGGAGCGTGCCCGCGACGCCGGCGCCATGGCCTATGTGGTCAAGCCCTTCACCCCGGCAGACCTGCTCCCCGCCCTGGAGATCGCCCTCTCCCGCCACGAGGAAATCAAGGCGCTTGAGGACGAGGTATCCGACCTTCAGGAGCAGTTCGCCACCCGCAAGCTCGTGGAACGCGCCAAGAGCCTGCTGACCACCAAGATGGGCCTGAGCGAGCCCGAGGCCTTCCGCTGGATCCAGAAGACCTCCATGGACCGCCGCCTGAGCATGCGCGAAGTCGCCGAGACCATCATCAACCAGGTCAACTAGCTTCCAGCCCCGACCTCGGGATCTCGACAAACTCGATCACCGCAAAACATGGACGACGTCGGCACTCACCTTGGGTGCCGACGTCGTATTTTAACGGTGGTGCATTAAAAGCCAAAAGCGCACTGCGTAGTGAAAACAGGGACGTTTTCACTACGCAGTGCGCTTTTGTTAGCTCGCGGGCGACGGGGAATTACTCAGCGGGCCAGCGGCCAACCTTTTCCTTGTTCAGCGGGCGCCCGTCGGGGCCCCTGCCGATATCGGCGAGGTCGCCCACCTTGTGAACCTTGACCAGGTTCGTGGAACCGGCCTGTCCGGGAGGGGAACCGGCAGCGATAACAACCAAGTCGCCCTTTTCGACCAGCTTCTTCTCCAACAGCGTGGAGTCAACCTGCTCGGTCATGGCGTCGGTGTGGGCCACCATGGGCACCAGGACCGGCTCAATACCCCAGGTCAGCGACAGCTGGTTGCGGACTCGCACGTCGGGTGTGAAAGCGAAGACCTGCTTGGACGGGCGCAGGCGCGAGAGGCGGCGTGCCGAGTCGCCCGACTGTGTGAACGTGGCGATGTACTTGGCGTCGAGCTGGTCTGCGATCTGCACGGCAGCAGCCGTGATGACGCCGCCGCGGGTCTTCGGCTCGGAACCGAGCTTCGGAATGCGCTTGAGGCCGTCCTTCTCCGTGGCCTCAATGATGCGTGCCATGGTCCTGACGGTTTCGATGGGGAACTTACCCACGCTGGTCTCGCCGGAGAGCATGACTGCATCCGCGCCGTCGAGCACGGCATTGGCACAGTCCGAAGCCTCGGCGCGGGTGGGGCGCGGGTTCTCAATCATGGATTCGAGCACCTGGGTTGCCACAATGACCGGCTTGGCCCACTGGCGTGCAACTTCAACGCAACGCTTCTGCACCAACGGCACATCTTCCAGGGGAAGCTCCACACCCAAGTCTCCGCGGGCCACCATGATCGCGTCAAACGCGTCAACGATGGCTTCAAGGTTGTCCACTGCCTGCGGCTTTTCGATCTTGGCGATCACCGGTACGCGGCGGCCTTCCTCGTCCATGATCTCGTGCACACGCTCAATGTCGCTAGCGTCGCGGACGAAGGAAAGGGCGATCAAGTCCACGCCGCAGGCAAGTGCCCAGCGCAGGTCGGACTCATCCTTTTCGCTCAACGCCGGAACGTTGACGGCAACGCCGGGCAAGTTGATGCCCTTGTTGTTGGAGACCTTGCCCGGGACAGTCACAACCGTGACAACCTTGATGGCGTCAACTTCGATGGCACGCACGGAAACCTTGCCGTCGTCGATGAGCATAATGTCGCCCACCTTGACGTCCTCGGTCAGTGACTTCAACGTGGTGGAGCAGATGTCTTTGGTGCCGGGGACGTCTTCGGTGGTGATCGTGAAGATATCACCCACGGCCAGGTCATAACCTTCTCCGTTGGCAAAGCGCCCCAGACGGATCTTGGGGCCCTGCAGGTCGGCCATGATGGCGACGGGAACGTTCAGTTCCGCAGCGGCCTTGCGGACGTTGTCAAAGGTGACCTGGTGCACGGCGTAGTCGCCGTGGCTCATGTTCATGCGGGCTACGTTGACACCTGCGTCCAGGACAGCAACGGTGTTCTCATAGCTCGCGATTGCTGGCCCGAATGTGGCCACAATTTTTGCGCGTCTCAATTTACCTACCTCATGGTGTGTTTAACAGTAGAAATCTTCTTGGACTTGCTTCAAGCCTAACCGCTCGCCGCTAAACACTGATAGCCGAGTCACTAGGCGAGACGGGCGCAGGCAGGAATGTTTCGCCCATCAAGAATTTGTCCACGGCCGCCGCGCAGGCCCTGCCCTCAGCAATGGCCCACACAATCAGCGATTGTCCCCGCCCTGCGTCGCCGGCGGCAAACACTCCCGGCCGGCTCGTCATGTAGTAACCATCACGGCGCACATTGGAGCGCTCGTCCAGTTCCACGGGCAGCTGGTGGGTTAGCTCGGCCGTTTCCGGGCCGGTGAACCCGAGCGAGAGGAATACCAGATCGGCGGGGATGATCCGTTCGGTCCCCTCCTTAGGCACCCGGCGCCCGCCCTGGTATTCGGTCTCCGCAATCTTCAGGCCTGTCAGGACGCCGTTCTCGCCCAGGAACTCGACAGTGGACGCCAGGTAAGTGCGCTCCCCGCCTTCCTCATGCGCGCTGGCCACCTCGAACAGGTTCGGGAACGTGGGCCACGGCTGGCCAGCCCCGCGCTCCACCGGCGGCTGGTTGCCAATGGCCAATGTTGTCACCGAGGCGGCCTGCTGGCGGTGCGCGGTGCCCAGGCAGTCGGCACCGGTATCTCCGCCGCCAAGAATCACCACATGCTTGCCTCGGGCGTGAATCTGCCCTGGCACGGTCTCGCCCGCCACCACCTTGTTGGCCTGCACAAGGTAGTCCATGGCGAAGTGCACACCGGCGAAGGAACGTCCCGGAATGGGGAGGTCCCGGGGCACGGTGGCGCCAGTGGACACCACGACGGCGTCGTAGCGTTTGCGCAGCTGGTCCCACCCAATATCCTTGCCCACCTCGACGCCGGTGCGGAATCGGGTGCCCTCGGCCTTCATTTGTTCCAGTCGGCGGTCAAGCTTTTCCTTCTCCAGCTTGAAGTCCGGGATGCCGTATCGCAGCAGCCCCCCGATCCTGTCGTCACGTTCGTAGACGGCCACTGTGTGCCCGGTGCGGGTGAGCTGCTGGGCGACGGCCATACCGGCAGGTCCTGAACCGACGACGGCGACCGTCTTGCCTGTGAGCCGTGCCGGGGGCAGCGGTTGCACCCAGTCCGCCTCGAAGGCCTCGTCGATGATGGAGACCTCCACCTGCTTGATGGTGACGGCGGGCTGGTTGATGGCCAGCACACAAGCCTTCTCGCACGGGGCCGGACACAGGCGCCCGGTGAATTCGGGGAAGTTGTTGGTGGCGTGAAGCCGCTCAATGGCTTCCTGGCCCTTGTCCCGCCAGGTGAGGTCGTTCCACTCCGGGATCAGATTTCCCAGCGGGCAGCCCTGGTGGCAGAACGGCACACCGCAGTCCATGCACCGCCCAGCCTGTGACTTCAAGACACCCTTCTCCTGCGCCTCATAAACCTCCTTCCAGTCCATGATCCGCACCGGTACGGGCCGTCGCGACTGAGTGACACGTTCGCGGTTTTTCAAGAATCCACGGGGATCAGCCACCGGTAACCTCCAAAATTTTTGCCCACACGGTAGCCCCGTCGGGGTCCTCACCCAGCCCGGCTGCTGCCAAGCGGGTCTCCAATACTGCTGCAAAGTCGCGCGGGAGCACCTTCGCCAACCGCGTCACAGTGGCCGGGAAATCGGCCAGCAATGCGGCCGCCAGGGACGAGTCCGTCTCCTGCTGGTGCTTGAGAAGCAGTGTGTGGACAATGGCCGCATCCTGGGCGTCGAGCGCCAACAAGGACAACTCTCCCGATTCCAACGCGGACTGGTTGACGTTGCTCGGCAACAGGTCCAGCACAAACGCGGTGCCACCTGACATGCCGGCACCAAAGTTGCGCCCCGTGTCCCCCAAAATCAGTGCCACCCCTCCTGTCATGTATTCACAACCGTGGTCGCCAATGCCCTCCACCACGGCGTTCGCACCGGAGTTGCGAACCAGGAAGCGCTCGCCCACCAACCCGCGCAAGAACATTTCCCCGCTGGTGGCCCCGTAACCAATGACATTGCCGGCAATGACGTTCTCCGCCGCCGAGAACGTGTTGGCACGATCCGGGCGGACGGTGATCCGACCACCGGAGAGGCCCTTGCCCACGTAGTCGTTCGCATCGCCAAAGAGGCGAAGTGTTACGCCGGCCGGCAGGAACGCACCCAACGACTGGCCGGCCTGGCCGGTCAGGGTGACGTCGATGGTGTCGGTTCCCAGCAGCTCGATTCCGAACGTCTTAGTGACGGTGTGACCAAGCAGCGTACCCACAGAACGGTCCGTGTTGACCACCGGAAGGCTGATCTTCACCGGAATCCGCTCGCGGAGCGCCTCCGCACTCATGGTGATCAGCTGCTGGTCAAAGTGCTTCTCCAGCTCATGGTTCTGGGTGGTCTGGTTATGGACGGGAGTTCCCGCGGGCACGCCCGCATCGGAGATGATGGGGCTCAGATCCAGACCGTCGGTCTTCCAATGGTCCACCGCCTTGCGAACATCCAACACGTCCGACTGACCCACCGCCTCCAATAGCGTCCTGAACCCCAGTTCCGCGAGGATCTCACGGACCTCCTCGGCCAGGAACTCGAAGAAGTTGACCACAAATTCGGGCTTGCCACTGAAGCGTTGGCGCAGCTCCGGGTTCTGTGTGGCCACACCCACCGGGCAGGTGTCCAGGTGGCACACGCGCATCATGACGCAACCAGAAACCACCAGCGGCGCGGTGGCGAAACCGTACTCCTCGGCGCCGAGCAGGGCTGCGATCACTACGTCGCGGCCGGTCTTCAGTTGACCGTCCACCTGCACCACCACGCGGTCGCGCAGCCCGTTCATCCGCAGCGTCTGCTGGGTCTCGGCCAGCCCCAGCTCCCACGGCATGCCGGCGTGCTTGAGCGAGTTCAACGGGCTGGCACCGGTGCCGCCGTCGTGTCCTGAGACCAGGACGACGTCGGCCTTGGCCTTGGTCACCCCGCTGGCCACGGTGCCGATCCCCATTTCGGAGACCAGTTTGACGTGTACGCGGGCGCTGGGGTTGGCGCGCTTGCAGTCGTAGATCAGCTGCGCCAGGTCCTCGATGGAGTAGATGTCGTGGTGCGGGGGCGGGGAAATCAGGCCGACACCGGGGGTGGAGTGCCGGGTTTCGGCGATCCACGGGTACACCTTCTTGGCCATGAGCTGGCCACCTTCGCCGGGCTTGGCGCCCTGAGCCATCTTGATCTGGATATCTGTTGCGTTGCTCAGGTACAAGCTGGTGACCCCGAACCGTCCGGAGGCCACCTGCTTGATGGCACTGCGGCGTTCGGGATCAAGCAGGCGGTCAACGTCTTCGCCGCCCTCGCCCGTGTTGGATTTGGCACCCAGGCGGTTCATGGCAATGGCCAGGGTCTGGTGTGCTTCCTTGGAGATGGAACCGTAGCTCATGGCGCCGGTGGAGAAGCGCTTGACGATGCTGGCCACCGATTCCACCTCTTCTAACGGCACCGGCGGGCGCACCCCGTCCTTGAATTTAAGCAGGCCGCGGAAGGTCATCAACTTGCTGGCCTGGTCATCAATGCCGTTGGTGTACTGCTTGAAGATGTCGTAGCGACGTTCCCGTGTGGCGTGCTGGAGGCGGAAGACCGTGTCCGGGTTGAACAGGTGCGGTTCGCCGTCGCGGCGCCATTGGTACTCCCCGCCGCCCAGCAGGGGGCGGTGCGGGACGTCCACGCCGTCCACCGGGTACGCCAGGACGTGCCGCTGGGTAACTTCCCTGGCGATGACCTCAAGGCCTACGCCGCCCAGTTGGGAGACGGTGCCGGTGAAGTATTGCCCGACGAGCTTGTCCGAGAGCCCCAGGGCCTCGAACGTTTGGGCACCACAGTAGGAGGCCACGGTGGAAATGCCCATCTTGGACATGATCTTCAAAACGCCTTTGCCCAGGCCCTTGATCAGGTTCGCCACGCCCTGCTCCGGGGTCACCCCAGTGACATCGCCGGTGCGAATCAGTTCCTCCACGGATTCCATGGCCAGGTATGGGTTCACCGCTGCGGCGCCGTAGCCGATCAACACGGCAACATGGTGGACCTCGCGGACATCGCCGGCCTCCACCACCAAGGAGATCTTGGTGCGGTTGGCGCTGCGCAGCAGGTGGTGGTGGACAGCGCTAAGCAGCAGCAGTGACGGGATGGGCGCCCAGGCGGCCGAGGAGTCCCTGTCGGAGAGCACCACGTATTGCACGCCGCGGTTGATGGCGCCGGAGACCTGCTCACAGATCTCCGTCAGCCGGGAGCGCAGGGCACTCTCACCGCCGTCGAACTTGTACAGGCCGCGCACCTTGACGGCAAGCAGCTCCGCGCCGGTGCCGTCAGCCTTCAGGGGGGACTCGATGTTGGCGATCTTGGCCAGCTCGTCATTGTTGATCACGGGGAAGGTCAGGGCCAGTTGCGGCATCTTGACCTTCGCCCGTGAGAGCAGGTTGCCCTGCGGGCCAATAGTGGTGTTCAAGGAGGTGACGAGTTCCTCGCGGATGGCATCCAACGGCGGGTTGGTCACCTGCGCGAACGATTGCACAAAGTAGTCAAAAAGCAGGCGCGGGCGGGTGGACAGCACGGCCACGGGCGTGTCGGTGCCCATGGCGCCCAGCGGTTCGCCACCGGTCTGCGCCATGGGGCCCAGCAGGATCTTCAGCTCCTCGGTGGTGTAGCCGAAGGTGCGCTGGCGGTGAAGGACGGAGGCGGTGGTGTGGACCACGTGCTCGCGCTCGGGCAGCTCGGCCAGGCGGATGGTGTTTTCCTTGGCCCACTCCTTGTAAGGTTGCGAGGCGGCTAGCTGCGCCTTGACCTCCTGGTCGCGGATGAGCCGGCCGTTTTCAGTGTCGACGACGAACATCTTGCCGGGGGCCACGCGGCCCTTCTCCACGATCTTCTCGGGGGCGATCTCCAGCACGCCCACCTCGGAGGCGAAGACCACCAGTCCGTCGTCGGTGACCCAGTAGCGGCAGGGGCGCAGGCCGTTGCGGTCCAGGGTAGCGCCCACCTGGGTGCCGTCGGTGAAGGACACGGCGGCGGGTCCGTCCCACGGCTCCATCATCAGCGAGTGGTACTCGTAGAAGGCCTTCCGGTCAGGATCCATGGTTGTGTGGTTTTCCCAGGCCTCCGGGATCATCATCATGATGGCCTCGGTGATGGGGCGCCCGGAGAGCCACAACAGCTCCGCCACCTCGTCAAAGGACGCCGAGTCCGAGGCCCCGGGCGTGCAGATCGGGAACAGTTCTTCCGGGGCGTTGCCCAGCACGGAGTGGCTCATAGTGGACTGCCGGGCGCGCATCCAGTTCCTGTTGCCCTTGACGGTGTTGATCTCACCGTTGTGAGCAATGGCACGGAAGGGCTGGGCCAGCGGCCAGGACGGGAACGTGTTGGTGGAGAAACGCGAGTGCACAATAGCCAGCCGGGTGGTGAACCGATGATCGGAGAGATCCGGGTAGAACGGCTCCACCTGAGCGGTGGTCAACATGCCCTTATAGACGATGGTCTTGGAGGACAGCGACGGGAAATAGACGCCAAACTTGTGCTGGGCGCGCTTGCGCAACCTGAACGCCTTGGCATCTAGGGCGTTGACCTCGGTCCGCGACAGCGCCTGCTCCGCACCGTCGATGGCCAGGAACAGTTGGCTAAAGTGCGGCATGCAATCCCTGGCGCTGGCACCAACCAGGCCTGCCACGATGGGCACTTCGCGCCAGCCAAGGACCTTCAGGCCCTCGCTCTGGGCCAGGGCTACAAGCCCGGCTCTGGCTGCGGCAAGCTCCTTGGGATTGGTCGGCAGGAAGGCCGTGCCGACGGCGTACTCCCCCATCGCAGGTAGCTCGAAGTCGGTGACGGCCTGGAAAAACTCATCGGGAATCTGGGTGAGGATGCCGGCCCCGTCACCGGTGCCCTCGTCGGCGCCGACGGCCCCGCGGTGTTCAAGATTGCGCAGGGCAGCCAGGGCGTTCTCCACGATATCGTGGCCAGGTGTGCCGCGCAGGGTGGCCACAATGGCCAGGCCGCACGCATCCTTTTCGGTCTCGGGGCGGTACAGGCCTGTCTGGGCCGGCATGGCGGCGAACCGGGTGAAGGGCGAGACGGCCCCGGTGCGTGGCGCTGCGAGACCGGTGCGCGGCCCCGGCGGCTGAGAAGTACGAGTCATGACGGTGAGGTCCTTCCCCTGGAAAAGCGTTGATGGGGACGACGGCGGCCCTTGGACACCGGGATAAGGGTATCCCGGCAAACGGTGAAGCGGTGCTGCCGTTCGCGTCCGGAGTAAGGAAGGTCTCCCCTCCCGCTGGATGGCTTCTCGCTTGTGTCAATTCCACCCGGAAGATACATCCGTAGTGCAAGTGCACAAAAGACCCGTAGTAGCGTGTTGGGCCCGTCTGCGCGGCGATTATCACTATATAAGGGTGCTGGTGGGACTGAACACATTCATCTTGCATAGCGAACAAATATGCAAGAACCGTAACTAAAAAGAGAGACAAAGCTCACGAGCACTCCAGAATCTGCGAAAATCACCGGGCACAAAAAAGCGGCCCCGGAGAAACCGGGTCCGCTTTTAGGCACCTCCAGCGGTTGCCACATGGGCCGGCCGTGGCGCAGGAGCTGTTTACGCTCCGGGCGGGGTGGGGGCATCCGGGGAGGTAGTCTCCCCAGCCTCAGTCTCTGCCGGACGCCCAGCGGAGGAACCGGCGTCCGAGGGCTTATCAAGCGCATCCTCAGTGCCCGCCGCCCCACCGGTACCCTCGGCAGCCGAACCGGAGCTACCAACTGCTTCACCCTCAGCACCGTCGGTCACGACCGCTGAGGGCTCGTGCCCGGGCAGGTAGACGGACTCCGGTACATCCTTGTTTTTGACGAACGTCAGGATCAAGAACACCACCAGTGCGGCGAGGAAGACGAAGATGCTGGTCCACACATTCAGGCGAGTGGTGATGCCAAAGAAGGTGATCTGTTCGGCGGTGTCGATCCGGAGCAGTTCAATCCAGACCCGTCCTGCCGTGTAAATCATGGCGTACAGCACGAAGAGTCGGCCGCGGCGCAGCCTGAACTTCCGGTCCAGCACCAGCAATGCCGCCACGCCGAGCAGGTTCCAGATGCTCTCGTACAGGAAAGTGGGCTGGAAGAGGGTGTCGGGGCTAAAGCCCGGCGGCACAAATTGCGGGTCAACTTGCAGGCCCCAGGGAAGGGTGGTGGGTCCGCCGAACAGTTCCTGGTTGAAGTAGTTGCCCCAGCGGCCAATGGCCTGGGCCAGCAGGATGCCAGGAGCTGCCGCGTCAACGAAAGCTGAGATGCGCACACCCGCGCGGCGGCAGCCTATCCAGGCGCCGACCACGCCCAGGACCACGGCTCCCCAAATGCCCAGGCCACCAAGCCAGATCTGCGGGATGAGCGCTAGGTTGCCCGTACCGTCAAACCCGGGGCCGAAGTAGGCCTCTGGTGAGGAGAAGACGTGGTAGAGCCGGCCGCCGATAATACCGAAGGGGATGGCCCAGATGGCGATGTCCCAGATGGAGCCCTCCGGGCCGCCGCGGCGCTTCCAGCGGCGGTCGGTCATCCATAGGGCTGCGATGATGCCCAGCAGGATGGACAGGGCGTACGCGTGGATGCGCAGGGGGCCGATGTCGAAGCCAGACCAAGCGGGCGCCGGAATGGCTGCGCCGACGGCCGTGGCCAAGGTGGGAGAGGAGAGAGTGAAGATCACTGGCACTTATACTTCCGGGTTGGAGGAGGTGGGTGCGTTGAAGCCGCTGCTAAGTTCCTTAGCCAAGGCGCCGACAGCGTCGACGCCGCCGTCGCGCAGGGCAGCTACGAGAGCAGTTCCCACGATGACGCCGTCGGCATAGGCGGCGATTTCACGCACATGTTCGGCCTTGGAGACGCCCAAGCCCACGCACGCACGCTCGGCGCCGGCCGCGTGCACCGCAGCCACCACGGCCTCTGCGGCGCTGGAGACCGACGTGCGGGCACCTGTCACGCCCATGATGGAGACGGCGTAGACAAAGCCACGGCTGGCCGCGACGGTCATGGCTACGCGTTCCGGGGTGGAGGAGGGCGCCACGAGGAAAACCCTGTCGAGGCCGTATTTGTCGGAGGCGGCAATCCACTGTGCAGCCTCGTCGGGGACGAGGTCCGGGGTGATGAGCCCGGCTCCCCCGGCGTCGGACAGCCTGCGGGCGAACTCGTCAACACCCATCCGGTCCACGGGGTTCCAGTACGTCATGACCAGGACTGCGGCGTCGGTTTCGGCGGTGACTGCTGCCACGATGTCAAAGACGTCGGCCACCCGGAAGCCGTTGTTCAGGGCCTCGGTCGTGGCGGCTTGGATGACGGCACCGTCCATGACGGGGTCCGAATACGGGATGCCTATCTCGATGATATCAGCGCCGTTGCGGGCCACGGCGATGGCGGCGTCAATGGAGGCCTGCTTGTTCGGGAACCCGGCGGGCAGGTACGCGATGAGGGCCTTGCGTCCTGCGGCCTTTGCCCTGTCGATGGCCGCAGTCGACTTGCTTTCAAGCTGCGGTACTTCAATCAGTTCCGGGGCGGCGCTTTCACTCATGGGTGGCATCCTCTGCGTTTTCATCGGCCGTCGGGGCGGCGCCCTTGGCGGTGCGGGTGGACAGGGTGGTGCCTTTCACGTGGCCTTGCTCGTCAAGCATGCCAAACCAGGCTGCGGCCGTTTCCACGTCCTTGTCACCGCGGCCGGAGAGGTTCACGATGATCACAATCTCCGACGGCGTGGTCAAGCCCGCGGTGAGGCGCTGGCCCACCTTCATGGCGCCAGCCAGTGCGTGTGAGGACTCGATGGCCGGGATGATCCCCTCGGTCTGGCACAGGAGCTTGAACGCGTCCATGGCCTCGGCGTCGGTGATGGGCTCATATGTCACGCGGCCAATATCTGCCAGGTAGGCGTGTTCGGGTCCAACACCGGGGTAGTCTAGGCCTGCTGAGATGGAGTGGGACTCGACGGTCTGGCCGTCGTCGTCCTGCATGAGGTAAGAGCGGGCGCCGTGCAGTACGCCCGGGCGGCCCAGAGTGATAGTGGCTGCATGGCGGCCGCTCTCAATACCGTCGCCACCGGCCTCGAAGCCGTAAATCTTCACCGACGGGTCATCCAGGAAGCTGTGGAACAAGCCTATGGCGTTGGACCCTCCACCGATGCACGCGCACAGGGCGTCGGGCAGGCGCCCCACCTGCTCAAGGATCTGGGTGCGCGCCTCCTCGCCGATAACCTCATGGAAGAAGCGCACCATGGCCGGGAAAGGGTGGGCGCCGGAGACCGTGCCGAGCACGTAATGGGTGGTATCCACATTGGCCACCCAGTCGCGAAGGGCGTCGTTGATGGCGTCCTTGAGCGTCTGCGAGCCGTTGGTCACGGGCACTACGGTAGCGCCCAGAAGCTGCATGCGGGCCACGTTCAGGGCCTGCCGGCGGCAGTCCTCGGCCCCCATGTACACCACGCACTCAAGGCCCAGGAGGGCTGCGGCAGTGGCACTGGCCACACCGTGTTGTCCGGCACCTGTCTCGGCGATGATACGGGTCTTGCCCATGCGCTTGGCCAAGAGTACCTGGCCCAGGACGTTGTTGATCTTGTGCGAACCGGTATGGTTCAGGTCCTCGCGCTTGAGGAAGATCCGGGCCCCGCCGGCATGTGCACTGAACCGCTTGGCCTCTGTCAGCAGTGACGGGCGGCCCGAGTAGTTCTTGTTCAGCTGCGCAATTTCGGCCAGGAACTCCGGATCCACCTTGGCTTTTTCAAAGGTTTCTTCGAGCTCATCCAGAGCCGCGATGAGCGATTCGGGCATCCACCGCCCACCGTAGTTGCCAAAGTACGGCCCCGGCGCGTGACGCAGCGAGTGCTCCGCGGTGGGCTGCCACTGGCCTCCGGCGAGGAACGCTGTTGCGGGCTCGGCCATGCCGGGCCCGGCCATTTCAGAAGGATCTGAAGAAGTAGCTGTGGGCACGTGTGCCATCAGTTCCACCGTCCTGTTCGTAATTGATCGTGAGAAGAATATGCGTACTTACAGCCAAGCGGTGCCGGTGGAAACGCAGGCGGTCCTAGCGCGAACTGATGGCCAGGGCGCCCGCAGCCTTGAATTCGCTGATGCGTTCCAAGGGGGTGGCGTCCTTGACGAGGGCCTCGCCCACCAAGATGGCCTGGGCGCCGTGTGCGGCGTAGTGCCGGACGTCGTCAACGTCGCGGACGCCCGATTCGGCGATCACGACGGGACCTGCGGGGATGTTTCCCGCCAGCGCCGCAAAAATGCTTCGGTCGACCTCAAGGGTTTTCAGGTTGCGCACATTGATGCCAATGAGCTTGGCGCCAACTGCCACGGCCCGGTCAATTTCCTCTGCGGTGTGGGTTTCCACGACGGCGTTCATGCCCAGTTGGTGGGTCAGTGCCAGGTAGTCGTGAAGTTCCTCATCACTCAAGGCCGCCACAATGAGCAGCACCAGATCCGCCCCGTGAGCGCGGGCCTCCCAAATCATGAAGGGGTCACAGGTGAAGTCCTTGCGCAGGACCGGGATCCCTACAGCGGCACGCACGGCGTCAAGGTCGGCCAGTGAGCCGCCAAAACGGCGCTCCTCGGTCAGGACGCTGATAACACTGGCGCCGCCTTCTTCATACTGGCGGGCCAGGGCGGCGGGGTCGGCGATACCCGCCAGGTCCCCCTTGGAGGGGCTGCGGCGCTTAACCTCGGCGATGACCTTCAAATCCGCGCGGGCATTGTCATTGCCGCCCAGCGCGGCAAAGGCGTCCATGGCTGGCCGCTGTTGGGCAACCAGCCCCTGCAGTTGTGCCAGCGTGAGCGTCGCCTTGCGAGCGTCCAGGTCTTCCCGGACGCCCGCAATGATGTCCTGCAAAACACTCACGGTTAGTGACCGGTGTTCTTCAGCTTGCTTCCGCCCACACCATAGCCTGCAGCCTTCATGGCCAAGCCCGCGATCAGGCCGAGCCCAATGATGCCCACACCAATCCAGAACAAGATGGTGGCACTTTCGCCCATGACGAAGGCGATGCAGCCGACGACGGTGCCGATCAGCATGATGGCGACACAGGTCCACGCGGCCGGGCTGTTGCCGTGGCCGAGTTCAATGCTGTGGTCGATCGGTCCCTGCTCGGTGACTGACGTGGTGGTGGCCGGCTTGTTACTCATGGTGAATCTCCCTTTGATGCGGATACTGCAATACATTCTGCCATTAGTTGCTCACGGTTGCCGAAACCTCGTGCGGCCCCGGCAATCCGTTCCTGAATTAAGCCTCGATCCGCGAATCAGGCGGTCGGGTCATCGCCGCGGCTGAGCTGGTCCCAGGTGTCGATCTCGTCGATGGGCCCGACGGCGGCGCCCTGGGCTGGGACGGATGGGGCGGCGTCGTACTTGGTGCGAGTGTTCCACCCGCGGCCAGCCCATAGGGTCACGGTCGCAGCCACGGCCAGGACTGCCGCGGCAGCCACGGCGGCCACCGGGAACCAGGTGGCGCTAGCGTTGCTGGCCACACCTATAACGCCGGTTGCCTTGCCCACTTCCCCCATGGCGGCGGCGGAGGGATCCGCCAGCACACCCACCACGACAGCGACGATCCCCAGCGCTGCCAGCAAGACGATGACGCCGGTGACGACTCGGGAGATCCTCCCGGCGATGGTGAGCGCCAGGGTGCCGGCGAGGGCCACCAAGGCCAACGCCGAGACGGATACTGCCGCCTTGTTCCCTGGAATGCTCAGGTCCGACTGCTGGACCTGGCCTTGGGCGAAGGAGACATGCAACCAGGTCTGGGTGGTGGTGCCGAAGACAACCAAGGCTGCCAGCACGGCCAGCATGATCAGCGTCGACTTGCGTGCCCAGGCGGGTGTTGGCTTGCTCATGACAGGCTCCCTGTAGTTTGGCTGGTCTGGCTGGCGTCGTCGTCGAGGGCTCGCAGGGACGCCGCGGCATAAACTGCCCGCAACGGGGCGGCCGCCTTGTTCACGGTTTCCTCGGCCTCAGTCTCATTGACCGAGTCGGCCACAATGCCGCCGCCAGCCTGGATGTACGCTTTCCCGCCCAAAAGCAGGGCAGAACGGATGGCGATGGCCATGTCCATGTCGCCGGCAAAGTCCAAGTAGCCCACCACACCGCCGTAGATGCCGCGCCGGTGGGGTTCAAGTTCGTCAATGAGCCGCAGGGCCCGGGGTTTGGGCGCCCCCGACAAGGTACCGGCGGGGAAGGTGGCAGCCAGCACGTCGTACGCGTTTTTGTCTTTGCCCAAGGTGCCCACCACGGTGGAGACAAGGTGCATGATGTGGCTGAACCGTTCCACCTCCATGAACTGGGTGACGTCCACGGTGCCCGGATCACACACCTTCGAGAGGTCGTTGCGGGAAAGGTCCACTAGCATCAGGTGCTCGGAACGCTCCTTCTCATCGGCCAGGAGGTCCTTGGCCAGCCATTTGTCGTCCTCGACAGAAGTGCCGCGAGGTCGCGAGCCAGCGATGGGGTGGGTGATCACCTCAGCACCCTTGACACTGACTAGGGCCTCCGGGGAGGATCCGACGATGGAATAGGGCTTTCCCTGTGCGTCTTCAAAACTGTACAAGTACATGTACGGGCTGGGGTTGGTGTTGCGTAATACCCGGTACACGTCCAGGGGTGAGGCGTTACACGCCATTTCAAAGCGACGCGAAATCACCACCTGAAACACCTCCCCGTCAACAATTGCTTCCTTGCTGCGGTCAAGAGCATTCAGGTACTCATTGCGGTCCCAGCGTTCTTGCACGCTGTCGGCGAAGCTGGCCGCGGGATTGTCCATGACGGACATGGGCTGTGCCACGGGCGTGCGCAGCTGCTCAACCATGGCGCGGACCCGGGCGACGGCGTCGTCCCAGGCCCCGTCCACATTCTCGTCCGTGCCGTTGACGTTGATGGCATTGGCGATCAGCAGCACCGTGCCCTCGGTGTTGTCATGGACCGCCATGTCGGAGACCAGATTCATGGCCAGCTCGGGCAGGTGCAGATCGTCTTCGGGAGGGTTGGGCAGTTTCTCCCAGTGCCGGACAGCTTCCCAACCCACAAAACCGACTAGGCCCGAGGTGAACGGAGGAAGCCCGGGCAGCCTTTCGGTCGCCAGCAGTTTCAGTGTCGCCGCCATGGCGTCCACGGGGTTGCCCTCCAGCGGGACGCCCACGGGAGGCTCGCCCTGCCAGTGGGCTACGCCGTCGTTGGTGGTCAACGTGGCCCGTGACCGCACACCAATGAAGGAATAGCGCGACCACGCCCCACCCACGGCGGCCGACTCCATAAGGAACGTGCCCGGGGCGCCGGCGGCCAGCGTCCGGTACAGACCGATGGGCGTTTGCGCGTCCACAAGGACCTTTAGGTGGACGGGCACCACCCTGCGGGTTCGGGCGAGTTCCCGGAATTCTTCAAGGGACGGGCTGATGACACCTAAATCATGCATGAAATTCAGTGGCTTTCTTATCAAGCGGGAGAGTGGCCGGCGGGCTTAGGCGCCGCGGTGACCGATGACTGCTGGAAGCTCGCGGCCGTGAAAACAGGTGTGGGTGCCTGTGTGGCAGGCCGCACCCACCTGGTCAACCACGATCAAGAGTGCGTCGCCGTCGCAGTCGAGGGCAACGGACTTGACAAACTGGGAGTGACCGGAGGTGTCGCCCTTGCGCCAATATTCTTGCCGTGAGCGCGAGTAAAACGTCACCCGCCCGGTGGACAAGGTCCGGCTCAGGGCCTCGTCATCCATCCATCCCAGCATCAGCACCTCAAGGCTGTCGAACTGCTGGACGACGGCGGCCACCAGGCCAGCGGGGTCACGCTTGAGCAGCGCCGCCACTTCCGGAGGCAACGGCACGGGAGCGACGGACTCGGCCTGGGGTTCTGAGTTGTGCAACATCACCGCAATTCTAGTGCCAGAAACCCCCGGGCCGGGCCACCGCATATGACCGGGCACACAATTTGCCAAATAGTGTGGGAGTTTCCGGCGGTTCAAAGTGCCCTCCGGGGCCAATACATGCTAATTTCACAAGTGATGCAATATGTAGAGCCTTCCCGCGAAGTCCTTGCCGAGACCCTCCTGGCTGCCGGTCCCGACGCGGCAACGCTGTGTGCAGGGTGGCGCACTCAAGAACTGGCCGCTCACCTCTACCTGCGCGAACACAGCCCCAAAGTAGGCGCGGCTCTCATCCTGAAACCGTGGAAGAAGATCTCCGAGAAGGCCACCGTGAAATTGGCCGCGGAATCCTCCACGCCGCAGGCGTATGCCGCCCTCGTGGAGAAATTCCGGGCCGGGCCACCGAAAATGTCCCCACTGTCATTGCGCGCCGTGGACCACAGCGCCAACCTCATCGAATTCTTCATCCACACCGAGGACATCCGCCGAGCCTCGGACCGCTGGGCGCCACGGGCGCTCGACACCGACTATTCGCAGGCCCTCTGGGCGGAACTTATCAAGCGCGCCGCCATCTTGTACCGCAGCGTCGACCTGGGCGTGGTGTTGGTCGATCCGAGCGGACCCCGCCATGTTGCCAAACGGGCGCCGGTGTCGGTGGCCATCATTGGTGACCCCGGCGAGCTGCTGTTGCACGCCAACGGGCGCATCGGCCAGGCCCTGGTGTCCTTTGAAGGCCAGCCCGACGCCGTCGCACTTTTGCAGACGGCGCCCGTCGGGCTCTAACCCTCCGTTGAGGGGGCAGATCACCCCTCAACGGGGTGATCTGCCCCCTCAACGGGGTTAAGGCGTTAGCGGACCTCGTAGCCGGCGTCGCGGATGGCCTTCTTGACCTGGGCAATGGCATTGTCGGGGCCAAAGTGGAAGATCGACGCGGCCAGCACGGCGTTGGCGCCTGCCGCAACGGCCGGCGGGAAGTGCTCGGGCGCACCGGCACCGCCGGAGGCGATGATGGGCACGTGCACCGCGGCCCGGACCAGGCGAATGAGCTCCAAATCGAAGCCTTCCTTGGTTCCGTCGGCGTCGATCGAGTTCAACAAGATCTCCCCGATGCCGCGGTCGGCAGCCTCCTTGGCCCATTCGATGGCGTCCATGCCGGTGCCCTTGCGCCCGCCATGGGTTGTGACCTCAAAGCCCGACGGCGTGGCACCACCCTGGGTGCGGCGTGCGTCGACGCTAAGCACCAGGACCTGGGAACCAAAGCGGCGGGTGATCTCGTCGATGACGGCCGGGCGGGCGATGGCCGCTGTGTTGATGGAAGCCTTGTCGGCCCCGTACCGCAGGAGCCTGTCGACGTCTGAGACCTCCCGTACTCCCCCACCCACAGTCAGCGGGATGAAGATCTGCTCTGCGGCGCGGGAGACCACCTCAAAGGTGGTCTCCCTGTTGCCGGAGGACGCTGTCACGTCAAGGAACGTCAGCTCGTCGGCCCCGGCCAGGTCATACCGTTTGGCCAGCTCAACCGGGTCACCGGCGTCGCGCAGGTTCTCAAATTTGACACCCTTGACCACGCGGCCGTCGTCAACATCAAGGCATGGGATGACGCGAATGGCGACACTCATCAGATAACTCCCTTCACGTAATCGGCTTATCTAGATGCGGCAGGCGTGGATGTTGCTGACCAGGATGGCCCGTGCACCCAGCTCGTACAGCTCATCCATGATCCGGTTCGTGTCCTTGGCCAACACCATGGAGCGCACGGCAACCCAGTCCGAATCGCGCAGCGGGGAAACCGTGGGCGACTCCAGCCCGGGGGTCAGCGCCGTGGCCTGGTCCAGGAGCATCTTGGGCACATCGTAGTCAAGCAAAACGTACTGGCGTGCCACCAGCACACTGTGCAGGCGGCGAATCAGGACCTCGACGCCGGCGGGTTGGGTGACGCCGCGGCGGCCAATCAGAAGGGCTTCGGAGTTCAGGATGGCCTCGCCAAAGATTTCCATGCCGGCAGCCTTGAGAGTGCTGCCGGTTTCGACGACGTCGGCAATGGCATCGGCCACACCCAGGCGCACGGAGGATTCCACGGCGCCATCCAGGCGAACCACCTTGGCGTTGATGCCCAGCTCGGCCAAGTATTCACGCAACAAGCCGTCATAGCTGGTGGCCAGGCGCTTGCCTTCGAGTTCGGCGGCGGTGCTGAAGTGGCCCACGGGACCGGCGAAGCGGAACGTGGACTTGGCGAAGCCCAGGGGCAGCAGCTCCTCGGCGTCCACCTGGGCGTCCATCAGCAGGTCACGGCCGGTGATGCCGACGTCGAGGGTTCCGGCACCCACATACACCGCGATGTCGCGGGGGCGCAGAAAAAAGAACTCAACGTTGTTCTCCGGATCAACCATGACAAGTTCACGGGTGTCGCGTCGTTCTCGGTAGCCTGCCTCGGCCAGCATGGCGGAGGCGGCTTCGGACAAGGAACCCTTGTTGGGGACGGCAACTCTAAGCATGGGGGGGTAACTTTCAGATCAGTTCAAGCAAAGGGTGCATTCAGGTGAATGCTGGTTCAGGGACAGCAAATGGCCACGGCATGTGGCTAGAGATGCTTGTAAACGTCCTGAAGGGTCAAACCTTTGGCGATCATCATGACCTGCAGGTGGTATAACAGCTGGGAAATCTCCTCGGCGCAGGCTGCTTCCGATTCATACTCGGCGGCCATCCACACCTCGGCGGCTTCCTCAACCACTTTCTTGCCGATACCGTGGACGCCGGAATCGAGTTCGGCAACGGTACGTGAGCCAGCGGGCCGGGCTGCGGCTTTCGCACTGAGCTCGTCAAAAAGGGATTCGAAGGTCTTCACGGTTTCCAGCCTACTGGGTTCTTGAGTGGATCACGGATTCTGAGACGGGCGGCGTCCAGCATGTGAACGCACGGGGGCCGGGGGCCGTTGTGGTGATTCGCCCCTGGTGCACCTGGGTCGAATCACCACAACGGCCCCCCCGAGGCATCGAAGTTCGTCCCTATCGACCCCCGATGACCACACCGGCGCCTACCTCGCAAAAACACCGGACGGCTGGTCGCCCCTACACGCCCAGCTTGGCGAGGACCAGCGCGGTGGCCAGGGCCGCCGTCGTGGCCTCGTGGCCCTTGTCCTCCACAGACCCCGGTAGACCGGCCCGGTCAAGGCCCTGCTGTTCGGTGTCGCAGGTGAGTACGCCGAAGCCCACGGGCACCCCGGTGCGCACGCTGACGTCGGTCAAGCCCATGGTGGCGGCCTGGCACACGTACTCAAAGTGTGGTGTGCCGCCGCGGATCACCACGCCGAGTGCGACGACGGCGTCAAAGTTTGGTGCCAGCCGCGCGGCCGCGACGGGCAGTTCAAAGCTGCCTGGTACCCGGACGACGGCGGGGTTCTCGATCCCGGCGTCGTCGGCGCCGCGCAGGGCCCCGGCAAGCAGCCCGTCCATGATTTCGGTGTGCCAGCTTGCGGCGATGATAGCCAGCTTCAGCCCCGCCGTCTGGCTCTTTTCCGCATTGTCGAATCCGATGACAGGTGCTCCGTGGCCGCTCATTTGCTGGGTCCTTCCGATGGGGGTGATGGTTCTGTGGCAGGTACTTCAAGGGTGTGGTGCATGCGGTCGCGCTTGGTTTCCAAATAGCGGCGATTCTCACTGCGGGCAGGTACTTCGGTGGGCACCGTGCGGGTGACCGTGATGCCATGTCGGGACAGGTCCGCAGACTTTAGCGGGTTGTTGCTCAGCAGGGCTATCCGTGTCAGTCCCAAGGAGTGCAGGATGCCCGCCGCGGCGGCGTAGTCGCGGCTGTCCACCGGCAAGCCAAGCTGTTCGTTGGCTTCCACAGTGTCCGCGCCTGCTTCTTGCAGGCTATAGGCCTTGATCTTGTTGGCCAACCCGATTCCCCGGCCCTCGTGACCGCGCAGGTAAACCAGGGTCCCACCCAGGCGGTGGATTTTCTCCAGGGCATAGTCCAGCTGCTCGCCGCAGTCGCAGCGGTAGGAGCCAAAGACGTCCCCGGTGAGGCATTCGGAGTGCAAACGCACCACCGGGTCATCGGTGCCGGTGCCAGCTTCCCCCGGCGCGCTAAGGCTCAGGTGTTCGGCACCGGTGGCTGCATCGATCCAGGCCTGCACTGCGAAACGGCCAAACCGTGTGGGTAACGTCACCACTGGGCCGCCCGTAACAATTGATGCCGGCTCGGGTGAATGATTCTCAGTCATGGTCTGCGACCGCCGGGGTCTTGGCCGTTGCCGGGGCCTGGCTGCCCAGGTATGCCACTAGGTCAGCGATGGAGATCAGGAGCAGATTGTGTTCCTGGGCAAAGTCCCGCAGCCCGGCCAGGCGAACCATTTGGCCGACGTCGTCCACCACCTCGGCGATGATGGCGACCGGTTCACACCCTGCCAGTTTGCACAGCTCCACGGACGCTTCCGTATGGCCGGGGCGTGCCCGAACTCCCCCGGCCACGGCGCGTAGGGGGAACATGTGCCCGGGCCGGGTCACGGCGTCGGGCCTGGACGTGGGGTCGGCCAAAACGGTGGCCGTCAGTGACCTGTCGGTGGCGCTGATGCCGGTGGAGACGCCGTGGGCGGCGTCACAACTGACGGTGTAGGCGGTGCCCTTGGCATCCTGGTTGTGCGCCGTCATGGGAGGCAGTTCTAGGGCGTCCGCGCGGGCCTTCTCCATGGGCACGCAAATGACGCCTGAACTGTGCCGGATGGTCCAGCCCATCAAGGCAGGGGTGCTGTGCTGGGCGGCAAAGATGATGTCGCCTTCGTTTTCACGGTCTTCATCGTCCACCACCAGTACCGCTTCGCCGCGGGCGATCGCGGCAATGGCCGCCGGTACCGGGTCAAGCAAGGTGGCCGGGTTGGTGAGCGCGCCCATCAGATGGCCTCTCCCTGCGTGGCACCGGAGAAAGGTGCTGCGGGAGCAGCGAATTGCCACAACCGCTCGGCGTATTTGGCCAGCACGTCCACCTCCAGGTTCACGTGCCCGCCCACCACCTTCTCACCCAGACCGGTGTTGGCGAGTGTGACGGGAATCAGTCCCACCTCAAACCACTGCGGCTCCTCCTCGGGGGCGCTGACGGCCGTGACCGTCAAGGACACGCCATCGACGGCGATGGAGCCTTTCTCGGCAATATAACGGGATAAGCGGGTGGGTACGGCGAAGCGAAGCCGCTCCCACTTGCCCAGATTTTCCCGTTCCAGCAGCCTACCCACCCCATCCACGTGTCCTTGGACCACGTGCCCGTCAAGGCGCCCGCCAGCTTGCACGCACCGCTCCAAATTGACAGTGGCTCCGGGGCGAAGATCACCAGTGGTGGTGCGGGCAAGTGTCTCGCCCATGACATCCACCTCCACCGTGTGCCCGTTGATGCCGGTGGCACTCAGACACACCCCGTTGACGGCCAGCGAGCCCCCCAAGCCCAACCCGTCTACCGAACCCCCGGCAGTGAGTATCAGCGTGGCACTGTCGGTGTCCGGATTTCTGTCCATGCGCACAACTGTGCCGCGGCCTTCAATGATTCCTGTAAACATCTGACTACCCTTCGAGGTTAGTGGGCGCCGGCGTCGTTGCTGGCATGAGCGTGAGTTTGAGGTCTTGACCCATCCGTTCCACCGGCCCGGCGGCGGTGGTGGTATCCCATTCCCATTGCTGGGCGTCGGCCAGGGTGGTGATGCCCAGATTTTTCAATGCCGGAATACCTGAACCCAGCAGTGTGGGCGCCAGATAGACGATCAGCTCGTCAACGAGCCCTGCGGCCAGGAATGCTGCGTTGATCCGAGAACCACCCTCGATCATTAAGTGGCCAATTCCGCGTGCTTGCAGTTCCGCCAGGACGACGGCGGGATCGTGCGTGTGCAGTTGCACGAACCCGCCGTTGGCTTCAGCGGACGCGTCGGAGCCAGCCGCTCCTCGGACGGCGGCGTCTGCTGCCGTAACCCGCATGCCCATCACCACGCGCAAGGGCTGCTTGGCCGTTTCCATGCCGGCGTCGTCCCTGGCCGTCAGGCGCGGGTTGTCCGCCAGAACGGTCCCCGTGCCCACCACTATGGCATCCACCCTGGCGCGCAGGGTATGGGAGTCCCGGCGGGATTGCACCGAGGTGATCCACTGGCTGGTGCCATCCTCCGCGGCGATCCTGCCGTCAACTGTTTGGGCAAGGCGGGCGGTGACAAAGGGCCGCCCCTGTGCAACCGCCACAAACCATTGCTTGTTAAGCTCTCGCGCTTCCTGGGCCAGCAACCCGGAACGGACGTTGATGCCTTCCCGGCGCAGCCTCTGTGCCCCTCCGGCCGCGGGCACGTGGGGGTCGGCCACCGCAAAGACCACGTTGCCAATGCCGGCGTCGAGAATTGCTTGGGTACAAGGTCCCATCCGGCCCCGGTGATTGCAAGGTTCCAGGGTGACGATGATGGTGGCCGCGGAGAGGTCCCGGCGGGTTCCCCGCAGGGAGGCAATGGCGTCCGCCTCGGCGTGGGGTGTTCCGGCTCCTAGGTGGTGGCCGATGGCCAAGACGGTGCCATCGGCATCGATAATGACCGCACCGACCAGGGGGTTGGCCCCGCGCACACCCTGCCTGGCGGCGGATATGGCCGTTTCCATGCCCACCACTTCAGCGTCACTGAAGTGCTCGTCAGCGTCCTGGAAACTCATAGCTTGCTCTCATTTCTGCTCACAGTTATGTCAGGAAACGTAGTCTCGACGGACAGTTGTGCCGCGTCGGCATTGTGGCGGTAACGCCACCACACAAAGAACCCGATCAAGGTGAAGGCCCCGTAGAAGATGTACATGAAGGCGGAGGCGTAGTAGCCGGCGCTAAAGAGCAACGGTACGCCCACCAAGTCAACTACCACCCAGATGAGCCAGAATTCAACCCATCCCTTGGCCATGCCGTAGGTGGCCAGAAGTGAACCCATGAAGATCCAGGCGTCGGCCCACACAGGTTCGTAGGAGCCCAGGGCCCGGAAAACGGGGGTGAGTATGCCGGTACCTGCCACCATGGCAACCACCAGCAGCCAGCGGGTTTTCACGCTCGCCCAGCGTGGGGTGACGGCATCTCCCATGGGGGCGCCGCCGTCGTGCCCTGAGGAAGTACGAGTCTGGTTCCAGCGGTACCAGCCGTAGATAGAGACGGCGATGAACATGATTTGGCGGCCGGCCTGCCCGAGGAGGTTCACGTGGTCGGCCGAGCCGAAGATGGAGCCGATGAACACCGTGAACAGCAGTGCGTTGCCGATGATGCCCACCGGCCAGGCCCAGATTTTTCGGCGCATGCCGCCGAGGGCGCTGGCGAGCCCAAAAAGATTGCCTATGACTTCACGCCAGAGGAGGAATCCGCCGCCGGCGAATTCAAGCTTGGCGTCAAAGAGCCATCGCAGAAAGTCCATCGTTACCTATACCCTTTCGAACCGCGATGGCTCCGGGGGGTAACGACAGAACTGGCGCACCTGTGCGACAGCGTCAGCAGCGTATGCAGCTGCGACACCTTTGGCGGGTGGCCAAAACTGTTCGTGCTTCTCCCATCCAGACTTTAACTGTCGGTTCCGGAATTTCACCAGATCAACCGTGCGCTGCCCACTGTTTCCAGTGTGCTGCGCTCGGGTCGCGGACTATAACCGCCGGTTCGGAATTACACCGACCCCGGAGCACGTGATACTTCATTTATTGATGCCCGCCAGTGCGGGCATCACTTACATTATGGCACCTTTCAGGGTGCCAATGAACTCCTCGTCATCCTACTCCAAGCAGCGCCGGAGAGGATTTCTCCCCGCCGTGGCCGGTTTGCTGGCCACCCTCCTCAGCCGAAGGCAAGCTGGCCCTTGGCGCGCAAGGACTCGATGGCCTCGGCCGGTGAGGGCGCCCCGTAGACGGCGGATCCCGCCACGAAGATGTTGGCACCGGCGTCGGCGGCGCGGGTGATGGTTTCCTCGGTGATACCACCGTCCACCTGGATGGCCACATTGGCGCCGCTGCCCTGGATGGCGGCCCGTGCCCGGCGGATTTTGGGCAGCGTGACGTCCAGGAAGGACTGCCCGCCAAAGCCGGGCTCCACCGTCATGATCAGCAGCATGTCCAGCTCAGTGAGCATGTCCAGGTACGGCTCCACCGGGGTGGCCGGGCGCAGCGCCATGCCCGCTTTGGCGCCCCTGGCCCTCAGTTCCCGCGCCAGCTTGATGGGCGCCTGTGATGCTTCCACATGGAAGGTCACCGATGCCAGCCCGGCGTCGGCATACAGCGGTGCCCAGCGGTCGACGTCGGCGATCATCAGGTGTGCATCCAGGGGCACGGGGCTGACCTGTGCAATGCGCTCAACCACCGGCAGGCCAAGGGTCAGGTTCGGCACAAAGTGGTTGTCCATGACGTCCACGTGGACGGCGTCGGCGTTGGAGATCCGGGCAAGCTCCGCCTCAAGGTTGACGAAGTCGGCGGAGAGGATGCTGGGGTTGATGCAGCACTTCAACAAGGAACGGGGCATGGGAACCCTTTCTAGGGGTGGGCGTGCGTGTGTTTCGGGTCAGAGCTTGCGGATGAGCGCCAGGAACATGGCGTCGGTCTGGTGGATGTGCGGCCACAGCTGCGCGGTCATCTTGTTGGTGGCCAGCTCCGAGCTCGTATTGCCCGCACCCAGGTTCCCGGTGAGGCTGACGGCGTCCAGGGCGGCGCCGGCGTCGAGCAGTTCCAGATCCGCACGCTTGCGCATGACGTCCTCCACCACGGTGATGGTCTCGGCAATGTGCGGGGAACACGTCACATAGGCCACCACTCCACCGGGTTTGACGGCTGCCAGCGCCGAGGTCAGCAGCTCGCGCTGCAGCGGGCCCAGCTCGGTGACGTCCGAGAGCTTGCGGCGCCAGCGTGACTCGGGGCGGCGGCGCAGGGCACCAAGGCCGGTGCAGGGGGCGTCGACAAGGACCCTGTCAAAGGATTCGGGGTGGTCTACGCCCACGTCCCGGCCATCCCCGGTGCGCACGCTCCAAGTGTGTTCCGGGACGGCGGCCAAGGCCTGTTCCACCAGCTTGGCACGGTGCGGGGTGGGCTCGTTGGCCAGGATCCAGGCACCCTTCTCGGCGGCCAGCGCACCCAGCAGGGCAGCCTTGCCGCCGGGGCCGGCGCACAGGTCCAGCCAGCGCTCCTCCCCGTCCTTGAGCTCGCTGGAGATGTCCACCCCGGCCAGGGCCCGGGCCACCAGCTGTGAGCCGACGTCCTGAACCCGGACCGTTCCTTCGCGCACGCTGGCTAGGCGGCCCAAGTCGCCGCCGGAGGACAGCGCCGAATCGACGGCCAGCTCCCCCGGCGTGAACCCGGCCTCAAACGCCTCGTCAAGGCTGCCCAGGCCAGGCAGTGCCACCAGGTTCACCACGGGGGCGGAGTTGTCGGCCTCTAGCAAGGCCGTAATCTCGGAGACCTCGCGGCCGTGGGCCACCAGTGCCTGGCGCAGTGAGCGCACGATCCATTCGGGGTGGGAATGCTCGATCGAGGCAACCTTCACCTCGTCGGTGAGCCCTGCCGTCAGTTCGGTGAGCCACTCGGGGAGTTCCTTGGCTGCCACCTTGCGCAACACGGCGTTGATGAGCGCCGACGGTCCAGCACCGATGACGGCGCGGGCCAGGCCCACCGTCTGGTCTAGGGCGGCATGGGCCGGCACGCGCATGGCCACCAGCTGGTGGACGCCGATCCGCAAAGCGTCCAGAATGGCCGGGTCAAGCTCGGACAGGGGGCGGTCCACGCAGCGGGCCAAGATGGCGTCGTACGTTCCCTGGGCGCGCAGGGCACCGTAGGCCAGTTCGGTGGCGAAGCCGGCGTCGCGGCGGTCCAGTTTGTGGTGCCGGATGCGGGAGGGCAGCACCAGGTTGGCGTAGGCGTCGTCGCTGGAGACGGCGCGCAACACCTCAAACGCCACTAGCCGGGCGGGGTCGGCGGCGCGGCTGCGTTGCGAGGGGGCCGCCGTGGTGCGGTTGCGCCCCGTGCTGCGGTTGCGTTCCCGGCCGGAGTCGTCACGACGGCGCGTGCCCCCCGCTCCCTGGTTGCCTGCGCCCGGGTTGGACCGGCTTGAACGCCCGCCTTGCTCGCTGGTCATTCAAACACCACATCTTCCTTGTTCGCCAGGCCACGGGCCCAGTCGCTTGCGTTCATAAGTTTCTTTCCGGCAGGTTGCACGGAAATAAGTTCGACGGCGTGGGAGCCGGTTCCCACCAGGACGGATTTGCCATCAACTCTGAGGTGGGCGGGGGCCAAATCGGTGACGTCCGGGCGCTGCTCAACGGGGCCCAGCTTCAAGCGCTGTCCACCGAGCATGGTCCATGCACCCGGCTCGGATGTGACGCCACGAATCCGACGGTTGATGGCCAGGGCCGGATTGCTCCACAGCACATGGCCGTCCTCCAGCGTCAGTTTCGGGGCCAACGTCACCTCGCCTTGTTGCGGCACGCCGGCAAGGCGCCCGGTGGCCAGCGCGTCAATGGTCTGCGCCAGGAGCGCGGCGCCGCTGTGGGAGAGCCGTTCCAGCAGTTCAGCGCTGGTGTCGGTCCGCTGGATCGCTTCGGTCATGGTGCCGTATACGGGACCCGTGTCAAGACCCTTCTCCAGCAAGAAGGTGGATGCCCCGGTGACTTCGTCCCCGTTGATAAGCGCATGCTGGACGGGGGCTGCGCCACGCCAGGCCGGCAGGAGGGAAAAGTGCAGATTGATCCAGCCGTGTTCGGGTATGGACAGTGATTGTTCGGGTATGAGGGCGCCGTACGCCACAATCGCGGCGACCTCGGGGGCTGCTGCCGCAATCGCTGCGGCGGCTTCGGCGTCGATCTTGTCCGCCTTGATGACAGGCAGGCCCAGTTCCTGAGCCCGCGCCGCCACGGGCGACGGCGTGAGGACGCGCTTGCGGCCCAGGGCCGCATCCGGGCGGGTCAGGACGGCAACGATCTGGTGCCCGGCCGCAAGAAGCGCTTCCAGGGATGGCAGGGCGACTGCGGGGGTGCCGGCAAAAAGAACCCTCATTGGGCGGCGCCTGCACCGAATGCCGAGCCAACGGTGCGGGCGCGCTTGGTCACGGTTTGGGCTGTCACGTTGTGGTAGTTGGCGGTGCGAATAGCACGCAGGGCGCTCTTGCGGTCCTCGCCTTCGAGTAGGTCCACGTACAAGGTGCCGTTGAGGTGGTCGGTCTCATGCTGGAAGCACTTGGCCAGGGCGCCCGTGGCTTCCATGTCCAGCTGCGCCCCGTTCTTGTCCACGCCGGAAATCCGCACCCAGCGGTGGCGCCGGACGCCGAAGCCCAGGCCCGGGACCGACAGGCAGCCTTCGGGTTCATCGGGCTGGAAGTCGTCACTAGTGACGATGACAGGGTTGATCACATGCCCCTCGTAACCATCCACGGCGTAAGTGAAGATACGCCTGTTGACCCCGATCTGGGGGGCTGCCAGGCCTGCACCGCGTACGTCGACCATGGTCTGGGCCATGTCCTCGATGAGCTTGGCCAGCTCGGGCCCAAAGTCGCTCACCTCCTCGGCGACGGTTCGCAGCACGGGGTCGCCAATGATGCGAATGCTCAAGATGGCCATGGGTTGGGACCTCACTTTGAAATGGAAGCGAACCGTTGCCGGTCGCGCAATGACGCTGAACCCTAGTTTAGTCAGCGTTCCGGGTGGGCGGGAATCAACGGGCGGCGGGCGGTTCGATCGGGAGCAGGGGGGCTCCGGCCTCCGCTGCCTCCAACGAGGTTTGCCACACCCTGCGCAGGGAAGCGAACTTGAACCAGTGCGGTTTCAGGACTGCCGGGTTGGCGCGTAAGGTCCGCACCTCGGTTTCACCGATGGCAACACCTAGGAGTACCGGCTCCTGCCCGTACTTCCAGGCCTCCCACGTCCCGGCCGCCTCGTCCACGATTGACTCCTCGGCCTTCATGCCAGCCACCAATTGCATCACCACCTTCGCATCAAGGCCTTTGACCTGGCCATTGCGGTCAGTTCCCTTGGTCTTGTAGTCGATGATGCACAGCTTTCCGCCGATGGTCGCCACCAGGTCAAGAGTTCCGGCGTAGCCGAGTGTTTCATTCCACACGGTGATCTCCGGTGCCAGTGGTTGCACTTGATATTCGTCCCACCAGGCGTCAAAGCGCAGCGCGAAATTCTCTTCCCCTTGTTCGGCCAGCGCAGCACGCGCCTCCGGCATCTGGTGGGGGCGGCCCAACGCGCGCAAGGCAAGCTGCTCGCAGTAGTGGTGCACCCGGTCGCCACGAGCGGCCGCGGCGTCGCGGAATTGTTCGGCGGCGTTGGAGCTGTCCCGGACCACTGTCCGCAGCTTGCTGGCGTTGCCCACTGCACCGCCCAGTCCGGGGTGCAGGGCGACGGCGTTGGCCGCCATATACCCGATCCAGCCGTCCAGGCTGGTGGACTGCTGGGAGATCACCGTGGTGATGGAGGGAACTTTGGGCGGATCGGTCAGGGACCGCCCGTACATCCGGCCAAGTTCGGTGCTGTGTGCCAATGCTGGTGAGCTCATGGTTCCACTATTTCATTACCCGGACCGCGCTGGGTGCAATTGCCGGGTCCGTTGTGGATAAGATGGCCGCGTTTTCCGGTGGCGGGGGCCGTTGTGGTGACCCGAGGGCGGCCGGCCAGTGGCGGATCACCACAACGGCCCCCGCACTGGTTTTTTGGTGGGCGATACTGGGATCGAACCAGTGACCTCTTCCGTGTCAGGGAAGCGCGCTACCGCTGCGCCAATCGCCCAAGCAAGTGAAATTATACAAAACTGCCGGAATCCTTAAGGATTCCGGCAGTTCATGCATATATCCGAGCGGTTGACGAGATTCGAACTCGCGACATCTACCTTGGCAAGGTAGTGCTCTACCAGCTGAGCTACAACCGCAATGCTACTTTCCGGATTGCTCCGGGGAATGAACCGTGAAGTTCATTCGTGGGCGATACTGGGATCGAACCAGTGACCTCTTCCGTGTCAGGGAAGCGCGCTACCGCTGCGCCAATCGCCCAAATGCATCCCGCTGAACTATACAGCAAAATACTTTGGTTCAGCCAAAATGGAGGTGGGAACGGGATTCGAACCCGTGTGCACGGATTTGCAGTCCGTTGCCTCGCCTCTCGGCCACCCCACCGTGATAACTGAACAGTGTCATGCGAGCGGTTGACGAGATTCGAACTCGCGACATCTACCTTGGCAAGGTAGTGCTCTACCAGCTGAGCTACAACCGCATAAGCATCATTTTCTCCCGTTTGCGTTTCCGCTTCGGTAGTCCGTGTTGCTGCGGTGAAAACAATACCCGAGGCTTTTCCCAAACACCAAATCGTGAGGTCCCAGAACACTCTTCCCCGGGCACCAAGGCGTCAAAATCCCCGAAATGGCGGGGAAGTAGCCCAGAATATTCGAATTACAGCCATGTCATTCAACGACCATTTCGGAGTTTTTTACCCCTTCCTGACGCTATTTGGCCACATTGGTCACTGAGACGCTGGTCACAACAACTCCGTCTGCGTGGCAGATTGCTCGTCAGCAGCACCCCAGCCAGGCAGGTGGGCCACCTTGCACCCGGAATTGTGTCGATGGGAAAGTTTGAGCTAGTCTATTGAACGCACCAAGGAAAGTGCTTGACTCCCCCAGGGAAACAAGAACGTGATTTGGGCGATTGGCGCAGTGGTAGCGCGTTCCGTTCACACCGGAGAGGTCACTGGTTCGAACCCAGTATCGCCCACCAAAGAAAAATCCCTCCGACCAGCACAAACGCTGGTCGGAGGGATTTTTTTCTTTAACACACTGAACCGCGGACGACGGCGGAACTTAGCGTGCGCCGTCGTCCGCCGTGCAGGGGTCAATGGGCCAGTTTCAACCCCACGATGCAACCGATCAGGCCCAGAAGCAGCAGGACCTTCAGGAGTGAGACGGCCTCCGTCCCCGTCACCATCGCGTAGCTGACGGTCAGGGCAGCCCCGATCCCCACCCAGACCGCATAGGCGGTGCCGATGGGGAGGGTGCGCATGGCCCAGGCCAAACCGGCCATGCTGGCGACGAGGGCCACGCCAAAAACGACCGTGGGGCCGAGTTTGCTAAAGCCCTCACTTTTGCCCAAAGCCGTGGCCCAGACGGCTTCCAGCATTCCTGAGATGATCAAGACGATCCATGCCATGAGAATTCCTCCACGGCGCCGTCTTGTCGCTGGCCGGGTACGGCGCACCTCGTCCGGGTGCCTAGCGGCTGCCTTCATATTGGCACGCCCTGATACCGGGGCATAAATCGAGTGCGTGAGTCACCCCGGCAAGGTGGACGCCACGGCGGATATGGGGCTGCTAAGACAGCGCTTTGAGCAGCGAGTCGAAAACCCATTGCCTATACCGGGGCCCTGACCAGCCAAAGTTGCCCCGCAAGGAGGCATAGGTATCCGGGTGCCCGATCATGAAAATGAGGGCGGCGGCGTCGTCGTCACCCATGCCGTCACTGAGCCCGCCCCGCTCCCGGATGGCGGCCGCGGCCTCTCGGTAGTGCTCCATGCGCTGCCGCGCCCGCCTGTCCCGCAGTTGCGCCACGGCGGGATCGACGGCGGCCGCCTGAGCGATGACCGTGAAGATGGCGCTGCTGCGGGGCAGGCCCTCGACAAACCAGTCCGCCAACACACCCGCCACCGCAGGGAAGCTCGTGGCAACGGCGGTGCGTTCGCGCATGAAATCCGGCACAGTTGCGGGGGCATTGGGCCCGGCAACGGCAGCGTCCAAGACGGCGGAGAGGAGGGCGGGCTTGTTTCCCACGGAATTGTAGATGGTTTGGATGGCCACGCCCGCGGCAGCCGCGATGGAGCCGATGGTGGTGGCTACATAGCCTTGCGCCAGGAACAGTTCGCCAGCCGCTTGCACAATGTCGGAGCGGGTCCGTGCCGCCTGCAATCCGCGACGTCCCACGGGGCGAGAGGGTTCTGCCGTGTCAACCATAATTTTAGAATAGCATTACACTGACTAGAAGCGTATTCTAATGAGATCGTTGGGTTGCGAAATCGCAGGAGGCGCATCATGGCTGTACAGCAGGCGGGCGGGACCATTGTCATTGGGGCAGGGCAGGCGGGGCTCGCCACGGCGTTCCACTTGTCCCGGCTCGCGATTGATTGCGAAGTACTGGAACAGGGTGTGCCGGGGGATTCATGGCGGCACCGTTGGGATTCCCTGCGGCTGTTCACGCCCGCCCAGCACTGCGGCCTGCCGGGGCGGCGGTTCCCGGCACCGCGCGGGACCTTCCCCAGCAGGGACCAAACGGCTGCCTACCTGCGGGACTACGCTGCGGAACTGCCGGTCACCGCGGGTGTCACCGTCACGGCCCTGCGGCGCACGGACGCCGGATTTGAGTTGGAAACCTCCCAGGGACCCCGGACGGCCGCGCAGGTGGTGGTCGCCACGGGAGCCAACACAGTGCCCCGGATTCCGGCGCTTGCACGGCGGCTGGCCCCGCAGATGCACCAGCTCCACAGTTCGGACTACCGCAACCCGGGCTCGGTACCCGACGGCGGCGTCCTGGTGGTGGGCAGCGGCACCTCGGGGGTGCAGATCGCCATTGAGCTGGCCGAAACCCACCGCGTCTGGCTGGCGGGAAAGGCGCCCTTCCACATCCCCGATGCCCTCCTAAAGTACGGCGGAGACCTTTACTGGCAGTTCATCCACCGCGCGCTGACCCGGCGCACACCCTTGGGTCGAAAAGTGGCACCCAAGACGGTGGCCCATGGCGCCCCGTTGATCTCCGTTTCCACGGCGGATGCCGAGCGGGCCGGCGTCGTTCTCCTGCCGCGCCTTGAGTCCGTGGCGGACACCGGCGCCCCCTCCTTCGTTGGACAATCCATCCCGGACGTCACCACGGTCGTCTGGGCCACCGGGTTCCGGCCTGACTATGCCTGGATTAGCGGGCTGGAACGCGACGGGCATGGCTGGCCGCTGACGGACCGGGGCGCAGCCGCAGCCCTGCCGGGGCTGTTCTTTGTGGGGGTGCCTTTCCAGTTTGGGCTTACCTCCGCGCTTCTGGGCGGGGTGGGGCGCGACGCCAGGCACGTGGCCCGCATGGTTGCCGCCGGGCAGCGCACCATTTGAGGATTCACCCCTCCGGGGGAAAATTTGTGCTGCGCTTGGCAACGGGACAGGACCGAACGCGGCGGCCCTGGCACCTCCTAGGAGAGTCTGGTCGAGCCATTGACAATGTGTTGGTCAGAGCTAAAGCTTAAAGAAGTTGGGGCGCCAATGGCCCCAGGACCGAAGGGAGGTGCCTATTGTCTATATTTGACGATATCAAGGGCAAAGCTGCGGAATTCATTGATGGCAAGGAGGACGCGATCAAGGGCGGCATCGAAAATGTTGGCGACTTTCTCGACAGCAAGACCGGTGACAAATTCAAAGATCACGTCGACTCCGCTCAGCAGGCAGCATCCACGTTCGTGGATGGTGCCGCCAAGAACGGACCTGCACAGTAGAACCGCCCTTCGCCCTTAATATGGCGTCAGAGGAGGCGTCGGTCCTGTCGAGAGACAGCACCGACGCCTTTCGTCGTTAACCGCTTAGCCCACGGAGGCCGGCACCGTCTCCGGTGCATCGGCTTGTGCTTCGCGCGCCAACGCAGTCAGTCGCGACACGGCGCGGAAATATTTCTTCTGGTAGCCACCGCTCATCATTTCGGGTGTGAACAAGGCATCCAAGGATACGCCGCTGGCCAGGATGGGCACGTCCTTGTCGTAAAGGCGATCAGCGAGGACCACAAACCGCAGGGCCACTGACTGCTCCGTGATGGTGTGGACGTTGCGCCACACCACCGCGTCGACGCCTTCCAGCATTTGCCTGTACCGCGAAGGGTGCACACCGGCCAGGTGTTCAACCAGGATGCCAAAGTCATCCACGGCGACAGTCTTGTCGGCAAATTCGCGGCGCATGGTGGCATCCAGATCGCTATTGGCGATGGGGGCCGGCGGAGTGGGCAGGCCCCGGTGGCGGAAGTCCTCACCGTCGATGTGCAAGATCTCAAACTGCTCGGCCAGGACCTGGATTTCACGCTGGAAATCGACCGCAGCAAACCGGCCGTCCCCGAGGGATCCGGGCAGGGTGTTGGAGGTGGCGGCAAGCTTCACACCGGCGTCGGCCAGTTCACGCATCAACCGTGACATCAGCACGGTGTCTCCTGGGTCATCCAACTCAAACTCGTCGATGCACACCAGTTTGTAACTGCTCAGCGCCTCCACCGTCTTGCGGAAGGACAAGGCCCCTACCAGGTTGGTGTACTCGACAAAGGTACCGATGGCCTTGGGCCCCTCCACCTGATGCCACAGCGAGGACAAGAGGTGGGTTTTGCCCACTCCGAAGCCGCCGTCGAGGTAGATCCCTGCCCGCGCGGCAGGCGTTTTGGCCTTGGAGCCGAAGAGTTTCCGCAACCCGGTGACGGGCTTCGTCGCCACTGTGGCCCCGAATTCCTCCAGCATCTGCACGGCTTGGGCCTGTGAAGGCTGGGCCGGGTCTGGCCGGTAGGTGGCGAAGGAAACCTCCCCAAACCGGGGCGAGGGGACAAATCCCTTTAGCAGTTCCTCCACCGAGACTGCCGGGCGGCGGGTGGAGAGTTGCTCAACTTGTACCAAGGACTGATCCGTTCATCAAGGAAACTGTAGAAAGGTGCTGCAAGGCGCACAGCTTCAAGAATACCGCCGAGATATTGCCCCAGGTTAACGGCGGGAAGCATTCAGGGCCTGAAATCGTTACGCTGATGATGAGGAAATGGCCGTGCCGCCACCAAAGCGGGGGCCACAAATCTCAGCCCTGCCTAGCGACGGGGTCCCGGAATTCTCCGGCGACCCGCGGGAGGGCTGTCTACGGAAGGGGCACCATGCCTGTTGCAGTTGAAACCAATGAGAAGTTTGCCTCTTATGCCCACCCCGAACGCCTCGTTTCCACCCAATGGCTTGCGCAGGCTCTTGCCAGCGGCGCCACGAAAGATGGCAGCTTGGTAGTTGTGGAGTCGGATGAGGACGTGCTGCTGTATGAGACCGGCCACATCCCCGGCTCGGTCAAGATTGACTGGCACACGGACCTGAACGACGACGTGAGACGGGACTACATTGACGGGGCGGCTTTCGCCCTCCTGGCCGCGGCCAAGGGCATCTCGCGCGACACCACCGTGGTGGTGTACGGCGACAAGTCCAACTGGTGGGCCGCGTACGCCCTCTGGGTCTTCACGCTGTTCGGTCACGAAGATGTCCGGCTGCTCGACGGCGGCCGCGACAAGTGGATTGCCGAAGGCCGCGAGCTGACCACGGATGCCACGGAGGTGGCCCGAGCCACCAGCTACCCGGTGGTGGAGCGCAATGACGCCCCCATCCGCGCCTACAAGGACGACGTTCTTGCCCACGTGGGCAACCCGCTGATCGACGTGCGCTCCACCGAGGAGTACACCGGTGAGCGCACCCACATGCCCGCCTACCCGCAGGAAGGCACACTTCGCGGCGGCCACATCCCCACGGCGGCCTCCGTCCCGTGGGCCCGGGCCGCCGAGAGCGACGGCACTTACCGGAGCCGCGAAGAACTCGAGGCCCTGTACCTCGGCGAGGCCGGGCTGAAGGCTGGCGACGACGTCGTGGCCTACTGCCGCATCGGCGAACGTTCCAGCCACACCTGGTTCGCCCTGAAGTACTTGCTCGGCTTTGACACCGTCCGCAACTACGACGGCTCCTGGACCGAGTGGGGCAACGCCGTCCGGGTACCCATCGCGGTGGGTTCAGAGCGCGGGGAATGGCCCAGCGCCAGCTGAGCCCCAGATTCCCCACCCCGCCGAAAAGAAACGTATCCTTTAGTCAATGACTATTTCACCAGTACTCCCCCCAACATTGGCAGAGATCGTAAGCGATTTTCAGGAATTGGAAGAACGCGATAGATTGACGCTCCTGCTGGAATTCTCACGCACCCTGCCGGCGCTGCCCGAACGGTTGAGTAACCATCCCGAGTTGCTCGAACAGGTCCTCGAGTGCCAGTCGCCGTTGTTCCTGACGGTGGAGGCAGAGAAAACGGACGACGGCGAGGTCATGCGGTTGTTTTTTCAGGCGCCTCCCGAGGCACCCACCACGCGCGGCTTCGCCTCGGTGTTGTTTGAGGGTTTGGACGGGCTGACGGCTGAAGAGATCTTGGCTGTGCCCGATGACATGCCGGAGCAGTTGGGTCTCACCCGTGCCATCTCGCCCTTGCGCATGCGCGGCATGTCGGCGATGTTGGGGCGGGTCAAGCGCAAGGTTGCCAGCGGGGTGCGCCCGCCCGCCTGATGGGAACCACGGTGGCACACCTGCCCCGTCGCGCCATGGTTCGCCATGGCGGGACGGGGCATTTCGCTGCCATAATTAATGGCATGGGAAAAAAGCACGCCGCCGCCAGCGCCGGCACACCTGCAACCGTTGCCTTGTCCGCAGCGGGCGTGAGCTTCACCCCGCACGCCTATGCCCACGACCCTGCGGCGGCCAGCTTTGGGATGGAAGCGGCCCAGGTCTTAGGTGTGGCCCCCGAACGGGTCTTCAAAACCTTGATGGCCGATGTGGACGGCACACTGACCGTGGCGGTGGTTCCTGTCAACGGCAGCCTGAACTTGAAGGCCCTTGCCCACGCCTGCGGGCACAAACGGGCCGCCATGGCGGACCCGGCCGTGGCACAACGCCGAACGGGCTATGTACTGGGCGGCATCTCCCCTCTGGGCCAGCGCCAGCACTCCCCCACCGTGGTGGATGAATCAGCCTTGTTATTCGAGACCGTCTACGTCTCCGGCGGCCGGCGGGGCTTCGACGTCGAGCTGGCCCCGACCGATTTGCTCCGGCTCACCAACGCCATCACAGCACCCATCAGCCACGCCGGCTAGCTCAAATTCATCGAAGCCGACGGAACCATGCCGAGGTCGACGCTGCGAAACTGCCGATTCGCGACGGTCCGTCTACCTCGGCCGGCTTCAGGGCGCGAAGCTCAGCCCCGGGGTAGCCCGTAGCGGCCCAGGCGCGGGCGCAGCCACGTTTCCACGACGCTTTCCCAGCGGACGGGATCGACGTTCCATTCCTTGGTGTGCCGGGCCTTGCTGAACGGCTCAAAGGTGACCATTTCGGGATTCCGCTTTGCCAGCTCTGCGGTGGGTTCGTAGGGCACAAAGTCGTCGTCGATGCTGTGCAGGATCAATGTGGGAGTGCGCAGCTCGACCGCCCGGCTCACCCAATCCATGCTCTTGAGGTTGACGGGCGCCGCCAACCCGGTGATGCGCCTGCCCAGAGGATGACTGAGCATCAATTGGCCGTACCGGCCCACATAGTCCGGGATCCTATTCATCTGCGCCTGGTGTGCCAAAACATTGACCCAGTTGATCACCGGGGCGTCCAGCACCATGGCCAGGATATGTTTGCGGTTCCGTGCCAGATCGGCTGTCTGCAGGCAGATGGCCGCTCCCATGGAGTAGCCAAAGAGGACCACGTTCTTGGCGCCGTGCGCCACGGCGTAGTCGACGGCGGCTTCCACGTCGGCCCATTCGGTGACCCCCAGCCCGTACCGGCCGTCGGCCGCTGCAGGAGCGTCGCCGTCGTTCCGGTAAGAAATCAGCAGAGCGTTCATGCCGAGGCGATGGGCTGCCGGGACGGCGCGCAGGGCTTCGCTGCGGGTGGCACCGCGCCCGTGGACCATGACCGCCCACGTGGGCAACGCATCCGGTGCCTTCACGAGCCAGGCAGGGGCGGGGCCGCCGGGTAGCGCCAGGGTCACCTCTTCGGCGTCGAGCCCCAATTCCTCCGGATGGGCGTACACGCTTCCCGACCACCATCCGCTGGTAGCTGTGCGCAAGTCGCCGCCGTGGACGGCAAGAATTTCCCGGGTGATGCTGCCTTCACGTGGCACGTAGCTGACAATGGAGCCGATCACGGCGTGCGCGCGGCCACCGTCAAAGTAAATCGCGTATGTGCCCTCGATGATGGTGTCCGGGCTGGCCCCGAGCACCACCTGCACATCGGACCCCTTGGCAATGACGGCAAGGATGGAGACGTCGTCCAGGCGAGTCTTGTCCGGGGTGACCACCCGGCGTGCAAAAAATGCTGCGAGAGCCGAGGTGGCCATGACCACTGTGATCGCGGCACCGCCGGCCGCCCCGGCACCCAGCGCACCCCATTTGAGCCATTTGTTGGACTGTCGCACCGAAGTTGCCATACCCCCATTCTGCCTACCCGTGCCGAACTCGTCGAGCGACGCACCGGGCTGCGCAGAACAATCGTGAGCAGTATTTACTTCGACACGGTAAGCAATATTCCATTCGTATGCCTAAGCTGGAGCCATGAGCGACGCCATCATCATCCTGACCGAAGAACCCCTGACGGCCACCGATGTCATAAACATCACTGAACTGTACGGCCCCGACGACGACGTTGAGTTGGTCTTGCTGGTTCCTGCCGACACCAAACGCCACTTGCTGGTGGACGTGATCGACCAGCTGACAATGCTCGATCTGCCCGGAGTTCTGCGTGAGCTCCGCGAAAAGCCGGACACTGCCACCATCCGGGCCGAGGCGCAGGAAACTCTTGACTCTTCATTGGCGGTGCTCACCGGTGCGGGGGCCAAGGTCACCGGCCGTGTTGCCGACGGCGATCCGGTGGCCTCCTTGACCGCCGCGGTCACCGACTCAGGTGCCCGTCAAGCCGTGGTGGTTACCCGGCCGCACGCCCTGGCTGACACGTTCCGGCAGGACTGGGCCACCCAGGCCCAAAGGAAGCTGGGGCTGCCGGTGTTGCATCTATACTCCGATTCGGGATTTATTGGCGACTCCTGAGCGTTGTGAACAGTATGACTAATTCTACTGAAGGTGCCCTGTCCAAGACCGATGAACAATGGCGTGAGGAACTGACGGCGGAAGAATTTGCTGTTTTGCGCCAAGCTGGCACGGAGCGGCCGTTCACCGGCGAGTACTGGGACACCGCCACCTCGGGTGTTTACGCCTGTCGGGCGTGTGGCGCGGAGTTGTTCACCTCACGGGAAAAGTTCTCCTCCCACTGCGGCTGGCCGTCCTTCTTTGCCCCTCTCGCCGAGGACACTGTCCGCTACCTCCATGACAAGACCTTGGGCATGGAACGGATCGAGGTTCGCTGCACTGCCTGTGACTCGCACCTGGGCCACCTGTTCAAGGGTGAGGGATACGACACCCCCACTGACGAGCGTTTTTGCATCAACTCGATCTCGTTGCGTCTATTGCAGGATCCGTAAAACCGCCAAGTAGCCCCGCAGTTCCTCTGACGGCATTCAGGCGGCGCTCCACTCGTTCGATCATCCAAGCATGGTCAGCGCTGTGGCAGCGCCGCCTTCTTTACGCCTCGAGGGCGACAGTTGCTAATGCTCGGGAATATGGCACATTAGTTTTACTGTTCCATTGCTAGGCTCGAAAAAATATCAATGGGACAGCAGCAAAGGATAGCCACTTCCATGAACATCACCCTGGACACCCCGGGCACCACGGCACATGCCAACTACGGCGACCTTGTCACAGACCCGGCCTGGCTGGCGCTCAAGCACGCAGCCACCAGCTTGCAGGAACTGCAAGCCAAGGACGGCTCCGTCCCCAACGCGGCGGACCATCCGCACGCCTTGGAGCTCATTGCCACCATCACGGCCAGCATCGGCGAGTTGGCGCCGCATTTCCCCCACGACGCACAGTACCTGAGCCTGGCCCAGGCGGATTTTGCCACCTGGGCAGACGGCGGACTGGCTGTCCCCGACTTCCTTGACTCACTCCTGGCGTTCAACCCTCAAGAACATCGCGTCAACGGTCTGGGCCACTTGGTGGTGTTCCCGATGTACACCCAAAACGGCTCCACCTCCCGCTTTGTCGAAGCCGTCCTGGTGGAGGTCATCTGGCCCGAGTTCATCGACGAACTGGAAGCAGGCAGCTACTCCAACAAGCTGTTTGTCCCGCTCCGCTTCATCGACTTTACCCCCGGCTATGACACCAACTCAGCCGTCCTGTTCCCGGAGAGCGTGGCCGTCCGGGACACCCCCACCTTCACCTGGGGCGCCATCTTCCAGGACCGCGAGGCCGCCCGCTTCCGTCGCGTGGTCAAGGAGGCCGCCCAGGTGACCCGGTTGGAGTTGCCCGCGGACGCGCTCGAACTTCTCGACAACCAAGCACTTACCCAGGAAACCTTTGTCATGTGGGACCTGATCCACGACAGGACGCACATGCGCGGGGACCTGCCTTTTGACCCCTTCATGATCAAGCAACGGATGCCGTACTTCCTGTATTCGCTGGAGGAACTGCGCTGCGATTTGACCGCCTACCGCGAGTCGGTGGCCGTGGAGCACGACGCCAATGCCTCCCCCGAGGCCCGCAAACACGCCAAGCTGGTCCAGTACGCGGTCATTTTTGATCGGATCTTCCGCTTCGCCATCACCGGCTCCCGCGTGCGCAACTACGACGGCCTGGGCGGCCAGCTGCTCTTCGCCTGGCTGCACCAGCACCACGTGCTGCACTGGACCGACACCAAGCTCACGATCGACTGGACAGAGGTACCCGACGTCGTGATCGCCCTGGGCCGCGAAATTGAAGAGCTGTACTGGCGTTCCATCGACAGGCCCAAACTGGCCCACTGGCTGGCCGCCTACGAGCTGGTCTCCGCCACCTTGACCCCGAATCCGGCCTCCACCTGGGCGAAGGGTCCGGACGCGCTGCCGCTGACGGCCCCCCTGCGCGAGGTCACCGACCAGGTCATGGACGATGAATTCCCGCTCTCCATGTTTTATGAAGCCCTGTCCAAAAAGATGCGCGATGTCATCGAATCGACCACCGGCATCACCGGCATCAGCGCCTCATAGATGGGTAGTGTAGATCCCATGACCATCCCAACCTCGCCGCTGGTGGTGATCGCCGGCGGTAGTAGTGCCGCCGGCATCGCCACAGCCACCGCCCTCGTCCAGGCAGGCTTCCGGGTCCTGACCGTAGGGTCCGACGCCGGGCGCATCGGGTCGGCGGCCGCCCTCACCGGCGGTGCCCTCCCCCTGTCCTGCGACCTGGCCGACAACGCTGCCGTGGCAGCCTTGGCAGAGCAGGTGCGCGCCGATCATGGCCGCGTCGACGGGCTGATCCACCTGGTGGGCGGCTGGCGTGGCGGCAAGGGCCTGGCAGGGCAATCCGATGCGGACTGGGACTTTTTGCACCGTTCTGTTCTGACGACGCTGCGCAACACCACCCGGGCGTTTTACGAGGACATCGCCGCCTCGGCGGCCGGCCGGATGGCCATTGTCTCCTCCACAGCCGTCACGGCACCCACCCTTGGCAATGCCAACTACGCGGCCGTCAAGGCGGCGGCGGAGACCTGGATGGGGGCCCTGGCCCAGGGGCTGGCCTCAGTTGCTTGCAGCACGGGGGCCAGCAGCACAGCGAGCAGTGATGCCGCGGCCAGCAGCGAGGGGACCAGCGCAAGCCGGGCAGCCGCCGTCGTACTGGTGGTTAAAGCGCTGGTGGATCCGGCCATGCGCGCCGCATCACCTGAGCGCACGTTCCCCGGTTTCACGGACGTGTCCACCCTGGGGGACACTGTGGTGAGGCTATTTTCCACTCCGGCGGCTGGGCTCAACGGCTCGCGCCTCATCCTTTCCTAGAGAAGGCTTTTTATTTCATGACTGACACCGTTTTCACGCCCGCCCGCCTGCACGACGCAACTGTTCGCAGCTTCGCGTCGGACAACTATTCAGGCGTCCACCCCGAGGTGCTCGCCGCGCTGGTCGCCGCCAACGACGGACACCAGGTGGCCTATGGCGAGGACGTTTACACCGCCCGGCTGCACCAGGTCATGGCCGAGCTGTTCGGCAAAAAGGTGGATGTGTTCCCGGTCTTCAATGGCACCGGCGCGAATGTGACGGCCCTGCAGTCGCTACTGCCCCGCTGGGGTGCTGTGGTGTGTGCTGCCACCGCGCACATCAACTGCGACGAAAACGGCGCCCCGGAGCGGGTGGGCGGCATGAAGCTGCTTGCCGTGCCCACCGACAACGGCAAGCTGACCCCTGAGCTGATCGATAAGGAGGCCTGGGGCTTTGGCGACGAGCACCGTGCCCAGCCACTGGCCGTCTCCATCACCCAGACCACGGAGCTAGGCACCTGCTACACGCCCGCAGAGGTGCGTGCCATCTGTGAGCATGCCCACTCCTTGGGCATGAAAGTACACATGGACGGCGCCCGGCTAGCCAACGCGGCAGCGTTCCTGAACGTCCCGGTGCGCGAGTTCACCTCCGACGCCGGCGTGGACGTACTGTCCTTTGGCGGCACCAAGAACGGGATGATGTACGGGGAGGCGGTAGTGGCGCTGAACCCGTCGTCGGCCGACGGCCTGATCTACCTGCGCAAGATGAACATGCAACTGTCCTCCAAGATGCGCTTCATCTCCGCCCAGTTCTTGGCCCTGCTCAGCGATGACTTGTGGCTGAAGTCGGCCGGGCACGCCAACGCCATGGCCGCCAAGCTGCGCGCCGCGGTCCAAACAATTCCCGGCGTGAAGCCCACACAGGCCACCGAGTCCAACGGCGTCTTTGCCGTCCTGCCCGACGGCGTCGCCGAGCGTTTGCGTGAATCCTTCCGGTTCTACGACTGGAACGCCGCGGCCCAAGAGGTGCGCTGGATGTGCTCCTTCGACACCTCCGCGGCCGACATCGACGCATTCGTAGCGGCCATCCGCACCGAACTGACCCCATAGCACCAAACACTGGGCACCAAACCGGCCGCGCCTTGGCATGTGCGGCGCGCCTCACACGGAAATTGGTGGGGACGCAATAATCTGCCAATGTGAGAGAACTTCCGCAGCTTCCCACTGACTTTCAGGCAGCGCTTTCGTCCCTGCGCACCACGCGGAGCCGCAGCGAACTGACCCTGGAGGAGATCCCGGCCCCCACCCGGCTGGCACCGTTTGGCGTCGCCCTAGGCGCCGAGGTGGTTCTCGACGGTGAGGAACTCGCCACGGGCCGCTTCATCTTGCTCCACGACCCCAACGGTTCCGCCCTGTGGGAGGGCACTTTCCGCATCGTCACCTACATCCGGGCCCAGCTCGAACCGGACATGGGCAACGATTCCCTCCTCGGCAATGTGGCGTGGGCGTGGCTGGTGGAGGCCCTTGCCGAGCACGAGGCGGAGTACCGCTCCGCCGGCGGTACGGCAACCAGGATCCTCTCCGAAAGTTACGGCACCCTGGCTGCCCGTGATGACGCGGTAGACATTGAGCTGCGGGCCTCGTGGACGCCTACCTCCCCCGCCGTCCAGGCCCACCTGGAAGCCTGGTCGCAGATGGTGTGTACCTTTGCGGGGCTGCCCCCCGTGCCAGACGGGGTGACCCTACTCCCGGCGCGGCGCCGTTTCTAAGCTGACCCGTTTCTATGCTGCGCTTTGGCCGGCGGGGCCCACACTCCGCAGGCTTCGCTAGACTGGGTTTATCATGATCAACCCAGAATCCACCGCACACAGCCGCACCCGGGCCAAAAAGTCCACCGATTTGAACAACATCGCCGCCTCGGGCCATGCGTCAACTGTTGATCTTGCCCCGCCACCGCTGACCTCCGTGGTCATTGACGGCGTCCGCGTCGAGCTTGACGATCTGCCTGAGTTGGTTGAATTGACCATGCCGCGGGACGGTATTCCCGAGGTCGTCTCCACCCCCGCGGAGTTGCGACGTTGTGCGGCCGCCCTTGCTGCCGGCCACGGGCCCGCCGGCGTGGACACCGAACGGGCCTCCGGGTTCCGTTACGGCCAGCGCGCCATGCTGGTGCAGATTCGCCGTGAAGGTGCGGGCACCTGGCTGATCGATCCCGAAGCGTTTGAGAACCTGGGCATCATCAATGACGCCCTGAGCGGGGTTGAGTGGATTTTGCACGCCGCCAGCCAAGACCTGCCCTGCCTGGCAGGAGTGGGCATGTGGCCGGACAAACTCTTTGACACGGAGCTGGCGGCCCGACTGGCGGGCCTGCCCAGGGTGGGGTTGGGCGCCGTCGTCGAGTCCTTGCTGGGGTATCACCTGGCCAAGGAACATTCAGCGGCAGACTGGTCCAAACGGCCGCTTCCCGAGCCGTGGCTTCGCTACGCCGCCCTGGACGTGGAAGTCCTGGCCGAGCTCGAGGAGGAGTTGCTGGCACTGTTGGAGGCTGACGGGAAGCTGGACTATGCCGCCCAGGAGTTCCAACACCTGATCGACGCCGGCGTGCCCGCCCCACGTGTTGACCCGTGGCGGCGCACCTCGGGCTCGCACACCATCCGCAACCGGGTCCAGCTGGCAGCCGTTCGCGAACTGTGGCAAACCCGGGAAAAACTGGCCGAGCTCCGCGACATTGCCCCCACACGGCTCATTCCCGACACGGCCATCATCGCCGCCGCCAAAGGCATGCCCACCACGGTGCCGGCCTTGCTGGGGCTGCCGGGCTTCCATGGCCGCGCCGCCAAGCGTGACGCCCCGAAGTGGCTGCATGCCCTCCACATGGCGAAGAACAGCACCGACCTGCCACCGCTACAGGTCTCCAACAACACCCCGCCACCCCCACGCGTGTGGGCAGAGCGCGATCTTGAGGCGGCCGAACGGTACGCCACGGCCCGCCCACGCCTGGCAGCGATCTCCGACGAGCTGCACATTCCCGCCGAGAACATCCTCACCCCGGACTTTCTGCGCCGGATCTGCTGGCGACCGCCGTCGCCTATCACCGAAGAAACGGTGACGGCAGCACTTACCGGGCTCGGCGCACGCCGGTGGCAGATTGAGAAGACGGCGCCAATGCTGGTGCAGTCCCTGGCCAACCCCGATCCGCTGCCGCCGAAGGAGCCGCGGGGGGGCGAGACGGCCGCCTGACACCGCCCGGACGGCGATGCTGCGCCGGCCACCACTTTGACCTCTAAGTTACTGACAAGTAACATGATGTGTGACACAGTCGTCCCCGCGCGTCTAGGGGTACGGCGTCCTCTGTTATGTGCACTCAAGGAGCTACAGGTGAGCCAAACCCGGCAGATTAGGGACGTCGTCTTTGTTGACGGCGTCAGGACCCCCTTTGGACGGGCCGGTGAAAAAGGCATCTACGCCTCCACCCGCGCCGACGACCTGGTGGTCAAGTGCATCCGCGAACTGATGCGCCGCAACCCCTCCCTTCCCCCGGCCCGCGTTGACGAGGTGGCCATTGCCGCCACGACACAGACCGGCGACCAGGGCCTGACCATCGGGCGCACGGCGGCACTGCTGGCCGGGCTCCCTGCATCCGTCCCCGGTTTCGCCATCGATCGGATGTGCGCCGGCGCCATGACGGCCGTGACCACCACCGCCTCGGGTATCGGCTTTGGCGCCTACGACGTGGTGATCGCCGGCGGCGTGGAGCACATGGGCCACCACCCCATGGGATCCGGGGCCGACCCGAACCCGCGCTTCATGTCCGAACGCATCGTTGACCCTGCCGCCCTGAATATGGGCAACACGGCCGAGAACCTGCACGACAGGTTCCCTGCCATTACCAAGGACCGCACCGACGCGTACGCCCTGGCCAGCCAGCAAAAACTTGCCGCCGCGTACGCCAAGGACCAAATCCAACCCGACCTGGTGCCCGTCGCCACCCTCAAGCCCGAACAGGGCTGGAGCATCAATACGGTAGATGAGCCCCCGAGACCTAGCACCACGCTGGAGGACCTGGCAGGCCTGCGCACCCCGTTCCGCGCACACGGGCGTGTCACAGCAGGCAACGCCGCCGGCCTAAACGACGGCGCCACGGTGGCGCTGTTGGCCTCCGCAGAGGCCGCCGCCGAGCTGGGCCTCCCGGTCAAGATGCGCCTTGTCACATACGCGTTTGCCGGCGTCGCACCGGAGATCATGGGTATTGGCCCCGTCCCGGCCACTGAGAAGGCACTCAAGCTCGCCAGCCTGTCCATCGAGGACATTGGCCTCTTTGAAATCAACGAGGCCTTCGCCGTCCAGGTGCTGTCCTTCCTTGATCACTTCGGCATCGCGGACGATGACCCCCGCGTCAACCGCTACGGCGGCGCCATCGCCGTGGGCCACCCCCTGGCCTCCTCCGGCGTGCGGCTCATGAACCAGCTGGCCCGCCAGTTCCAGGAAGACCCCGCCGTCCGGTACGGCATCACCACCATGTGCATCGGCCTGGGCATGGGTGCCACCGTGATCTGGGAAAACCCGCACTTCGAGATCATCGAGCCCGCCCAGACCCAGGTCTCGCCAAGCTCGACCGCCGCAAACACCGAGGGGAGCGCCACATGAGCGCCCAGGACTTTCAAAAGCTCGCCGCCTTGTTCCCCGACGAGGTGGTGACGCACTCCTATGTGCAGGACATTGCCCTTCCCGGCGTCGACGGCGCCCCGAGCGCAGGCACTTTCGCCCTGGTCACGCTCGACAACGGCCTTGACCACCGCCGACCCAGCACCTTGGGCCCGAACACGCTCATTGAATTGGGCACCGTACTGGAAACCCAGCGAGAGCGTGCGGCACGGGGCGAGATCGCCGGCGTCGGGGTCACCGGCAAGCCGTTCTTCCTGGCCGCCGGCGCCGACCTGTCCGCCGTGAAGGGCCTCAAGGACAGGGACGCCGGGCTGTGGATGGCCCAGCTGGGCCACGACGTCTACTCCACACTAAATGATCTGGGCGTGCCCAGCTTTGTGTTCATCAACGGCCTGGCGCTGGGCGGCGGCCTGGAGATCGCCCTGAACGCCACCTACCGCACGGTATCCACGGGGGCAGGCGCGCTGGCCTTGCCCGAGGCGTTCCTGGGCCTGGTCCCGGGCTGGGGCGGGGTCTACCTGCTCCCCCGACTGATCGGACCGGCCAATGCGGTGAAGGTCATGCTGGAGAATGCCCTCTCCAACAACCGGACCCTCAGCGGCCCGGCCGCGTTCAAGCTGGGCATCGCCGACGCCTTGTTCGAACCTGCGGATTTTGTGGAACAGTCCGTGAAGTGGGCCGCACGCGTCCTGGCGGGCGCCGAAAAGGTGACCCGGGCCAACGCCGTCGCCGAGCCGCTCAGCGAGGAGAACAGCGCAGCCTGGGACGCCGCCGTCGCCCATGCCAAGACGTTTGTGGAGGCCAAGACCTCCAACGCAGCGCCCGCACCGGCACGCGTGATCGAGCTTCTGGAAAAGGGCAAGCACTTCACCCGCGCACAGTCGTTTGCCGCCGAGGATGAGGCGCTGGCTGACTTGATGCAGACGCCTCAGTTCAAGGACACCGTCTACGCATTCCTGGACCTGGTGCAGAAGCGGGCCAAGCGACCGGCTGGCGCGCCCGATCCCAAGCTGGCCCGGCCCGTGACGAAAGTTGGCGTGGTGGGGGCTGGCCTGATGGCGGGGCAGTTCGCGTTGCTGTTCGCCCGCCAGCTCAAGGTGCCCGTGGTCATGACGGACATCGATGCGGCACGCGTGGACAAGGGCGTGGGCTACGTGCACGGCGAGGTGGACAAGCTGCTCGCCAAAGGCCGGATCAGCCAGGATGCCGCCAACCGCACCAAGGCGCTGGTGACCGGTTCCGTCTCGAAGCAAGCGTTTGCCGACGCCGACTTCGTGATCGAAGCCGTGTTTGAGGAACTCAACGTGAAGAAGGCTGTCTTTGCCGAGGTGGAGGCGATCGTTTCACCCGAATGCATCCTGGCCACCAACACCTCCTCGCTGTCCGTCACGGCCATGGCCGAGGACCTGGTGCACCCCGAGCGCGTGGTGGGCTTCCATTTCTTCAACCCCGTGGCCGTCATGCCGCTGCTGGAGATTGTGCGGGCACCGAACACCGACGACGCCGTCCTGGCCACCGCGTTTGCCACGGCCAAGACGCTACGCAAGACGGCGGTGCTGGTCAAGGACGCCACCGCTTTTGTGGTGAACCGGGTGTTGTTGCGCCTCATGGCCGAAGTGTCCCGCGCGTTCGACGAAGGCACCGACGCTGCTGTTGCCGACAAGGCGCTGCGCCCCATGGGCCTGCCCATGACACCGTTCACGCTGCTGGCCATGGTGGGCCTGCCGGTGGCCCAGCACGTCACCGAGTCGATGCACGCCACCTTCGGTGACAGGGTGGCTGTTTCTGCCAACATCCAGGCACTGATCGACGGCGGCAAGAAGGGGCTGTGGGCCACCGCCGCGGACGGCTCACAGTTCATTCCCGAGGAGACCCTGTCCTTGCTGCGCTTTGGCAACACCCCGTCCACGAGTGAGGAACTGCTCTCCAAGACCCAGGATGCACTGGCGCAGGAGATTGGCCTCATGCTCGAGGAGGGTGTGGTGTCCGGACCGGAGGACATCGACCTGTGCATGATCTTGGGTGCCGGCTGGCCCATGCACCTGGGCGGCATCACCCCCTACCTCGACCGGGTGGGCGCCTCCGAGCGGGTCAACGGGAAGCGCTTCCACCCGGTGGTCTAGCCGCCACGGCGGGCTCGAACGTACAGCAGTTGTTGATGTTTACGGGGCATACCAACAACTGCTGTACGTTCGCGCTCCCGCTGCCCGGCTGTGCTCCCGTTTCGCTTTCCCACGCTACGTTCTGGGAGTATGTAGCCATGACCGTTGAATCTTCCCTGACCCGCCGCAACGTCCTTCGAGTGAGCACCGCAGCCTCCGGCGCCGCGTGCGCCCTGGCCCTGGCCGGCTGCGCACCCGCTGGGCCGGCGCAAATAAGCGCAGGCAAAACACCAGAAGCCATCCCTTCGACGGGAACCCCGGTCCGGGTTGGCAAATTGTCCGATGTTCCCGTGGGCGCCACGGCCAAGGGCGTTGCCAACGACGTCAATGTGGTGATCTTCCGCCCCAATGAGGCCACGGTCCTGGCCTACAGCGACGTGTGCACGCATGCCGGCTGCCAGGTAGCCCCCAACGGCGCCGACTTCAAGTGCCCCTGCCACAGTTCAGTCTTCAAGGGCAGCGACGGAACAGTGGTGTCCGGCCCGGCCAAGGCGCCGCTGCCGCGCTACGCAGCAGCCATCGACGGCGAATGGATCACCGTCAGCATCTGATTCTGCGAAACGCAGGATCCAGGGCGTTAGAACAAAGCGACCTTAGGAGTCGGCGGGAAGATCTCATCCAGCTCGGCCAGATCCTCCAGGGTGGGCTTCCAGCTGGCGGCCCCCGCGTTCTGGCGCACCTGCTCTGGTTTGGTGGCACCGGCGATCACGCTGGCCACCGACGGTTGCGTCGCCAACCAGGAGAACGCCACCTGGACTTCCGTGAGTCCGCGCGCCGCGGCGAAGGCACCAAACGCGGTGAACTGGTCCTGTTCGGCGGCTGCCACCATGTGCTGGCGGGTGTGTGAGAGCCTGCTGCCCTCCGGCACCACCCCGCCGCGGTACTTGCCGGTCAGCAGGCCGTTGGCGAGGGGGAAGTATGGCATAACACCCAATCCGTATGCCTCGGCGGCCGGTGTCACTTCAAGCTCTGCGCGACGATCAAGGAGGTTGTAGTGGTTCTGGCTGGCCACAAAACGTTCGGTTCCCAGGGCCCGGGCCGTGTGTTCGGCGTCGGCGATCTGCCAGCCAGCAAGATTGGACTGTCCAATATAACGCACCTTGCCGGCACGGACCAGGTCATCCAGTGCCGAAAGCGTCTCCGCCATGGGCGTGCGCTGATCTGGTGTGTGATAGTAAAACAGGTCCAAATAGTCGGTGTTTAACCGGCGCAGCGACGCCTCGACAGACTGCAGGATGTACTTCCGTGAGCCGCGCCCACCCCAGTCCACACCGTTGGCGCCTTGGGCGTCCATGCCAAACTTGGTGGCCACGATAACCTCCTCGCGGTGTGCCCCCAGCGCCTTGCCCAGGATCGTTTCGCTGAGCCCGGGGGTCATCCCATAAACGTCTGCCACATCAAAGTGCGTGATGCCGCAGTCTAGGGCGGCATGGACGACGGCGTCACTGCCCTCCTGCGTTTGTGTCGCCGTCCCGCCGCGGCCGAGGTTGTTGCACCCCAGCCCCACGGTTGAGACGGTCAGTCCGGAGGTGCCCACTTGGCGGTATTCAGTCATGCTTCCACAATAGCGAATACAAGACGGCCCCATGTTCGGACCTAAAGCTGGTAGGTTCCACTCATGAAGTTCTAGCGCTACATCTACCTGGCCATCTTTGTGGCCGCCGCCGTCTTCGTCTGCGTCCTCGAGGTGCCCTTGTGGGAGAAGTTCGTCATCTTGGCATGGACGGCAGCACCTCTGGCAATCAACGCGTACCAGGAGTGCAAGAAGACCCAAGCCGCAGCGGAACAAGAATCCCATTCCTCAACTTCGGTAGAGGATCAAGTTCTCCATGCCTACAAGGAACGCGCCTGACTGACACTTCTTAGAGGGCGAAGACGGTGGTGCCTGTGGGGGTGAACTTTCCCTTGATGGCTGCCAGGTCATTGGCGGGGGCCACGCCGATGCTCAGCTTCGTGAAGTCCAGCTTCTCTTCACGGATGCACACCTTGATGTTGGCCACGGCACGGGCAGCGTCGGGGGCCAGAATGTAGATGTTCAACTTTCCGGTGCCATGCGCGCCGGCAACGAACTCGGTCTTCTCCACCACTCCGCTGCCGCGCCAGGCCAGATGCGCTATGAGGGCTTCGCGGGCCTTTTCCTCCAGGTACTTGTCCCTGTCGGTGACGCGGTCGTTCTTCATAGCGAACTGGGCAACCACCGAAAACTGCTCCTCGCGTGCCAAATCGACATAGCCGTCCTCAAGGCACTGTGCGGCGAAGCCGGCCAGCAGTCCGCGAGCCTCTTCCTCTGTTGCCACGAGCGTATCTTTCGAGGTGCTTTGCTGCCCCACAGGTCCATGGTTGAGAACAAAGTGAATCTCTTGCTCCCCTGCCCCGCCCTCGGAACCATCCTCGGCGTCAACCCAAGCTTCACGAAAAACCAGGACTCCGTCCTCGCCTGTCTTGTACAGGCGCACAATGTTCGCATCCGCGGTGCTGTCAGTTATCTGCTGTGTCTGGCTCATGGCAGTGATCTTCCTAGGGTTAACCAGGCCGCGTCGCGACCGTCAAATGGTGCCTGGCGGGACGCGACGGCGTCCATCAGGGCGGCAGTGGTCGATTCCATGCGGGTGCACAGCTCGGCCGGGTAATCCATCAGCACGCGGTGCGCGGCAAATTCGTCTTGGTCGTCAACAAACAACCCACGCTCAGCGGTACGGATGACATCCAAGTCCATGTCGACCATGTGGAACTCCACCGCGGCAGGTTGGATGCGCTGCCACGAGAATTCTGTTGCCAGATCAATATAGAGTTCGACGCCGGACGGGTGGGTTCTGTCGAAAAATGTCGCCACCCAGTCGCCCTCGTGGGGAATCAGCAACGTGGCGTCCGAGGCGGTGTACAGTGCGGTGCCTGGGCGGGAGATGAACTCGCCGGAACCTTGGAACACCCAATGCCCATAATTGTCCCGCCCCAGGTACCTTCCGGGGACCACCCAGTGGGCGTCTCCGTTGTACTTGCGGTTGCGGGCAACGATCAGTTCCCCAAGCTGTGGGAGCAAAGTCTCCAGCGTCGCAGCGTGCACTGCCGGCGGAAATACGCTCACAGGATGGGCATCTGCCCTGTACGCGGCGCCGGCTGCCCGGGCAGTGGTCGGGCGAACGGCACCTTGGTGCCCAAAACCTGTTCCACCACATCCTGTGCCACCCGCTGGGCTGTCAGGCCCACCCGCTCCAGCACTTCCGCGCGGCTGCCGTGGTCAAGGAACTCCACGGGCAAGCCCACCTCGTTCAGGGCGGTGTCAACGCCCGCTGCCCGCAGCTCTTGGCGGATCCGTGACCCGACACCACCAGCCCGCACGCCGTCCTCGATGACAATGACAATGCGGTGCCCGGACGCCAACTGCACAATGGACTTCGGGACCGGCATGACCCAGCGCGGATCCACCACGGTGGAGGTGATGCCCTGGGCGCTGATGCGTTCGGCCACATCCAGTGCTATCTCACTCATGGCACCGACACTGACAATTAAGACATCGGTCTGCGGGTCCGTGCCAGCCCCGGGCATGTCGTGGGCGGTGCGCGCCAGAACGTCGACGCCGTCGTACAAGCGTTCAAGGGCCTTGATCTCCGGCCCCACTGTGCCCTTGGAATACCTGATGACACTGGGGGCGTCGGAAATGGCCACCGCCTCGCGCAATTCCTCACGAAGCCGCACGGCGTCGCGGGGGGCGGCCAGATGCAGGCCGGGAACTATTTGCAACATGGACAGATCCCACATGCCATGATGGCTGGCACCGTCGGGGCCGGTGACCCCTGCACGGTCAAGGACGATTGTCACTCCGGCCTTGTGCAAGGCCACATCCATCAGCAACTGGTCGAATCCCCTGTTCAGGAACGTGGCGTAGATGGCCACAACGGGGTGCAGTCCACCAAAGGCCAGACCCGCCGCCATAGTCAGAGCGTGCTGTTCGGCAATACCAACGTCAATGACCCTCTCAGGGAACTTGTCGGCAAATTTAGCCAGGCCCACGGGGATCAACATGGCTCCCGTGATGCCCACGATGTCGGGACGTTCCTGGGCTATCGCGGCGATCTCATCGCCAAACACGCCCGTCCAGGACTTGCCGCTGGGCGTTTCCACGGACTTGCCGGTCTCCGGGTTGATGACCCCGACGGCGTGGAACTGGTCCCCTTCATGAGCGCGGGCCGGCGCGTAGCCGCGACCCTTTTCAGTGAAGGCGTGCACGATCACGGGTCCGCCATAATTTTTGGCCAGCTGTAGCGCAGTTTCCATGGCTTTTTCGTCGTGTCCGTCAACGGGGCCAACATACTTCAGCCCGAGGTCATCGAAGAGTCCCTGCGGTGCCCACCAGTCTTTGACACCTTTTTTGGCGGCGTGCAGGCCCTTGTACACGAACTGGCCGGCGGCGTTGCCGTCCTGAAGCAGCTTCTTGCCCCAGGACATGGAGGCCTCATACTTTTTGTGGGTGCGCACATGGTCGATGGCCGGACGCAGCGATGCCAGGTAGTCGGCCACACCGCCCACGGTGGGTGCATAGGAGCGGCCGTTATCGTTGACAACGATCACCACACGGCGGTTCTTGTCCGCGGCAATGTTGTTCAGGGCTTCCCAGGTCATGCCGCCGGTGAGGGCGCCGTCGCCGATCACGGCGACAACGTATCGTTCCCCTTCGCCGGTAAGCTGGCGGGCCCGGGAGATTCCGTCCGCCCATGACAGCGAGGAGGAGGCGTGGGAGCTTTCCACAATGTCGTGTTCGGATTCGGCACGGCTCGGATACCCCGACATGCCTCCTTGCTGGCGAAGCGTGGAGAAGTCTTGCCGCCCGGTCACCAGTTTGTGGACGTAGGACTGGTGCCCGGTGTCAAAAATGATGCTGTCCCGCGGGGAGTCAAAGACGCGGTGGATGGCCAGCGTCAACTCCACCACACCCAAGTTCGGGCCAAGGTGCCCGCCGGTCTGTGAAACATTGCTGATCAAGAACGCCCTGATCTCCTGTGCCAGCGTGAGCATTTGTCCGTCACTGAGCTTACTGAGATCCCGCGGATGCGCGATGGTTTCCAACAGTCCCATTGGTACCTCCCTGGGTCAACTATCAACGTCTAACAATATCTCCTCCTGGCCCCTTCCCCGGACACCGGCACTAAGTTAGAGCAATAAGGGCGGGCACCCGGTGTTCCGGATACCCGCCCTCAAGGTCAAATAACTACTGAGCCCACTCCCGCCAGGTTCCCAAAAATCGTGTCAGCGATTTTTGGGCCGGCGGGTGGGGACCATGCCTTAGCTATGCCTTGGCGGTGATCTGACGGAGCACGTACTGCAGGATGCCACCGTTGCGGTAGTAGTCTGCCTCACCGGGGGTGTCGATGCGCAGAACGGCATCGAAGCTCACGATGGTGCCATCTTCTGACACTGCGGTGACCTTGAGCGTCTTCGGCGTGGTGCCCTCGTTCAGCTCGGTGACGCCTTCGACTGCGAACGTCTCGGTGCCGGTCAAGCCCAATGATGCGGCGTTCTGGCCGGCCGGGTACTGCAGCGGCAGCACGCCCATACCGATCAGGTTGGAGCGGTGGATGCGCTCGTAGCTTTCAGCCACAACCGCCTTCACACCCAACAGCGCCGTGCCCTTGGCCGCCCAGTCACGGGATGAACCGGAACCGTATTCCTTGCCTGCCAGGACAACCAGCGGGATGCCGGCGCTCTGGTAGTTGACGGAGGCGTCGTAGACGTAAGCCTGCGGGCCGCCGGCCTGGGTGAAGTCGCGGGTGAAGCCACCTTCAACGTTGTCCAGGATCTGGTTGCGGATGCGGATGTTCGCGAAGGTGCCGCGGATCATGACCTCGTGGTTTCCGCGGCGTGAACCGTAGGAGTTGAAGTCCTTGCGCTCAACACCGTTGGCCAGCAGGTACTGGCCTGCGGGCGTCTCGGACTTGAACGAACCGGCGGGGCTGATGTGGTCGGTGGTGACCGAATCGCCGAGCTTGAGCAGAACCCGGGCACCGGCAATGTCGGTGACGGGATCGGCTTGCGCCTTCATTCCCTCAAAGTATGGGGGCTTGCGAACATAGGTGGACTTGGGGTCCCATTCGAAGGTGTTGCCTTCGGGGGTTTCCAGCGACTTCCAGCGATCGTCCCCATCAAAGATGGTGGCGTAGGAGTTCGTGAACATCTCGCGGTCAATCGAGGCGTCCATGACTTCCTGGACCTCCACCGGGTTCGGCCAGATGTCGGCAAGGAACACGTCGTTGCCGGCGTCGTCCTGGCCCAGGGCATCAGTTTCAAAGTCAAAGTCCATGGTGCCAGCCAGGGCGTAGGCGATGACCAACGGCGGTGAGGCCAGGTAGTTCATCTTCACGTCCGGGTTGATGCGGCCCTCAAAGTTGCGGTTACCGGAGAGAACTGCCGTCACTGACAGGTCGTTCTCGGCGATCGCGGCGGAGATCTCGGTGTCCAGCGGGCCGGAGTTGCCGATGCACGTGGCACAGCCGTAACCAACCGTGTAGAAACCCAGCTTCTCTAGGAACGGAACCAGGCCGGACTTCTCGTAGTAGTCGGTGACTACCTTGGAGCCGGGCGCAACACTGGTCTTGACCCAGGGCTTGGAGGATAGGCCCTTATTGACGGCGTTGCGGGCCAGAACAGCCGCGGCGAGCATCACGGAAGGGTTGGAGGTGTTAGTGCACGAGGTGATCGAGGCGATGGAAACCGCGCCGTGATCGAGCTCGAACTGAACACCGGATTCGTTCTTCACATGGATCGGGTTGGACGTGCGTCCGTTGGCACCGGTAGCAGCGGACGCCACTGCGCGATCGGTGTCGTGGGTGTGACCACCGGGGTGCGTGAAGGACGGTGCATCGGAGGCCGGAAAGGACTCTTCCAAGGACTCATCAACCGTGTTGCCCTCGGCATTGACCTCCGCTGCAACATAGTTCTTCAGATCCGAGCGGAACTGCGGCTTCGCGTTCGTGAGCTCGATGCGGTCCTGGGGACGCTTCGGGCCGGAGATCGAGGGGACCACGGTGGAGAGGTCAAGCTCGAGGTACTCGGAGAACTTGATTTCCACGGAGGGATCATGCCACAGGCCCTGTTCCTTCGCGTAGGCCTCCACCAGGGCAAGCTGCTCCTCGGAGCGACCTGTCAGGCGCAGGTAGTCGATGGTGACATCATCGATCGGGAACATGGCAGCCGTGGAGCCGAACTCCGGGCTCATGTTGCCGATGGTTGCACGGTTGGCCAACGGCACACCGGCAACACCTTCGCCATAGAATTCCACAAACTTACCAACAACGCCGTGCTTGCGCAGCTGCTCGGTGATGGTCAGCACGACGTCGGTCGCGGTGGCACCGGCCGGGATGGACCCGGTCAGCTTGAAGCCGACAACGCGCGGGATCAGCATGGAAACCGGCTGGCCCAACATGGCGGCCTCGGCCTCGATGCCGCCAACACCCCAACCCAGCACGCCCAGGCCGTTGACCATGGTGGTGTGGGAGTCGGTGCCGACCAGCGTGTCAGGGTAGGCGCGCAAGACGCCGTCGACCATACGGGTCATGACGGTGCGGGCCAGGTACTCAATATTGACCTGGTGTACGATCCCCATGCCCGGGGGGACAACCTTGAAGTCTTCGAACGCAGTCTGGCCCCAGCGCAGGAACTGGTACCGCTCACCATTGCGCTGGTATTCGATCTCCATGTTCCGTTCGACGGCGTCGGAGTTGCCGAACACGTCAATCTGCACCGAGTGGTCGATGACCATCTCGGCCGGAGCCAACGGGTTGACCCTAGTGGGGTCTCCGCCGAGTTCCTTGACGGCTTCACGCATGGTGGCCAGGTCAACGATGCAAGGGACTCCTGTGAAGTCCTGCATGATGACGCGGGCCGGGGTGAACTGAATCTCGGTGTCGGGCTCCGCGTTGGGATCCCAAGCTGCCAACGCACGCACGTGGTCGGCCGTAATATTCGCACCATCTTCGGTGCGCAGCAGGTTCTCAAGCAATACCTTGAGGCTGAACGGAAGGCTCTTCGCGCCTTCAACCGAGTTCAGTCGGAAAATCTCGTATTCGGTCCCGGCAACATTAAGTACGCCTTTGGAACCAAAACTGTCCACATTAGTCATCGATGGACTCCTCTCGCCACTGCTTTTATCTTTGTCACGCAACGGCGCACATGCCAGTTAGGCACGCCTTACTCGCGCTCGGAGACCGCTCCGCGCCTCTTCAGGAAACGGTAGAGCAGCTCGATCGCCAGGCACCCTGCGATTGTTACGCCCATCGTAGCCGCTAACAGCGTTCCAGACGGAATATCGAGGGCAAAGAAATTTCGGGAGAACGGCACCGCCATGATCAACACCAATCCGGCCACTATGGCGCCGACCAACAAGGAACGCCAGATATCGAAGGGGCGGGCCAGGGCGCCCAACACCCACAAGGCCACGAGCAGGACCGTCATGGTGGTTGCGGTCTGGGCCGATGTGATGGTCTGCTCCTGCGTCAGGAGCGGGTCCGGGTACGTCCTGGCGAACCAGTAGACGCTCATGATGCACGCCGAGAGGATCACACCGGCCGGGATCGAGAACATCAGCGCCCGACGCAGGAATCCGGGCTGGTAGCGCCGGGCATTGGGCAGCAGTGCCAGGAAGAACGCGGGGATGCCGATTGTCATGGAGCTCACAACGGAGAGCTGACGCGGCAGGAACGGGTACTGCCACATCAGCAGGCCAATGACGATGGAAATAATGATGGCATACGAGGTTTTCGTCAGGAACAAGTTCGCCACCCGCTCCACATTGGCGATGACCCGGCGCCCTTCAGCCACCACGGATGGCAGGTGCGAGAACTGGCCATCCAGGAGCACCAACCGCGACACCGCCTTGGTGGCCGCCGCGCCGCTGCCCATGGCGATCCCAATGTCGGCGTGCTTGAGCGCCAATGCGTCGTTGACTCCGTCGCCGGTCATCGCCACCACGTGGCCGCGGCTTTGCAAAGCCAGCACAATCGCCTTTTTTTGCTCCGGTGTGACGCGCCCCAAAACGCTCTCGCGCCCCAAAACCTCGGCCAAAGCCGCCGGGTCATCGGGCAGATTGCGTGCGTCATAGCCGTCGCCGTCAAACTCAAAACCAACGTCGCGGGCCACGGCCGCCACGGTGCGGGGGTTGTCCCCCGAGATGATCTTCAGCGACACGCCCTGATCGCGGAAGTACGCCAAGGTGGCGCCGGCATCCGGGCGCACCTTCTCACGGAAAGACAACAGGGCCACGGGGGTCAGCCCGTCAAGGGCGAACCCGCCGTCCCCGAGGCTTTCTGCAGGCTCCGACGACGCCGGCCGGTGCGCCAGTACGACGGCGCGCAGCCCGTGCCCTGCCGCCTCATGGGAGGCCGCCAGCGCGGCCTGCACGGCCGGGCTGCGGGCCTCGTGGGCGCCTTCCGCGGCTAGGACGACGTCGGGGGCACCCAGCACCCACGTGCCTGCCTCTGAGGAGGGCGCCAACAAGTCCGCGGCGAAGGTGACGGCACTGTATTTGCGGGCGCTGCTAAAAGGCACCACCTCCGCGGCGTCACCGGCCGGCTGTGCCGTGTAAAGGCTGCCCATGGCGGCGGCCGTGGCATTGGCGTTGGGGTGGGCCGCAGACCATGCCAGGACCTGTTCCCAGCCCGGCACCGGCCCCAACACGGTGGTCGACGCCAATTCCATCCGTCCCTCGGTGAGCGTGCCGGTCTTGTCCAGGCAGACCATGTCCACCCGGGCCAGACCCTCCACCGCGGGAAGTTCCTGAACCAGCACATTGCGCCGGGCCAGGGTCATGGCGGCCATGCCGAAGGAGATGCTGGTCAGCAGCACTAGCCCCTCGGGGATCATGGCGACAATGCTGGCGATAGCGCTGATGACGGCGGTGCGCCACTGGCCGGAGGCGATGGACGCCCCCCAGCCGCCATGGGCGCTCATCTGGCCGTTGATGACCAACAAGATGATCGGGATCAGGGCCCAGGCAATATACATGATGATGCGGTTGATGGAGTTACGGATTTCGGAGTTGACCAGCGAGAACCTCCGCGCCTCGGCCGTCAGGCCGCTGGCGTAGGACTCCGCACCGACCCGGTGCACCCTGGCCTCCCCGTAACCGGCGACCACCGCTGACCCCGACAGTGCCGTGTCGCCAGGGCCCTTGTTGACCGGGTCCGACTCCCCCGTCAACAATGACTCATCGATCTCCAACGCCTCAGCCTTCAAAATGATGGCGTCAGCTGGAATCTGGTCCCCCGTGCGCAACAACAAGACCTCGTCATAGAGCACCTCACCCACGGCCACGTCCACCTCGGCACCGCCGCGGCGCACCCGCGCCTTGGGGGCATGGAGCACCGCCAATCTGTCCAGGGTGCGCTTGGCCCGGTACTCCTGCACCACGCCAATGGCTGCGTTGGCCAGCACGATGAAGCCGAACAGGGCGTCGCGCGGGTCCCCCACCAACAGCACCAGCACCAAGGCGCTGCCCAAAACTCCGTTGAACAAGGTAAAGACGTTTGATCGCACGATGGCCCAAATGCTGCGGCTGCTCTCATGCGCGACGGCGTTGCTCAGCTCCGCAGCACGGCGTTCCCTCACCTGGACTGTGTTCAGCCCGTCGCGTTCAAGCACCACCTCATCCACTGGTGCCAGAGCCGACCGGGCGTGCGCCATGGCGGCGCGCCTGTGTTCGTCCCGCCGCTCGGCCAAGACGGTTCCTTTGGGCTTGTTGCGCGTCAAGTCCCGCACTCTGGGTTTGTCCTGTTCGGCGCGACCGTTCAAGGGACTGCTCCTGCTTGTGGCTTGGCTAGTGTTGCTTGGCTAGTGTTGCTTGGCTGCGGGGGTCAGCAGGGCAACGGTCTCGACATGGTGGGTGTGCGGGTACAGGTCAAAGGCACGCAGCTTTTCCACCTGCCAGCCGGCGTTGGCAAAGTACTTCACGTCCCGGGCAAACGCTGCCGGATCACAGGAGACGTAGGCGATGGCGTTCGGCTGTGTGGCCACCAGGGCCCGCACGACGTCCTTGCCGGCACCTGCGCGCGGCGGGTCAAGCACGACGGCGTCGAAGCGGCGGCGCTGTCCACCAACCGATTGTGAAGCGCGGGACTGTGTGCCCAGGATCTTTTCCACCCTGCCCTGCAGGATTTCCACGTGGGCGCTTGCATGCAAGTTCTTGCGGGCGTCCCGGCTGGTGCCCGGTGAGCCTTCAACCGACAGGACGCTGCCATCGGGACCCACTGCGTCGGCCAGGGGGGCGGTGAACAGTCCGGCCCCGGCGTACAGGTCTGCCACGTCGGCGCCGTCGTTCAGGTAGCCGCCGGACAAGAGGTAGCCCAGTGCCGCGTCGGCGAGCACCTTGGGTGCGTTGCGGTGAATCTGCCAGAAACCGTCACCGGTGACCCGGAACTCGTGGTCGTCGGTGGTTTCCTTGACCCAGCCGCGGCCGTTGATGACCTCGATCTCGCTGTTTTCCGGGTTCCAGCGTGCCACCGACGGGGGCACTTCCCGTGTTGCCAGGGCGCGTGCAACCCGCTTTAGGGCCTGGCCTGCCGCCTTTTCGCTCAAGCTGTGGACGGGTGCCAGCAACACCAAAACGCCGGACCCGTTGGCGGGCGCCGCCACCTCGATCCGCTCGATGCCGGTGAAGTCCAGCTCCCACAGGCGCAGATCGTCCACGGCGGGCACGGCCAGCGGCATCTCCTGGATCGGCAAGATGGTGTGCGAACGGTGGGCGTGCATGCCCAGCTTCCCTGACGCCGTGATAGCAAAGCCCACACGGGTCCGCCACCCCAGCCCGGCCTGCTGGGCGTCCGTCCCCGCGGAGTCGACATCCTCAACCCCGACGCTGAACAGTTCATCCAGGGCTGAGGTGGACAGCCCGCCTAAGCGCTCGAGCTGTTCACGAACCACGGACGTCTTCAAGGCCAGCTGCCCCTTGCGGGATACGTGCCCATATTCGGCGCCACCAATGGGTGCCGCGCCCCGTGCTGCGGCGCGCAGTGCGTCGGCTTCGGGCCAGAAGTGGTTGACCCTCTCCGCTGACGGTTCCACCACCTTGGTGACATCGGCACGCCAGAACTTGGCATCGGCGTCGTGCTCGGTCAGGACGATCTCCACCGTCTCCCCCGGGATGGCGTGCCGGACAAAGATGACACGCCCATCGTGACGGGCAACGCAGTGGCCGCCATGGGCGACGGGGCCTACGGTGACGGTGAGGCGATCGGGGTGTGCGGCCGTGGTGAGTTCGGGACTACTCATGGGTTCTATGCTCTATCTACTCTTGGTACTTCTGTGCGTCGGCGGAGGATTTAAGCTGCCATGGCACGCTAGCCACCACAACACCAGGTTCAAAATGCAATCGCGTCTTAATGCGCAGGGCCGTCTGGTTGTGAACCAGCTGCTCCCACCATTTGCCCACCACGTATTCCGGGATGTACACCACTATCAAGTCGCGGGGGGCGTCCTTGCGCATGTCCTTGATGTGGTTGATCAGCGGCGTCAACGTCTCCCTGTAGGGACTGGCCAACACAGTCAACGGTACCGGGATGCTCAGCCTGTCCCAATCCGCGATGGTCTGTTCGGTCTCCGCGGCGTCCAAGTCAACGGTGAGAGCCTCCAGGGTGGAGGGCCGGGACGCGCGGGCGAAGGCGACGGCTCGGATCACCGGCTTGCGCACGTGGGAGACCAAAATAAGGGCGTGAATCCGCGCTGGCAGGGCCCGCACGGAGGCGTCATCGTCGACAGCCAGCTCCGCGGCCACGTTGTCGTAGTGGTTGCGGATGCTCCACATGACGACGAAAAGTACGGCCATGGCGAGCAACGCAATCCAGGCCCCCTGGCTGAATTTTGTGACCAAGACGATGAGCAGCACGGTTAAGGTCATGGAAAAACCAACGCTGTTGATGATCCGTGAGCGTTTCATGCGGAAGCGCAGCGGCCTGTCCTTGATGGTGCGCAGCTCCCGCGTCCAGTGCCGGATCATGCCCAACTGGCTGGCGGTGAACGAGATAAACACGCCCACAATGTAAAGCTGGATCAATTTGGTGACGTCGGCGTTGAAGGCGATGATCAGCACCAGAGCGCCCGTGGCCAGCAGGATCACCCCGTTGCTGAAGGCGAGCCGGTCACCGCGGGTGCGCAATTGGCGGGGCAGGTAGCCGTCCTTGGCCAGGATGGAGGCTAATACCGGAAAGCCGTTGAAGGCGGTGTTGGAGGCGAAGACCAAGATGGTGCCGGTGGCGGCGACGATGATGAAGAACGGGATGGATCCGGCCCCGAAGATGGTGGAGGCGATCTGGCTGATGGAAGGATTTTGCACGTAGCCTTCGGGTGGGGCCACCCCGTTAACCAGGAATTCGGTGTGCGGATCAGCCACGATGTGCACGCCGATCGCGTTGGCCAGGAACAAGATGCTGGCCATCATGCCCGCGGCAATGGCACCGAGCAACAGCAATGTGGTGGCGGCATTCTTGCTCTTGGGCTTGCGGAAGTTCGGCACACCGTTGCTGATGGCCTCCACACCCGTCAGGGCGGCCGCACCGGAGGAGAACGCACGCAAGAGCAAGAACGCACCCGCCAGTCCCATCAGACCCTGGTTGAAGGCCGCCTCCGGGATGATCTCAAAGTCGGCCGAAGGGGCGCGCCCCAGGGTACCGGTGAACGCCTGGACGATCCCCACTGCGGTCATGGCGAAGATGCAGAACATGAAAATGTAGGTTGGTACGGCAAAGACGTTGCCGGCTTCCTTGATGCCGCGCAGGTTCACCAGGGCCAGAACCACCACACCGGCGACGGCGATCAGGGCTTGGGTGCCGTGTAGGCCGGGTACCGCGGTGGCCAGGTAGTTAGCGGCGGAGGACATGGACACGGCGACGGTCAGCACGTAGTCAACCATCAACGCCGACGCCACGGTCAGGCCGGCGGACTTACCTAGGTTGACGTTGGCGATCTCATAGTCGCCCCCACCTGACGGGTACGCGTGCACGTTCTGGCGGTACGAGGCCACCACTGTGAGCAAGACCACCATGACGGCGATGCCCACCCACGGAGCCAAGGCAACGGAGGCCACCCCGGCCAGCGCCAGGGTCAGCAGAATCTCATCTGGGGCGTACGCCACAGAGGACAGCGCGTCGGAGGCAAAGACCGGAAGCGCAATCCGTTTGGGCAACAGCGTATGGGCAAGCTTGTCATTGCGGTATGGCCTGCCAACGAGGACCCGCTTGAAAGCGTTGAAGAAATTCAGCACGCGGGTAACGCTAGTCCCTCGCGGGGCTAAAGTCATGACAGGCCACGCGCATGACACACTTCCATATAAGAGTCATCCATGTCACCAACTTGACCTGGCGGTGACAAACACGTCAAATTGGTACCCGCACTGTGTTGCAGTGCCCATAGGGAGGAGCATCAGTGGCACACTTTGTGATCATGGGCTGCGGACGTGTGGGAGCCACCCTGGCCCACACGCTAGAAGATTCCGGCCATTCCGTGGCCATCATCGATCAGGACGAGCGCGCGTTCAGGCGGTTGCGCACCGGTTTCGGTGGGCGCAAGATCACCGGCGTGGGTTTTGACCAGGACACGCTCAAACAAGCCGACATTGAAAAAGCGTACGCCTTCGCCGCCGTTTCCAGCGGCGACAACTCCAATATCCTGGCTACCCGGGTGGCCAGGGAAACCTTTCATGTGGAGCACGTTGTGGCCCGCATCTACGATCCGGGCCGGGCAGAGATCTACCAACGTCTGGGCATCCCCACCGTAGCGGCCGTGCGCTGGAGCGCCGATCAGGTACTGCGGCGGATTCTGCCCGAAACCGCCGTCAAAGGGGATTTCCGCGAACCGTCAGGCAGGCTGATCCTGACCGAGCTAGCCCTGCATCCCCACTGGATTGGCCGGCACCTTGACGACCTCGAAAACGCTGCACCTCTGCGTGTGGCTTATCTGACCCGTTTTGGTGAGGGGATGCTGCCAGGGCCGGACACCAGTTACCAACAAGGTGACACCATCCACGCCATGGTCCAGGGCGTGGACGCCACCGAGGTTGCCCGTATCATGGCCGCCGAGCCGCTGAAGGAGAACTAACGTGCTAGTTGTCATTGTGGGGGCCGGCAGCGTTGGCTGCTCCATCGCCCGCGAGCTCTTGTCCCACGGCCACGAACTGCTGATGATCGATCCCAAGCCGGAAGTGATTGGCAAAAGCGGCTTGCGAGGGGCCCGCTGGCTGGTGGGTGACGCGTGCGAGATCAGCACCCTGCGGGAAGCGAAACTTGAAGAGGCCGACGTGGTTGTCTCAGCCACCGGGGATGACAAGGTCAACCTGGTGGTCTCACTGCTGGCCAAGACCGAATTTGGTGTTGGCCGGACCGTGGGGCGGGTCAACAACCCCAAGAATGACTGGATGTTTGACGATTCTTGGGGTGTGGATGTTGCCGTGAACACCCCCCGGCTCATGACCGCCCTGGTGGAGGAAGCTGTGGAGATTGGCGACCTGGTGCGACTGTTGACATTGCAAACAGGCGTCGCATCCTTGGTGGAGTTCACCGTTCCCGAGGAATCCCACATCATCGGCCTGACAGTGGGTGGCGTGGTGTGGCCACAGGACGCCACCTTGGTTGCCATCTTGCGCGACGAGGCGCCCATCACGCCCAGCCCCGATGACGTCATGGAGGCAGGGGACGAGCTGTTCTTCATCTCCACCATCGCCGGGGAAGACGAACTGCGCGCCATCTTGTCCTCACACGACTGACCGGCGGCCTGCCGGGGGTAAAGGCTTCAGTCGACTTTGGTGATCAGCTCGTCCCGCACGGGGCGGCTGATCAGCCATGCCACCCAGAGTCCCAGCGCATACAGTGGCACGCCCATGATCAAGCGCATGGCGCCGAGCGCGTCAACTTGTTCGCTCAGGTACAGGGGCAGCTGGACGGCCAGACGGGCCGCCAGGACACCGATGATGATCCAGGTGGCAACCCGGTAGGCGCGCAGGCGTTCTGGCTGGTCCCGCCAGCGCACACCTTCGTTGCGGGCATACCCAAAGAGAAGTCCCAGCACCGGCCAGCGGACGGCGATGGAGACGACCATCGCCAAGATGTAGCCGGCGTTGGTCACAAAGCCCCACAGGTAGAAGTTCTCGGCCTTGCCCGTGGTCATGGCTAGAACGGCGGACAGGGCGACGCCGAGAATTCCGGCCAAGGACTGGGTCAGCGGCGTGCGCTGGATTAGCCGGGCCACGAGGAACACGACGGCGATCGCCACAGAACCTGCCAGCGACCAGGGCAAGTTGCGGGTGAGGGTGAAAACCACCAGGAACGCCAGCCCTGGAAGTACGCTCTCGGCAATGCCGCGGATGCCGCCGGCCGCCGCCAACAGGTCGATGTGGCCGTTGTCCTTGCGCACCAGCGCCGACTTTGTCGCCATCTCCTGCGCCAGCTCGGCAAAACTGCCGGTGGCTTTCGCCGGCGTTGCACCCTCGTCGGGGCTGTTGTGTGTCAACTAGCTCTCCTGCGTTCCAATAATTTCATAGCGTGGATTGAAGATCGTGGGTAAAGAATCCCTGAGCGAGACCATCCCCTCCACACGCAAACGCGTGCCCACCTCGATGCCAGGAACTCGGCGTCTGCCCAACCAGACAAGCCTGAGCCGGTGGCTTCCGCCGTCGTCGGCAAGGCGGTGAAACTCCCTGTCAGTGACAATGGCGGTGTAGGTCGGTGACGCCGACGCCGGTTCGATCGTGACAGTGTCAATGACGCCTGTGCACACTGCCCGCCCACGGGTCGGCAGCTCGTTGATGGGAACCGGTGCCGGCCAGGCACTCTGGGTGATGGACATGGATCCCTAGCCGATCGCCGTGATTTCCGGGCCACGGCGGAAGGGCTCGCCGCCCTGGGCCGGTGTTGGGTGGTCGCCGGCAATCTCGCCGTTGGGGCTCGTGGCGGCGTCCTTGGGCAGGCGCAAGACAAGCAGGTCCCGAGGGGGCAGCGGGGTTTCCCCCCGCACCACCACAACGCCGCGGAACAGTTCCTCTAGCTCCCGTGCCGCCTCGCCGTCCACGGCTGCGTCGCCGCCAAGGACACCGCGAAGGAACCATCGGGGACCGTCCACGCCGATGAAGCGGGCCACCCGGAAACCTGAGTTTCCCTCCGCGGTCTGCGCGGGCACCTTGGCAAGCACTTCCTTGCCGAAGGCACCGTCAAGGATTTCAATCTCGCCTCCTTGCGAACCGACAGAGAGTCCGATTTGTTCGCGGATGTCGCGCCAGAGCTGCTCGGAACGGGATGCGGCAAACGCCTGCAATTGCAGGCTTGAGCCGTTCAAGTCAAGTGTCACGGCGATCACCCGGGAGGTGCTTTCCTCCACTTCAAGGCGCAAAGCCAAGCCCACGCGGGGCGTGATCAGCAAGGCACCGAGGTCGACGTAGCCGTTGGTGCTGGTGATCTCGGCAGAGTCAAGGGGGCCGTGGATAGCACGGTCGTAGACGGTGTCGGAGGGGTCAGGTGGCAGCGCCAGCATGTCACCGTCTTCCGAGATGGGAGCCGTATTAGTTTGCGCAATGGAGGCGGAAGCCTCGTCTGCGGTCTTTTTCTTAGCAAACCGAAAAGCCATGAGGGACAAACTCCTTGTAAATAATGGCGGAGCGAACAATGGTGTTCAATGCGTAGCGTGGGAACGTGCCCGCGTTGAGCCCAGAAAGCTAGGAAGTTGCGGTCTCGAAGCCGCCCGTGGAACCGAATCCACCAGTGCCACGCACCGAGTCCGGCAGTTCCGTCACCACGTCAAAGGCTGCGTGTTCAACACGTTGAATTACCAGTTGTGCAATTCTATCGCCCCGGGACAAGATGATGGAGTGGTGCGCGTCAGTATTGAGCAAGGTGACGGAAATTTCGCCGCGGTACCCTGCATCGACGGTTCCCGGGCTGTTGACAATTGTCAGCCCATGCTTGGTGGCGAGGCCCGAACGCGGGTGGACCAGAGCCACAAAGCCGAAGGGCAGGGCGATGGCGACGCCGGTCGGCACCAGGACACGCTCGCCCGGGGCCAGCGTCACATCAATGCGTGTGCGCAGATCGGCCCCGGCATCCCCGGGATGGGCATAGCTGGGGGCAAGAATGCCGTCGTCGAGCAGGCGCAACTGCACCGTCAATGATGGGGTGTGTGCAGGCGAGTCGGGGGCAGTACTGAAAGTCTGATTGGTCACAACATCTAACTCTATCCGCAATGCCGGACCTGTGCCGCCCGCCGTCGGGCGAACAGCCCAAGATGAATTACTGTGCAAAAGATGAAAAGCTTAGGCTTATGTCATCCGATCAGGCTCTCAATGCCACCCCCGTATCCACAGCGACGTATACCGAGAAGCTGTGGCCCAATCTGTGGGTCTGGGTCATTGTGGTGGGTCTTTCCGCCGCCGGCATCTTGATCTTTATCCCCATCAGCCCGCTCGCCGGATATGTGGCCTTTTCCGTTCTGTTGGCGGCGCAAGTGGGAGTGTTGATCGCGTGGACGCCCACCATCCGGGTCACCGACACCACCGTCCAGGTAGGCCGCGCCCAGATCGAACGCGAATTTGTGGGCAAGGTTTCCAGCTACCACGGGGATGCTGCCACCGACCAGCGCGGCACCAAACTCAACGGCTTGGCGTACTTGTGCATCCGCGGTTGGATCAAGCCCGTTGTCAAGATTGTCATCACCGACCCCAACGACACCACGCCATACTGGCTGACATCCACACGCAACCCCGAGCACCTTGTGGCGGCGCTGAACGGCCCCAAGGCCAAGTAGCCTTTTTGGATCCATTCACGCCACGCCTGTGCCGGTAGTGGTAATAGCTGGCGTTCGGTGGCAAAGTTTCGAAGTGAGACTAGAAGATTTGGGAGGGCAGCATGACGGATCTACGTTTGGTGGGTGTCCATGAGGATGGCGAACACCTACTACTCAGTGGAACCGGCGGCGAAATTTTCCTGCTCCCCATTGATGAAGCATTGCGCATGGCAACAACCAGGTCCCCGCGCAGGTCCTTTCAAGCCGGCAGTTCAAGCACCCGTTTATCGCCGCGGGAAATCCAAGCCCAGATCCGTGGCGGCGCAACTGCTGCAGATGTCGCCGAGCATTCGGGACTGTCCCTGGAGCAGGTCCGCCGCTATGAGGGTCCTGTCCTGGCCGAGCGCGAATATGTGGCGCAGCAGGCCCGCAAGGTTGAAGTTTGTGCCCCCTCACCAGGCAATGACGGCTACCGTTCAGCATTCGGCGACAACCCCGCCACGCTCAATGACATGCTCATGCACCGTTTGGCCGCTTTTGGCATCGATCCGCGCACCGTCCGCTGGGACGCCTGGCGCATCCATGACGGTTCATGGACGGTGACAGCCGATTTTGAGCCAGGCACCGAATGGGCTGCCAGTAGTATTGGTGAGCCGGCCCCCGCCCGGTGGACGTTCCACACGGGGCGCAAATCACTCCTGAACGCGAACCGGTGGGCCCAGCAGCTAAGCGAAATGGAGCCGCTGGAAGGCCCCGTACCGGAACGCCGCCTAAGCGCTGTTGCAGACCGGCCTTTTGACTTTGAAAGCGACACGGCCGAGCCTGACGGTTTGGCAGGCGAGCACGCCGCCGAAGCCCCGACCGGCACGGCCGAGGAGTCGGTGGACGGGAGCTACCCGGGCAACGGCCTGTTGGACATGTTGCGCTCACGCCGTGGCCAGCGCCTGGGTCTGGACGAGGACGGCGACGACGAACTCGCCGCCATGTTAGGAACTCACGTACCGGCTGCGCATCCGCGCGACGGCCATGAGCTCACGGACGAGCCCGCACAGGTGGCCGACGAGCCCTCCGACGCCGCAGCGCCTGCCACTGCGCCGTCGACCGGTTCCAAACACCTGCGCGCCATCCCTTTCCTGTCGCTGGCCCCCAGCCTGCAACCCTCCGAACATGATGAGCCAAGCCCCGTGGGCATTGGTGAGATCAGCATGCAGACCCGTGAAATTACGCTGTCCGGCGCCCCGTCGCTGCGTCAAAGCGCTGCCAACAACGGCGTAGACCTCACTCCTACCCAGGCGCCTGCCCCCCCGGCTCCTGCGCAGGAGCCCGGCCCCACGGACAGTGAAGTGGCGGCGCGCCTGGAACGCAAGGCCTCCGGCAAGCCCAAACGCTCCAGTGTCCCCAGCTGGGACGAGATCGTTTTCGGCACCAAGGGCGACTGACCGGCCGCAACTTAGCGGCGTTTGCCCTTGGTAAACCGCGCCGTGGTGGGGATGCGCAGCAGCGGGACCTCACGTTCGGCCTTCGTGATGGAACCGTGCTGGCCCACCACTTCCATGGCCTGGGCACGCACCCGGCGCAGATCATAAAACGCCACGGGTTCCCGGGCCAAGACCAGCACGTCACCGATCCGCTGCGCAGCCTGCGCCGTGACCTCACCAAAGTAGCCGGCCTCGACCACCTGTTCGCGGGTTAGCACCCACGCCTTGTTGCCAAACCGGTCCACCCAGGCGGCTATCAGCGCCGTACGCGCGGCGGTCCCGGCGTCGGGCTCAAGGTACAGGTGAAGCATGCGCGGCTCCCCCGCGGTGTGTCGCACCCCGGCAACAAGTTCCGGGAACACAGAGAAATCGATCCGGGCCGACCGGGGAACATCCACCATCCCGTGATCGGCGGTCAACAAGATCAAGGTGCCGGCGGGAACGGTGGCCGCCAGGCGCTTCATGGAGGCGTCGAGCTCCTCGAGCTGGTGCTCCCATTCGGGCGAATCGGTGCCGTGCGCATGTCCGGCCTTATCCAATTCACTCCAGTACAGGTACATGAGCATGGTGGGGTTCGCCGCGAGCGTCTGCGCCGCCAGCTGGACCCTGGCCTGGGTGGAGGTGGCGCCCAGGAACGTGCTGCCGCGCAGGGCCGCCCGGGTCATGGGTGAGTGTTCAAACTTGGGCAAGCTGACGGTGGCGGTGGGAATGTGTCCGTCCAGTTGCTCAAAGACCGTGGGGCAGGGCTGCCAGTTCAGCGGGTCCACACCGGCGTCCCAATTACCGAGCAGGTTCACCACCTTGTCCTGGGCAGGGTCCAAGACGTCGTAACCGAGCATGCCGTGCGCGCCCGGGGCGGCCCCGGTCCCCAGGCTGGTCAGGGACGTTGCCGTGGTGCTGGGAAACGCGGCCTGGATGGTGCGGGGATGCTCCCCCTCGGAGTCGGCGGCCACGACCGAGCGCAAGAACGGGGCGTGGCCGGCACGCTGCTTGAGCAGGGCCTTGCCCAGCCCGTCCACAAGCACTATGCACACGCGTTTGGCGGCGGGCAGCCGCAGCGCATTGGTGAAGCGGGCGTCGCCCAAGGCCGCGGCGGCGCTGGTGAAGACCTCCCCGATGGTGCTCACGCCGTAGGCGGGGGCCGCCGGCAACTGAGGCTGTGCTGCCTGGGGCGTTGGGGCGTTTTCCTGGCGCTGCGTATCTGACTGTGTCACGGGGCTAGCGGCGGTAATGTGAACGGCCAAAGCGCTGCCCCAGGGTAGGGAACTTCGAGCCTTGGGCGGGGGCGGCAGGGTGGCCGGGTGAGTTAGTTCCGGTGTTGACGGCGCGCAGTGCCCGGGCGAACGCCTTGGCGTCCGCCACAGCCTGCAATCCTTCAGCTTCGGCGCTGATGCGCAACGCAATGTCCTCCTGGACGACGGTTCCGGAGAAGCCGTGGTCGGCGTCACACTGCGGATCCCCGCACGACGCCGGCCCCATCTCCAGGCGCTGTCCGCCGGACCAGGCGATGGAGACGGTGAGTTCACGGGCAGGGTCGGAGGGCTTGTAGTCCTGCGGTTGCGCGTACGTGTAGCTGAGTATCACCGAACGGATCTGCCCCACCGGCACCGACTCGGTGGATACCTGCGCCACCATCTGCTCACCGGCGTCGTCGAGCTGTTGGTCGTCAACGTGGGTGATGACCAGCATCTCCTCCGTCAGCACCAGCACCGTGATGTGTCGGTGCACCTCGGTCCTGTCAAAATGGGTTTCTAGGTGCACCAGGTGGGCAAGGGGCTCCTGCCCGTCCAGTGCGTCATTGACTACGTCCGCCACCAAGCGCGGGTAGAAGCCTGACCGCTGTAAAGCGGCTTCCAAGCTGCGTCCCTTGGTATTGGCGAGGGAACCGGTTCCGAAGCTGTTCATGCCCCCATTTTCGCACTTTGACCCGCACGTTGCGAACCGGCACGGTTTCGGCTACGAAAGCATGGCCCGCCTCGCACTGTCAGTGCGCTGGGCTGCGTTGCCGATGCGCAGGTTCACGGCCAACACCGTCAACTTGTGCGGCCCCAGTAAAATTGGGTTGAACTCCACCCAGGCGATCTCCGGGTGCTCGTCCTTCAGAAGCGCCACCCGCGCCACCAGGTCTTCGAGTGCAGCCACATTCCCGGCCGGCAGGCCCTCGTATCCAAAGAGTTTCACGGCCGCGCGGGGTGAACGGATCAGTTCCTTGGCGTCCCCCACCGAGAGCGGAGGAACACGGTGGGCCCAGTCATCGAGTAAGTTCACGGCGTCGCCTGAAAGGCCGAAGGAGACCACGGGCCCCAGCAATGGATCCTCGATGGCCCGCAGGGTGCACGACTGCCCCACCTCGGCCATCGCCTGGACTTCCAGTTCACAAGGCCCGTAGGGCTCCAGCAACTTCCGCATTTGGCTGATGTTGCGGCGCAGCGAAGCTGCGTTTTCAATGTTGATGCGCACCCCGCCAAGATCCAGCCTGTGCCGCAAGGCGGCGTCCAAGGTCTTGATGGCCACCGGCCAGCCCAGCCGCTCAGCCGCCTGGACCGCCTGCTCAGTGGTCTCAAACGGCACCGATTCAAGGACGTCGATGCCGTAGTGGGCCAAAAGTTCGCCGGTGTCGGCCGCGTCTACGGTGATCAGCCCATCGCCGCTGACCCCTTCCAGCAGGCTCTCCAAAAGTTGCGACGCGGCCGCGGTGTCAACCCCTGACGGCGGGTCAAAGCTGGGTTTCTCCAGTGTCAACCAATGCGCGTAGCGGGTCACGGCGGCCAGCGCGGCGATTGCCGAACCCGGGCTCGAATACGCTGGCAGCCCGCCCAGCTGGCGGTTGACATGGATGCTGACGTCCACGATCCCGGTGAAGACTGCCACCACCGGTTTGTCCGCCGCCTCGGCACACTTCTTGAGCGTCCCGGCGATCGTCTCGATGGTCAGTCCGGGAATGGGCAACAGCGTGAGGATTGCGGAGTCGACGTCGGCCCGGGCCAGGGTCTGCCCCAGCGTCCGTGCCAACAACGGCAGCGCCCGCGACTGTCCCATGTCCAGGACCAGGTTGGCGTCCATGTCCACCACGGTGAGACCGTGCTGTTCGGCGGCGTCGGCCACCACCATGCCCAGTGCCAAGGAATTGCTGAAAATGGCCAGTCCGGGGCCGTGGGGAAGAGGGGCACCCACCACAATTTGGGCGACGTCGGCCAGTTCCTCGATGGTGTTCACCCGGATGACACCCGATTGGCGCAGCATGGCGTCGAGGGCTCCCGCCGGTGCCTGGGTGGTGCGCACGGCGTGGCCCGGCGGCAGGCGCAAGCCCATGGAGTCGGATTTGGCGACGATCACCGGCTTGCTGCGTGCCAGCCGCCGGGAGATGCGGGAGAACTTGCGCGGGTTGCCAATGGATTCCAGGTACAGGGCACAGGCCGCGGTGTTGGGGTCATCCTCCCAGAACTGCATCATGTCATTGCCGGAGACGTCGGCGCGGTTGCCGGCGGAGAGCACCGAGGACAGGCCAATGTCGCGCCGGCTCAAGGAGGCATACAATGACACGCCCAAGGCTGCCGACTGGCTGAATATGCCCAACCCGCCACGCAACGGCAGGGAAGGGGCCATGGAGGCGTTCAGCGAAACGGCCGGATCGGTGTTGGCCAGACCCAACGACGCCGGACCCACCACCCGCATGCCGTTCGCCCGGGCCTGGCGCACCAAGGCGCGCTGGCGCGCCAGCCCCCGTGCGCCGTCGTCGGCAAAACCGTCGGAGGCAATCACCAGGCCCTTGACACCCGCAGCACCGCACTGCTCCACGACGGTGGGTACTTGCTCGTAAGGGACGGCGATGATGGCCAGGTCCACCGGTCCCGGGACATCGGCGATGCAGGTGTAGGGCATCATGCCGGAAACTTCCAGGGCTTCCTGGTTGACGGCGTAGACGGCGCCGGTGAACTTGCCCTCCACCACGTGTTCGAGCAGCTGCTGGCCGATGCTCCCCCATGCCCGGCTGGCCCCAATGACGGCCACGGAGGCCGGCGCCACGAGCCCCGCCACGCTGCGCGCCTCGGCCCGGTGTTCGCGGGCCTCCATCACGGCACGGGACTTCTCCGTGGGGTCGATGTCAAAGGCGAGCGCCACCACGCCGTCGTCGAAGTGCCGGTGGACTTCATATCCGGCGTCGGAGAAGACCTGCATCATTTTCCGGTTTTCCGGCAGGACGTCAGCGGTGAAGCGGTAGATCCCGTTCTCCCGTGCCGCCACGGCCAGGTGTTCGAGCAGGATCGAGCCCACGCCGCGGCCCTGGTGGGCGTCGGAGACGTTGAAGGCCACCTCGGCCTCGATGGGGTTGTCCAGACGGTCGTAGCGGCCGATCCCGATGATCTCGGACCCGTGGGTAATGACAAAGGCCACACGGTCCTTGTAGTCCAATTCGGTGAAGCGGCGCAGTTCTTTAGGCGTCAGCTTGGACTTGTAGGTGAAGAAGCGCAGGTAGATGGAACTCTTGGACTGCGCCATGTGAAATGTCTGGACAGCGTCGGCATCGGCCGGTGTCATGGGGCGCAAGTGCCCCGTCCCTCCGTCGCGCAAAACGACGTCTGCTTCCCAATGGGCCGGGTATTCGGGCGCTAGCTCTGGCTTCACCATAGAATCACTGTACCGACATGTTGCCTTGAAGCGCAGCGTACCGCCCGCCACACCCACAGTAGTTCCCGCAGTAGATAAGGACCCAAGCCACCATGGCCAAGCGCCAACGCCCCGCTGAAGGCACCCCCGGTGAGGATTTCACCGAGAACATTGTTGACATTGATGTTTCCAGTGAGATGGAAGGCTCCTTCCTGGAGTACGCCTATTCGGTGATCTACTCCCGTGCGCTGCCGGATGCCAGGGACGGGCTCAAGCCGGTCCAGCGGCGCATCCTGTACATGATGAGCGAGATGGGCCTGCGCCCCGACAAGGGCCATGTGAAGAGCGCCCGAGTGGTGGGCGAGGTCATGGGCAAGTTGCACCCTCACGGCGACACGGCCATCTACGACACCATGGTGCGCATGGCCCAGGACTTCTCCCTGCGCCTGCCGCTCATTGACGGGCATGGGAACTTTGGCTCGCTCGACGACGGACCGGCTGCCCCCCGTTACACCGAGGCCCGGCTGGCAGCCCCCGCCCTGGAACTGACCGGGAACCTGGGCGAAGACGTGGTGGACTTTGTGCCCAGCTACGACAACGAGATGATGCAGCCCTCGGTGCTGCCGGCCGCGTACCCGAATCTTTTGGTCAATGGTGCCAGCGGCATTGCCGTGGGCATGGCCACCAACATGGCCCCGCACAACCTGGGCGAGGTCATTGCCGCCGCACAGCACCTGATCGCCAACCCCGACGCCACGCTTGAGGACATCATGGCGTACGTGCCGGGCCCGGACCTGCCCTCGGGCGGTCGGATCGTGGGCCTGGGCGGCATCCGCGACGCGTACGCCACCGGCAGGGGTTCGTTCAAGACGCGGGCCAAGGTCGCCGTCGAACAGCTCTCCCCGCGCCGTGTGGGCCTGGTGGTCACCGAGCTGCCGTACCTGTTGGGCCCGGAAAAGCTGGTCGAAAAGATCAAGGACGCCATCAACGCCAAGAAGCTGGTGGGCATCGCCGACCTGGTGGACCTGACCGACCGCAAGCACGGGCTGCGCCTGGTCATTGAGATCAAGAACGGCTTCAACCCCGCCGCCGTTTTAGCACAGTTGTACCGCTACACGCCCATGGAGGATTCCTTCGGCATTAACAACGTCTGCCTCGTGGACGGGCAGCCACAGACCCTGGGCCTGCTGCCGCTGCTGCAGGTCTTTGTCACGCACCGCATCGACGTGGTCCGGCGACGCACCGCGTTCCGGCTGGGCAAGAAGATGGACCGCCTGCACCTGGTGGAGGGCCTGCTCATTGCCATTGTGGACATTGACGAGGTCATCCAGATCATCCGCACCTCGGATGAGGTGGCGGCCGCACGCGAACGCCTCATGGCGATCTACGACCTCTCCGAGATCCAGGCCGACTACATCCTGGCCCTGCGCCTGCGCCAGCTCACCCGGTACTCCATGGTGGAGTTGGAGGCCGAGCGTGACGAGCTACGCCGCGAGATCGCCGCCCTGGAAGCCATCCTGGAGTCGAAGGAGCTGCTGCATGGGCTGGTCTCGGATGAGATGGGCGAGGTGGCAGCCAAATATGCCACCCCGCGCCGCACCGTATTGCTTGAATCCGAGGCCGTGGCCCCGTCAGTTGCCAAGGCCTTGGCAGCGTCCGGACCGGCGGGGAAAACCGCCCCGCTGGCCTTGGAAATTGCCGACGACCCGTGCTGGGTGCTGCTCAGCGCCACCGGCCAGATCGCGCGTACCAGCACGGACGATCCCCTGGTGGACGGTGGTGGCCGCACCAAACATGATGTGCTTTCCTCGGTTCTGAAGGCCAGCGCCCGTGCCGAAATTGCTGCCGTGACCTCCCTGGGCCGGATGATCCGCCTGCAGGTGGTGGACATGCCGGTGCTGCCGCCCACCGCGGCCCTGCCGAACCTGGCCGGCGGTGTGGCCGCGAAGGAGTTCATCACACTGGCCAAGGGCGAGTCGTTGGTGGCCTTTGTCCCGCTGAACGCGACCTTTGCCGTGGGCACAGCCTCCGGTGTGGTCAAGCGGGTCACCCCCGACTACCCACTGAACCGGGACGAGTGGGAATTCATCGCCCTCAAGCCCAAGGACTTTGTGGTGGGTGCCGCTGTTTCCACGGCCGAGGACGAACTGGTGTTCATCACCCAGCGCGCCCAATTGCTGCGGTACAGTGCCTCTAATGTCCGTCCCCAAGGGCGCACGGCCGGCGGCATGGCAGGCATCAAGCTCGGGGCAGGGGATGAGGTCCTCAGCTTCGGCGTGGTGGCCGCCGGGGACCCCGACGCCGTGGTGGTCACCGTCTCGGTGGGGCTGGACGCACTGCCGGGGACAGCCTCGGGCAGCGCCAAGGTGACAGCGTTCTCCGAATATCCGACCAAGGGCCGTGCCACCGGTGGCGTGCGGGCGCACAGGTTCCTCAAGGGTGAAGATAAGTTGCAGGTGTCCTTCGCCGGGCACGGCCCCGCGAAGGCCTCAACATCGGCAGGTGTGGTCAGGGCACTGCCCGTGGAACACGGCCACCGCGACGGCTCCGGCGTGCCACTGTCGGCAGGCATCGACCTGATCGGCCCCAGCCTTGGCGGGGCTGTCCGCGATGCTGCCAGCGGTGGTGAGGTCCCAGGCGGGGCTGTGCCCGAGGGCGCCCGGGCCGCCGCTGACCATGCCGCACCACCGGCACCGGCCAGCGATCCTACCCCCATCCCGGAAGCCACCCAGGAAGCGTTTGAGCTGCCACTGAGCTGACCCCAGGGGTGTCCGGGGGCCGTTGTGGTGATTCGATGATGGCCGGCCGGCCTCGAATCACCATAACGGCCCCCGGACACCATTCGCGCACTTGCGCCCCGGCATAGACTTGGCCCATGCCGATCATTCCTGATGAAAAAGACTGGACCTGGGTACTGTCCAGGCCGTGTCCGGACTGTGGTGTCACCGCAGCGAGTGCCACCCCGGCCACGGTGGCCACTACTATCCCCGCTTTGCTTCCTCGATGGCAGTCGGCCCTGAAACGGGCCAACGTGGACCAGCGCCCCAACGAATCCACCTGGTCGGTGCTCGAATATGGCGCCCACGTCAGGGACGTGTTTGAGGTCTTTGAGGGCCGCCTGGCGCTCATGCTGGAGCAGGAGAATCCGCATTTTGCCAATTGGGGCCAGGACCAGGCCGCCCTGGAAGGCAACTATGCAACACTGGATCCCGCCCAGGTTGCGGCCGAGCTGGTCCAGAATGGCCACGACGCAGCCTCAGCATTCGGCGCCGTCGCCCCCGAGCTGTGGAACCGTAGAGGTTTGCGTAGCAACGGCGCAGAATTCACGATCCTGACCTTGTCCGGCTACTTCATCCACGACGTGATCCACCACCTGCACGACGTCGACGCTTAGGGTTTGGGGCGGGGCGAAATCACAGCACCTTGTCCCACGCCACAGTCCGGCGCAACGGCGTATAGCCCATCCTCAGGTACAGCCCCTGCGCGCCGGTGGGGTTCTCGGTGTCCACGTCAAGGCAGGCATAGTCCATGCCGGCCGCCTTGAAGCGGGCCATGGCGTCGGCCAGCAGGGCCGGTGCAACGCCGCGCCCACGCCAGGGGCGCCGTACACCTAGAACCTCCGTATAGCCCTCTTCCCGGCCCACCGAGGCAAACCGCAGCGGGTCATACATGGACAGCTGGTACCCGGCCACTTCTCCCGTGGCGGCGTCCAGAGCCACGGTTGACCATGCGGGACGGAAGTTCTCATGGTTGAGCAGGAATCCCCACTTGTGCGCGCTGCGCGGGGCCGAACCCCAGTGGTCGGCAAACGCCTCGTTGTGCGCCAACCGGACGACCTCCCCCAGCTCCCGCGAAAACGGCACCAGATGGACGCCGCGTGGTGCGCCAGCCTCCGGCACCTCCGCCAGGGGGCGTAGCATTTCCGAAAAGTACCGTACCGAGGTGTAGCCCGCACGCGTGAGCAACCCGGTGTGGGCGGGGTTGATCTCCTGCGTGTAGCTGCGCACCCGTGCCTGCCCTTGCCCGTCGGTGGCGAACCTGTCGAGAAGGAGCTCCTCCTGCCATGCCAGAACAGCGGCACCGATCCCGCGGCGCTGCCACAGCGGGTCCACGCCACCAAACGCATAGCCCCAATCCCGTTGCGGGTTCTTGGACACATACCCGTAGGCCCGCGGCACCCCCGCATCGTCAACCCCGACGGTGGTGTTCATCGCAACAGGATCCTCCTGGGACTCCAAAACTTCCGCCAGGTCGGAGGCCTGCTCATGCCACACGGCGTCCTCGGCCAGGGCAATGCGCTCGATCAATTCCAGCCAGAGCCGTGCATCCGCCGGCGCCAGCGCCCTGAACGCCAAGCCGCCGGCCACCGGCAGAGGCTGCGGTTCGTGGGTTCTCATGTCCCCAGCCTAGACGCGTGCAGGTTCGCACACCATGGTTTCCTTGCCCAGATCAAGATGCGTATCGGCACCCGCGGCAAGCTCGTCGTCGTGGGTCACCAGCACCACGGCGGCGTTGGCGAGAGCCCTGCGCAGATCGGCGATGAGTTCCTGCGCCTCGTCCTCGCCCAGGTGCGCCGTGGGTTCATCCAACAGTACGACGTCGGAGCCGGCCACGAGCGTTCGGGCCACTGACACCCGGGTCCGTTGCCCGCCGGAAAGCTGGTGTCCGCCGGCGCCCACCCGGGTCTGGAGTCCCTGTGGCAGCGCCCGGAACCAGGACCCCAGTCCCACGGTGTCCAGGGCGTCCTCCAGCTCGGTATCTGTCGGTGTGTCCGTGGAGGGTCGGGCTAGGGACAGGTTGGAGCGCAGCGTGGAGTTGAACAGGTACGACTCCTGGGGACACCAGGCTATGTGTGCCAAGGCGGCGCCGGTGGCAGGGCGCCCATTGAGCGTGTAGCGTCCGGCTTCGGGGGTGAGGAACCCCAACAGGACGGCCAGCAGGGTGGACTTGCCGGAGCCGGAGGGCCCGCTGACACTCCACCAGCGGCCGCGTTCGGTCCCGCCGCTGACGCCCGCGAACACGGGACTTGCCGCCTCCGGGTAGCGGGCCGTGATGTTCTGAACCTCAAGGCAGGTGAGTGCCTCACCGGCCGGTTCGGGGGCCTGTCCGCCCACCACGGTGCGGTGGGTGTCCAGCAGCGGCATGGTGCGCGCCATCATGGCCAGCAGCAGGGGAACCTCGGCCACGGCGTCAACGTACTGGCCGAACGGTTCGGCCAGCGCCAGCATCAGCAGGGCAACCACCGCCACGGCGCGCGGATCGGCCCCGGCAGCAACCGCGCCAACGGTGACGGCAACCGCGGCCAGGGACGTCAGCAAAGAAACTGCCGACTGGCCCAGCCCATTAGCCCAGGCGAGCCGTCGCAACGGGGCTCCCACGCGCACGTCCCGGGCGGTGAACGTCGCGGCCTCGGCGGGCCCCACACCGTTGGCCGCCAACTGTTCTGCGGCGGCAAACAAGGTGGCGGTCCTGCTGGCCAGCCACGAACGGTGGATGGCGGCGGCACCGGATGCCCGGCGCTGAGCCACAAACACCAGCACGGGCAGCAGCAGCAACGCCAGGACGCCGAGCACCACCACCATCCCCGCCACACTAGGCACCATCAGGACCACGGTCAGCAGTACGGCCAGGTAGGACAGGACTGCAGCGGGGATGGGGACCACGGTGCGGGGCAGCGCATCCCTGAGTTCGTCGACGTCGGCCACCAGTGTCCCCAAGGAGCCACCGGAACGGGTGAGCCTGCCCCAGTGGCGCACATTGGATCCCAGTGCGTCCCACAGCTTCAGGCGCAGGGTGGCGGCCCAGCGGAATACTGCGTCATGGGTGAGCAGCCGTTCGCTGTAGCGCAGCACCGATCGGCCGATCCCAAATGCACGCACCCCCACAATGAGTGTCATCAGGAACAGCATGGGCGGCCGGTCGGCGGCCCACACAATGAGCCAGCCGGAGATCCCGGCAAGGGCCGCGGCGCTCAGGGTGGCCAGCGATGACACCAGCACGCCTGCGGCGAAGCGCGGCGAGAGCAACGGCAACGCCTTGAGCCAACGCCACCTGAACCGTTCGGGTGCCCCGGGCTCCGACTCCTTGACAGCGGAGACAGCGGAGAGCTGTGAAGCGCCGCCAGGGCGTGCATCGGCTTCAAACCGGGCCGCCGCCCTCACCTGCTGGGCTCTCACTTCCTGGACCGGGGCCGCAACGCCGCGCAGCAGCACGGCTAGTTCCCTGTCGTGGCTGGCCACCACCAGGGCAACCTTCCCCCGCAGGGCGTTGATGGTCTCGCGGACAGCCTGGGCGGACACCGCGTCAAGGTGCGCCGTGGGCTCATCGAAGAGAGCCACCTCCACAGACGGGTCAAGGGCAATTCTGGCCAAGGCGCGGGCCACGGCCACGCGGCGAAGCTCACCGGGGCTGCATTCCAGCGGCGAACGCCCCGTCAGGTGGCCGGCGTTGACCTGCGCCAGCGAGTCCTGGACGACGGCGGCCGGCACGGGCAGGCCCGACGGTCCGGCGGCGTAGAGGGCCACATCCGCGGCCACCGTGGCCTCCGTGAAGACCGGGTGTTGGGGAACCCACACCGTGGCACTGCGTGGGGAACTGGCCAGGCGGCCGCTGACACGAAGGCCCGCCTCGCCGTCACCAGGGGAAAGTGGCAGCAGCCCCGCCAGGGCGGCCAAGATGGTGGACTTTCCCGTTCCGCTGGGGCCGTCCAGAACCAGGACGCCCCCGGGTTCCACCGAGGCGCTGAAGTTGGACACGGCAGCCTCGCGGCCGCCGGGGTAGGTCACGCTCAGGTTCTGCGCGCGCACAGCAAACGCGCCGTCGTCGTGCCCCTGACTAACGGCCGGGGCCGGCGGTGCGGCGTCCAAGATCTCGTTGACGCGGCGCAGAGCCTCCACGCCGTCCTCACTGCCGTGGTGGGCGGCGCCAAGGTCACGCAGGGGCCGGAAGCACTCAGGGGCCAACATGAGCGCCAGCAGGCCCGCTTCCAGCTCCATGCCTCCATATACGAGGCGGACCCCGATAAAGACGGCCACCACGGCCACTGAAATGGTGCTGATCAGCTCCAGCGCCATGGAGGACAGGAACGCCGTGCGCAAGGTGGTCATGGTGGACTTGCGGTACTGTTCGGAAACCTCGGCGAGGGCCTGGCGCTGGGCATCGGCGCGGCGCAGCCCCACCAGCACGGGCAGTCCGCGAGCCAGCTCCAGCAGGTGGTTGGAGAGCCTGTCCAGCCCCTGGGCCGCCATCTGGACCCGCTCCTGGGTGTGGAAACCAATGAGGATCATGAACACCGGCACCAGCGGCACCGTCAGCACCACAATCAAGGCGCTGACCCAATCCGAAATGAGAATCTGCAGCCCAATCATGGCAGGCAAAACGGCGCAGCTGACAAGCGCCGGCAGGTACGACGTGAAGTAGTTGTCTAGCCCGTCCAGGCCGCGGCTGGCCAGCATAGCTTGGGCACCCACGGCGTTGTTGGTGCCACCGTCCGTGGCCATCGGGTGTCCGCTGAGGCGGTGTGCCACCAGTTTGGCGCGCAACTCTTCCTTGGTGCCCAGTGCGGCTCGGCGGGCCAGGATCTGCTGGCCCCAGATCGCCGCTGCCATGAGCACGGCACCGAGCGTTCCCTGGACCAGCAAACGCGTGGCGTCCGGGCGCACCCCGCCCGCCCATTGCCCCAGCGCATGCGCCAGTGCGGCCATGAGCAGTACCAAGGACACCGCCTTTAGGGCGGCCAGCCCGGCCAGGCCTGCGAGAGCTGTGCGGGTGTTCTTTCCTGTGGGCAGGAGTGGACGGGCACTCATGCTAGACCGCTCCTCCTGTTACACCGGCTGAGGGCGCCGCTGCGGAAAGTCCGACGGCGGGGGCAAAGTCGTGCGGTTCCGGCAGGTGATCTACGGAGATGCGCTTGCGGAAGATCCAGTAGGTCCACGCCTGGTAGGCAAGCACCAGCGGTACTCCAACGGCCGCAACGATGGACATCAGGCGTAGCGTGTACGCGGAGGAGGATGCGTTCTCCACTGTGAGGTTCCACGCCGCGTTGAGCGTTGAGGGCAGGACCACCGGGAACACGGCGCTGAAGATGGCTGCGCTGCCCACCACCAGGAACAAGCCCATGGCCAGGAAGCTGAAACCTTCACGGTCCTTGGAGTTCGCCACCCAGGCGGCCACGGCAGCCGCCACGGCCACCGCGATGAGCAGCCAGCTGAACCATTTGCCGTTGAGCACGGCCAAGGCGATCACCCAGGCCGCCAGCGGGAGCAGGCCAAGGGGCAGCCAGCGCGCCACTAGGCGACGGGCACGGATCCTGACCTCCCCATCGGTCTTCAGGGCAAGGAAAGCGGAGGCATGGACCAGGCAAAAGCCCACCACAGCGAGCCCGCCAAGGACCGCGTACCAGGTGAACCAGGCGAAGGGCCCACCCACGCGGTCGCCGTTCTCGTTCAGCGGCAGGCCGGTGGTGGTCAGCGCCAGCATGGCGCCAATGCCAAAGGCCGCCACGAAGGAGCCCAGGGCGATGGCCCAGTCCCAGACGGTGCGCCAGGTGTCGGAGTGCACCTTGCCACGGTATTCAAAGGCTACGGCGCGGAAGATCAGCCCCAGCAGGACAAACACCAGCGGGATGTACAGCGCAGAGAACAAGGACGCGTACCAGAACGGGAATGCCGCAAAGGTGGCGCCACCGGCCGTCAGTAGCCACACCTCGTTGCCGTCCCAGACCGGGCCCACTGTGTTCAGCAGCAGCCTGCGTTCCTTTTCGTCGCGGGCGAAGACCTTTATCAGCATGCCGACACCCAGGTCGAAGCCCTCCAGGAAGAGGTACCCGGTCCACAGCACTGCAATGAGAATAAACCACAAGGTCGGGAGGAAATCCATTTTCAATCCTTAGTTGCACAAAGTTGTTTCACGGTTGCCCCGGGCGCCGCCCCGGGCAGGTGGCTGGGCTAGTAGGCGAACGCCAGCACATCGTCGTCGGCCTCCGGACCACCGGGGTGCGTGCCGCCGTCGCCGTCGCCCTTGTCGGGGCCATGACCCAGTTCCGGCATGGCACTGACCACCCCTCCACGGATGTACTTGGTCAGCAGCACCACCTCCACCACCAGCAGCACCGCATATACGGTGGTCAGTGCCACGAGCGAGAAGATCACCTCACCCCCGGACACACCGGGTGAGACGGCGGCCGCGGTGAACATGAACACCTGGTCGATCCCGGACATCGCCGGGTTGGGAGCCACCACGAACGGCTGGCGGCCCATCTCGGTGAAGATCCAGCCTGCGGCGTTGGCACCGAACGGGGCCATGATGCCCACCAGTGCCAGGCGCATCAGGCCCTTGGACGCGGGGACGGTGCCCTTCCGGGTCAGGAACAGGGCCACGCCGGCAGCCATCGCGGCCAGCCCGCCAAAGCCGATCATCATCCGGAATCCCCAGTACGTGACGGCCATGATGGGCACGTAGTTGATTTCAGTTCCTGCCCGCTCGCCCAGCATGGGATCATCGGGCAGGTGTGTGCCGTACTTGGCCTGATATTCGGGAACCAGGGTGTTCACGCCCTTGATCTCGGTGGTGAAGTCGTTGTGGGCCAGGAAGGAGAGCAGGCCGGGGACTTCCATGACGGCCACCACATCGGAGCAGTCGCGGCTGCCAACGTCGCCGATCGAGAGGATGGAGAAGCTGGTGCCGTCGTGGCAGGCGGCCTCGGCGGCGGCCATCTTCATGGGCTGCTGTTCAAACATGAGCTTGCCGGAGAGGTCACCGGAGATGGCTGACCCGGCGAAGGCGATCATGGCCACTACCGCACCAATGCGCAGGGACTTGATCCACATGGCGTGGTCCCGCTTGTCCCGTCCGGGAATGGAATCAGAGGAACCGACCACCACGCGGCCGTTGGCGCCGACGGTGTCAATGCCGTCCTTGCGGCGGCGCCACAGCTGGTACCAGGAAATGCCAAGCAGGAATCCGCCAGCCACGGCCAGGGCACCGGTGATGGTGTGGAAGAAGGCCACGAGGGCGGTGTTGTTGGTAAAGACGGCCCACGCGTCAACCATGACAGGGCGGCCCTCCAGCATTTCCACGCCCACGGGGTGCTGCATCCAGGAGTTGGCTACGAGGATGAAGTAGGCGGAGACAATTGAACCGGCCACCGCTATCCACAGGCAGGCCAGGTGTATCCGTGGCGGGAGCTTCTTCCAGCCGAAGATCCACAGGCCCAGGAACGTGGACTCGACGAAGAAGGCCAGCAGTGCCTCCATGGCCAGCGGTGCGCCGAAGACATCACCAACAAAACGGCTGTATTCGCTCCAGGCCATGCCGAACTGGAATTCTTGGACAATGCCGGTAGCCACGCCCATGATGAAGTTGATCAGGAACAATTTGCCCCAGAACTTCGTCATGCGCAGGTATTCTTCCTTGCCTGTGCGCAGCCACGTGGTCTGCAGGATCGCCACCAGCGTTCCCAAGCCGATGGTGAGTGGAACCATCAAAAAGTGGTAAACGGTGACAATCCCAAATTGCCACCGGGCGATGTCTAGGGGGTCCATCAATTTCCTCGATCCGGGAAGGTGAGTATCGAAAAGGCATATTTCTACGTGACGTAGAATTCCAATTTCTACCCAGTGTAGAACATTGTTGTCAGAACCTGTACATTTGGTTGTGAACGAAGAGATTGTTCAACCGGACTTAGCACCTCAATAAAGAAGGATCTTGATGGCTACACTTGGCGACCTCGAACGGGCCGTGATGGATCTTTTATGGGAACACCCGGAAGCGATCACGGCCAACACCCTACGTGACCTGCTCTCACAGCGAACCACCGACGCCGGGCACGACTCCCGGCCATTGGCTGTCACCACCGTTTTGACAGTTCTCTCACGCTTGGAAAAGAAGGGGCTAGTGGAGCGCGAACGCTCCTCCCGCCCTCACCGCTACCGTTCCGTGACGAGCCGGGCGGAGCACACGGCCGAGTTGATGCTGGAGGTTCTCGGCTCCGCTCCCGACCGGGAGGCAGTGCTGGCCCGCTTTATTGGCACAGTCAGCGACGGCGAAGCCGAAACCCTTCGCAAGCTCTTGGGCCGCTAGCACCCAGCGGGGCTGGAGCCGCCATGGCGGCTCCGCGGCCCGCCCAGACACGGTAAGTTTTAATATATGTTTTGGACCTCGTGGCTTTTGGCGGTCCTGGCCATTGCCTTGGCATGGCCAGTTCCCGTCCTTCTTGCGCGCGCCCACTGGCCCGCGAGGGCCCCCTTCGCCGCCATGGTCCTGTGGCAGTCCATAGCGCTGGCCGGTGGGTTGTCCATGATTGGCGCCATGCTCTGCTACGGCCTGGTCCCCCTGGGCGCGAACCTCAGCGACGGTCTCCACGGTCTCCTGCAAATCGCGGTGGGGGAAGAGTCACTGGACACCCTGGGGCTAACCCATGCCTTCGCCTTAAGCGCCGCCACCCTGCTCACCGCGCACCTGGTTTTCACACTCTGGCTGACCTATTTCCGGATCAACCGCCAGCGCCGCCACCACCGCGATCTGCTGCTGCTGCTCAGCTCGCCGTCGAAGGAACGCCCAGGCACCCTGGTCATCAACCACGACGCGCCTGTGGCCTACTGCCTGCCCGGAGGTGCACGTTCGGTGACGGTGCTCTCGGACGGCCTGATGACATTACTGTCCCCGGAAGAGCTGCATGCTGTGTTGCTGCACGAACAAACACACCTGACCCAACGCCATCACCTGCTTTTGTGGACCTTTGCCGCCTGGCGTTCGGCCCTGCCCTGGCTACCCACCTCCAAGCTGGCCCAACGTGCCGTCTCGTCCCTGATCGAGATCATGGCCGACGACGTCGCCTTGCGATCCGTGAGCACCTCAACCCTGGTCACGGCCATCGCCTTGGTGGCAAGCGGATCCGCCCAGCTGCCAGCGGCGTCGCTCGTGGGCAGCGATCTTGAAAAGATTGACACCCCGGCCACGACGTCGGCCAGGCTGAGCCGGCTACTCACCCCGGCCCCCAGCCTCAGCGCCGGGCGGCGGGCCCTCATCGTCACGGGCGCAGCACTGCTACTGGCGGTCCCCACGGCCCTGCTGCTGGTGCCAGGTATCCTGGCCTGACCGCTGCGGGCTTGGCCCGGCTTGGCAGAGAATGCTAGGCGTCGATCCGGTCGGCGTCCAGGTGTTCGCTGCCGGCCACGATGAACTCCTTGCGGGGTGCCACATCCGAGCCCATCAACAGCTCAAAGGTGTGTTCGGCCCTGTCCGCATCGGCGCTGGTCACCCGGCGTAGCATGCGGTGGCGCGGATCCATGGTGGTTTCCGCCAGCTGCTCCGCATCCATCTCACCGAGCCCCTTGTAGCGTTGGATGGGTTTCTTGTACTGCTTTCCCGTTTTCTCCAGCTTGGTCAAGAGCGTGTGGAGCTCATTCTCCGAGTAGGTGTACACCATCTCGTTGGCCTTGGACCCGGCGTTCATGACCTCCACCCGGTGCAGCGGAGGGACAGCAGCATAGACGTTGCCGGCGTCGATCATCGGGCGCATGTAGCGGAAGAACAAGGTCAGCAAAAGGGTGCGGATGTGGGCGCCGTCGACGTCGGCATCGGTCATCAAGATCACCTTGCCATAGCGTGCCGATTCCAGGTCAAAGCTGCGCCCGGACCCTGCCCCCACCACCTGGATCAGGGCCGCACATTCGGCATTCGCCAGCATGTCCCCCACCGACGCCTTTTGGACGTTCAAGATCTTGCCACGGATGGGCAGCAACGCCTGGAAGTCGGAGGAGCGTGCAAGTTTTGCCGTGCCCAGGGCACTGTCACCTTCAACGATGAACAGCTCGGTCTTCTTCACGTCGTTACTGCGACAGTCAGCCAGCTTTGTTGGCAGAGAAGAGGTCTCCAGAGCCGTTTTGCGGCGTTGGGTCTCCTTGTGGACGCGCGCAGAAATACGCGACTTCATCTCCGAGACAACCTTCTCCAGCAACGTGGCGGCCTGAATCTTCTCGCCGCGGGCCGTGGTTTCCAGTTTCGCCTTGAGTTCCTTCTCCACTACCTTGGCCACAATGTTCTTCACCGCAGGGGTGCCCAGAATTTCCTTGGTCTGTCCCTCGAACTGGGGCTCGGCCAGGCGGACGGTCAGGACAGCGGTCATTCCGGCCATGACATCGTCTTTTTCAACCTTGTCCGTGCCAGCCTTGAGCTTGCGCGCGTTGGCCTCAATAACCTTCCTGAAGGTTTTGAGCAGTGCCTGCTCAAAGCCTTCCTGGTGCCGACCGCCCTTGGGCGTGGCGATGATATTCACAAAGCTGCGCATGGTGGTGTCGTAGCCAACACCCCAGCGCAGGGCTATATCGACCTCGCAGTCACGCTCCACGGCAGTGCTGACAAGGTGCCCCTCGGCATTGAGCACCGGCACGGTTTCGGTGAAGGAGCCGTGGCCCTGCAACCGCCAAATGTCGGTGACACCCCCGCCTACGGCCAGGAAGTCAACAAATTCAGTGAGTCCGCCGTCGTGATGAAAAACCTCCTCGTGCGAGGCGAACTCGCCGGGCGTACCAGCCAGACGCCGATCGTCCCGGACGGTGATCTTCAGCCCCGGAACCAGAAAAGAGGTTTGCCGGGCGCGTGCCGCCAGCTCGTCGTAGGAGAATTTCGCATCGGCGGTGAAGATCTGCCGGTCGGCCCAGTAACGGATCCGGGTCCCGGTCACCCCGCGCTTGGTGGTACCAACAATGTCCAAGCTGGATTTGTCGGTGAAAGGCTCAAACTCAACCGACGGGCTCAGGGTCTTACCCAGATCCTTGAAGTGGCCCGGCTCGCCCCGGCGGAAACTCATCTGATAAGTTTTACCGCCGCGGTCCACCTGCGCGTCCATGCGTGCCGAAAGCGCGTTGACCACACTGGCACCAACCCCGTGCAGGCCACCCGACGCTGCGTAAGAGCTACCGCCAAATTTGCCGCCGGCGTGAAGCTTGGTAAGGACCACTTCCAGGCCGGTGAGCCCGGTCTTGGGTTCGACATCCACGGGGATGCCGCGGCCGTCGTCGTGCACCTCAACAGAGTTGTCCCGGTGCAAGATCACGGTGATGTTCTGGCCGTAGCCGGCCAGAGCCTCATCGACCGAGTTGTCGATAATCTCCCACAGGCAGTGCATGAGCCCGCGGGAGTCCGTGGAGCCAATGTACATGCCGGGACGTTTCCGAACGGCTTCCAACCCCTCCAGAACGGAAAGGTGGCGGGCGCTGTAATCGGAACTCGAACGTGCCACTGTTGGCATACTCCTTCTGATGGTGCGGGCGAAGCCTGGGGGCAGGGAAGAACTCGCAGGGAGAATGGCATCTGCCCGCATTCAAGGTTAACCGCTCAATGCCCTCCTCCCCGACAGGCATGCCGGTCCGACACGGCTACGCGGTGAGCGAAAGTGGCCCCGTCGGAGGATGGAATAGGCCCAAAGAGTGGTTGTATAAGTAACAAGATCTATGAAGGAGGCCATCATGAGTACCACCGCCATTGCACGCCTAGAGCTGAACACGATGGATCGCTGCGACCGTTGCGGCGCACAAGCCTATGTCCGGGTTGTGCTGGAATCCTCCGGCGGGGCGTTGCTCTTCTGCGGCCACCATGCCCGCTCAGTCGAGGCGACCCTGAAGCCGCTGTCCTCACAGTGGCATGACGAGACCAGCCGCCTGACGGAGAAGGTCCCCGTCTCCGTTGACTAAGTCTCCGTTGACTAAGAAGCAGTCGACGCAGAGCCGATGAGCTAAACACGCAAAAATGAGGGTTCCGGAGCGATCCGGGACCCTCATTTTTGCGTGTTTACGCGTTCGACGGCGTTACTTTTGCCGCGGCCGGATACAGCTCAGGTCCCTCTAAAAAGGAGAGGACCTGAGCTGCAGTACTGGGCCCACGTACACCAAGTTCCTTCAAAATCGCACCAGCGACTTACAAGGCCGGCGGTTAGAGCTAGTCCAGGTAGTCGCGCAAAACCTGTGAGCGCGACGGGTGGCGCAGCTTGGACATGGTCTTGGATTCGATCTGGCGAATGCGTTCACGCGTCACTCCGTAGACCTTGCCAATTTCGTCTAATGTCTTCGGCTGTCCATCGGTCAAACCAAAGCGCATGGCAACGACGCCGGCCTCACGTTCGGACAAAGTGTCCAAAACTGAGTGCAGCTGTTCCTGCAACAATGTGAAGGACACAGCGTCGGCGGGCACAACAGCTTCGGAGTCCTCAATCAGGTCACCGAACTCGGAATCGCCGTCTTCACCCAGGGGGGTGTGCAAGGAGATGGGCTCGCGTCCGTACTTTTGAACTTCCACAACCTTTTCAGGGGTCATGTCCAATTCTTTGGCCAACTCTTCAGGAGTGGGCTCGCGCCCCAGGTCCTGGAGCATCTGGCGCTGCACGCGGGCCAGCTTGTTGATGACCTCAACCATGTGCACAGGTATGCGGATGGTGCGGGCCTGGTCCGCCATGGCGCGGGTGATGGCCTGGCGAATCCACCAGGTGGCGTACGTGGAGAACTTGAAGCCCTTAGTGTAGTCAAACTTCTCAACCGCACGGATCAAGCCCAAGTTGCCTTCCTGGATCAGGTCCAGGAACAACATTCCGCGCCCCGTGTAACGCTTGGCCAGCGATACGACGAGTCGCAAGTTGGCCTCAAGCAGGTGATTCTTGGCGCGCTTGCCGTCATGCACAATGCGCTGCAAGTCGCGCTTGAGCTGCTCGGACATCTTGCCCTTGTCGGCTTCAAGCTTCTCGTTCGCAAACAAGCCAGCCTCGATGCGCAGGGCCAAATCGACTTCCTGCTCAGCGTTGAGCAGGGCAACCTTGCCAATCTGCTTCAGGTAATCCTTGACAGGATCCGCCGTGGCGCCGGCGGACATGACCTGCTGAACGGGGGCGTCGTCGTCGTCGGAGTCGGAGTAGACGAACCCTGTGCCGGTGGCAACAGGTCTTTCAGCCTTTTCGACACCATCTTCTTGCTCGTCTTCTTCGGCAGCCGGCTCTGAGACGGATTCGTCATGGGCCGCGGCCTTTGCCCTGGTTTTGCGGGCGACGGCAGCCTTGGGTGCGGCAACCGGCGCATCACCTGACGCAGCCGCAGCAGCCTTCTTAGCCGCTATAGTCGCGGCTCGTTTCTGGGCCGGGGTCAGCGGAGCGTCGGCTGACGTTGCAGGATCCTTAGGCTCGTTTGTTGTGGAGTCTTTGCTCGTGGAAGTAGCAGACACAGAAAACCTTTCTTGCGGCGGTCTGTGGAGTCACCTTCGGGCAACACCACTATGACCCTGTCAAGTCCGTGTTGCCATTACGCGTCACTGCCACTTGGAGGGTCTATAGGTTTAACTCGCTAAGTCTCGGTATTGTTCCCACTGAGACCTACAAGATTCGTTCCTTTTTAACCCGCAAGCACACTGCGCTGCGTAAAACACGGACCCCACCGGGTCGCAGCTTTCATTGTCTCATGTTTTCTGCGACCTCCGCGCTTACGGCCCGCACCACTCAGCTCGTCTCCTCCATGAAGCTATAGCCGGGCCAGGCACTTTTTTCGTTCTTCGCCCATGGCGCAATGTAGCCACACTCCAGCAGCTGTTCAAGCAGATGGGCGAGCTTGTAGCCGGGAAAGCTATTCTGGGCCTGCTGAAAGTAAGCGCCCGCCCAGGTCCCCCTCCCGCGGCACCATTGGATCCAGCCCAAGATGCACAATGCAGGAGCGTTTGCCGGCCCCTGCGATGATTGCGCCAAAAACAATAGAAGTTCCTCAGCCCGGTCCAGCCGCGTCCAGTTGGGGGCGTCGTCGCACCGTCCGCCATCGACGTTGCCGCCGAGCAAGACAGCACCAAAAGTGGCTGCAGCACCTCCACCGGCATGATCCGATTCATCCAACACCGTGATGTCATAGCCATCGGCCTGGTTTCCCCCGCACCAGTTCACGGGCACCACCAGCGTCGGGGCATCCGGTGTCAGATACCCGACGCCTAGAAGCCCGGCCAATGACAGCTCAGGGGTCATGGCCAGGGACACCATGACGGCGTCCCTGACACCGGCGTTGCCGAGGCTGGCAAGGAGGTAGGCGCTCATGGCCGCGTCCGGCCGTTCCGGCCAATGCGTCAAGGACCGCTCCCACGCCCCAAGTGTCACCCCGAGCTGAGTTTTACCCAGACCCGATTCCGCCAGAGGTCCCAGGAACGGCAGGATGCTGCGAGAGATCTTCAGTGCGAAGTCTTGATCCGTCACCGCTGTCATGGCGGGGACCCTCTCGTTCGGATTCCCTTCCACCCGCCGTCCGCGGTAGATGAACTCGGCGTTGACAAAGCTCCCAACGATCTTTTCATTGCCTTGTCCGGGCCATGGACAACACGAGGGGTTGGTGCATTCGACGCTACGCCAGTGGTTCTCCCCCACATACCAGGCGTCCCGCACTGGCATTCCCTCGGCTGCGAAGGCCGTGCGCAGGCAGCTGTACAGGTCCTGGTGGGGAAAAATGGCGGGGTCGGTCCAATCGTTGTCGCCAAAGATGGCAATGAGGACGCCGTCCGACTGCTCGTCGCTGGCCAGCTGGCCGGCGGCAATGGCAGCGAATTGTTTCGGATCTACGCCGCCTGCCGGCGGCAGGTCAAGTCGCATGGTTGCCCGCAGGGCCTTGCCGGCCATGCCAATGCACACGAGCGCTTTATCCGGCCAGTACCCCAATATTTGTGGAATGAACGCCAGGAGGTCTTCGCCGTTGCTTACCCGAATTTTCTCTTGCTTCTGTTGTTTTCTCATGGTCCAAGGCTGGTCTGGGCCCGTGTCGAAAACTAGCGTATTTCACCCCGAACACCCACATCTGTGGATAACACGGGCCTCGTTCCCTATTGGGGATCCTTGGAACGCATCCGGGTTAAACGCTCGGCACGCATTTCCCTCTTATACTGCTCCCGCCGCCGGCGGTTGTCCGCCAAGGCGGCACGCAGGGGCGGAACCTGCTCCCCCGCCAGCGCCATCCTGCGCCTGACATCCCGGCGCGCCCTCACCACGGCAACCCCGCCCACTGCGAGGACCACAAATTGGAAAGAGAGCGCAATCTTGAACGAGCCCAAGGAGTAGAGGTCTCCGCCAGAGAATCCGCTGCCGTTGAGTAGGTCCAGGATTAAGCCGACCACATACATGGTGACCAGGGCGGCAAAGAAGCCTCCCACATTGACGATCCCCGTGGCTGTCCCGATGCGGTGGGCGGGGTTGAAAGTCCTTGCGAAGTCAAAGCCAATCATGGAGGCTGGTCCGCCCAGTGCCAGCACCAAGACCAGCACCACAAGCAACCACACGGGGGCAGGGCCCGGGTAGAGGATGACCGCCAGCCACGCCACGGCGATGGCCACGGTCACGGCCAGGACCATGGTGGAGCGCCGCAAGGGGTGCCTGCCCACCCAGCCGCCCAGCAATGGCCCGCAGATCAGGCCCACCACCACAAACAAGCTCAACAGGATGCTGGCAACGGCAGAGTCCAGCCCTTGCCCGGAGACCAGGAATGGGTATCCCCACGTCAGGACGAAGACCGTGCCGGCGAATTGCGTGGCGAAATGGCTCCACATGCCCAGGCGTGTCCCGGGTTGCACCCAAGCCTTCGCCAGGTCGGCAGCGGTGTCTTTGATCCCGTATTTTACTGCGTTGGCCGCCAACAGGTCTGGGCCGTTGCGAAGCACGGTCGCGGCCAGGACGCAGGACAATAAGCCAAGAGCTGCAAGGCCGAGGAACGCCGGGCTCCACCCCCACAGGTGCAGCACTATGGCGAACGGGGCAATGGAGATGAGCTGGCCGAACTGTCCTAGCTGCCCTGTGAGCTGGGTGAGCATGGGCACGCGCCGGGACGGGAACCATGCCGGGATCAGCCGCAGCACCGAGATGAAGGTCATGGCGTCACCGGCACCCACAAAAATACGGCCCACCACACCTTCGGGCACGGAAGTTGCCGCGGCCAGCTGAATCTGGCCGATGGTCATCAGGGCCGCACCCGAGGCGATCATCAGGCGCGGGCCAAACCTGTCCACCAGCACGCCAACAGGAACCTGCAGGACGGCATACACCAGCAGCTGGATGACAGTGAACGCAGACAGGGCCGACGCGCTTGCACTGAATCGCTCAGTGGCCTCCAAGCCCGCGATGCCAAAGGAGGTGCGCTGTGTCACTGCCACGAGGTAGGCGAACACGCCCACACCCCATACGATCCATGCGCGTTTGCTATCCACGCCCTCTAGCCTATGCCCGTCTTACCCCTGGTCGGGATCGGAGCCGCCGTCAGGCCCGGCGTCACGGCTCGCCAGGTACGCCTCGACGGCTGCACCCAGCTCGTCGGCGTCGGGCAACTCGTCTGAGTCACCGGTCAGCAGGGACTTGCGGGCCGTGCCTTCGCTGTGCTCGTCATACTGTTTTTCAAGATTCGCCACCACGGCAGCAACCTCGGCGGAGCCTTCAACCTGCTCGGTGATCTGGCGTTCCACAGCGCGGCCGGCCTCACGCAGCCGTTCGCTGGGGAGCATCAAGGACGCCGCGGCCCCCAAGTATTCCAAACCGGCGACGGCAGCCGGAGGGTACTCGGCGTCGGCAAGGTAGTGCGGGACATGGATGGCATAGCCGGCCACGTTGCGCCCCTGGGCCGTTAGACGATACTCCAACAGGTGCCCGATGGCCGAGGGGATTTCCAGCGTTGACTTCCACGCCGAAATGCCGTCGATGAGTTCGGGCCGGTTGCCGTGGACTGTGGCGCCGATGGGGCGGGTGTGCGGCACCGGCATAGGAACCGAGTGGGCCCATACGGTCAGGTTCACGTCCAGGCGCTCCACCAGCCCCAGCACGGCCAGCGTAAAGCGTTCCCACTGCAGGTCAGGCTCGCTGCCGTTCAAGTACAAGAATGGCTTCCCCAGGGCGTCGATCATACGAAACAGCACCAGCGACGGCGCGCGGTAGTCGCTGAGATGATCCTGCATGAACGTCATGCGGGGCCGCCGGGAGCGGTAGTCAATGAGCTGGTCAATGTCGAAGACGGCCAGTGGCTCGGCGGCCAGGTTGTCGGTGAGCTCCCCCGAAATCTGTGACACCACATGGCCGGCGTCGGCAAAGCCGGTAAAGGACATGAGTAGGTTCAGTCCTTGCAGGTCCTCAGCCTCCAGCAGCACCTCGTTGAGGGCATAGAGGGATTCGGGTTCTTGGAATGGGGTGTACGTGATGTTATTCATAGTCTTCCTCAAGCTTACGTCTCTCACCAGCACAACACCGTGGACGCCCGGAATCATCCCGGACTCCCTTAGTTTTGTTCACCTGCGCTGCGACCAGGCATTTTGGGGGTGCTCAGCCGAAGACGCGAACCTGCACAAACCCGGCTTGGCTACGGTGACACCCAACCGGCGCAACGCACGTAGGCGACGAGATCGCCGGCCGCCGCACCGTGGGGACTTAGGGCAAGGGTGCGCAGGCGGGGTCCACGGCCGCCTGTCGCAGGCGTATGCGAGGTACACACATTGCGTGCAGTGAGACTACGATCGATTGCGAGTGACACAACCAACACAGCCTATCGTGAGGACACATCCACAGTGAGTGCGAGCAAAACCATTTCCTTCAACGTCATCAGCACGGACCTGAAAAAAGTTACCGCCGACGCGCTTGTCATTGGCGTCGGCAAGGGTGCTGACGGTCCCATCATCCTGGACTCCCCGCTGTCCGCCAGCGCCGTGAGCTCCTTGAAAGCCTCCATGGGCGCCCTGGGTGTCAGCGGCGCCGCCGATCAGCTGGTCCGCCTCCCGGCACTGCCTGAGACCGGCACCAAGATCCTGGTCCTTGCCGGCGTTGGCAAGCTCTTGGGCACCGAAATCACCCAGGAGTCATTGCGCCGCGCCGCCGGCTCCGCCATCCGCCAGCTCTCCGGACTCAAGCATGTTGTGTTGGCTTTGCCGACGACGACGGTGGGCCAGGTTTCGGCCATCGCCGAGGGTGCCGCTCTGGGCGCATACCAGTACGCCAGCCTGCACTCCACCACTGCAGGCAAGAAGAGCCCTGTGGCAAAAGTCACCATCCACACCGCCCTGGCCAAGGACCCCGCTCTGGCCGCAACCTTGGAGCGCGCTTCCGTGGTCGCCAAGGCGGTCAACGCCACCCGCACCCTGGTCAACGAGCCGCCGAGCGTGCTCTACCCGTCAACGTTCGCCGACGCCGCCAAGGACCTCGCCAAGGGGCTGCCCGTCAAGGTCACCGTCATGGATGAGAAGCGCCTGCTCAAGGACGGCTACGGCGGCATCATGGGGGTCGGTCAGGGCTCCTCGCGCCCGCCGCGCATGGTCAAGTTGGAATACAAGTCTGACAAATCGGTGGCCGATCTGGCACTGGTGGGCAAAGGCATCACCTTTGACTCCGGCGGAATCTCCATCAAGCCAGGCGCCGGCATGGTCACCATGAAGTGCGACATGGCCGGTGCCGCAGCCGTCTTGAACACTGTGCTTGCTGTGGCCGAGCTGGGCCTGCCGGTCAATGTCACGGGTTGGTTGTGCATTGCCGAGAACATGCCCTCCGGTACGGCCATCCGCCCCTCCGACGTTTTGACGATCTTCGGCGGCAAGACTGTGGAGGTCCTGAACACCGACGCCGAGGGCCGCCTGGTCATGGCCGACGGCCTGGTGGCCGCGTCACAGGAATTCCCCGACGTCATCATCGACGTCGCCACCCTTACCGGCGCCCAGGTGGTGGCCCTGGGCCACCGCACCGCTGGCGTCATGGGCGACGACGGCGTTAGCGCGGCCTTGAAGGCCGCCGCGGACCGTGCCGGGGAGCTCATCTGGCCAATGCCTCTGCCCGAGGAGCTGCGCCCTTCCCTTGAGTCCCCCGTTGCCGACATGGCCAACATCGGCGAACGCATGGGCGGCATGATGACCGCGGCAGTGTTCTTGCAGGAGTTCATCGGCAAGGGCAAGGATGGAGAAACCATCCCGTGGGCCCACCTGGATATCGCCGGACCGGCGTTCAACGAGAGCGCCCCGTACGGGTACACGCCCAAGCAGGGCACCGGCATGGCCGTGCGCACCCTGGTGAGCTATGTCGAAGATGTGGTGGCGCGCAGCGTCTAGCGCATTCTCACTGGAACGGCACTATGCCCTTGGCCCCGCACCTGCTTCGACCCACGGTCGGCGCCGGAGCTGGTGACCAAGGGCATAGTGAGGCTGGACACAAATTCCTTTACTGTGACGGGTGCGGGGTGGAGCATAGAGGAAGTGACCGCTAAGGTGAATGCTGAAAGTATTTGTCTTTTTCATGTCAGGACGCTGCCACTACATCAGCAGGCGTTCTGCCACAACAATTGATGAGATGGCGCACGACACCGTGCGCCACCCAAACGCGAGGGAGCGTCTAAGTGGCCGAACAGGCAGCTGGGCAAGAATTCGACATCCTAATTCTCGGTGGTGGCAGTGGCGGTTACGCCGCAGCATTGCGCGCCATCCAGTTGGGCAAGACCGTTGGGTTGGTGGAAAAGAGCAAGTTGGGCGGCACCTGCCTGCACAACGGCTGCATCCCCACCAAGGCCCTCCTGCACGCCGCAGAGGTGGCCGACCACGCACGCGAAGGCGCCAAGGTTGGCGTCAACGTCGAGCTGAAGTCAATCGACATGGTGGCCGTCAATGCCTACAAGGACGGCATTGTTGCCGGGAAGTACAAGGGTCTGCAGGGTCTCATCAAGGGCAAGGGCATCACCGTCATTGAAGGCGAGGGTAAGCTCACCGCAGCGAACACCATCACCGTCAACGGCGTGAACTACACCGGTAAGAACATCATCCTCGCCACGGGTTCCTACTCCCGCAGCCTGCCCGGCCTGGAAATTGGCGGCAAGGTCATCACCTCGGACCAGGCTCTCACCATGGACTACCTACCCAAGAGCGTGATCGTTCTCGGCGGCGGCGTCATTGGTGTGGAATTCGCTTCCGTCTGGAAGTCCTTTGGCGTGGACGTCACCATCATTGAGGGCATGGCATCGCTGGTCCCCAACGAGGACGCCGCCATCATCAAGGTCCTAGAACGAACCTTCCGCAAGCGCGGCATCAAGTTCAACACCGGCACTTTCTTCCAGGGAGTGGAGCAGAGCGCCGACGGCGTCAAGGCCACCCTGGTTGACGGCAAGACGTTCGAGGCCGAGCTCATGCTGGTCGCCGTCGGCCGTGGCCCTTCCACGGCAGGACTGGGATATGAGGAAGCCGGTGTCACCATGGACCGCGGCTTTGTGATCACCAACGACCGCCTGCACACCGGCGTCGGCAACATCTACGCCGTCGGCGACATTGTCCCCGGCATTCAACTGGCACACCGCGGTTTCCAGCAGGGCATCTTTGTGGCCGAGGAAATTGCCGGACTGAACCCGGTAGTGGTTGAGGATATCAACGTCCCGAAGGTTACCTACTGCGACCCGGAGATCGCCTCCGTTGGCTTGAACGAGAAGCAGGCCAAGGAAAAGTTTGGCGACGAGAACGTTGAAAGCACCGAATACAACCTTGCCGGCAACGGCAAGAGCGCCATCCTGGGCACCGGTGGCATCATCAAGTTCGTCCGCGAAAAGAACGGCCCCGTGGTCGGTGTCCACATGATCGGCTCCCGAGTAGGCGAGCAGATCGGTGAAGCACAGCTCATCGTGAACTGGGAAGCTTACCCGGAGGATGTTGCCAGCTTGATCCATGCACACCCCACCCAGAATGAAGCCCTCGGTGAGGCGGCCATGGCACTGGCCGGCCGCCCACTCCACGGCTAGGAACACTGTACTTAGTGCACCCGGTGCCCGCACCGGGTGCACTAAGCTCAAAGACAAATAATCATTACTCATGAATTTCAATCTCTGGTGCACAAACTTGCACTGCACAAAAAGGAGAACGGGGACGAAATGTCTGAATCCGTGAACTTGCCCGCACTGGGCGAAAGTGTCACCGAAGGAACCGTCACGCGATGGCTCAAGCAGATCGGCGACCGTGTAGAAGTGGACGAACCCCTGTTGGAGGTCTCCACCGACAAGGTTGACACCGAAATCCCGTCGCCGTTTGCCGGCATCCTGGAACAGATTCTGGTTCCCGAGGACGAGACTGCAGAAGTCGGTGCCGTCCTTGCCATCATCGGATCCGGCGACAGCGCTACTGCCGCAGCCCCGGTAGCCGAGGACTCCCCGGTGGCCGAGCCTGCCGAGACCCCGGCCGCACCTGCCCCAGTGTCCACACCTGTCGAGACCCCGGCCCCACCGGCCGGCGACACCTTCGAGGTCAAGCTTCCCGCGCTTGGCGAGTCCGTCACCGAAGGCACCGTCACGCGTTGGCTGAAGGCAGTTGGCGACTCCATCGAGATCGACGAGCCACTGCTCGAGGTGTCCACCGACAAGGTCGACACCGAGATCCCCTCCCCTGTGGCGGGCACCCTGCTAGAGATTCGCGTCCCCGAGGATGAGACCGCAGAAGTGGGTAGCGTCCTAGCATTGATCGGTGCCGCCGGCGCCGCTGCCCCTGCAGCTCCGGCACCCGCTGCCGCTCCCGTAGCAGCACCGGCACCCGCCGCCGCGCCTGCCGCTCCCGTAGCAGCACCGGCACCCGCCGCCGCGCCTGCCGCTCCCGTAGCAGCACCGGCACCCGCCGCCGCCGGCACTGAGTCCAACTACGTGACCCCGTTGGTGCGCAAGCTTGCCAACCAGCACGGCGTTGACATCTCCACCGTCACCGGCACCGGTGTTGGCGGACGCATCCGCAAACAGGACGTCGTGGCAGCAGCTGAGGCCGCCAAGGCCGTTGCCGCCCCGGCCCCCGCAGCTGCTGGCGCCCCGGCAGCGAAGTCCGCTCCCGCCGTCGTGCCTTCCTCATTGCGCGGCACCACCGTGAAGGCACCGCGCATCCGCCAGGTCATTGCCCGGCGCATGCGCGAGTCACTGGAAATCTCCACGCAGCTCACCCAGGTGCACGAGGTTGACATGACGCGCATCGTGAAGCTGCGCGGCAAGGCCAAGGATGCCTTCGCGGCAACCAACGGCGCCAAGCTGACGTACCTGCCGTTCATCGCCAAGGCCGTGGCGGAGGCGCTGAAGGCGCACCCCTCGGTCAACGGTGAGTACAACGAGGAAACTCAGCAGATCACGTACCACAACGCCGAGCACCTGGCGTTTGCCGTTGACACCGACAAGGGCCTGCTGGTTCCTGTCATCGCCAACGCCGGCGATCTGAATCTGGCTGGTCTGGCCACGAAGATCGCCGATGTTGCCGCACGCACCCGCAGCGGCAAGATCGGTCCGGACGAGCTCTCCGGCGGCACGTTCTCCATCACCAACATCGGCTCGGTCGGGGCCCTGTTTGACACCCCGATCATCAACCAGCCCAACGTTGCCATCCTGGGCACCGGCGCGATCGTCAAGCGCGCAATGGTTGTAACCGATGCCGACGGCGATGACGCCATCGCCATCCGTCACATGATGTACCTGTGCCTGACGTACGACCACCGCCTGGTGGACGGCGCGGACGCCGGCCGCTTCCTGCAGACCTTGAAGGCTCGCCTGGAAGAGGGCGCGTTTGAGGCCGATCTGGGCCTGTAAGGACCCCGGTTCGCTGCTGCAGTGAACGCACGACGGCGGTGCGGTGACCTGAGTTTTTAGGTCACCGCACCGCCGTCGTACGTCCCTAGGGTACCTTTCATATCTGCCGCATTAGGTGGCCCTTGATAGACACTGTGTCACCAAATTACATATGCTGGTGGCATGGACTTTTTACGCTTATTGCTCGTGTTTTTGCATATTCTCGGTGCCGCTGCGATTGTTGGCGGTTGGCTCGCTGCGTTCAAGACGCCCACCGTCACCCAGTGGCAGTGGATTGGTGCGCTGACCCAGCTCATCACCGGAATTTTGCTCGTTGGCCTGGCATCCATGGGAGATGGTGATGGCCCCAACAACACAAAGGTGGCCGTCAAGCTGATCATCGCCCTGGTAGTTGGTGTGGCAGCGTTCATTGGCCGCCGCAAGGCCAAGAACAACGAGACGGTCCCCAAGGGCCTGGCCCACGCTGTTGGCGGTATGGCTCTGATCAACATTGCCATCGCCGTTTTCTGGGTCTAACAGAGCCAGCACCTTTCTGCATTACCGGCCGCAACCGTTGCAGCACAACGGGCCAACCTCAGGCCGCCCAACTTCAGGCCGCAGATTCGCAGGTCACGCCCTCATTGACCCATAATGAGGGCGTGATCTGTCACTTGCCCGGCCGGTCAACCGCCCCCTGAACGTACACGAGAATCCCACTGGGATTACCGTCGGGATCACCCAGCTCCACAACACCCTGCACCTCTGCATCAACGTCTCCGCCGTCATCAACGTCATCAACGTCATTAACGGCGAAGTCCAGGTGAAGCCTGCGCGGGCCGTCTGCGGATTCAGCAACTTCCTCAAACGGCTATATGTGGCCCGCCGTTCAAGGACTTGAGCCACGTGATGCCGTCCACCCTCGGGTCAACGTCGGTGCCCATGAAGGCTGTCCACAATTCAGTGAGTGTGTTTGGATTTTGCGTATTAATGGCGATAGTTGCCAGCTTAATCATGCGCGTGCTGTAATCCGCACCCATGGGTGCGATCTACGGCATAAGGTGGAGAGGCGTGCCACGAGAACCTGTGGCAACGAAATTATTTGATTCTTCTTTAGGAGTGAACATGGCTACGACTCGCAACGCACATGCCGGCTGGATCGGCGACCTGCCCACCGGAGCAGGAAAGGTCACACTGGACAGCTCGGATCTGGGCAGCTTTGAGATCACGTGGAAGGCCCGCACCGAAGCCGCCGAGGGCAAGACCAGCCCCGAGGAGCTCATCGCGGCTGCTCATTCCTCCTGCTTCGCCATGGCTTTCTCCCATGAGCTCAGCGGCGCCGGCCACGCTGCCGATTATGTCAACACCTCAGCCGCGGTCACCTTCGTGCCCGGCACAGGTATCACCGGTAGTCACCTGACGCTCGCAGCCCGTATTCCCGGCATCAGCCAGGAGGACTTTGACCGCATTGCCAACGCTGCCAAGTCCGGCTGCCCTGTCTCGGCCGCCCTGTCCGGCATCGAGATCACCCTGGATGCGACACTCGACGCCTAAACTCCACGTCCTCCACTGGACAGTTAAACCTGGTTTCCTTCGCGGAACCGGCCTTGGCTGTCCAGTGGCTGTTTAAGCGCTCTTAAGGTCGGGGCGGGAGGGGCGCCGGGGCCACATTGCGGTAGCCCGCCAGCTCCGGCGGATGCACCGTCGGGATTTCCGCACGCATCTCCAGCAGCACCCCGATAGCCGCCTCAAGCTGCGGATCGTTGCCGGCCAAGTAGTCATGCGGCGGGTACGGGACGGTGATGTCCGGGTCCACTCCATAGTTCTCCACCTCAAAACCCTGCCCGCCGCGGAACCAGAAGGCGTACCGTGGCTGGGTCACCGCAGTGCCATCGGCCAAGGTGAACTTCCCGTCGATGCCCACCACCCCACCCCAAGTCCGCATGCCCACTACGGGCCCAATCCCGCGAAGTTTCGCAACGGCCGTGATGATGTCCCCGTCTGAGCCGGCAAATTCGTCGGTGAGGATGACCACTGGGCCACGCAACGCCTGTGACGGGTAGATCTCCGGCACTTGCCCGCGCGCCAGGCTCCAGGCGTCCATCCGCCGGCTGATGACCTCGGCCACCAGTTGCGAGGTGTGACCGCCACGGTTCCGCCGGACATCGATGACCAGTGCGTCAGCGGCGGTCTCGGTATCCAGGTCGCGATGCAGTTGCGCCCATCCCCGCGGCATCATGTCCGGCACGTGCAAGTAACCAAACGTCCCCTGCGAGGCGTGGCGGACGGTGGCCCGGTTCGCAGCCACCCACTGCTGGTAGCGCAGTCGCTCTTCACTCTTCAGAGGCACGACGGCGACCCTGCGTCGTGTGGGTGTGTGCGCCTCTCGTCCGGCTTCGGGTGCACTGCGCAACGTCAGCTCAACAATTGTGCCGGCCGTGCCGGCCAGCAGGACGCCGGGGCCCTGGACCGGAACAGGTACACCGTTGATCGCTTCAAGGATCTCGCCCACTCGCACCGCAACTCCTGGCGCTGCGAGGGGAGAAAAGGCCTGCGGGTCAGACGACTCGCCGGCAAGGATCTCACGGACGACGAACCCCGCCTCGCCTGCCTCAAAGGCCGCACCCAAGTATCCCTGCGCGGGAGTGTCAGCACCGGGCGCTGCCGCCGGGGTCACATAGGCGTGGGAGGTTCCCAGTTCGCCGTGCATCTCCCACAACAGGTCAACCAGATCGTCGTGACTGCCAAGCCGTTCCACCAACGGCCGGTAGCGCGCGTGCACGCCGTCCCAGTCAACGCCGGCCATGTCGGGGGCGTAGAAGAAGTCACGTTGCAGGCGCCACGCCTCGTCGAACGCTTGGCCCCACACCTTGACAGGGTCAAGTTTGAGTAGGATTCGTGCCAGGTCTACGTCCTCGACATCGGCACAGTCCTCGGGTGTGCGCGGCGTTGTGGGCAGAACCTTCACATGGCCTTCACGAAGGGTGACCACCGAGTTTCCGTCCCCACTGACACGGAAACTGTCTATTTCCTGCGCAATCGAAGAGACCTCGCCGCTGGCAAAATCAAAGTGCTCTAGCCTGGCGCCTGCAGGTTTGTCGGTGGGCCTGCCCAAGCCGTCACCGGTGGCACCCTGAGAGCGTTGAACCTGCCAGAGCAATCCCCCGTCAACAGCGGACAGGGCCACGTAACTTTTTTGGGGAACCGGGACCGCGATGATCCGGGCGCCCAAGCCAGCAACATCCACCGTGACCGCGGTGGAGACCCGTTCCGAGGGTTCCTGTGCCGGCGCTGTTGCTGGTTTCCGCGGGGCCCGTTGCTGCGGCGCACCGTCCACGTCCGGCCCAAACGGCGACGGCGTGGTGGCCGCCAACGCTATCAGGAACGGTTTCGTGGAGGCCGGGAAGCTCAGATCAAAGGAGTGAGTGTCGTAGACCGGGTCAAAACTACGCCGGGACAGAAAGGCCACATATTTGCCGTCCGGGGTGAAGACAGGGCTGTGGTCGGCAAAACGACCGTCGGTCAACTCGATGATCCGCTCTGCTGGCGCGGCGGGTGCCTTGAGTGCCGCCAGACGAAGTTTGGCGTGCCGCTTCTCAGGATCGAGTGGTTCACTCCATACCAGCCAGGCCGAGTCGGGGCTAAATGCCAGTTGTTCCACCGCACCGGATGATGTCTGGGCCAGCCGCTCCATGGTGCCTGCGTGGACGTCAACCAAGTAGATTTCACCGAACTCCGTGCCGACGGCGATGCTGGCGCCGTCGGGACTGGCAACAGTTTGCGCCGCGCGCGTCCGGGTCGGGAACTCGATGCGGCGCAGTTCTTGGACCCCCTCTGGTGCCGGTGCCCTGCCCTCCGCGGTGGGGCCGTCTTGGCGGGTGCCAGGCGCGCCGGCCCCGGCTGGACTCGGTGCCTGGTCGCGGACCGGGGAAACGGCTTCGTGAAAGGTGTCAGCGTTGACGGCTTGGGCCGAAACCGGCCGGGGTAGGGCGTTGGGATCGTCCTGAGCCGCTGATGCCCCTTCCTGGCCTTCACTTGGCGGGGCTTGCGTTGTGACGGGCCCGCGCCGGGCGATTTCCTCGCCCGGACCGGCCAGAGTGCGAATGTACAGGGCTTCTTCGCCACCGTTGTCGGCTATATAGAACACCCGTGCCTCATCCAGCGGGCGTGCCAGTCTGGCCCGCACCCCCGGTTCTCCTGCCAGGACTCGAGCCGGGCCACCACGATGTGTCAGCCAGTGGACACTGCCGTGTGCTTGGACAACACTGGCCCGTCCGTCATGGTTGGGAACCACCTCGTTGAGGTGGTCACCAACTGTGAGCAGTTTCGGGGTCCTGGCGGTTGTGGCAGCCCCGAGCGTGATGGGGATTTGGACGGCCTCCTCGTCCAGGCTTGCCATGCTGAACAGAATACCGGCCGATTCAAAGACGATTCGGGTGCCGTCGGTGCTGGCATGCCTGACATAGAACCCCTCAAAGTCGGTGTGCCGGCGCAGCCCACTGCCATCGGGCTGCACCGAATACAGGTTGCCGTGACCCTCGTGGTCAGAGAGGAAGGCAATCCTGCCCTGTACCCACAGGGGGTCGCAGAGGTTGCCGTCCAGCTCCGGCACCAACCGGCTGAAGTCCCCCGATCCGTCGGCGTCAATCCACAGCTTCCCTGCCGTGCCGCCCCTGTACCGCTTCCAGGCCGCCTGCTCGCGTGAAAGCGCGGATGAGAGCACCATGGGCCGCTCGTCCCCCACCACAGGGCCAAAGACCACACTGTCCACGGGTCCGTAGGCGAGCATGCTGCGTTGGGCATCGTCCAGTCCGACGGCGTAGGCCCACGTCAGGCGCGAATCTGGCTGTTCAAAAGCGCTTGTGACCACCACCTTGCCTTCTGCTGTGAAGCCCTTGACCTTGGTGGAGGCATGACCCCAATGGGTCAGCTGCCGCACCGCACCGCCGTCGACCGGGGCCACCACCACCTCGGGGGCCGCCCCGCGTGTCACGGTCCACACAAGATGGCTCCCGTCGGGTGTGAAGCGCGGATTCCGTGGCGGGGACGACTCCGCGGACACCCGCCAGGCACGACCACCAGCAAGGGGTGCGATCCAGACGTCGTCCTGGGCCACAAAAGTGACCAGGTCATGGTGTACGTGCGGGTACCGGAAATAGCTCGAGGAAGTCATTTACGTATCTTAGCCACTGCAGCTGATTTATCCGGGGCTGGGCAGGATCTCCTGAATCATCCAGCGCCCGTTGAGGAAGATCAGGACAATGTCCAGTTTCTGCCGTTGCTCAGTGGTTTGCTGGTGCACCACCTCCCCCCGCGCGTCTTGTTCAGCAAAGGCGCTGGTAGTGATCATGGCACTGACCGTCGCGGTCGCGCTGGAGGCTTGGGCACCTCGTGGCTGCGGCGCCCGGGCCGACACCGACGCCTCTGCCACGGCCGTCGTCAGCCCGGCGTAGCTGTGCCCGGCCTTTTCCAGTGCCCTCGCAATAGCGGTATCGGCCAGAGCCGCCGGGGATCCTGCGGCGTTGACGGCCTCCAGCAAGGTGAAGTTGACGTTGGAGAGAGCGTAGGACCGGACCCAGGCCAGTGCCGTCAAGGCGATCGCGGGATCGTCCGAGATCATCTCGGCACGAACCCCAGCTGGCACCATGGAGGCCACCGCGCCCAGGCCGGCCAGTGCCGCAGCTGTTGGGGCCGGTGTTGCGGCCGGCGGTGACGAGGCCGTGACAGCTCCGTGCGGGCCGCCTTGTGTGCCGGTTTCCACCCCACCGTTCCCGGCCATCAACCGCCAGCCGCCAAAGCCTGCAACAACCACCGCTACAGCAATGAACCCAGCGGCCACGCTCACCCGGGGCCCGCGCACCCTGGCCCGCCGCCGGCCACCACCAGCGTGTGGCTTGCTTGTGCGCCGGCACCACCGGCGCCCCCTGAGCACCTGCCCAGCCCAGCCCCGGCGTCGCCGGTTCGCCACCCCGCGGGTCAGCAGTTGCGGGAGCACGCTCGGGTGGACAGACTGCGCCAGCGCGAGCGGCTCTGCCCGGGCGCTGCGGAAGACGGCTTGGGCAAACGCCGCCGCCGTCGGACGGTGCCAGGCCCGCTCATCCAGCCCGGCCTCCAGCGCCGCCGTCAGCTCTGCCGGCACACCGGGCACGTACATGCTCAGCGGCATACGGTCCCGGGTGGGGGGCGGCGGGCGCCCTGTCAGCGCGAACCAGCCCACTGCCGCCAAGGAGAAGACGTCCGAGCTTTGCGTCAGCACGTCCTCCACGGGGCAACGGAAGCCGGGCGTGCCACCGCCTGACGGCCCGCCCTGACCCACCAAACGGGCAAACCCGAGATCCCCGAGCAACGGTTTCCCGTGGGCGCTGAATAAAATATTGCCCGGTGCAAGGTCGCCGTGGATGACACCCCTGCCGTGCAGGAAGGAGAGCACCTGCCCCATCGGCGATAAAACGGTGACAGCCTCCCCCACCGTCAACGGCCCGCGAGCTGCCACAACATCGCGCACGGATCCTCCCGCAGCGTAGTCCATCAGCAGGGCCCAACCCCCCTCACCACCTCCTGCCAGAGCTACCAGCTCGTGGACACGGATCAGATGGTTGTGGTCACACTGGGCCAAAACACGCCACTCCTGTGTGACCTCGCTTTCATTGTGACGCGACCCTGGTACCTGCTCTGCCCCGGTTCCGCCAGCGACAGGCCAGAAACATTTGGCGGCCAGGTGCGCCCCGCCGTTCTTTTCCGCCACCAGCCAGACAGAACCCTGGCTGCCACTTCCCAGCAATCGCACCGCGTCATAGCCGGCGATGACGGGCATCATGGCCGTACCTTCCTCGTTTGCCTTCATGTAACAGTGATAGACCCTTTTTGACATTCCCGCCCAAAGTTATCCACAGGCTGCGGTCCGGGGTGATTTAGTCGAAGTTGTTTCGTCCCCTAAAGTGACCTACATGACTGTTGAGTTCACAGAGGTCGGGTTCGCCCCGAATTTCATCGACTACAGCGGCGCCTGGGCCCAGCAACGCAAAGCGCACGACGGCGTCGTGGCTGGCGCTGCTGCAAACACGGTGCTCTTGCTGGAACATTCCGCCGTGTATACGGCCGGGAAACGCACCGAAGACAATGAGCGCCCGTTTGACGGCACACCGGTTGTCAATGTTGACCGGGGCGGCAAACTGACCTGGCATGGCCCGGGCCAGCTGGTGATGTATCCGATTGTGCGGTTGAAAGACGCGCACGGCATTCGCGAGTATGTGCACACCCTCGAGAAAATCATCATCGAAACCCTTGCAGCCTTTGGTGTCAAGGGTGTGCGGGTTGAGGGCAGGGCTGGAATTTGGCTGCCGGCTGACGCCACGGGGTCGAGCCGGAAAATCGCGGCCATCGGCATCCGTGTCCACGATGGTGTGACCATGCACGGCATCGCGATCAATGCCAACAACGACCTAGCTCCCTACGCCCAAATCATCGCCTGCGGCATCACCGACGCCGGCACCACCACCATCGCTGCCGAAACCGGCAACGACGTCACACCCGCCGATTTGCTGCCCACCCTCAAAGCGGCAACGCGGCGCCTGCTGCCCCCCCTTATAGTGGACGCCACCGAGTCCACCACCGACATTGACTCAACCCCGGCGGGTGCCGCGCACCCTGTGGCAGAAGGAGTACAGCTGTGACGTTGGCACCTGAAGGACGTAAGTTGTTGCGGATTGAGCAGCGTAATGCTGCTGTTCCGGTGGAGCGTAAGCCGGAGTGGATGAAGGCCAAGGTGTCCATGGGCCCGGAGTACATTGCCATGAAGAACCTGGTCAAGGGTCAGGGCCTGCATACCGTGTGTGAGGAGGCGGGCTGCCCGAACATCTTCGAGTGCTGGGAAGACCGGGAGGCCACGTTCTTGATCGGCGGTTCGGAATGTACCCGGCGCTGTGATTTCTGCCAGATCGATACCGGTAAGCCGTCCCCGATTGACAGGTTTGAGCCCACCAAGGTGGCCCGCTCCGTGGTGAAGATGAACTTGCGCTACGCCACCGTCACCGGTGTGGCCCGCGACGACCTCGAGGATGAGGGTGTGTGGCTCTATGCCGAGACGGTGCGCAAGATTCACGAGCTGAACCCGAACACCGGCGTCGAGCTGCTGATCCCGGACTTCTCCGGCAAGCCCGATAACATTGCCGCGATCTGTGAGTCCAACCCGGAGGTGTTCGCCCACAATGTGGAGACGGTGCCGCGGATTTTCAAGCGCATCCGTCCCGCGTTCCGTTACGAGCGCTCCCTGGACGTCATCAGCCAGGGCCGCGATCACGGCATGGTGACCAAGTCGAACCTGATCCTGGGGATGGGTGAGACCCGGGAAGAAATCAGCCAGGCACTGCAGGATTTGCACGACGCCGGCACGGACCTGATCACCATCACCCAGTACCTGCGCCCCTCCGAACGGCACCTGCCCGTGGACCGTTGGGTCAAGCCTGCGGAATTTTTGGAACTGAACCAGGAAGCCGACGAGATCGGTTTTCTGGGGGTCATGTCCGGGCCGCTGGTGCGTTCCTCCTACCGGGCCGGGCGGCTCTGGGCAACAGCCATGCGCAAAAAAGGCCGCGACATCCCCGAACACCTCGCCCACATCGCCGAAGGCATCGAGGACGCCGGCCATACCCGCCAGGAAGCCGCCTCCCTCATCGCAGCACACTAATTCCATCCAACACCCGCTAGAATTGAATTACTATGGCCAAAACCACTGACTCCGGGCACCTCGACGCTGACAAACCCAAGCGCTCACTCTTTTCACGCACCCCCAAGGCCGACAAGCCGAAGAAGGTCAAAAAGCCGGGCCGCATCAAGCAAATGGTGGACATCTTCAAGATGACCCGCCGCCACGACCCCATGGTCTTGTGGCTGATGCTTGGCGCTTTCTTTGGATTGATCCTTGTCTCCTTGCTGGTGACACTGCTGGTATCCCCGGGCAACTGGATCACCGGTTTGCTACTGGGCATCCCGCTGGGTTTGCTGGGCGCCTTGTTGATCATGTCGCGCCGCGCCGAGCGTGCAGCGTACGCCCAGATTGAGGGCAAGCCCGGGGCCGCCGGTGCCGCATTGAGCTCGTTGAAGCGTGGCTGGATCTTTGATGAGCAGCCCGCCGCCGTCAACCCGCGCACCCAGGATGTGGTGTTCCGTGCCATCGGCAAGCCCGGCATTATCCTGGTGACCGAGGGGCCCTCCGCCCGCGTGAAGGGATTGGTTGATGCCGAACGACGTCGTTTGAACCGGATCCTGCCCAACGTCACCGTCACCGTCATTGAGACCGGCAAGGGTGAGGGCCAGACCTCCATCGCCAAGGTCACCAAGAAGATGAACAAGCTCAAGGGCGAACTGACCAAGGTTGAGGTCAGCGCCGTCAACAAGCGCATCTCCTCCATGGGCAACAAACTGCCGATCCCCAAGGGGATCGACCCGTACAAGGCCCGCCCAGACCGCAAGGCCTCACGCGGACGCTAACGTGACTGACAAATGACGATGCCCGGCGGGAACTTCCCGCCGGGCATCGTTGTTTTGAAATTCACTTATTGGTGTGTGAGCAGCATCATACCGCGGCCGCGACCGCACGCGGACACAATTAGCGCCGGATCAAGATGGACTTGATGGCCCGGTCGTGGAGGCCGCGATGGTCAGCATCGGTGATGATGGCCGGAATCACCAGGCACAGGAGCACGGCACGCACCACCCCGTCGAGCAGGGTAGGTTGCCGGCCATCGAGCCGTACCACTTCGATGCCCATAATCCGGTGGCCCACGCTGTAGCCAAGGGTGCCCACTAGGAGCATTTGCTCGGCAGCAAAAATGGCCAGGATGGCGGTCGGGTTCGCATCGAAAAAGGCGATGGCGATCAGGTACGACAGACCCCAGTCGATGCAAATTGCCAGGATGCGCCGGCCCGCCCGCGCCATGGATCCTCGGCCCGATTCGGGCTGGCCTAAACGCTCGCCGGGAAATTTGGATATATTGGAAGTGTCCGGCCCACTGAGCCAGGAGCCTATGTCTTTACGATCTACCACCCCTCCAGCCTACCCGCGCAAGCGCATGGCCGGGGCAACGAGACTTTCCGTAGTGCGTGTAACGTGCCGGAAACATTTCTGACATGGTGGAGTAACGGCCCGGCCCTAAGCTTGTGTCAGTTGTTCATGCACCACGGCCGCACCCAGCCGGCCAAAACCCCGAGCGCCAAGGAGCGTAGATGTTCAAGAACGCTGAAGAAGTCCTGCAGTTCATCAAGGACGAAGATATTAAATTCGTCGACATCCGATTCACCGACCTGCCAGGCGTCCAGCAGCACTTCAACGTGCCCGCCAAGACCGTGGACCTTGACTTCTTTGTCAACGGCCAGCTCTTTGACGGCTCCTCCATCCGTGGTTTCCAGGGCATCGCCGAATCAGACATGCAGCTGATCCCGGATCCCAAGACCGCCTTTGTTGACACGTTTCGCCTGGAGAAGACCCTCGCGTTGAATTTCTCCATCGTGAACCCGCGCACAGGTGATCCGTACCACCGCGACCCGCGCGGCGTTGCCGAAAAGGCCGAGGCCTACCTGGCCTCCACGGGCATTGCCGACACCGCGTTTTTTGGTGCAGAAGCCGAATTCTTCGTCTTCGACAACATCCAGTACGAGTCCTCCCCGCAGGGTTCCTTCTACAAGATCGACTCCGAAGAGGCTTACTGGAACACCGGCCGCAAGGAAGAGGGCGGCAACCTCGGCTACAAGACCCCCATCAAGGGCGGCTACTTCCCGGTGGCCCCGATCGACCACCAGGCCGACCTGCGTGACGCCATGTGCCTTGAAATGGATGCCGCCGGTCTTGAGGTTGAGCGCTCCCACCACGAGGTCGGTGCCGCCGGCCAGGCTGAAATCAACTACAAGTTCAACACCCTCACCCACGCAGCCGATGACATGCAGAAGTTCAAGTACGTCATCAAGAACACTGCCTGGGCATGGGGGAAGTCAGTGACGTTCATGCCCAAGCCCGTCTTCGGTGACAACGGTTCGGGCATGCACTGCCACCAGTCACTGTGGACCGGTGGCGATCCCTTGTTCTACGACGAGAAGGGTTACGCTGGCCTGTCCGACATGGCCCGCTGGTACATTGGCGGCCTGCTCAAGCACGCCGACGCCGTGCTGGCTTTCACCAACCCGACGGTGAACTCCTACCGTCGCCTGGTCAAGGGCTTCGAGGCCCCCGTGAACATGGTGTACTCGCAGGGCAACCGCTCCGCTGGTATCCGTATTCCGATCACGGGATCCAACCCCAAAGCCAAGCGCCTTGAGTTCCGTGCACCGGACCCCTCCTCCAACCCGTACCTGGCGTTCTCGGCGCAGCTTATGGCAGGCCTTGACGGGATCAAGAACCGGATCGAACCCCCGGCTCCCATCGACAAGGACTTGTACGAGCTGCCCCCGGAGGAAGCCAAGGACATCCCCAAGGCCCCCGAGTCGCTCGACGAGGCGCTGATTGCCCTGGAGAACGACAACGAGTTCTTGCAGGCTGGTGGCGTATTCACCCAGGACCTGATTGACACGTGGATCGAATACAAGCGCGAATATGAGATCAAGCCGCTGCAATTGCGCCCGAACCCGTACGAGTTCGAGCTCTACTACGGCTGCTAGCTAGAACATGCGGCTAAACAGGGATTAGTCCGCAAGCAGTCCGCAAGATAAAAACTTCATGACAGAAAATGAGGGCCTGGAACACATTGTTCCGGCCCTCATTTTCTGCAGTGCCTACAATGTCATGCTTCATGTTGCTGACGGGTACGATTGCCTGATGCCTGCTATCTCGCCCCCTAACCCCATAGTCACCCTGTGGGCGTGGTTTTCTTATCAGTCCTCACGATTTGCGCCTTGGACCCTTGTGCTAGCAAGCTTGGGTGCACTGTGCGGCGGGGCCATGCTGAGCAGCAGCGATCTTACGCTGGGGGTCAGGGTCTTAGGTATCGGGGTAGGACTCGTCACCGCATTACCTTCGGCAGGCAACCTTTACTGGGATTCCAAAAACGAGGACGCCGAAGATGTAACTGCGGCAAGAGAACGAGTCATGGATGAATCCATACCGCCTCTCTTGGAAGACATTTGTTCGCTAGCCGCCTCACCGAAGAAAACTAGGCAAGCCGCACTGAAGCAAGCGTCGAATACAGTAGTCAAGGATCTATTGGTTGCCTACTCTGGCGTCCAGGGAGTGCGGGCCGTCGTCTACATGATTTCAGACGATACAAAGCGAATGACACCCTTAGCCAAAGCTGGCAGATCCCAGCGCCCAGGAGACTTCGTGCGCGGCTCGGTCCGCGGTGACAAAGCCTTCGAGACACTGAGTATTGCAGATAACTTCTTGTTCGAACCCAACATAGCCCAAGCATCAGATCAATGGGCCGGCAGCGGCAGCGGATACGTGACCTTCATCTCCGCGCCAATCAGGGTTGGACGAACTGGATATGGCCTCCTAACACTCGATGCCCCAAAGGTTGGGGACCTCGACGCGAGAGATGGCTCCACGGTGTCATTGCTTGCGGCGACACTAAGTATTTATTTTTCTGAAGCTAACCGCACTGCAAGAAATGGAGGTTAGTATGATGGAACTAGGAAAGGAGCACATGATGGGAAAAGTTGAACTTTCTGGTCGAACTAAGAAGCCGGCTCAAAGCCAAACGCGGAATGAGGAACACTTCAAAACTGTTCTGAAAACCGTCCGTCAAGAGCGCGAGCTCCGTGAGCGCAACCGAGTAAAAAACTTTTTGACTTTCAAGTCAGCATGATCGAACCGAGGCATACTTGCCTTCGTAGGTAGTCGAGGATGAACACACTTTAGCTGCGGACCACGTTCTCATGAAGACACACAGAAGGACCGGGACACAACGTTCCGGTCCTTCTTCTTTGCCCAACCTTTCACGAGCCCGATTTCTCGCTTAGTCCGCCCAGCGACTTTTTGCGTGCCGCAAGGACGCCGGCAACCGCGGTCCTCGAAGCCTCGTCTTTGTCTGGCCACATGTGACTGTAGGTATCCAAGGTGGTCTTGGCGGATGCGTGCCTCAGCCGCGCTTGGACAACCTTAACGTCAAGGCCTTCGGAGATCAGGAGTGACGCGAAGTAGTGCCGGAGATCATGGAAGCGAAAACCATCGGGAAGACCTTCGATGGTTTCTCTGGCGTCTCGGAATCGTGTCTCAAATGTGTAGGGTGCCATCGTCCGGCCATGCTCGGCAGCGACGATGGTTTCAGATCCAAGAATGGACGGGTTGCGATTGAGCATTACGGCAAGCTCACGCGGGATGGGGATCGGGGTCTTGGCTGTTTCGGACTTCAACGGCTCGTCTGGATATTGAACAGCGGGCGAAATGACACCGCGCATGAAGTCGATGTCTTTCGTCCTTAGCGCCATAGCTTCGGCAACGCGAAGGCCAGCGAAAGCGCCGAGGAGGATGCCCGGCTTAGTCCACGCATCCATGGCGTCGTAGAGAGCCCATACCTGCTCCGTCGTGGCCACGTAGGGTCGCTGCTTGCCCATCGGCGGGGACGTGCGCCGACTTAGCGGAGACTTGGGCAACAGTCCGTCATGAACGGCGTCAGAGAAGATGTGTGACAGGCGGCTGTGGAGCGCGTAGATTGTGGAGTCCGCCAGACCATCAGCCTTCAGCTTGGCGGTCCAGGATTTGATCTCAGACGGTCGCACACTGGCCAACGTGCGCTTCCCGAACGCCGCCTCGATCCGCTTCACGTGGGACTTTGCCTGCTTCACTGATGACGGACGGTTGTTCGCGTAGCCCTTTAGCCAAGTCTCACACCACTCCCCCACAGTCAGCTTCGCACTCTTGGGGTCAACATAGTTGCCGGTAACCATCGCGGCCGTGACCTCATCCAGCCACTCCTGCGCACTGATCTCGCCAGGCTTCGCAGTGGCGCTCTTACTCTTCAGCCGAAAATGACGCGAATGCTCCTTGCCATCGGCATCACGATACCGGGCGCGCCACTGACCGTTAGGGCGCTTCTTTATCGACGCCATAGGTGATCCCCTCCAATTTGCTACCGGCTAGGGCCGTCTTCCGAACGTCGTTCTGCTTGATCCTTACGTTTCGTGCGGCTCATCGTCGAAGGCGATATTATCCTCGCCCTTGAATGCAGCCAATCCGTAGTCTTGAGGGTCTTCCGCCGACACGTTGGAGTCTTCGAAATCCGCCTCTGGCGCCGTGCGGAGCTGGACGTGCATTCGGACCAGTCGATGGAGAACGTCAATTATCTGATCCAGTTCCTCCTGTGAGTCCGCCAGAATAATCTCTTCATCGGTAACGACCCAACGTTCCATCCTGCTGGCGACCCAACTTAGGTAACTGTCAGCATCACTAGGTGCGCCTAGCTCTTCGTCTGAAAGTTCGCCTAATAGTTCAGGGTTCTTCGAGAGAAACCAACGCGTTTCCCACAAGTGGTAGGCGGCGGCCGTGACTGGCTCCCCTAACTCGAGGAGTGCGTTTGTCGCCCGCTTTCGCATCGAAGTGAACTGCTGGGAAATTGACTTTGATCCGCTAACCAACCAGTCCAGCTCGGTGTCTAGTACTTCCGCAATGGTCAGGGCCTCGACAAGACGCACCGATCGGGTGCCATTTTCGATGCGGGAAACCGCTGAGGCATCAACCGGCATGCCCTTCTCGGTCAACTTTGCTGCGAAGTCGCGCTGACTGAGTTTCCTCACATCTCTCATGCCGGAGACTGCTTGGCCAAAGTTCTGCTCTTGTGTGGGTGGTCCCGCAGGTGTTTGTTGCATGGTGAACATCGTATGCGCTTGACAGCAACTCTGCCAACACCTATCGTTAAATTGTTCGCACCGACAAGGGTTGCCAACGCTGACAATTGGAGAACGGAATGAGTCAACTCATGGCAGCAGCTGTCGTCGCAAAGCTGCTGACGTTGGAGGAGGTGGCGCAGATGTTGCGCAAGACGCCAGCATCGTTGCGCTGGATGATCCACGTGGGCACCGCACCGGCATCTGCACTTATTGGAAACCGAAGGATGTTCCGGGAAACAGACGTCGTGGCCTACATCAATGCCGCGTTCGACGGGGCCAGCAAGTAATGGGCCTTTATCCCGGAGACCGGGTCCGGTGGTTGACCCATGGTCTCGAAGGAACGGTCCTTGATGACCATAGTCCAGACTGGCCCGAGTTCATTGGGATCCAGTGGGACAACGGGGACAGGACGTTCGCATCCCCGGCACATATCCGCATTCAGAAAAAAGAAGACCGTGACGCTCTCGCCAAAGAACACGTCACGGTCGAAGAAAATACACCTTACAAGGAGCAGATTCACTTGCAGTCTAGCAACAACACCACGATTCCCACAGGTTACCAGCAGGCCGAGCCCGGTTCTCCGGTCTACATGGCGCCAGTTACCGAGGGATGCGGTCACCACATCTACCGCGAGTTCGACCGCAGCACCAACGCCTTTCAATTGCATTTCGAGCTGGATCTTGACCGAGATATGTCGCCGGCAGACGCGGTCAAGTTCGCGCACAACATCCTGCGCCTCGCTGTACCGATGCAGGAGGATCAGCTCACACGGGCGACTGGCACAGTACCAGGCACCACTTCTTGGGCTGAGACTGTCCACTTCGACGAAGAAACCGAAACCTTCTCAGGTCGCGGACCCGGCATCCAGTTGAAGGACGGCCGGCAGGAGTGGGATATCCATTCGAACTGGTTTGAAGGCGGTGATGAACAATTCACCCTGTCGAAGCGATACAAGGATCTTGACGACCCCTCGGAGGAAGCTGACGAGTACTGCTCATTTGATTCCCGTGAAGAAGTCCTTCAGGTCATGGCTGGCCTCGTCAACCTCCTGGCAGCCACCTCGGAGCGAGCAAAGTGAGCGCTACTACCTTGCTCCCTGACCTCGTCCATGAGCGCGCTGCCGAACTTGGAGCCCTGCCCGTCGAGGAAATTACCGCAGAGCTCGAAAGCCGAATCCGAGCCCGTCACGGAGCCCCAGCTGGCTTCCATCTGAAACTAACCGTCAACGACGTCAAGGAACTGCTGGCCGATCCTGACTACAGCGGTGAATGGGACGGCCCAACGATCCAGCTCGAGGACAGCAAAATCACAACTTGCTGGAATTCGGAAAACGGAATCTCGTTCTTCGTAGACCATGAAGACGACAACCCGTGGCCGATTAGCAAGGCGGGCGCTCTTGCCTCGGCAATCCAGTCAATAGCAAAAATGACCATGCCTGACTATGACCCTACAATTCTTGCCACAGCAGAGCCAGCATCCTCACCGATGGTCGCAAATTTCAACCTAAACGAACAGCGGGGTGCAGCAAAATGAGTAAGGCAAGCAAGGGACAATGTTCAAGCATCAGCAAGCCGTCGAAGTTTCCGCGGCCCGTCCAAGAGCTGGTCCGTAAGGCCAATGAGCTCGGCGTGAGGCCATCAGAGCTTCAGGGTATCTTTCTGTCCTACCCAGACCCACCTTTGGGATACGTCCTCGCGGAAGGATGCGCGGATCGCTGGATCGGCCCAGAAATGACTGACCGGAAATGGATCATCACGCCAGCGTGGGACGCCGATACTGAGCGGCACGCAATCGAAGTCTGGACGCCAAAATATCAAGACTTCACGCCGAAACAGGCTAGGCAATTTGCCGCCGCACTAGTCGAAATGGCCGAAATTGTTGATGGCATTGCCGGTGGCACCGGAGGCTCCTCAACCGATGGCTAGGGACCGCGCAAACATCAACACGAACATCTGGACCGATGCGGACTGGCGGGCTCTTCCCCGCGGCGCCAAGTACCTGTACCAAATGCTGCTTACCCACCCGACCCTCAACTACGCCGGCGTCGCCGACTGGCGCCCGGGCCGGCTGGCTGCCATGTCGCCCGACACAACCGCAAGCGACATCCATGACGACGCCATGGCCCTTCAGGCGGCCCGGTTCATCTACGTCGATGAGCAAACTGAAGAGGTACTCATCCGGTCCTTCCTGCGGCACGACGGGTTACTGAAGCAACCAAAGCTGTCTATTGCGATGGTCAACGCCTTTGGTGGGATTGCTTCAAGCGAGATTCAGCAGATCATCACCTTTGAGCTCCAAAGGCTTCGAGCTGAGTATCCGACCTGGTCAGCTTTTCAACAAGGGAAAGTCTTGGCTCTGGTCAAGGGCCTGGGTAGGGACATGGACGAATTTCGCCGCTCGACTGGCCAAGAAGATGCCCCAGTCTTACCCGTAACTTTCACTGACAATGACCAATCGCGTGCCCAGCCATTTGCCCAAGAAGTTGCCCAGCCTCACGAGCAAGGCCAAGCCCTGCCTACTACTACAGCTACTACTACATCTACTTACGTAGATAAAAGAGTGCCGCCGCAAAAACGCGGCAGCCGCATCCCAGCAGATTTCCACATCAGCTCGGAGATGGCTCAGTGGGCATCCGCCAACGCCCCGAACGTGGACATCAATCTGGAAACCATGACGTTCAAAAACTACTGGGAAGCCAAGACCGGCCGTGACACCACGAAGCTCGACTGGGGCAAGACCTGGCAGAACTGGATCCTCCGCAGCCGAGCCAACACCGTGACGACAAGCAAGCCCAGCACTGGCGACAAGATGCGCGCCACCTTCGCACTCGGCCAGCAAATGCAGGCACAACAAAACCAAACCTTCCAGCACGAGATAGGAATTTGATCCATGGACATCCAAGAAACCGCAGTGTTCGCGGCCAAGATCCAATCATTCGATAACAGGAATTTCGACGCTGCGAACATCGCGGCGTGGCAGGAACTGCTGGCCCAGTACACGCTCCGGGACTGCGTGAAAGCGGTCAGCCAGCACTTCTCCAAGTCAGTGGCATGGATCATGCCGGCCCACGTAATCGAACTGGTCCGAGAGATGGAGGCTGCCCGTCGCAACACGTTCCACAACGGCGTCTACCCGACCCAGGCGGACGAGCAATCCGGTCACTGGCTCGAAGCCTCCCGCCGCCTGAACCGGGCCGTGGCCACCGGCAGCCTGTCGCCAGCGGCATACCAGCGCTACCATGACCAGAACCTCACCTTGGACAGCGTTCTTGGTCTGGTGGTAATCCAGTGACGCCCGCAGAAGAATCCATCCTCGGCGCAGCACTCCTGAGCGGCGGCGAATGCCTTACCGGTGTCACCATCACGGAGCGCGACTTCAGCACCGTGGCTGGCGGGGCGTTGTTCGATCTCATCAAGAACATCACCGACGCGGGCGGCCATGCCGACTTGATCACCGTCTCCCAGTCCATCCAAGAAATGACGGCAGACGAGAAGCGAGGCTTCCCAACCCCGGGAAGGCTAAACGAACTCTTCAACCGTGGCGGCAGTGGTGTCGCAGTACCATTCCATGCAGAGATCGTCGCCAAGGACGCAGCCCGGCGCCGGCTGATCTCAGCAGGCCAGTGGCTCGTTCAGTACGGCACCGAGGGGATGGACGTTGACGTCCTTGTCGACAAGACGCTAGAAGCCGTTCAGGGTGCCGTCTCCGGCGTCTCAACGACCGTTGAAGCCATCGGCGCCACCCTGGCTGACACCATAAACTCGTTCGGGGAGCCCGTTACCTACCAAGAAACGCCGTGGGACAGCATCAACCACCTTATCCAGGGCTGGCGCCCGGGAGGACTTTACATCATTGGGGCCCGGCCTTCCGTCGGCAAAACCATTGCTGGTCTCCAAGCTGCAATCAGGCTTGCTGTCTCCGGCCCAGTCGCGTTCATCTCACTAGAAATGTCCGAAGTTGAGCTTCAGAAACGCATGATCTCCTACGACGTGAAGATCGACATCGGACACATCACCAGGAACAACCTCACCGACGATGACCTGACCCGGATGGCACCAGCGATTCAGCGGTGGGAAGCAATGCCGTTGTACGTCGACAAAACACACGGGGCTAAGTTCTCGGATATCAGCCGGCACGTCTGGTCAGTGAAGCGGCAGCACGGATTGGCAGCTGTCGTAGTGGACTACCTTCAGCTCATGGAACCGTCCGACCCAAAAAAGAACGAGTACCAGACCGTCACGGAGAACTCCCGGAAGCTGAAGCTCCTCGCCCAACAGCTCGACGTTCCCGTCATCGCCCTGTCACAGCTGAACCGCAGCTCTGAACAACGGGACGGTAAAGTCCCCCAGCTGTCCGACCTTCGGGCATCAGGCGGCGTGGAGCAAGATGCTGACGTGGTAATCCTCCTCCACAGGGACCTCATGAAAGCTCCACATGAAATCGAACTCATCGTGGCCAAGAACCGACACGGCACCACCGGATCCGCAGATATGGACTTCTGCGGACACTACTCCGAAATCCGCGACCGATACCAAGCCGCGTAATTCCCAGGGGTACGCGGCCTCTGCGTACCCCTAACCCAGCACTTCACTTTCAGACTGACTCCAATCGGCGTCCAGTCATTCAGCCAACCCAGAAAAGAGCCCACAATGACCATCCAGCACAACGGCCAATCGTACGAACAAGCGGACCTACTCCCCTTCGGGCATCGGGTGAACCCCGAAGTGATTGCGGCGGGCTTCATGGAAGAGATCGCTCTGACGGTTGATGGCGAGGAACGGCACCTGCCACTCTTCACCGCAGCCGGCATTGAAAGGATCAAGGGCGATCTCAATCACCCCATGACCGCCGAGGCCCTAGCGCCAGAACAGAGCAACATAGACGGCCCGACAACCCACATCATCGTCGACGACAACGGTATACCCAACGCAACCATCGACGTGGGGCAAATTCAGGATGACGCAATGGACCTCGCATTCGCTCTCGCTGCCGCCTGTGGCGACGAGCCCAAAACCGAAGAGATCCTTGCGGGACACATTCGGCGCCACACCACACACGGGCTCCCCTTAGTCCTCGTCGCAGCCATAAAGCATATGACGAACGACATCCTGGCCGGAGCCTTCGACGTTATGGAGGCGGCCACAGGCACAAAGCCCCGCGAGAAGATGGCAGAAATCAGGGAAGCGGAAATGCCCAAGTAGAACCTGGCGCCCAGCCGACCATTAAAAAGTGGTGGCCACCGTGCGAGGTGGCCACCACAGAAAATCCATCCAACCAGAAAGAAATTCAATGACAACCCTAGTCCAGATACCATTCCACGGCACCCGCATCGAAGCCCACCTCGCAGACGACGACCTGCATGTGGTGTTCCGGCCCATCGTGGAATCGCTCGGCCTCGAATGGTCATCGCAGCTACGACGAATCAAACGCAGTCCCTGGGCCAGTCATGGCCATATGAACACAACTGGTTCTGACGGCAAGAACTACGACATGGTCACCGTCACTCGACGAACACTGACGATGTGGCTGGCAACTATCCAGGCCAGCCGCGTCAACCCTAACTCGCAAGAACTACTGGCCGCCTTTCAGAATGAATCAGCTGATGTTCTCGACAAGCATTGGCACAATGGAATACCAGCCAGCGTTAATCCGGCACCAGTTCCTGAACTGACACTGTCGCAAAAGACCCGGGACCAGATCGAACTTCTTGGTCTGGCGCGTGGTCTTGTTGATCAGAATTGGCTCGAGGGTAAAGCCCGCATTGTGCTCGCCCGGGCACTCGATGAAATACCGGAGACCCCCGACCATCAGATCCCGCTCTACGTCGAGTCATACCTGAACGAGAAGTCCGGACTAACCGCGGCGCAAGCGAAAACCCTAAGGTCCATCTTCGGGCGTAAAGTCTCAGCAGCCTATAAAGCACACCATAGCCGCGCCCCACAGAAATCCCCGGGAGAAGTGGGATCGCGCATCCGGGAAATCAACGCCTACGTAGAAGCTGACCGTTGGCTGTTCGATCAAGTTTGGAACGACGATTACGAAGTATTGTTCGGCGCCACACTCTTCCACGAGCTCTCAGCGTGAGCGCCCCAAAGCTGTACACGATCAAAGATGGCGAACCCGTACTGAGCATGAAAGCAGTCGCGCTCCTCATGGGAACCACGGAAGAAGTGATCTCCACACTTCCCCGCGTCAAAGGAAACCCCCAATTCACCAAACACCTGAAGCAGTCAGGCAGCCGAGTCGCCCGCAAAACCATGGCCCACCTTGGAACGGACTCCATATTTGACTGCATCGACTACCTCGCCACGAAAGAGACCACATGAGTACCGCAATCACGGCACAGCCCAGCATCTTCTCACCCAAGCACCCCGTATCGCTCGCAGTGGTTGAGGCCATCAAGGACTGTATGAACGCCCTGAAAATCTCTGAGGCCGACATTGTGGCCAACTGCGCCCGTATCCTAAATTGAGACAGTGTTTAGGAGAATTTGTTTCATGTCTAGTCGTCGTAAGTTCAGTCCGGAGTTCAAGGCCGAGGCTGTTGAGTTGGTGATTTCCTCGGGCCGTCCGATCGTGCAGGTGGCGAAGGAAATCGGCATCAGTGATGGATCGCTGGGGAACTGGGTGAGGGAGTGGAAGGAAGAGCATCCCGAGGCCGGTTCCAAGGATCCTGGCCCGGTGGAATGGGCGAAGTACAAGGCGTTGCAGGCCGAGAATGCAGAGCTGAAGCGGGAGATCGAATTTCTGGGAAAAGTCAGTGCCTTCTTCGCCGCGAAGCAACGATAGACGACTATTATGCGTTTATTTGGCAGGAGAAGGCACACTACAAGATTGACTGGATGTGCCAGCAATTGAAGGTTCCCAGGTCTTCGTATTACCGCTGGACCAAGCCGCAGGAACCGACCCCGACCCAGTTGCGCAAAGAGCAGCTGACCAAGGACGTGTGCCGGGTATACAAGCGGGAGAAGGGCATGGCCGGGAGGGACCAGATCACCACGATCCTGGGCCACGAGGGCATCCCGGTGGCCGCCGCAACGGTCGGGACGATCATGAACAAGCAGGGCATGCGGGCGGTTCGTATGCAGGCGTGGAAGAAAACCACTGTCGTTGACCCGGCAGCCCGTACCGAACACATCAAGAACCACATGCTCGATGCCGACGGCAAGCGGGACTTCACGTCCACGGTGCCGGGAACGAAGCTGGTCGGGGACATCACGTACCTGAAAACAGACTCAGGCTGGCTGTATCTGGCCACCGTCATCGATCTGGCAACCCGGATGGTCGTGGGCTGGGCGATGGCCTCGCACATGCGCACAGAGCTGATCATTGACGCCCTCAAAATGGCCCGGGATCACGGCCGGCTGCACCCGGACGGAGCTATTTTCAATAGCGACCGGGGAAGCCAGTACACCTCCGGCGACTTCCAGAAATGGTGTGCCGGGAACAAGGTCACGCAGTCGATGGGCGAGGTCGGGGTGTGCTGGGACAACGCGGTCGCCGAGTCGTTCTTCTCGCACTTGAAGACAGAGATGTACCACCACCACAATTTTCCGAATCACATGGCGGCACGGACCGCGGTCATGGAATACATAGAGTCCTGGTACAACCGGCGCCGGCCCCATGCCTACAACCAGGGCCTGCCACCGGCACGTGCCTTAGCGGAATACGAAGTTCAGATCGAACAAGCAGCAGCGTAAGAAGAAAAATCAATCAAACTGTCTCAGAAACTTGACGGGCGCAAACAGCCACCTGACGGCTCGCACTTTGGAAAAGAAGCTGAACCACAAGAGCCTGCTGATGGTCAGGGATATCTTCGCCATTGCCCGCGTCCTCGGAGTATGTCCCAGCCACCTGTTCGCCGCAGCAGACAACCAGCATTAGCTGCCCCAGAAAAAGCTTCGGCTGGGCTGGTTTCCCTCAGCCCAGCCGAAGCCCTCATCCCTAAGGAGAAATCATGACCACCAAGAAGATCAGATACGCCGCTGGACTCACGAACTACGTAATCACCAAAGACCTGGCGACCGGACACAAGACGCCACGCTTGCGGGACAACCCCGGGCAAGTCCATGCGGTCGTCAACAACACCAGCCGCCCCGCCATGCAGGAACCATTCTTCGTCGAAGAAACTTGGGACTACCGGGCAGCGCTCTGCGGAAAACTGATTCGTGTCGTCATGCCACTCTCGTTCAAATCGAACGAGGAAAACATATGCCGCCGATGCGTGTCCAAAATGGAACTTCTCGACAATCCCAAACTCACCAAACTCGAGCGAGTCAAGCTCGAAGGGTATCGCTTCGGCTGGATCCCCAAACGCAACCGGACGAGGGCCAAGTGAAGTTCTCAATTCTGACCGGACCACAGCGGACGGCTTGCTTCCAGCTACTCGGAACCATCCAGGGACGCCTCGAATACATAGAACTTGCTGACCGACATGCAGTCGATGTGATGCTCCTTGAGCTACAGAACGAGCTAGCCACCAGTCGCGGACTTGGCGGCTTCGATAGCGAGCATGGTCGTAGGAACGGCGCCAAGGATATTGGTGGTCACGGGCCAAACAAATCTGTTTTTGAACACTTCCCAAGCCTTCGGGTTCTGCGTTTTCTCGGCCGCTTGAGCCGCCGCTGCCGCCAACCGTTCCACCGCGGACTTTAGGGCGAAGTCTCCCATCAACTCATGTTCTTCGATGCACTGTCTGGCATGCGCGATCAGCATATACAAGTGCTGTTTCATTTCTCGCGGAAGTGTGTCATCCGCAGTTATGGCGGCCAACAGCAGCTCAATCGTTTCTAGATACGACGCCCGTTCAATTTCCGTTACTTGAGGCATCATGAAATCCAGATGCTGGGCGAGTAGGTCCAGCATGTCGAGGGCATCACTGTCTTTCACAGTCTCATATCCCTCGTTCTGCGCCGCTAGCCAATTGTGAGGAAACGCGAGGACCCATTTCGTCCACTTCGTGATGCCCCTAGCGTAGCTTTCTTCCCTAGCCGGAGTTAGATCCATTCCGCCAACGACCTGTTCTATCTCTGAAATCAGGACCATGGCCTGCCGATGAATGCGTACATTGGCGGCCGCCGCATCCCCGTGCAAGGTGCGGTGCTCATAAATCGATGTCTTCGGGGGCTGAAGCCAGCCGCTCAGAATAGCGTGCAGTGCAGCAGCTGGGTTCGTCATCTTATGCCCCAAATTCTCTAAAAGTACGGCGCCTACAAAATTTGATGGGCGCCTCAACAAGTTCCCACGATGGTTTCAGCTTGTGCGCCAATTGTATCAATCAACCTCAGCCAACGACTCTCGGCTCCGCCCAATCGACCCTCTGGAATCCCCCGCAATAGGCCCGATCCGACACTGATTAGAACATTAGAACGTGTTAAAATCTACATAGCCCCACAAGTCTTCGGAGGACATGGAATGCAGACCGCTGATTACGAGCACATTCAACTCAAGAACCGACTCGCCACCCACCTCGACCGGATCCCAGAACTCCTTGAAGACCTAGACATCACCATCACCATGCAAGCCAAAACAGGCGGCGCAGTCGGAGGCGGAGTGTCACCCAAGGAACGCAACGTCTTCCACATCGGAGCCAGCGAGATCCGCAGTCGCTACCACTCGCTACTTTCAAGCCTTTGCATCGTCGTCGACAAAGACCTTGGCCGGTTCGAGTACGTCACAGACACCACCAAACTCGCGCACAAGGCCAACGCGCACTCAGGCTGGCTGGCCACCCATGACGAAGCAAACGACTGGGTGCGAGACCTCGATGACCTAGCTAGGGAACGCAACCGCGTCGTCGACCGCCGAGCAGAAGGACGCGTCTTCGCCGGCCAATGCCCCACCGAGGCGGACGGAATAGCCTGCAACACTCCCCTATTCACCAATAAGGGTGAACCAAACTCCCGCTGCCCCAAATGCAAAGCCACCTGGGACGCCACCACCTGGCGACAAGAAGCACTCCAAGCAGCAGGGATCCGCCAAGGCACCGCCGCCGAAATCAGCCGAGCAGTATCCGACCCCGTCACCATGGAAGGCATCAAACCCGCCACCATCAGACAATGGGCATCCCGCGGCAAAATTGCACCCATCGGACGCAACGACCTCGGCAAGCCCGTCTACCAGATCCGCAAAGTTCGAAACCTCTGGGCCCGCATGAAAGTAAGCAGCTACGCCAAAGCTGCGTAAACATATTCGAGATACAATTTGACAACTCGAACGCTGTCACATAGATTGTTCTTAGCGTCGAAATAAATGACGAAAGGCTCGAAGCAGAATCAATCGCTTCGAGCCTTTCGCTTTGCCGCTATTTAGGGCGGGGCATGGACTACCCGCGAATCAGCAGCAACCTACTCAACGTAAAGAACCGGGACCTTATCCACACCAGAAATGCGCATCGCATGAGCCCGGTGTCGTCCATTTAGGAAGCCCCCGTTGGCCTGAAGCTCGATCGGTTCCGAGAAAATAGAAACGAAGAGTTCGGTCTCCTTTCCATTCAACAAGCGTCCCCCAAGTCCACGCAAATGTTTCGTGAGCTCTTCCTGGCTCCAGGCTCTAGAACTGTTCTCCGCATCGCCCCAGAAGTCATTGGCAAGAGCGGCAATGTTGAGCCAGTCAACTCCTTCTATATACTGACAATCGAACGCCCATTCCTTTGCCTCTTCGGGGCTGAACGAAGCCCACATAGGCAAGTTGCTCTGCACGCCGATTGACAATGCATTGCTGAGGGTCGACATTGAGGCAAACCTCATCTTCGAAGGATCCTCGATTTCTCCAAGCATGAGCGTCTTGAACGGTTTGTCGCAGCAATCGCACCAATAGTGGTCCACCAGAGTCCTTTGCTAGTTATGACGCCACCCTCAAGCCGAGAGCGCCACCTAAAGCCTATTCGAGACTGCCCTCATTCGATGGTCACACTTCCCCGGCCCGCGACCAACACACATGAGCGAGCGCGCCGAGCCTGCAACACCGTAACCAAACCCCAGAGTCGCGGGCTGGGTGAGACCCGCACGCCGCCGCCCGCCTACCCGTGCACAAGGTAGGCGGGTAGCACCAAAGTTTAGGCGGTGACAATATGGCACGAGCTAAGCGCATATGCCCGAGGCCATCCTGCCCACACCCAGCCAATGGCCGCTACTGCGCAGAACACAACGCAGAGTACGAGGCCAAGCGTGGCAACTACTACCAACGCAGCGGCGGCAAAGTGTTCGCACAAACCCGCAAACAATGGGAACCCAAAGTAAGAACTGGCACCGTCCACTGCTGGCGCTGCATCGAACTCATACCAGCCACCGACGACTGGCACCTAGGCCACGACGACGAGGACCGCAGCATCATACGCGGACCCGAACACGGTGCGTGCAACCTCAAAGCAGCAGGGCAAGCCTCACACCGATACGACTGACACGAGGGACGGAAAGCGGCGCTCAGGGGTGGGGGGAACCCCCTCTGGCGGGCAACCGATCGTGCCGCCGGGGAGGTCTCTTCGATGTGCGGCGGGTTCAAAACTTTTCAAAGGGCCGGCGCGATGCCGGTTCTTGCTTCGGCGCGATGCCGTTCTTGGAGGTTTCTTATGGCTAGTGGTGGTGCTCGTGCCCGTTCTGGTCCGCCGAAGGATCCGCGGTCTGAGCGTTCAGACCGGATGGGTTTTTCCGTTACTGCGTTGCCGTCTGGTGGTTTTGATGGCGATGTTCCGGGGTTCCCGCTGTCCAGGGTTTCCGTCTATTACGTTTTCAAGGACGAGGGAAAGACGGTTCGTGAGTTTGATGAGGATGCCACGCAGGAGAGGTTCGCTCGTGAGTTGGAGCTGTGGGCGTTTGCTTGGTCAACTCCGCAGGCGGCTGCGTGGGCTCGTGAGTCCTGGCGCTGGCATTCTGTGGCGATGTGGGTTCGAACGGCTGCCCTTTGCGAGTCTTCTGATGCCCAGGCTGCCGACAAAAATTCCCTGCATCGGTTCGCCGATCAGATTGGGCTGACTCCGGCCGGACTAGTTGGCAATGGTTGGGCGATTGCTGCTGACGAGGTTGCTGAAAAGCGTCAGGAGAAGTCTGCCGACGATGAAGCTGCCCCTAAGGCCCCGCCAAAGCGGCGGTTGAGGTCTGTCAATGGTGGCGGCTAGCCAGTTCGAGGTCAATTTCCCCACGCTGGGCGACTTGCTGGACGAGTGGTATGCGGCGCATTGCTCGATTCCTGACGTGCTTGGTATTCGCCGGCCGTTCTCTCAGTCTGATTGGCAGTTCTGGTGTACGGCGAACCATTACCGGGTCCGTGAGGGCGTGAAGTGGAATCCTGACTCACCGTTGCTTGCGAGTGCGTTCCATTACCGCCGTTCGCTGATTGTGGCGCCACAGAAGACGGGTAAGGGGCCTTGGTCTGCTGCGATTACGGCTGGTGAGGCTGCGGGACCGACGATGTTTTGTGGTTGGGCGGCTGAGGGGGATAAGTACCTGTGTTCGAATAATGGTTGCTCGTGTGGCTTTGAGTTTGAGTATGAGCCGGGCGAGCCGATGGGGCGGCGTCGGCCTGGGCCGCTAATTCAGTTGTTGGCGTCGTCTGAGGCGCAGGTTGGCAACGTTTATGGGCCGCTTTCGACAATGCTAATGGAGGGGCCGTTGACGGAGCTTATGGCTATCCGTGAGGGCTTCATTCGGGTGTTGGATGGTGACGGCGGGCCGAAGTCCAACAGGATCGACATTGTTTCTTCCAGCGCCCAGTCGCGCCTTGGCCAGCCGATCACGTTTGCTATTCAGGACGAGACTGGAACATACACGGTGCAGAACAAGCTTTTGGGTGTGGCGCAGACGATGCGACGCGGCCTGGCTGGGATGGGTGGGCGGTCAATTGAGACAACGAACGCATGGGATCCGGCGATCAACTCGCTGGCTCAGCGCACTTTTGAGTCTCAGGCGAAGGATATCTTCAAGTTCTTCCGGCAGCCGCCGGCGGATTGGTCCTACGGGAACAAGCGTGAGCGCCGCCGCATTCATCAATTCGTTTACGAGGGCTCTCCGTGGGTCAACTTGGATGACATCGAGGGCGAGGCTGCGGAGCTGATCGAAACCGACCGTCCGCAGGCTGAACGGTTCTTCGGCAACAAGCTCGTGTCCGGTTCTGGCGCATGGCTGAGGGATGGGTTGTGGGATGCAGCTTACGCAACGCCCTTGGCTTCCCAATCCTGACGATGGAACGCAGATCACGCTTGGCTTTGATGGGAGTGAGAATGACGACTTCACTGCGATCCAGGGCGAGACGATTGACGGGCTCACATTCACGCCGCGTTATGGGCCGGATAGGCGCCCGGCGATTTGGAATCCCGCCGAGTGGGGCGGTCAGATTCCCCGTAGTGAGGTTCATGCTGCGGTTGATGAATTGTTCGAGCGGTACAAGGTTGAGCGGTTCTATTGTGACCCACAGGACTGGTATAGCGAGATTGGTGACTGGTCCCTCAAATACGGCGAGCATCACGTGTTTGAGTGGGCCACCAACCGGATCAAGGCCATGTTTGCCGAGATCAAGCGCTTTGAGATTGACCTAGCCACAGGGCGCATAACTCACGATGGATGCCCCATTGCGGGCTTGCATTTCGCGAACGCACGCAAGGCCGCCAAGACGGGCCAGCAGTACGTGCTGATCAAGCCGACCAATCACCAAAAGATTGACGCCGCTATGGCCCGTATCTTGGCGCACACCGCCGCATCTGACGCCCGTGAGGCCGGATGGGGCAAAACCCCCGAAGCTTCTGGCATTTCCCATGCCGTCTATGGATTCAACTAAGGATGGTGGCGCGTGGACGCTAAAATTGCGCTCGACTATCTGAATCGTGGTCTTGCATCTTTGACGGCTCAGGCTCCGGCTTGGGATCGTCGTCAATCCTATTTTGAGGGTGACCAGGATCTGCCGTTCGCGCCGGAGGGTGTGAATGATGAGTACAAGGCCGTTCAGCGCATGTCGTTGGCGAATTTCCTTGGACTGGCGATGGGTGCCCCGATTCAGAGGATGCAGGCTGATGGGTTCCGTACTGGCCGCGATAAGGCTGCGGACATTGTTGCGTGGAATGAGATTTGGCAGCCGAACAAGCTGGACTCTCGGCAGTCGATTGTGTTCCAGCAGATGTTTTTGCATGGGCGCGGGATTATGTCGGTTTCGCCTAACCCTTTGACGCCGAAGTCTCCTAAGATTCGGCCTGAGTCGTCGCGCCGGGTGTGGATTGAACCGAACCCCGAGGATCCGTTTGAACAGTTGTTCGCGGTCAAGGAGTTGGTGACACCCGAAGGGCAGCCGCGTATCGCTTATGTGTACACGGATAACGAGTGGGTTAGGTTCACGATTGCTGCCAAAGAAAAGGCGTGGTCTCTCGTGGCTGAGGGTGCCCACAATCTTGGGTCCGTGCCGTTCGTGCCGTTTGATTTCAATGTGAACGCTGAGGGTAAGCCTCGCCCGTCTATTACGCCGCTCATGCCACAGCAGGACGCGATCAACACTATTCGCTTCAACGCTCTGCTGGCAATGCAATTTAGCGCATTCCGGCAGCGCGTTTTTACCGGCTTTGATCCTGTTGTACGTGACAAGGCTGGCAACCCGCTTATCAAGCTTGATGGCGAGGGTAATCCGGTGCTTGACGCGAACGGGTTGCCGCAGCCTGTGCTCAACACGCCGGGCCGCATTGGTGTTGACCGTGCGCTTGTGTTCCCTGGCGCTGACACTAAGGTCTTTGACCTTGCTGAGTCGAACCTGAGTAACTACATCGTTGTTCTTGAGCAGTTTCTCTCAACGTTCTTCGGGACGGCGCAGGTTCCGCCACAGTACGCGATGAACAAGATGGCGAACACTGCCGGGGACGCCATGGCTGGCGCTGAGGCAACGTTCCAGTCACTCATTGGTGATCTGCAAAGGGCTGCTGGCGAGTCGCTGGAAACGGTCATGAACCTTGCGAACCGGGCTCGTGGGACGGCGTTCGATGATGTGGCTGCTGAGGTCATTTGGGCTGACAGTGAGATTCGTTCGTTCGCGCAGATTGTTGATGCCATTCAGAAGCTTATTGCTTCGGGCATGGCGCGTGAGGATGCGTGGATGATGTTGCCGTCTGCTACTCCGCCGAAGGTTGCCGAATGGGTGAAGAACTCTGATGGCGATATTGCGGCGCAGGACGCTACGGTGAACGCCTTGGCGGCGAAGATCGGTGGCTAGCTTCCCTGACGCAGCGCTGGCGCATGACAAGCGCATGAGGGCGCTGGAATTGCTGGCGGTGAAGGCTGGCCGGCGTTTCTGGCGTTCTGTTGTTGCTGGCAGTTTGACGGATTCTTGGAACGCTCAGATCCCGCAACTGGCCACTGTTTTGACGGCGGTTCAGCGTGAGGCTGCCATTGATGGGGCGTCTTATGGTGCGACCACGTTGGCTGCTCAGGGATTGTATCGTGCACCGCAGGGGTTTGTTGACGTGAATGCGTTCGCTGGTATCGGCAAGGATGGCGGGCCCATTGAGGGCATGCTGTATTCGCCGGTTGCGGGGGTGAAGCAGCTCATTGGCGCCGGCGTGCCACTGTCCCAGGCTCTCTCTGCGGGCCGCTCACTGTTGGATCGTAACGTTCGGTCCGCTGTGGCCGATTCGGGGCGTGGGGCGGCGTCTGTTGATATTGCGTCCCGGCAGGGCGTTGGGTATGTCCGGATGCTGTCGCTGCCGTCATGCAAGGACTGTGTTGTGTTGGCGGGGAAGTTTTATCGTTGGAACGCCGGGTTTCTTCGGCATCCCAATTGCGACTGCCGCCATATTCCGACCACTGAAAATATCTCCGAGAACGTTACGACCGACCCTTACGAGTACTTCAAATCACTCTCTGACACTGAGCAAGACAAGGCGTTCACCAAGGCGGGCGCTCAGGCTATCCGCGATGGTGGCGACATGTTCCAGGTTGTGAACTCACGGCGCGGGATGAAGTACGCAGGTGAGTCGATGGATGGATCCAAGCGCGGCCAGAACGTGAAGTCGGCTTTTACGTCCGAGGGCACGACTAAGCGCGGCGCGTTCGGTAAGTCTAGGCGGCTAACTCCCGAGGCTATTTACAGACTGAACGGTGATAACCGAGCGGCTGCACTTGTTGACCTGCAAAAGTACGGCTACATCCTGCCGGGAGGTCAGCAACCTGCCGGTGTTCTTAGGCCGGGCGGCGGCGCGTCCATATCGGAGCTCACCGCAGCGGATAAGCGTTTGCGTGATGCTCGCCTGCAATGGGACACGGTGCGCGATGGCCGCAACCCCTACGGCTCCGGGCCGCTAACTCCGCAGATTGCCGCGACGGCTGAAACGAACTTTCGTCGTTGGCTTGCTACTGGCGGTCAGGTCTTTACGAAGTAACACCCCAAAGTTTTCCCTTGCGTGCGATGCGCCGGGGTTATTTGCCGTGCGATGCGGCTTTCAAATAGGAGACATCAATGAGCAAGCGAACAATCCATGGCATCGACATCACCGCACCCGGTGGCATTACTGCGCTGATGGACTTTCACCGCCTCACGTTTGGCGATGCGGTCATGGAGGAAGGCGCCGGGGGCCCTGCGCCGGCTGGTGCGACACCGGCTGCTGCCCTAGCCGAAACTCCTGCGCCCGAAGGTGACAAGCCGCTTGGCGAGAACGGAGAAAAGGCCCTTGCGTCTGAGCGCGATGCTCGCAAAGTTGCCGAGGCTCGCGTTCGGGAACTTGAGGATGCATCAAAGTCTGACGAACAGAAGCGTGGCGAGCGATTCGCCCAGCTTGAAAAGTCAGACCGCGAAAAGGACAGCACCATCGGTTCTTTGGAGTCCACGATTCAGCGCTACCAGATTGCAGCCTCTAAGGGGCTTGATTTGGATGCTGCCGAGCGTTTGCGCGGGTCCACGAAGGAAGAGATCGAAGCTGACGCTGATGAATGGATTGCTAAGTGGGGAACTTCCAAGTCTCCCCGCGAAGTTCCCGGCGCTGGCGCTCGTGGCGAGGATCGAAACGACGTGGCTCCTGGTCTTGACCGTCTCCGACAGGCATACACCACACCAAGCAAATAACCCTAGGGCAATAGCCGGCGGGTAACTATCACAGGAAAGTTGGTAAGCCACATGGCTATCACCCTTGTTGAGGCGGCCAAGCTGTCTCAGAACACTTTGGCACGCGGCGTCATGGAGACGTTCGTGCAGGCCTCTCCGATCCTTGACCGGATCCCCTTCATGACCATTGAGGGCAACGCTTTTGCGTACAACGAGGAAGCTACGCTTCCCGGCATCGCGTTCCGTGGCGTCAATGAGGCGTACGTCGAATCGACGGGTACGTTCAACCAGAAGTCTGAGTCGTTGGTCATCCTTGGTGGTGACGCCGATGTGGACAAGTTCATTGTCCAGACTCGCGGCAACCTGAATGACCAGCGCGCCGAGCAGACCGCACTCAAGGTCAAGGCCGCGTCCTACAAGTTCCAGGACACGTTCTTCAACGGCGACGTGTCCGTTGACACCAAGAGCTTCGACGGACTCAAGAAGCGACTGACTGGCGCTCAGGTTATCTCCGCTGGCACGAACGGTATCCCCGTTCTTGGTAACGGCGGCACGGACACTCACTCATTCATGGACAAGCTGGACGAGCTCATTGCGTCTGTGCCCGGCTTGGATGCCTCCAATGGCGCAATCTACGCGAATGCCGCGATTATCGGCAAGCTGCGTTCTGCTGGCCGCCGCGTTGGTGGTGTGGAGATCGTGCGCGAGGATCTGACCGGCAAGCGCATTGTCACTTGGAACGGTGTGCCGTTGCTGGATGCTGGCGCAAACCTGGCTGGCACGAGCGTCATTCCGCAGACCGAGACGCAGGGTACCGCTTCGGGCACGGCGTCGTCCATCTACGCGGTTCGTTTCGGCGGCTCCGAAGGTGATCAGGCCGTGACGGGCCTGACCAACGGCGGGGTTCAGGTGTACGACTTGGGCGAGTTGCAGGAAAAGCCTGCCTACCGTACCCGCATCGAGTTCTACACGGGCTTGGGCGTGTTCGGTGGAAAAGCAGCTGCACGCTTGACGGGCGTACTCAATGCCTAGGGGCGTGCCGAACGTCAAGGGGGAGGTTCCCGCCGAGGTCGCCACTGAGGCGGCCGTTGAAGCCCTGCCCGAGATGGAAGTTGTTGAGCCGGAAGTCACAAAACCCGAGGTTGAGTCCAGGCCGGAGCCGGAAGGCACGGGCCGTTTCGAGTCTTTCGAGGCAGTCCGCCCCAATGGTGACGTTGTTGTGGTGACGCGGAACATTGACACGGGCGAACAGTCCGTAACCGACAAGTAGCTGAGGGGGCGTCATGCCGGTAAGTGTGGTTAAGGCCGACATAGAGGCGGTGTGGCGTCCTCTCAAGTCGTCGGAAGAACCGACGGTGGGGGGTAAGTCGAATAGCGCATGGATCCGCATTGTGGGGGCTGTCCCTGACATTGAGGCCAAGCTGACGGCTATCCCTCCATTGGTCACTGAGGCTGTCGTGCGCGAGGTCATGGTTTCCATGATCATTCGGGTTTTCAAGAACCCGGACAGTCTACGGACTCTCTCTGAGGGTATTGACGACCGCACGGAATCCTCCACGCTGGACAATTCCGTTTCCACTGGCGAGATGTATGTCAGTGAGTCGGAGCTGGCACTATTGCGACCTTTGGTGATCCCTGAGTTTGGCATGTATGTGCTGGGGCTGGGGGGCTGATGCGGGATCCTACTGAGTTTCTTTTGCGTGGCCGTGAGGCTGCCGAGTTTCTAATGTTCGAGACCTGCACAGCCTCCCGCCCTGGCGTTCCGTTCACTGACCCTGACGGGATCGTAACGTCGCCGCTATCCACTGTCTATACCGGCATCTGCAAGGTGCAAGCAACCGTAGCTCAGGCAGCCTCTCCGGTTGCTGGTGGGCACGCGTTCACGGTCGAGAATTTGCAGCTGCATTTCCCGGTTGGTTCGGGGGTGGTTACTGGCGATTCTGCTCTCATTACTTCTTCCCGCATGGATGAAAGCAATGTGGGGCTCGCGTTCCGACTCGTGGAGTTGGCTCGTGGTTCTCAGCGGACGGCGGCTCGTTGGAATGTGGAGTTGGTGACGGCATGAGCGGCGATGATTTGGCGGCTTTGGGTGCTGATCTGGCGAGCAGTCCTGAGCGTGTTATGCGGGAGGTTCGGCAGGTTGTTTCTAAGGGGTCGCTGAACATCAAGAATCAGCTAAAGGCTGAGGCGTCTGGGTCGCGTAGTTTTGGCCAGATTTCCCGCGCTATGGGCTATGAAATTACTGAGACTGGTAATTCGGTTGAGTCTGAGATTGGGCCTGATAGTTCCCGTGATTCGTCTGCTGGTTTGTTGATGGCTTATTACGGTCAGTCTCGTGGTGGTGGTGGTACGTTGCCTGATCCGATCGGCGCTCTTGAGGCTGAGGAAGCCGGTTTCATTGCTGCTCTTGAGCGTTTGGATGGGGTGATTTTGGAGTGAGTGTTCGCGCCCATTACGAGTCGCTGTATGCCCTTCTAAAGGCCGAGCTACCCATCACCTACACGGTGTACGCGTTTGACGTTCCGGCTAAGCCAACGTACCCGTATGTGTTGGTGTGGGGTGATTTGGGGCAGGAGACGGGCGAGTCGCTTTGTGGCACGCCTGACCTGTTGAATCTGCGCCCGCGTGTCACTTATGCGGGTGTGACTGGGTACTCGATTTTGTCGGTGGCGGATAAGGTCCGTGCGGTCTTGTTTGACCGAGCCTTGTCCGTCGCTGGTTGGTCGCCTACGAGGTTGCGGCAAGCGTCGTTGGCCCCTATTCAGTCTGACTTTGATGTGACGATCCCGAACACCTCATCGCACCCGAGCTTTTGTGTGGACGAGTTCCCGTTCACTTCTCAACGCGCTTAGAGCGCACACCTATTTAGGAGGCTCGTTTTGGCTAATCCCAAGACGGCCGATTCTGGCGCGCCCGAAAAGCCGCTGGAACTGGCCAAAGAAGCAGAACCACGCACGTTTGACCCGCGCAAGTGGGTCCATGTGTACGACGCCGAATCTGGCAAAAAGCTCCCGAATCCTGTCCCTGAACATTTCTTGGATGGCCGATTCCCGAACCTTCAAGAAACACCCTCCAAGAAAGAAGGCAAGTAAATGGCTACTCCCGGCCCGAAGATGCTTACTGATGACAACCTGCGCTTGGTGTGGGTTCCGACAATCGCGAATTACCACGCCCCGACCGTGACCGAGTTGACGGCTGGTATTGATTTGTCCTGCCTGATCACTGCGGCGGACTACGCATTGGGTGCGACTGGTGATGATTCCATTGCCGATCCCGCGATGTGCGATTCCACAAATTCGTCTGTTCCCGGGCGCACTACGTTCGAGGCCGCGATGAACTTCTTCCGGTTCACGGACACGCTGGACGATGTCGCTTGGACGACTTTCTCCGGCAAGGGTATCCATGGCTATCTTGTGGAGCGCCTGGGACATGCTGTCGGCGTGAAGGCGCACGAGGTTACTTGGAAGGCTGCGGACAAGGTTTCTGTGTACGAGGTCATCACGAACACGCCGCAGAAGTTGTCCCCGTCAACTGCCGGGTACGTCAAGTTCCGTCAGGTGTTCTCGCCTCAGTCGAACATTGACGAGCGCGCAGTGGTAGCGGCCCCGTAACGCCACCCCCCTTTAACTGGCGGCGCGGGTTGTTTCGTAGGCTCCCCGCGCCGCTGCTTTACCTTCCCGAGCCTACGCACACACACTTTTTAGGAGCCTACGATGACTGAAAATACTGACTTTGATCTTGATGCTTGGCTGGATGGTGCGAAGCGTACCGAGCGCGCCGTGACAGTTTATGGGCGTGGTGATCTGCTGGCCGTGATTGACAAGCTTGAAGCCGAGCAGCGCACCATGGCGTCGATCCCGGAAGCTGACCGGGCTATGAGCGACGGTGACGGTTCGCACTTGCAGGGCCAGATCGATGCGCTGTACTTGCAGCTCGACGCCTCAAAGCTTGAGATGCGCGTGACGTTCCTTGACGACGAGGAGCAAGCAACCATCCGCAAGGAGGTCAAGACGGATCTCAAGTCCGAGGCTGATGCAGCCGCCAAGGGTGCGGCCATTGAGGCGCGGGAACGATGCGCACGGAATGAGATCAAGGTGCCTGCCGAGGTCAACCAGGTTGTGCGCCGAATGACGGCTGACGCTGAGAACAAGGTGATTGAGCGTGAAGTGTCGATCCGCACCTTGTCGGCCTGCCTGGTTGATCCGGTCATGTCGCCGGATCAGGTGCGGAAGCTGTACAAGGTCATTGGCGATTCGCAGTTGGCGGTGATTACGGCGGCGTACACGCGGGCTTCAATTGAGGCGCCGGAGGTGCAGCTCCCAAAATCGTTAGCGCCCTCGCCCAGCGACGATGGGGCCATGTCCTCTTAGAGGCGCGTGCAGCGCGGGCTTGGAAGATCCCTCAGACTGCGATGCGTGGACCGCATGACGGCACATGGAATCACCGGGACCGCATCATGGCGTTAGCACTTACTGCTTATGAGGACGGCCTATGCGGTGATTGCGCCGGCCATTACAGCGTTACCCATGGGGACGAGAACGTGGGCCGCTGGGAAGGTGCCGAGTCGATCTGTCACCGCTGCGAGGCTGGCGAGTCATTCCGCGACAGCAACAAAGAAACTTACCCTGGGCGCAAGATCAGCCTCGTTGAAGTGGATGGGTTCTAGCTCCGTGGCGTCTCTCGGCGCATGCCGATGCCAATAATCCAAGTCACTAATCCACCAACGGCAACGAAAACGCTGAGCCCTGCCATTGGAGAGTCCCCGCTGGGGAGAACGATGGCCCCCAGTATCCCAAATACGAGCATCGTAGCGCCTGTCACCATCGCATTGTGTCCGCGGCGGTTGACGGGTTTTTGTGTTTCTTTTTGGTCAGTCATGCGCTGATCATACCTGACCGAATCTGAATATAAGGAGGCCCCGTGGCCAGTCGCGAAATTTTGGTGCGCCTTCGGGCTGAGGTAGGGAACTTTAGGTCATCCATGGCGCAAGCGGCTGCTGCGTCACGTAGCACTGGTGAGGCTGCCACTGCAATGGGAACGGCTACATCTTCGGCGGCACGGGCGATGATTGGTCCGATGACACAGGCGCAGGCTGCAGCGCAGTCAACGCGCCAAGCCTTGCATGACGCTGGTAAGGCTGCGCAGGAGTCGGCTTCTGGGTTTGGGCTTGGCTACAACGCAGCTGGCAGGCTTACTGACCAGTTTGGGAACGTGGTCACCGAGGCGCACGCGGCAGAGTTGGGGCTTGAAACTGTCAGTGAGGCGACACAGGAGTATGCGGCACAGACCACGGCTGCAGCGGCTGAGGCTGCGCAGGCTTCCGCTGCAGCGGCTACGGCTTCTGAGTCCGGGATGACTCGCATGGTGAATCATGCCCGAGCTAATGAGGAAGCTTGGAACAAGACCGGCACGTCGCTGATGTTGTTTGGCGGGGCTGTAGTCGCTGGTGTTGGGTTGGCTATCGCTAAGTTCGCTGAGTTTGATGGCGCAATGTCTTCGGTGCGTGCGGCGACGCATGAGACTACGGGAAACATGAATCTGCTGCGTGAGGAAGCTATCCGCGTTGGTGCTGATACGGCGTTTTCTGCGAAGGAAGCAGCACAGGGTATTGAGGAACTGGCTAAGGCTGGTGTGTCTACTGGTGACATTCTGAGCGGCGGACTTACTGGCGCAATGTCGCTGGCAGCTGCCGGTGGGCTAGCTGTCGGAGACGCGGCTGAACTAGCGGCAACGGCACTGACCCAGTTCAAGCTCAAGGGTGAGGACATTCCGCATGTAGCTGACTTGCTAGCGGCTGGTGCTGGAAAGGCGCAAGGGTCTGTTGCTGACCTTGGCGGCGCGCTCAAGCAAGCAGGTTTGGTGGCTTCTGCTACCGGGCTCTCCATCGAGGAGACTACTGGCGGTCTGGCAGCTTTCGCATCTGCTGGCCTGGTCGGCTCTGATGCTGGCACGTCTTTCAAGTCCATGCTTCAACGCCTAACGCCTCAGTCCAAGGAAGCCAAGGGCCAGATGGATGCCTTGGGTCTATCTGCATTTGACGCTAATGGTGCGTTTATCGGCCTTGCTGCATACTCGGGCAAGCTGCAAAACTCGATGAAGGATCTTGATTCAGAGTCCAGGCTGGCAGCTATGGGTGTCATATTCGGTTCTGATGCTGTACGTGCCGCAAACGTGCTGTACGAGCAGGGTGCTGCCGGTGTGCAGGGCTGGATTGATTCCGTCAATGAGACTGGATATGCGGCGCAGACTGCCGCGATTATGCAGGACAACCTTGCCGGTGACATTGAGAAGCTGGGCGGCTCTTTCGATACCGTTCTTATCAAGGGTGGCGAGGGTGCCGCGCAGTCGTTGCGCGGCATCGTGCAGCAGGCCGAGAGCCTTGTGGACATGCTTGGCAAGATCCCGGCACCTGTACTGAATACGGGCGTGGCAATAGCGGCCACTGTTGGTGGCGTTGCTTTACTGGCCGGTGGTTTCTTGAAGTTGGTTCCAGCCGTTGCTAGCACGATCACAAATTTCCAAGGCGTATTCCGTGAAGGATCGCACATCCCTGGCGTAATGGGAAAAGTGGGCAAGGCTGCTGGTGTAGCCACAGCTGCGCTTCTAGCATTCGAGATATTCAACGCGATTGCTTATCAGAAGCGCATCATCGGCCTTGAGGAAATGACATCAGCACTACTCAAAGTGGCCAACGCTGCTGACGGAAGCGCTAGCGCACTGGATGGCGTATTCGGCGACTACGGAAAGTTCGCCGGCAAAGATATTGCGGCAGACATCAACGGCGTTGGGGATGCCATCGCCAGGATTACCAAGCCACAGTCCGGGGATGGCATAAACCGGTGGGCGGATCAGGCTTTCGGGTGGACTGGCATGGCGAAGTCTGAGACTTCACAAGTTGACGACCGGCTAAAGCAGGTTGGCGACTCCATGGGCGCGCTGGTCAAGAACGGCGGCGCCGATGCTGCAGCGAAGTCATTCAAGGCGCTGACGGCCGAGTTTGTGAAGAACGGATCGTCAGCTCAGGACGCACTTGATCATCTGCCTGGCTATACGGAATCCCTGCGAGGAATTGGCAACGCCGCCGGCCTATCACTGGACAAGTACGAACTACTTGAGCTGGCACAGGGGAAGATTCCCGCAAGGCTCGCTAAGGTGCAGGCCGCACAGGAGCAGACGGCAGCCTCAACCACGGAAGCTGCGAAGTTGAATGACGTGCTTGCGACCAGCTTGGAAGAGATCGGCGTGTCATCGAACGGGGCGATAGTCGGCCTTGACGCTTTCACCCAGTCACTACTTGCTTCCGGCCTGATTACACTCTCATCCCGTGATGCTGCGCGTGGGTACAAGGACACCCTGGATTCATTCACGGAGACATTGGCGAAGAACGGCGCGAACCTTGACATCAACACCAAGGGCGGCCGAGCTAACGAGGCCGCACTTGATGCTATTGCTAAAGCCGGTATCGCATCGGCTGAGGCCATTGCCAAGGACACGGTCGCCTATGGGAGTCATGAGGAAGCACAGGCCGCAGTACAAGCCGCGCTGACGACTACGTACACGGATCTTGTCAATGGCTACACGGCTATGGGCAAGAGTACAGAGGAAGCAGACGCGCTAACCAGAAAGATGTTGGGCATCCCACCCGGCGTGAACATTGACACGTGGATGGCTGACACGGCGCGCAAGAAAGCCGAAGAAACCAAGACGGCCATCGACAATATCCCTAAGTTGGTGGAGATCGATTATGTCAACACGACTACAAACCGTGTCATCAACATGGGCGCAGAGAACCATATTGCGGAAGGGCCCGGTGGTCGTGGCGGCATAACGCGCTGGACCGGCGGTCTGGTCGGCTTTGCGGGTGGTGGCATCGTGCCTGGCACGCCACCGTCGAACCCTCGCGTGGACAATGTACTCGCGATGACTCAGAACGGGACTCCATACAAGATCCGCTCCGGCGAGATGATCGTGAATGAGCGGGCCACGAAGGCTAATCTGCCATTGCTGGAGTCGATCAACAACGGCTCCTATCAGGCCCCGTCGAAGTCACTTGCTGGCGGGTATGGGGCGGGCATGAGCATGTCAGCGTATGCACCTAGTGGTGGTGGTAGTGGATTCGATGCTGCCGCATTGGATCGGCTGACCGAGGCGGTTAGGTCGGCTCGTCAAATAAACGTCAGCCAGTTAGCTACAAGTCGTGCAACTGCTATGGCTACGGCCCGAGAGATGGAGGGCTTGTAGTGAGAATCGTTGGCGGCTATGGGATAACTTTTGGTGGTCTCGACTTGCAGGGCATGGATGAATTCGGGGTTTCTTGGAAGACTAATGCGCTCGAAGATTGGGACGCGCCACCGGGTAACACTACCGACGTCGTGCAGAACAGTTTCAGCGACGGCGGGTGGATGTCTCCTGGTTATCGTGAGCCAAAGACGGTCCGAATAGTTGGGAGGCTTGTCGCTCCTGACCGGCCGGCTGCTCGAGCCGCCATTTATCGACTAACAAGGGTTATCCCATCCGTCGGGACGGCCGTTGTTGCCGTGTCTGAGGATGGCACAGTTACGCATCGGCAAATGAAGATCGATGGTGCGCCTAAGATTCCGCGCCCGACTGACGTTTATGCGTCTTTCGATCTCCTGCTCACGGCCCCCGCTTCACGCCTTTTCAGTGGTGATGGATCTTCCCCGTATCAGTTCAGTGCGTCAGTGTTTTTGCCGTTTACGTCTGGCGGCTTGCAGCTGTCCGTCACTGCCCCGTTCAGTATCGGCGCCACAGTGGTGAATGGTTCGGTGACGGTGACTGCTGCAGGTGATGCGCCGCCGCCCGTGTTGGTCCGTGTCAATGGGCCCGCGGTTCAGCCGGTGATTCGTGACGGTGATGGTGACTCAATGCTGCTGGATATCAGTCTTGATGCTGGCCAGTGGCTGGATGTTGATCTGGACGCTAGGACGATCAAGATCAATTCGACGGTGAACAGGCGCAATGTTTTGCGGGGTCCGTGGATTGTTCCGCGTGCTGGCATGGTCTTGTCCTTGGATGCGGCCGTGTATGACCCGCTTACTTCTATGACGGTCTTCTGGACCGACGCAAGCTATTAAGGAGGCCGTTGATGGCTGCTGTAAAAGATGCTCTTGACCCGTCGTGGATCAATGCGCCGGGTGGTGTGGGTCCGTCGTATGATGCGGAGGAGTTGCGCCGTTTGCAGGGGTTCACGTTGGCTGCTGGTGCGACGTCTGGTTTAACGCGCACGGGTGTTCTGAATCCGCGTGACCTCACCGTGTCGCTGTCGGGTAGCAATGTCATGGTGGGGCCGGGCGGTGCTGTGATTGGCACCGCTAAGGGCGCCTATGTCTGCGGCGTGGCTGCGGTGACGACCATTGGCGCGCTGACCCCCGCTGACGCAACCAACCCGCGCCGGGACCGTGTCGTACTGGAAATCTTGGACCCAGACAATGGTGGTGCGGCTGGGCGCAAAGCACAGTTGCGTATCTACGACGGCACCCCATCCGCGACGGCTGCTAGTGGTGGCGGTTTTCCGGCTCCTGCTGCTGGGACGATCTTCGCTGATCTTGGGTTCGTGGATGTGCCGAAGTCTGGTGCTGGCTCACCGGTGGCTACTGATGCCCGTGCTTTCACTGCAGGGGCTGGCGGGGTTGTGTATGTGCCTACCTTGGCGGCGCGTGATGCGATGGCTAAGTTCCCTTCGCTGACAGTCTTTCGTGGAGATCTTGGGCTGGTTGAGACATGCACGGGTACTGACTGGATTAGCACTGGGGCGGAGTTCAGGAAGTTCGTGCCTGGCACAGCTGGTGGGCCGCTCACGAGTGGAAGCACTGTGAATCTTGGCCCGACATTCAATGTCCCGGCAAACGTGTTTGGGCCCGGCGTGCCCTATGAGATTCAGATAGACGCGCAGGCAATTACTTCGGAGCCAGCGGGCACGACGGTTGTCCTTGAGGCGCTGCTTGATCTTGTCGTCATGGATGGTGGCCGAAATCAGAAGTCGACGCCGACACAGACTGCCATCGCCATTATGGGATCGAAGGTCATCACTAATGGTGCGGCTAAGACGGTTACTGTCCGGGCTTCGGCTATTGGTGGCGGTACAGCCAATTTTGTTCCTGGTGAGCAGATCAGTTACTACCGCGTGAAAGTGACGCCGATCAGGAGCTTGTAGCATGTATCGATTTATTGTGTGTGAGTTGATCACTGGCAAGGTGTTGGATGAGTTACCGATGGTGATCACCTCGGATCTGACAAGGTTTCTGAAAATGTATGGGGAGGGGACTCTGGCCCTTCCCCTTTTTGATGGGCGCGGTCGGCTTGTATCGGATACGTGGGAGCAAGCAATACTCCCGCAGCGTTCGATGATTCTTGTGGTTGATGATGCGGACCGGATTGTATGGCCCGGTGTCCCACAATCACGCGGACGTCAAGGAGCCGGAAAGAATGCCTCGCTGATCAATTTTCCATGCAGGACGCTGGAGGCGTACCCGATCCGCAGGTACATGCCGACCCGCAATTATCGGGGCATGGATCAGGCCAGCATCTTCCAATCCATGCTGGAAACCATGACTGATGGTGGTATTGGGCTCGATTATGACTGCCCTGACACTGGTGTGATCCGCGACCGTCCTTACAATGACGACGAAAACGCCAGAGTCTATGACCGTGTGAATGAGTTGTCCGCGGTACTGGACGGCTTCGACTGGACCATTGATGTGGCGTGGGGTGATGACGCACATACTTTCGTGCGGAAGATCGCCCGGACAGGGTACCCCTATTTAGGAAATCGCACCGCCAGCCCGGTACATACTTTCGAGACCGGGCAGAACGTCACGGACTTTGATTTTCAGGAGCCGTGGGGCGAGGGTGACGCAGCAACCCATGTGCGTGCCATTGGTGACGGTGAAGGTGAGTCCAAGCTCATGTCAGCACCAGTCATTGACACGGTGCGGGAAGCTGCTGGTTGGCCTCGCCTTGAAGAGCGCCGCACGTTCTCAGGCGTCACCGTCCAAACCACGATAGACAGTCATGCCCGGGCCGTCGCGCAATACCTTTTCGCCGGACAAAAAGTCCTGACACTGACCGCCCGTAACACTGTCCACGGTGAGGACTTCACCCGGCTTGGCGATCTGACATTGGGTGACACTGCCCGGATCAATATCAACACACCACAGCTACGACTTGATGCTGTTTGGCCGGTCGTGGGCTGGTCATTGACGCCTGAGACGGGCGTGTATAAGCCGACTTTGGCGAAGATAGGAGAGCCTGCGGGTGACAAATAATTCAGGTATTCCACGCCCTTTCGGTGTCACTGATGCTAGGCGCCGGCAGGAGGAAGAAGCCCGCCGTCGTGAGCAATCCACCTCCGCCCGCAACACCTCATCAACGACTGTGGGTAGTGGTGGCCGCCTAGACATTGACGGCGGCGACCTGACCGTCATGAATGGGGGGTCTGCAGTCGTAAAGGATGGCGGTGTTTGGCGCATCGAGGATGGTGGTGGCGCCGAACTGACCGGCGACGGCAAGATCCGCGTAGTAGGCCAGGGTAACTATTTAGGCACGCCGTATGAGGTGTCAATGACCGTGGAGAGCTTCGAGACTGATAGTGGCCCATGGGGCAAAGTCCTTTCCCCTGGGCTGAACTTCAAATCGGTGCTCACTCCGGTGGGTGGATATACTCGGCTCTATTCCAGCGGTGGCAACAGCCTGAGGGGTGAAGTGTATGACCCTGACATTGGCAGATCCCGGTTCTCGGTAAGCCCCTCAGCGGGAAGTATTTTTTGGGTCCAGCCTGATGAATACCGGGAAATTAGTGTTGCCAACAACATGATGCGAGTAGTGCACTACAGTCACCTCACCTCCGTACAGACAGGGATGCAAGAGTCCGGCGGGAACCTGACCGTGGGGCACTCGTCCACTAGCGCCGCTCGCGCACTACTCCGCACGAAGACTGACGGATGGCTGTCCATCGAATCAAAGGGTACGGCAGAAGCCGCCCTAACAATGCCGGGTGACGGCACCGTGGACATCACTGGCACCTTCACCGTCAATGGATCCCCAGTTGGTGGTGCGGTCTCCTCGGTCAACACTAAGACCGGCGACGTGGTACTAGCTAAGGGTGACATTGGGCTTGGCAATGTGGACAACACGTCTGACGCAAACAAGCCCGTCAGCACCGCGACAGGGACCGCACTTGACGGTAAAGCGGCGACAACGCACGCGCACACCATCGCCCAAGTGACAGGCCTGCAAACAGCTTTAGACAATAAGCAAACAGCGTCAGACTCGGGCTGGATCTCACCCGCGTACGGCACGCCATGGGTTGATTACGGGGGTGGCTTCGGCGGCTTCCAATACCGCCGACTCAACGGTGTTCTTTACATTCGGGGCACCATCAAAGGTGGCACAACAGGGACCACCATCACCACCCTGCCCACCGGATACCGGCCCATCCCACCGGCAGGCAGCACCGCCATGGAATTCCCGGCACTCGTATACCAAGACCCCAACTTCATCCCCGTAACCTGCTACGCCTACGCAGACGGCCGCATCAACTACGCCGGGACTGTGGCCAACTGGTCCGGATACAACCGCCTAATCATCCTCGACAACTTCCCACTATAAGGGGACCGAATGCCTGACATACCTATTCGACCGTCCCAGGAGGGCTAAATGTGGAGGCAGCAGCAGCCGGCACCCTCACCGGACTATTCGCCCAACTTGGCATCGCTGGAATCATCCTTGCCGTGCTCATCGCCGGCGCTGTCTGGTATCTCAAAGCGTCCAAAGATTTGCGTGAAGAAAAGCGCAGCGTCATTAGCGACCTCAAGGCAGAACTCAAGGCGGCTACCGATGAGCGTAACCGCCTCCAAATGGAACTATATAGATGTCAGTACCCGGAATGGGGCATGGTGACCGATGAGCAGGCTTGAGCGCAAGAAGAGCATCATCGGCGGGCTCCTGCTCGCACTGGCCATCATCCTCATGGGCGTGTTGATATTCCAGAACATCCAAGCAGCAGCGGAACGTGACATGGCCCAATCGTCCGCGGCAAACTCGGCACAGCAGAAGAAAAACCTTGCCGAGGAAGTTGCTGACGCTTGCCAGTCGGGGCAGATCGTTATGGGTGTTGCTGGTGTGGACTTGTGCGACCGGGCCGCGACCATCGCCCAACAGCCAGTGAGTGTTGCGGGACCACAAGGCCCACGTGGACTACCCGGCACGGATGGCAAGGACGGGCAGCCCGGCCCCGCTGGAAAGGCTGGCACCGACGGCTTACCCGGTGCTGCCGGAACGAACGGGGCCGACTCCAAGATTCCCGGGCCACAAGGCCTACCTGGCATCCCTGGCATCCCCGGGCTGCCCGGCATTGACGGCAAGGACTCCACCGTGCCCGGTCCAGCAGGACCCGCAGGCGCGAACGGTGCAGACGGCGCGAATGGGACAAGCCCAACATCACTAACATTCACCGACGCGACCGGGCACACCTACACGTGCGAACCAGAGCCGCCCGGATCCGCAACCTTCACCTGCACCACACCCAAACCCTAGGAGGCATCATGGCGAACCTAACCGACTGGGCGAATGCTGTGGCTGGCAGGTATATCGACGTGGACAGCTGGGAAGGTAACCAGTGCTGGGACCTTTCCCAACACTGGCTCACAACCTGCAACGGCGGCACCCTCTGGACCCAGCCCAGCCGCTTTCCCGGTATGGCTGCCGGGTCATGGGAAGTCGCCACACAGAACACGGCCAACACAACCGACCTGCTGCGACATGTGACCGCCCACCCCGGCACAGAACGCGGACTCCCCGGAGACATTGTGATCTGGGCGTACGGCTCACCGTCCTACCCAATCAGCCACACCGCCGTACTCCTCGAAGACCGTGGCCCGATCCTGCGCACCCTGTCACAGAACAGCTCACCAGCACGGCCCGACCTAAGAGGATACTCCGACAAGTCATCAGGCCCAACCATCCACCAAGACCTCACCCGCGCCGGAATCCTCGGATTCCTCCGGCCACGAACAACCATCACAGGACAAAGCACCGGCTTTGAAACCATCCAGGAGGATGACATGACACCAGAGCAAGAAGCGAAGCTCGACAATATCCTTGGCTACTTGGCCAAGGGTGGACCATCCGTCAGCGCTGGTGAAGGATCCCCACTGTCAGTCTTCGGAAGGGTCATAGACATGCAGACCGCCCTCACCTCGACGTTGCCGCAACTCATGGCCATGACCAAGGACGTACAACTCGCGCTGACCAACTCCCTGCCGCAGCTCATGGCAAAGCCCGGTACCGCAGTGGATGTGTCTGGCCTGGCGAAGGCACTGGCCGGGCAGCTAGAAGCCCGCGACCTCGCAGCCCTTGCCAGCCAGCTACAGGTCACCGTCAGGGACGGTAGCAAGTGACTGGCCGGCGCGTGGCAGCATCCACGCAGGAACGCAACCCACGCAGCGCCAGTGTGCGTACAGCGTTCGCCGCTGCCGTCGCACTGTTCCCGCTACTCAACGGCATCCTAGCCGTCATTATCGAGGTACTACGCCCGTACGACGCAACGATCCCCGGCTGGGTGTTCATCTGGCTCAACGGGGCTCTCGTGGCCGTCACGGTCGTCATCATGCTGGTCACCCGCGTCATGGCCATCCCCGGCGTCAACGACTGGCTCAGGAAGTACGCACGCTGGTTGTCACCCGAAGACAAACCCAAGCCTGCACCGCCCGCCGATCCTGAACTCACCGACTGGCACGACGCCACACCCGGCAACCTCGTAGTCCAAGGCGGCGATCTGTCAGTTCACGGTGGCGAGTTCAACATTTACGCGAGCCGAGACCCTGATGCTGTCGCGAAAGCAGTTGCGCGGGAAGAAATCCAGCCATAGAAAAAGCGCCCCACCCTTCACCGGGTGGGGCACGACTGGTGTTTAACGCTGGGGCCGCACGGACAGTAGCCGCATACCTTCTGGGACCGTCCGCCGCAGCTGCTCGAAGCCTCTGGTGTAGTCCTGGCAATCGACTATTGTTTCCTCGATGACACCCGTTTCGATGGTCTCAAGAATTGCTTTGATGATCATGGAATCAACGTAGAGCGAGGCACTGATACTCGTTAGCTAACGCGGTGCCAAGACAGTACAAGGCCCCATTCGTCTGAGGATAAAAGGGGCCCATAACCTATGGTCTACGCCTTCTTGAGATCTTTCACAAGCCCCTTACGCCGCCACTGCATCCATGGCCCAGCGCTGATGCCCAGGTGTTTCGCTTAGCGGCGGCACTGCCAGATTCCCTGGCCCTACAATGTCGGGGGGTGGAGAATGGTGGGCCACCAGAGTTCAATGGCGAGTATCGCGACGTTGACGGCGGCGAATATGCCCAGGCCCAACACCCAGAAGTTGTAGCTCCTGATGGATTGGAGCAACCCCTGCTTCTTCGGTGCGCTTCGTCCCGCGGTGGATAGGTTGTGAGGGATGGCGTACTTCCCGCTGGGGAAGAAGTAACTACGGCGGCTGATGTGCGGTATGTCCAATTCTTCTTCCAGTCGATGGAGCTGTGCGCGGTCCATCTCATTGAGGAATCGGTGTTTTGCCATGAGCTGCATCGACAACACGGCGACAATGACACCGAGCGCTGCGGAGATGTAGACGGCAGGGGCGGTTGAGTCTCGGTTCAAGGCAATCGTCAGCAAAAACGCCTGAGCAGTGAGCGCGATAGTTGGGGTTTCCCACAACATGGCGTCCTGATCCATCTCACGCTGGATAAGCATTTCGTAAGTGAATAGTTCTTTGGCGTGATGTTCTGCCCATGGGCCGGAACTCTGTGTCGGAGGGGAAGCCCGCCGTCGTCTAAATAGCATGTACCAACTGTGCGGGGTGTCAGACCATTTCAACAACTACTGCTTGGATTGTGAGCGGAATACGTCCATCGTGGGGTGTGGAGAGTCCGTGACTACCGGTTGACCCGCACGCCCAAAACCGTTGCCCTCCGGCAGCGTACTCAGCATGGCTGCGAAACCTTCCGCGTAAACCCCAAATACAACCACCATTTCCTCGATGGTACCCGTCGCCAGCGGGTCAGTCTGAGTGCTTTCAGCAGGTCCCAGGATCTGCACCATCAACCCCTAGTCGACTGTCAGTGCAAGGGCGCATTATGGTGTGGTGAAGAAGCCTGATGAAAGCTACGGGTACCTGCTGTGGATGGACGTGGTGCGCAGTAGCGCCCCGCCTGGGCGGCTGGAGTTCCTGCGAGGGGACGCCCGCCGCTGGGTGAGTGCGGGGAGTATTTATGGCCTGGCCGTTGCGTACACGCCCGGCCACGTCTGTGTCTCTTGGCATTCCACCCTGGGCTACTACATGAGGGACTGGTTGCCGGCCGTTGGTGTCCACAGCATTCCGGATGAACAGTGGCACGGACTGCAACTCGTAGACGATACTGACACCGCCGGGTAGTCTGTCGTCCATGCCAGGTTGGGAAGTATCGAGGCACCCCGAGTGGGATCTCATGTACGCGGCCGGCCTCACAGTGGGTGAGATAGCCGAGCACTGCCATACGCACGACAACACTGTCCGGCAACACTTGGCAGTGCGTGAGCGGCACGTGCCCGGCGTGCGGGCCGAACATGATGTGGCCATTCAGGAACGTGCGCCAGGCTGGCCCACAACATCGTGGCGCCGACGCCTGGCAGAGGCGCAGGCATTCACTGATACGCACGGCAGGCTCCCTGGCAGCCGAGGTGACGTCTCCGAGCGCTCTCTCTACAAATGGCTGTCCGCCCAGCGCAAAGAATTTAGGGATGGCGCCCTCACCCCGGCAAAGATCGTACGGCTCGACACCATCGGCGAATGGCGGACTCCGGCGCACCAAGGCGTCCTCGACGCAAGATGGAATACCCGGCTCGCACAGCTCATCGACTACGTGGCACAGAACGAGAATATGCCCCGCTGGCGTCACCACACCACCGGGCGCGAGCACACCCTCGGCGTCTGGCTCCACATCCAACACCAAGCCCGCCTCAAAAAGACACTGCTCCCGCACCGCGAGGCAGACCTCGACGCAGCGGTCCCCGGGTGGCGAAGCCGGGAATAATGGTTTGCCCAACTGATGCGTCCACTAGTATGGCGTGAAACCAACCAGGCGACCTCGGTTCCCGAATTTCGGACCGAATCCATAGAAACGGAGAATGCGCATTGGAACAGAACGGACAGTCTTACGCTACGGCCCAAGAGATGGCCGCCAAATACCGAATTTCTGTCCACACCGTTCGCAGCAGGGCGGCTGGTGGGCAATGGCCATGCGACCGCATCGGCCGCCTCTATCGTTTCTCTCCTGAGCAACAAGAAGAGATTGCGCAAATCGTCGCTATCGGTCGACGGCCCGCATATGACAAGGATCGTATCGCCGTAGCGCTGCGACTGCTTTCCGAACGGGGCACCCGCTTAGAGCTTTAGGCTCTTGATCCAGTCCGGCGTTTTTCCGAACGCTCTACCCGCTTCTTTACGAAGGCTGTTGGCGCCGCGCTCGTCTCCTGCCCGCTCAAGGGCATCAAGCGCCCGTCCCAGAATCTCTGAAAGTCGAGCATTGTCGGCTCTTGCGCGGGATAAGGTTGACCACTGCGCCTGCGCACTTTCGCCGCACCAGCTACGGACAATGTCCCATGCAACCTTTTGTGTCTCATATTCGGGCCAAGGTTTCTCTAGATCAATGACTTGTCGTGACTTCATGGGCTTGTAGTATCCAAATTCCTCCGCCGAATCACTCCAAGATTCGACATCTCGCTCAATCATGTCTAGGACAGCTTCGGGGTGCACCTGACATTTGGCCATGGCGACCGTCTTCATTGCCGGCCAGGGCAGATACGTGACCCCTTGCTCTTCGAAGCCACCCTCGAGGAATAGCTTGGACTCAGTGATTTGCATGAGTTCGCAGAGAAGTGGCGCATCATTCGTCTGGAGGATCCCATGGTCACGGTCGCGGGCCAGGGCGTCTTCCATGGTTTCTGTTATTACTAGAGCTGCAGCGGAGAGGAGGCCGAGTGGCACGCCCCAGCGTCCGCTCTTCGCTTTGGCCCATCTTTGTTCTCGATCGACGAATGCTTGGCGCTCAGCCCATTTTGCCTTCAGGTAAGGCCGTCCAACCCACTCGACTTCCCCTGCATTGGGACCGTCCTCAAACTGCACACGAACCTTGCGATGGCCACTCTGCGAGACCACCTTCAGAACGGTCGCTTCCTCGAATGGCAGGCTCCCTTTGCGGTACGCCCATCGCTCACCCTCAGCTATCGGCTCCATTGCCATGCGAGCAGCCTAACGGCGCCATCTGTTGAAGGGTAGGGACTTCCAGAAGCACCTCCCCCTGCATCACTTTATGGAGCCTCAGAGGGAAGCGCCTCAAACCAATCGTTGAGCTCTTCGGCCCCAATGATCGGTCTGCTAGTCGGGTAGTGAGCAACCAACTTCCCCAACTTGATGTGGGCCCGAATGACATCTGCGCTCACTCCGTATGCCAGGGCAGCTTCCTGAACCGTGTAAGCCCGCTTCTTATCCAATTCGAGCCATCGCCTTGTCAATTTGAGCCGAAGAAACCGTGCGGAGAAGTGCATCTATTCTGCCGCGCTGACCCCGCCTTGATGGCAGTGGCGGATGGACGATCATCGACTTGTAAATCTCCTCAACCTGAGCCTGACTGAAAAGATACCGGTGACCGTCCTTGAGGTGGGGCCATTTGCCGCTTCTAGCGCGGCTTCGAACGTGTTCGCTTGAACAACGAAAAATGGCACCAACTTCACCGGTGGTGTGCAATTGAAAATTATTCATGTGTTGCATCCTAGTCCGCAAACAGTCCGCAAGAGGGACGCAATAGCCCCGTTTCGGCCAATCACGGACAACACCGAAATGCCCTAGAATACGCGGCGGACTGCGGTTCTCAACTTCACCCAATTACCCGCTGGGACTTCGAGCTCTACTACGGCTGCTAGCTAGAACACTCGGGAATACTGGGGTTAGTCCGCAAGAGAACAACCTTGGGGCAAAAAGAAGGACCGGAACATTGCGTTCCGGTCCTTCTTTTCTTTGCCCTAAACCTCATGAGACCGACTTCTTTTCCTGTCCGCCAAGTGACTTTTTTCGGGCCGCGAGAACGCCGGCAACTGCAGTCCTTGAAGCCCCGTCGTTGTCGGGCCACATGTGGCTGTAAGTGTCGAGCGTGGTCTTGGCTGATGCATGCCTCAACAGTGCCTGGACGACTTTTACGTCCAAGCCTTCAGAGATCAGCAGCGATGCAAAGCAGTGCCGCAAATCATGGCAACGAAAACCATCCGGCAGACCATCGACGGTTGCCCTAGCGTCTCGGAATCGAGTTTCGAACGTGTAGGGGGTGATGGGTCGGCCATGTTCTGCGGCGACTATCGTTTCCTCAAAGGACGGCTTCGCTGCTGGTGTGAAGATTGACGCGACCGTGGCAAGTACCAAGTGATGGCCCGGCCCGTGGCCGTATCCACGCAGGAGCAGAACCTCCGCAGCGCCAGTGTGCGGACAGCGTTCGCCGGGGCCCTTGCACTGTTCCTGCTGCTGAATGGCGTCCTTGCCGTCGTTGAGACACTGCGACCCTATGAAGCGCATATCCCAGGGGTGGGTGTTCGTGGCCCTCAACGGGGCATTCGTTGCCGTCACGGTCCTGATCGCGCTCGTGACGCGTGTGCTTGCAGTGCCCGGCGTGAACGATTGGCTACGAAAGTACGCCAAGTGGCTCGCACCCGGAGACAATATTCACCCAGGCCAGCACCCCCCGCGGATCCAGAGCTCACCGACTGGCACGACGCCACCTTTTAGCAGCACCTTGCCACACCCTTTCCTCGCGGATCGGTGGGGCTCTTTTTTGTGCCCAAATATCGTTGCGGATCCTCACGGCGCCAACGCTGGGCACTTTCGGAAAACTGGCGGCGGATTCCAAAATTTGGCACCATCGGGGCATTAGAGCTATTGACACGTGTGGTAATTTCAACAATTCTGTGTATCGATTTCATAACTTCGAATATCCACGCCGGACGCTATTGACGCCGCACCAAGCAACGGCGCCAGACACGACAATGCCCCCGACTCCAACGAGCCGGCGGCCTGTCTTTCTTGGGTCATTCGAGGGCGAGCCCAGTCAGTGCAGTCTCGATCATCGCAGCGGCGCGGAAGTGCGCGTCTGGGACAAGATGCCTATACGTCTTGACGGTGGTGATGATCAACTCATGACCCAGCCTGTTGGCCAGCTCGAACAAGTTCATCCCGCCAGCGATCATCATGGATGCGTGCGAGTGCCTGATGTCGTGAATGCGTGGGCGGAGTTCAAAGCCAAGCTCGCTGTCATCAGCCGCTGTCGCAGCCTTTACCGCACCGTACTAAGCATCCAGCCACTTGCGAAGTGCATAAGAAAAGGGAGGCTCCGACCCGTTCTTTTATCGGAACCCCCCTCATGTGCAGCTATTAAGCCTTCTTGCGAGTCAACATTCCCCAGATAACCAGGACTATCAACGAACCAACAATCGCGAGCAACCACGTTGAAAGCGACCAGAACTCGTTGATACCCACATTGAACAAGGCACCACCAATCCAGCCACCCAAAACGGCGCCAACAATTCCCAGCAGCAAAGTCGCGATCCAACCACCACCCTGCTCACCCGGCTTAATCGCTTTCGCAATAGCGCCGGCAATCAGACCCAAAATAATCCAACCAATGAAACCCATGTCTTTTCTCCATTCGGATGAAGGTACTAGTTCCAGCATCAAACCGCGATGCACCCGACAACCTTACTGAACGGTAACGAGAACATCAAATCGACAACCCTCACGCCACTAGGACAACCCGTGCTCATAGTCAAAGGTCAAGCGCTCCATCGAATGGAGGCGGCAGTCGGGTGGGGAAGTCACTGCTACCCGCCCTAGCACCGCCACGCGTTCTGGCATCCCAGCCCGCTTTTCTACTGCGATGACAGGGACGATCAACGACGAATATTGTCCCAGTAACTGGGGTAGAGCCCAAGAAACGGAGGAGGCGAGTTGGATCGATCCAACAACCGCACGCCACACCTCAGGAAATGGCAGCGAAATACCGCATCTCTGTCGACACCGTTCGAATCAAGGCGGCGGGAGGTGACTGGCCGTGTGATCGCATAGGCAGGGTCTATCGCTACTCCTCCGCACGGCAGGAAGAGACTGCACGAATCGTGGCCGTTGGTCGACGGCCACCCTATGACCGGGACCGTGTCACTGCGGCGATCCGGCAGCTTTCAGAACGAAGCACCCGCTTTGAGCTCCGGGTTCTCTATCCCTAGCGATGCTGCCTTATCCAGCCCGGCCCGTTTACGAAGGCCCGACCGGCTTCTCCTCGCAAGGGAGCTGCATGGTATTTCCTGTCTGTATTCTCGAGATGCCACATGGCTCGTTCCAGGATGTCGATGAGTCGGGCTTTTGCGGATCTGAGACGCGCAAGTTCCGCCCATTGGTCTAGCGGCAGTTGCCCCCATCAGTCTCTGATCACTTCCCAGGCAAGCGTTTGAGTCTCATATTCTTGGAAAGGTCGATCAAGGGCGACAGCTCCGCGATGCCCAATCGGCTTGTAGTACCCATTTTCTACTGCTATCTGGCCCCATTCTTCAGCCTGGCACTCGACCATCTCCAGAATGGCAGCAGGACTTTTCACGCACTTGTCAACCGCAATAGTTTGCATGACAGGCCATGCTAGATAGGTACATCCATTTTCCTGCAACCCAACCCCGCCGAGTAGTTCGGAAGTGGTGAACTGAGCGAACTCTGCCAAGGCTTGGAGGTTGCTTGTTCGCAGGACCCCGTTTGAAAGATCCTAGGCCAATGCGTCATCCATGGCCTCTGTGATTACAAGTGCGGCGGCCTCTCGGAACCTGGCCGGCTAATCCGGAGATTGATCCTTCGCTCGTGCCCATCCCTGCTCCTGCTCAATCTCAATGAATGCTACTTTCTCATTCCACGGCGCCTTCAGGGATTGACGTCCTACCCACTGAATTTCGCCCCCATTTGGTCCATCCTCAAACTGGATCCGAACCTTACGATTGCCACTCTGCGAAACCACCTCGAGCACGGTTACCTCTTCAAACGGGAGTCTCCCCTTACACGGTAAGCCCACGCCTCGTCCTTAGCTATATGTGCTATTGCCATGAGAGCAGCCAAGCGGCGCCATCGTCGGAAGTTTAGGGGCTGCCCTCAGAGTCTCCCAGCCTTCGCATTACGAGGCCTCTGAGGGGAGCCCGTCGAACCAATCTCTGAGTTCGGCAGCTCCAATGATCGGTCGGCCGTCGGGTATCGGGCAATCAACTTCCCCAACTTGACATGCGCCCGAATGACGTCTGCGCTCACCCCGTAGGCCAGAGCAGCTTCCTGAACCGTGTAGGCCTGCTTTTCATTCAATTCGAGCCATCGCCTTGTCAATTTGAGCCGAAGGTACCGTGCGCATTAGTGCGTCTATCCGGCCGCGCTGGCCTCGGAGTTTTGGCAATGAGGGCTTGGCCACCACTTCAATGCTCATTAGAATCTCCTCAACTTGCTTCTGTGAAAAGTGGTACTGGAGCCCGTCACGATAGTGAGGCCAAGCGTGCGTACTCGCTCGTCGATATACGCGATCAAGAAAGCATCCAAATATCACTGCTACCTCGTGGGCCGTGTAAAGCGTGAAGTCGTCCATCAACTGAGAATACATACCGATGCTTCGAACAGTCGCCTAGTGTCGGTGACCTGAACATGAATGCGGAGCGAGTTGAGAAACCGATACTGGCCTACAACCTTGAAGAAGCCGCTGAAGCTACGGGGTACAGCGTGGGTACTCTGCGTATTGCAATACGGCGTAACGACCTTCTCGCCAGATACGCAAATACCAAGGCAATTATTCTTGCTGACGAGTTGCAGGAATGGCTACGATCTCTCCCCACCGAGCCTAAGGGTGGACATGCGCCCCTGAGTAGCCTCGTTGAAGACGATCCGGAGTGGCCAGGGCCGTTCGACCGCACCCCGATCCCTGCTGAGCCTCGGTACGAACGGTCGGCTAAAGCAGTTTTCTGGACACCCGAAGAAGTTGCGCCGGAGCTGGGTGTCAGCAAGTCAGCACTGCGTCAGTTCGCCAAACAGACCGGCTTCCATAGCCGAGTTGGTAAAAGGATCATGTTGCACGCGGACGACGTAACCCAACTGGTCGCTTGGATGCGTGAAAGGCAAGACAAAAAGGACCAGTGGTGGGTTGAGCCAGAAAAAGACCCTTGGTCTTAGGCCTAGTCCGCAAACAGTCCGCAAACAATCCCCAAGAGGTCCGCAACTGCCCTGTTTCGGCCAATCACCCACAACACGAAAAAACCCTAGAACACGCGGCAGACAGCGGTTCGCAACCTCACCCAATTAGCTTTTGGGACTTCGAGCTCTACGACGGCTGCTAGTCCCCACTTCCCGGCCTCAACAATCGCTGGGGCGATTCTTCAAGAACCTGGGCAGCGTGGGCCCACCACGCGTTAGACGCTAGAAGGGCCGGAACAAGATGTTCCGGCCCTTCTAGTGTCCCGTTGCGCGAAAGTGGTTCGCGTGTCTACTTGCCGAACACGTCTTTGGCTGCGTCCTTGATGTGCTCGCCAGCCTGCTTGGCTTTCGCTGAGGCCTGTTCTGCTGCGCCCTCTGCCTGAAGCTTCTCATTGTCGGTGGCATCACCGACGGTTTCCTTAGCCTTACCGGCCGCTTCCTGTGCCTTGTTGCTGATCTTATCTCCGAGTCCCATGGGACCTCCTTCAATATGAATCCAACGTGGTAACACTCTTGAAACTACGTAACCAAGCTGGGAATTCCCTGAACGCGTAGGTCCCAAGGACCCATGCGCCGGTGTCCATCGCCCTTGAGCTAACGCTTCCCGTACTTCTGGTGGACGGCCTGCTTCGATACTCCCAGGCACAGCGCAATGGCCTCCCACGACAATCCCACCGATCGCGCCCTGGCAACCATTTCCAATTCTGTCGTGGACAAGTACTTGCGCAGCTCGGCCACGGCGTACAGCGCCTGCGCCGGGCTCTTGTCGTCCATGTTCCCCAACAACGTTTTCATTGCAGCAACCTCCTGACGTCAACGCTAGTTGACGCCGACGTTGGATGTCAATAGTCATTGACGGCTGAAGGATGGTGTACCAGCGCTTACAGCAGCTAGTGCACGATCCGCCGCGGCCCGGACCACTGGACCCATCTTTAGCAGCGTCAGGGTCACACCATTGCAGGCATTTGCCCTAACAAAATCCGAAGGCCTAAAAGACCGACCATCCCGTACGTGTGGTCAACTCACTCAGTGCCGCGATGCCGGCCAGCGAGTTGCCATTGCTGTCAAGGGAAGGACCCCACACGGTAATGGAGCAGCGGCCGGGCACAATCGCCACAATGCCACCACCGACCCCACTTTTGCCTGGCAGCCCCACCCGGTAGGCGAACTCCCCCGCCGCGTCATAGGTGCCGCAGGTGAGCATGACGGCGTTGACGCGCTTGCTTTGATCGGGCATCAGGAAGGGTGTGCCGCCGGAGGAGACTCCGTCGCGTGAGAGGAAACGCGACGCCCTGGCCAGGTCCTCGCAACTCATTTCCAGCGCACACTGGTTGAAGTAGTTCTCCAGCACCAACCCCACCGGGTTTTCCAGGTTGCCGTAGCTTGCCAGGAAGTGTGCCATGGCAGCGTTCCGATGGCCGTGCTCGGCTTCCGAAGCGGCCGCCACCGGATCAATGTCCACCGTAGGATTGCCAGATTCTTTCCGCAATAATCCGCGGACGGAGGCTGCGGCGTCGCCGGTGAGGGAAAGCAGACGGTCGGTCACCACCAGAGCCCCCGCGTTGATGAAGGGGTTTCGGGGAACGCCCTTGTCTGCTTCCAGTTGCACCATGGAATTGAAAGGATTTCCGGAGGGCTCCCTCGCCACACGCACCCAAATCGAGTCGTAGTCATAGGACATGACCAGCGCCAACGAAAAGACCTTGGAAATACTTTGGATGGAGAACGGTTTTTGCCAGTCCCCGGCACCGTAAACTGCCCCGTCGGCCATGGCTACACACATGCCAAAGTTCTCCGGTGGCACCCTCCCCAGACTCGGGATGTAGGAGGCCACTTCGCCATAGCTCGTCAGCGGCGCAACCATGGCCACGATTTCTTCAATGGTGCCTTGAATATCCATAAATCCCACTCCCGGGCCAGCGGAGGCCAGCGTACCGCTTTCGTCAATCTACCCGGAGTTTGGCACAGAGCCCTGAGATCAGTCAGTCTCCGGACACCGGCAGTACTGGCAATCGTCGTCGCACAGGAGCCCGCCATGGGGCACAGCCGCGTCAACGACGCGCCCTGGGGCAGTCATTTGGCGCGGGGCAGCTGTGCATAGGGGACTGATTCCAGCTGCGGGTGGAGCAAATGTTTGTGACACTTCGGGGTCTCCTTTGACTCCTGGATCGGAATACAGCAGGCCCATCGCCGGCGGAACGGGGCCTGTTTCAAACATAGTGTGACCTACACCTCTTTATCGTTGACTCAATTAACAAGAAATCACGCAGGAAATTGTGCATAGCTCCAATTCCGGCAGGGGGCGGGCCCTGCGGGTGCGGACGGTAGGCTGAAAAGGGTTTGCGGTAGCACGCCGCACAGTTGCATCGTAGGAAACCAGACCGTGAGCAGGCCTAATGTGATCTTGATTTGTGTCGACGAGCGGCGCGGGGACGCCCTGGGTGCGCAAGGACACCCGTATGTTCAGACGCCACATCTGGATGAGCCGGCCTCTAAGGGTGCCTGATTCCGGCGCGCCTATTCCGCCACCCCACCTGTGTTCCGGCCCGCGTGGCCCAGTTCACCGGCCAGTCACAGGAGCGCCACGGCCGGGTGGGCTACCAGGAAGGTGTCCCGTTCGACGCAGTCCATCCGGTGACGCTGCGGGGTGATTTCCGCCGGGCAGCCTACCAGGCCCAGGCCAGCGGAAAAATGCATGTTCATCCGGAACGCAGCCGGGTGGGATTCGACGACGTGCTCTTGCACGACGGGTTCCTGCATTTTGCCCGCAAAGAACACAAACTCAACTTCAGGTTCTTTGACGACTACGTTCCTTGGCTGCGGCGTCGGCCCGGGGTTGGTCCCGACGAGGAGTAGTTTGATCATGGGGTCGGGTGTAACTCAACGGTGGTCCGGCCGTGGGGCAAGGCCGAACGCTTGCATCCGACGTCATGGGCTGGCGCCCAGGCGATCGACTGGCTTTACCGATGGGACCCGACGACGCCGTTTTTCCTTTGCCTCTCATTCCACCGCCCGCATCCACCTACGATCCGCCGGCATGCGCCATGGAGATGTATCTGGACATACCGGCCTTCAACCGCCGGCTCGGTGACTGGGAACACCATTACGAGTCGGCGCGCACCAACGGCAACCACCAACTTTCATTCGGGACGCTGTCCGCGGCCGCCATGCACCGTGCCCGTGCCGGCTACTACGGTCTCATGACCCACATCGACCTACAGCTCATGAGCCTTCAGGTAGCCCTGACTGGCGTTGAGCTGAATGAGAACACCATCATCGCCTTCACCTCGGACCACGGGGAAATGCTCGGCGACCACGACTTTTACCGCAAGGCCGTTGGCCATGAGGGCTCAGCCCGAGTTCCATTGATCATCATGCCCGCCCCCAGCGACGCCGCGGCGCTCCATGGCGCAGTGGTGGATGAAGTGGTGGAACTGCGCGACATCATGCCCACGCTCCTGGATTTGGCCGGCGTGACCGTGCCGGATTACTGCGACGGCAAATCTCTGGCCAGGTTCCTACGCACGGACGTGGGCGCCACGGATCCGCAACCTTGGCGGGAGTGGCTGCATGGGGAGCACGTGTACTTCGGGCAATAGCTGCCAGGGGTCACCGACGGGCACGTGAAATACCTGTGGGCCTCCGAATGGGGTACCGAAGAGCTCTTTGACCTCGACGCGGAACCGGAGGAAATGCGCAACCTCGCTCCCCTTCCCGAGCATGCAAGGCTACTGGGCTTGTGGAAGGGCCGGCTCATCCAGGACCTCACAGGGCAGGAGGAAGGATTTGTCCAAGATGGTGAGCTCGTTACGGGCGCGCAAGTGGTCACCGTCATCTCCCATACAAGGGCCCTGATTCCCTAGGGCGGCGGCTAGCTCGTCGAAATCCCGAGCCTACCCGTAGAAGTGCTTCTCAAAAACCGCCCGCGCCCGCCGGGTGAGGCCCAGGTAGTCTTCCTCGAACGCAGCGGCCTGGCCCGGCTCGTACCCGCACCAGCGGGCCACGGCCTCCAAGTCGCGCCGAGAGGAAGGCAACATATCAGAGGGCTTGCCCGTCCAGATGACGTTGGCGTTACGGATCTTCCCGGCCAGGCGCCAGGCGGACTCCAGCAACTGTGCCTCCTCCGCCGCAATCAGGCCCAGCTCACAGGCCGCGTAAAGGGCCGGCAATGTGGCGGTGGTGCGCAGCGCCTCGTGGGCATGGGCGTGTTGCAGTTGCCACAGCTGGACGAGCCATTCGACGTCACTCAACCCACCGCGGCCAAGTTTTACGTGCCGTGCCGGGTCGGCGCCCCGAGGCAACCGCTCCGACTCCATCCTGGCCTTGATCCTCTTGATCTCCCGCAGCTCAGCTTCGCCCAACAGCGACGGGTAGCGGACAGGATCCACCATCCGCACGAAGTCCGTTGCCAGCTCATCGGAGCCGGCCAGGGGCAGGGCCCGCAACAGCGCCTGAGCCTCCCAGGGTGAGGACCACCTGGCGTAGTACTCCTTGTAGGCATCGAGGGAACGAACTATGGGCCCATTCTTTCCCTCGGGGCGCAGATCGGCGTCAACACTGAGCACCCGTTCGGCCTGGATGGCCGGGCGCACCGGTTGCGTCAGCATCACCATCAACTTAGAAACCAGCAACCGGGCTTGTTGCTGGGCCTGCCCGCTGTCGGCACCCTCAACGGCCCGGTGAACAAAGAGGACATCGGCGTCGGAACCATACCCGATCTCGCGTCCACCCTGGCGCCCCATCGCGACCACCAAAAGGCGGGTCAGTGCCGGTTCCCCCGCATACACATCCGCTTCGGCCACGAGCAGGGCGCCCAGGACGCTCGCCCTGTCGGCGTCACTGAGGGCTGCACAGACCTGGTCCTGGGTGAGCAGGCCCGAACAGTCGGCGATGGCAATGCGAAGAATTTCACGCTGCCTGATCAAGCGAATGAGTCTGATGGCATCGGACGGTTCCGGGTGCCGGGACATCTTGGACTGGATCTCCGCCCACTGCACGTCAAATGACAAGGGAACCAGCTCCTTGTCATTGCCAAACCATGCCGTAGCTTCCGGCGAGACAGCCAACAAGTCGGTGACCAGGCGGGAGCTGGAGAGGACATGGCAGAGCCGTTCGGCCGCTGCCTGGTGATCCCGGAGCATGCCCAAGTACCAGTGGGAGGTACCCAACGCCTCGCTCACCCGCCGGAAAGCCAGCAGGCCCGCGTCCGGGTCGACGCCGTCAGCCAGCCAGCCCAGCAGCACAGGCAAGAGCTGGCGTTGCAGCGCCGCCCTGCGGCTGACCCCGGCCGTCAATGCCTCGATGTGGCGTTGCGCACCAACTGTGTCGCGGTAGCCTAGGGCCGCCAGGCGGGCGCGTGCCGCATCGGTGGCGAGGGCCAGGTCCTCGGCACTCAAATGCGCTGCCGTCGCCAAAATGGGGCGGTAGAAGATGCGTTCGTGGAGGGTGCTGACGCGGCGCTTGACCTTGGCCCAGTCATCCAGCAGCGACTGCGCGCTGGGCCGCTTCAGCGACATGGGACCGGCCACGGCCCGGGCCAGGGCACGCAATTGTTCCGGGGCCGTGGGCATCAGGTGGGTGCGGCGCAACTGCACCAGTTGGATGCGATGCTCTAAAACCCGCAGGTACCTGTAGGACTCATCCAGGTGTGCCGCGTCGGTGCGGCCAATGAAGCCGGCCTTGGTCAGCGCGGCGATGGCCCCCGTGGTGGCCTTGACTCGCAGCGACTTATCGTTCTTGGCGTGCACCAGTTGCAGCAGTTGCACCGTGAACTCAACGTCGCGCAATCCGCCCTTGCCCAGCTTGATCTGCCGGCCCGCCTCCGAAGCCTTGATGTTGGCCGTGACGCGCCGGCGCATGGCCTGCACGGAGGTGACAAACCCCTCCCGCTCCGACGACGTCCAGATCAGCGGTGAAATGGCTTCTTCAAAACGCTCGCCCAGCTCTGCGTCCCCGGCAATCACACGGGCCTTCAGCAGCGCCTGAAACTCCCAGTCATGAGCCCACCGCTGATAGTAGCTCAGGTACGAGTCCAGGGTCCGCACCAGGGGCCCGTCCTTGCCTTCGGGGCGAAGACTAGCATCCACTTCCCACAGTCCAGGCTCCCGTTCGGGCGCGTAGATGGTTTGGGAGATCGCCGCGGCCAGCGCATTGCCCACGGTCACGGCGTCCGCCTCCCCGGCCCGCCCGCCGTCGTTCACGCCAGGAGGTGCGGTCTCAATCACGTACATGACGTCGACGTCGGAAATATAGTTCAGCTCACGGGCGCCACACTTGCCCATGCCAATGATGGCAAGGTGCACCCTCGCCACGGCTTCGGCACAGAAGACCCCTGCCACCTGGGCCCGTGCCACCGCCAGGGCACCCTCCATGGCAGCCGCGGCCAGATCCGCCAGCTCCGCCCCCACTAACGGCATGACATCCTGCGGTGAGGCCGCGCACAGGTCCCTGATGGCCAGCTCGCACAGGTGCCGCCGGTACCGGGTGCGCAGGGCCAGGCGCGCCGCACAGCCGGTCATGGTGGCCAGCGGCATGCTCGACGCCGGATCCGCACCCACAGCCTCCAGCAGCGAGGAACGCAGTGCCGCACCATCGGCGGCCACGGGTTCGGGCGAGCTGGGCATGTCCAGGACATCGACGTGCTCGGGGTGCCGGATCAAGAAATCCACCAACGCCTCCGAAGCACCCAAGAGCCTAAAGAGGGCCTCATTGGATTCGACTTCCCCGGACTCCGGATGCGTGCGCGTTAATTTGGAGTAGACCTCCGGCGCGGCGCTGAGCAGCCGGACCAGGGACTGGACGGCCAGGTCCGGGTCGTTGGCGACGCGCAGGGCCGCCAACAGCTCCGCTTGGTCCAGCTCGGCAAGTTCGCGAAAGCCCAGGAACCTCTCACTTTTTTCCAGATCGGAGAAACCGTGGGTGATCAGGGTGCGGGTAAGGGAACTCATGGTGGGTGTTAGAGCACCCCCAGGTATCGGTTGATCTCGTAGGGGGTGACCTGCAAACGGTATTCCTGCCATTCGGCGCGCTTGTTCCGCAGGAAGTGTTCAAAGACCTGCTCGCCCAGGATCTCCGGCATGAGCTCGGACTCCTCCATGAGCCGGACGGCGTCGTGCAGGCTTGACGGCAAGGGATCGTGGCCCAGGGCCCGGCGCTCGGCGCTGCTGAGCGCGCCAATGTCCTCCACGGCCGCCGGTGGCAGCTCGTAGCCTTCCTCGATCCCCTTCAACCCGGCCCCCAGCAACACCGCATAGGCGAGGTAGGGGTTGGCAGCCGAGTCGATGCCCCGGTATTCAAGCCTGGCCGCTTGGCCCTTGCCTGGCTTGTACAGCGGCACCCGCATCAGCGCCGAACGGTTGTTGTGCCCCCAAGACAGGTAGCTGGGGGCTTCCCCGCCACCCCACAGCCTTTTGTAGGAGTTCACGAACTGGTTGGTCACGGCCGTGAATTCCGGGGCGTGCTTCAAAATGCCGGCCATGAACTGGCGGGCGGTCGTGGAGAGCTGGAATTCGGCGCCGGGCTCGTGGAAGGCGTTGGTGTCACCTTCGAAGAGGGAGAAATGCGTGTGCATGCCGGAGCCGGGGTGTTCAGAGAAAGGCTTGGGCATGAACGTGGCGTAGCTGCCCTGCTGAATGGCGACCTCCCGGATCACCGTGCGGAACGTCATGATGTTGTCGGCCGTCTGCAGCGCGTCGGCGTAGCGCAGGTCAATTTCGTTCTGGCCGGGGCCACCCTCGTGGTGGCTGAACTCCACGGAAATCCCCACGTCCTCCAACATGGTCACTGCCGTGCGGCGGAAGTCCTGGGCCACACCTCCTGGCACGTGGTCAAAGTAGCCTGCCTGATCCACCGGGATCGGCTTGCCGTCGGGTCCGGGCTGATCTGATTTCAGCAGGTAAAACTCGATCTCCGGATGCGTATAGCAGGTGAAGCCCATGTCGGCGGCCTTGGCCAGAGTGCGCTTGAGAACGTTACGGGGATCGGCTGCGGAGGGTTCGCCGTCGGGCGTCAAAATGTCGCAGAACATGCGTGAGGTCTGCTCGGTTTTCCCACGCCAGGGCAGAATCTGGAACGTTGACGGGTCGGGCTGGGCCAGCATGTCCGACTCAAAGACACGGGCCAGGCCCTCAATAGCGGATCCGTCAAAGCCCAGTCCTTCCTCAAAAGCTCCCTCCACCTCGGCCGGGGCCAGGGCCACTGACTTCAGGCTGCCCACCACGTCCGTGAACCACAAGCGCACAAACCGCACGTCGCGTTCTTCGATGGTGCGCAACACAAATTCCTGCTGACGGTTCACTGCGGGCCCCTTTTGTCGTTGCCGCTCTGCCTACTGAAACAGCTTTTGTTATGGCCCTTCCAGCACTGGTTCTCACCACCGCATCAAGGCCCGTACGTCCATACTCTACTAAGGACTTCTGTGCCTCCTTGACTAAATTCCTCGCCGAGTCGTAATAAGCTCTATCCATGGCCCCCACTAGTTCCCCAGACTCAGCTGCGCCCGTTAGCAGCACCCCCGCACACCGTGTTCCCGCCGAGGTCACTGCCCCGTACGGTTCGGGCATTCCGGCCACCACGGCCAGGATTCGGACCCACCACTTGCAGGCCGCCAAGCTCAACGGCCAAAAGTTCGCCATGCTGACTGCCTACGACCAGTACACAGCACAGATTTTTGACGAGGCCGGCATCGAGGTGCTGCTGGTGGGTGATTCCGCCTCCAACAACGTCCTGGGCAACGAGACGTCCTTGCCGATCACGCTCGATGAGATGATCATTTTCTCCCGCGCAGTCACCGCAGGGTCCAAGCGTGCCCTGGTGGTGGCCGATCTGCCGTTCGGCAGCTACGAGCAGTCCCCCGAGCAAGCCATCGCTTCCTCGGTGCGCCTGATGAAGGAGGGCTTGGTGCATGCCGTGAAGATGGAGGGCGGCGCCTACTACGCCCCGACCGTGCGAGCCCTGACCCAGGCCGGCGTCCCGGTCATGGCCCACATTGGTTTCACCCCGCAGAGCGAGCACATGCTGGGCGGTTACCGGGTACAGGGCCGCGGTGACGCCGCCGCATCCATGGTGGAGGACGCCGTTGCCCTCGCTGACGCCGGCGCCTTCTGTGTGCTGATGGAAATGGTTCCGGCCACCACGGCCGTTGCCGTTGAGGCCGCGGTTTCTGTGCCCACAGTAGGCATTGGCGCCGGCAATTCCACCACCGGGCAGGTGCTGGTGTGGCAGGACATGGCCGGGCTACGGACCGGTAAGATGGCCAAGTTCGTCAAGCAGTATGCTCAGTTGCGCACAGTGCTGGCCAACGCCGCCAAGGAGTATGGTGACGAGGTGCGCAACGGCGTGTTTCCCGGCCCCGAGCACACCTTTTAGTCCCCACGTCCTCCCTAACCTCGCTCAGTCGTCTTCGTCCTCGGCGGCGTCGGCGGCTTCGTTGTTGCGCCGCACCTTCTCGAGAGCCGCTTCGGCGTCGGCTCGGGTTTCGTAAGGGCCGATGAGCGACTTCCAACCGGACTGGGCGTCCACTTCAACTTCATGCGTTTGAACGTTGTACCAATATTGCGGCATGGTTTCTCCCTCGGTTGCTAGTGCAGGTACTTGCCATCCTAGGCCCACGCGCATCGATCGCTTTATCCCGGAAAATCTGCGCTGAAACGGACTTCTGCGTAAGGCTGCTGCAAAACTTATAGGATAGGTTCATGTCTTCCACAGTTTCTTCTGCCCCGCTCGGCACCTTGGTCCCTGGTTCCGTGAGCCCAGCACTGTCAGTCCCGGCCTCCATCCCCCGCCCCGAATACGTGGGCAAAGCCGGTCCTGCACCATTTACCGGCTCCGAGGTCAAGGATGCACAGACCTTGGAGAAGATCCGGATCTCCTCCAAAATTGCCGCCCAGGCTATTGTTGAGGTTGGCAAGCACATTGTTCCTGGCGTCACCACCGATGCCCTGGATCGCATTGGGCACGAGTTCTTGCTGGACCACCAGGCCTACCCGTCCACCCTGGGCTACAGGGGCTTCCCCAAGTCACTGTGTTCGTCCTTGAACGAGGTCATCTGCCACGGGATCCCCGACAGCACCGTGCTGAAGGACGGGGACATCCTCAACATCGACATCACTGCTTTTAAGAACGGTGTCCATGGTGACACCAACTTCACGTTCCTGGTGGGCGAGGTCGACGAGGAGTCGCGTCTGTTGGTGGAGCGAACCCAGGAGTCTTTGAACAGAGCCATCAAGGCGGTTGCCCCCGGGCGTGAAATCAACGTCATCGGGCGCACCATCGAGTCCTACGCCAAGCGTTTCGGTTACGGGGTGGTGAGGGACTTCACCGGCCACGGCGTGGGCGAGGCCTTCCACACGGGCCTGATTATTCCGCACTATGACGCGGCCCCGGCCTACAACACCGTACTCCAGGAGGGCATGGTGTTCACCATCGAACCCATGCTGACACTGGGCGGGATCGAGTGGGACATGTGGGACGACGACTGGACTGTTCTCACCAGGGACCGCAAGCGCACAGCCCAGTTTGAGCACACCATGGTGGTCACGGCCACCGGCGCCGAGGTCCTCACCCTTCCCTGACCGGCTGTACCGCCCGTCGCCGCCCTTAGTTGCAAACAACGTTTGGAGTCCCGAATGTCCAAGAATCACCGGCACACAACCACCGTCATTGGTATCGACATTGGCGGCACCGGCATCAAGGGCGGGATCGTGGATTTGTCGACGGGCGAGGTGTGCGGCGAACGCTACCGGATCGACACCCCGCAACCATCTACCCCCCTGGCCGTGGCCAAGGTGGTCAAGGAAATCGTGGACGAGCTCATGACTCGCGACCACGCCCCGGACAAGGACGCCCCCGTGGGCATCACCTTCCCAGCCATCATCTCCCACGGCATCGCCCTCTCGGCAGCCAACGTTGATCAGTCCTGGATCGACGCCGACGTCGACGCGATCTTCAGCCAGGAACTGGGCCGGGACGTGCAGGTCATGAACGACGCCGACGCCGCCGGGCTCGCCGAGGCACGCTACGGCGCAGGCGAAGGCGTCAAGGGAACCGTTCTGGTCATCACCCTGGGCACCGGCATCGGCTCCGCGTTCATCTTTAATGGCAAGCTAATCCCGAACGCCGAGCTGGGCCACCTGGAACTGGACGGCTTCGACGCCGAGTCCAAGGCCTCCGCCAGCGCCCGGGAACGCGACGGGCTGAGCTGGGACGAGTATGCGGTGCGCCTGCAACGCTACTTCTCCCACGTGGAATTCCTGTTCTCCCCGGAACTGTTCATCGTCGGCGGCGGCATTTCCAAGCGCAGCGAGGACTACTTGCCGCAGCTGAAACTACGCACCCCCATCGTCCCGGCCAAGCTCGCCAACAACGCCGGCATCGTGGGCGGGGCTCTGCAGGCGGCCATGCACTTCAAACTCACCAAATAGCACTGTGGCAGGATCCAATCGGGGTGCAGCCACCGGAGTGGGCGGGCGCTAGGAGACCAGGTCGGCTCTGACCCGTGAGCTGTGGCGGCTTAGATGTCCCCTAAGCCGCCACAGCTCACGGGTTGCCGCCCCCGAAGGCTTTCCCGGCCTGGGCCGGGTATTCGTGCCGGAGCGATTCGATGGAACGCTCAAAGTCTTCCAGGGAATCAAACGCCTGGTAGACGCTGGCGAAGCGCAGGTACGCCACAAGGTCCAGCCTTTTCAGTGGATCCAAAATGGCCAGGCCCACGTCATTGGCGTCGATCTCCGCCGCGCCGCTGGCACGGATGGACTCTTCAACTTCCTGGGCCAGTTTGGCGAGATCGTCGTCGGTCACGGGCCGGCCTTGGCAGGCTTTGCGCACACCGCTGATGACCTTGCTGCGGCTGAACGGCTCGGCTACGCCAGAACGCTTGGTCACTGACAGGCTTGCCGTCTCGACGGTGCTGAAGCGGCGCCCGCATTCGGTGCACTGGCGACGGCGCCGGATGGAGGAGCCGTCGTCGGACAGGCGGGAATCAACTACCCGTGAGTCGGGATTACGGCAAAACGGGCAGTACATCCAGATCCTTTCCAGTAGCGGTTATCTTCAGTCTAGGCGAAGCGGAGGGCCACAGCGTCGCCGTGGGCCGGCAGCCCCTCGGCTCTGGACAAGGTCACCACGTGATCGGCCACCTCCGCCAGTGCCGCCTTGTCATAGTTGATCAGTTGCACGGCGCGCAGGAAAGTTGTCACGTTCAGTCCGGAGGAGAACGCGGCCGTGCCACTGGTGGGCAGGACGTGGTTGGAGCCGGCGCAGTAGTCGCCCAGGCTCACGGGGCTGTAGTCCCCCACGAAAATGGCTCCGGCGTTGGTGATTTGTGCGGCCACCTGCTGGGCGTTCTCCGTGACAACTTCCAGGTGCTCGGCGGCGTACGCGTTGCAAACCGCCACCCCCTGGGCCAGGTCATCGACTAGGACAATCCCCGACTGCTGCCCGGACAGGGCCGCTTCCACCCGTTCGCGGTGGGTGGTTGTGGCTACCTGAATGCGAAGCTCTTCTTCGACAGCAGCCGCCAACTCCGCGGAGGTAGTCACCAGGACGGAGGCTGCGTTGGGGTCGTGTTCGGCCTGGCTGATCAAGTCAGCAGCGACAAAGGCGGGGTTGGCGCTGTGATCGGCGAGCACGGCAATCTCGGTGGCCCCGGCTTCGGAGTCAATGCCAACAACGCCCTTGACCAGGCGCTTGGCCGTGGCCACGAAGATATTGCCTGGGCCTGTGATTACATCAACTGGTTCCAGCTCGGCGCCGTCGCCGTTGGCCGTGGTCCCGGCTGGCACTCCATAAGCAAAGGCGGCAATGGCCTGCGCTCCGCCCATGGCATAGACCTCGTCGATGCCGAGCAGGGCTGCGGCGGCGAGCACCGTAAGATCGGGCAGGCCGCCACATTCTTTTTGCGGTGGCGAAGCGAGGGCCACCGAGCCGACACCGGCGGCCAGGGCCGGCACCACGTTCATGATGACCGAGGACGGGTAGGCTGCCAGCCCTCCGGGGACGTAAAGTCCCACGCGACGCACGGGAATCCAGTGCTGGGAGACTACGGCGCCGTTGGCGATGGGAAGGTCAACATCGACGGGGCGCTGGGCAGCAGCGAAAACCCTCGCCCGCGCAATGGACTCCTCCAGGGCGGCCCGCACGGCCGGATCCAGGGATTCCAGGGCCTGCGCCAACGCCTCCGCCGGGACCCGCGGATGCACCTGGGTGACGCCGTCAAACTTTTGGGCCAAGTCTGCCAAAGCAACAAAACCGCGCCCGCGCACGCCTGCGATGATGTCCGCCACGGTGGTCTCGGCGGTTCTCACGGTGGACACGGCTGTCCGCGGGACGGCACGCTTGAGCTCCGCTAAAGACAGGCTGCGACCGCGCAGGTCAATCCGGGCCAAGGAGAAATGGGTTCGCGCACCCCGCCCGGCTTCTGGGCTGATAGCAGGATCGGTGGACACGGCAGATTCAAGGTTGCTCACACTGCCCAAGTTTATACGGCGTTGCTGGGCACGGAAACCGGTCCAGCGGCGGTTCAGTTATCAGCGCTCGTAGGGCGGAGCAGCGCGGCCACAAGACGGTAGAGGAAGACCACCCCGGCGGTGACCAGAGGCCACACCAGCATCACTGACGCCGCGCGAAGGGAGAACACAATGCTGGGATTGGCCATGTTGGCGGGAGGTGTTTGAAACAAGTCGCCGGCAAAAACACCCACGCGCCAGGCGATGGCGGAGCCCAGCAGAGCACCAGCGGCGGCAGCCAAGAAACGCGCCGTGGAGTGTTCCTCACCGCCCGGCTTTACCGCCGCACGCAGCAATAACACGGCCGTGCCCAGTCCGGCGAGCACACCAAAGCTGGCAAGTACCAGATCCCTGCCAAACCAGATGGTGTAGTCCTTACCGGAACCGTAAAATGCCCCGCCGGGGGCTGCCAGCCACCACAGGACACCCACGGCCACACCACCCACTGCGGTCAGCAGGAGCCAGCGCCGCCAAGTGGCCGGAGGCGCCTGGGTCAACTCTGCCGGCACGCCCTGCGCATAGGCGCTGGGCGGGTAGGTGATGGGTGGGTACGTGCCCGCGGCGTCGCTCCCAGAGGGTGTTGTGCCCTGAGGCGGAATTTCACTCATGCTCCAACCTTAACGCGTACGCCGGGCCAGCAACGCACTCAGCCCTCAAGACATGTGGGCCCGAGCAGGACTTTCAGGTCACCAAAAAGGGCAGGCGTCGGGTTCACCCTGTGGTGCAGCGGCAGTTTCATCACCTTCACATTTCGGGTCCCGCTCAGGTGCATTTTGACTTCCGTGTTGCCGCGGTGGGTGCCCAGCACGTCCCTGAGAGCAAGGAGCACCGGTTCGGTGGCCTTGTGCTCTGGCATATGGATCACCAGGGGGCCCGCCAGCCCTTCGCTGAGATCGGGGACGGAGAGTTCCATGGCGTTGAGGGTGATGGCGCCGTCGTCGCGCTTTTGCAGGCGCCCCTTGACCACCACGATCAAGTCCTCGGCCAGGACGTTGGCGATCGGTCCGTAAACCTGGCCGAAGAACATGACCTCTACGGAGCCGCCAAGGTCCTCCACCTCGCAGCGGGCGTAGGGGTTTCCGCTGCTCTTGGCTATGCGCCGTTGCAGGCTGGTGATCATCCCCGAGATGGTGATGATGTGGCCGTCCGAAGGTCCGTCGTCGGAGAGTAATTGGGTGATGGACATGTCGGCGTTTTGGCTCAGGATCCCTTCCAGGCCCTGCAGCGGGTGGTCCGAGACGTACAAGCCAAGCATGTCCCGTTCAAAGGCCAGCTTGTCCTTCTTCTCCCACTCCGGCAGATCGGGGATCTCGGTGATCAGCGCCGAGTCGGGCTCGGCGTCGTCCGCGCCCAAACCGGCAAACAAGTCAAACTGGCCCACCGCCTCATTACGTTTGAGCGTGATGACGGAGTCGATGGCTTCTTCGTGAATCATGGCCAGGGCGCGCCGGGCGTGGCCCAGCGAATCGAAGGCCCCCGCCTTGACCAGGGATTCAATGGTGCGCTTGTTGCACACCACCGCAGGAACCTTCATCAGGAAGTCAGAGAAATTCTCAAAGTTGCCCTTTTCCGTACGCGATTCCACCAGCGCGTTGACCACGTTGGAGCCAACGTTGCGGATGGCGCCCATGCCAAAACGGATGTCTCTGCCGACCGGGGTGAAGTTCAGTGAGGATTCGTTCACATCCGGGGCCAGCACGGTGATGCCCATGCGGCGGCACTCGTTCAGGTACAGGGCCGACTTGTCCTTGTCATCACCGACCGACGTCAACAAGGCCGCCATGTACTCGGCCGGATGGTGCGCCTTCAGGTAAGCGGTCCAGTAGCTGATGACACCATAAGCGGCCGAGTGGGCCTTGTTGAAGGCGTAATCGGAGAAGGGCAGCAAGATCGCCCACAAGGTGGTGACGGCGGCGTCTGAGTAGCCGTTGTCGATCATTCCCTGGTGGAAGCCCTCGTACTGTTTGTCCAGCTCTGACTTCTTCTTCTTGCCCATGGCGCGGCGCAGGATGTCAGCGCGGCCCAGCGAATAGCCTGCCAGTTTCTGCGCAATGGACATCACCTGCTCCTGGTACACGATCAGCCCGTAAGTGCCACCGAGAATCTCCGCGAGCGGCTCCTCCAGCTCAGGGTGGATCGGGGTGATCGGTTGGAGCCCATTTTTACGCAGCGCATAGTTGGTGTGCGAGTCGGCGCCCATGGGACCGGGCCGGTACAGGGCAAGGACGGCGGAGATGTCTTCAAAGTTGTCAGGGCGCATGAGCTTGAGCAGCCCGCGCATGGGACCGCCGTCGAGCTGAAAAACCCCTAGCGTGTCTCCGCGGGCCATGAGCTCGTAGGAAGGTGCGTCGTCGTACTCCAAACTCTCAAGGTCAAGCTCGAAGCCCTTGTTGGCCTTGATGTTCTCCAAGGCGTCGGTGATGATCGTGAGGTTGCGCAACCCCAAAAAGTCCATCTTGATCAGGCCGAGGCCTTCACTGGTGGGGTAGTCAAATTGTGTGATGACCTGGCCGTCTTGGATGCGCCGCATGATCGGGATGACATCGATGATGGGATCCGAGCTCATGATCACACCGGCGGCATGCACGCCCCACTGGCGCTTGAGCCCCTCCAAACCCTTGGAGAGCTCAAAGACCTTGGCAGCCTCGGGGTCGCTGAGCAACAGCGCACGGAAATCCCCGGCCTCGCCGTAGCGCTTGGCTTTCGGGTTTTCAATGTCGGCGAGCAGGATGTCCTTGGCCATGACGGCCGGCGGCAACGCCTTGGTGAGTGTCTCGCCCATGCTGAAGGGGTGGCCCAGGACGCGGGAGGCGTCTTTCAGTGCCTGCTTGGTCTTGATGGAACCGTAGGTGACAATCATGGCGACCCGCTCGTCGCCGTACTTTTCTGTCACATACTTGATGACCTCATGGCGGCGCCGATCATCGAAGTCAACGTCAAAGTCGGGCATGGAGACGCGTTCGGGGTTCAGGAAGCGCTCAAAGATCAGCCCGTGGCGGATGGGGTCAAGGTCGGTGATGCGCATGGCGTAAGCCACCATGGAGCCCGCACCGGAGCCACGCCCCGGGCCAACACGGATGCCGTTGTCCTTGGACCAGTTGATGAAGTCGGCCACTACCAAGAAGTAGCCCGGGAAGCCCATATTGATGATGACGCCGAGCTCGTAGTCGGCCCGTTCCCGGACGTTATCGGGGATGCCGCCGGGATAGCGGAACTTCAGCCCGGTGTCGACCTCCTTGACCAGCCAGGAGTTCTCATCCTCACCCGGGGGGCACGGGAACTTGGGCATGTAGTTAGCGTTGGTATTAAAGGACACGTCGCAGCGTTCGGCTATCAACAAGGTGTTGTCGCACGCTTCCGGGAGCTCGGAAAAAAGCTGGCGCATTTCCGCCGGGGATTTCAGGTAGTAGCCGCTGCCGCTGAAGGCAAACCGCTTGCCACCCTCGTCATAGGTGGGTTCGGTTAGGGTTGAGCCCGATTGCAGGGCCAGTAGCGCCTCATGGGCCTTGGCGTCATGCTCGTGCGTGTAGTGCAGGTCGTTAGTGGCAACCAGGGGAATCCCCAGCTCCCTAGCCAGCTTCAGCAGGTCCTTGGTGACCCTGCGTTCAATGTCGAGCCCGTGGTCCATGAGCTCGCAGAAGTAGTTTTCTTTTCCGAAGATGTCCTGGAACTCCGACGCGGCAGCCTTCGCCTCGTTGTACTGGCCCAGGCGAAGCCTGGTCTGCACCTCACCGGACGGGCAGCCGGTGGTGGCGATCAGACCGGGGTGGTATTCGTTGAGCAGTTCCCGGTCAAGGCGCGGGTACTTGCCCATGGGCGAATCCAGGGAGCCGAGCGAGGAGGCCCTGAACAGGTTCCGCATGCCCTGGTTGTTATAGCTGAGCAGCGTCATATGCGTGTAAAAGCCACCGCCTGAGACGTCGTCCCTGCGCTGGCTCTCATCCGTGCGCCACTTCACACGGGATTTGTCCGTCCGGGCAGTGCCGGGGGTGACATAAGCCTCGACGCCGATGATCGGTTTCACACCGGCGTCGGTGGCCTTCTGCCAAAAGTCAAAGGCCCCGAACAGGTACCCGTGGTCGGTGGTGGCCAAAGCCGGCATGCCCAGGCGGTTGGTCTCCTCGAAAAGCTCCGTCAGGCGCGCAGCACCGTCCAGCATGGAGTATTCGGTGTGCGTGTGAAGATGGACAAAACTGTCAGTCGATGAGCTAGCCACCGAACCATTCTACGTGCCAAAGCCTGAGTGCCACCCAACGGCTGGCAGCGAACGTACGGCAGTTGTTGGTGTTCGGCGCAAACATCAACAACTGCTGTACGTTCGACGCGCGGAACCAACCGCCGCCTTAGTGTCCGTCGCGCAGGTGGTCCAGGGCATAGTTCAAATCCTGCGGGTACGGGCTGGTGGCTTCAACCCACTCCCCCGAGGATGGATGTGTGAATCCTAGGGTTTGGGCGTGCAGCCACTGCCGTGTCAGGCCAAGTTCAGCCGCAAGGCGGGGATCGGCACCGTAGGTGAGGTCGCCAACGCAGGGGTGGCGCAGGGCCGAGAAGTGGACACGGATTTGGTGCGTCCGCCCTGTTTCCAGGTGGACTTCCACCAGGGAGGCCTTGCCGAACGCTTCCAGGACCTCGTAGTGGGTGATGGAGGGCCGCCCGCCCTCAATGACGGCGAATCGCCAGTCGTGCCCCGGGTGCCTGCCAATGGGCGCGTCGATCGTGCCTGTCAACGGGTCAGGAAGCCCCTGGATCATGGCGTGGTACACCTTTTTCACGGTGCGTTCCCTGAACGCCTGCTTCAACACCGTATAAGCGTGCTCGGTCTTGGCAACCACCATGGCGCCCGAGGTACCCACATCGAGGCGGTGGACAATGCCAACCCGCTCCGGGGCTCCCGAGGTTGAGATGCGAAATCCTGCGGCAGCAAGTCCCCCCACCACGGTGGGACCCACCCAGCCCGGTGACGGATGGGCGGCCACGCCAACCGGCTTGTCAACCACCACAAAGTCGTCGTCGTCGAGCAGGATATCTAGGCCCTCCACCGGCTCGATGACAACGGTGAGCGGGTTTGTGCGTTCCGGAACCGTCACCTGGACACTGGCCCCCAGCTTGAACTTGTCCGACTTGCCCACGGCCGTACCGTTTTGCAGCACGTTGCCCTCGGAGCAGAGTAGAGCGGCGCTGGCCCGGGAAATGCCCAGCAGAGCCGCCAGTGCCGCATCCACGCGCGCACCGGCGGCTTCCTCGGGAACGGTGAATGTTTCAGTCATTGTCTGTACCAGTTTCAGGGTTGATCTCAACAGCGGGTGTGTCCACGGCCATGTTTTTTTTGCCGTTCATGGGCACTCCGACGAGGGTCAGTATGCAGATGGTGATGACGCCGCCCACCACACCCATGTCCGCCATGTTGAAAATGGCGAAGTTGGGGAAGGAGATGAAGTCAACCACATGTCCCATGCCGAACGACGGCGGTCGGAACAGCCTGTCGGTGAGGTTGCCCAGGGCGCCACCGAGCAGCAGGCCCATTCCGATGGCCCACCAGACGGAGCCGATTCGGCGGGCGATCAACACAATGAACACCGAAACGGCTGCCATGATGAGCGTGAAGAACCAGGTGAAATTCTCGCCGATGGAGAATGCAGCACCGGGGTTCCGGATGAAATACCACTGCAGGATCCCGTCAATGACCGGGGTCTTTTGCCCCTCTACCATGGTGGAGGTGACCCAGAACTTGGTCAGTTGATCACAGATATAGGCCAATGCGGCGAACCCGGCGAAAATCATGACGAAGGTCCAGCGCCGAGACGAGGCTCCGGCGTCGACCATTGTAACGTCGGGCGGAGTTGCGGCAGGATCCTGCATAGATTCGTCGCTCATAACACTTTCATCTTTGGTGAAGGTCTTCAGATGCCCGACATGGGCGGACACCGTCGTTAACAACAAAGGTCGGCGGCGCGGGAATCCCCACACCGCCTACCCCGGTTCTGGTCCTTAAGACTCGGAACTGCCTTCCGAGAAATCAGGAGCCGCTACGGAACCGCGGGCATCCAGATCACGCAACTGGCCCTCGATGTACGTCTTCAAACGTGACCGGTAGTCCCGCTCAAAGCCGCGCAACTGCTCGACCTTACGCTCAAGCACCGAACGCTGCTGCTCCAGGGCACCAAGCGTCTTGCGGCTCTTCTCCTGAGCATCGTTGACCAAGGTGCTGGCCTCGATCTGAGCTTCAGCAATGATCTTGTCACGCTGTTCCACACCGGCATTGACATACTCGTCATGCAGTCTCTGTGCCATGGCGAGAACGCCGGCAGCAGATTCAACACCCGTCACACTGGCAGCCGGGGCCGGGGCAGCAGCTGCCTCAACCACCGGAGCAGCCTCTACAACGGGCTCTGCAACGACAGGCTGCACGGGGGCAACTTGTACCGGCTCTTCAACTTCGGGAGCCTTGGCAAGCAATGGCGAAGCCGCTGTGACAGCTGCACCGCCATTGGCTGCATTTTCTGCAAGCTTCTTGCGCAGGTCATCATTTTCCTGATGCAGTCTGCGCAGTTCAACGACGATCTCGTCAAGAAAGTCGTCGACTTCGTCCTGGTCGTAGCCTTCACGAAATTTCGTCGGCTGGAACCGCTTGTTGACAACGTCTTCTGGCGTAAGCGCCATCTAGTCACCTCATTGGTCGTGGCGAGTTCGGAATCGGCCTAAGCCCTTCCAAACTACGGTACCGAATACAAATCTAACGATCTGCACTTAGGTTCTATCGCTTTTACAATATAACTTTTCGCCGTTGAAAACTAACGGCACAAGCCTAAACTGCCAAATTCCTTGTGACACTCATCCCAATGCCCACTGCCACGAGCAACAACAAGAAGCCAATGTCCAGTGCCACGTTGCCGATTCGCAGCGGGGGGATCAGTGCCCGAAGCTTGCGCAGCGGCGGGTCGGTGAGCCGGTAAATGAAGGATGCGGCCACCAAAGCGGCACCTCGCGGACGCCAATCCCGGGAGAAAACCTGAATCCAGTCAAAGACCAGACGGATCATGAGCGTGAGGAAGTACAGCAGGAGCAGCAGATAGAGCAGTCCAAAAACTATTGGCACGGACGTGTTCACATTCCCTAGACGATGGCTGGAGCAGGAGTCAAGAACTCAAGCTGTATTAACAATAACGGCTTTTACGCCGGTACCGTATATAACGCATTGCCCGGGCACAAAGTGCCCGGGCAATGTATCTTTACGCAAAGAAATGAGAGTTTTTAGCTCTGGTTGAAGAAGCTGGCCTGCGTATCGGAGAGCTTCTTGTCATCTCCGAGAACCTCGATGTAGGACGGCGAAAGCAGGAAGACTTTGTTGGTCACACGTTCTATGGAGCCGCGCAGTCCAAAGACAAGCCCCGCGGAGAAGTCAACGAGTCGCTTAGCGTCTGCCTCTCCCATGTCCGTGACATTCATGATGACGGGGATGCCATCGCGGAAGCTTTCGCCAATGATTTTGGCGTCATTGTAGGAGCGGGGGTGAACAGTTGTAATTTGACGCAAGCTTGCAGCCTCTTCCCGATTCGATGCGGCACGCTTGATGGGTGTCACCGGTGCCCGGTATTCTTCGTCGCCTGCTTTCGGCGTTGCAGGTTCTGCGGACGGCGCCGGTACGGCATCCCTGTCGTAGTCAACAGCGGAATCTTCGCTCTTGTGAACGCTTGGGGCCTGTTCGGCGTCGTAGTGCTCGTCGCCATCGGCGAGCCCAAGATAGATCATTGTCTTGCGCAGAGCACCAGCCATGGTTAGCTCCTCATTAGTCTGCTTTTGCGGGTGGGAAGTGCGGGGCGTGCATGTTGTTGCCAACAGCTAAAACGCTACCCCACACCAGGACGCGGGCCGAGTATATCGGAACCGACACGCAGGTGTGTCGCACCGGCGTCGATCGCTTGCTCCAAGTCCTGGCTCATGCCAGCAGAGATTCCAACAGCGTGTGGGTGCTGGCGGACTAGGTCGGAGGAAATGCCTGCCAATAGTTCAAAGGCCGCACCGGCGTCCACACCCAACGGGGCAACGGCCATGACGCCGGCTAGTTCCAGCCCCGCCGTGGCCGCCACAAGGTCGGCCAGGTGCAGGACTTGTGCAGGTGCTGCCCCGCCACGGCCGCTCGGGCCAGCTCCCGTGTCCGGCGCCCCATCCGTCGACGTCCCGGAAAGGTCTACCTGAATGAAGCACTCCAAGGCCGCGCGGCCGTCGTGCTCCTGCTGGGCCGACATGGCCTTGTCCAGAGCACCAATGACCGACGCCCTGTCTAGGGAATGCACCGAGTGGGCGTATTGCACCACCGACTTGGCCTTGTTCGTTTGGAGTTGGCCGATGAAGTGCCAGCGTAGCGAGTCGTCGGCAACGTCCAGGGCCTTGGCTGCCGCCTCTTGATCACGGTTCTCCCCGACGTCCCTGACCCCGAGTGCCCGCAGCCGTTGAACGTCAAGCGCCGGGTGGAATTTCGTGACGACTATCAGGGTGGGCGTGCGCACGCGGCCCGCCGCCGCGGTGGCACGGTCGATGCGCGCGGTGACCTGCTCGAGGTTGTGTGCCAGTGCAAGGGCGCGGGCGTCCGGAGCGTTCATCAGTTTTTTATCCTTTGTGGCTAGCGGGTGTCAAAGAGGCTGCGGAGCGCCGTTGCGGGCCATCACCGCGAACCCCACAAACCGCCCCTCGGTTTCGCCGTCCCTGACGGCACGGCGGTGCGAGAAGAACCCAAGGTGTTCCAGGGTGCACACGCCCATGACGCGAACAGGCACCTCAAGGGCACCTAATTGGGCGACGACGGCGGCCGGCAGGTCCAGCGCCGGGGTCCCCCATGCGGTGGTGGAGTAGGCTGCCGGCTCCACGGCTGCCACAGCCGTACGCATGGCCTCTGGCACCTCGTAGCAGCGCCCACAGACGCTGGGCCCCACCCAGGCATGCAGCGTTACGGCGCCTGCGGCCCGCAGCTCCCCGACGGTGGCTTGGACAATTCCGGATTCCACCCCGGGGCGCCCGGCATGGGCCACCCCCAGCACAGGGCTCCCGTCCGCACAGGTGCCGGCAAGGACCACGGGAACACAGTCGGCCACCATCACCGCAAGACTGGCTGAGTGGGTCACCAGCGCGTCCGCCGTGGGGACCATGACCGCAGGTGGCGGTTCGGTGGCCTCTACTAGCGCCACTTGGTTCCCGTGCACCTGATCCATGTAGCGCAGGTGCAGCGGCACGGTGGAGGCTGTCAACGCGGTGACGTGCGCATCTAGGGCTTGACGCCGGGCGGTGACAGGGACGGGGTCATCCCCAACATGAAAGGCCAGGTTGCCGACACCGGAGTCGGTGAAACCCACCCATAGTCCTGGGTGGACTTCTTCACAAAACCACAGCACAACGCAACCTGGCCAATCTTTGGGGCTTACTTGAGGAAGTCGGGCACATCCAGATCGTCGGCACGGTGACCGGTGAGATCTGGCTCCACGATGGCAGGCAGTTCAACGTCGAAACCGCCGTCGTTAGGCACGTGGGAGGTGGACTGCTGGCCCCACTGGTTCAGATTCGTCACCGTTGCGCCCGAGGAGGGCACAGCGGCCGGAACTGGAGGAGCTACGGGCGTTGCCGCATTCTCCTTGGATTCGGCGGCGGTGTCGGGAGTATCGAAGCCTGCGGCGATGACAGTGACACGGACCTCGTCGCCCAGGGCGTCGTCAATGACGGCACCGAAGATGATATTCGCCTCGGGGTGGGCAACTTCTTGCACCAGACGGGCGGCCTCGTTGATTTCAAACAACCCAAGGTCGGAGCCACCCTGGATGGACAGCAGCACTCCATGGGCGCCGTCAATCGAGGCTTCCAGCAACGGGGAGGCGATGGCCAGTTCCGCAGCCTTCACGGCGCGGTCCTCACCACGGGCCGAACCAATGCCCATCAGGGCGGAGCCGGCACCCTGCATCACTGACTTCACATCGGCAAAGTCGAGGTTGATCAGGCCGGGGGTGGTGATGAGGTCAGTGATGCCCTGGACACCAGACAGCAGCACCTGGTCAGCTGAACGGAACGCCTCAAGGACGGAGACGTTGCGGTCACTGATGGAAAGAAGTCGGTCGTTGGGGATCACAATCAACGTGTCCACCTCGTCACGCAGTGCCTCAATGCCACTGTCGGCACTGGTGGCGCGGCGGCGGCCCTCAAAGGTGAAAGGACGGGTGACCACACCGATGGTCAGTGCTCCGAGGGTGCGGGCGATGCGGGCAACGACGGGCGCACCACCTGTTCCTGTGCCGCCGCCTTCACCGGCTGTCACGAAGACCATGTCGGCGCCGCGAAGGACCTCTTCGATCTCGTCCTGGTGGTCTTCTGCCGCCTGGCGTCCGACGTCGGGGTTGGCTCCGGCGCCGAGGCCGCGAGTTAGTTCCCGTCCGACGTCGAGCTTGACGTCTGCGTCACTCATCAACAAGGCTTGGGCGTCAGTGTTGATGGCGATGAACTCAACGCCGCGCAAGCCCACGTCAATCATGCGGTTCACTGCATTTACGCCGCCACCGCCAATGCCGACGACCTTGATGACTGCCAAGTAGTTCTGGGGTGCTGCCACGTTAAGTGTCCCTTGTTCGTATCGTACTTCTGGGTTCTTGGGGGTGCTGCTGCTGCCGCGTGGATTCAACCGGTACTTGAACCTTGCCAGCTTAACCTTCAACTTGAAGGTTATAGTTATGTCAACTAACTCTTCTCAGTGACGTTATGGTGCATCGGAGCCGCATGCAATAACCCGGCCCGCGTGTCGAAAAGAATCCGCAAAAAAAGCCTCCCACAACCACTGCTATATCCCCCACTAGCGTGTCACAGGATGTCGGGGTGCGCTAACGTCGTACACCTTCACGGGCGCCGGCTCAGGCTTGCCAGGTGCCGCCGTCGGCGCGGGCGCCGTCAACAGGGCATCCAAAACCTGGGCCTTGAGCTCCATATCCGAGGCGTTACCCCACACAACCACCCGGCCGTCGGCAAGTTGCAGCTCGACAGCATCCGGGGAGGTGGCGCTGGCACTGGCCAGCATGCTCAGCACCGATTGAGGCAATGTCGCCAGCACCGCCGTGATGGCGACGAAGGTGTCTTTCCCGATGACCGCGGTGCCGCCGTCAATGAGTGGCACGGACACACTGGCAGGGTCGGTGGTGGCGCCGAGCTTCACCCCGTCCTGGTCCACCAAAATGAACTCGTCACCGCTCTTGAGCAGTGCCACGGGAATGCGCTCCACCACATGGATGAGCAAGGTAGATGGCGGCCGGGCCTCAATGCTCGAGCTCTTGATCTGCGGTACTTCCGCCAACATGGCCGTCACCTCCCCCTGGGTCACTTGCGGCAGGGGTTTGTTGATCAAGGGCGCGACGACCGCTTGGAGCGTGGCATCAGCCACCAGCTTCTGACCGTCAAAGGTGATGGTTTTCACGGCCAGGGCCGGCGAAAAGAGCAACACGGCCATCACCAGCGCCAACACGGTAGCCAGGCCAGCCGCGGTGAGCAGCACCCGCTTCCTGCGCCGCTTGTGCAAAGGCACGGGGAACGCCAGTATCCGGGCACCGGGCTCCTCTACTGGTTTCCTAGCGCCGCCGTCGGGAGCTCCTGGAGCTCCGTCGCGAGCGCCACCTGGAGAATCCTGGTCCGGTTTGCCTCGGGAAAAAGGCGCTTTGAAGCGACTCTTGTGGACCGGCGCGGTGGACTTGGCCCTCGTGGCCGGTTTGCCTCCGGCGGGCGACGAATTGCTGGGAGACTCGGCGTTCTCGCCTATGGCAGAGACCGACACCTTGCCACTGACTCGTTTGGTGGCAGCGGCACTCCCCGGCACTGGGGTCCCCGGTGAGGAGGTGGCATCGAGGTCCTCAGGTGTCGTGGCCTCCGGAACTAAGGCGGGACCAGGCTCTGACCCATCCCCAAAAGCCGGGGATTCACCGGCCAGCGGCGTGAGCGTGACCTTGCCGCTGGTGCTCCGGACAGTGCCGGTGCGTGCTGGATTGGTGGGGGCGGGCACCGCGGCGCCTGACGCCGGCGTTGCCCCGGGCCGGGAGCGGATGATGCGTGGGCGCCGCGGCTCAACCATGTGTGCCGCCGTCGTCAATCACGGGGCAGTCAATCACGGGCACGCCTTCGAGGGAGCCAGCGTTGAGGGGGTCCGCGTTGAGCGCCGCGACCAGGGCGGCGCCGTACTCGGTGACGTCGCCCGCCCCCACGGTCATAATGACGTCTCCGGGGCCCGCGCCGGAGACCAGCACCGCGACGGCCACGGCGGGGTCGGGGGTATACCCGATGGGCACCTGCAGCAATGCAGTGATGAGGGTACTGGTGACACCGGGAATGGGGTCTTCCCGTGCAGGGTAGACGTCCAGGACGGCGACCGTATCGGCAAGGTCCAGCGCGTGGGCGAAGTCGGCGGCGAATTCGCGGGTCCGGGAGAACAGGTGTGGCTGGAACAAGACGTGTACCTTGTGCCCGCCGGCCACCGTTCTGGCGGCCTTGAGCGCCGCCGTAACTTCGGTGGGGTGGTGTGCGTAGTCGTCAAAGACCCGCACCCCACGCCCCTCCCCCTTGGCCTCGAACCGCCGGGCGGCCCCGTTGAAAGTTCCCAGCGCCGCGAGTGCGGCAGCCGGGTCAACACCCAGCTCCAAGGCGACGGCGACGGCTGCCGCCGCATTGCTGACGTTATGGGCGCCGGGCACCTGCAGGTGCAGCGGCCAGCTGACAGCCGGTGCGCTGGCCGCTGCTGCCGGCAGCAGCACGGTGGTGTGGCTGCTCAGCCCGGCACCGGCCCCTGCCACGAGCCGGATATCGGCGGCCGGGTCGAATCCGTACGTCACCACGCGTCGCCCCGCGGCACGGGCGTTGCCGGCTAACCTAGCCGATCCGGCGTCGTCGGCGCAGGCCACCAACAGCCCGGTGGCCGGAAGCAGGGACACGAAGCCCTCAAACGAGGCAAAGACTGCCTCCGCCGTCCCATAGTGGTCCAGGTGGTCGGCTTCAAGGTTGGTAACAATGGCTATTTGTGGTTTGTAGTTCAAGAAGGACGCATCGGACTCGTCGGCCTCGGCCACAAAAACTCCGCCACGGCCGTGCGCTGCGTTGACCCCCAGGGCCTGCACCGTCCCACCCACGGCGAAGGAGGCGTCAACACCTGAGCCACGCAGCATGACCGTGATCATGGCGGTGGTGGTGGTTTTGCCATGTGTACCGGCAACAGCCACCACCACGTCGTCGGACATGGCCGCGGCGAGGGCCTGAGAGCGGTGCAGGACGCGCATGCCAGCCTGTTGTGCCGCGACGAGCTCCGGGTTCTCGGCCCGGATGGCGGTGGAGACCACCAAGGTATCTGCTGCGGCCACGTTCGCAGCTGCGTGGCCGAGGTGAACCACGGCCCCCAGCGCGGCCAACTCGTTCAGAACTGCCGAGGTCTTAGCGTCGGATCCGCTGACCGGGACGCCTTGGCTGAGCATGATCCGCGCGACGGCAGACATGCCGGCGCCACCGATTCCCACGAAGTGCACCCGCCCCAGCTCGTCCAAGGTGGGCGCCTCATAGGGTGTTGGCGTCTTCTTCCCGCTCATGCCGTGGCCTGCTTTCCACTTGCCGCAAGTATCATCTCCGCCATGCGTTGGGCGCCGTCACGAATCCCGAGTTTACTGGCCCGGGCGGACATGGCCGCCAGTTGCCCTGCATCCAGGCAGAGCGGAAGCACGTTCGCTTCTATCCACTCCGCGGTCAGGGACTCGTCGGCCACCAGCACGGCCGCATCTGCCGCCACCAGCTCGGCAGCGTTTCGGGCCTGTTCTCCGTTGCCAACTGGTAGCGGCACAAACACAGCTGGAAGCCCGACGGCGGCCACCTCGGACACCGTCCCCGCCCCTGAGCGGCACAGCAGCAGATCGGCGGCCGCGTATGCGTCCTCCATGGCATCCACATACTCAACTTGCCGGTAGAGCGGTGCCGTGAGCAATCCGCCGTCGTCCCCGGTGACCGACTTTCCGGCACCTGTGATGTGCAGGGTCTGGATGCCAGCCTCCCCCAAGGCACCCACGGCACCAGCCACTGCCTTGTTCAAGTTCAAGGCTCCCAACGAGCCGCCCGTGACGATCAGCGTGGGGCGGTTTGGGTCCAGTCCGAGGCGTTCGCGGGCACCAGCCTGCTCGGCTGCGCGGTCGAGCCCAGCCACCGCAGCACGCATCGGCATCCCCACCAGTTGGGCATGGCTGATCTTCGTCGCAGCAAACGCCGTCCCCACATAGCTGGTGTACCTGGCGCCAACTTTGTTGGCCAGGCCCGCCTTGGTGTTGGCTTCATGAATGACAATGGGCACGCCCAGCGACTTCGCGGCCAGGTACAAGGGTGTGCAGACATAGCCACCCACGCCCACAAGCACGTCGGCGTTCGCCTCACTCAGGATTTCCTTGGCGCGGGCAACAGCCCGGCGCATGCGCACCGGCAGCTTCAGGAGGTCCACTGAGGGTCGCCTAGGCATGGGGATACGCTCGATGGTGGCCAGCGCAAAACCGGCGGCCGGTACCAACCGGGTCTCCAACCCCTCTTTTGTACCCACGGCCACGATGGCAGCATCAGGGAGCTGTGCCCGAATAGCGTCGGCGATGGCCAGCAAAGGGCTGACATGTCCGGCTGAACCGCCTCCGGCAAGAACTACCGAGAGTGCCGCATTCTGTGTTTTCGTCATTGGTCTTGTTTGGCGCTTTCTGGTTCGGCGATCGGTTCAGCTCGTACGCGGGCGAAGGAGAGGACTACGCCAATGGCGGCAAGCACCACCACGAGGGCGCTGCCACCATAGGAAATCAAGGGCAGGGGGACGCCAATGACAGGCAGCAGGCCTGTCACCATGGCGATGTTCACGAAGGCCTGGCCGATGATCCAGGTCAGGATGGCACCGCACACCACCCGGGCAAAGGTGTCGTTGCGCTTCATGATGACGCGGAAAATGGCAAACGCCATGACGCCGTACAGGCCAATGATGACCAGGGTGCCCAGCAGGCCCAGTTCCTCTCCGATAATGGCGAAGATGAAGTCATTGTGCGCTTCGGGGATCCAGCTCCACTTCTGCCGGCTCTGGCCCAGGCCCACGCCGAACCAGCCGCCGGATGCCAGGGCATAGAGGCCGTTCTGGGCCTGGTCGCAAAGGCCCAGGTCTGCGCTGCAGTTTCCGAGCCATCCGGAGAGCCGAGAGGTCCTGTTGCCGCTCAACGCTGCAAGGAGCACGGCTGCGAGCAATCCGCCCAGCACCGAGGGGATCAGGACCTTCAAAGTGGCCCCACCGAAGAACAGCCCCGCTGCGACCACCGCCATGACGATCACGGCGGTACCCAGGTCATGCCCACCCAGGATCAGCCCCACCATGATAACGCCCACGGGCACCACGGGAATGATGGTGTGCCGCCAATCCTTCACCAGTTCGCCCTTCCGGGCCAGAATCACGCCCATCCACAAGGCCAGTGCAAGTTTGGCGGCCTCGGAGGGCTGGAACTGGATGGCGTTGCCGAAGCTGATCCAGTTCTTGTTGCCGCCGATTTCCACGCCTAAGGGGGTGAAGACGACCAATACCAGAAGCACACCGGAACCCATGAGGCCGGGCCAGGCGAGCTTTTTCAACCCCGACGGGCGCACAAAGGAAAGCGCCATCATCAGCACCAGGCCCATCCCGGCAAAAATGCTCTCTTTGATGAACAAATAGTAGGGGTCATCTCCGGCAGAGATGGACTCGGCCGCCGAGGCCGAGAGCACCGTCATCAAGCCGATGCTTGTCAGAGCCACGGTGGTGCCAATAATCCAGTAATAGGAGGCACCGGGGCTCCCCGCCAGGGAGTCGAGCCTGCGCCGGAAACGGTTCCAGCGGCTGGGCGCCGACAACTCGTCGTCGGTATTAACGCCCCGTTTGGCGTTCTTTCTCGATATTGCCGGCGTCTTGGCCACTATGACTCCTTATTGGCGCTCGCCCGTCGTTCCAACAGCTCCCGCACTGCGTTGATAAACGCCTGGCCGCGATGGGCATAGGAGGAGAATTGGTCCATGGATGCCGCTGCCGGCGCCATGAGAACCGTGTCCCCGTCCACGGCTACTTGGGCCGCGGCCACCACGGCCTGTGCCATGAGCGAATCCCCGAAAAGAGGGGAACCGGCTGCCCCTTCTTTGCCAGTGTGGGCCCTGCCTGTGTCGATCACCGGCACATTTGGTGCGTGTCGCCTCAGCGCACCGGCCAGTGCCGTGGTGTCCTCGCCAATCAGGACTACAGCCTTGAGCCGTTGGGCGTGGGCTTTGACCAGCCCGTCATAGTCAACGCCCTTGGACAATCCACCGGCGATCCACACCACGGGGTTGAACGCTGATAGTGATGCTCCGGCAGCGTGCGGGTTGGTGGCCTTGGAATCGTTGACCCACAGCACGCCACCGGCCTTAGCGACAGCCTGAATCCTGTGATCACCGTTTTCATAGGCTTTCAGCCCCGCACTGACGTGCTCTGCACCAAGCCCGTAGGCGCGCACCAGGGCCGCTGCTGCAGCCGCGTTGGCCACCAGGTGCCGAGGCACCAGCTCACCAATGTCGCTGATGTGGGCCAGCTCGACGGCGGAGTCCTTGCGTTCTGCGATAAAGGCCCGGTCCACAAGGGTTCCCTCCACCACACCCACCATGCTGATGGCGGGGATTCCCGTGCTGAACCCCACCGCGCGGCAACCCTCCTGCACATCGGCGTCCTGGACCATGCGTTCGGTTTCGATTTGCTCGGCGTTATAGACACAGGCGATTTTCGTGTTGGAGTAAATCTTGGCCTTGTCCGCCGCATACGCCGCGTAGCTCCCGTGCCAGTCAACGTGGTCCTCGGCCAGGTTCAGGCACACACTGGAAACGGGTTCAAGGGACTGGCACCAGTGCAGCTGGAAGGAGGAAAGCTCCACAGCGAGGACGTCGTAGCCCTGCGGGTCGCGGACCGCGTCAAGGATGGGGGTGCCGATATTACCGGCGGCAATGGCCCGCAGGCCGGCAGCCTGAAGCATCCCTTCGACCATGGTGGTGGTGGTGGTCTTGCCGTTGGTGCCGGTGATAGTGATCCACTCAGCGGTCTTTCGCCCGGCCCTGATGCGAACACGCCACGCCAGTTCAACATCCCCCCAAATGGGGATGCCTGCCTCTGCAGCGGCTGCCAGCAAGGCGTGGCTGGGCTTGTAGCCGGGGCTGGTCACCACCAGTTCAGCCTCCTCACCGTCAACCAGTGGCAGGACGGTGGAGCTTGCCGCGCCCAGGATGACGTCGGCAACACCGACAATCCTCAAGGTGTCCGCGGCGCGGCGCGCGGCGTCGTCGTCCGAGGCAGCCACCACTACCACCTTGGCCCCCAGCTCGGCCAGCGTGTCGGCGACGGAAAAACCCGTCTTGGTGATACCGGTGACAACCACGCGCAGGCCCGACCAGTCAGAATCCCAGGCGGTCAGCGAGGCCAGGCGGTTTTCAGCAGTCCGTGTCACAGTCGAACGATCCATTCAGCGTAGAAGGCGCCCAACCCGACCGCCACCATGAGCCCGGCGAGGATCCAGAACCGGACCACCACCGTCACTTCCGCCCAGCCTTTAAGTTCGAAGTGGTGTTGCAGCGGGGCCATCAAGAACACCCGTTTGCCCTTGGAGAGCTTGAAGAAGCCCACCTGGATGATGACGGACAAGGTGATCAGCACAAACAGCCCGCCAATGATGAACAGCAGGATCTCGGTGCGAGAAAGGATGGCGAAACCGGCCATGGCGCCGCCGATCGCCAGGGATCCGGTGTCACCCATGAAGATCTTCGCCGGCGCGGTGTTCCACCACAGGAACCCGATGAGAGCGGCAAACATGATGACGGCGATGAGGGACAGATCCAACGGATCGCGGACCTCGTAACACACGGCTTCGGAGGGGATTTTGCGGGAACCACAGCTCTGGCTTGTCTGCCAGACACCGATCAAGGCGTACGCGCCGAAGACAAGGATGGCAGCGCCCGTGGCCAATCCGTCCAAACCGTCGGTGAGGTTCACCCCGTTGGTGGTGCCGGCAATGATTAGGTTTGACCAGATCACAAACAGCACCACGCCCAGGCCTGCACCAGCAAACGCCAGGTTTAGCGACGGAATATCGCGAGCAAAGGAGATGAACGTGCTCGCCGGGGTCAGTCCGTTGCTATCAGGAAATCCGAGGGCCATGATGGCGAAGGCTATACCTATGACCGCCTGTCCAAGCAGTTTTCCTTTGGCGTGCAGGCCCAAGCTGCGCTGATTGGAAATTTTCAGGAAATCGTCCAGGAAGCCGACCAGGCCCTGGCCCACCATGAGGAAGATCATGAGCAGACCCGAGGCTGTGGGGCCTTCGGAGCTGGGGTTTAGCAACCAGAGGATCAAGTGCGTGATGAAGTAGGAAGCCACCACCGCGCCAACGACAATCGTCCCACCCATGGTGGGGGTGCCGCGTTTGACTTGATGCGTGGTGGGGCCGTCGTCACGGATGATCTGTCCGTACCCCTTTTTGACCAGGAACCGGATGAACAGCGGCGTCCCAATCATGGCGAAGGCCAGGGCCAAACCGGTGCCAATAAGCAAAGCGATCATGGCTGTTGGGTCCTTTCACCGGGGTTGTCTATGTGAATGTTCTGGGGCAGGCCCTTGGAAGGTAATGTTATCCGATCCCCCAGCAGCCGCAGCCCGGCGTCCCGAGAAGACTTCAGTAAAACTACGTCCCCGGGGGCAAGTTCACGCTCAAGTAACTCAAACGCCGCCTCAGTATCCAGAACAAACACTGACTCATCCCCCCAGGATCCTTCCATGACCGCACCAACATGCATGGCGCGGGCAGGAGTTCCCACCACAACCAGCCGGGAGATGTTCAGCCTAACGGCTACCCGGCCCACGGCGTCGTGCTCCAAAATTGAGGTCTCCCCTAGCTCGCGCATCTCCCCCAGCACCGCCCAGGTGCGGCGGGTGCCGCCAGCCCCAAGCTCCGCCAAGGTGCGCAACGCCGCCCGCATCGATTCCGGGTTGGCGTTGTAGGCGTCATTGATGACTGTGACACCATCGGCACGTTCGGTGCGTTCCATCCTGTACCGGCTAACGGCACCCTGGGTGTTCAACGACGCGGCGATCTGTGCCGGGTCTGCCCCTGCTGCATAAGCTGCCGTGGCGGCTGCGAGAAGATTTGTCACGTGGTGCAGGCCTAGGAGCCTGCTGTGGACAGGGTGCGCCAGGGTTTCCCCGGGGAAGGTCAGCTCAAACTCCGGCTGCCCGTCTGTGGTGCGCACATTGCGGGCCTGGACCGTGTTGGCCGTCCCTGTTCCCTGGGCGTCTGCGCTGGAGAAATACGTGATCGGCGCAGCCGTCCGGGCGGCCATGGCGCGCACCCGGGAGTCGTCGAAGTTCAGGATGGCTGTGCCATTTGCAGGCAGCGCCTGGACCAGCTCGCCCTTGGCTTCTGCAATGTTCTCGATGGAACCAAATTCGCCGGCGTGCGCGCTGCCCACGCACAGCACAACACCGATATCGGGTTTAACCAACCCGGAAAGGTAGGAGATGTGACCGATCTTTGTGGCACCCATCTCGATGATGAGGTATCTGGTGGCTTCATCGGCGCCGAAGACTGTCAACGGCACGCCCACCTCGCCGTTGTAGGAGCCTACAGGCGCCACGGTGGGGCCCAAGGGTCCCAGGATACCCGCCAAAAGGTCCTTGGTGGTGGTCTTGCCAGCGGAGCCTGTAATCCCAATAACAGTCAGGGGCGAATGGCTGCGGATGACCCTCACAACCTCTGCCGCCAACGCGCCCATCGCCAGAATCGCGTCCTCGACTATGACGGCCGGGTATGGTCCCTGGACGTGGTCGACGCGCCGTCCTGTAGTGAGCGAACGTTCAGCCAAGACCAGGACCGCTCCCCCGGCAAATGCTGCGGGGATGAAGTCGTGCCCGTCGGCGTGCTCTCCGGCCTTCGCCACGTACAGGGAGCCGGGAACACTTTCGCGGGAATCAGTGACTATCTTGGCCACATCAATTCGGATATCGGGGTCGGTGCCGGTGGAAAGCCGACCATTGCATAGCGTGGCGACCTGGGCCGCTGAAAATTCAATCATCTCGGGTTAAGACTCTATCCTGCTCGCGGAAGCTACGGGGAATCCAAAGCGCTTCAGGGCACTGCGCAGCTCTTCCCTGTCGTCCAGGGCGACGTTGACCCCCATGACCTCTTGGTAGACTTCATGGCCGCGACCGGCGACCAGAATCGTGTCGGTGTGCCAGGCAAGCTCGACGGCCCGCACGATGGCGTTGGCACGCAGGTCAAACTCCTCAATGACGCGCCCCAAACCTCCGCGCTCGTTGGCCTCAACGGCACCTGCCAAAACGTCGGCCCTGATGGCTGCCGGGTCCTCATTGTGAGGGTCGTCGTCGGTGACAATTATTACATCGGCTCCCTGAGCGGCTATCGCACCCATGACGGGACGTTTGGTGGCATCCCGGTCACCGGTGGCACCAAAGACCACAATGACCTTGGATCCGGGTTCCTCGGAACGAACGGCCGCCAGGGCACGCGCCAAAGCATCAGGGTTGTGGGCAAAGTCGACAATGGATACCGGTGCTGTGCCCACCAGCTGCATGCGCCCCGGAACGTCAACTGTGAAAGGGTCGTGGGTGTCCAGAATCTGTTGCAGGGAAGCCAGAACCTCGTGACGGTCAGCAGTCAAAAATGCTTGCTCGGCAACCATGACGGTGGCCAAGGCGGCGTTGGAGACGTTGAAGTCACCAGGCAGCCCGGTATGAACCCGCAAGAGCGCGCCTTGCGGGCCGTGAAGATCAAAGCGTGAACCAATACCGGCTCTTTGTATCCCCGCAACTTGCCAGTGCACAGCCGCAATGGGCTCAATGCCTGGTTCCTCCGGGGGCGTTGGAGAAGGGCGGGTAGACAAGGTGACGGTGGGCGTCGTTGCCTCTGCCGCCAGCTTCCTGCCCCATTCGTCATCGACCGTGACCACCGCCCGTTTCGCCCGCTGGGGGGTGAACAGTTGGGCTTTTGTCGCATAGTAGCCCTGCATGCCGCCGTGCAGGTCTAGGTGGTCCTGTGTCAGGTTGGTGAATCCGGCAATGTCAAAAAGCACCGAGTCAACCCTGCCGAAGGCCAGTGCATGGGAGGAGACTTCCATTGAGGCAGCAGCCAGACCGCGTTCAGCCATCAGCGCCAGCAAGGCGTGGACATCGGTGGATTCGGGGGTGGTGAGTTTGCTGGGGATCGGCTCATCGCCAGCCAGGATTTCAATGGTGCCTATCAACCCGGTGGTCTTGCCCATGGCCTGCATCAGGGAATTCAGGAAATACGTGGTGGTTGTCTTTCCGTTGGTTCCCGTCACGGCGAACAAGGGCATGGTGATCCTTGCGGTGCCATAGACCAAGGAGGCAACAGCGCCGGTAACTACCCGCGGGTTTTCGCAGCTGAGCACGGGCACGGGGAAGCTGCCAGCCAAAAGTTGCGCGCCGGCGTCGTCCGTTAACACCGCAACCGCCCCTGCGGCAACTGCCGCGTGAGCAAAACGGGCGCCATGGGTGTGGGCGCCGGGGAGGGCTATGTATAAGTCTCCGGCAACTATGGTCCGCGAATCCAGGCTGACACCACTGACTTTGTGATTCACGGCCGCGCCTGCCATGGTAGCGCCGGACAGCGCCACAATTTGATCCAACGCGACAGGGTTGTGCCGGGTGGGACGCGGCGCCATTTCTGCCGGGGACACTGATTCGGAGCCGTGCGGTGGCTGTTCCACTGAAGTCATTTCTTTCATGTAAATAGTCGGCCCGGGTCTTTATTTGTAAAACTTTGGCAGCATGACGGGCGGGGTCGTGGATGGCGGGACGTCGAAGGTGCGAAGAACCTGACCCATGACCTGGTTAAACGTAACGCCTTGAGTGATGCCGTAAATATCGCCCTGGGGACGTTGGACAGTGATTGCCACAACATACTTCGGATCGTCCATGGGCGCCATACCAATGAACGACGACGTGTAGCCGTCAAAGCCGGCACCGTTGTCGGCGGGGGCTTCCGCGGTGCCGGTCTTGCCGCCAACACGGTAGCCCGGGATGCCAACCACCTTGTAGTCGGCCATAGTGACCACCCCTTCCAGCATATCGCGGGCAGACTGTGCGGTGGCGGGGCTGACGGCTGTTACCCCCGGCGCCTGTGGGACCTGGGTCACGGCACCGTTGGCGGCCGTGAACGAGTCCACAATTTGCGGCGCCAGCCTGACACCGTTGTTGGCCACGGTCTGGAACACATAGGCGGTTTGTAGGGGCGTTTGGGCCACACCTTGCCCGAACAGGACGGAATATTGCTGGCGACCATCCCACTTTTGCCAGTCGGCGAGAATGCCAGGGCTTTCGCCGGGCAATTCAATCCCGCTCTTTTGCCCCACACCGAACTTGCGCAGGTAGTCGTAGCGCTGCTCCGGGGACAACTTGGAGCCGGCCATGACGGTTCCGGTGTTCATGGAGTCGGCGATAATCCCCGCCAAGGTGCGCTGCTCGGTCCCGTGAACGAACGCGTCAGAGAACGTCTGCCCGCCGATGGTCAGGGTGGGAGGGACCAGGAATTCGCTCAGGGGTGTGGCCAGCCCTTCCTGGACCACGGCTGAGGCTGTGATGACCTTGTCCGTGGATCCTGGCTCCACCACGGAGCTGACAGTGCGCGAGCCGATGTCGTTGGGATCCGAGGTGCCCGGATCGTTGGGGTCGTAGGCATCGGTGTCGGCCAGCGCAATGACCTTCCCGGTCTTTGCTTCCACAACGGTGATACTGGCCCATTGGGCACTGTATTGCTGCTTTTGTTGCTGGGCTGCTTGCTGGGCGTAGTACTGGATGTCCTGATTGACGGTCAGCTTGACGGTTTGTCCGTCCACCGCGGGCACGGTCTTCACCGGTGCGGTGGGAATAATGATGCCGTTCTTGCCCGCTTGGAAGGTGCGGGTTCCGTCGGTGCCAGTGAGCTGGGCGTCCATCGTCTGCTCGATGCCTGCAAGCGGCTTGCCGTCGGCGCCAAGGAATCCCACGATCGGTCCGCCCACCACACCCATGGGGTACACGCGTTTGGTGACGGCCTCCGAATAGATGCCGGGCACCCCCAGGGCCACCACCTGCCTTTCAACGGCCGGGCTCACATCACGGAGGATGTAGTTGAAGTCCTTGGTTCCTGTGGCGTTCTTCTTCACTTCCTCAAGGGGCAGCCCTAAGACAGTGGCCACCTTCTGCAGGCCCTCATCGCGGGTGAAGGTCTCCATCTCGCCCGTCGTTTCGTTTCTATGCTTGTATTTGGGCATCGCGTTGTTGATCTGCGAGACGGTGATGTCATAGCGCAGGATGCTTTCAGCCATGACGTTGCCATCTGCGTCGACAATCTTCCCTCGGACCGCTGGTAATTTTTGCACAACTGTTCGTTGGGACTCGGCAGCTTCTGCCATGTTGCCAACGTCCAAGCCCTGAATCATGACCAGTTTTCCCGCAATGACGAGCAGGAACGCGAGCATCACGACAAAGCCGATACGCATCCGTCCGCGCCCAAGTCTGTTCAGCCGCAGCGCAGTTGCTGCGGCCGCCTTGGTGAAGTCTTGTGCCACTGCCTGTCCTTACCTTGTACCGCGTGCGTGGGCCGAAGCAAAAATGGCTCCCACATTGTTCATTCTCTAGTTCTCTTTTTGCTCTGGTGCCGGGATGGTGCCCCCGTTGAGATCCGGTGCAACAACCACCGGGACCTCCACCGGAGCCGTCGTTGACGCTGATGGCGCAGGCTCCGCCTTGGCCGCAGCCGCCGCCGGGCTCTCCACCGGGACCTCGCGAGGTTTGTTCACCACTGCTGGTGGGATCGTGACAAGTCCCTTGGTGTCGGCAAGGGCCGGCGTCGGATTGCCGGTCACCTTCTGCGTGCGCACGTCGATCTGCCCCGTGCTGCCTGCCGGCACCATGCCCATGGCAACAGCCCGTGACACCAGGTTTTGTGGCGCCTGGTTTCCCACAAGTTCAAGTTCATGGGCCTGGTTCACGTTTGCCAGCTCGCTTTGGGCTGCTTTGAGGTCAACCAGCTCGTATTGGCCCTGGGAGACGGAGACGCTCATGATCAGAACCGCAGCAAGTGCACCCACCAACAGCAGAAACAAGGCCACCACCAGGGGGGTCCTGTTCTTGTTGGGGGTGAAAACAACCAGTGCCAGGGGGGGCCGGGAAGATTTCCTTTCCTTGACGGGCAGCGGCAAGCCAGTGTCAAAGCCGGGCCCGGCCGTCGACAGCTCAAGTGCACGGGCGTTGTTGCCCACGGTTGCCGGGGCAATGCCGGACGCACGTTGATTCATGACTGGCTCCTGACCTTCACTTTTTCCACTGCCCGCAGCCGCGCCGATGCCGCCCTGGGGTTTTCTGCAATTTCTTCGTCGGTGGGAATTTCGGTTCCCTTGGTCAAACGTTTAAGGGTCGCCTTGTGCTCTTCGAGCTCCACGGGGAAACCTGCAGGGGCCGATGAACGCGACCCAGCCGCAAAGACGGCCTTCACAATTTTGTCTTCCAGCGAGTGATAGGACATGACAACCGCACGCCCGTGCAGGACTAGGGCGTCGACGGCGGCAGGAACAGCCCGTTCCAGGACGCTGAGTTCCTCGTTGACTTCGATCCGCAGGGCCTGGAAGGTCCTCTTGGCGGGATGCCCACCGGTCCTCGCAGCGCCCGCTGGCACCACCTTGCGAATGATGTCCACCAGTTCCCCCGTGTGGGTGAGCGGTTGGCGGTCCCGGGCTGCGACGATGTGGTTGGCAATGCGGCCGGCAAACTTCTCCTCACCCCATTTGCGGATGATCCGCACCAGGTCCTCTTCCGAGTACGTGTTCACGATGTCCGCGGCTGTGGGACCGCGGCTGGTGTCCATGCGCATGTCCAGGGGTGCGTCAAAGGAGTACGCAAAGCCGCGCTCACGCTCGTCCAACTGCAGGGATGACACACCCAGGTCCATCAGGACGCCGTCGACTCCCCCCAGACCGAGATCGTCAAGAATGCTCGGAATTTCGTCGTAGATTGCGTGCACAAGATCGGTGCGGCTGGTGTAGGGCGCCAACCGTTCTCCTGCCAGGCCAAGCGCCTCAGTGTCGCGGTCAATCCCGATGAGGTGAAGATCCGCGAATCGCTCCAGCATGGCCTCACTGTGGCCTCCCATGCCCAACGTGGCATCGATGACGACGGGTACGCGTCCGGCTTGGCGAGCCACCTCAAAGGCGGGGGCCAGGAGGTTGATGCAGCGGTCCTTGAGAACTGGTGTGTGGCGGGCGGAGGTGGGTGGCGTGGGGTTCTCCGACGTCATCACGCCTCCTGCTCAGTTAGGTACTAGTGGTTTGGTGCATTGTTGGTATTCGATCAGCGCAACTTCACGAAGGACTGCTGCTCTTGGACCAGATCCCCCTCCGCGCCGAGCTCTGTCCCGCCTGGCTCCGGGGAAGTGAGCCAGGTTGGTCATTGCTGGGCGGCTGGAGATCTCATCTAAGAGCAATCCTTGGTACTGGCCCCTCACTGGAAACGTGCGTGTCCAGTGGCGGTGCCTACTTCGTGTTTCCAGGGACGGCGTCCTCATCAATTTCTGAGAACGCTTTCTCCTGTTCTTGCAAGTACGTCTCCCATGACTGGGCATTCCATATCTCGGCCCGGTTCCCTGCCCCAATAACAACCAGCTCCCGGTCCAGGCCGGCGTAGCTGCGCAAAGTCGCAGGGATGGTCACGCGCCCTTGTTTGTCAGGCACCTCGTCAGAGGCGCCGGAAAGGAAAACACGGTTGTAGTCGCGGGCTTGCCTGTTTTGCATTGGCGCGCCGACCATGTCCGCGTGGACCTTCTCAAACTCCCGTGCACTAAACACGTAGATGCAGTTTTCCTGCCCTTTGGTAAGGACCAGTCCACCAGCTAGTTCCTCCCGGAACTTGGCAGGAAGGATGATGCGGCCTTTTTCGTCAAGGCGTGGCGAATGTGTTCCAAGGAACATCCCCACCACCTTCAACATCGGGGCCTATTGAACTCCCCGTGACCATTTCCCTCTTACGCGCTCCACATTACTCCACAATCCTCCACCGTCAACGCCTGAGGGCCGAATACTGCTGGCGTGTCGTTCGGCAGGCCTTTGTATTACTGGATTTTCCCGGTGGAGGGAAATTCTTTGCTGGATACAGATTTGGCACGATTGAGTGTGTCCGGGCCGCGGGCCGCAGCCCTGGCTGGCCGGAATCAGCGCGAATCCGCCCTAGCCAGGGATCAATCAGGAACGCGTGTGGTGGGAAGTGGAGCCCGGGCGGAGGGAAACGTCATGAACGCCGGGCACCACCTTAAACACGAAAAAGGCCCACAATGTGGACCTTCGCTTCGTGCCAATGGCTATTGGATGCCGCAACGGTCACCCCGGCCACCTGCGCTAAGGTATCCCTGTTCCACACAGGTGACTCATGTGGCAGGCAAAGAACCCCTAGGCAGTCTATTGAGGTTCGCGATGGCTATTGTCCGTGGCGGCGCTCTTCCCAACGCTCTTCAAGGCCGTTCATGAAACCGCTCTTTTGCTTCGAACCAGTTTTGGTTTCAGCGGCGGGGCGTTTACTGAATTTTGGCCGCAACATGGCCAAGTACACGCCAGCACCCATGATGAGGAAGCCAAGAATCCCGATGATGATCAGTTTGGTTGCAACCCCCCCCAACAAAACCATCAGGCCGGCAATGACAACCAAAATACCAATCACAATACGGCGGGTGGATAGGGAACGTACCGGATCCGAGGCCAACGCATTGGCAAATTTTGGATCTTCGGCATGCAACTGCGCTTCCAGCTGGTCGAGCAATCTTTGCTCGTGCTCGGAGAGGGGCATGACGACCTCCTTCAGGTCAGGGCCACGGGCGTCTTAACTCGTTAACGACTACAACACCTACGTTAGTTCCCAGAGCTGGAAAACTCCCGTTAACAGCAGTCTCAAGGTGGGTACCGCGTAAATCTGAAGTCACTGCGAGAGAACTCCTTACTACTAACAATAGGCTTGATTTTGCTGAACTGAAACCCGTGGGCAACTCCTTGTCGGCACCGCGCTCAAATGATCCGAAAATTAAGCCAATCGGTCCGAAAAATCTCCTTGAAGCTAACCGTTCCCCGATGGACCGCCAGCGTCTGGCTCCACGTGTTTTGACGTGGAACGAAGCAAACGGGCCGGCACGATTTTGGCCGCACCAAACTTTGCTGCGATGGCATCCCCCACCACTTCTGCACTGCGCCCATTGTCGTCACGGCGGTCAAGGGTGAATTGGAGGGGAGCCGAATCGATGGACTCCAACGCCTCAATGCGCACGCCTATCAGCCGCACGCTTTGGGGCCGGGCACCCAAGGCTCTTAGCAAACCCACTGCCCCCGCGTAAATTTGGCCAGCACTATCCATGCCGGCAGCCATAGACTTGGAACGGCTGATGGTGGAGAAATCTGAATACTTGATTTTTAAGGCAAGCGTCCGCCCGGCCAGCTGAGCCTCCCGCAATCTGCCGGCCACCCGGTGTGAAAGCCGCAACAGCTCACGGGTGAGGACCTCGTCGTCGAACGTGTCAACCGCAAAGGTCTCTTCAGCACCAATGCTCTTCTCCACGCGCACCACAGTGACAGGACGCGGATCAATCCCCCAGGACAGCTCGTGCAGCGCCCGCCCACTGGCCCCGAGGGTCTTCGTCAGGACGGTGACGGGAGTGGCGGCGACATCGGCGACGGTGAAAATTCCCAGACGTTGCAGGACCTCTAGTGTCTTGGCACCCACTCCCCACAGGGCCTGCACAGGAAGTGTGTGCAAGTACTCAACTGTCCTGTCCTTTTCAATGAGCATCATGCCGTTGGGCTTGCAACGGGTGGAAGCGATCTTCGCCACGAATTTGGAGGCGGCGATCCCCACAGAGGCTGTGATGCCCAGTTCCGCCTCCACCCGCCTGCGCACCAGTGCACCAATCTCCAAGGGCGCGCCCAACCGTCGGATGGCCCCGCTGACATCCAAAAATGCCTCATCGACACTGAGGGGTTCCACCTTGTCGGTGATCGAGTTGAACAACGCCATGAGGCCTGCGGAGACTTTACGGTACTGATCGTGCCGCGGCTCAATAACGACGGCGGCCGGCGCCATCCGCATGGCGGTCGCCATGGGCATGGCCGAACGCACGCCAAAAGCCCTGGCCTCATAGGAAGCCGACAAAACAACCGAGCGTCCTTCAGGGAATCCGACGATGACCGCTTTGCCGTGGAGCTCTGGTCGATGGCGTAGTTCGACGGCGACAAAGAACGCGTCCATATCGACATGCAAAATTGTGCAGCCGGATTGGTCCAGTACCCTCCCGGACGGTTCCAGGGCACGACTGACGTGGGTGCCGTTTGGCCCCTGCCGGTTGGGGCGCACCGATAGCCGCCGAGGTTGTTGCTCCACAATCCAAGTCTAGTTTCAGGATCCTAGAATGCGGTCACCGAACGTGCATCCGCAAAAATCCACAGCCCCCATGGGTAAACTGGTGTGGATCCATTGCACAGCCACCGGCAGCTAAGGAAATCGTGATGATCAGTTCCACTTTGCACCGCTTGCGCAGCCCCAAGGCTTTGCTTTCCCAACGGGCCTACGTTCCAGTGGCAACGGCCCTGGCCGCAGTGGTCCTCCTCGCAGGTTGTTCCGGCGCATCAGCGCCTGCCACTAGTTCGACGTCTGCGTCGACATCCGCGTCCACGCCCAGCAGCTCCAGTTCCAGCGCCTCTCCCTCTCCCTCGACGGCAAGTCCGGCGCCAACAGGAGATTCTGCGGTCAAGAAATTGGTTGACGGATTCCCAAGCCAGCTCATTCCGTTGATGCCAGGCGCCGCAGTGGCCAGCTCAAGCCTGCAGCACTCCACCCCGCTCGCCGTGGCGTCACTGACAGCCACTGTTACCGCCCCCGCAGCGGATGTGCTGACTTACTACACCAAGGTTTTCACCGACCAGGGTTTTGCGGCTCAGCCCGGGGATGAGGTTGAAGGCGTCCCGTTGAAAACCTTTGTGCGCGCCGACGGTGCGGAAGTTATCACTGTCTCGGTGGTCCAAACCGACCAAACCGCCACCTTCACCATTGGGGCCAATGTTTTACCGACGTCACTGAAATAAGGTTCTTCTGCCCCTTCCCAGGTCCTACGATTGCGATGATTGCGTATTTCGTGTCGGCCTGCCCGTCCCGTGGCGACACCGCCACAAACACTCATTCCCCATATTATTCCCCAAAGCAAGGACTCACCCAGCATGACCGCTTCAGCCGCCGCGACGGAAAACTCGATTGCCCTGGAACAAGACGCTTTTGTCGCGGCTGTATCCGATCAGCTCGGTGTCTTCCTATCAGAAAAGGGCGCCCTGCTGGCAAGCATCTCAGCCGATACGCTGGTCTTGGTGGATTCCATCAAGACCCTGGTTACCGGCGGAAAGCGCATGCGCGCCCTGCTGTGTTACTGGGGTTGGCGTGGGGCCGGCGGCGCACCTGATGCCGCCGAGGTTGTCATGGCCGGTGCTGCGCTTGAACTGTTTCAGGGTGCAGCCCTGATCCACGATGACATCATCGACCGTTCCGACACCCGTCGCGGTGGACCCAGTGTGCACCGCGCCTTTGCCACCTTGCATGCCGAGCGGCGCTGGGCCCTGGACGAGGAACGGTTTGGTCACGCTGCTGCCATCCTCACAGGTGATTTGTGCTTGTCCTTTAGCGAAGAAATGTTTGCGTCCATTGGCGCCGAGGCTGGCAGCCGGGCGAGGGCTGTCTTTAACTTGATGCGCGCAGAAGTCATGGCCGGGCAGTATCTGGATATTTTGGAAGAAGTTTCCGGCCCGTCCAAACCACACAACACCGCAGTCTCAAGGGCCTCTGCGATTATCCGCTACAAGAGTGCCAAATATTCTTCCGAGCATCCCTTGGTGTTGGGTGGGGCTTTGGCCGGTGGCAGCGCGAAACTCCTGGCCGGCTACAGCGAATTTGCTTTGCCCTTGGGCGAAGCGTTCCAGCTGCGCGACGACGTCCTTGGCGTTTTTGGTGACCCTGCCCAGACGGGCAAGCCTGCCGGTGACGACCTGCGAGAAGGTAAGCGGACCGTATTGGTGGGGCTGACCATTGACGCCGCCAACGACGCCGACAGGAAGTTTGTGGACTCACATCTGGGACGTCAGGACCTGACTGCGGAACAGATCGGTAGGCTTTGTGCCATCATGGTAGATTCCCAGGCCCTGGCAGGTACCGAGGCAATGATCTCTGTTCTCAGCGCCACGGCTTTTGCCGCCCTTGCCGAACTGCCCCTGGCCGCAGACGTCAGCGCAGCGTTATCGGCACTGGGCCACGCGGCCGTGTCCCGGGCGTCATAGGAACATCCTGGCCACTCCCATCAAGGGAAAGTCCCCGCAGTGCAGTGATGCACTACGGGGACTTTTTGGTTCAGGAAAGTCGGTTGTTGCTACCAGCCTAGGGCGGAGGCGCGACGACGAATTTCGGTCTTGCGGCCGGCGTGCAAGGCATCGATGGGGCGGCCGGGGAGGGATTCATCCGGGGTGAAGAGCCAGACGATGGCGTCCTCGTCCTCAAACCCGGCGTCATGCAGCACCGAAATGGTGCCGCGCAGGCTCTCGACAATGTGGTCCTCAATAAAGAACTCGGCCGGAACTGCGCGGATGGCACGTTCGCCCACTCGGGCAGCCAGCAAGGAACCATCCTTGACCAGGGCGTGCACTTTGGTGACCGAGATATTTAGCTTTTCGGCAACATCGGGCAGGGGCAACCATTCACTGACTACGTTTTCAACTTTACTCACATGTAATAGGTTGCCACATACTTCATTAGCGTGCACACCAAACCTTCCCTCTTGGCGCTCTTAAATTATTGAAAAGCGTTTAGCCGCGGTCCCAATCTAATGGCTAGTTTAGGGTTCATTGGGGCGGAAAACTTGCAGATAGCAGGACATAGAAGTTAGATCTAGTGTAAATTCGCATTAGTCCCATTAGGAACACCAGTCACATCTGCACCGACACCAGCACCAAAAACCAGAGGATTGCCCTTATGACTTCCCCCAGCCACTCTCGTACGGCCTCGGCCAGCGCCAAGCAACTGGCTGCCGTCGCGACGGCAGCCATACCAGTGGTGATGCTGTCCTCTTTGGCAATGGCACAGCCCGTTGAGGCTGCCCCCGTTGCCGCAGGATCTAAGATTCTCCCCACCGTGATCACCCCCGGCGGGCTGTCCACAGCCGTAAAGGCCATCAAGAGCCCAGGCATCTCCACAGCAGTGGTGGCAGGTTCCATCCCCAGCCGCATGGCCGTCCAAGGCCTCACCACACCCCAAAGCCATACGGTGGTTGCCGGAGACACTGTCTCAGGCATCGCCGCACAATACTCACTCCCCGTTGACTCCGTGCTTGCCGCCAACGGCATCAGCGCAGACACAGTGATCTTCCCCGGGGAACAGCTCTCCTTGGGTTTTCCGGTAGCCGCTGCCCCGGCGTCGTCCGTGCAGGAGTCGGCACCGGCCAGCTCTGGCGCAGGCTATGTCATCGAAGCTGGCGACACGCTGTCGGCGATTGCCGCCAAGCATGGCGTGGACCTACAGTCCCTAGCAGGCGCCAACAACATGGGCGTCAACGCAACCATCTATGCCGGTAAGACCCTCACCATTCCAGGTGTGGCGGCAGCGTCCAGTTCCATCACCCCAATCGCCCCGGTCAGCCCCGCCCCGTCCAACCCCGCAGAGCTGACGGCCCAGCAGCAGGTCCCCAGCACCTTCTTGCACTACACCTACCCGGACGCGGTGGTGTCGGACGCGAATCAAAACAAGGCTGCCCTGCTCGGGGCTCCTGCACCCACGCGGGCGCAGATGCAAGAAATGGTGGCCAGCACTGCGGCCAGCATGGGCGTGGATCCTTCGCTTGCCCTGGCCATTGCCCAGCAGGAGTCCAGTTTCAACCACCAGTCGGTCTCCCCCGCCAACGCCATCGGGACCATGCAGGTTATCCCCGACGCCGGCGAGTGGGCCTCCGGACTGGTGGGCCGCGAACTGAACCTGCTCCAGCCCCAAGACAATGTGACAGCCGGTGTCGCCATTATCCGGGCACTGCTCAGGGGCGCCCCCAGCGAAGACCTGGCCATTGCCGGTTACTACCAGGGCCAGTACTCCGTCAGTGTCAATGGAATGTTTGCCGACACCGTCAATTACGTCGCCGGCATAAACAACAAACGCAATTCGTTCCGCTAAAACTAGCGCATCTGTTGGAACTGTGGACCGCCGGTGAGTGTTGCTGGCGGTTCACATTCGTTTCACCCAATAGGATTGAATGGTGCAAGATGTGCCTAACGACCCCTTGATCGGGTCCACAATCGATGACCGCTACCTGGTGCTTTCCAAGGTGGCGCGCGGTGGCATGTCCACCGTCTATCTCGCCAAAGACGTGCGGCTGAACAGAAACATCGCGCTAAAAATCCTCCACCCCCATCTGGCCACCGACAACGCCTTTATCGAGCGGTTGCAACGCGAGGCGTGGAGTGCCGCCAGCCTGTCGCACCCCCACGTGGTGCAGATTCACGACCATGGCGCCGGGGCCGCCCACGCATATCTGGTGTTGGAATACATTGACGGGCACACACTGCGCGACGTCATCAACAAAGAACACGCCCTGACTCCGCGGCAGGCCCTTGACCTGCTTGACCCCATTGTGGAGGGACTCGCGGCTGCCCATGCGGCCGGGCTGGTCCATCGGGACGTGAAACCGGAGAACGTGCTGATTTCCCGCAGCGGCTGGGTGAAAATTGGCGATTTTGGCCTCTCACGAGCCGTCACCACGACCACGAACACGGGGACACTTCTAGGTACCGTCGGGTACATCGCCCCTGAACTGGTCAATGGTGAGGGCGGCGACGCCCGCAGCGACATATATTCTGCCGGAATCATGCTCTACGAGTTATTGACAGGTGAACAGCCCTTCCACGGGCAGGTTCCCATCGCTGTGGCCATGGCCCATGTCCGCGATGCCGTTCCGGCGCCCTCCACCATCGTGCCGGGCCTGCCGGCAGAAATGGACGAACTGGTCCGCTACATGACGGAGAAGGACCCCGACAATCGGCCAGCCAACGGGGCGTCCCTCCTGGAGGACTTGAGGCATATTTGGGCAACCTTGACACCCGCGGAGCTTGACGCTGGCGGCTCGAAGGATAGTTCAGCACCGGAGTTTGCCGCTGGCCCGTCAGCGGCGGCTGACACTGCGGCCCTGACATCCGCCCTTGGCCGGGTAGAGGACCAAGCTGCTGGTACCGATGTCATCGAAATCTCCGGCGACTCCCGCGCCACAACTGTCATTACAGCACCCACCTATCCCACGAGTATCCTCCCTGCCAGCAGCCGCCTGTACGTGGATGACACAGAGTCTGCCGTGCCCGGCGTCGGCCCTGACGCCTTTGGTGACTACGACTCCGACGACGCCGCCTCTGGGCAGGCGCTTTCCAAGCGGGAGGCCCGCGCCGAGGCCAAGACGCGGGCCAAGGCCGCTGCGCAGCCAACGAAGACCCTGGGCACCGGACATCCCCGACGACGTGCCATCATCTGGGTGGCTGTGGTGGTGGTCCTGGGAATACTCGCAGCATTTGCCGGCTGGTTCCTGGCCTTGGGCCCCGGCGCCTTGGCGACCGTGCCCGATGTTCACAACAAATCCGTCACACAGGCCCAGAAGCTGCTGAACGAGCAGGGCTTTGAGCGACTCCCCACCACCGACGTCTTTGACGAACTAGTTGCCGCGGGAACGGTGGTGGACACGGACCCTGCCGCAGGTGCGTCGCAACGTAGGTTTCTCGGCGTGACCATGCACGTCTCACGGGGACCAGTGCTGTACAACGTTCCCCAGGTAGCTGGCAAGCCGTTGCCGGAGGCCACAACTGCCCTCACCGACGCACATCTGGCCCTTGGCACCGTCGCTGAGGCCTTCGACGAGAAGGTCCCTGCAGGCATCGTCCTGAGCCAGGATCCCCCGACCGGGACCGAGTTCCGCAACGGGACCAAGGTCAACCTTGCGGTCTCGAAGGGACCCACACCCATCCCTGTCCCATCGGTGGTTGGCAAGACCGACGCCGCTGCCAAGACGGCGCTGAAGGATCTTGGCCTCGTGCCGGCCATCGCCCCCGAACAGCTCAACAGTCCCACAGTGCCTGCCGGCTCCGTGCTCTCCCAGACCCCGGAATCCGGCAATCTCACAGCTGGCGGCACAGTCACCCTGACTCTGTCCAAGGGCCCCAAGATGGTCAAGGTGCCGGACATGGTGGGCAAACAGGCAGGCGCCGCTACCGCAGAACTCAAGGCTCTGGGCTTCAACGTTTCCGTGGAGAACCTCCTGGGCGGCTTCTTTGGCACCGTCCGTTTCCAGGACCCACAAGGCGGGGAAGCCCCCGAGGGCAGCATCATCACCCTAAAGGTCATCTAGATACGGGCATGTCACCTAGGCAGGGATGGGGTCTTTGGGCCTGGCTGATCTGTTGATTGACTGATCCGTTGCCAGCATTCCTTGATGGTTCCTAGGTGGCTTCTTGGTGGTTCCTCCACATGCTAGTAATTGTGGGTAGTTGTCCACTTTCTGGTATTAATCTTCTAATAGTGTCGGTGGGTGCCGGTAAAGTTAGGGGTATGGAAGCAACGGCAGGGAGGCCGGGGTATCCCGGATCCACAGGTAGCGGCACTGGTATTGGTGGGCACATCCACCAATTACTGGCCCTTGCCACGGCCCTAGCCCGAACGGCCACCCCGAGCTTTGCAGGCACCGGCCCCGCCACCGCTCCTGCCAGCATGGCTGAGGGGTCCTCGGGGGTCGGGCGGGCCCCGTTCGGGTTGGAGCTGGGTGCGCTCAGCGATACCGAGTCCATGGACTGGGCACAAACCCTCGAACATCTCTCCCGGCTCCTGGCCGGGCTGGGGGTGCAGGCCGCCGCGGACCTCGCGGACCGGGTCCGGGCCGGCCGGTACGACAAAGACGGCTTCCGGACCCCGGCAGAGCTACTGACCAGCTCCTTGAAACTGGGCCGGGGCGAAGCCCACCGCCGGCTCCGCCTAGCCGAGCACCTCCTGCCCGCCACCGATGGTTTGACCGGCACCATCACAGCCCCGACACAGCCGGTGCTCGCAGCAGCATTCTTTGCCGGAGACGTCTCACTCGAGCAGGCACTGATCATCTCTTCCTTCACCGACGAAGCCACCCACCTAGCCCAAGCCGGCCAGATCCCGGAAGGCACAGACCGGGAACTGGAGGAAACCCTCACCAGCTACGCCCTGGTAGAGCCCCCAGACTTCCTACGCCCCCTGGGCCTACAAGCGGTGAACCTGCTAAACCCCGACGGGCAACGCCCCACCGAGGGTGAACTATTAGCCAAGCAAGGCATCTTCTTCCGCCGCCCCCGCCGCGGACTGGTCGGCTTCGACGGCCATCTCACCATCCTGCAATACGAAACCATGCTGGCCAGCATCGACTCCGCCACCAACCCCAACCAACACACACCCATCAACAACATCAACCCCGACGGAACCAACGACGTCACAGAAACCGACAATGGTGCCGCAGGAACCAGCGGTGGCACAGGCAGCCACACACCCGCCCCGGAACCGCCACTACCGGGACAAATAGACATCACGGACTTCATCCGCACCAACCTCAACACAAACACGGGCACAGACGCAGACAACGGCGCTGGTGCTGATGCTGGCACCGGCAACTCTGGTGGTGCTGGTGGTGGTGTTGGCGGCATGGGCCCGGAGAGCTGGCCGCCACCCTCGCAGGGCCCGGCCCCGGCATGGGCATGCCCCGGCAGTCAGGAGCCCTTCACCACCGGGTGGGAACCCACCATCGATAACAACGAGGACTGGTCCACGATCCACGCACCCCACCACCCACCCAACAACCCTGGCGGACCTGACAACGGCGGCGGCCCTGACAACCCTGGCGGACCTGACACCACCCAGGACCGTGGTGCCCGTCCGTGGCCACACCTACTCAATGGCACCAGCGTGCCCGAACCCGGCAGCGAAGAAGACCTACCCGGCCTAGACCCCATCGATCCACACTCCACCGACCCAGCCGTAACCGACCGACGCACCCACGGACAAAAACTCCTCGACGGGCTCATCGACTGCCTCAAACTCGCCGCCCGCACCGGCCTACTCCCGATCACCGGCGGCCTCAGACCCCAAGTATTCATCAGCACCACCCAAACCGAACTCGAACGCAAGAACACCGCCGGGGAACCCCTGGGCATCGCCCTAGCCCCCTACAGCGGCCCACAACCCCTAGCCGCCTTCGCCGAAACCCTCTGCGACGCCGACATCACCGGCACCATCCTCGGCGACGGCAGCGAGATCCTCAACGTCGGCCGCACCCAACGCCTCTTCACCACCGCACAACACAAAATCCTGCTCGCCCGCGACCTCGGCTGCACCTTCCCCGACTGCACCAAACCCGGAACCTGGACCGAAGCCCACCACATCATCCCCTGGTACGAAGGCGGGGAAAGCAACATCAACAACGCCGCACCACTCTGCGGCCCCCACCACACCCTCACACACCAAGGCGCCTGGACCGTCCGCCTCAACCACGGCATCCCCCGCACACAAAACCCCACCAACCAAGACCACCAGAACCCGCCAGGCTCAATCACCGCGGGACATGCTCGACCACCAAAGACACACCCCATCACCAACGGCGGCGGAGCCGGTATTTACGTAGGCGACTTATTTGGAGACGCTAAGGCCGCTAGCTGTCGCGTGTCGGAGAGTCGCCGAGGGAATGTCAGCTCCGCCGCCGGGATCGTGACGGGCTCGGTCTCAACAACCACGGATCTCGACGCATTCGGTCCCGCCACGCTCGATCACGGACGATACACGGGCACAAAAGAAATAGGCCCGCGTCGGCAGACAACACCAGGGGGTGGGTGTCTCGACGCGGGCCAGGAACCTCAGTGAAGGCCCCGAATCTGCAACTGGTGGTGGGACCTCGCAGGTCGCGAGCCCGGCCACTGGCCACAGGTGTTACTTGGACTGGCTCAGGGCACCTGCCACGAGGAACGCCATTTCCAGGGACTGCTTGTGGTTCAGACGGGGGTCACACACGGACTCGTAGCCGGTTAGGAACGCTTCCTGGTCGATCGGATCCGCGCCGCCGAGGCACTCCGCCACATCATCCCCGGTCATTTCCACGTGCAGGCCGCCGGGGAAGGTACCCAGCGCCTGGTGTACCTCGAAGAAGCCGCGGACCTCGTCAATGACATCGTCAAAGTTGCGGGTCTTGTAGCCGTTGGGCGAGGTGACTGTGTTGCCGTGCATGGGGTCTGTCACCCACAGCACCTGAGCGCCGGAGGCGGTGACCTTCTCGACCAGGTTTGGCAGTTTCTCCCGAATGTTGTTGGCACCCATGCGCGTGATGAACGTCAGGCGCCCGGGTTCGCGGTTGGGGTCCAGCTTCTCGATCAGGCGCAGTGCATCATCCGGGGAGGTGTTGGGCCCGAGCTTGACGCCGATCGGGTTGCGGACACGGGAAAGGAACTCCACATGGGCCTGTTCCAGATCGCGGGTGCGTTCACCAATCCACAGGAAGTGTGCTGAGGTGTCGTACGGAAGGCCCGTGCGGGAGTCGATTCGGGTCATGGCGCGCTCGTAGTCGAGCAGCAGCGCCTCGTGGCTGGCGAAGAACTCTACAGTCTTCAAGGCCTCAAAGTCGGCCCCACAGGAAGCCATGAACTTGATGGCATTGTCAATGTCCTTGGCCAGCTTCTCGTAGCGGCTGTGGGCCGGGTTCGAGGTGAAGCCCCTATTCCACTCATGGACCGAGCGCAGGTCCGCGAAGCCGCCCTGCGTAAAGGCCCGGATCAGGTTCAACGTAGACGCCGAGGTGTGGTAGGCCTTGAGCATGCGGGCGGGATCGTGCTGGCGCGACTCGGGCGTGAAGTCATAACCGTTGACGATGTCGCCACGGTACGCCGGTAAGGTGACGCCGTCGCGGGTCTCATCGTTGGAAGACCGCGGCTTGGCGAACTGGCCCGCCATGCGGCCCATCTTGATCACCGGCAGCTGCGCGCCATAGGTTAGCACCACCGCCATCTGCAAAATGGTCTTGACGCGGGCACTGATCTTGTCCGCCGTGGCCGCCTCAAAAGTCTCGGCACAGTCGCCGCCCTGGAGCAGGAAAGCCTTGCCCTGGGCCGCCTGGGCAAGGCGGGAACGCAAAACGTCCACTTCACCGGCAAAGACGAGCGGTGGCAGTGTCGAAAGCTCCTTCACCACTGGGGCGAAAGAGGGCGAATCGGCCCATGTTGGCTGCTGGGCGATGGGCAGCTGGCGCCAATCGTCGAGGCCAGGGTATACGGCAGCACCGGGGACGGAAGGTCCGGCTGCGGGTGCGTGCTTTGCGGGAGAGGTTAGATCAGTCACCCTTAAAGACTAGCGTCATCCACGCACCCCTACTAACGCGTCCAAGTCATGAGATGAGGAGCTGTTGGGTGACTGTAGTGGGCGTTCGACGCCGGGGAACGTCAGGGAACTGCTGGTGGCACTTCACCACTTTCAACTGCTGTGCCAACCCCAAGGTCAGGGTCCACCAGCTCGTCTTCTACCTTGACCACGTCTGGCCTGAGTTCAACTTTGGCGCCGATTACGGTCACCGTGCCAGGTGCCACCGTCTCCGCCGGGTCAACACGCACCGCAGCTCGGGCCTTGCTTGGCTGCCCTGCGGACTTGGCCGCATCCTGCTTCCCAGCCTTTTCGGCGGCCAGTTTGTCCTTGACTGTGCTCGCATACGAGTCAACATACTCTTGGCCGGAGAGGCGCATGAGCTCATACATGATCTCGTCAGTGACAGAACGCTGCACAAATCGGTCATCCTGCAGGCCCTGGTAGCGGCTAAAGTCCATGGGTTCGCCAAAGATGATGCCCAGGCGGCGGATGTTCGGTATGCGCCGGCCAATGGGCTGGACCTTGTCCGTGCCAATCATGGCCACGGGAATGACGGGCACATTAGCGGTCAACACCAGCTTGGCCACACCCACCTTGCCACGGTACAGCCGGCCATCTGGGCTGCGGGTGCCTTCAGGGTAGATGCCAAGAAGTCCACCATTTTTGAGCACCTCGACGCCGGTGTCTAGGGAATTAGCCGACGCGGCACCACCTGAGCGGTCCATGGGTAGTTGGTTGGTCAGCTTAAAAAATGCGGCGGTCAGCCGACCCTTGATGCCACGACCTGTGAAGTAGTCACTCTTGGCCAGGAACACCACCGGGCGCGGAACCATCAGCGGCATAAAGATGGAATCGGAGAAGGAGAGGTGGTTGCTGGCCAGGACAGCCGGGCCGTTTGTGGGCACGTTGTCCAGGCCCTTGGTCCACGGTCGGAAGAGGACTTTCAGAACCGGTCCCAGAAAGATCTTCTTAAGCACCCAATAAATCACTGTAAAGTTCCTCTCCGGTGCCACCGATTGTAGCCAAGCGTGCCCATCGCGTTACCCCGCAATCAACGTATCAACAGTAGTCTAGTGAGGAAGGTAGCAACGAGCGTCCAAGACATGAGTTTTCGTCTCGGGACATATGGCCTTGGCACCGATACACTTTTCACGGCACTTTGGAGGGCTCATGACGACGGTGCAACCATTCCGCTCAGGCGGACACGGCAGTTTATCGCGGGTGGGCGTGGCAGTTTGCCACGGCTTTACAGGCTCCCCCATCAGCATGCGGGCATGGAGCGAGCACCTGGCCGAGCAGGGATTCGCCGTGAACATGCCGTTGTTGGCCGGGCACGGCACCACCTGGCAGGACCTGTCCAAGACTCCTTGGGAACACTGGTACCGGGATTTTGAGGCTGCGTATCTGGAACTTGCCGCCCGCTGCGACACCGTGTTTGTCGCCGGCATGTCAATGGGTGGGGCACTGTCGTTGCGGCTGGCCGCACATCACCTGGTGGCGGGGATCGCCGTGGTCAACCCCGGCCTGACCTTCAGTGACAACCGCGCCAAGTATTCCGGCTTCCTCAAACACATCATCAAGAGTGTGCCGGCCATTGGCGACGACATCAAGCTGCCCGGAGTCACCGAAGGCGCCTACACCCGAACACCGGTGGCCGCGGTGCATGAACTTTCTCAACTTTTCACCGATACCATTGCCTTGCTCCCCCAGGTCACCGCGCCTATCTTGATCTTCCGCTCAACCGTTGACCATGTGGTCCCGGACTCCAGCATGGACGTCATCCAGGCCAACATCGGCTCCGCGGAGATCAGCGTGGTGTCCCTGGGTAACAGCTACCATGTGGCCACCATGGACAACGACGCGCAGCAGATATTCGAGCAGTCGAGCGAGTTCTTCCGGAGGCACTCGCATGCACTCTGACAAGGGCCAGGAAAACACAGGCGCTGCCGGGAACGACGGCGATGAGGCGGTTTGGCGTGATCTGGTGGCCCGGCTCGAAGCCCCCGGGTTCATGGACCACAACTTAGAAGCTATGCCTGAGAAACCGCAGGCGTCCGGGCACAAGGGCGTGGTGGACTTTGATCCGCTGGAAGTGTGGCAAAACTCAAGCGCACCGGCGCCCCAAGAGGATGCCCCCCACCAGGGAACCCCGCACAACCCAACGGACTTTCCCACCGGACCGCGGGACTACGAGGCGCAGGACGCGGATGACTCATTTGTGCCGGAGGAATTGCCCAGCCTGGCCGGAACCGAGCCCGTCATCATGCTGTCCTGGATTGGCGCCGTGGGCGGACCTCTCTTCCTGGTCCTTACCGCCATCTTTTGGCGCGGGATGCCGCTTCTGGCCGTCACCGGGGTCATAGTGGCATTTCTGGCTGGCACCGGCTACCTGCTGTTCCGCCTACCCGCGAACAGGGACCACGACAGCGGCGACGGCGCCGTGGTCTAAGGGCCGCTGCTTCAGGCGGTGGTGCCACGCCCCGGCGCTGAAAGCCTCGGCACGCTGGGACCGTACCTGCGGTGGCCACCAAGACCCTTGAATCGACGCACCCTAGATAAGTCCGCAGCGCCAATCAACCCCGCCAAGGAGCCCAATTCCGCGCTGAGAATCTTCGCTTCAGGACGGAATCCCCTACCGGTAAGGTTTTTGGAGTAGGCCCTCCTGGCCGGGGCCAGCAAGAGCTCCCCCGCCGCACAGAGCCCACCTCCGATCACGAACAACTCCGGATCAAGGGCTGCTGCTAGATTGGCAATGCCCAGTCCCAGCCAGGCGCCCACCTCCTCAACAAGTTCGCATGAGGTGGCTTCCCCAGCCAGCGCAAGCGCGGTCACCACTGCCCCTGTGATGTCCTTGGCTCTGCCGTTGACGGCCGCTAACAGCTCGGTTGCCACGGGCGACTTTGCCCTCGCCAGCTCACGGGCCTCCCTGCCTAGGGCGTTGCCAGAGGCGTACTGCTCCCAACATCCACGGTTGCCACACTCGCAACGGTGCCCGCCAGGCATGATGATCTGATGCCCAAATTCACCGGCCATGCCAAAGCTGCCGCGCTCCACACGTCCATCCATGACAATGGCCCCGCCGATCCCGGTGCCCAGCGTCAGGGTGACCAGGCGGTGGTGTCCGCGCCCGGCCCCAAAACGCCACTCGGCCCAGCCAGCGGCGTCGGCGTCATTGACAAGCGTCACCGGACGCCTCAACAAAGACTCCAGATTCCCCCGAAGTGGTTCATTGCGCCAGGCCAGGTGCGGACTGAACATCACCGTCCCGCCGCCGAGGTCCATCCAACCAGCCGCGCCGATACCAACACTTCGCACGTCATGGCGTGAGCCCAGCTCGCGGACAAGCTCTGCGATGACCGCTTCCACTGCGCGCGGATCCCGGCCCGGGGTGTCCCGACGCAATTCTTCCCTGATACCGCCGGCGCCATCGACCACTCCGGCGGCAACCTTGGTCCCTCCAATGTCAATGCCAAGGGCCAACGCCCGTCCAACAGCGGGGCGGCCTGGAAATCGAAAGGTGGGGCTCAATACGCGCCGAGATTCTTGCATCTACGAATTCTACCGATCCGTGACCCGGGCCTGGGGATCACACCCTTGCAACAAATTGTCCCTGTGACACAAATAACATAATGTTACTCATGAGTAACATTCCGCCGCCTGTCCCAATTGACGTCGCCGGATAGAGTAATGCAAAGCCCTAGTGGCCTCACACATCGAAGGAGCCAGCGTGCGCGAGATAACCGTCCCAGCCCAAGTGGTTAGCCCACGGACCATGAACACCACAGACTTTGTGCTGCGGCAGGCGAAGTTGGCGAGCAACCCGGCCCTGTTCGCCCGACGCAATGCCGACAACGTGTGGGTTGACATCTCCGCCAAGGAATTCCATGCAGATGTTTGCGCCCTGGCCAAGGGCATGATCGCCTCGGGGATAAAGGTCGGAGACCGCGTCGGCATCATGGCCCGGACACGGTACGAATGGACACTGGTTGACTTCGCCATCTGGTTTGCCGGGGCCGTATCGGTACCGATCTATGAGACATCCTCACCGTCGCAGGTGGCGTGGAACCTCGGCGACTCGAAGGCTGTCGCGGTGGTTGTCGAGACTTCCAACCATGAGAACATCATCCGCCAGGCAGCGCATTCGGAAGATCTGACGGACCTGGCAAACGTATGGCAGATGGACCACGACGGGCTTGATGTACTCAGGGCGGCGGGCAAAGACGTCGGCGACGATGTCCTGGAGGCCGCCCGCTCTGCAGCGGGACTGGCGGACGTCGCCACTATCATTTACACCTCCGGCACCACCGGGCGCCCCAAAGGTTGCATGCTGATGCACCATAACTTTGTGGAACTGAGCGAGAACGCCATAGCAGTCCTGGGCAAGGACGTGATTCCCCCGGGCTCCCAGACCATCATGTTCTTGCCGCTGGCGCACGTCTTTGCCCGCTACATTTCGGTGCTGGCTGTGGCCTCCGGCGCCAAGGTGGGCCACACCCCGGACATCAAGAACCTCCTGCCGGACCTGCAAAGCTTCCAGCCCTCGTTCATCCTGGCCGTGCCCAGGGTCTTTGAGAAGGTCTACAACTCCGCAGCACTGAAAGCGGAGGGCGAGGGCAAGGGCAAGATCTTTGCCGCCGCCGCTCAGGTGGCCATCGACTACTCCCGTGCCCATCAGGACGGCAAGATCCCCCCAATCTTGAGGGCCAAGCATTTTGTGTTCGACAAACTCGTCTACGTTAAATTGCGGGCAGCCATGGGCGGCCACGTCCGTCACGCCGTTTCCGGAGGCGGCCCGCTGGGGGAACGCCTGGGTCACTTCTTCCAGGGCATCGGCCTACAAATCCTTGAAGGCTACGGCCTGACCGAGACCACTGCGCCCATCACCGTCAACCGGCCAGCACGTATCAAGATCGGCACGGTCGGCGCGCCGCTGCCCGGCAATGCCGTCAAGATTGCCGACGACGGCGAGATCCTGGTCAAGGGTGTCTGCGTCATGAAGGGCTACTTTGGCCGTGACGACCTCACTGCCGAGTCTTTCGTCGACGGCTGGTTCCGCACCGGGGACATTGGCGAACTCGATGAGCAGGGGTTCTTGAAGATCACCGGGCGAAAGAAGGAAATCATTGTCACGGCCAGTGGCAAGAACGTGGCCCCGGCCATGCTCGAGGACCAGATTCGCGCCGATGCCATCGTCTCGCAGTGCCTTGTCATTGGCGACCAGCGCCCGTTCATCGCCGCCATCGTCACCATCGATGAAGAGGCCCTGCCGATGTGGGGCAAGCAGCACAACCTTCCAGCCGGAATCACGGTTGCCCAAGCCGCCCTGAACCCGGTAGTTCTCGCCGCGGTCCAAAACGCCGTCGACAAAGCCAACTCGACGGTCTCCCACGCTGAAGCCATCAAGGCCTTCCGGATCGTGGATAGCGACTTCACCGAGACGTCCGGCCACCTGACCCCGTCACTGAAGGTCAAGCGAGCCCAAGTCCTGAAGGACTTTGACACAGTGGTGGACGAAATCTACCTGGCCAACAAACCCGCTTAGTCCTTCAGCAGCTCCGTCACCACGAGGGCCGCCAGCTCCTTGACGGCAACCCTCGTGGCCGGGCGGAGTTTCGCCAACTCCACCCGTGAACCTTCAGCAAGATGCTTGTCGTACGGGATGCGCAAGACGTTTCGTACGCGGGACTTGAAGTGATCCTCAATCTGGGTGATGTCCACCTGTGTCTCACCGCCTGACATGTTGATGACAACGATGGCGTTCGCCACCAGATCGTGGCGTCCGTGCGCCTCCAGCCAGGACAGCGTTTCAGAGGCGAGGCGCGCCTCGTCGACGCTACCGCCGGAAACCAACACCACGGTGTCGGCCTTCTCCAAGGTCCCCTTCATGACCGAGTGCACCATGCCGGTGCCTGAATCCGTGAGCACAATTGAGTAAAATTTGCTCAAAATATCGGTCACGGCGCGATAATCGGAATCGTCGAAGGCCTGCGCCACCGTCGGATCAGTGTCGGAGGCTAGCACGTCCAGGCGGGATCCGTCACGTGCCACATAGTCCGAGAGCTGCGAAAAAGTACTGACGCTGAACCGGTCCCGCACCAGGTTTCGTGCAGTGAAATCGGCGCTTCCGGGAGACCTGTCCGAGAGCGTTCCACGGTCAGGGTTGGCATCCATGGCGATAACTCTGTCCTCACGCGTGTCCGCCAGAACCATGCCCAACAACGTGGTGACAGTGGTTTTGCCCACGCCGCCCTTGCGCGAAAGTACCGGCACGTAGCGCGTGTGGTCACCCAGACGGGAGGCAATCAAACTGTCCTGGGAACGCTCCAAGCGAACCTTGTCCGAGTCGCCCACATTCAATGCCCCAAATGTGATTTGGTACAGCAAACGACGCCAGCCACTCACGGGTGGCGCGGCAACCTTCGTCAGGAGCCTGTCGCTGGTCAGTGCCGCAGCAGGCTCGGGCCCATCACTGCGTTGCCGGCGGGGGCTGCCGCCCTGGGTTCCGGGCTGCTCTGCAGGTTCCCACGCCACGAAATCGGGGGTACCCGCCTGGTCGGCGGCGGGGACGCTTGGGGCGCTCACGGGAGCTGCCGGCGTGTTGGGAACGGACACGGTGGCAACGGACACGATCGGGGCAGCAGCTGCAGGCTCCGGGCGCGGACCGGCCGTATGGGTCGGCATCTCCACCTGTGAAACGGCCTGGACGGCCCCAGTGAAAGCCGGGTCGGTGGAGACGTCGGCAACAGGCAGGACCACCACCAATTCCTCGGAGGCAGGCGCCTGAACATTGTCCGCTGCAGCGTTCGCTGCTGCCGTCTTTGCCGTATTCTCCGCTTCGTTCTCCTCAGCCGTGGTGACTGCCGTGGCTGGCTCAGCGTCCACCCCCTCACCCTTGGTGGGACTGTTCGTCTTGCTGGTCTTTTGCGCCATTTTCCCACTGCCTCGATAGCTACGCCAAATACCGCCGCGGCCGGAAAAGTGATTTTCCGGCCGCGGCGGCGCTTATTTAATTTTCAGTTTAGCGCAGACATATGATAAAGACACTGGGTTGCAGGGTGATCTAGGCCTCCATGACAACCAGCAGGTCCCCTCCTTGCACTTGGGCTACACCGCTCACGGCAAGCCGGGAAACGGTGCCTGCGACGGGCGTCGTAATGGAGGCCTCCATCTTCATGGCCTCGATCGTCGCGACCGTGGCACCGGCTTCAACCACGTCACCAACAGCAACCTTGACGCTGACGGCTCCTGCGAACGGTGCAGCCACCTGTCCCGACACGCTCGGATCTGCTTTCTCCGCCGCCTTGACGGTGCTTTCAATACTACGATCGCGCACACTGACGGGGCGACTTTGGCCGTTGAGCGTGCACATCACGGTGCGCATGCCCTTTTCGTCGGCTTCCGAGACAGCCTCCAGTGAGGCGATCAGGCGCACCCCCGGGCCCAACGGCATCACATGTTCGGTGCCGCGCTGGAGCCCGTACAGGTAGTCGCGGGTGTCCAACACCGACACGTCACCGTACGTGTCACGAACCTTGGCAAAGTCACGCGCAGGGCCGGCAAACAGCAGCCTGTTCAGGGCGGACCGTCGCGTGGCACTGTCCGCAGCAAGCTCGGCACTGTCCTCGGCCGTCAGTTCCCCGATGACCCTGACCACGTTACGCCCCTGCAACGCCTTGGTGCGGAAAGGTTCGGGCCAGCCACCGGGCGGGGTGCCCAGCTCGCCACCCAGGAAGCCCACCACGGAATCGGGGATGTCATAGTTTTGCGGATTGGCTTCAAAGTCGGCAGGGTCCGCCTTGATACCCACCAAGTGCAAGGCCAAATCACCCACCACTTTGGACGACGGCGTGACCTTCACCAGGTGCCCGAGGATTCTGTCGGCGGCCGTGTACATGTCCTCAATTTCCTCAAAGCGCTCCCCCAGTCCCAGGGCGATGGCCTGCTGGCGTAGGTTGGAGAGCTGCCCGCCGGGGATCTCGTGCTGGTAGACGCGCCCCGTGGGGCCGGCCAGGCCGGATTCGAACGGGGCGTAAACGCGGCGGACGGCTTCCCAGTAGGGTTCCAGTGAACTGATTGCGGCCAGGTCGATCCCGGTGTCGCGCTCTGTGTGTGCCAGGGCTGCCACCAAGGCCGAGGCCGAAGGCTGGCTTGTTGTGCCGGCCAGGGATGCGGAGGCGACGTCGACAGCGTCGACCCCGGCATTGATCGCGGCCATGAGCGTGGCGAGCTGCCCCCCTGCAGTGTCATGGGTGTGTAGGTGGACGGGCAGCTCAAAGCGCTCGCGCAGGGCGGTGACCAGCTTTGCGGCGGCGGCTGGGCGAAGCACGCCTGCCATGTCCTTGATGGCCAGGATGTGCGCGCCGGCGTCGACGATGCGCTGGGCCAGTTCCAGGTAGTACTCAAGCGTGTAGATCTTCTCCGCCGGGTCCAGGAGGTCCCCCGTGTAGCACAATGCCACCTCGGCTACCGCAGTGCCGGTAGCGCGGACGGCCTTGATGGCCGGCTCCATCTGGTCTACGTCGTTGAGGGCGTCAAAGATGCGGAAGATGTCAATGCCGCTGGCTGCAGCCTCCTGCACAAAGGCGTCCGTAACCTCGGCCGGGTACGGGGTGTAGCCCACTGTGTTGCGTCCGCGCAGCAGCATCTGCAGGCAGACGTTGGGCAGTGCAGCGCGGAGCTTGGACAGGCGCTCCCAGGGGTCCTCACCCAGGAATCGCAGGGCCACGTCGTAGGTCGCCCCACCCCAGGCCTCCACCGAGAGCAGCTGCGGGGTCAGCGTCGATACGGCGGGCCCTGCTGCGGTCAGGTCCCTGGTGCGCACGCGCGTGGCCAGCAGTGACTGGTGGGCGTCGCGGAAGGTGGTGTCGGTGACGGCGACGGGCGTTTGGGCTCGCAGGGCTGCGGCAAAGCGTTCCGGGCCCAGCTCGACCAGCTTCTGGCGCGAGCCCTCCGGGGCGTCCGCAAGGTCGGCTGCGGGCAGCTTGCTGGCGGGGTCCTCATGTACGCGCAGCTCGCCGTGAGGCTTGTTGACGGTGACGTCGGCCAGCCAGGTCAGCAGCTTGGTGCCACGGTCAGCGGACACCCGCGCCTTGAGTAGTTCGGGGCGTTCATCAATGAACGACGTCGCAACGTCCCCCGCAATGAACGCCGGATCCTCCATGACGGCCTGCAGGAACGCAATATTGGTGGAGACGCCGCGGATGCGGAACTCTGCCAGGGCCCGGCGGCTCCGTGAGACGGCGGAGGCGTAGTCGCGGCCACGGCATGTGAGCTTAACCAGCATCGAGTCAAAGTGCGGGCTGACTTCGGCGCCTGCGTAGATGGTACCGCCGTCCAGCCGGATGCCGGCGCCGCCTGCGGAACGGTACGTGGTGATTTTTCCGACGTCGGGGCGGAAGCCGTTGGCCGGGTCCTCGGTGGTGATGCGGCACTGCATGGCTGCACCCTTGACATGGACGGTGTCCTGGCTCAGTCCAAGGTCGGCCAGGGTTTCCCCGGCGGCGATACGCAACTGGGCCTGAACCAGATCGACGTCGGTGATTTCCTCGGTGACGGTGTGTTCCACCTGGATGCGCGGATTCATCTCAATGAACACGTGCTGGCCGGCCCGCTCCCCCACGGTGTCCACGAGGAACTCGACGGTTCCGGCGTTCACGTAGCCCATGGCCTTGGCGAACTTCACCGCGTCGGAGTGCAGTGCCTTGCGGATGTTTTCATCCAGGTTCGGTGCGGGCGCAATCTCCACCACCTTTTGGTGGCGGCGCTGCAGTGAACAGTCACGCTCAAACAGGTGGATGACATTACCCTCGCCGTCGGCCAGGATCTGGACCTCGATGTGGCGCGGTCGCAGCACAGCCTGTTCCAGAAACATGGTGGCATCACCGAAGGCGGCGTCTGCCTCGCGCATGGCGGCGTTCAGTGCCTCGGGAAGTTCCTCCCGAGTGTCCACGCGGCGAAGTCCACGGCCGCCACCACCGGCGACGGCCTTGGCGAAGATCGGGAAGCCGATTTCCTCTGCCGCGGCGATGAGGGTCTCAGGGTCCGAGCTTGGTTCGCTGGACTTCAACACCGGGATGCCAGCCTTGCGGGCCGCATTCAGGGCGTGGAATTTGTTGCCCGTCAGCTCCAAAACTTCGGCGGGCGGTCCTACAAACGTGATGCCGGCGTCGCGGGCAGCCGCGGCCAGGCCGGCGTTTTCTGAGAGAAAACCGTAGCCGGGGTAGATGGCGTCGGCACCGGATTCCTTGGCGACGCGGATGATCTCGGCAACGTCCAGGTAGGCGCGGACCGGATGGCCCTCCTCGCCGATCAGGTAGGCCTCGTCCGCCTTCTGGCGGTGGAAGGAGTTGCGGTCCTCGTGCGGGAACACGGCAACAGTCTTCGCGCCAAGCTCGTAGCTGGCACGGAAGGCGCGGATGGCGATTTCGCCGCGGTTGGCAACCAGAATTTTGGAAAACATGTCACTCCTATGTGAACGCTGGCTTGGCGGTCCCACTGCTGCTAAAACAGCAGATGGATCGGTAAGAATGATGCTGTTATGCCGCAAAGAATGTGCACTCTTCACAGCGCCGAAGTTGACGCTCAGAAAATATAAAGTGGTGCCAGTCTCGCTGCACCACACTGATGACACCAAATGATGTGGCACAACTCACCGGCGGTGGCGTAACAATGCCCGTCACGTCGGAGCTCACACCCTTAATCAGAATACTTCGGCGAGTTCCTCGATGGATGGGCAGGAGCAGACTAGGTGGCGGTCGCCGTAGGCCTGGTCAATGCGGCGCACGATCGGCCAATACTTTGCGCGCGGGTCCACTCCGGCCGGGAATACAGCGTCTTCACGGCTGTACGGGTGGTCCCAGTCCTGTGTGAGGCACTGGGCCGTGTGCGGGGCGTTGACCAGCGGGTTGTCATCGGCCGGCCAAAGGCCGTCCTGCACGGCCGAAATTTCCATGCGGATGGAGATCATGGCGTTGATAAACCGGTCGATCTCGCCCAGGTCCTCCGATTCGGTGGGCTCCACCATCAGCGTGCCGGCCACGGGGAAGGACATGGTGGGGGCGTGGAAGCCGTAGTCGATCAGGCGCTTGGCCACATCGTCCACGGTGACACCGGAATCGGCGGTGATACCGCGCAGGTCCAAAATGCACTCGTGCGCCACCAGGTCGTGCGCACCGGTATACAGCACCGGGTAGTGCTCGCTGAGGCGGCGGGCAATATAGTTCGCGGACAGGATCGCGGTTTGGGTGGCCAGGCGCAGACCCTCCGGACCCATCATGCGGATGTAGGCCCAGGAGATCGGCAGGATCGACGCCGAACCGTACGGTGCGCTGGAGACCAGGCCCACGGAGGTCTCGAGCCCCAGTTCACGGGCCGGCAAATGCTTGGCCAGGTGGACGCCGACGGCGACCGGGCCCACGCCGGGGCCGCCACCGCCGTGCGGGATGCAGAAGGTCTTGTGCAGGTTTAGGTGGGAAACATCCGCACCGAACTTGCCCGGCTGGGCCAGCCCGACCAGGGCGTTGAGGTTGGCGCCGTCGACATAAACCTGGCCACCAGCGTCGTGGACCATGGCGCAGATGGTGCTGATGGAGGTCTCAAACACGCCGTGGGTGGACGGGTAAGTGACCATGATGGCGGCCAGCCGGTGTTCGTGGACGGTGATTTGGCGTTTGAGGTCATCGATGTCGATGTTGCCGAAACCGTCGGTGGCGACGGCCACCACCTTCAGCCCCGCCATGACGGCGGAGGCTGCATTGGTGCCGTGGGCCGACGTAGGAATCAGCACGATGTCGCGTTCCGGGTTGCCGTTTTCCACATGGTAGGCGCGGATGGCCATCAGTCCCGCGAATTCGCCTTGTGAGCCGGCGTTGGGCTGCACCGAGACGGCGTCGTAGCCGGTGATCTCGGCGAGCCAGGACTCCAGCTGCGTGGCCATTTCCACGATGCCCACCGTGTCCGACGCCGGTGCGTACGGGTGCAGCGTGGAGAATTCGGGCCAGGTCACGCCCGCCATTTCGGCGGTTGCGTTCAGCTTCATGGTGCATGAACCGAGCGGGATCATGCCGCGGTCCAGCGCGTAGTCCGCGTCGGAGAGCTTGCGCAGGTACCGCAGCATCTGCGTCTCGGAGTTGTGCGCGTGGAACACCGCGTTGCCCATGTAACCGGTGGCCCGGACAGGTGTGGGGAGAACGACGGCGGACGCGTCGGGTGCCAGTTCCAGCGCCGTGGCACCGAGCAGGCCAGCTAGCGCGGCGACGTCGGCCTCGATGGTGGTCTCGTCGACGGCGATCTGGATGTGTCCGTGGTCAACCTGGCGCAGCAAGTAGCCGGCGCTGTGGGCTGCAGCCACCAGCTCGGCTGCGGAGTGGCCACTGCCGGCGGCAACAGCGATCTTGACGGTGTCAAAGTAGTTGGCGTGGACCACGGTGTGGCCCGCTGCCATAGCTGCCTGCGCAACAGACTGGGCCATGGCGTGGACGCGGCGTGCGATCTTCCGCAACCCTTCAGGTCCGTGGTAGACGGCGTACATGCCGGCCATCACCGCCAACAGCACCTGGGCGGTGCAGATGTTGGAGGTCGCCTTCTCGCGGCGAATGTGCTGCTCGCGGGTCTGCAGCGCAAGGCGGTAGGCCTGGTTGCCGGCAGCATCCTTGGACACGCCCACCAGGCGGCCCGGCAGGGACCGTTCGAGACCGGCACGCACCGACATGTAGCCGGCGTGCGGGCCACCAAAGCCCATGGGCACACCGAAACGCTGGGAGGAACCCACGGCCAGGTCAGCCCCGAGCGCACCGGGAGACTCCAGCAGGGTCAGTGCCAACAGGTCCGCGGCGACGCCCACAACAGCCTTGCGGGCGTGCGCCGCCTCGATGATGGGGGCGATCTGGCGGATCCGACCGGAGTCGCCAGGGTACTGCAGCAAGACGCCGAAGCACTCGACGTCAGGGAGTTCGGCGTCGAAGTCGTGGACGAGCACGGGGATACCCATGGCCTTGGCCCGGGTGTTGATGACGGCTAGCGTCTGGGGGAACACATCGGCGTCAACTAGGAAGACGGCGTCGGACTTGGCAGTGCGGTTGGTGCGGCGCATCAGGGCCATGGCCTCGGCGGCAGCCGTGCCTTCATCCAGCATGGAGGCGTTCGCCGTGACCATGCCGGCCAAATCGGAGACGACTGTCTGGAAATTCAGCAGCGCCTCCAAGCGTCCCTGGGAAATTTCGGGCTGATACGGGGTGTAGGCCGTGTACCATGCGGGGCTTTCGAGCACGTTGCGCTGAATCACGCCCGGCGTATGGGTACCGTAGTAGCCTTGTCCGATGAAGGACTTATTGACGGTATTTTTTGCCGCCAGCGCTTTCAACTCCACCAGCATGGCCTCTTCTGAGACGGCTGCCTGCAGGCTCAGCGGCTCAGTGATGTAGATCGATTCCGGCAACGCCGCCACCGAAAGCTCCTCCAAAGAGCCAAATCCAAGGGCGCTCAACATATGATGAACGTGGGGCTGTGTACTAACCCCAATGTGTCGATCGGTAAATGCCGCCGACACGAAACTGTTTGAGTGCTGGCTGCCGGTCAATTTGTCTGGGGTGTTTGTCAATGGGTTCTCCAAGTCGCGAACGTTCCACAGCTATTGTAGGGGCAGGGGCAGCGCTCACAGAATAAGCAGAGCGCCCAAGATTTCAGTACGCAACGCAAAGGTTATGGTTCTTCCGTGCAAGTAGTCAGCATCAGCAGCCTCAAAGGCGGCGTCGGCAAGACGTCGGTCACCCTTGGCCTGGCATCGGCAGCACTGGCGGCGGGTATCCCCACATTGGTGATCGACCTGGATCCGCACGCCGACGCCACCACTGGCCTGGGCGTCAATGCCACCGGCCAACTGAACATTGGCCAGCTGATCAAGGGCGCCCGCAAGGCAGATCTGGGCGCCAATGTGGTTCCCAGCGGCTGGCTGGCAGCCCACCAGCACGACGGCGGCCCCTCCCCTATTCTCGACGTGGCCATGGGCTCTGCCTTCTCCGGCATCTATGACCGCCCCGACCTTGGCAAACGGGATCTGCGCCGCCTCTCCACCGTCCTGGCCAATGCCGACCGTGACGGCTCGGCCCCGTATCAGCTGGTCCTCATTGACTGCCCACCGTCGCTCAACGGCCTGACCCGCATGGCCTGGACGGCCAGCAGCCGGGTGTTGCTGGTGGCCGAGCCTGGTCTGTTTTCAGTGGCGGGCACCCAGCGCACCCTGCGTGCCATCGAGTTGTTCCGCAGCGAGTTTGCCCCGTCACTGGTGCCTGCCGGCATTGTGGCAAATCGGGTCCGCAGCGGCTCCAACGAACACACGTACCGGTTGGCGGAGATGAAGACCATGTTTGGTGAGTTGTTGCTCTCCCCCACCATCCCCGAGCAGGCCAACTGGCAGCAGATCCAGGGTGCCGCCCATCCGATCCATCAGTGGCCCGGGGAGTCGGCCAAGAACTCCTCGGCCCTGTTTGACAAGCTGCTGGACTCGGTCCTGAACCAGGGCACCACCCGCAGCCGTCTCTACCGCGGATAGGGCACGCAACAGCGCCCCGTGCCTCCCAAACTTTCAGGGTGTACGGGGCGCGTTTTGCCTAAAGTGCTAGGAAATCTTCCGTTCGGCGCGGCGCTTGCTCAGCTCGTCACCGGGAAATGTCTGAACGGGTGCGTGTTCACTGGGTAGCGCAGCCAGGCTGCCTTCCACCTCTCGCCACACCCGGCCCACGGCGATGCCAAAGACCCCCTGGCCGCCTTGTACCAGGTCGATGACCTCGTCGGCGGAGGTGCATTCATAAACGGAGGCGCCGTCGCTCATCAAAGTGATCTGGGCCAAGTCCTCCACACCGCGTTCGCGCAGGTGCTCCACCGCGGTACGAATCTGCTGAAGGGACACCCCCGTGTCCAGAAGGCGCTTGACAACTTTCAAGACCAGGATGTCGCGGAAACCGTAAAGCCTTTGCGAACCGGAACCGGCGGCGCCGCGCACGGCGGGCTCAACCAATCCGGTACGGGCCCAGTAGTCCAGTTGGCGGTAGGTGATGCCAGCGGCTTTGCACGCCGTGGGGCCGCGGTAGCCGGCGTCTTCGTCAAGAACCGGCAAATCCTCGGTGAACAACAACCCCTGCGCACCAGCCGACAAGGCGGTGCTGGGGACAACGGCAGGCTTGAGCTCGCCGGCGTCATTCTTCGGACTCACGTGGATCCTCCTGTTCAAAGTTCCCTGATAGGAAAGTGCTTCGCTGCCCGGCAGGACACCACAAGGGGTGTTGGGTTTAGGCTCCCAACCTCCAGTGTGGCCGCAGTCGTCACGGCTTGCAATGGGGAACTGATTACTTCGACGTTAGAGCGGTGCGGGACCAAGGTCAAAGACGCTTGCACAACAATTTTTCGTGTCGAAAGTTTCAGCCTCAGGTTTAACGTTAGGCGCGGGCGAAAATGCGTGGAATTTGGAGCCTAGTTGTCGAAATCTTCGGGTTCAACGTCATTGAGGAACTCCCTAAACTGGCGAACTTCACGTTCCTTCGCCTCATCCTCGCCGGCATCCTCGTCGTGGTCGGCGATGATGACGCCAGCCTCCTCGACAAGGGCTTCCGAGGCCCAAATACTGGCGTCCGCACGTTGCGCGACCGCAATGGCATCCGAAGCCCGGGAGCCAACGGTGGTGCCGTCGTCGAACACCAACTCAGCATAAAACACGCTGTCTTCAACCCTGGTCAAGTTCACACGCACCACACGATGCCCCAGGGCGAGTACTACCGCGCACAAGAGATCGTGGGTCAGCGGGCGGGGGGACACCACACCTTGTTCAGCCAGCGCGATGGCGGTGGCTTCAGCGGCACCAATCCAGATGGGGATGTGGCGTTCACCAAGCCGTTCTTTCAACAGAACCAATGGCTGATTGGAGGGCATTTCTATGCGAACCCCCACGATCTGGACCTGAATCATTAGCCTTCCATCCCCGAAATCCTGGCATAAACCAGTGCACTGTGCAGGCTCAGACAAAGCTCGGCGATCTCGCGTGCAGCCTCCGCGGCCCGGGCCGCCGACGTGCCATCCTTGCGCGAGGACAAGGGCGCAACAGCACGCTCGACTAGTCCAAACTCCCGCTCTGCAGCGGCTTGGAAAGGGCGCAAATGGCGCGGCTCCAAACCGTGGGCGGCCAGGTCAGTGCAGACCTTGGCCACGCGGAGGGCGTGGTCGTCAAAGAATCCGTCGCGCAGTTCTACCAGGCCGTAGCTGATCATGGCCTCCAGCATCTGGGCGCTGGCACCACATTCGGCCCGCAACTGCTCAGCGGTCAGCGTCCGTGACCGTCCCTTGTGGGCAGACGCCAGCTCATCGGAAACCATGCGGGGGGCGATGGAGACCCCGGGCGGCAAATTTTGGGGTGTCTGGCCCTGGTCAATGGCGTCCAAGTACTCCCGGATGACTTTCAGTGGCAGGTAGTGATCGCGTTGCAGGGCAAGGACAAACCTCAGTCGCTCGACGTCGGCCTCACGGAATTGGCGATAACCGGCGGCCGTTCGCTGGGGAGAGATCAACCCCTTCTCTTCATAGAACCTGATCTTGGAAGCCGTCACGGACGGAAAGTCCGACATCAATTGCGAGAGGACCTCACCGATATTGAAAATGGCGCCCGCACTGGTTCGCCGGTTGGTGGACTGGACATCCACCAACCGGCGATCGGCGCTTTGGTTCATACTTGCCACGTGTTACCTCAGGACTTCGCGGCGTTTGCGGAACTGAAGTAATACGTCAGGCGGAATTTCCCGATCTGCACTTCGGCACCGGTTTGGAGCTGGATTGAATCAACGCGGTCACCGTTGACATAGGTGCCGTTCAGGCTGCCTGAATCGGTGAGTTCAAAGCCACCTTCAATCCTGGTGAACTGCACATGCCTGCGCGAGACTGTCACGTCATCGAGGAAGATGTCAGCGTCCGGGTGCCTGCCTACGGTTGTCACATTGCTATCGAGCAAGAACCTGGCGCCACTGTTGGGACCGGCATGAGCAATGAGCAGGGCCGACCCTGAGGGAAGGGAATTGACGGCGTTTTGCTCATCAACGGCTAAGGAAGGTGCCGGGGTTTTTCCGGAACCCGTTGACGGGAGCTGGATCGACGTCGTGTCTGAGGCGCCCAGCTGATCGTGGGAATCCGCCTGATCATTAACCCCGGCGCTGTTACCCATGTCAACCATTGGTGTTCCTCCTGAACATCGTTATTGAAAAAAGTTGTGCCATCAAAAAAACTAGTTGTCCTCGCTGAAAAAGCGCTGAGACATCAGCTGTGATGCACGTACCTTAGCTTACCTTTTCTTGGTACTGCGTTGCGCTGAGCAAAGCACCGTAGCTGGCGGTGTCGGTCAAGGCAATCTCAAACAGCCAGCCGGCTCCATAGGGATCGGAGTTGATCAGTGCCGGATCGGTGTCCAGAGCCTCGTTGCGGGCGCTGACCTTGCCTGTCAGGGGTGCGTAGATGTCACTGACACTCTTGGTGGACTCCACCTCACCGACCACGGTGTCTGCGCTGACATCGGCGTCTGTTTCCGGCATTTGCACATAAACCACGTCGCCGAGGGCGTCCTGGGCGAAATCGGTAATGCCAACCCGAACCACACCCTCTGCGTTGGGGACGGATACCCACTCGTGCTCAGCAGTGTAGGACAGTTCTGCGGGAATATTGCTCATGGTGGGGCCTTTCATTCGTTCCTCGCCACTGGCGGGATTTTGAAGGTTGAAGTAAAACCAAAAACGTGGTCAGTGAGTGCTGTTCCCAACGGCCAACTCCAGTCTTTAGGGTGAAATCACTATTGACAAGTCGAACGGGCTTTCGGGTGCTGCGCTCTTGAGCCTGCCGGACCTGACGACGGTGTGTGTTGTATGGAACCACCACATCAGCTAGAGAAACGCTGTCCATCTGGAACGCTGACGGTGCGAACTGGTTTGGCAGCGGTTCACCGATCTCCGCTTTCTAATGTACCGAATTCTTCGCGGGCACGCCCGGTGTGGCACGGACCAAGGCGTTGGCCAGGTCCGCTCTGCGTGTCACGCCCAAACGACCGAACAGGTGCGCAACGTGAGTATCTACCGTGCGCACGGAGATGGTGAGCTTTTCGGCAATTGAGCGGTTCGCCATCCCCGAAACTACCAAGGCTGCGATTTCACGTTGCCGTGCTGTCAGCGCAACCCTAGACGGCACGCATGGGATCCACACCCCGGTGGCGTTCAGCGCAGACACCGCCAGGGCAATCACGCCCGCATCCTCGCCCAGCAGGGCGCGGGCATGGGCCAGCATGGCAGCGCTCACCTTCCCCTCCGCACTGCGCGCCGCTTCTTCCAGCGCTTCCAGCGCCTCTAGCGGCACACGGCCATCGGATTCCGCTGCCACAACCACACACAAATGAAGTCCCCACAGGACACCGAGCCCATGGCCGTTGTCGCGGCACCACTGGATGAAGTCCGATATCTGGGTAGACAGGTCGGCATCGGCAAGTGACTTGCCCACCAGGAGGACCCGGTACCGGATTTCCATCTCAATGCTGCGGTTCATCCTCGTTTCCACCAGGCGGAACTCTTCCCGCGCTGTTTTGGCGTTATCAAGGTCGCCGTAATGGGCATACGCACAGGCCAGTCCAGCCCAGGCAAGCGGTTCCAAACCGGTGGGAGCGCCCCACGTGAATCGGGAAAGAGCGCCCCTGAATTCGGCGATGGCCTGATCCCATTGGCCAAAAGACAAAGCCGCATAGCCTGTGCCGGTTTGGTAGATGCCGGCGTCGTGGCGTTGTCTGGTGGATTCATCCACATCGGGAAAGAAAACGGCAAACGCCGGATTCCCTGCCCACAGCGCAGCCCAAAATCTGGCCGAAAGGACGGCCGTTCGCAGGGCCGGGAACGGTGCGTGCTCCGGGCCGATCCGTGCCAACGCCTGCGCGGCCAATTCCAAGGCCTGGACCGGTCTCCCAGCCTGGCCAAGGGCGTAAACATGCGTCGGGGTCAGCGTCAAGTTGGCCGGATGGTCAGAAGCTGCCAGGGCAGCATCGACCCCTGCCAGAAATTCCTCGTAGCGCCCGGCAAAGCCGAGCCGGGACAGTTGATCAACGGCGAGTGCATTTGCATGCTCTCCCAAGGGATCCAGGGACTTTTCCGCCGACGTCAAGACCTCCATCGCCGCATCCATGTCACCGCGATGGTACTGCCACAGATCCGCCATGATGCCCGCAGTCGCCACCACAACCGGCTCCGGAAGCAAACTACCAAAGCGCCCATGCTCTTGCACGGCAAGGACGTCCGCTTCCGCCAGCAGCGCGTCCCCGCAGTCCCTGTACGCTCTGGCGCGCAAAAGCAGCGCCTGGACGCGTTCGGCGTCGTGCATGGAGACATGGTCAAGGGCCAAGGTGGCCAGCTGTACAGCACGAAGCGGTTGGGTCATGGATTCGGCGGTTTCCCCGGCGAGCAACAGTGTCGACACGTCGGGCATGGCCTCACATTCAAGCGCCCAATCCACCCAGCGCAAGATCCCGGCCGGGCCCTGCGCGGGCAGTTCATGCTGGGGCAGGAGGCCAAAGAGCTGGCACTTGCGTTGCGGATACAGCAAGGAGCGCAGGGTTTCCGCGTATAGCGGGTGCCCCATCATCACGTTTTCCTGCGCGTTTCCGAGCCTGTCAATGACGATGAGCATCCTGTCCACAAGTTCGCGCAAAACACTGTCCTCTGCCATGGCAGAAATGGTTCGCAACGGCACGGATTCTGCCAACGCCACCAGGTCGACAACATCGCGTTGGGCCCCTGTGAGCGTGGTGATGTCCCGGGCGAGCAGGTCCGTCAACCGGCGATCCGCCCGCAGGGGTGCGGTCCATGTCAACGCGGTCCCGACAAATCTCACATCGCCGGCCTCCACAATCGAATACAGCAGTTCCCGTATATGCAGGGGGTTGCCCGCGGTGGTGAGCCAGAGCCTGTAGGCCATGTCATTGGAGGCAGGCTCCTCCAGTGCGCTGCGCAGAATTAGGCGCACAGACTCATAGCTCAGGGGCGCCAATTCCATTCGTTCCAGCTGGCCGTTGCGCCACAGGGTATCAATGGCTGCGGGCATGCCGGGCTTGTCCCTGACAGTGCCAAAGAGCCTGGCATGGCCTCCAGCCAGGACCATCCCCAACACCTTGGCGCTTTGCTCATCAAACAAGTGCAGATCTTCGGCGTACAGGACCGGTGGCAATCCTTCCGGTGCGGCGCCCAGGCCTTCAGCGACAAGTCCGGCCAGGCCCTCCAAGGTGGTGGGGAAACTGCCGGTCTCGTCCACCATGAAACCAAAGGTTGTCAGGGGTGTGCTGTTCTCATGCGGCAATGGCAGGCGGATGACCGATGACCGTACGCCACGGGGGCCACCGCCAGCAAGTGGGGTCTGGGCTTGGTAGGCCGCCACTGCGGCCGTAACGAGCGTTGACTTTCCCATCCCTGGCGGCCCGTCCACCACAACGCCGCCACTACTGGTTGTTAGCTTCTCCAACAGGATGCCAACCTCATGTTCGCGGCCCACAATGGGCCACCGAACGCGAGGCGGCAACGGTTGCACAACCGGATGACTTGAGACCACGGAGCGTTCCCCTTCATATGACAGCACCGATTCGGCAAACTTGTTGCACCCAGCGGATTCACGAACTAACCTTTTGGATGATGCTATAGAACATTTTTAAATTATCCGAACGCGGCGTTCCACAACAGTGGTGGATACACAAAAAAATGCCCTCCTCAGCGTGCCGGCTGTCGTTGGAGATTTGACACACTCGGGAGGGCATTGACTGCGCGGACGCGGCTAAAACACCGTAACGAAACGCTTGATGGCGTCGCGCAAGTTGCCGGAGAGACCCCTTTCCGCGCCGATGCCTTCCCTATGTGTCAGCGCCGTATCCGGATGGTCGGTCACAAGGGCGTTGACCTCATCGCGGAGCATCTGCCGCTGACCGACCTCAGAGTTGACTGTCCATACGTAGAGCTCCTTGCCCTTGGACCATGCGTCATCGCGCAAGTCCGTGGAGTAGGACCACTCCTCCACGACAATGAAGTCCGCCGTGGTTTCCGGAACAGCCACGCCGGCCAACGCCATGATGTACCCGGCATAGGCGCTAGGGCGCAACCGCTTGAGTTCTTCAACACTAGGTAGGCTCAAGGAGTGAAAGATGTTGTTGCTGAACGCATCCAGGGACTCCATCTCTGCTACCAGACGCGGCACCAGGTTGGGCGCTTCCTGGCCGTGCAGCTTGATCTCCACCAGAAGTGGCATCTGAAGTTCCTTGGCGCGGCTCAAATAGTCCTGCAGGGAAGGCACGAGTTCCCCGTGACCAAGCCCATCCCTGACCTCAATGGCGGTGATTTCCGCCAGTGTCAGGTCCGCGACGTTGAGATTGCTCCCGGACAGGCGCTGCAGATTTGCGTCGTGCATCACAACGAACTGTGCATCCTTGGTCTCCATAACATCCATCTCCACCAAATCGGCACCCGCGCCGGCCGCAGCCTCGAGGGCACCGATCGTGTTCTCAACCCCCCCGTCAACAAACCCCCTGTGTGCCACCACCAAGGTAGACGGCGTCACCTGCAGCTTTTCCATCACGGGCACGTTGACTATCGCCAGTGCCGCTATGGCAAAGGCGATCAAGGCCGTCACGGCCATGGTGCCCCGGCGATTCGTCGGGGCACCATGGCTGCGGCCCCGCTTGGCGGGCGTAGCCTGCGCTCCCGCACCTCGGGCCAGATCGATGACGGCGGTCAGCCCGGGGGCCAGGACCAGCACCCGGTGGAAGAATTCCAGAAGGGCAGCGCACATGGCTGCCACGGCGAACCCGACCGTGAGTAATCCCACAACCTCCGCCATGCCAAGGCCCACGGCCGCCACCACCGGGGACAGGCCCGGAGCCATGGCATCACTGGCCAGGGTAGGCAGTGTGCTGGCAACGATCAGCACAAAACCGGTGATGTTGGCGGCAGCAAACACGCTGGCCAGGGCGGCCACGAGCGGGAAAAACGCCCGCCTCGTCAGCCGCCAGCTCACCCGGTAGGCCTGGAATCCGGAGGTTTCCGTGAGGGCGAAAATGGGCAGGACCAGGGCGAGCCGGACGTTGAGGATGAACAAGAGGAGCAAAAGGACAAGCAAGCCAAGGAGACCCGGCATAGTCTTGACAAGTTCACCCGAGATGAAATTGGGGATGGAAATAGTGCGGGTCAGGGCTGACAAGAAACCGAACTGCGACAACGGCAAGATCACGAACAAGTACAGCAACAGCGCAAGGGAGCCTGGCCGGAACAGTTTAGGCAAGAGCCGGGCCGCATCTGCACTCAGTTCCCGAAGCGTGAATGTCCCCATGGAACGCAGCCTGGCCGTGGCCAGCAACAGTAACGCCAATTGCAGCGACATCACCATCATCGCCACCACTATCAACGCCATAAACATGGCCAGGGACGCCGGCACCGTGAGTATGGCGCCCACGGTATTCATGTCCACGCCGTGCAGACCGGCCGAGGAAAGGACGCCGCGGAACATCCACCCAATAACGGGCAAGGCCACAAAGGTGGCTACGGTTTGAAACCCCAGAAACAGCGCGAACATGCGCCAGCCACTGTGTCCGATCTGCCACTTTGCACTGTTCAGCATGGCCGGAACGAGAACTTTTGGGGCCAGTTCAGCCGGCCTCGGCTCAGCTAGTCGTTTTCGCCTCACGCCGTTGCTGCCCCTGTCCTGACCTTGCGATAGGGATGGGTGTCAACCTTGGTGGTGAGTTCGGTGATGACAGCGTCATAGGAGGCATTCCTCCTGCCCGCGGCCATCAGCGCTCTGGTGACCTTCGCGGCCCCGCGAAGGTTCATGGGGCGTCCGGCAACCCCGTAAAGCAACTGCGACCATTCGGGCAATAACGCGATGATGCCATCTTGGATGATGATGCCCGTCAACACTTTCACAGGATTGCCCCAAAGTGCCGGCTGGCGCAGGCCGCGGGAGATTTCAGCGGCTGGAAGAGTCAACGCCATCCAGCCCTGTTCTGCGAAAATATACTTGTCCAACTCTGCGCGGGTAGCGGGGATTCGGGCCGGGTTGACTCCGGCCAGCTCGGCAGCTTTGTGCTGTTCCCTGACCAGCTGATCTTGTTCGGCCATGCTCAGCGCAGGGCCGTAGAGGTCCGCTGCACGCAGAACGCCCCAAACAATGGTGTTGTGCGTCCACTCAAGCCACTGCGGCGTGTCGGCCCGCATGACTTCAGCCGTGACAGGGTCGGTCCAGGTGCTCGCAGCATGCATCCGGCGCACAGAGGCCCCCGCCGCATCGGCGTGGGCCTTGTCGCCAAAGACGGTGGTGTCAATATAGCGCCCGGTACGTTCGGCCCGGCCGGGGCCGTCGCCGGCGAAGTCGCTGACCTTGTCAAAAAGCTGCATCATGTCCGAGTTCAGCGCCTGCAGCAAGATGGCTGCCACACCGCCCAGTTTGGCGGACGGATCGGAGAACACCCGCCAGCTGACGCTCTCTGGGCCAAAATACCCGTCGTCTTGGCGTTCATTGCGGACCTGGGGCGCAGCTGTGGCAGGCATGAGGACTTTTCTTGTTGACGGGATCGGGGCGGGTACTTTCAACCCACCTGGGGAAACGCAGCCGTGAAACTCGGGGCACCGGAACGAGGCAGAGCATTCGTTGCGGACACTGAAGTTCGTCCGTGCGGGCGGTCGCCAGGATTCGGTGACCCAAAATGATCATACCGATTTTCCCTATGCTGTCTGGAAAAGTATTCGCAATCCGCGAAAACGCTGTCACACTACTCGTCTTTGAGTCTTGCGCCGTCCTGCGGCCGGCCAGAGAAAGGCACGCCTTAAATTAAGTCGACCCGCATAGCATCGGCGAGATACTATACGGGCCTAGCCGCCGCTAACCTTGAGAAAGGCGCCTTAGCTAAGAAGAACACTACAGCTCGATGGCCCAGTTGCAGGCATCGGCAGCTGTTGTGAGTGCAAGCTCACAACATGGGCGCCGGTGTGGCGGCTCAGGGTTTCCCCTTCAAATTAACTGCCACAACTGTGCCTCGGGGCGCTCCGGCCGGATCCATGACGGCTGGCCAGTCGGCACACATGACGAACAGGGTGTCCATGTCGTCCCCTCCCACTGCGCAAGAGAAACAGCTTTGTTCCAGCTGGACTGTGCGCAACACCTTGCCACCGGCAGCCACCAGGACACAGTGCTTGTTGGCCACATCGGCATACCAGATCCCACCATCCCCAGCACAGATTCCATCAGGGGCACTGCCTGGGACGGCCGCCCATTGGCGCCGGTTCCCCAGTGAACCATCCACCCCAATATCGAACGCGGTCAGGCAACCGGCATGGGATTCAGCCACCACCAAGGTGCCGCCGTCGTCCATGATCACCATCCCATTGGGGAAGGCAAGTTCACGCGCCACCACGCGTGTGTCACCGTCGGGCGTCAGCAAGGCAATCATGCCTGCGACTTCCGACGGGCCCGGGAACGTGAAGCCGATGCAGTTGACATACGCGTTGGGCCCGTGGGTGAGCACCTCATTCCACGGTGCGGTGGACCACCGACTGAGATCGGCGGCGGGCTCCAGGGTGCCGGCCGGCGTGAAGCTGAGCATCTTGCACTCCGATCCAGACACAATGAGCAGGTGGCCGTCGGGGAGCCAGTCAAAAGTGATGGGGAACGTGGGCACGCCGATGCTTTGATGGGCTGTGCCATCCGGATCGATGGCATGAATGTGCCCTTGGAGCCAGTCCGCGAACCAAAATCGGCCACCGTGCCAGCGTGCCGATTCCCCCATGCCAATACCGCTGGCAATGACCTTCGATTCCACGCCGCCTCCTGAGCAAACCACTTTTCCAGCATTCTAGTTCCGCGGCACCGGGGTGGGAATGGCTTCAGGGAACCAGCTCGTTTCCCTTCCCCGTGAGGGCCCCGGGAGTACACTCCCGGGCACAGGCGGGGAAGTCGCAGACGGCGTGAGTCACGCCACATTACTGACAAGTAACAAATTTCCACCAAAAACCCGTTGCACCAAGGTACGCTGACTGGCATGAGCCAATACCAGCCCCCCATTGCCGATTTTGCGTTCGCCCTCGAGCATGTCGTGGGGTATCCGGACCTAGCGAAAATGCCCGGCTTTGAACATGCAGACCTCGACACCGTCATCGAGCTCCTTGAACAATGCGGGGATTTCGTGGCGAAAGTCGTGGCGCCAACAAACCGGGCCGGCGACGTGGAGGGATCGCGCCTGCTTCCCGACGGCACCGTGGCAACCCCTGCGGGGTTCAAGGAGGCTTACCGCCAGTACGTCGACGCCGGCTGGGGCTCCGTACCGTTGCCGGAGGAATTTGGTGGGGGCGGCTTCCCGCGCACCGTGGGTCTGGTCATCCAGGAACTGATGACGAGCGCCAACATGGCGTTTTCGCTCGGGCCGCTACTGACACAGGGCGCCATCGAGGCGCTGTTGCACTACGGCGACGCCGAGCTCAAACAGCGCTATTTGCCAAAGATGGTCACGGGCGAGTGGAGCGGCACCATGAACCTCACCGAGCCGCAGGCCGGATCCGATGTGGGGGCGCTGACCACACGCGCCGTCCCAAAAGAGGACGGCAGCTTTGCCATCACCGGGCAGAAGATCTTCATCACCTACGGCGACCATGACATGGCCGAACAGATCGTGCACCTTGTTCTTGCCCGCACCCCGGGCGCCCCCGAGGGCACTCGCGGCATCTCCTGCTTCATCGTGCCCAAGTTCCTTATCAACGACGACGGGTCCCTGGGCAAGCGCAACGCGGTGGCGACGGTCTCCCTTGAGCACAAGATGGGCATCCATGGCTCCCCCACCTGTGTCCTCTCCTACGAGGGCGCCACCGGCTACCTCATCGGTGAAGAGAACAAGGGAATGCGCATCATGTTCGTGATGATGAACAGCGCCCGGCTCGGGGTTGGCGTGCAGGGCCTCGCCGTCGCCGAACGCGCCTACCAACAATCGCTTGCCTACTCGCAGGAGCGGCGCCAGGGCCTGGCAATCGGAGCGCCGGGCCCGGACTCCGCCATCATTGAGTTCCCCGATGTGCGCAGGATGCTGATGACGCAAAAGGCCTACCTTTCAGCGATGCGGTACCTCATGTTGCTCGACGCCACCTATGTGGACCGGAGCACCAACGATCCGGACCCGGCAGCGCGGGCCCGGGCGGAGGAGATCGTCGGGATCCTCACGCCCATCTGCAAGTCGTTTGGCACGGACCTTGGCAACGAACTCACCTCGCTCGCACTGCAGATCCAAGGCGGCATGGGCTTCATCGAGGAGACAGGTGCCGCGCAGCATGTGCGCGACGTACGGATCGCGGCCATCTATGAGGGCACCAACGGCATCCAGGCCGCGGACCTGGTGGGCCGAAAGCTCGGTGTGCGCGGTGGCGCCTCCATCTTGGAACTTCTGGCAACGATGCGCGAGGTTGAGGCGGACCTGGCAGGTGCAGGCGTAGAGTTCGACTCAATCCGCCAGGAACTCAGCCAGCAGTTCTCTGTCCTTGAAGAGGCCACCTTGTGGATGTTGCGGACAGGCGCCGGGGACCCGAACGCAGTGCTCTCCGGCTCGACACCATTCCTGCGGATGTGGGGGCTGTGCACCGGGGCGTGGATGCTGGCTCGCGCAGCGGTTGCGGCCCAAGCAACGGGCGACGCCGAGCTGGCCAAGACGCAGCTGGTGCTGGCCCGCTTCTACACCCAGCAGCTCCTTCCCCAATCTGCCAGCCTTCTCGGCGCGGCAACCGCTGGATCGGCCGATTTGTTCGCCTTGGATGGAGACCAGCTGGCTGGCTCAGGACGAAAGGTCAGGACCTAGCACGGGCCCTGTGTCTGCGGCCCCGAACCGGCAGGCTAGGACCGGCCGGTTCGGGTTCACGGCTGGCCAGAGTTAGCGTCGAAAGCGCCGCCGACGCCTCGGTGTGCACGGACGAAGTTCTTGGCGGCATCCCACCGTCGACCGCGCACCGCCCAAGGAGACGCATGTCCGCTAAAGTGGTCCTGTCCAGACCGACATCCCGACCCTTGTGGTGGGGTTTTGTCCCCTACGTCCTTGTTTCCGTCGTCCATGTTGGAACGCGCTTCGCTTACAACGACGCAGTGGCCGGCCCCACAAAACTGCTGCTCATGCCGGCCCTGATCGTGGCCGCTGGCTGGGGCCTGTGGCGGTTTGGCAACCGGGTGGTCTTTGGGCTCCTGGTGGCCGGGTTGTTCTTCTCATGGCTGGGCGATGGTGCTGGCGCTTTCTTCCCCTTCGCCCCCACCTTGCCACTGATGCTGTTTTGCTTCGGGATCGCGCACCTTTGCTACATGCGCTTGTTCTGGCGCTATCTCGCGATCAATTCAGTACCGTGGTGGGCTCTTGTCTTTGGTCTCTGGTGGATCGTGCTGCTGGTGATCATGTGGCCACGTACAGGGGCTTTGGCCGTCGCCGTGGCAGCCTACGGTATTGTCTTGGGGGGGGACCGCTGCGCTTGCAACGCGCTGCCATCCGGTAGTCCTATGGGGAGGGGTGTTCTTTTTGGCCTCTGACACTATCCTGGCGTTTACTTTGTTCGCCGCCGATCTGGCGCCCGGCTGGTTCAGTGGAACGGTCATGCTGACCTATACGGTGGGCCAGGGTCTCATTGTTGCCGGGGCGCTCATCACGGTGCGTACCAGGAGGCGCGGCCAGTGAGCGGCACGGGCCCCGGACCGCCGCTCACGTGCGCAAAAAGGCACGCCATATTCGCGTCCCCCAATTGACCACCGTCGTTGTGAGTGGCAACGATCATGACCGATCCGTCATCGCTGCCAGTGAACTAACCGGCCAGCGTCTGGGCCTGTGCCGGCTCAGAGTTGGACGCTGACACCCAGTTCCCGGCCGGCGCCTTCGCCCCGCTGCGGACACCGAACACGGCCACAATCGCAAGGAGTACACCGGCGCGGGAATCCTGGCGCACCTCTCGATGTGAAGCCCTAAGGCTGCTGGGCGGCACCGCCGTCGTCCTCGGGCGGATACCATACGTTGGTGTTCTCGGTCCTGGCAAAGCGGGTCAACAGGTGTGCCTTCGACGAGGTCCTGCCGATGATATCCACCACGTGAACGCCCCGCACCAGCAATGCGTCCCCTATCAGGGACCTGTGGCAGCGCCAGGGCAGGGCCTCGGCACACATGATCACCACAGTTTGCTTGTGAGCTAGGACGACCAGCTCGTCCACGGCCACGCTAAATTCCGGCGTTTGCATGTAGTCGGCGTAGTCGCGGAAGCTCTTGTTCCGCCACGCCCCGTTGATGGATTCCTGGGCGACGCGGGTGTACCTGAGGCCGCCGAGCTCCTTCGTCTGCCGGTACTTGATCCCGGCCGCCGGCAGCGTCGCAGCGAGTTCTTCACCCCCGAACTGGGGATTGTGGCGGGACCCTGCCACCGTGCGCACGTCGACCAGAAGATCGACGGCGTTTGCGTGCAGAATCTTGATGAACTCCTCCAGTGGATGCGTGGAGTGGCCAATCGTGTAAATGATGGTCCCGGTCATTGTCCCTCCCAGAATCGAACCGCTGCTCCCACCCTAACCAGGTTTAGCGGCCATAATGTGTGTACAGAATTGCTTTTTTGGCCAGTGTTTATGCGGGTTGTAGGGGTGTGGACATGCTTTGAAAGCATATTGGGTGACAGTTCCCCAGAATAGCCCCGGTGTGGTTTATGTAATCAGAAGCTTGTGAGAACGGCTCGACTAGACAAGGGAAAACCTGGTGGCAGTGTAAATCCTGCGGTGCCTCCAGTACCCAGTCTCGTGTTGATGTCAGCAAGAAAGCAGCGTTCACAGCGTTCCTGTCATGGATCATCGGCAAGACCCGTCAAGACGCCAACGTAGGCTCTGCACGGACCTCCCGGCGTCAGAGTGCATGGTGTTGGAACGTACTCCAACGGGTGGTGTGTGTTGGTGGCTTACACCGGTGATCACGTCGTTGCGTGGCAGTGGTGCGACCGAGAAAAGCACGCCTCTTGGGCTGCCCTGCTGCAGCAACTACCCGCACCATCAATGGGTGGTCGGTGAAGGGCACAAAGGCCTCGAGAGTGCGTTGCGTCAGCACTCGCCAGACACACGCGTGCAGCGGTGTTTGTTTATATCCAGCAGAACATTCGCACGCACCTCACGATGCGTTCGAAACTCGATGCTAGCAAGGAATTACCGGCCCTAGCGAAGGTTTTGACGCCGATCCAAACTCTAGATCAAGCAGCTGTTTGGGCCAGTGAATTCGCCTCCTGGGAAGGGCTGTGGGAGACGTTTCTGAAGCACCGCAGCTACGCGAAGAAGAACGGTGAAAGGCCCTCCCCTATCGGTGCTGGCCAGCTCTGGTGGTTTACACATATGCGCCTACGCCGGGCCAAGGGAACACTGGCCACAGTCTTGAAGAACGAGCACCTGTTTAGTTGTCTCACCCACGTTACCCAGGGGCGGAAATTACCTCGGACTACGAGCCCGCTGGAAGGTGACGTCAATGCCGGCCTGAAGCATCTTCTACGGAACCATCGAGGCCTTAGCGACGATCATGCCAAACGAGCCGAGGACTGGTAACTCTATCAACTCACCGAGTCCCCAAAAGATTCCTGGGAACTAGTGAAGCTTCATCACTGGCAACCCAAGAAGAAGGAACGAAAAGTGGTCGAGGAGCCCATCCGGCCCTGCCCTCTACGGCACAGCCTCCAGCTACGAAGACGGCAACGGAATCCAGCAAGGAAGGGGCGGAAAAAGCCATTGACACCCCCGGGCCATACACACATTTTGGCCGCTAACCCCCTAACCAGGAAAGTCCCCACACCCCACGGGTGGACGCAGGGTCTCGTTAAACAATTGAAGGCAGTGTCCGTATGGACACTGCCTTCAATTGTTCGGTCGGGCTGACAAGATTTGAACTTGCGACCCCTTGACCCCCAGTCAAGTGCGCTACCAAGCTGCGCTACAGCCCGAAAGCTCAGCAGCCGGAAGAGATCTTCCGTGGCTGAACCACCGCAAAAAAGTTTACCTCATATTTTGGGCCAGTCTGACCAATTCCGGTGTGATGGGGGTCTCGTGGTCTTGCACGTTACTTCTTCCGGCTGCGCTTTTCGCGTACGCGCATGCTGACCTCGATGGGCGTACCCTCAAAGCCGAACGTTTCACGCAGGCGGCGCGTGATGAAGCGGCGGTAGCCTGCATCCAGGAACCCGCTGGTGAACAGCACGAACTTCGGCGGGCGGCTGGAGGCCTGCGTGCCGAACAGGATGCGCGGCTGCTTGCCGCCGCGGACGGGGTGGGGGTGCTCGGAGACGAGCTCACCCAGGAACGCGTTCAGGCGGCCCGTGGGGATGCGACGATCCCAGTTCTCAAGGGCCAGGTCCAGGGCAGGAACCAGCTTCTCCTTGTGCCAGCCGGTCTTGGCTGAAATGTTGACCCGAGGAGCCCACTCAACGTGTGCCAGGTCCTGCTCAATTTCACGCTCCAGGTACTTGCGGCGCTCATCGTCCAGCAGGTCCCACTTATTGAAGGCCAGCACCAGCGCACGTCCGGATTCGATGGCCAGCTGCAAGATGCGCACATCTTGTTCGCTCATGACCTCATCCACGGCCAACAGCACCAGGGCCACCTCGGCCTTCTCCAGGGCACCCTGGGTACGCAGGGAGGCGTAGAAGTCGGCCCCCTGTGCCATGTGCTGGCGACGGCGGATTCCCGCGGTATCTACAAAGCGCCACGTCCTCTCGCCCAGCTCAATAAGCTCATCCACCGGGTCGCGGGTGGTGCCGGCAACGTTGTCAACCACCACACGTTCGGAGCCAGCCAGCTTGTTCAGCAGCGAGGACTTGCCCACGTTCGGGCGGCCAATCAAGGCCACACGGCGCGGACCGCCGGTACGCTCAACGCCGGCAACGGCGGAGAACTCGGGCAGCACCTCCATGACGCGGTCCAACATGTCGGCAACACCGCGGCCGTGCACGGCGGACACCGGGTGCGGCTCTCCCAGGCCAAGGCCCCACAGCGCTGCAGCGTCAGCTTCCTGCACCAAGTCATCGACCTTGTTGCCCACCAAAATGACTGGCTTCTTGGACTTGCGCAGCATGCGCACGATCGCCTCGTCGGAGGCGGTGATGCCAACCACGGCGTCAACCACCAGCAGCACGGCGTCGGCCATTTCGACGGCGATCTCAGCCTGCTCGGCCACGCGCTGGTGGAGCCCCTTGGCGTCGCGCTCCCAGCCACCGGTGTCCACCAGGGTGAAGTTGCGGCCATTCCAGTCGGCTGAATACTGTACCCGGTCGCGGGTCACCCCGGGGGTGTCTTCCACCACGGCCTCGCGGCGGCCCAGGATGCGGTTTACCAGCGTGGACTTGCCCACGTTGGGGCGGCCCACGATCGCCAGGACAGGGTCTTGGCGCAGGGCATCCTCGCTGGTGCCGTCGTCGAAGCCGCCGGCGAGAAGCGCTGCATCCTCGTCGTCGAGCTCGTAGCTGGCCAGACCGGCAAGCAGGCCCGCTGCGCGGGTGTCAGCATCCTCGTCGGAGATTTCCGCCAGCCGCTCGGCAATGTGGTCAGTACCCGTGGGTACGTATTCCTGGTGACTGAACTCACCCTCATCGGGGCGCGTGGCAGACTTGGAGTCGCTCATGGTTACTGTCCTTTATGCTTTGATGGTAGGTCGTCATCCGCAGGTAAATCCTGGCCCGTAGCGGCCGTAGCTGCCTCAATATGGCCAGCTAGGCGCAGGCGAATCATTTCGGTTGCCCTGTCCATTGAAACACGGCCGGAAACTCCGGGCTCACGCGCAATTTTCAAGGGCTCCCCAAACACCACGTGCAGATGGCGGCGTGGGCGGGGAATTGTGTCGCGATGTTCGTTGCCACGCCGGGTTCCCAGAATGGCAACGGGTACGACGGCGGCACCGGAGTTCAGTGCCAACCAGGCTACTCCGCCGTTCATGTTGGCGGCGTCCCCGGTTCCCCGGGTGCCTTCGGGCAGGATCCCAACGCAGTCGCCCCGGTCCAGCACGCCTTTGGCATGTTGCAAGGCGGCCCGGTCGCCTGTTCGGTTCACGGGGATCTGCCCTGAGGTGTGGAGCACCCAGCCCAGAAGCCCCGTGAACATGTCATGCCTGACCATCACATGCATGTACCGGCTGGCAGCGCCCACCATCACCGGGCCGTCGAGGTAGCTTAGGTGGTTGGCCGCAAACACGACCGGGCCCTGCGCAGGGATGTTCTCCCGGCCGTGGACACTGGTGCGGTAGATCCCGTGGTCCAGCACCCGCCCCAGCGGGCGGCTCCAGCGTGTTTTCCAGCGTGGAGGCGCGGCCGTGATGACCCGCAGCACCGGCGTAGCTGTTGAATCTTTTTTGCTCATGCCGTGGGGACCTCGTTCACGGCCCGACGCACCACGTTGATGACGGCGTCAACGGTTTGGGCAAAGTCCAGCTCCGAGGAGTCAACCGTGAACACACCGTCGGCTGCCCGTTGGAAGTCCACCACGGTTGAATCCTTGGCGTCACGGGCAAGAACCTGCTCGGCCAGCTGTGCGGCTGTTTGCGTGCCCCCGAGTTGGCGTCCCCTGCGCCGCAGGCGAGCTTCCTCGCTGGCCGTCAGGATCAGGCGGGCCTCAGCGTTGGGAGCCACCACCGTGGTGATGTCCCGCCCCTCCACCACGATGCGTTGGTTGCACTCGGCGATGATGGCCTGCTGGCGGCGCACCAGTTCCTTGCGGGCACCGAGATTCGTGGCGACCGCGCTGACGTTCTGGGAGATTTCCGGCCGGCGGATAGGCTCGGTGACGTTGATGCCGTTAACCTTGACGAAGTCAGCGTCGGGGGTCAGGTTCTGCTCAAAACGCATGGTGCGTGCGGCAGCTTCAACGGCGGCCGCGTTCTTCAAGTCAATCTTGGCGTTCAGGCAATGCCACGTCACCGCCCGGTACATGGCGCCCGTGTCAAGAAACGCCAAGCCAAGCCTGCGTGCAACTTCCTTGCTGACGCTGGACTTGCCCGATCCGGATGGGCCGTCGATGGCGATCACCAGGGTCTTGCCTAAACGGATGCGCTCCGTTGTCCGCACCGGAGCGGTCTTGACCACCGGCTCGGGGAACGAGACAAACATGTCAGTCACTTCGTTGCCACTCACAGAATTACCTTCCAACCACGTTCTGTCAGGTCCTCCACCAAGCCCACGCGCTTGGCGGGGAGCACCGAAAGTTCAACCATGCCCACTTGCAATCCCGCCGAATGGTCCAGGCGCAGATCTTCAACGTTGACGCCAATGGCACCAATCTCGGTCAGCAACTTTGCAATCTGTCCGGGTTTGTCGTCAACCAGGACGGTCAACCAGGTGTACTGCTGTGCCGGCCCGCCATGTTTGCCCGGGATACGGCTCTGCCCTGCGTTGCCCTCGGCCATCAGTTGCGCCAGATCAAGCCGGGCGCCGGGTGCCGTGGGTGCGCTGAGCGTGGTGATGAGCCGGTCCAAATCGGTGCGCACCCCTTGCACAATCTCAAGCAGCCGCGGCGCGTTGGCGCCGAGGATCTGCACCCACAAGGTGGGATCGCTGGCAGCAATGCGTGTTACATCGCGCAGGCCGTTGCCAGCCAGCGATAGCGCATGCGCGGGGGTTTCTGCCAGTCTGCTCGCCACCAGCGAGGACATGACCTGTGGAAGGTGACTGACCAAGGCAACGGCTGAATCGTGTTCCTCCGGGCTGAACCTGAACACCACGGCGTTCATGTCGATGGCCAGCGAGTGCGCCACCTTCACAGCATGCTTGGAACTGGATTCCGAGGCGCACAGCACCCACGGCATCGAGTTGAACAGCTCACCCCGGGCCGCAACCGGGCCGGAGCGTTCGCGCCCGGCCATGGGGTGTGTGCCCACATAGCGTGCAAGGAGTTCGCTGTCGGCCCCTAGAATTGTCTCAAGTTCGGTAGCGATGGCCACCTTCACGCTGGCAATGTCAACCACGACGGCGTCGGGGTACGTTTTCAGGGCGCCAGCAACCACTGCTGCGCTCACGTCAGGCGGCGCGGCGACCACCACAAGCTCGGGGGCAAGGTCCTCGGAGACGTCAAAGGCGCGGCCGGCGCCAATGTCGATGGCCACGGCCTGTGCTGACGGGGACGGGTCGGAGACCACTACGTCAATGCCATGCGCCCGCAAGCCCAGACCGATGCTGGCTCCCAGCAGTCCACTGCCGAGTACCAGCACCGGTCCGAGCAGATGAGTAGGATTCATCCGCTGCCTACATTCCCACTTCTGCCATCAGGTGGCCCACTTCGTGGCGTCCCAGGATGCGGACGCTGCCCTGGCGCTGGTCGCCCAAGGCGATGGGGCCGAACTTCACACGGACAAGGCGCTCTACCGGGTATCCGACGGCGTCGAACATACGGCGCACAATACGGTTTTTGCCGGAGTGCAAAATCACCTCGGCCAGTACGTGGCCCGGTGTGGAGTCCACCAGTCGGAAAGAGTCAACCTTTTGCCAGCCGTCCTCCAACTCCACGCCGTCCTTGAGCTGTGCGCCAATGCCCTGGGCCATCGGGCCGCGGACCTGGACCAGGTACGTCTTGGGCACCCCGTACTTGGGGTGGCTCAAACGGTTGGCAAGCTCGCCGTCGTTGGTCAGCAGCAGCAGACCTTCGGTACTCGTGTCCAGGCGCCCCACGTGGAAGAGGCGCTCACGGGCCTGGCGCTTCTTCAGGAAGTCCGTGATGCACGGACGACCCTCGGGGTCCTCCATGGTGGAGACAACACCCTTGGGCTTGTTGAACACCATGTAGACCATTGATTCGTTGGTTTGAATGGTCATGCCATCCACGGCGATGTCCACAGTTTCCGGATCCACACGCAGGCCCAGCTGGGAGACGGTGACGCCGTCGACCTGGACGCGGCCTTCCAGGATCATGTCCTCGCACAGGCGGCGAGATGCCACCCCTGCCGCGGCCATGACCTTCTGCAGGCGCACGCCGTCGACATTGTGGATGTCCACGTCGTTGGTGGTGGTCTCCGGGCGGCGGTTCTGCTCGGTGGGACGGTTCTTCACCGGGCCCATGTTGCGCCCGTACTGTTCGTTCTTGTACGGCTTGGCGCCGCGCTGCGAGGGCCGCTGGGCTCCTGTGCCGGATCGGGCTGCTGCCCTGGCGCCGAAGGAGCTGGCACCGGTACGGGGGCCGCCGAACTTGCTGCCCGACTTGGGGCCGCCGGTGCGCGGAGCTCCGGAGCCCGGGGCGCGGGAGACTCCAGAACCCTCATAGCCGCCGGAGCGGGGCGTGCCGGAGCCCTCATAGCCGCCGGAGCGGGGCGTGCCGGAGCCCTCATAGCCGCCGGAGCGGGGCGCGCCGGAGCGGGGTGCGCCGGAGCCACCCTTGTACCCACCGGATTTGGGCGCGCCGGAGCGGGGCGCGCCGGAGCGGGGTGCGCCGGAGCCACCCTTGTACCCACCGGATTTGGGTGCGCCGGAGCGCGGGTTGCCTCCTCGCGGCTGATTCTGCCCGGAAGAGCTCCCGGAACGGGGCGACGGTGTCATTGGTTTGTCCTTAATGCTAAATGTTGTGGTGCTAAAAAGTGGGTGTTTCAAGAGTGTTCAGGGGTGCTGCGGGGCTGGCGTTATACGTGGTTACAGGAGTGCATTCTCAATCTCGTGGAGGTTTTCCAGACCAGGCAAGTGCTGTGCGATCTGCGGCAACTCATCCACGCTCCCAATCCCCAACCGTTCCAGAAAGTACGCTGTGGTGCGGTACAAAAATGCCCCTGACACCGGGTCGGTGCCCACTTCCTCAATCAAGCCGCGCTGCGCCAACGTCCTCACCACCGAGTCCACGTTCACGCCACGAATGGCGGAAACCCGGGCTCGCGAAACAGGTTGGCGGTAAGCAATCACCGCCAAGGTCTCCAAGGCTGCCTGCGTGAGCCGGGCCGTCTGGCCGTCCACAACAAACTGTGACACGATCTCGGAATACGCGGGGCGTGAGTAAACACGCCAGCCTCCGGCGAGTTGCCGAAGTTCAAAACCGCGCACCGGTATGGCGTCACCTTCCTTAGTATAGCCGTCGTACTCCCGTGCCAGTTCGTGTAATTGGTCACGTATGGTGGCCGTGGGCAGACCCACCACGGCGGCCAGCCGCTCCTCGGAGACCGGTTCATCGATCACCATGAGCACCGCTTCCAACGCGGCCCGAACGCCGTCGGGCGCCTCCAACCCAGCTCCGGAAGCGAAATTTTCCGCTTGCCCATCGTCACGTGGCTTCGGCGCTGCCGGCTCATATTCTGCGCTCACGGGCTTTCCCCTTCTACTTCCCCAAGCCGGTGCGGGGAATGCTGTTCATCGTCAAAATCACTGTCCGTGAGCAGGTTTCGGCGGACGCCTGCACTCCATCGCACTAACAGTTCCCCCAGTGGGTGGGGTTGCTCAAAGGAGATCACCGCATCACGGAACAATTCCAGCAACGCCAGGAACCTGGCAATGACCACCATGGTGTCCTGGATGTCCGCCGTGAGTGCCTGGAATGAAAACTGCTGTCCCTTCCAGCCACTGGCAGCAGCTGACCCGAGTTCGGGCATGCCGGCAGTCAACATGGCCGTCACGATGGCCGCTTGTTCGCGGACGCTGACGGGTTGTGCGTGCAAATGTGCCAGCCCCACCTCTGTGATGGCGACCTGTTTGGGTTCCATGGCCTTGCCGGCCAGCTCGGCAAACTGCTCCGGAGTATGGCGCCACACCAGTTCCGGCAGCAGGGCTGCAAAGTGCGTTTCCAAACCAACCAGGCGGGGGAAGCGCTTGGCTTCACGTTCCAGCTCGGCCCCCATCAAGGATGCCACTTCCTTGAACGCCTTGTATTGCAAAAGTCTCGCAAACAAGAGATCACGCGCCTCAAGAAGGGCCAGGTCGTCGTCGTTCTCCACTTCCCCGGCAGGAAGCAGGCGGGCAGCTTTCAGGTCAAGAAGTGTTGCCGCCAGGACCAAGAATTCGCTGGCCTCATCCAACACCCATCCCCCGCCAAGCTCCTGCAGGGCCTTCAGGTAGCCGATAAATTCATCGGTGACGGTGGCAATGGCGACGTCGGTGACGTCCATTTCGTGCTTGGAAATCAAGCCCAGAAGCAAGTCGAAGGGGCCCGTGAAATTCTCCAGCCGGACCTCGAATCGGCGAGTACTGGAGGACGGGATGGCAGGCTCCGGGCTTGCCGGGTCTGCTGCGACCGCGATCCCCGCGGCGTGATGTGTGGGCTGCAAGTTAGGGCGAGCCGCCACGGGCGATCAGTTCCTTGGCCAGGCGGCGGTACGATTCCGCGCCCGGATGGTTGCTCGCATAGGAGGTGATGGGTTCGGCGGCCACCGACGCGTCGGCGAACTTGATGGTCCGCTTGATAACAGTCTCGAAGACCTTGTCACCAAAGGCTTCCACCAGGCGTGCCAGGACTTCGCGCCCATGCAGGGTGCGGGCGTCATACATGGTGGCCAGCACGCCGTCGACCTGCAGGCCCGGGTTCAGGCGGTCCTGGACCTTGTCGATGGTCTCCACCAGGAGCGCGACGGCGCGCAGGGCGAAAAATTCACAGATCAGCGGGATGATGACGCCGTGGGCGGCGGTCAGGGCGTTAACCGTGAGCAGGCCTAGGGAGGGCTGGCAGTCGATCAGGACCACGTCGTAGTCGTCTTCGACCTTCCGCAGCGCACTGGCCAGGACTTGTTCGCGAGCCACCTCGTTGACGAGCTGGACTTCCGCTGCGGACAAGTCAATGTTGGCCGGCAGGATGTCAATGTTCTCAACATCGGTGTGGATGATGGCGTCGCGGATGTCCACCTTGCGGTCCATCAGCACGTTGTACACGGTCACGTCCAGCTCGTGGGGGTTGGTACCGAACCCGGCGGACAGGGCGCCCTGCGGGTCAAAGTCCACCAGCAGAACCTTGCGCCCGGCCTCGGCCAATGCGGCACCCAGGTTGATGGTCGACGTCGTTTTTCCCACGCCACCTTTTTGGTTGACCATGGCGATGATGCGTGCGGGGCCATGCGAGGTGAGGACGGGAGGTTCAGGAAATTCCGTCACGGGACGCCCTGTGGGGCCCAGTACATCTTCGCCGGCAAGTGCCGTTGCACCCTGCTCGTTGCTCACCTATCAGTCCACACTTTCGCCGCTTGCATGATTCACCGCTACCACGTACTACGTTACCGGGTGCCGGCGCCATCTTTTGGCCATTTGCCTCTACTGCGTTTTGAGCCTTGACCCTCAAGTGGAGCCTGAACGTTCCCGGGGTCCGCCTATACTTCGAAATGATGAGCAAAGTAACGAGCCCCGCCAACACCACTGTCCCACGGCGCAAAGATGTGGTCCGCGCCGAAAAATTGCAGGCCGGTTACGGCACCACAGCAGTGTGCGGGGTGGTCAGTTTCAGCCTGCACGCCGGGCAGGCACTGGCCCTGGTGGGCCCGAACGGCGCCGGGAAGTCCACAGTGGTGAAAACCGTGGTGGGCCAGCTCGAGGCCGTCTCCGGAACCGCTTTGATCAACGGCGCGGAAGTGGACGACAGGACCCTGGACTTCCGCCGCGAAGTGGCGGTGGTCTTTGACGACGACGCCTTCTTCCCCGCCCTCACCGTGGAGGAACACTTAGCTATTGTCTCCGCGGGGCACGGGGTACAGGACGTTGAGGAAGTGATCGCCTCCGAGCTGGAGTTCTTTGGCCTTGCCGCCTTGGCCACGTCCCGGCCGTACAACCTTTCCTCGGGACAGCGACGGCGGATGCTGCTGGCTTCGGCGTTTGTGCGCCCCCGCTCCCTGCTGGTCCTAGACGAACCGGAGCAGCGGCTGGACACGGCCATGCGGCACCGCCTCGCCACCCGATTGCGGGCCGAGGTAGACGAGGGGCTGGCATTGCTGGTGGTCACCCACGACCCTGATTTCCTGTCCACAGTGGCCACGAAGGCGTTGTTCATCGCCGACACCATCCACGCCATGACTCCAGCCCAGGCGGCCGTGGCAATCTCCTCCGAGAACCCGCACACGGACTAGGCCCCCTTGACCATGGCAAATATGCAAACCAGCGAACGCTTCTCCGCCAAGGAAATCCGCCAGTACACATTCCGGGCCGGGCTCAGCCGCACCCAAGGCGGGCTCATGGAGCTCATTTCCGAGGTCTATACCTCCCTCCTCGGTGCCCTGACGCTGCTGACTATGGCCGGGGCGCTCATCGTTGCACTGCGCCACAGCCTGGGCGTGGGAGACGAATCGGTGCTGCTGGCCTCCGCCGTCGCCCCCGGTTTTCACTCGGTGACACTGCTGCAGGCCAGCGCCACCGTGCTGCTGACGCTGGCCGCGGCCCTGCTGTCGGTGGAAATGAACATGGGTCCGGTGGCCATGACCCTGCCGCAAACTGCTTGGTGGCTGGGACTGCCCGTGCGCCGCCGGGGGTTCATCCAGCCGGGGTTCTTGAAGTCGCTACTTTGGCCGACAGGGGCGGCCATCGCCGTGGCCGTCCCCCTGGCTTTGGGCATGGCTTTCTCCCCTACCCCGGGCAGCATTGCCCTGGCGGCCCTGTGCGGCATCGGCCTGGCATGGCTGCTGTTCGGCCTGGCCGCCTGGTGCCAGATCACCGGATCGGGCAAGTGGCTGAAAAAGGTCACCGGCACCATCACCGTGCTCGCCCCGCTGACCCTGGTGGCCACGGCCCTGTACAACAATGTGGCCGGCGCCGGCGCCATCACCGGCGCCAACACGGCATGGCTGGAATACCTGCCCACCAGCTGGCCCCTGTTGGTGGCCGACGGCGCCATGTGGCCCCTGCTGTTGGTGGCCCTGGCACTGGGGCTGCTGGCCCTGGTGTACCTGAACTTGGAGCGGATCACCACGTCCGCGCTGAAGTCCAGCGCCGCCGCCGGCGCCTACGCGGCCGGTTCACTGCTGTCCATGGACGCCACCGAACTCTCCCGGTCCCTAGGCGCCGCACCCTCCACGGGCTCCAGCAGAATCCGGCTCAAGCTGATCTTCAAAAACGGCACCTTGCTTTCGCGCAGCGTGAAGACGCTGATCAGCACCCACGCCACCATGGCGTTGCGCTCCCCCGCCATGTTGCTGCGGGTGGTGGTGCTGGCAGTCATTCCCGCCTCGCTGGCATCCGTGGAGTTCCTCGGCAATGCCGTGCTGATCGCCGTGGCGGTGTTCTTGTGCGCCTACATTGCGGCGACAACCATGGGCGCAACGGCCCGCTTTTCTGCCGGCAACCCAGCCGTTGACGCCCTGATGCCCCTGCCGGCCAAGACGGTGCGTCTGGTCCACTACGTGGTTCCCGCGACGGTCATGACCGTGTGGGCTCCGGTCTGCTTCGGGCTGCTGCTCGCCCTGGGGGTGGGCTCCCCCGCGCTACTGGTGCTGTCCCTGCTGGCCGGCCCGGGTCTGGGTGCGGCCACCCTGCGGGCAGGCTTCCGTCCGGCCCCCGACTGGAACATGCCCGCGGTCGCATCCCCCACCGGGCCCATACCCACCGGCGCCATCAGGTCCTTTTTGATCGGGCCGGACCTGACGCTGATCGTATTACTGCCGGTGCTTATCTGCCTGATTTCCGGCGGCGTCCCAGCCATCGCGTTCCCGATCCAGCTGTCCCTGACGCTACTGACCTACAAGTGGGGCACTCACGTGCGCAAGCCGAAGTCGGCCAAGAATCCGGGCCTTTTTGGCACGCCCGCGGTTTCCGCCAAATAGCCGGCAATCCATGCGCTAACCCCGCAGCCGATTACGTGCTCTGCCCCACACCGTCTAGTATTGCTCAGGCGTGTCCGGCGCCACAAACACCTTGCGCATACCCGCGCGTCCCGATCCCTCCGACCTGAGGACCACCTTGAAGCTGCTGAAATCGATCCCCCTGCTCGGCTGGATTATCATCGCCATTGTTTTGGGTATTCTGACCGGCCCCGTCATGCCAGTGTGGCTCGGCGGGGTGTTCCTGACCTACAATTCGATCTTCTCGGGTTTCCTGGGCTTTGTCGTTCCATTGATCATCTTGGGGCTGGTCATGCCCGCAATCGCCGAACTTGGCAAGGGTGCCGGGAAGTGGCTCGGGATCACGGCCATGATCGCGTATGGCTCCACGGTCCTCGCCGGACTGCTCGCCTACTTCGTGAGCCGGTGGCTGTTCACCTCGACGCTCTCAGGCGGCGGACTTGAAGGGTTCGGCGAAGAGTCGGGTTCCGGTTTCACGCCGTACCTCACAGTGGTGGCCAGCGCAGGTGAGTCGGCGACAGAGATCGTCCTGCCGCCGGTGATCGGTGTCATGAGCGCACTCATGCTCGCTTTCATCCTCGGTATTGGCATCACGGCTTTCCACAGCAAGGTTCTTTTTCGCGGAGCCGTCGAGTTCCGCACCGTCATCGAGTCCGTGATCCGGCGCATCATCGTGCCCGCCCTGCCATTGTTCATCTTCGGCATCTTCATGGATCTCTCAGCGAGCGGTTCGGCGATGACTGTCGTTACGAAGTTCCTTCTCGTGGCACTTGTGTCCTTTGGGCTGACCTTCATCGTCCTGCTCGCCCAGTACTCGGTGGCGGGCGGGATGTCCGGCATCAACCCGTTCAAGGCACTGTGGAACATGCGCGACGCCTACTTCACGGCACTTGGCACGTCCTCGTCCGCCGCAACGATTCCGGTCACGCTCGCCTCGGCCAAGAAGAACGGCGTGTCGGACTCGGTTGCCGGTTTCGTTATCCCGTTGTGCGCCACGATCCACCTGTCCGGCTCGATGGTGAAGATCACCTGCTTCTCGATCGCCGTACTGCTTCTCACCGGTGGCGACGTCTCCTTCGGGGCCTATCTTCCGTTCATCCTGATGCTCGGCGTCATGATGATCGCCGCCCCGGGCGTACCCGGCGGCGCCATCGCCGCCGCCGCGGGCCTGCTCGCGCAGATGCTCGGCTTCGGAGAGGTCGAGGTGGGCCTGATGTTTGCGGCGTACATCGCCCTGGACAGCTTCGGGACGGCAACGAACGTCACCGGCGACGGCGCGATCGCGCTCATCATGAATAAACTCACCCGCGGCCACCTCGGCACGCAGGTACAAGATCCTGCGGACGAGACGGTGGCACCGGCGGAGGGTAGCGAGGCCGAAGTACACGCCCTGGCCCAGTAACTCCCTCCGCCTACCCTGCCGTTTCGGACGGCTTGGCGAAGCCCGGGGGCCGTTGTGGTGATTCGCCGGTGGCCGGCCAGCGGCGAATCACCACAACGGCCCCCGTGGCAGAACACCGTCGCTTGTCGGCACGATTTACACCCCGGCCGGAACCCTTTCGTCGTCGTGCGCAACGGGAACCGCGGAGCCTTCTGCCGTGGCGCTGGCGCTGTCCCCACCCGCGGAGCCGTGGTCTCCGTCGTCCATGGATTCCTCATTGAAGGGGTCCTGGCCGGAGAGCACGGCACGGGCCTGGTCCAGGTCCAGTTCATGAGTCCACTTGCCGATGAGCAAGGTGGCGACGGCGTTGCCGGTGAAGTTGGTCAGGGCCCTTGCCTCGGACATAAACTTGTCGATTCCCACGATCACGCCCATGCCGTCGAGCAGGATCGGCTTGTGCGCGGCGAGCCCGGCGGCCAGTGTGGCCAGCCCGGCCCCGGTCACGCCAGCGGCGCCCTTGGAGGCGATCACCATGAACACCAGCAGCCCGATCTGCTCACCCAGGTTCATCGGGATGCCCATGGCGGTGGAGATGAACAACGCGCTCATGGTCAGGTAGATGGCGGTGCCGTCAAGGTTGAAGGAGTAGCCGGTGGGGACGGTGATGCCCACGACTGGTTTGGACACGCCGGCGTGCTCCATCTTCGCCATCAGGCGCGGCAGAGCCGACTCGGAGGAGGAGGTGGCGAAGATCAACAGGTATTCGCGGGCCAGATAGCGCATCAGGGTGAAGATGTTCAGGCCGGTGACCAGGCGCAGGATCGAACCGAGGATGATCACGATGAACAGGGCGCAGGTCAGGTAGAAGGCGCCCATCAGGATGGCCATGGAGCCGATCGCGGCCCAGCCGGTGGCACCGACGACTGCGGCAATGGCACCGAAGGCGCCCACAGGGGCCACCCACATGATCATCATCATCAGCTTGAACACGACTTTTTGGATGTGCCGGACACCATTGAGCACGGGCTCGCCTGCCTGGCCCAGGGACTGCAGCGCAAAGCCCACTAGCAAGGCCAGGACCAGGGTCGGCAGCACCGGGATATCGCCCGGGATCATGCCCATGAGGAATTTCACGGTCGGGTTTTCATCGGCGGAGGCGGCTGCCGAGTACGGCTTCAGGTGCAGTCCGGAGCCGGGGTGGATGATGTTGCCCACCACCAGCCCGATGCCCAGCGCGACGGTGGACATCGTCATGAAGTACAGCAGCGCCAGCCCGCCCACCTTGCCCACAGTGGCGGCCTTGGCGATGGAGCCGACACCGAGCACCAGGGTGCAGAAGATGATCGGCGCAATGACCATCTTGATCAGGGCAATGAACATGGTCCCCAGCGGTTTGAGCGCCTTCCCGGTCTCGGGGGCCAGCAATCCGATGGCCGCCCCCAGGACCACGGCCGCGATGACGGCGATGTACAGCCAGTGGGTCTTGTCCAGCCGGCGGCGCTTGGCCGCGGCGGGCGTCCCTCTTCGTTGAGAGCTCATGGTCACTCCTTGTGATCTTCGGTGGTTAGCATTGGTAGGTGGCATGCGATCCGCCTCACACAAGACTGCCCGGGAAAGTGACCCGCCTCACGGTTGTGTTCATATTGGTCGCACGAAAGGTTTTTCCATGTTGTGGCACCGCTGGAGCATTGCCCGCAGGCTGTTTCTGGGGAACCTGCTGTTCACCGTCGTACTGACTGCGGCCTTTGCCGCTGTCATGGTCTCCGACGCCGGCTCCCGCAGCTATGAGCAGACCCGTCAGCGCATGCTCTCCGTCGCCACATCCATGGCGGATTCGCCCCTGGCTGTGGCGGCCGCGGCGTCGCCGGACCCCTCCGCCGTGCTGCAGCCCTGGGCCCGGGCCGCCATGGGCAACGCCGGCGTCGATTTTGTCACCATGATGAGCCCGGACGGGGTGCGCTGGACCCACCCGGACCCGGCCCGGATCGGAGGCACCTACTCCGGATCGATCAAGCAGGCGCAGGCGGGCCAGGCCTTTGTTGAGACTACGGCCGGCACACTGGGGCCCTCCGTGCGGGCGATCGTGCCCATCAAGGATGCGGCCGGTACGGTGGTGGGCATGGTGTCCGCCGGGGTGACAGTGCACAACGTCGAGGTGCTGGCCGCGGCCAGGCTGCCGGAGGTGCTGGGCCTGGCAGCAGCGCTGCTGCTCGCTGGCTCGCTGGCTGCATGGACCCTGGGCCGCTACCTCAAGCGTGTGACCTTCGGCTGGGGGCCCGCGGAGCTCGGGCAGCTGTTCGCCTACTACGAATCTGTACTGCATTCGGTGCGCGAGGGCCTAGTCCTGGTCGACACTGGCGGCACCATGGTGCTGTACAACGACCACGCAGCCCTGCTGCTGGGCATAGACCCCGCCGCATCGCCGCAGCTGGACGCCCTAGACCTGCCCGGCTCGCTCCGGGAGTTGCTGCGCAGCGGGCGCACCGCCACAGACGAGGTCCACCTTGCCGGGGACCGGCTGCTGGTGGTCAGCCAGCGCCCCGCCCGGGCCCCGGGCAGCAGCACCCCCGCCGGGACGGTGGCGACCTTCCGCGACCACACCGAACTGACCAGCCTGGCCGGCAGCCTCAGCAGCACCCAGACCCTGGTGGAGGCGCTGCGCTCCCAAACACACGAACACGCGAACCGGCTCCACGCCATCATCTCCCTGATCGAGCTGGACCGGGCCGGCGAAGCCCTGGACTTTGCCGCCGCCGAACTCTCGGAGAGCGTCCGGCTTGGCGGGGAGTCCGTGGGTACTCTGGACGAACCGTTCCTGGCGGCCCTGCTGCTTGGCAAGCGCGCCCAAGCGGACGAACGCGGCGTGCGCCTTGAGCTCACCGCCTCCGGCACCATGCCTCCGGATAGGCTTGATGCCCGCGACCTCGTGACGCTGTTGGGCAACCTGGTGGACAACGCCATCGACGCGGCCGCCGGGGCGGGAGGGACCCGCGGGCCAGCCGGGCCCACCGTGTGGGTGGACCTGTTGGTGGCCGACGGAGCTCTGACCATCACGGTCGCCGACAACGGACCGGGACTGCCCACCACCGACCTGGATGTGCTCGGCAGGATTGGCACCACCGGCAAGACGTCGGTGGTGCCGGGCGGACGCGGTTATGGGATCGCCCTGATTCGCCGCGCCACTGCCGCTCTCGGAGGCACCATCATCGGTGAGAACGACGGCGGCGCCGTCATGACCGCCGTCGTGCCCCTCTCGGACGCCGCCGGACCGGCCGCCGCGGGCTCACCTACTGGAACCGCGCAGGCAACCCCGTGATCGGCCCCGCACCAATCCGGGTGCTTGTGGTGGACGACGAGCCCATCGCCCTCGCCGCGCACGCCGACTACGTGCGGCGGCTGGACGGCTTTGAGGTGGTGGCCGAGGCCCACGGCATGGGCGCGGCGCTGGCTGCATTCAACGACCCGGCCACCTCCCCAATTCAGCTAATCCTGCTGGATATGAACCTGACCGACGGGCACGGGCTGGACCTGCTGCGGCGCATCCACGGGCTGGGGCTGGTTCCGGATGTCGTGGCCATCACGGCTGTGCGGGACATGCAGGTAGTGCGCTCGGCCATCGCACTGGGCATTACGGCGTACCTGATCAAGCCCTTCACCTTTGCCGCGTTTCGGGAAAAGCTCGAGAGCTACCGGGCCTACCACGACGTGTTGGCGGACCGTACACACACCTCGCAGGACGCCATCGACCGGGCACTTTCGGCACTGCGACCGACCGGAAAGCTGCAGTTGCCCAAGGGTATGCTGCCGCAGACGCTTGGCGCCGTGGCCGACTGGCTGCGAGCGCAGACGATGCCAGCATCCGCCACCGAAGCAGCGGCAGGGCTGGCCATGTCCAGAGTCACGGCCCGACGCTACCTGGACCACCTGGCGGAGACCGGCTCGGCTGTCAAGGCTCCCCGGCACGGCTCGCCAGGCCGGCCCGAATTGGAGTTTCGCTGGTCCCGACCGTGAAGGCCTGCCCCTACTGTGGTGCCCGCGTGGCGAGCAGCAGCGGGGCCAACACCTCGATGACGGCCGGGTCCTCAATGGTGGAGGGCACCGTGTACTGCTCGCCGTCGGCAATCTGGCGCATGGTCTTGCGCAGGATCTTCCCGGAACGGGTCTTGGGCAGCGCATCCACAACGACGGCGTTCTTGAAGTCGGCCACGGGCCCGATCTCGCGCCGCACCAGCGCCACCAGCTCGCGCTCCAGCACCTCCGGATCGATCGAGACCCCGGCCTTGAGCACCACAAAGCCCATGGCCTTTTGCCCCTTCAGCGCATCGACCACACCGATGACGGCGCATTCGGCGACGGCCGGGTGAGTGCCCACGACTTGTTCCATGGCGCCGGTGGACAGCCGGTGCCCGGCGACGTTGATGATGTCGTCCGTGCGGCCCATAACAAACACGTAGCCGTCCCCGTCCCGGTAGCCGGAATCCCCGGTGGCGTAAAAGCCGGGGAAGGCGCCCAAGTATGAATCGACATAGCGCTGGTCGTTGCCCCACAAGGTGGTCAGCGTGCCCGGGGGCAGCGGAAGGGCCAGCACAATGTTGCCCTCCTCCCCGGCAGCCACTTCCTCCCCGAACCCGTCTAGGATGCGCAGGTCGTAGCCGGGTAGCGGCAGCGACGGCGAGCCGGCCTTGATGGGCAGCGGGTCCATGCCCTGCGGGTTGCCCACAATGCCCCATCCGGTTTCGGTCTGCCACCAGTGGTCCACGACGGGGATCCCGAGCACCTTCTTGGCCCAGTGGTAGGTGTCGGTGTCCAACCGCTCACCGGCGGTAAACAGCGTTTGTAGAGTGCCGACGTCGTACTTCTTGAGCAGTGCAGCCTCCGGGTCCATCTTGCGGATGGCGCGCAGGGCGGTCGGCGCCGTGAACAACGCCTTGACCCGGTGCGCCTCGATGACGCGCCAGAACGCGCCGGCGTCCGGGGTACCCACGGGCTTGCCCTCGTACATGAGCGTGGTGGCACCGGCCAGCAGCGGTCCGTAGACAATGTAGGAGTGGCCCACCACCCAGCCCACGTCCGACGCCGTCCACCACACGTCCCCGGCCCCAATGTTGTACAGCTTGGCCATGGTCCACAGAAGTGCGACGGCGTGTCCCCCGTTGTCGCGCACTACCCCCTTGGGCGTGCCGGTAGTGCCGGAGGTGTAAAGAATGTAGAGCGGGTCGCTCGCCTTGACAGGCACGCACTCGGCCGGTTCAGCAGCGGCGAGCGCGGCGTCCCAGTCGGTGAAGTTCAGCTCAAGGCCCTCCGGCAGCCCGGTGAACCCTTCACGGTGCTTGATGATGACGGGCAGCTCCGGGGTGCCAGCTTTTGTGAGCGCCTCGTGAACCGTGGGCAGGTACTCTATGGCGCGGTTCGGTTCCAGGCCGCCGGTGGTGGTCACAAGCACCACGGGTGTGGCGTCCTTGAGGCGCGTGGCCAGCTCACTGGCAGCGAAGCCCCCAAACACCACCGAGTGGATGGCACCCAGTCGTGCTGCCGCCAACATGGCGATGGCCGCCTCCGGGATCATGGGCATGTAGATCAGCACCCGGTCCCCCTTGCGCACGCCCTGGGCCCGGAGCACGCCGGCGAAGCGGGCCACCTGATCGGTCAGCTCGCTGTAGCTATAGCTTCGCTGGGCGCCTGTCATCGCTGAGTCATGAATGAGGGCCGGTTGCTCGCCACGGCCGGCCGCAACGTGGCGATCCAGGGCGTTGTAGGCGGTGTTCATCTCACCATCCGGGAACCAGCGACCTGCGGGCCCTTGTCCGCCGTCGAAAGCCTGGGTAGGGGGAACCGTCCATTCCACAGCCTGGGCAGCGTCGAGCCAGAACCCCTCGGGGTCATCGAGGCTGCGTTGGTATTCGTCCCGGTAGCCGATGATGTTCTGGCCCATGGTTTGTGCTCCATCCACGTTGATGTGATGTGAGCCATACTAGTGTTGTTTCAGTGTCGTTGACAACCCACTATGTATACACAAATTAGTGATTTACAGAGAAATGTTGGCACCTACGCCCTATTGACCCATTTTCTGTATACACTGGGAGGGTACTGTTGATCTCATCTGCTTTACCGGGCGCCGTGGCGCCGGTGCCACCCGGACAAGGAGTGCCATGCGAGCCAGTGAACGCGCCTATGCGTCGTTGCATAGTGACATCATCAATTGGCGCCTCAAGCCCGGCACCGTACTGGGTGAGGTTGAACTCTCGGAACGGCTCGGCGTTTCCCGCACCCCCATCCGGGAGGCGCTTGCCAGGTTGGGTGCCGAGGGTCTGACGGAACCACAGAGTGGGCGCGGCACCGTGGTCAGCGAAATCTCCCTTGACCACCTCGATGAGCTTTTTGAGCTGCGTTCTGCCTTGGAATGCCGTGCAGCAGAACTCGCAGCCAAACTCTGCGATCCAGAGATCTTTTTGGCCCTGCACCAAAAACTCACGAACGCTGGTGAGCTCCTCACAGATAATGACCCCAGCCGCACCGACTATTACCGGCTGGCAGGCGAGTTGGACAGTGCAGTGGATGCCGCGGTTGGAAATCACTACCTGAGCCAGGCCCTGAAAAACCTGCGCATCCACCTGGTGCGAGTCCGGCGGCTGGGCAAGGACAATCCGGCCCGGCTTCGCGACGCCGCACGCGAACACGCGTCGATTGCCCTGGCGATTGCCCATGGAAACCCGGTCGTGGCCAGCGCAGCCACAACCGTCCACTTGGATAACAGCCTGCGCCACCTGCTGAGCACGGCACGCTAAGACTTTCCCCAACAATTTTCGATTCTCCTTAGAAAGGAACACCATGACCATCGATCACCACGTTCGTGTGTACAAGAGCGACGAGAACCTGGCCCACGAAGACCAGCTGGCGTACAAGATCGCCAAGGTTGCCGCCGATCCCGTGGCTGTTACGGATGAGGTCACCGACATGATCATCAACCGTGTCATCGACAACGCTTCTGTGGCCATCGCCTCCCTGAACCGTGGGCCCATCGTTGCCGCCCGCGCCCAGGCCCTGGCACATGCACCGTCCACCGGCGGATCCGGGGCTAACATCTTCGGGATTGGCGAGCTTGTGTCCCCCGAATGGGCCGCCTGGGCCAACGGCGTGGCCGTGCGCGAGCTCGACTACCACGACACGTTCCTGGCCGCCGAGTACTCGCACCCGGGAGACAACATTCCCCCGATCCTCGCCGTCGCCCAGCACACGGGCGCCTCAGGTGCAGACCTGGTCCGCGCCATCGCCACCGGCTACGAGATCCAGGTGGACCTGGTCAAGGCCATTTGCCTGCACGCGCACAAGATCGACCACGTCGCCCACCTGGGTCCGTCCGCCGCCGCCGGGATCGGCACCTTGCTCGGCCTTGAGGTGGAGACCATCTTCCAAGCAGTTGGCCAGGGCCTGCACACCACCACGGCAACCCGCCAGTCACGCAAGGGTGAAATCTCCACCTGGAAGGCGCACGCCCCCGCCTTCGCCGGCAAGATGGCCGTTGAGGCGGCCGACCGTGCCATGCGAGGCCAGACCTCCCCTGTCCCGATCTACGAAGGCGAAGACGGTGTCATCGCCTGGATGCTGGACGGCCCCAACGCCCAGTACACCGTGCCGCTGCCGGCCGACGGCGAGGCCAAGCGCGCCATCATGGACACTTACACCAAGGAGCACTCGGCCGAGTACCAGGCTCAGGCGTGGATCGATTTGGCCCGTAAGCTGCACGGCGAACACCCCGAAACCGCGGACCCGGCCAATGTGAAGTCCGTGCTGATCCAGACCAGCCACCACACCCACTACGTGATCGGCTCCGGCGCCAACGACCCGCAGAAGTACGATCCCACCGCATCACGGGAAACCCTGGACCACTCCATCCCGTACATCTTCACGGTGGCCCTGCAGGACGGTTCATGGCACCACGTTGACTCCTACGCCCCCGAGCGTGCTGCCCGACCCGACACCGTGGAGCTGTGGCACAAGGTCACCACGGAGGAAGACGCCGAATGGACGCGCCGCTACCACTCCCTGGACATCACCGAGAAGGCCTTCGGCGGTACCGTGGTCATCACGCTCAACGACGGCACCGTCATCACCGATTCCATCGCCGTGGCGGACGCCCACCCGCTCGGCGCCCGCCCCTTCGCACGGGAGCAGTACATCAACAAGTTCCGCACACTGGCCGCCGGCGTGGTTGCCGAAGCTGAGATCAACCGCTTCATCGCAGCAGCGCAGAAGCTGCCCACCCTGGCCGCGGGTGAGCTGGGCCAGCTAAACATCACTGCCGCGCCCGGCATCATCGATCTGGCGGCAGCACCCAAGGGGCTGTTCTAAATGTTGTTCTCCAAGAAGACCCCCGAGCAGAAGCGACGGGACCTGCGCGCCATGCTGGTGCCCGGCGCTGCGGTGCAATTCCCGGGCGCGTTCAACCCTCTCTCGGCACGGTTGATCGAGGAGAAGAAGTTCGACGGCGTCTACATCTCGGGCGCGGTCCTCGCCAATGAGCTGGGGTTCCCCGACATTGGCATGACGACGCTGACCGAGGTGGCCGCCCGAGGCGGGCAGATTGCCCGCATGACGGACCTGCCGTGCCTGATAGACGCGGACACCGGCTTTGGCGAGCCCATGAACGTGGCCCGCACCATCCAGGAACTGGAGAACGCGGGGCTGGCTGGCTGCCATATTGAGGACCAGTTCAACCCCAAGCGCTGTGGTCACCTGGACGGCAAGAACATGGTGGATTTGGACACGGCGGTCAAGCGGATCGCCGCCGCGGCTGATGCCCGCCGCGATCTGAACTTCCTGATAATGGCCCGCACCGACATTCGGGCCGTGGAGGGTTTGCAGGTCGCCATTGACCGGGCCAAGGCCCTCGTGGATGCCGGGGCAGACGCGATCTTCCCAGAGGCCATGAAGTCTGTTGCCGAATTTGAGGCAGTTTGTAAGGCGGTGGATGTTCCGGTGCTGGCGAACATGACCGAGTTCGGCAAGAGTGAGCTATTCACTCGTGACGCATTGGCTGCGGCCGGGGTGGCCATGGTTATCTACCCGGTGACACTCTTGCGCAGCGCCATGGGGGCGGCCGAGCGTGTTTTGGACGCCATTGCAGTGGATGGGACCCAGGAAGCCGCCGTTCCGCAGATGCTGACGCGGGCGCGCCTTTACGATCTGGTTGACTATGAGGCGTATAACCAGTTTGATACAGGAATCTTCAACTTCCAGGTCCCCAGCTTGGACATTGATACCAACAACGCGAACCTCTAGGTCAACAAAGCCGTTTTTAAGAAGGAGTGCATACTGTGAGTGAAGAAGAAGTACGCAAGGGTCTTGCCGGGGTGGTGGCCGACTACACAGCCGTCTCCAAGGTCAATCCCGACTCGAATTCCCTGCTGTACCGCGGCTACCCTGTCCAGGAACTCGCCGCCAAGGTCTCCTTTGAGGAAGTCGCGTTGTTGCTGTGGACGGGCGAGCTTCCCACGGAGGCGGAACTAACACTGTTCGAGGCGTTCGAACGCGCCAACCGGGCGCTGGATTCCCGCGTGAAAGCTGCCATCGACCTGCTCCCTCTCGACTGCCACCCCATGGATGTGGGCCGGACTGCGGTCTCGGTCATGGGCGCCAACGATCCCCTGGCGAAGGACTCCTCCCCGGAGGCCGAGCTCGAGAAGGCAAAATCCCTTTTTGCGCAGTTCCCGGCGGTCGTCGCCTACGACCAGCGCCGCCGTCGTGCCTTGGCGGTAGTCCCGCCCCGGGACGACTTGAACTATTCACAGAACTTCCTGTGGATGACGTTTGGTGAGGAGGCTGCCCCCGAAGTAGTGAACGCGTTCCGCGTGTCCATGGTGCTGTACGCGGAGCACTCCTTCAACGCCTCAACGTTCACCGCCAGGGTCATCACCTCCACGCTGTCGGACCTGCACTCGGCCGTTACCGGCGCCATTGGCGCGCTGAAGGGCCCGCTGCATGGGGGTGCCAACGAGGCGGTCATGCACACCTTTGACGAGATTGGCATTCGCAAGGAGGAATCACGGCTGGAGGCCGCCACTCGCGCCAAGGCGTGGATGGAGGACGCCCTGGAAAAAAAGAAGAAGGTCATGGGGTTCGGCCACCGCGTGTACAAGAACGGTGATTCCCGTGTGCCCACCATGAAGGCTGCGCTGGATATGATGATCGAGCACTTTGACCGGCCGGAAATGTTGGGACTCTACGACGGTTTGGAGCAGGCCATGGACGAGGCCAAGAACATCAAGCCCAACCTCGACTATCCTGCCGGGCCCACATACCACCTGATGGGTTTTGACACCGACATGTTCACGCCCATCTTCATCGCCTCGCGCATCACAGGGTGGACCGCCCACATCATGGAACAACGCGCAGCCAACTCGCTGATCCGCCCCCTCAGCGCCTATAACGGAGTGGACGAACGTCACCTCGGATAGCATCGCGGACGCCGCCAGCAAGGTAAGGTGAGCTCAGTCACCTATCTTGGCTCGTCTGAAGGAGCATCATGGAGAAGTCATCGTTAACGGCACTGGCCAGGGAACTGCTGGGGGCTGCCAAAACCAAGAACAGCGGGCGCAGCGCACGGACGGTTTATGGCGGGCACGAATGTGTTTTGCGTCAAACAGTCGTTGCCCTCACGGCCGGCTCCTCACTTGATGAGCACGATAATCCTGGTGAGGCCACCGTCCAGGTCCTGACCGGGCGAATCGTGCTCGTGTCCGGGGAAGTCAGGTGGGAGGGTTCGCCGGGTGACCACTTGGTGGTTCCCGTGGCGCGTCACTCCGTGGATGCCCTGGAGGATTCAGCGTTTCTGCTGACTGTCGCCAAGCCGTAGCCTGGTCCTTAGCTCTCTAAGGTGTGCGTGCTGGAGGCGACGGTTTCGTTGTCAGGATTGAGCACCACACGCCAGTGCCCGCGCCCGCCGGAGAGAAACGCCGGAAGCCAGTGGACGGCGTCGGCCCACATCTGATCTGCGGGCAGTTGGCCCACCGGATACCACTGGGGTGCAATCTCGTCACTTTCGGCAGCTTCCCCGGTGAAGGCACGGCCCAGGAAGACCGTGGTGAACATGTCCCAGGCGGGCTTGGCGGGGAACACGAAATCCACGGTGCCAGCGGGGATCAGGTCTTGGGGCATGACCGTAATGCCGGATTCTTCCGCCACCTCGCGGCAGATCGCCTCCTCGACGCTCTCCCCCGGCTCCACATGGCCACCGATCCCCACCACTTTTCCGGTACCAAAACCCGTCTTCTTCCGGCCAAGCAGCACCTCCTCGTGCCCCTGGTGGGTGCGGAGCAAGAAACACAGGGTGACGGAAGCGGCAGTCATGGCTCCAGCGTAGGCCATGCTTTCAGCCGTTTGCATCGGAGGAACAATAATCCTGCTCACCCTTGTGCACAGACACAGGACCTCCCCACCCAGCCCCGCCGTAGGTCATCAGCTACTAACCTGGCAAGTGCCACCTCATTTGTGAAGAAGATGGCGTTGTACAAAAATGAAGGGGCAAACGGGATGTTCTTGGCGAGGATAGACCAAGGGATTTTGGCCTTTGGGAGCCGGTCCATGTGGGCTGGCACCAGCCTATGCGCATCACCATGGTGACATCCACCAGATGCTGCTCAGCTGGAGTGAACAGTGCCAAACATAGTTCGTTGGATAGATGACCGCAAGGCGTCTGGTGCATCGAATCTTCCCCAAGGCGTCGGTGCAACGCCGCACAAATCTTCTCGGGAGTGAAAGCCACTAAACTATTGCGTTAACGCAATCATTGCGTCTAACGTGAAGTTATGTCGGCCGTCATTCAGGGACCCGAATCGCCTCACGTGTTGCGCGAGTACGCCATGATTGCCGACGGTCAACGGGCGGCATTGATCGGACCCCGCGGGGATGTCGCGTGGATGTGTGTGCCGCGCTGGGACAGTGAGGCAGTCTTTTCTTCCCTGATTGGTGGTGGCGGCACCTTTGCGGTAACTCCCCTTAGCGCCCGGTACGTCTGGGGTGGCAGCTATCAGGATGGGACACTGATCTGGACAAGCCGCTGGGTCACCAGCGAGGGAATCATCGAATGCCGGGAGGCACTGGCGCAGCCAGCGGATCCGCGTACGGCAGTGCTGTTGCGCAGGCTGCGTGCAGTCTCCGGTCCCGCCACCATGAGGGTGGTCCTTGAAACCGGTGCTGGCTTCGGCAAATACGGGATGAATCGGCTCAAATGTGCTGACGGTGTATGGACGGGACGCAGCGGAAACTTGCATGTGCGTTTGGCCGGTGCTTCGGAGGCAACAATGCGCGACGGCGTGCTGCACTTGTGCTTGGAGCTTCCCTCTGGTGGTGGCCATGATCTGGTGTTGGAACTTTCAGATGAGCCGTTTACCTCGGGTCCGGTGGATGCGGACGCGGCGTGGGCCGGAACGGAGCGTTGCTGGGAGGACGCCGTCCCGGCGCTGCTGGACACTATCGCCCCCGACGATGCCCGGCAGTCCTATGCCATGTTGCGCGGCATGACCGGTGGCAGTGGCGCCATGGTGGCGGCAGCGACCCTGGGCCTGCCCGAGCGTGCCCAGGAGAAACGAAATTACGACTACCGTTATGCTTGGATCCGGGACCAGTGTTACGCCGGACAGGCTGTCGCGGCGTGTGGCGCCTACCCGTTGCTCGATGATTCCGTGCGGTTCGTGACCAGCAGGCTACTGGAGGACGGGCCAGATCTGAAGCCGGCGTATACGGTCACCGGCGGACGGGTTCCAGACGAAGCGGATCTTGGACTCCCAGGGTATCCGGGTGGTTCGGCGAAGGTCGGGAACTGGGTCAATGAACAATTCCAGCTCGATGCCTTCGGCGAGACGTTGCTGCTCCTCGCCGCTGCCGCAGCCCATGACCGCCTGGATCTGGAGAATTGGCGGGCTGCCGAGGTGGCGGTTCAGGCCATCACGGAGCGCTGGCAGGAACCGGATGCCGGAATTTGGGAGCTCAACAACGAGAAGTGGGCGCATTCGCGGCTGATCTGCGCCGCAGGGTTGCGTAGCATAGCGATCCACGCCCCGGCGGCCCAAGGCGGGGGGTGGACGTCGCTGGCAGACGCCATCGTGGCCGACACAGCTAGGGATTCTTTGCACCTCAGCGGACGGTGGCAGCGAAGCCCCACCGATGACCGGGTGGATGCATCCTTGCTCCTGCCCATTTTGCGTGGCGCAATCCCGGCGACCGATCCCCGGTCCCTGGCGACGGTGGAGGCCGTCCGCGCGGATCTGGGACGTGAGGGGTATCTTTACCGTTTCAGCCAAGACGGGCGCCCGTTGGCGCAGGCGGAGGGGGCGTTCCTGCTGTGCGGCTTTGATATGGCCATGGCCCTTCACCAGCAAGGCCTTGAGGTCCAGGCGATGCACTGGTTTGAACGTAACCGTGCAGCGTGCGCAACCACGGGCTTGTTCACCGAAGAATACGATGTCGAACAGCGCCAGCTACGCGGTAATTTTCCGCAGGCATTCGTCCACGCCGCCATGCTGGAGGCCGCCAAACGCCTCGCCAAACCCTCTGTTCTGACGCACGAATCACCCTAAGGAGTAATGATGAGAACAGTTCGCCAGGTGGTTGTTGTGACAGGAGCCAGTGGTGGGATTGGCCGCGCCACTGCCATTGCTTTCGGGCGTCGGGGAGCCACGGTTGCCCTGTTGGCCAGGGGCCAGGCGGGGCTCGACGGGGCCGCAGCGGAAGTTGACGCGGCCGGGGGCAAAGCGTTGACGGTGGCCGTGGATACCTCGGATTTTACGGCTCTGGATGCGGCTGCGGAGCGTGTGGAGCAGGAGCTGGGTCCTATCGATGTGTGGGTCAATGTCGCCTTCACCTCCGTCTTCGCCCCATTCACACAGATCAAACCGGAAGAGTTCGCCCGGGTCACAGCGGTGTCCTATCTGGGATACGTGTACGGGACCATGGCCGCCCTGACCCGGATGGGCAGCCGGAACCGGGGCACAATTGTTCAGGTCGGTTCCGCGCTGGCCTACCGCGGGATTCCCCTCCAAAGCGCCTACTGTGGCGCCAAACATGCCATCCAGGGATTCAACGAATCCCTGCGCTGTGAGCTGCTCCACGAGCACAGCGGTATCCGCACCACCATGGTTCAAATGCCTGCCGTGAACACCCCACAGTTCTCCTGGGTCCTGTCCCGGCTGCCCAAAAAGGCCCAGCCGGTTCCACCGATCTATCAGCCCGAGGTGGCGGCCCGCGCCGTCGTCTATGCCGCTGACCACCCACAGCGCCGCGAGTATTGGGTCGGTGGCAGCACAGCAGCAACCCTGCTGGCGAACGCCGTAGCCCCGGGGCTCCTGGATGCTTATCTGGCCCGTACTGGGTTCGCCTCGCAGCAAACCAAGGAGCGCAGGCCAGCAGACCAGCCGGCCAATCTGTGGGAACCGGCGGATGCGGAGACTGACTTCGGCACACACGGCGCGTTTGACTACCGCTCCACAGCACGGAGCACCCAGCTATGGGCATCCCAACACCACGGGGTGCTGGCAGTGGGAACCGCAGGCAGTGTGTTGGCACTGGCCGCAGCTGCAGGAGCCATGCTGGGGCGCTGGGTGCGGCAATGAAGAAGCTTGAGCTCTGCCGTGGCTTGCTGGGAGTGTGCCAACTGATCCGGCCCCAACTGCTCTACCGGACCGTCACCGGAACCACACCTTCACCGGGCGCGGTGGTGCTCATGCGTGTTCTCGGTGCCCGGCACGTAGTGCAGGCCCTCTTGCTGGCCGGTGCAGGACCGACGACGCAGGGTGTGAAGACCTGGCACCGTTGCGGTGCACTCGTCGATTTAGCCCATGCGGCCACGATGGTCGCTTTGGCCTGTGGAGATCGGCGTTGGCGCAGACCGGCTGGCATCGACGCAGCCCTGGCATTAGCGTTCAGCGCGTTGGAGGCACGATGACAACGTTCCCAGCCTCAGACGGGTCCTGCAACGGCCCATCGTCCAAGACCAGGGCGAAGCGCTCATCGTCGGTAACTTCCCCGGCCGCTTCTGCAAAGGCATCCAACGCTGGCCCCAACGTTGCGCGCAATCCGGGTGGCATCCGGTTCATAACGCCCATAATCGCGGTGCGCCGGTGCTCCATCACCGTATCCACCAGCTCCTTACCCTGCGCACTGAGGGCAAGCAGGAGATACCGCCTGTCCGCCGGGTTGTCCGTGCGATCCAGTAAGCCGGCAGCAACTAGCCGGTCACAGGTCCTGGTGGCGTTTGAGGGATGGACGCCCAGGTCCGCCGCCACAGCACCGAGATTTTGCGGGCCATGGGTCGCTATGAGGACCAGGACGCGCAACTGGGGAGAGTTAACGCGATGTTCAACCTCTGCCACCGACTGGGCAATAACGGCCAGGAACACGCGGGCGGCACGCATCGCCGCATCAACGTCGTCGACCCCGTCGGCCGGGCTTTCGGCAGTCTTCGGATCGAAACCTGCGGGGCCGTGGGGATCGAAGGTGTTCACGCCTTCGAGTATCCATCTTTTAGTTGCGAACGTGCAATCTTTGCGTTTAATAATCTATTTGTCGGCCCAGTGTTATCTGCGTACGGACCGCCCTGCGATCCCTACGCGCAATACCCAGGCCTTCGGGCGAGAGAAGGACCGAACATGAAGAGTCCATTCCAGCAACGCGCCCTCGCCCCGGGGATTGAGCCTGCCGACGTCGTGCACGGCATCGACAAGATGGTGCGCAATATTGAAACTGGCCGCTTTGAGCGTTCCCTTGCAGCGCTTACGGCCGCCGGAGCTCTGGTCACGGCCGCGGAAATCTACTTTGAACACGACAAGGCCAGTTTTGGCAACAAGTGGATGTGGGCGCCAGTGATCCTGGGACCGTTAGCAGCAGCGGCGGGGGTGGCGGGGGTTTGCAGCAAACGCATGGCAAAAACTGCCCTCCCACTGGCCTCGGCGATCATTGTCGCCAATGGCCTCCAGGGAACGTATTTTCATGCCCGCGGGATCGCCCAGAAGCCCGGCGGCTTCAAGAACCTGCGCTACAACATGGAAATGGGCCCGCCCCTGCTGGCCCCGCTGCTGGTGACCATGGTCGGTGGCATGGGATTGCTCGCGGCCCTACTGAGGCGGGAAAAGTGAGCGCGCTGCCCCTTCCCGCCGGCGAGGGCGGCGGCCGATTTCCCGGCTTTAGCGCCGCCAGCCAGGTCAAGCATTGGGATACAGCGACGGCGTCCGTGGTCATGGGTCGCCTGGGCCGGCCCCCTGACATCCGCTTCTTCACCCCGGCCCAAGAAGCCGGCGCGGGCGCCCTGTTCAATCAACTCCTGAACCAGCCCGAAGAACCGCGCGTGCCCGTGGTGTCCATGGTCGATGCCCGGCTGGCTGCCCAAGAAACCGACGGCTGGCACTACGAGGACATGCCCGTCGATGCCCAAGCTTGGCGGCAGTCCTTGGCGGCACTGGATGATGATGCCAGGCTTCGCTGCGGCACAATCTTTGCCGCAGCTGCCTGGAACGACCAAACCCGGCTGCTACAGAGCATCCAAAACCTGGGCACGGCACCGTGGCATGGGATCCCCGCGCACCAGATCTGGAGCCTGTGGACCCGCTACGCGTGCACAGCGTTTTACGCCCATCCATGGGCGTGGGATGAAATCGGTTTCGCCGGGCCCGCCTACCCGCGGGGCTACAAAAACATGGGTGTGGACGCGTTGGAGCCCTTTGAGGTTCGGGACGTCCACCCGGCAGCCGACCCGACCCGAGGGAAGACGGCAACACCATGAGCACTGTGCGTCAACGCAACGAATCGGCATGGCTACTCCCGGCCGGGCCGGAAACCAACCACGCCCTGCGCGAGCAGATGCGCCATTTTGATGACGATGAGGAGATCGACATCGTCATCGTTGGCTGCGGCGCGGGCGGATCCACGCTCCTGCAGCGCCTGGCGCGGGCCGGCTGGCGGGCAGTGGCGCTAGATGCCGGCCCCTTCTGGGATCCAGATCGCGACTGGGTCAGTGACGAGGCCGGCTCACATCACCTCTACTGGAACGAACCGCGGGTCATCGCAGGGAACGATCCCATCCCTTTGGGCTCCAACAACTCCGGCCGGGGCGTGGGCGGGTCGATGGTCCACTACGCCGGGTACGTGCCCCGGTTCCATCCCAGCGACTTCAGCACCCGGACCCTGGACGGGGTGGGAGCAGACTGGCCCCTGCAATACCAAGACCTTCGGCGCTACTATCAGGACATTGAGGAGGAATTGCCGGTGGCTGGGGAGCACTGGCCCTGGGGTGAGCCGCACGGCTACCCCCACAGCCCCCATCCAGTCTCCGGGAACGGCGAACTCTTTCAGCGCGGCGCCCTGGCGGCTGGCATTACCACCAAAGTAGGACCGGTGGCGATCACCAACGGCCGCTTCGGCAACCGGCCCCACTGCATCTACCGCGGCTTCTGCCTGCAGGGGTGCAAGGTCAACGCGAAAGCCTCGCCCTTGATCACTCACATTCCCGATGCCCTGGCCAACGGAGGTGAAGTACGCCCCGATTCCATGGTGACCTCGATCGACGTCAACGCGCGAACCGGACTGGCCACGGGCGTGCACTACATCCGTGGGGGCGTGGCCCATTTTCAGCGGGCCCGCACGGTCGCCGTCGCCGGTTACTCGATCGAAACCCCCCGCCTGCTGCTCAACTCCGCCTCGCCGCGGTTTCCCGACGGGCTCTGCAACGACTTCGACCAGGTGGGCCGCTACCTGATGGTCCAGGGCTCGCCCCAGAACGCCGGACGCTTCGACGCCGAGGTGCGGATGTGGAAGGGCCCGCCACCGGAAGTCAGCAGCGAAGACTTCTACGAAACCGACCCGAGGAAACCCTATAAGCGTGGATTCTCCATCCAAACCGTCTCGCCACTGCCGATCACCTGGGCCGAACATGTCATGGCCCAAGGCCACTGGGGTCCCGCGCTGCGCAACTATATGAGCGACTACGTCCACTGGGCCTGTCTAGGCGCTTTGTGTGAATTCCTCCCCCAGGCCGAGAACCGGGTCACCCTCGCCAATGAGACGGACCGGCACGGGCTGCCCGTGGCGCGTTTCAGCTATTCCCAATGCGAAAACGACCGCGCCTTGATGAACGCTGCACAAGAAAAGATGGAACTCATCCTCACCGCGGCCGGCGCTGATGAGGTCATCACCATCGACCGTTACGCCCATCTGGTGGGCGGGGCACGCATGGCCGCAACGCAAAAGGAGGGCGTGGTCGATGCGGACTGCCGCAGCTTCGCCGTGGCGAACCTGCTCATCACCGATGGCAGTGTCCTGCCCACCCAGGGCAGCGCCAACCCTGCCCTGACCATCATGGCCGTCGCGGCCCGGGCCGCCGACCGGCTGCTCCACAGCGGCGCAGGAGGCCACTGAATCTTCACAGACCAGGCTCGCAGCCGAGAAACCTGAGCACATCCACTCCTGGAGGACGGAAAATTGGCAAAAAAAGTTTCAGACTATCTGCTGGCCCGCCTGCGTGAGTGGGGTGTCGATCACGTCTTCGCGTTCCCGGGAGATGGGATCAACGGGATGCTGGCAGCGTTCGGGCGCGCGGAGAACTAACCGAAATTCATCCAATCCAGGGGGTGCAAGCCAAACGGCCACCACTTCTGTCAGTGATTGCCGTTTGGTCTCAGTCTGACGGGCCATTCAGTAACTATCGCCATTTATCCGGGCACAGCGGAGACCCGGAGCACTGAAGCGGACCGACCGCCACCGGGCAGAATTCACTCATCACTGCCCAGCCTGGACGTGGGTCCAGCACTACTCCCCTAGCGACGGCAGCTTGTATCTGAGTCGCGGTAGATCGGGGCGGGGCCGGATCCAAGAGGGGGTGGGACTAAGCGCGCGTCAGCCCAAGGCCCGCGGATGAGCGGCCGCATAAACTTCACGTAGGGTCTCGGCCGTGACCAGCGTGTAAACCTGTGTGGTGGTCACAGAGGCGTGGCCAAGGAGTTCTTGGACCACCCGAACATCGGCGCCGCCCTCGAGCAAGTGTGTGGCGAAGGAGTGGCGCAGAGTGTGGGGCGACACCTCAGCCTCCACCTGGGCCTTCTCGGCGGTGGCCTTCAGGATGGTCCATACGCTTTGACGGCTGATCCGACCGCCGCGCACGTTAAGAAAGAGCCCCGGCGTGCCTTTGCCCTTGGCAGCCAAGGGACCGCGTCCACGCACCAGGTAGGCTTCGATGGCTCGGAGCGCATAGGAACCGATCGGCACCAGGCGTTCCTTTGATCCTTTGCCGAAGAGCCGAACAAGTGAGGGCCCGCCTTCCCCGGCAGGCACCAGGACCAAATCGTCAACGTCCAATCCCACGGCTTCACTGATGCGGGCCCCGGTGGAGTACAGAAACTCAAGCATGGCCGAGTCCCGCAGCCCGGCGGGGGTGTCAGATCCTGCCGCCTCAAGGATCCTGGTGACCTCGGCAATGCTGATGGCCTTGGGCAGGCGGCGTCCTGCCATGGGCGGGTGGACATCCACGGCGGGATCCTTGGTGGTCAGCCCTTCCAGCGCCCAAAACTTGTGCAGGCCGCGCACGGCCACAATGGTCCGGGCTGCCGAACGCAGCCCGAGCGCGGAGCCGCCGTCGGCCCCGTCTGAGAGTCCCTGGGCAAACTTGCTGACGTGGTGGCGGGTGATCTGTTCCGGCTCGAGCACCGGAACAGCGGAGAGAAAATGCTGGTACCGGGCAAGGTCGCGCTTATAGGCCTGGAGTGTGTTCGCTGCCAGTCCGCGTTCCACACTGACGTGCTGAAGGTAGTCTGCTATGGCCCGCCCCAACGGTGAAATGCTGCCGGCTGTTGCGGGCGCTGCGGCGGGTCCCCCGGGCGTCACTGCGCGCGTTGGCTCGGGTGCGTCGGCCAGGGTGCGTGGGCCTGGCGCAATGAGGTGAACCCTTCACGGGCTGCTGCTGCGGCGGCCAGGATGCCGACGGCGGCGGTCGGGTTGTGGATGCGCCCTTCCAGGACTGCCTTGGCGGCCTCGTCCAGATCGACCCAGCGGAGTTGGATCTCAGCTTCCTCGTCGGTGCGCACATGGCGGTCAGCCTCTGGCACCTGCGACACCTGACGGGCCAAGTAGATTCTGATCGCTTCGTTCGAGGACCCTGGGGAGTTGAAGAAGTCGGTGAGGACATGCCATTGCGTGGCGACCAAATCGGCTTCTTCGGCCAGTTCCCGGGCGGCGCCACTAACAAAGTCCTCGCCCTGAACATCCAGCAGGCCTGCGGGAATTTCCCACAGCTCCATCTTGACGGGATGCCGGTACTGGCGCAGCAGCAACACCTGACCGGCGTCGTTGAGCGCCACTACTGCCACCGCACCCGGATGGTCGACGTAGTCCCGTGTCAACGGCTTGGAGCCGGGGGTGAGGGAAAAAGTATCCGAGACAACATCCCAGATCCGGCCTTGGTACACCGTCGAGGAAGAGAGCATGGGGCGGTAGCTGGGCGCATCAGCCAACGGCTCCTGCGTCTGCCGGCGAATGGTTTCCGCACCCTGTGCCGTCGACGGCGTACCAACGTCTGTCATGATTTCCTAGACATCCAGCAAGCGGGTGGCGTTTTGGCGGTCTAGGGCCGCAGCGATTAGGCCGGCAAAGAGCGGGTGCGGCCGGGTGGGGCGCGAGCTCAGTTCCGGGTGCGCCTGGGTGGAGACGTAGTACGGGTGCACCTCGCGGGGCAGCTCAACAAACTCCACTAGCTTGCCATCAGGCGAAGTTCCGGAGAACACCAGGCCGGCGGCGGCAATCTGGTCACGGTACTTGTTGTTGACCTCATAGCGGTGTCGGTGGCGTTCGGAAACATCCGTGGTGCCGTAGGTCTGCGCGATGACCGACCCTTCGGCAAGCACAGCCGGGTACAGGCCCAGGCGCATAGTTCCACCAAGGTCGCCCTTGCCATCGACGATGTCCAGCTGCTCTTCCATGGTGGCGATAACAGGGTACTTAGGGTTCTCGTCAAACTCCGAGGAGGATGCGCCGTCAAGGCCCACAACATTCCTGGCATATTCGATGACCATGGACTGTAGGCCAAGGCACAGCCCCAACGTGGGCATCTGGTTTTCGCGGGCGTATTTCAGCGCACCCAGCTTCCCTTCAAGGCCGCGGATGCCGAATCCGCCAGGCACGCAGATGCCGTCAACGTCGCCCAACGCCTTGATGGCTCCGGCTTCCGTTGCACAGTCGTCGGAAGGGACCCAGCGGATCTTAACCTTGGTGCTGTTGGCAAAGCCGCCGGCACGAAGCGCCTCGGTGACCGAGAGATAGGCGTCAGGCAGGTCAATGTACTTGCCCACCAAGGCGATCTCGACATGGTGCAACGGGTTGTGGACGGCTTCCAGGAGTTTGTCCCACTTGGTCCAGTCGACGTCCTTGAACGGCAGATCCAGGGCACGCACAATGTAGGAATCCAAGCCCTGGGCGTGCAAGGTCTTGGGGATGTCATAGATGCTGGCGGCATCCGGGCAGCCGATGACGGCTTCAACATCCACGTCGCAGGCACGGCCGATCTTCAGGTGCATTGCCTCAGGCAGGACCCGGTCGGAGCGCAGGATCAAGGCGTCGGGCTGGATGCCCAGGGAACGAAGCGCTGCAACTGAGTGCTGCGTGGGCTTGGTCTTCAATTCATGGGACGGGCCAATGTAGGGCACCAGGGAGACGTGGGCGAAGAAGACGTTATTGCGGCCGATGTCTTGGCGGACCTGGCGTGCGGACTCCAGGAAGGGCTGAGATTCGATGTCGCCCACGGTGCCACCAATTTCGGTGATGATGACGTCGGGGGCGTTCTTGCCTTCGGCGGGCAGGCGCATACGGCGCTTGATCTCGTCGGTGATGTGCGGGATGACTTGGACGGTGTCGCCCAAGTATTCGCCGCGGCGTTCCTTAGCGATGACCGTCGAATACACCTGGCCGGTGGTGACGTTGGCGGAGCCTTCAAGATTCTCATCCAGGAAGCGCTCGTAGTGCCCAATGTCCAAATCAGTTTCGGCGCCGTCGTCAGTGACGAAGACCTCACCGTGCTGGAAGGGATTCATGGTGCCTGGATCCACGTTGAGATAAGGATCGAGTTTTTGCATTGTGACGGACAGGCCGCGTGCACGAAGCAGGTGACCGAGGCTGGAAGCCGTCAGTCCCTTACCGAGCGAGGACGCGACACCGCCGGTGACGAAGATGTGTTTGGTCGTCTTGGACTGACCACTGAACCGGGAATTTGATCGTTGAACCACGGAATTCGAGCCTATCATCTAATGAGCCAATAGTCGTTCGCGCGCAGCCAAATTTTCCCTGGCGGCCACACAAAAACAAACTTTCCTATGCCGCGCCTCGGCGGGCATCTGCCAAGAGTTCCTTGGCATGGGCTTGCGCTGTCGCTGAATCCTCCTGCCCTGCCAGCATCCGGGCCAGTTCCCGAACCCTTTCTTCATCGTTTAAAAGTCGCACGTTGCTGGTCGTGATTCCAGCGCCTGAGTTTTTACTCACAGAGCTCTTTGTGACCAGAATATGCTGATCCGCGAACGCCGCAACCTGGGGCAGGTGTGTGACGACCAAAACCTGCACGTGCCGGGCAAGCATGGCAAGCCTGCGTCCAATTTCGACGGCGGCTTTTCCTCCCACCCCTGAGTCCACCTCGTCAAAAACAAAAGTGGGGACGGGGTCCACAGTGGCCAGGACCACTTCAAGGGCCAGCATCACTCGTGAAAGCTCACCGCCAGAGGCTCCCTTGCCCAGCGGACGTGGCAGCGAGCCGGCGTGCGGTTGCAGCAGGAAAGCTATGTCGTCAGCGCCGTGGATGCCCCGTTCTGCCGGGGTGATCTCAATGACCAGTTTCGCATCGGGCATGGCCAGCGCCTTCAACTCGGCACTGACCTGGCGTGAAAGCTTTTCAGCGGCAGCGCGGCGCAATTTGGTGACTTCCGCGGCCCGGGCAGCAAGTTCCACCAGGGAGCCCGCCAGTTCGGTTTCAAGTTTTTCAATCCTGCCCGAGTCATCCGTCAGCTCGTTGAGCCGCACCCTGGCCTGCTCGGCCCACAGCAGCACACCATCGATGTTGGGCGCGTATTTGCGAACCAGCACGGCCAGCTCGCCGCGTCGGTCCTCCACCTCGGAAAGCCGTCCGGGCCCCTCAGAGTCCAGGGAGGTGGCATAGCCCACCAGATCCCGGGCGATATCGGCCAGCAGGTAGCCTACCTCGGAAACACGCTTGGCGGTCTCGGCCAGTTCGTCGTCGGCGTCGGCCACACCCTCAAGCAGGCGCTTGGCCGTGTCCACAAGGGTCACCGCGTCCTGTCCGTCGCCATAGTCCTCGGCGATCAACGCCTCATGGGCACCCAGGGACGCCCGGCGCAGTTCCTCCACGTTTCCAAGTTTCACCGCCTCTGCCTTGAGCACCTCATCTTCGGCAGGTAGGGGGGAAACGACGTCGATCTCCGCCAGCGCCGCGGTCAGCGATTCCGCCTCACGCAACCGTTCCCGGCTTGAGGTGCGCAACAGTTCCAGTTCCGCCTGGGCGGCCTTCCAGCGCCCAAAAACTCCACTGTAGGACGCCATGGCCGAGGGGAACGATTTTTGTGCTTCCGCGGCGAACTTGTCCAATGCCTCACGTTGCGCGGCTGGGTTCTTCAAACGGATCTGGTCCGACTGCCCGTGCACGGCCACCAGGGTCTCCCCCAGCTCAGTCAGCACGCCAATGGGAGCGCTGCGGCCACCCACGTGCGCCCGGCTTCGCCCGTCGGCACTGACCGTACGGGCCAGGATCAGCTGCGCGCCGCCGTCGAACTCGTCGACGTCGGCTCCAGCCTCCTGCGCCCGCTTGAGCGCAGCATGCCCGGCCGGCAGTGTCAGCGTGGCTTCGGCGGAGGCACTCTTTGCACCGTTGCGCACGGCACCGGCGTCGGCCCTGTTTCCTAGCAGAAGTCCGACGGCGGTGACCACCATAGTCTTTCCGGCGCCAGTTTCACCGCTCACAACGCTCAGCCCAGGGCCCAAGGGAAGTGTGGATTCTGAAATGACGCCCAGGTCGCGGATGCGAATTTCTTCAATCATGAAGTGCTGCGACCCCCCTCAAGGATGTTCGGCAAGTCGTGGTGGGCGACAGTCAGGTCCGGTACCAGCGGGATGGGCCCGGTGGGCGGGCCCTCCAACTGCGATTTGGGCTTAGGGTTCTTGATGATGGGCAGCTGGGAAGTGGGGGGGGAAGTTCCCTCTGGGGAAGGTCCGCGCCAGCCTTGGACAGGCAACTCAAATTTGCGTACGAGCCGTTCGGAGAACGGCGTGATCTGTGTCCTGGCCAGTTTTACCGGCTTGTTGGACCGGGTCACTTCGATGCGTGCGCCCGGAAGCAGGTCAACTGTGCGGCGGCCATCGCACCAAATGACGCCGTATGCGCCGTTGCGGGTGAGGACTTCGACGGCCAAAGTGGAGGTTGGGGCCACCACGAGTGGTTTTGCAAAGAGTGCGTGGGCGCTGATGGGCACCATCAACAGGGCTTCCACACCGGGCCACACCACGGGTCCTCCGGCGGAAAAGGCGTAGGCGGTGGAGCCTGTGGGCGTGGCCATGACCACGCCGTCGCATCCAAAGGAACTCAAAGGCCGGCCATCCACTTCGGTGACCACCTCGATCATGCGTTCACGGTTGCCTTTTTCCAGGGCCACCTCGTTCAGGGCCCAGGTGTGCGCCACCAGTTTCCCCTTGACCCGAACCTTGATATCAAGTGTCATGCGTTCTTCCACCGAGTACTTGCGGCGCACCACCCAGTCGACGGTTTCGATGAGATCGGCCCGTTCGCTTTCCGCTAGGAAACCCACATGGCCCAGATTCACGCCTAGAAGAGGCAGATCGTGGTCGCGGACCAGCTCGGCTGCTCGCAGAATGGTCCCATCCCCGCCCAACACCATGACCAGTTCAATGTCAGCAAGGGTGACGTCGCGCCCCAGGATCTCCATGCTGACGTCGGAGACACCAAGATAGCCCGTCATGTCCGCGAGTTCATCGGCAAACATGACCGGCACGATGTTGTTAGCGTGAAGTTCCACGCACGCCTCTAGGGCAGCAATCATCGATTCCTCGCGCCCGGTGTGAGCAAGAATCAAGACGCGGCGTGTCATGTGCGTAGTTTCCTCAAAAGTAGATGTCAGGACCAGACTTGGGCTAGCAGGGCCTCCACGGCCCTAGTCTGTTCTTCGATCTTATGTGGCTGAGGTGACAGTTCCCGAGTTGCCAGCAGAAAATACTCAACATTTCCGTCTTGCCCGGGCAATGTGCTCACGCCCAGGCCGTGCAGTTCAAGGCCGTTTGCCACAGCCGAGTGTGCCACAAGGCTCACAGCGCGTTTGCGCTCATTCTCGCTGCTGACCACACCTGTCCGAGCCAAACGGTCCTTACCGACCTCAAATTGGGGTTTGACCATCAGCAGAAGGTCACCGCCCGGGCGTGTCGCCAGCGTCAGCGGCCCCATGACCATGGTGAGGGAAATAAAGGAGAGGTCACAGACAGTCAGGTCTGCTGGTCCGCCAATGTCCACTGCATGCATGTAGCGGATGTTCACGCCTTCATAGACGTCAACTCGGGGGTCCTCGCGCAGGGATTTCACCAACTGGCCGTGCCCCACGTCCACCGCGGCCACCGTGGCGGCGCCGTGGCGCAATAATACGTCGGTGAAACCGCCGGTGGAGGCGCCTGCGTCAAAGCAGCGCTTGCCAGCGATGGTGACCTCCGGAAAGAACGCCAAGGCCCCGGCGAGCTTGTTGCCGGCCCGGGAGACATAGTCGGGTTCGCCGTCGTCGGCCAGGGAAATCTCAGACTCTGCGGTCACTGGAAGGGACGCCTTCGTGGCGGTTTTCCCTGCCACGCTAATGCGGCCCACCTTGATCAGGGTGGCCGCCAGTGTCCGGGAGCGGGCAAGTTCGCGGTTGACCAGTTCCTGATCCAAGCGTGTCATGAGCCGCCTCCTACAATGGGCGAGGGATCGGCGTCGAGCTCGTGTTGCAGATCCGCCAACAAAGCGTCGTAGAGGGTCTTGTGCTCGGCGGTTGGCAGGACCGCTGCCTGTGCCGCGCGTGCCACGATCGCATCCACCGAAGGGTCATTTGGCTGGTCCGTGCCCCTCATGGTGTTGGGCTGCGCCAAATGAGTTCCGGCGTGGTGGCGGAGTCTGTTTCGGGCACTTCCGCCCACCAGGCGGCACAGGCAGCGCGCCAAGCATCAATGGTGTTCCCGCCCTCGTCGCCTAGCTGCGTGAGTGTCACCATGACGATGCCATTTTCTACCACGGCGTGCTGGGGACCGCAGTTGAAGACCCCGTCCTCACTGGTGATCTCAGGGTACGGCTGATACAAGTCCTTGAGCGTTTCAATGATGAAACGTGGACGTTCGGCGGTTTTGGCCCGCAACGCCGCCGCGGCTGAATCAACGCCCGTGAGAACCAAGATGGTGGCCATGCCGGCATTATTGCCGCCGACGATGTCGGTGTCGAGGCGGTCCCCCACCACCACCGGTGACTGCGCCCCTAAACGCTGGGCTGCAGTGAGGAACAAGGGGGCCTGAGGTTTTCCTGCCACCAGTGGGTCATGTCCGACGGCGGCACGAACCGCCGCCACGAGTGTTCCGTTGCCCGGTGCTATCCCTCGGTCGCGTGGAATCGTCATGTCCGTATTGGTGGCAATCCAGGCGGCGCCACCATTGATGGCAAACGCCGCCTCGGACAAATCAGCCCAGCCCAGCTTTGGGTCAAAGCCTTGGATGACGACGTCGGGGTTGTCGGTGGCGCTTTCGACCACCATCATGCCGACTTCCTCAACTTCTTGCACCAGGGCAGAACTGCCCACCACCAAAACTCTGCTGCCCCGGGGAAACTTTTGCGCCAGAAGTGCGGCACCGGCCTGTGCGGAACTGACCACTTGGTCATCCTCTGCCGGTGCACCCAAGTCACGCAGGTGTGCTGCCACGTGGGCCGGGGTGCGCGACGCGTTATTCGTCACGTACGCTAGCTTCACATTGACTTCCGCGAGTCCCTGCAGCGCCTCGACGGCGCCAGGAATGGCTTGGGGGCCGGCATAGACCACACCGTCAAGGTCTGCCAGGACGGCGTCAAAGCCGCTCAGCAAAGTTTCCCCGGGCAAAGGACTAGTCCTCCCGGTGATCGAGCTCGTCGAAATCGGCAGATTCGTCGAGATCGCTGTGCGCGCCGCCGTCGTGCTTGTCATTGCTTTCGAAAAGCTCGTCCAGCTCGTCATCACCGGATCCGCCCATCTCGGCACGATCAAGCGCGTCATCGATGCTGTCCTCATTGGATTCAGCATCGTCGGAGTCGAAAGTAGCTGAATCGGCGTCGTCGCCCACTTCCTCGTCAGGGGCGCTGACAGGGGCGGCCTCGTCCTGTGCCACAGCGGCAGGAGCCGTAGCCGGATCCATCACGTCCGAGACACGGGTGCGGGGACGCAATTCCACGCCCAGGTCATCGTCGTCGTCACCCAAGTCAACGATGATCGAATCCGTGCTGTCATCGATGCCGAGAGCTTCCTCAGCAACGAGGGCCTGACGCTCCCATCCCTTAGCTTCGTCCTTGCGGTTCACCGCGCGCAGGACCATGCCATAGGCGCGGAACAGGCGGGGGCTGAAGGAGAAGGCACGGTTCATGTCGAGCTGCGGGATTTCAAGGACCGACAAGGCGGCCTCGAGGTCGCCCATGTCGCCGCGGGCGCCGGACTCGACAATGGCCAACTCCACCCTGCCAGCGGTGTCCAGGGATTCGGCGTCCTCGGACTTGATCAAATCAAGGGCACGGTCCGGGCGGCCCAAACCACGTTCACAGTCAGCCATGAGCGGTAGGTGCACGTTAGAACCGCTGATGCGGCGGTAGGTGCGTAGCTCACGCAACGCTTCAGCGTAGTTGCCGGCCGCGTAGGCGGTCATGGCGACTGCCTCACGGACGCAGGCAAGACGCCCGCCGCGGCGGCTGGCGGCCAAGGCGTGCTGGAAGGCCAGCTCGGGGTCAAAGTCGATCAAGCGACCGGCCATAACCAGGTGCTTGGAAACCCATTCATTGTTGCGGGAGTCGAGAATGCGCAGCTGGGCGCGCGTTACCTTGTCGAGCTCTTCGCCAGTGACGTCCGGATCGATCTCGGGTGAGCGCTCACGGTCCACGCGGTTGGAGCTGCGCAAGTCCCCTGCGTTGCGTGTAGGTGCCACGCGTGGCCCGCGGTTGTCACGATCGCCTGCGGGCTTGCGGTCACCGTAGGGGCGGTCACTTGCCGGGCGTGCGGGGCGGTCGCCGTAGCTGCCGCGGTTGTCACGATCGCCTGCGGGCTTGCGGTCACCGTAGGGGCGGTCACTTGCCGGGCGTGCGGGGCGGTCGCCGTAGCTGCCGCGGTTGTCACGATCGCCTGCGGGCTTGCGGTCACCGTAGGGGCGGTCACTTGCAGGGCGTGCGGGGCGGTCGCCGTAGCTGCCGCGGTTGTCACGATCGCCTGCGGGCTTGCGGTCACCGTAGGGGCGGTCACTTGCCGGGCGTGCGGGGCGGTCGCCGTAGCTGCCGCGGTTGTCACGATCGCCTGCGGGCTTGCGGTCACCGTAGGGGCGGTCACTTGCCGGGCGTGCGGGGCGGTCGCCGTAGCTGCCGCGGTTGTCACGATCGCCTGCGGGCTTGCGGTCACCGTAGGGGCGGTCACTTGCCGGGCGTGCGGGGCGGTCGCCGTAGCTGCCGCGGTTGTCACGATCGCCTGCGGGCTTGCGGTCACCGTAGGGGCGGTCACTTGCCGGGCGTGCGGGGCGGTCGCCGTAGCTGCCGCGGTTGTCACGATCGCCTGCGGGCTTGCGGTCACCGTAGGGGCGGTCACTTGCCGGGCGTGCGGGGCGGTCGCCGTAGCTGCCGCGGTTGTCACGATCGCCTGCGGGCTTGCGGTCACCGTAGGGGCGGTCACTTGCAGGGCGTGCGGGGCGGTCGCCGTAGCTGCCGCGGTTGTCACGATCGCCTGCGGGCTTGCGGTCACCGTAGGGGCGGTCACCGCCTCGGTTGTCACGCTCACCGAATGATTTACGGTCTTCACGACGTCCGTTGACTAAAGGACGGTCAGCAGCGCGTTGGTCCCGATCACCGAACGGCTTGCGGTCTTCACGGTTGCCACCGAATCCAGGCCGGTCACCTGTCGGGCGCCCGCCCTGGGCGCCGCGGTCATCGCGGTTGCCGTATGGGCGGTCTCCGCCAGTGCGTGCGGGGCGGTCTCCGTAAGGACGTGCGCTTGCAGGCTTGCGGTCGCCGGCAGGAGGCCGACCCGCTGAACCTGAGCCGCCGCGGTTCTCCCCGCCCTTGTGTTCGTGTGAGTTTCCATCGCGATTACTGCCGTACTGCTCAGCCATGCCGACTCCTATACCTTTGAGCGTACTAACTGGCACAGTAACAGCCGCTCTTCACTATTGATCTTCTACTGCAAAAATCTTGGACCCACTGGCCCACAGTACAGTCTAGTCGAGGCTGGGCGTCCCACCCATAAATCTGACGTATCTGGCCAAGATGAGGGACCAATCACAGTCAAAGCCGCCAGTAGGCTCCTCCACGGGACCGTCGTCGAACTCGATGGTCACCCTAGTTGAATTATCTGTTTCAGACTCGAAGCGAATCTCAACGTCTAATGGCTCTTGGGAATCTTGACACATCGTCCATTCCAGTCTGATTAGGGAAGGAGACTGCCAGTCCACTATGTCAGCCCACACAAGTTCCTCGCCCTCCACAGATTCCTCAACCAGGTGATCACGAAGAAAGGCCACATGCGATCCGTGACCGAACGAACTCACGGTATCGACTGGCCACCATAGGTGAACCGCGTCTGTGAACCCGTCGAAGGCATGTACCGCGGAGGCACCCACCACCAACGATTCAGCGCGGCGACTACCGGGCTCCGTTGGTACTACATAGTCAGGCTCAGGTGCATGTGAAAAGATGTCAGGCATCCCACTAGCTTACGTCCAGAATCCGAATCGTGCTTGTTTGGGGTTTCTAGTTGTGGGGGTGTTTAAAGGGGTGTGGCCTCTTGGTGGGGAGGCTGGTCGTGGTTGGTAGTGGTTGGTTGGTGGTGGTTGGTTGGTGGTGGTTGGTTAAATGAGGGAGGCCCCGCACCGTGTGGTGTGGGGCCTCGACCTTTTTACTGTTTGTCCGGCGGTGTCCTACTCTCCCACATCCTGTCGAATGCAGTACCATCGGCGCTGTGGGTCTTAGCTTCCGGGTTCGGAATGGGACCGGGCGTTTCCCCCACGCTATGACCACCGTAACTTTATTCCCAGGACCAGGTGTCTGGTTGGGTGGTTTGTTGGGTGTTGTGTGGATCAATCAGTTATTCTATTATACAAGATTCCTGGTTGTGATGTGCCCGCACTGGTGGTGGGGTTAGTCACAAGGGTTTCTTGTGTTGTTTTGTTCCCGTGTTAACAACGAACGTTGGGTTTGTTGTTTGGGAACCACATAGTGAACGCGAGCATGCTTTGTTACTCTTGTGGGGTGTGAATAGCTTTTGATTTATTCGCACCCTGTATGGGAGTGTTTGTGTGGTGTAAGTTATCGGCCTATTAGTACCGGTCAGCTTCACGAGTCTTTAGTCCTCGCTTCCACGTCCGGCCTATCAACCCAGTGGTCTAGCTGGGGGCCTCTCACACTTATCGTGTATGGAAATCTCATCTCGAAGCGAGCTTCCCGCTTAGATGCTTTCAGCGGTTATCCCATCCGAACGTAGCTAATCAGCGATGCACTTGGCAGTACAACTGACACACCAGAGGTTCGTCCGTCCCGGTCCTCTCGTACTAAGGACAGCCCTTCTCAAATTTCCTGCGCGCGCAGCGGATAGGGACCGAACTGTCTCACGACGTTCTAAACCCAGCTCGCGTACCGCTTTAATGGGCGAACAGCCCAACCCTTGGGACCTACTCCAGCCCCAGGATGCGACGAGCCGACATCGAGGTGCCAAACCATGCCGTCGATATGGACTCTTGGGCAAGATCAGCCTGTTATCCCCGAGGTACCTTTTATCCGTTGAGCGACGGCCATTCCACAATGTGCCGCCGGATCACTAGTCCCGACTTTCGTCCCTGCTCGAGGTGTCCCTCTCACAGTCAAGCTCCCTTGTGCACTTACACTCGAAACCTGATTGCCAACCAGGCTGAGGGAACCTTTGGGCGCCTCCGTTACTCTTTAGGAGGCAACCGCCCCAGTTAAACTACCCATCAGGCACTGTCCCTGACCCGGATTACGGGCCGAAGTTAGATGTCCAAAGTGACCAGAGTGGTATTTCAACGATGACTCCATTCCAACTAGCGTTGGAACTTCACAGTCTCCCACCTATCCTACACAAGCCACTCCGAACACCAATACCAAACTATAGTAAAGGTCTCGGGGTCTTTCCGTCCTGCTGCGCGTAACGAGCATCTTTACTCGTACTGCAATTTCGCCGAGTTTATGGTTGAGACAGCGGGGAAGTCGTTACTCCATTCGTGCAGGTCGGAACTTACCCGACAAGGAATTTCGCTACCTTAGGATGGTTATAGTTACCACCGCCGTTTACTGGGGCTTAAATTCTCAGCTTCGCACTTACGTGCTAACCGGTCCTCTTAACCTTCCAGCACCGGGCAGGAGTCAGTCCGTATACATCGTCTTGCGACTTCGCACGGACCTGTGTTTTTAGTAAACAGTCGCTTCCCCCTGGTCTCTGCGGCCCACACCCGCTCACGGACAGCTAGTGTCCTTCACGAGGCAGGCCCCCCTTCTCCCGAAGTTACGGGGGCATTTTGCCGAGTTCCTTAACCATAATTCTCTCGATCGCCTTAGTATTCTCTACCTGATCACCTGTGTCGGTTTGGGGTACGGGCAGTTGGAACCTCACGTCGATGCTTTTCTAGGCAGCATAGGATCACCGAATTCCCCCTAAGGGGGGTCCCATCAGATCTCAAGAGTGTCATTGAAGACTACGTGACGGATTTGCCTATCACGTTCCCTACATCCTTAGACCGGGACTACCATCGCCCGGCTCGGCTACCTTCCTGCGTCACACCTGTTAATACGTTTACCTCCCTGATTCAGGTCCCACGCTCCCCTTCTAGCCTGGCCCGAAGGCACTCACTAAAAAGATTGGGTGGTTAGTATCATCAGTTCAATATGGGCGGTTCTTCACCGGTACGGGAATATCAACCCGTTGTCCATCGACTACGCCTGTCGGCCTCGCCTTAGGTCCCGACTTACCCAGGGCAGATTAGCTTGACCCTGGAACCCTTGATCATTCGGCGGACGGGTTTCTCACCCGTCTTTCGCTACTCATGCCTGCATTCTCACTCGTGTGGGCTCCACCGCTAGTTCACACTGCGGCTTCAATGCCCACACGACGCTCCCCTACCACTCCAAACCCCTGAACAGGTACAAGACAAGTCCTGATCTGCTTGGGTACTGTTTGAAATCCACAACTTCGGCGGTGTACTTGAGCCCCGCTACATTGTCGGCGCGGAATCACTTGACCAGTGAGCTATTACGCACTCTTTTAAGGATGGCTGCTTCTAAGCCAACCTCCTGGTTGTCTAAGCAATCCCACATCCTTTCCCACTTAGCACACGCTTAGGGGCCTTAGTTGGTGGTCTGGGCTGTTTCCCTCTCGACTATGAAGCTTATCCCCCACAGTCTCACTGCTACGCTCTCACTTACCGGCATTCGGAGTTTGGCTGACGTCAGTAACCTTGTAGGGCCCATTAGCCATCCAGTAGCTCTACCTCCAGTAAGAAACACGTAACGCTGCACCTAAATGCATTTCGGGGAGAACCAGCTATCACGAAGTTTGATTGGCCTTTCACCCCTACCCACAGCTCATCCCCTCCATTTTCAACTGAAGTGGGTTCGGTCCTCCACGCGCTCTTACACACGCTTCAACCTGGCCATGGGTAGATCACTTCGCTTCGGGTCTAGATCACGCCACTGCAACGCCCTATTCAGACTCGCTTTCGCTACGGCTTCCCCACACGGGTTAACCTCGCGACGTAACACTAACTCGCAGGCTCATTCTTCAAAAGGCACGCCATCACCACAACAACAACCCACAAGTGGGCTCGGTGGCTCTAACGGATTGTAAGCACACGGTTTCAGGTACTATTTCACTCCCCTCCCGGGGTACTTTTCACCTTTCCCTCACGGTACTTGTCCGCTATCGGTCATTAGGTAGTATTTAGGCTTATCAGGTGGTCCTGACAGATTCACACGGGATTTCTCGGGCCCCGTGCTACTTGGGATACTCTCCAGGGAGTGCACTGCATTTCAGTTACGGGACTCTCACCCTCTACGGTCGGCCATTCAAAACCGTTCACCTATACATGCACCATTCCCCTCAACGAACCGGCAGATTCGTAACGGTGAGTCCCTCAACCCCGACCATGCAACGCCCGCCGGCTATCACACATGGCACGGTTTAGCCTGTTCCGCGTTCGCTCGCCACTACTAACGGAATCACTATTGTTTTCTCTTCCTGTGGGTACTGAGATGTTTCACTTCCCCACGTTCCCTCCACACACCCTATATATTCAGGTGCAGGTCATCACCTCGCCTTACGACGGGTAACGGGGTTCCCCCATTCGGACACCCTCGGATCAAAGTTCGGTTATCAACTCCCCGAGGCTTATCGCAGATTCCTACGTCCTTCTTCGGCTCCTAATGCCAAGGCATCCACCGTGTGCCCTTAAAAACTTGACCACACAAAATAGTCAAAAAACACTTACATATTATCGAGAGAACCATGAAAACCAACACCACCACACCCCAAAGGATGTAACAGCATCAGATCCAGGTTCAATTATCTCAAAGAAATTGCTTCTTTATAAAGATGCTCGCGTTCACTATGTAGTTCTCAAACAACAACCCCACCACACACCATCCCACCAAGACACCGATCACGAACCACCCCCAAAGAGCAGTCACGCAAACCAGCACCGCCTAGCGGTTGGTTGTGTGCGGGAAACCAGAAACAAAACAACACCCCCCACCCCCAAACAGGAGCGAAGGAATCGTTGTTGCCTCAGGACCCAACAGTGTGCCAAACACATAACAACCCACGCAACTACCAACCCATACAGCTCTTTCCCCACCATCCCCGAAGGAATCGTTGTACTAGAACCAGGTCACCAATTGCCGATCATCAGCTACTTTATTGATATTCCACCCTTGAGCAACCTACCGAGAAACAAACGTTCTCGCAGTAAGTCTTTACTCCTCATACCACCAACACAACCCATGCGGGCTACCTCGTGGCACTCGGTGCTCCTTAGAAAGGAGGTGATCCAGCCGCACCTTCCGGTACGGCTACCTTGTTACGACTTAGTCCCAATCGCCAGTCCCACCTTCGACAGCTCCCTCCCCACAAGGGGGTTAGGCCACCGGCTTCGGGTGTTACCAACTTTCGTGACTTGACGGGCGGTGTGTACAAGGCCCGGGAACGTATTCACCGCAGCGTTGCTGATCTGCGATTACTAGCGACTCCGACTTCATGGGGTCGAGTTGCAGACCCCAATCCGAACTGAGACCGGCTTTTTGGGATTAGCTCCACCTCACAGTATCGCAACCCATTGTACCGGCCATTGTAGCATGCGTGAAGCCCAAGACATAAGGGGCATGATGATTTGACGTCGTCCTCACCTTCCTCCGAGTTGACCCCGGCAGTCTCCTATGAGTCCCCACCATAACGTGCTGGCAACATAGAACGAGGGTTGCGCTCGTTGCGGGACTTAACCCAACATCTCACGACACGAGCTGACGACAACCATGCACCACCTGTAAACCGACCGCAAGCGGGGCACTTGTTTCCAAGCGTTTCCAGTTCATGTCAAGCCTTGGTAAGGTTCTTCGCGTTGCATCGAATTAATCCGCATGCTCCGCCGCTTGTGCGGGCCCCCGTCAATTCCTTTGAGTTTTAGCCTTGCGGCCGTACTCCCCAGGCGGGGCACTTAATGCGTTAGCTACGGCGCGGAAAACGTGGAATGTCCCCCACACCTAGTGCCCAACGTTTACGGCATGGACTACCAGGGTATCTAATCCTGTTCGCTCCCCATGCTTTCGCTCCTCAGCGTCAGTTAATGCCCAGAGACCTGCCTTCGCCATCGGTGTTCCTCCTGATATCTGCGCATTTCACCGCTACACCAGGAATTCCAGTCTCCCCTACATCACTCTAGTCTGCCCGTACCCACCGCAGATCCGGGGTTGAGCCCCGGACTTTCACGGCAGACGCGACAAACCGCCTACGAGCTCTTTACGCCCAATAATTCCGGATAACGCTTGCACCCTACGTATTACCGCGGCTGCTGGCACGTAGTTAGCCGGTGCTTCTTCTGCAAGTACCCTCAACCACACAACGTGTAGCCTTGTTCCCTACTGAAAGAGGTTTACAACCCGAAGGCCGTCATCCCTCACGCGGCGTCGCTGCATCAGGCTTTCGCCCATTGTGCAATATTCCCCACTGCTGCCTCCCGTAGGAGTCTGGGCCGTGTCTCAGTCCCAGTGTGGCCGGTCACCCTCTCAGGCCGGCTACCCGTCGTCGCCTTGGTGAGCCATTACCTCACCAACAAGCTGATAGGCCGCGAGTCCATCCAAAACCACTAAAGCTTTCAACAAAACCCCATGCGAGGAAAAGTCAATATCCAGTATTAGACCCAGTTTCCCAGGCTTATCCCAGAGTTAAGGGCAGGTTACTCACGTGTTACTCACCCGTTCGCCACTAATCCCCCCACAAGTGAGGTTCATCGTTCGACTTGCATGTGTTAAGCACGCCGCCAGCGTTCATCCTGAGCCAGGATCAAACTCTCCGTTAATAAAACAAACAGACACACACAACCAAACCGGAAAAAGGTTACAGCCATGTGCACTAAATTCGAAACCAGCTAAAGACTGCCGTCACCACAGGGGCGGCAACAAACAGTCAAATAACCAATTCAATACAATAAATTGGTATCAATAAAACTTGGCACACTATTGAGTTCTCAAACAACAACCACACCCAGCCAACACACCACAAAAACCCTGCAAACAAGCAGAAGAACCATGACGATCAGTGCCGGAGCAACTTTTCAAGCTTACCCGCAAAGAATCCATAAAGCAAATCCGCTAAACAACGAAAAAAACCCAACAAACCCAACAAACCCAACAAACCCAACAAACCCAACAAACCCACAGATCAAGAACCAAAAAACAGTCCAAAACCCTACGAATCCCTGCCCCAAACAACCAAGGCAACTCGAAAAACAATACACACCTTTCAACCACAAAGCAAACCAGCCAACACCCTCCCCGGCAGCCACACCGATCGTCCCCACCTTCTCTGTCAAAATACCCGCACACGGGCCCCAAGACGGGCCGGCGCCCCTGGCAGAGCAACACGGCCACGTGAACCCATGGCAACATACGGCACAACCAGCTGGGAGCCCCAAACACGCCAGCACACATCCAGGAAGTCTCCCCCCGCCGACCACCGCCGCAGCTGCTACTGCTACTGCTACTGGCAATAGCAGCAACCGTAGCGCGAAGGCGACTTCTGGGATCGCTGCGACCGCCAGGCACAACAAGTCTTCGCAGGCCCGCGATGACGGAATCCGGACGCCGCGGGCCACGTCCTTCACCCCGCACCGTACCACCACCTCGTCAAGGCCACCCATCAGCGCCAACCGTCTTGGTGTGGCTGTCTTGGGGTTTCTAGTTGTGGGGGTGTTTAAAGGGGTGGGCCTCTTGGTGGGGAGGCTGGTGGTGGTTGGTGGTGGTTGGTTAAATGAGGGAGGCCCCGCACCGTGTGGTGTGGGGCCTCGACCTTTTTACTGTTTGTCCGGCGGTGTCCTACTCTCCCACATCCTGTCGAATGCAGTACCATCGGCGCTGTGGGTCTTAGCTTCCGGGTTCGGAATGGGACCGGGCGTTTCCCCCACGCTATGACCACCGTAACTTTATTCCCAGGACCAGGTATCTGGTTGGGTGGTTTGTTGGGTGTTGTGTGGATCAATCAGTTATTCTATTATACAAGATTCCTGGTTGTGATGTGCCCGCACTGGTGGTGGGGTTAGTCACAAGGGTTTCTTGTGTTGTTTTGTTCCCGTGTTAACAACGAACGTTGGGTTTGTTGTTTGGGAACCACATAGTGAACGCGAGCATGCTTTGTTACTCTTGTGGGGTGTGAATAGCTTTTGATTTATTCGCACCCTGTATGGGAGTGTTTGTGTGGTGTAAGTTATCGGCCTATTAGTACCGGTCAGCTTCACGAGTCTTTAGTCCTCGCTTCCACGTCCGGCCTATCAACCCAGTGGTCTAGCTGGGGGCCTCTCACACTTATCGTGTATGGAAATCTCATCTCGAAGCGAGCTTCCCGCTTAGATGCTTTCAGCGGTTATCCCATCCGAACGTAGCTAATCAGCGATGCACTTGGCAGTACAACTGACACACCAGAGGTTCGTCCGTCCCGGTCCTCTCGTACTAAGGACAGCCCTTCTCAAATTTCCTGCGCGCGCAGCGGATAGGGACCGAACTGTCTCACGACGTTCTAAACCCAGCTCGCGTACCGCTTTAATGGGCGAACAGCCCAACCCTTGGGACCTACTCCAGCCCCAGGATGCGACGAGCCGACATCGAGGTGCCAAACCATGCCGTCGATATGGACTCTTGGGCAAGATCAGCCTGTTATCCCCGAGGTACCTTTTATCCGTTGAGCGACGGCCATTCCACAATGTGCCGCCGGATCACTAGTCCCGACTTTCGTCCCTGCTCGAGGTGTCCCTCTCACAGTCAAGCTCCCTTGTGCACTTACACTCGAAACCTGATTGCCAACCAGGCTGAGGGAACCTTTGGGCGCCTCCGTTACTCTTTAGGAGGCAACCGCCCCAGTTAAACTACCCATCAGGCACTGTCCCTGACCCGGATTACGGGCCGAAGTTAGATGTCCAAAGTGACCAGAGTGGTATTTCAACGATGACTCCATTCCAACTAGCGTTGGAACTTCACAGTCTCCCACCTATCCTACACAAGCCACTCCGAACACCAATACCAAACTATAGTAAAGGTCTCGGGGTCTTTCCGTCCTGCTGCGCGTAACGAGCATCTTTACTCGTACTGCAATTTCGCCGAGTTTATGGTTGAGACAGCGGGGAAGTCGTTACTCCATTCGTGCAGGTCGGAACTTACCCGACAAGGAATTTCGCTACCTTAGGATGGTTATAGTTACCACCGCCGTTTACTGGGGCTTAAATTCTCAGCTTCGCACTTACGTGCTAACCGGTCCTCTTAACCTTCCAGCACCGGGCAGGAGTCAGTCCGTATACATCGTCTTGCGACTTCGCACGGACCTGTGTTTTTAGTAAACAGTCGCTTCCCCCTGGTCTCTGCGGCCCACACCCGCTCACGGACAGCTAGTGTCCTTCACGAGGCAGGCCCCCCTTCTCCCGAAGTTACGGGGGCATTTTGCCGAGTTCCTTAACCATAATTCTCTCGATCGCCTTAGTATTCTCTACCTGATCACCTGTGTCGGTTTGGGGTACGGGCAGTTGGAACCTCACGTCGATGCTTTTCTAGGCAGCATAGGATCACCGAATTCCCCCTAAGGGGGGTCCCATCAGATCTCAAGAGTGTCATTGAAGACTACGTGACGGATTTGCCTATCACGTTCCCTACATCCTTAGACCGGGACTACCATCGCCCGGCTCGGCTACCTTCCTGCGTCACACCTGTTAATACGTTTACCTCCCTGATTCAGGTCCCACGCTCCCCTTCTAGCCTGGCCCGAAGGCACTCACTAAAAAGATTGGGTGGTTAGTATCATCAGTTCAATATGGGCGGTTCTTCACCGGTACGGGAATATCAACCCGTTGTCCATCGACTACGCCTGTCGGCCTCGCCTTAGGTCCCGACTTACCCAGGGCAGATTAGCTTGACCCTGGAACCCTTGATCATTCGGCGGACGGGTTTCTCACCCGTCTTTCGCTACTCATGCCTGCATTCTCACTCGTGTGGGCTCCACCGCTAGTTCACACTGCGGCTTCAATGCCCACACGACGCTCCCCTACCACTCCAAACCCCTGAACAGGTACAAGACAAGTCCTGATCTGCTTGGGTACTGTTTGAAATCCACAACTTCGGCGGTGTACTTGAGCCCCGCTACATTGTCGGCGCGGAATCACTTGACCAGTGAGCTATTACGCACTCTTTTAAGGATGGCTGCTTCTAAGCCAACCTCCTGGTTGTCTAAGCAATCCCACATCCTTTCCCACTTAGCACACGCTTAGGGGCCTTAGTTGGTGGTCTGGGCTGTTTCCCTCTCGACTATGAAGCTTATCCCCCACAGTCTCACTGCTACGCTCTCACTTACCGGCATTCGGAGTTTGGCTGACGTCAGTAACCTTGTAGGGCCCATTAGCCATCCAGTAGCTCTACCTCCAGTAAGAAACACGTAACGCTGCACCTAAATGCATTTCGGGGAGAACCAGCTATCACGAAGTTTGATTGGCCTTTCACCCCTACCCACAGCTCATCCCCTCCATTTTCAACTGAAGTGGGTTCGGTCCTCCACGCGCTCTTACACACGCTTCAACCTGGCCATGGGTAGATCACTTCGCTTCGGGTCTAGATCACGCCACTGCAACGCCCTATTCAGACTCGCTTTCGCTACGGCTTCCCCACACGGGTTAACCTCGCGACGTAACACTAACTCGCAGGCTCATTCTTCAAAAGGCACGCCATCACCACAACAACAACCCACAAGTGGGCTCGGTGGCTCTAACGGATTGTAAGCACACGGTTTCAGGTACTATTTCACTCCCCTCCCGGGGTACTTTTCACCTTTCCCTCACGGTACTTGTCCGCTATCGGTCATTAGGTAGTATTTAGGCTTATCAGGTGGTCCTGACAGATTCACACGGGATTTCTCGGGCCCCGTGCTACTTGGGATACTCTCCAGGGAGTGCACTGCATTTCAGTTACGGGACTCTCACCCTCTACGGTCGGCCATTCAAAACCGTTCACCTATACATGCACCATTCCCCTCAACGAACCGGCAGATTCGTAACGGTGAGTCCCTCAACCCCGACCATGCAACGCCCGCCGGCTATCACACATGGCACGGTTTAGCCTGTTCCGCGTTCGCTCGCCACTACTAACGGAATCACTATTGTTTTCTCTTCCTGTGGGTACTGAGATGTTTCACTTCCCCACGTTCCCTCCACACACCCTATATATTCAGGTGCAGGTCATCACCTCGCCTTACGACGGGTAACGGGGTTCCCCCATTCGGACACCCTCGGATCAAAGTTCGGTTATCAACTCCCCGAGGCTTATCGCAGATTCCTACGTCCTTCTTCGGCTCCTAATGCCAAGGCATCCACCGTGTGCCCTTAAAAACTTGACCACACAAAATAGTCAAAAAACACTTACATATTATCGAGAGAACCATGAAAACCAACACCACCACACCCCAAAGGATGTAACAGCATCAGATCCAGGTTCAATTATCTCAAAGAAATTGCTTCTTTATAAAGATGCTCGCGTTCACTATGTAGTTCTCAAACAACAACCCCACCACACACCATCCCACCAAGACACCGATCACGAACCACCCCCAAAGAGCAGTCACGCAAACCAGCACCGCCTTGCGGTTGGTTGTGTGCGGGAAACCAGAAACAAAACAACACCCCCCACCCCCAAACAGGAGCGAAGGAATCGTTGTTGCCTCAGGACCCAACAGTGTGCCAAACACATAACAACCCACGCAACTACCAACCCATACAGCTCTTTCCCCACCATCCCCGAAGGAATCGTTGTACTAGAACCAGGTCACCAATTGCCGATCATCAGCTACTTTATTGATATTCCACCCTTGAGCAACCTACCGAGAAACAAACGTTCTCGCAGTAAGTCTTTACTCCTCATACCACCAACACAACCCATGCGGGCTACCTCGTGGCACTCGGTGCTCCTTAGAAAGGAGGTGATCCAGCCGCACCTTCCGGTACGGCTACCTTGTTACGACTTAGTCCCAATCGCCAGTCCCACCTTCGACAGCTCCCTCCCCACAAGGGGGTTAGGCCACCGGCTTCGGGTGTTACCAACTTTCGTGACTTGACGGGCGGTGTGTACAAGGCCCGGGAACGTATTCACCGCAGCGTTGCTGATCTGCGATTACTAGCGACTCCGACTTCATGGGGTCGAGTTGCAGACCCCAATCCGAACTGAGACCGGCTTTTTGGGATTAGCTCCACCTCACAGTATCGCAACCCATTGTACCGGCCATTGTAGCATGCGTGAAGCCCAAGACATAAGGGGCATGATGATTTGACGTCGTCCTCACCTTCCTCCGAGTTGACCCCGGCAGTCTCCTATGAGTCCCCACCATAACGTGCTGGCAACATAGAACGAGGGTTGCGCTCGTTGCGGGACTTAACCCAACATCTCACGACACGAGCTGACGACAACCATGCACCACCTGTAAACCGACCGCAAGCGGGGCACTTGTTTCCAAGCGTTTCCAGTTCATGTCAAGCCTTGGTAAGGTTCTTCGCGTTGCATCGAATTAATCCGCATGCTCCGCCGCTTGTGCGGGCCCCCGTCAATTCCTTTGAGTTTTAGCCTTGCGGCCGTACTCCCCAGGCGGGGCACTTAATGCGTTAGCTACGGCGCGGAAAACGTGGAATGTCCCCCACACCTAGTGCCCAACGTTTACGGCATGGACTACCAGGGTATCTAATCCTGTTCGCTCCCCATGCTTTCGCTCCTCAGCGTCAGTTAATGCCCAGAGACCTGCCTTCGCCATCGGTGTTCCTCCTGATATCTGCGCATTTCACCGCTACACCAGGAATTCCAGTCTCCCCTACATCACTCTAGTCTGCCCGTACCCACCGCAGATCCGGGGTTGAGCCCCGGACTTTCACGGCAGACGCGACAAACCGCCTACGAGCTCTTTACGCCCAATAATTCCGGATAACGCTTGCACCCTACGTATTACCGCGGCTGCTGGCACGTAGTTAGCCGGTGCTTCTTCTGCAAGTACCCTCAACCACACAACGTGTAGCCTTGTTCCCTACTGAAAGAGGTTTACAACCCGAAGGCCGTCATCCCTCACGCGGCGTCGCTGCATCAGGCTTTCGCCCATTGTGCAATATTCCCCACTGCTGCCTCCCGTAGGAGTCTGGGCCGTGTCTCAGTCCCAGTGTGGCCGGTCACCCTCTCAGGCCGGCTACCCGTCGTCGCCTTGGTGAGCCATTACCTCACCAACAAGCTGATAGGCCGCGAGTCCATCCAAAACCACTAAAGCTTTCAACAAAACCCCATGCGAGGAAAAGTCAATATCCAGTATTAGACCCAGTTTCCCAGGCTTATCCCAGAGTTAAGGGCAGGTTACTCACGTGTTACTCACCCGTTCGCCACTAATCCCCCCACAAGTGAGGTTCATCGTTCGACTTGCATGTGTTAAGCACGCCGCCAGCGTTCATCCTGAGCCAGGATCAAACTCTCCGTTAATAAAACAAACAGACACACACAACCAAACCGGAAAAAGGTTACAGCCATGTGCACTAAATTCGAAACCAGCTAAAGACTGCCGTCACCACAGGGGCGGCAACAAACAGTCAAATAACCAATTCAATACAATAAATTGGTATCAATAAAACTTGGCACACTATTGAGTTCTCAAACAACAAATGCAATTCGAGTACTTCCCAAGTTTTAATTTCTTGGCGTTCGTCGCTACAATATCTTTACTTTATCTTATTGGAATTCATTCCGCCCACTCCATATTGTGTATGGTTGGTCACTTCACGAATTCCACAAACCAATATCATTTTTGTTAATCAACAACTTTAAGAGTCGATGAATCCCATTGAGATAATCTGGTTTGGTTTCCTGCAAGTTGGGAGTCCTTGCTTCTTGCGAAGCGACTCAACCTTGTGCAGGCGACAGATATAACAATACACAACTGCCCGCACCGAATGCAAATCGGGGCGGGCAGCGGTCTGGACAGCTCGAGCACCGGCGCAGCGTTAGCCGGCGAATTCCACCATGGCCAAGGTCCGCTTGCCGCGGCGCACCAGCAGGTACTTGCCATGCAGCGCATCGGAGGCGCCCAGGACCGCGTCCGGGTCGGTGACCTTGACGTTGTTCACGTACGCGCCGCCCTCCCCCACGGTGCGCCGGGCTTCGGAGTTACTCTTCGACAATCCGGCAGCAACCAACAGTTCAACGATCCCCATCCCAGAGGCAGGTGCAACAGCCCGGGGCAGCTCGCGGGTGGCAGATTCCAATGTGGCGAGGTCCAGTTCAGCCAACTCGCCCTGGCCAAAGAGGGCCGCTGATGCGGCAATGACCTTCAAGGTGGCGTCTACACCATGCACCAGCGCTGTGATCTGGAAGGCAAGGGTCCGCTGGCCTTCACGGGCCTGAGGCTTCTCAGCCACGACAGCACCAAGGTCTGCGATCTCTTCGCGGGAAAGGAAGGTGAAGACCTTAAGCCGGTCCACCACATCGGCATCTGAGGTATTGAGCCAAAACTGGTACATGTCGTACGGGCTGCACATGGCGGCGTCGAGCCAGATGGCGTTGCCCTCGCTCTTGCCGAACTTGGTGCCGTCGGAGTTGGTGATCAACGGGGTACCGAGGGCGTGGACAGAGGTGCCCTCCACCTTGCGGATCAGGTCGGTGCCGCTAGTCAGGTTCCCCCACTGGTCCGAGCCACCCTGCTGCAAGACACAGCCGTACTGGCGGAACAGTTCGAGGTAATCCATGCCCTGCAGGATCTGGTAGCTGAATTCGGCGTAACTGATACCTTCCTCTGAATTCAGGCGCGAGGCCACGATGTCTTTCTTAATCATGGTGCCGACGCGGTAGTACTTGCCAACGTCCCGCAGGAAATCCAGGACAGACATGGGCTCGGTCCAGTCAAGGTTGTTGACCATGCGGGCCGCGTTCTCGCCTTCAAAGGACAGGAAGCGCTGTACCTGGCCCTGCAGGTAGCCAACCCACTCCGTAACCGTCTCCTTCGAGTTCATGGTGCGCTCCGCCGTCGGACGCGGATCGCCTACTAAGCCGGTGGAACCGCCCACCAAGCCCAGCGGCTTGTGGCCGGCCAACTGCATGCGGCGCATGGTCAGCAGTTGGACCAGGTTTCCCAGGTGCAGGCTGGGTGCGGTGGGGTCAAAGCCGCAATAGTAAGTGATCGGTTCGCCGGCGAGCAGCTCTTCAAGGGCTGCCTCGTCGGTGGAGACCTGGACTAGGCCTCGCCACTTGAGCTCCTGCCAAACATTGGCGAAGCTGGGATCGTTTTGGGGGGCGCGGAGTTCAGTTTGCAAAGACACACCTCAAAATTACCAGCACGACGGCGGTTCTTTGCTCTCTTGCGTGTGCGTTGCGGCCCGCTGGCCTCAAGTCAGCGGGCCGTAACGCGCGTATTACGCCTGGATCCCGGCAGGCAATGGCATCGAGGCGATCAGGCGCAGGCGCTGGGTGGGGCGGGTCATGGCGACATAGAGATCACCAACGCGCCCCCCGGCACCGGCCAGCAACGCCGCCGGTTCCACGATGATGACCCCATCAAACTCCAGGCCCTTGGCCTCATGGGGGTCGAGCACCACAATGTCCTGTTCCACGGACCCGGCCCCGTGACCCACCCTGTGCCCGTAAACAGCACGCAGCGCGGCAGCCGTTTCCTCGACCATGGCGGGCGGGGCGATGACGGCCATCAGTCCGCCGCCAACCGCCGAGGATTCCTCGTCCATGACCGCCACCACCTGCGCGATCAGACCGTCGGGGCCGACATGATCAACGATCGGGTCCCATTCGCCGTCGCGCACCGCCTTGGGGGCGGAGACAATCTGCCCGGCGGCATTGGCCATGCGCACGGCAGCCTCGGCGATCTGCGTGGGGGTGCGGTAGTTCACCGTCAGTTCCTCCAACGCCCAACGGTCCCCCATGAACGGTGTGAGCGCCTGGCGCCACGAGTTGGCACCGGCAGCGGAACTTGTCTGGGCAATGTCGCCAACTATCGTGAACGACTTCACGGGGCAACGGCGCACCAGCAGCCGCCATTGCATGGGCGAAAGTTCCTGCGCCTCATCCACCACCACGTGACCGTAAGCCCAAGTCCTATCCGTGAGCGCCTTTTCGGCATTCGTCAGGGCATCTTCGGCAACCACGTTGTAGTCGGCCAATTGTTCGGCCGTGAGCATGCCGTCAACGCCGGAATCCTCCAACTGCTGGTTCATGTTGGAGATGGCTTTCTCGGCATTGGCGAGATCGCGCTTGCGCTGGGCGTCGTTGGCGGCCTCGGCACGGCCGCCGGTCTCGTCTAGGTCGCCAAGAAGCTCCGCGGCTTCGTCGAGAAGGGGAACATCGGACTCCGTCCACGGCGAATCCGCCGGGCGCAGCAGCAGGGCCCGTTCGGCCTCCGTGAATCCGGGGGTAACCGCGCGCAGAATCTCGGGCTTGCTGAACATATCCCGGACCAGCTTTTGCGCGCTGATGGGCATCCAGCACAGATTGAGCATGATCCGCACGTCCCGGGAGCCGCGAACGTCGTCGGCAAGATAGGACCTGTCGGCCGTGTTGCCAGCTCCGGTGGACTCAATATGTTCGCGCAGCTGATCCGTCAGCTCACTGAGCAAGATCTTGACAAAGGTCACCCGGGCCTCATTGTGCGGCTTGCCCGTGGCGCGTGCCCTTTCCCTCGCCCTGCGCACCTGCCGGGGGGTCAGGATCAAACGGGTGCCCTCGACGTCGAGCCGTTCATCCCGGCGCGGCAGGCGCTGGCGGTTTGCAACGGCGTTGGCCAATACCTGCACCATCTCGATCCGGCCCTTGAGACGGGCCACCTCGGCACTTTCAAAGGCCGTGGCACTAACCCCGGGTAGGAGACTGCCCATGCTGGACATCACCACGCCCGTCTCTCCAAGGGAGGGGAGTACGCGCTCAATGTATTTCATGAAGGCGTTGGATGGCCCTACCAGCAGCACACCGGCCGACTGGAGGCGTTCGCGGTGGGTGTACAAAAGGTAGGCTGCGCGGTGCAGTGCGACGGCGGTCTTGCCGGTTCCGGGGCCGCCCTGGACCACCAAAGCACCGCTCAGCGGCGACCGGATGATCCTGTCCTGCTCGGCTTGGATGGTGCCCACAATGTCATTCATGCGGCCCGTGCGCTTGGAGTTCAGGGCCGCCATCAGGGCACCCTCACCCTGCAGGTGCTCACCTTCCACCAGCATGCTGTGATCCAGCACGTCGTCCTCGATCGCCTTCACGGTGCGGCCATGCAGGAGCAGGTGCCGACGACGGCGCACTCCGAGCCGTTCGAAGGCCGTGGCCTGGTAGAACGACCCCGCCTCGGGGGCACGCCAGTCAACCATGAGCTGGCGTAGGTCCTCGGTGGAGAGCCCGATCCGGCCAATGTAGCGTTGCTCGCCGGAGTCCAGATTTAGGCGGCCGAAGACCAGCCGGTCGTCCACGGCATTCAGCTGTGCCAGGCGGTTCTCATACAGCGAGGCAAAGGCATCGCGTTCGGAACGGTTTTGGTGCGTCCCCATGGACTTTTCGCGGCGCACCTGGGCTAGTTGTTGGATTTTTTCGGCACGGAGTTCATCAAGTCGGGCATACAGGCCATCGACGTAGGTACGTTCTTGTGCCAACTCGGCGTCATACATGCAAGGGCTCCTGATACGTAAGGCATCCCACCAAAAGGCGGACCGTCTATTCTATACCCGTTGGGCGGGGCTGGGATCCTGCCGGGCCTGCGGCGTTCAAACGCCGAGCAGGGAATGGACCTCACGGCCGGCCAGCGCGCTGCGGCCCGGCAGTGCCCCGATCTCCAGCACTACGCCGATCCCGGCAACCACCGCCCCCGTGCGCTCCAGCAAGGCCGCGGCGGCACTCAAGGTACCGCCGGTGGCCAGGACGTCGTCGAGTATTAACACGCGCGTGCCAACCGGCACGTCACCTTGGTGCAGTTCCAAAGTTGCCTCACCGTACTCCAGCGCATAGCTTTCGGAATAGACGGCGCGGGGCAGTTTTCCTGCCTTACGCACGGTGATGACGCCGGTGCCCGTGGCATAGGCTGCTGCGGCCGCCAGCAGGAAGCCGCGCGCTTCAACACCGGCAACGGCGTCGAACTTTCCCGCGAACGGTTCCAGCAGTGAATCCACCACTTGCCGCAGGGCCGCGCCATCGGCAAAAACGGGAGTTAAATCTTTGAAAACAATTCCCTGCGAAGGGTAGTCCTCGATGGTGGCGCACAGGCGCTCAATAACCACGGAAACTGGCAGGATTTCGGCGATTTTGGCCGTGCCCGAAAGCGTGTTGGTTGGGGTATCAAAAGTCTCTTTCACCCCTCCACGGTACAGCGTTGTGAAAGAGCGCTTTTCGGATGCCCAGAAACGTGCTTATATATTCGTCGTGCCGCACAACATTCCACTCCCCGGGCACGGTGTTGGCGCTTCGCGCAACTGCCCGGATTTTATCGGTACGGCGCCATCACGTCGCAGATGTGTTCTCCCACATCGATGTGGACATGTGGGCTGGCATGGCTTCGGAACGTCTTTTCGCAACACGTATTGCGGATCCGGACACGTATTGCGGATCCGGCAGTCAGTGCCTTTGCCGTGCCCGATGGGCAGACCGGCACCATGGCAGGAACCACCAGCTTGTACGAACATGTGCCGGAGAAGTCGCGGGTGGAATTGGGTATGACATTTTTTTGGCCGAGACTACTGAGGTTGGAACGTCAACGCTTCCTCAAAACTGGCCTTGCTCACCTTCGCCTTGAAGAACGACTGCTGCACCGGCTCACCCCGGCGGAGCTGCTAGCCGAGCTGACGGAGCTTATTGAGTTTTCGGAGCAGCCGATGCTGGCCGATGCCGAGCACGCGCCACGCCCGGCCTGAACTTCGAGACAGTGGGGTCCCCCTCAAGCCAAAACCGCCACGGGTAGTCCGTAGTGCCCCCGGGGCCGCTGATGCCCACCCGCGGACCCGAGCTGACACATGTGGCGGGGGCGGCCGGCAGCGTCACGGTGACCTCGCCGCCCAGTGCGGGGATCCCGTTGTGTTCGCGGGCAAACCCCATGGCTTTGGCTAGCCGCGCAGGGCCCTGTGCCAGCTCATAGTCGTGCTTGGCGGTGGGACGGCGTAGGCGGGCCAGTTCAAGCCCCTCCACAATCTCCCCGGCGCGCATCAGGCAACCGGATGAGGTACCTTCTGGCCTGCACACCAAATTGGCACTGAAGTGCATTCCATAGCTGAAGTACACGTACAGGTGGCCGGGCGGGCCAAACATGGCGGAGTTGCGTTCTGTCCTACCGCGGTAGCTGTGCGCGCCGGGGTCCGGGTCGGGGGAATCCACCGGGCCAAGGTAGGCCTCCACCTCGGTCAACCGTACGACGACGGGCCCTTCCTCACTTTCATGGCGCACCAAGGCGCCCAACAGGAACGGCGCCACCTCGGTGGCAGGGAGCTGCAGAAGTTGAAGGAGGTCTGGTGGCTGGCCCATGGCTTTTACGATAGCAGTGCGGCACGCTGCCGGGCGCTGGCGGGTGCCACATGGTGTGGGTGCCCGTGGGAGGATACTTTCATGGCAGTTGCATTGGATTTCATACCCCCTTTTGACCCCGGCATCTTTGATTTTCTCGCTGCCCGTGCCGTGGCAGGAGTGGAAGAGGCAACGGCCGCCAGCTATGCCAGAACTCTTTCGCTTGACGGCGGCCACGCATGGTTTCAGGTGGGCTGGGACGGGGCTGCGCTGCTGCTGGATTACCAAGTGGAGGACAGCTCGGACGCACCCGGCTTGGTGGCCCGCGTCCGCCACCTGCTCAATCTGGACCACGATCCGGCCGCCGCGAACAGGGTGCTTGCCGGCGATGGCCTGTTGGCGGCCCGGGTGGCGGAACTTCCTGGCATCAGGCTTCCCGGCTGTGTTGATGCCCCCGAAATTCTGATCCGTGCCATGGTTGGCCAGCAGATCACTGTGGCCGCAGCCCGAACAGCGCTCAACCAGTTGGTGGCGTTGAGCACGCCCAGCCGCCTGCCCCGCGGTTCCATGACGCACCTTTTCCCGGCTCCAGCCGAAATTGCCGCGGGCGGACGGAGCATCCTGCGCGCTCCGCAGCACCGGATCGACTCGATTGTGAGCGTGGCTGGGCAGCTCGCCGAGGGTTCCCTCACATTCGGCGCGTGGGACACAGCTGAATCCGTGGCCGAAAAGTTGCTGCCGATTGCTGGCATCGGCCCGTGGACAGTGGGGTACGTTTGCATGCGCGTGCTGGGCAGTCCCGATATCTTCCTGCCCACAGATGCAGCGGTCCGCAACGGCTACGGTTTGTTGCGCGGCGACTCCCTGGCCGTGGCCCGCACCATCAAGGCATCCGAGTTGACCCTGATGGCCGCGCAGGTGCGTCCCTGGCGCTCCTACGCAACCCTTCACTTGTGGCGGGTTTCGGGGGAAGGTTAGTGGATTTTGTGTCGGCCTTGACGGCAAGGTCCACGCCGTCGACCGCCCGGTTGCTACCAAAGAGTTTGACCACCCCGTGGGCTTCGATGGTCAGCTCGGTGGGTCGGGATGTCGATACCATGATCGCTTCCTTTGCTATGCAAGGTTCACTTAGCTTCTTGGTATCGAAGTTTTCCCCGCCCCGCTTACACCCCGCTTTCGTCGAACGTACAGCAGTTGTTGGTGTCCCCGCACAACATCGACAACTGCTGTACGTTCGTGGGTGATCACCGGGCATGCCATCCGCTGGCACGCAGCGCTTCGGCGACCTTTCGCACCACGGCCGGGCTGTCTCCGCGGAGGTCCTCATGGGCTATCCGGACTTCGGTCCAGCCCAAGAGTTTCGTTGCCTCCAGACGGCGGATGTCACGCAAATACTGGTCCGGCGAATTGTGGTGAGCACCGTCATATTGCAGGCTCGTCCGGTACCGGCGGTATGCCCCATCCGGCCACAGGAGGGGCCTGCCACCGGACTGGCGCAGCAAAACGTTCAGTTCCGGCTCCGGCAGGCCGGCATCAACAAGGGCCAGCCGCATGAACGTTTCCGGGGGCGAATCGGCACCGACACGCACCAGTTCCAAGGCCGCCCGGGCGTTCCGAACACCCCGCAGTCCGTGATGCAAGGCAAGCGTGTTTTTCAGATCCGCCAGGCTGCAGATCGCCTCACGCGGTGCGGGAAAGTCGGGGCCATGGCTACACACCAGGAAGTCACCGGCCGCCACCAGATCCCGAAGTGACAGACACCCGGCAAGGTCCAGCCATGTTCGGGCAGGATGCGTGAGCCGTACGCCGTCGAGCCGGCAGATTTCCCACTGAGCCAGTGCAAGCCGATGGCCCACAACATTCATCCGCCTCGGCGCACCGGCCAACGGCGGAGTAGCGAGGTGGATCCGCCAGTCGTTCTCCTGGACCGGCGGGAGCGGGATCTTCCAGAGCCGTGCGGCGGAAACGTGGCTCAGCACACTGCGCGGATTGGCCTCAGTGTAGGCCGCCAAAGCAGCGGTACCCTGGAGCGGCATTCCGGCGGGCACCAAGATACCTCGCGACACACGTATCACGTCATTGGCACGTGTGCGCTGCGGCGGCACTCCCGCCGCGGCGGAGGCCCGGGTGGTGAACGACCTGCGGTAGAGGTGCTCCGGCAGCTGAATTCGGCGCATACTTCATTGTTTCCCGGAAAACTGGCTGCTTTCGGGTTATCCACAGGCGATTCCGGTGCCCCCGAATCGAACGTACAGCAGTTGTTGGTGTCACCGCCCATCATCAACAACTACTGTACGTTCGCGTCAGGAGGAAGAGCGTCAGGAGGAGGAGGCTACTTCGCGTTGAAGGCGGAGGGCCACGGCAGCAGCGTGGGGAGCTCCACGGAGTCGGCGGCGGCCTCCGCACGCAGGCTACCCATCGTGGGGGTTCGCCCGGCCAGCCACGCAGCAATATCGGTTAGCATGCCGGAGACGGAGACGGTGTTGCTGCCATCGCCCACTGTCATGGGCACCATGGCCAGCGGCAGCAGCTTCAATCGAATGCCGGATGGGACCCGCACGGCAAGGAAATCAATCAGGTACAGGCAGAATTCCTTGGACCACGTCTCCGGGCCGCGTCCCACTTGCAGGTCAGCCAGGTGGATGACCAATTCACGCCAGTACGCCAGTGCACCATCCATGACCACACCGTCACGGTAGCTGATGGGCAATTGCCATTGTTCTTGGGCTAGGGAGTCAAGGACGCTCACGGCACGCGTAAAGGCGGCCGCGATGGCCTCCTTGTGCTCGGCGGCCGATTGCCCGGCCGCCATTTCGATGGCCTGAGTCCGGCCGCCTTGGCCGCCGTCGTAAAATTCGATCAGCTCTCCGCGCAACGCATACTCAACTTGGCGGGCCACGGCGTTGGAAACGTGCGCCACGTGCGCCAGCAAGTGTCCACGGGTCCAACCGGGCAATTCAGTGTCGACGCGGGCGTCGTCGTCAGTCAAGGTGCCAATCTTGGTGGCAAACGTGTCCGCAGCACGTTCGAGACGGTCGGTGAGCTCTGCCGGCGAGATGAATGTCATGCACCCAGCTTAACCGTCAAGACACACAAAATGCCCACATCCGTGCGTGGATGCGGGCATTTTGTGGGAAAGTACGACGCCGATCAGGCCAGGAAGGTGCGAACCTCACCCAGTTGCGCCTCAAGGGCAGCGAGCTGGAGCAGCACCGCCGAGGGCGCCGTCCCGCCCTGGGCGTTGCGGCTGTTCAGCGAGCCATTGGTGCTCAGGACGCTGCGCACCTCAGGGGTCAGCTGCGCGGAAATGCCTGCGAACTCAGCATCGCTGAGATCCCACAGTTCAACGCCGCGGTTTTCGGCAACCTTCACGGCGGCACCGGAGAGCTCGTGCGCGTCACGAAACGGCACACCCTGGCGGACAAGCCATTCGGCAATGTCGGTGGCCAGTGCGAAGCCCTGTGGTGCCAGCGCTTCCATGCGTTTGGTGTTGAACACGAGCGTGGCCATCATCCCGGAAACGGCCGGCAGCAGCAGTTCAAGGGTGTCAGTGGCATCAAAGATGGGCTCCTTGTCCTCTTGCAGGTCCCGGTTGTAGGCCAGCGGCAAACCCTTAAGTGTGGCCAGCAGCCCGGTCAGATTGCCGATGAGGCGCCCGGCCTTGCCACGGGCCAGCTCGGCCACGTCGGGGTTCTTCTTCTGCGGCATGATCGAGGATCCCGTGGAGTAGGCATCATGCAGCGTCACAAAGGAGAACTCCTTGGTAGCCCACAGGATGACCTCCTCGGAAATCCGTGACAGGTCCACGCCGATCATGGCGCACACCCAGGCGAACTCGGCGAAGACGTCGCGAGATGCCGTACCGTCGATCGAGTTCCAGGCCGCCGAGTCAAAACCGAGCTCGGCAGCCACGGCGTTTGGATCCAGTCCCAGCGAGGAACCTGCCAAAGCACCGGACCCGTAAGGGGACACCGCTGCCCGCTTGTCCCAGTCCACCAGACGCTGCACGTCTCGCAGCAACGCCCAGGCATGCGCCAGCAGGTGATGGCTGAGCAGGATCGGCTGGGCATGCTGAAGGTGGGTGCGGCCAGGCATGGCCACACCATGGTGCGCCTTAGCTTGTCCCACGAGTGCGTCTATGACGGAGAGGACTCCGGCAGCGATGATCCTGGCGTGGTCACGCAGGTACATCCGGCCCAACGTGGCGATCTGGTCGTTACGCGACCGCCCGGCACGCAGCTTTCCACCCAAGGCCGTGCCGGCGCGCTCGATCAGGCCGCGTTCCAGCGAGCCGTGCACGTCCTCGTCGGACTCAGCGGGGCCGTAGGCGCCGGACTTGACGTCCGCTTCCAGCGTGTTCAGTGCCGCCAACATGCCTTCAAGCTCTGCGGCATCGAGTAGCCCGGCCGTGTTCAGGACGCGGGCGTGCGCCTTGGAGCCGGCAATGTCATACAGGGCCAGGCGCCAGTCAAAGTGCGTTGACTTGCTCAGCGCTGCGAGGGCATCTGCGGGTCCGCCCTGAAAGCGCCCACCCCAGAGTGCGCCCTCGTTGGTACCCGAGCGCACCCCAACCTTGCTCCGCTCGGCAGGGGACCCCGGCGCCCGTGAGCCCATGTGAGCCATGGCTACAGGCCCGAAGCGCGCTGGTCGCGCTGCGAGGCAACCTTGGAGGACATGCCCCACAGCTCGATGAAGCCCTTGGCCTGCGACTGGTCGAAGGTGTCACCGGTGTCGTAGGTGGCCAAGTCGAAGTCGTACAGCGAGGTCTCCGAGCGGCGGCCATTCACAATGGCTTGGCCACCGTGCAAGGTCATGCGGATGTCGCCGGAGACGTACTGCTGGGTGTCTTCGATGAACGCATCCAGTGAGCGCTTCAACGGTGAGAACCACTGGCCGTCGTAGACAAGCTCGGCCCAGCGCTGGCTCACGTTGGCCTTGAAGCGCGCCTGCTCACGCTCAATGGTGATGTCTTCGAGATGCTTGTGCGCGGTGATCAGCGCCATGGCACCGGGGGCTTCGTAGATTTCGCGGCTCTTGATGCCCACGAGACGGTCCTCGACAACGTCGATGCGTCCAACGCCCTGGGCGCCGGCGCGGCGGTTCAATTCCTGAATGGCCTGCAACGGGGAGACCTTTACGCCGTCAATCGCGACGGGGACGCCCTGGAGGAAGGAGATGATGACCTCATCCGGAGCCGGAGGGAATTCCGGGGTGGCCGTGTAGTCGTAAATATCCTTGGTGGGAGCGTTCCAGATGTCCTCGAGGTAGCCCGTTTCCACGGCGCGACCCCAGACGTTCTGGTCAATGGAGTACGGGTTCTTCTTGGTGGTTTCAATCGGCAAGCCCTTGGCCTCGGCGAAGGCGATGGCTTTGTCGCGGGTCAGGGCTAGGTCGCGAACCGGGGCAATGCACTTCAGATCCGGGCCCAGGGTTTGGATGCCTACCTCAAACCGGACTTGGTCGTTGCCCTTGCCAGTGCAACCGTGGGCAACAGTGGTGGCACCGAATTCGCGGGCCGCCTTCACCAAGTGCTTGACGATCACCGGGCGGGAGATGGCCGAAACCAGCGGGTAGTGGCCCTGGTAGAGGGCGTTGGCTTTCAGGGTGGGCATGGCGTATTCGTTGGCGAACTCGTCACGGGCGTCGGCAACATAAGCCTCGACGGCGCCACACGCCAGGGCACGCTGGCGAATGTCTTCAAGCGACTCGCCCCCCTGCCCAACGTCAACGGCGACGGCAATTACTTCAGCACCTGTTGCCTCGCCGATCCAGCCGATGGCAACGGAGGTGTCAAGGCCGCCGGAGTAGGCCAATACAATGCGTTCAGTCACGTTTTTGTCTCCCTGTTTCAACACTCTTTTCACGAGTGTGCTTCTCATTGCTTTAAAGCATAGTGCATGGTTATGCATTCTTACTAAAAGATATTCATCGTTCCTCAAAGTACGACGTCGGGCACCGCACCTACCAGCCCACGCTACGCCCCGGCGCTTGATTCATCAGCGAATTGTAGGAAGCGCTCGGCCACTTCCGCACCGCCCAAAGGCTCCCGGGTAATGACCATGACGGTGTCATCTCCGGCAAGGGTCCCCAGGATCGCGGGCATGACAGAATGGTCAATGGCCAATGCCAGGAAGTTCGCAGCCCCGGGCGGGGTGCGCAGCACGGCAATATTCGCCGAACCTTCGGCCGTCACAAGGAGTTCCCCACACAGCCGGATCAACCGGGTGTCCAGCAGTTCCTGCGAGGAGGCTGCGTGGACGCTGCGTTCGCCGCCTTCCTTGGGCAGGGCATAGACCAGCCCACCATCCTTGCCTCGGACGCGCACGGCCCGCAATTCGACCAGGTCGCGCGAAAGCGTTGCCTGGCCCACCACCAGGCCTTCGTTGGCCAGCAATGCGGCAAGTTCGGCCTGCGAGCGGACCGCCCGGCTGTTCAGGATTGCCTGCAGACGAGCCTGCCGCGCCGTCTTGGTGGCCGGCATGCCCGCCGAAACTGATACCTTGGCCATGGTTACGCGCCGGTCCCAAGGCTGGCGGCGCCGGAGGTTGAGCCGGCGGCAGCCTCGGCGTCGGACTTCTCAACCAGCCACACCATGAGCGCCTTTTGGGCGTGCAGGCGGTTCTCGGCCTCGTCCCAGACCACCGACTGCGGTCCGTCGATGACCGCTGCCGCAATCTCATAGCCGCGGTAGGCGGGCAGACAGTGAAGCACGACGGCGGCCGGGTCCGCAAGGGCCAGGGCGGCCTCGTCGAGCGCGAAGTCCCTGAAAGTCTCCAGCCGCTGCGCTTTTTCCTGCTCCTGACCCATGGACACCCAGGTGTCGGTGACAAGGACGTCGGCACCCCGTGCGGCCGCGGCTGCGTCACTGGTGACCAGCACGGAACCACCTGTGAGCTGCGCCCGTTCCTGCGCTCGGGCCACCACGGAGGCGGCCGGCAGATAACCCGCAGGTCCCGTGATGCGCACGTGCATGCCGGCAGTGGCACCGGCCAGCAGATAGGAGTTGGCCATGTTGTTGGCAGCGTCCCCCATATACGTCATGGTCAGACCAGCCAATGTGCCCTTGTGTTCTTGGATGGTCAACAGGTCCGCGAGCAACTGGCAGGGGTGGTAGTCATCGGAGAGGGCGTTGATGACTGGAACCTTGGAATTGGCGGCCATCTCCTGAAGGCCGGCCTGGCTGTATGTTCGCCAGACGATGGCGGAGACCATGCGCTCAAGGACCTTGGCCGTGTCCGCCACTGATTCCTTGTGGCCGATCTGGGACTCACCCGGGTTGATGATCAGCGGATTTCCGCCCAGATCGGCAACGCCTGTTGCGAAGGAAACACGGGTCCGGGTGGAGGTCTTGTCAAAGATGACCGCCACCGTCTTGCGCCCAGCTCCGTCGCTGGCAAAGGTGCTTTTCGAGTACGGCGCCTTCTTCAGCTTGACAGCCAAGGCGAGAACTTCGGCCTGCTCGGTGGGGCTCAGATCGGTGTCAACTAGGAAATGCCGGGTCATCTTCAGGCTCCTTCGGAGGCGTGGGCCGCAACGGCCGTTTGGATAAGGGCCGGCAGGGCGGCCAGGAACGACTGTGCCTGCTGGGCACTCAGGTTCAGGGGCGGTGCCAGGCGGATGGTGGACGGACGCGGGGCGTTGATGATGAACCCGGCATCCAATGCGGCCGTCACCACGCCGGCGGCCACCGGCTGGGCCAGGTCAAAGCCGATTAGCAGGCCAAAGGCCCGAACGTCGGTGACGCCGTCGACCTTTTGCAAGCCGTCCGCCAGGAGGCGGCTGACGGCGCGCACATTGGCCAGCACATCCTGGGTTTCCAGTACGTGCAAGGTGGCCAGGGCGGCGGCCGTGGCCGCAGGGTTGCCGCCAAAGGTGGTGCCGTGCTGCCCGGCGGAGAGCAACTGCGACGGTTCCTCACCAAAGGTGATGATGGCGCCGATGGGGAAGCCGCCGCCCAGGCCCTTGGCCAGGGTCATGGCGTCGGGGGTAATACCGGCAGCGATACTGGCGAACCAGGCACCGGTTCGGCCAACGCCTGTCTGGACTTCGTCCAGGATCAGTAGCGCGCCGGCGGCCTTGCTGAGTTCGCGGGCCGCCAACAGGTACTCGGTGGAGAGCGGGCGGACGCCGGCCTCGCCCTGGATGGGCTCGAGGATCAGTGCGGCCACCGTCCCATCCATGGCCTCGCGCAGGGCGTCAATGTCGTTGAAGGCGATGTGCCGCACGCCCCCGGGCATGGGCTCGAACGGTTCGCGATACGCCTGCTTGGCGGTCATGGCCAGTGCACCCATGGTGCGGCCATGGAAAGCGCCGTCCAGGGCCAGAATGGTGGTCCGGGCCGGGCCTCCGGCGGGGCTGTGAGCCTTGCCGTGGGCGCGGGCGAGCTTGAACGCCGCCTCGTTGGCCTCGGTGCCGGAGTTGGCAAAGAACACCTTGGATCCGGCCGGGGCGACGCTGAGCTCCAGCAGCTTCTCCGCCAGTGCGATCTGGGTGGGGCTGGTGAAGAAGTTGGACACGTGGCCCAGGGTAGTGAGCTGGCTGGCGATGACCGAGGTGACGAACGGGTGGGCATGCCCCAGCGCGTTGACGGCGATCCCGCCCAGCAGGTCCAAGTATTCCTTGCCATCGGCGTCCCAGACCAGGGCGCCAGCCCCGCGCACCAAAACGCGTTGCGGGCTGCCAAAAACCCCCATGAGCGAGTCGTTGTAGCGGGCCAGCCATTGGGCACTGGTGCCGGTGCCGGTGACGGCGGCTGCGTTGGCCTGGGCCAGGTCTGTGGTGGGGTCCGGGGTTCCGGCGCTCATGCTGCGTCCTCTTCGTCAGGAAAAATCTGGGTTCCGTTGCCTTCAAATGTCATGAGTTCCAGCAAAACTGAGTGGGCACTACGGCCGTCGACAACGGCGGCACGGGCCACACCGCCGTCGACCGCTGACAGGCACGCGCCCATCTTGGGAATCATGCCGGCTTCAAGCTCGGGTAACATGGCCCGCAACTGATTGGCACTCAACGCCGAGAGCAGGGAGGACTTATCCGGCCAGTTGGCGTAGAGGCCTTCGACGTCGGTCAAGATGACCAGGCGTGAGGCCTCGAGGGCGACAGCCAGGGCTGCTGCGGCCGTGTCCGCGTTGACGTTCAGCACGGTGGAGGCGTCCCCCACCTCGGGGGCCACGGTGGAGATGACCGGGATCCGTCCCGCTTCCAATAGGTCCAGGATTGCGCCGGGGTTCACGCCCACCACCTCGCCGACTAGGCCCAGGTCAACGGGCAGCCCGTCAACAACGGTGCCGGTGCGCTCAGCCTGCAACAGGGCACCATCCTCACCGGAGAGACCCACGGCATACGGCCCGTGCTCGTTGATCAGGCCCACCAGTTCGCGACCCACCTGCCCTGTCAGGACCATGCGGACCACGTCCATGGCCTCCGGCGTGGTGACGCGCAAGCCGCCCTTGAACTCGCTCTTGATGTCCAGGCGCTTGAGCATGGCGTTGATCTGGGGACCACCACCGTGCACCACCACCGGCTTGATGCCCACATGGTGCATGAAGACAATGTCCTCGGCGAAGGCACGTCGGAGCTCGTCGTTGATCATGGCGTTGCCGCCATATTTCACCACCACCACAGTGTTGGCGAACTGCTGAATCCACGGCAGGGCCTCAATGAGGGTTCCAGCCTTGTCCTGCGCGGTTTCCACCGAAGTCATCATGTGTTCCTAAATCTGTTGTCTACTGCGTTGAGGGGACACATCTTCCCGGGGGTGAGCTGCCCCCTCAACGCTCCCCCACCGGAAACGGGCTCGACCACCGGGTCCGGCGGCTACGAGGAGTAGGCGCTATTTTCTTCGACGTACGCGTGGGTGAGGTCGTTGGTCCAGATGGTGGCGGAAGCGTCGCCGGCGCGCAGGTCGATCTCAACTGTGACCTCGCGCCCGCTCAAGTCCACGAGTTCGCGGGAATCGCCGATACCGCCCTTGCGGCAGATCTGCACGCCATTGATGCTCACGTTGATCTCGTTGGGATCGAAGACGGCGTCGGTGGTGCCCACGGCGGAGAGGACGCGTCCCCAGTTGGGGTCGTTGCCGAAGATTGCGCACTTGAACAGGTTGGAGCGGGCCACCGCGCGGGAGACGATCTCGGCGTCCCGCTCGCTGTCGGCGTTCACCGTGCTGATGGCGATGTCGTGGTTGGCGCCCTCGGCGTCGGCAATCAGGGCCCTGGCCAGTGTGGCGCAAACCTCGGTAAGGCCCGCCGTAAATTCGTCCATGTCCGGGAATACCGTGGAGGCGCCGGAGCCCAGCAGCAATACGGTGTCATTGGTTGACATGCAACCGTCCGAATCGGCCCGGTTGAAGGTGACCTTGACGGCGTCGCGCAGGGCGGCATCCAGCCCCTCGGCTTCCACCACGGCGTCGGTGGTGATGACCACCAGCATGGTGGCCAGCCCCGGCGCCAGCATGCCGGCACCCTTGGCCATGCCTCCGATCGTGTAGCTGGCGCCGTCGCGGTCCGGTGCCGATGTCCACGAGGCCTCCTTGGATACGCTGTCCGTGGTCATGATGGCGGTGGCCGCGGCAGTACCGCCGTCGTCCGTCAATGCACCCGCGGCGGCCTCGACACCGGGCAGGATTTTCTCCATGGGAAGTTGCTCACCGATGAGACCAGTGGAGCAGACGGCAACGTCGCCGGCGGAAAGTCCCAGGACATCGGCCACCTTATCGGCAGTGGTGTGCGTGTTTTGGAAGCCTTCGGGTCCCGTGCAGGCATTGGCGCCGCCGGAATTCAGCACCACGGCGTCAACCCGGCCATCGCCGAGCACCTGCCGTGACCAGTGCACGGGCGCCGCGGCTACCCGGTTCGAGGTGAACACGGCGGCCGCGCTATGCTGCGGGCCGTCGTTGACGACCAGCGCGAAGTCGGGCTTGCCTGATGTTTTCAGGCCGGCGGTGACTCCGGCGGCGCGGAATCCTTGGGCAGATGTCACGCTCATGGTGCTACTCCTTGGAAGGAAAGGCCGGCGTCTTCCGCCAGGCCGAGGGCAATGTTCATGGACTGTACGGCCCCGCCTGCGGTCCCCTTGGTGAGGTTGTCGATGGCACAGCAGACGATCACCCGGTTCACGTTGGCGTCGTAGGCGATCTGCAGGGCTGAGTAGTTGGATCCCTGCACGGACTTGGTCAAAGGCCAGTGGCCCTCGGGCAGCACATGCACAAACTGTTCATTGGCGTACGCGTCGGCCCAGATCTGCCGCAGTGCCGCTTCAGGATCGGGCAGGGCTGCGATTTTCGGGGCCACCTTGGCCGTGGCGGTGGTGAGGATGCCGCGACTCATGGGCGCCAGGGTTGGGGTGAAGGAGACCCGCACGTCCAGGCCGGAGGCGTTGGAGAGGCCCTGCTGAATTTCGGGGGTGTGGCGGTGCCCGCCACCTACGCCGTAGGGGCTCATGGAGCCGATGACCTCGGAGCCGATCAGGTTGACTTTGGCAGCCTTCCCCGCGCCGGAGGTGCCGGAGGCTGCGACGATCACGACGTCGTCGGGAAGTAAGGCGCCGGCGCTGAAGCCGGGTATCAGGGCCAGCAGCGAACTGGTCGGGTAGCAGCCGGGGACGGCGATGCGCTTGGCACCAGCCAGCGTGGCGCGGGCACCGGGTAGCTCGGGCAGCCCGTACGGCCAGGTGCCTGCGTGGGGGGAGCCGTAGAACTTTTCCCACGCGGCGGAGTCTTCTAGTCGGTGGTCGGCTCCGGCGTCGATCACCAAGGTGTCAACTGGGAGCTGGCCGGCGATGGCGGCAGAGGCGCCATGCGGCAGGGCCAGGAACACCACGTCATGCCCGGCCAGGTTTTCCACCGTGGTGTCCACCAGGACGCGATCGGCCAGGGCGTGCAGATGGGGTGCCAGCGAGCCCAGCCGGGCCCCGGCGTTGCTGTGGGCAGTGATGGCGCCGATGCTCACATCAGGGTGGCTGGCGAGTAGGCGCAGCACCTCTCCCCCGGCGTATCCGCTGGCTCCTGAGACGGCTACAGAAATTGTCATAGAATGATTATACAGCACAATTATTCATGGTTACCGATATTTATCCACCCAATGTCACTCGAGCCGCTTTCCGGCCATCCTATGATGGAGGAAGGGGCAGGTGAAGCTGCCCCAAGGATTGCACCCCTACGAAGTGGAGAAAACCATGTCTGAGCAGTGCCGTGCCATCGTCGCCGACGCCCCTGGCGGTCCGAATGTGCTCAGGATTGCGGAGTTGCCCATCCCCGTCGCGGGGCCCGGCGAACTCCTTATCCATGTGGCCGCCATTGGTGTGAATTTCATCGAAACGTACCAGCGCGACGGCACCTACAAGGTTCCCTTCCCTTTCACCCCGGGGGCTGAGGCGGCCGGAACAGTGGAAGCAGTGGGCGTCGGGGTGTCCGGCTTTGCCGTAGGCGATCGAGTTGCCACGGCCGAGGGGCACGGCTGCTACGCCGAATACGCCATTGTGCCGGCGGCCGTGGCACTGCATGTGCCGTCGGCGGTACCACTGGATATTGCCGCCGCACTACCGCTGCAGGGCATGACGGCTCACTACCTGTTGAATTCGGCGTACCATGTGGAGCCCGGCCAAACCGTGCTGCTGCACGCCGGCGCCGGCGGGGTGGGTCTGCTGCTGACCCAGATGCTCAAGGAGCGCGAAGCCCGGGTCATCACCACCGTTTCCACGGACGAGAAAGAGGAGCTCTCGCGCGTGGCAGGCGCTGACGAGGTACTGCGCTACGACGGTTTCGCCGATGCGGTGCGTGAAATCACCGACGGCGACGGCGTGGATGTGGTGTACGACGGCGTTGGGAAAGCCACCTTCGACGGTTCCCTTGCGTCCTTGCGCACCCGCGGCACTTTGGTGCTTTTTGGTGGTGCTTCCGGCCAGGTGCCACCTCTTGATTTGCAGCGCCTGAACGCCGGCGGATCCTTGTTCGTCACCCGGCCCAAGCTCGGCGACTACCTGCTCAACCCACAGGAACGGACGTGGCGCGCAACTGAGGTGTTCCAGGCCGCTGCCACCGGCCACCTGACAGCCAGAATCGGCGCCACGTTCCCACTGGCTGACGCAGGAGCCGCGCACACGGCGCTGCAGTCACGGGCCACCACCGGAAAGGTCATTTTGCTGCCCTAACCTGGTGGTCGAGCCTGTCAGATCGGTGGTCGAGCCCCTTGAGGAGTCATCATGAAGAAACTACCCAACGGCGCTTTCGCCTTGGAACATTCACGCGGAGCCAACGGCTATGTGCTGCCGCTCCGCGACGGATATGCCGTGGTCGATCCTGGTATGAAAGCCGGGGCACAGTCGGTCATTGCCGAGCTGACTGCGGCAGGCATTTTGGAGTCGGTGCACCACATCCTGCTCACCCACTACGACCTCGATCACGCAGGTGCCGCCCTTGCCCTGGCCGAGGAGACTGGGGCGCAGCTGTGGATCGGACGGGCCGACGCCGACATCCTGGCTGGGCGCCAGCCAGCCGGCACGTTCTCGCGAAGCATTACGTCCTCGATCGGCCGGCCCAAGCTGCCGGACACTGTTCACTTCCTGGGTGAGTCGCCCGGCTTCCCGGCAGATATCACGGCCCTTGGGACACCAGGGCACACCCCCGGGCATTACGCGTTTAGGTGGGCTGACTCCGTCTTCTGCGGAGACGCCGTCAGGGTGCGAAAGGATGGCACGCTCAAACAGTTCCCGCGGCTGCTGATCACTGACAAAGTTGCGGCTCTAGCCTCAACTTTGGTCTTGGAGTCCTTGGATGTGGGGTGGATCTGTCCCGGCCACGGCAACGTCACCGCGCGTCACCGGATGAGCCAAAAACCTCGAACCCGTCCTTGATCTCCTCGACGGCAGCGGCCAGCACCGCCATCAAGCCCGCGAATGCCACGGCCGCAACGCTCAAACACATGGGCACCCGCTACCGGGTCCTTCAGACTGGGATTCTGTTTTTGTTACACGTTCTTACCCTTGCTGTTTGCGGCCACTAAGAGACCAAGGCGGTGCAGGGCGACTCGTGACTGGGCATCAGAGCTTGTGGAGAGCTGATCCCTTGTGCATGGCGACGTGGTCAGTTTTGTCGCTTTTGATTTCGTACTGCGGTTCATCCTTGCTGCAGTGCCGGGTGTGTCCTTTGAACTGAAAGTCACTGGTGTGCACCTTAGTGATCTTCCCCTTCACCATTCCAGCCTCGGAATTCCATTGCACATGATCCCCAACGGAAAATGTATTGGCCATGGTGTCCACTTTCTTGTCTGTTTGTGGGTGCTTGTTTGTGGGTGTAGGACTAAATAGAGGTGGGCGTCAGATAGGGTGGCACATCAAACTCGGGCTCGCGCGCAGCCGTATTGTCTTGGGCTGGTGCGTCGTCCTGGGTTTCCGCATCCGCGTGGGTGATCGAGTCAGCGGATGCTTTGATCTTCTCAATGGCAGCTCTTTCCTGCGCCAAATTTTGGCTCCGAAGTTTAACGATGCCCATCGCTCCCGGTGAACGGCCAGTCTCGCCGGTCGAGAACTTGAACTCCTTGGCCATACCTTTGGCGGCGGGCGAAGCAGTCGTGTCCACGAAACAATTCCTTGAGATCGCTGCGCATCGCAATTTTTTCCATATCCCCGAGCATTTCAAGGGAATCGTGTTCCATGCTCAGGGCAGAGCGAAGCTTGCAATGGAATTTCCAGGTGATGACACGTAAGTGCAATGCCACAACCGACATGCGTATTCAATTTTTCCGGGGACTGATGGCTACCATGTCCACCACTTTCGACTCTAGCGAGGAACGGTATAGATTGCCATGCCCCGAAGGCTGTACACACCTGCCGGGCCTGTGATCCGACCGCGCCTTGCAATTGCAAGACGCGCGGAAATTCCCACCCCACAAAAGAGATCTAAAAACTCGTTCCAATCCGAACCCCACAGTGTTCCGAATCACATACTGGACGTGCCCAACGATGGACCGCCCACATTCTATGAGGAGGAATCCAATGAACAAGAAGTCTGCACTACTGATCGCACCAGTGCTCGCACTGGCTGCTTTGTCCATGTCCGGAGGGGCCGCAATGGCCGCCGATGGAGACACCACCACCTACGAAGCCAATCTCGGAGCCATCAACGGCAGCAATGCAACAGGGTCGGTGTGGATCACCCTCACGGGCGACCAGGCCACGGTGACCGAGAACGTCAGCGGCTTGGCGGCCACCTTTGACGGCGCCCCCTACCCGCACGTGCAGCACATTCACATCGAGGGTGCAGGCGTTTGCCCGGGCCCCTCAGCTGACACCAACGGCGACGGTGTTATCAGCACCACCGAGGGCGGACCGTCGTACGGCAAGATCGGCACCACCCTTTCCACCAGCGGTGACACGAGCGACAAGGCCGCCTTGGACCTAGCCGTTGGTGGCATGGGGGCCAGCTACAAGTATGAGCGGACTTTCACCATGAACGCCGCGACCGTCACGGCGTTGAAGGCTGGCACCGGCGTAGTTGTGGTCCACGGTTTGGATCCGGCCACCTTGTCCGCTGCGGGGCAGGCCGCCAAGAGCGATCTGGTTCCGACCCTGCCCTTGGCTGCCACGTCGCCGGCCTTGTGCGGGACCTTGGCCCTTTCCCAGATGGCGGCCATGCCTGGCGGCGCTCCGGGCACGGGCGTGACGACACAGGCAGCACCGGCCAACGCGTCAACGTCACCTGAGGTTGCCTGGTTTGCCGGCGGTGGCGCTTTGGTGCTGGCCGCGGGTGCTGCGTTGGCCATGAACCGCAAAAAGACGCTCGCAGCAAAGTAACGGCGGTCCATTCCCATGGTAACCACCAGCAGCCGTCGCGGGCGCCTCACGGCGTCCGCGGCGGCGGCGGTGCTCCTGACATCCCTCACCTTTGGTGTTGCCGGATGCGGGTCGGCAACCGCCCCCAGTTCTGAAAGCACGACGCCGGCAGCACAGTCAGCGGGCAGCGTGCCTGCCGCGACGTCCCCACCAACGCAAGTCCCGCCGTCGGCCATTCCCTCGACCCCCGCACCGGTGGGCAAGGTAGCCGAGCCGCAGATTGAAGGAGAGATCCTGCCGGCCTCGGCGCCCGTGACATTGTCCATCCCGGACATTGGTGTCACCACCACCTTGATCACCCTGGCCAAGGATGCCAAGGGAGAGGCCGAGGTTCCGCCGGGCGAAGCCGGCTCCCCCGCCGGCTGGTACAAGTTTTCGCCCACCCCCGGTGAGTTGGGCCCCTCGGTCATTTTGGGGCATGTGAACACCACCACCATTGCCGAAGGCGTATTTTACCGGCTCCATGAGCTCAAGGAGGGCGAACAGTTCTCCGTGACCAGGGCGGATGGGACGGTGGCCGTCTTTGCCGTGGACCGAAGTGAGGTATTCAGAAAGGACGCCTTTCCCACATTGGCTGTCTATGGCAATACCAATCGAGCCGAGATCCGGCTTATCACCTGCGGCGGCTATGAGCCGAGCACAGGGGAATTCACCGAAAACACAGTGGTCTACGGACACCTTCTGTCCAGCCACACCGGTTAGCCGTCCAAGCGACGGCGCAATAAGGTTCTAAGAATCTGGATTGGACCATCATGAACAAGAATTTCAGCCTTGCCGGAGCCCTGATAGTTGCTGTCGTGCTCGCCCTGTCAGGGTGTGGCATGGGAGATCTGGCACGGTCCCCCACTGCAGGATCAGACCCTTCTGCAAGTTCGATGGCGTCAGGGATGGACATGCACGGAGCCGGTTCCATGGAGTCGATGATTCATATCCAGGACGGAAAATTCATTGACCCCAAGCCCTTGGTGGCAGGTACCACAGTGACGGTCATGAACATGGACGCCACTGCCGTGACAGTTACCTCAGATGATTCTACGAGTTTCATGGTCAGCGTTTCCGCCGGTGGCACGGCAACCTTTCCAGCACCCAAGGAGACCGGGAGCTATCCGTTCCACAGCGGCACAGGCAGCATGCATGGTGTCTTGACGGTGCAGGCAGGTGCGCCTTCGGCGGCGGCCACCATGGTGTGTGCCGATGAGGCAAAGCAGACCGTCCAAAAGATCCTGTCCCTTCCTGCCATCCCCAAGACCATGGAGAAGTGGGATGGGAGCAAGTATTCCTGCAGCTACCCGCTCGATGGTGGTGACTTTGTGATGAGCGTGACTGAATCCGTCAACGACGCCGACGCGGCAGCCTTGGCGGCACAACTGGCTGGCTCACTCAAGGCGTCTCCCATAGCGGGACTGGCCAATCTGGGCCTGCCCGGATACCAGTCCACTGACGGAAACGTCGTCTTTGCCAAGGACAACATGACATTGCACGTTGATGCGACAGCGCTCCCTGCAAAGGTCGGCCCGGACAAGGTCACCGCGGGCAAGTTCGCCTACGAAATGGCCACCACCATTCTGGGCTGTTGGACAGCACATCACCGCTGATGGCAACCACCACCGATAGCGGCTAAAGATCCAACAATGAGCACCTTTTGGGCGGTTTTTGGAGCACTATAGCGGATAGGTTTTTTGTTTGCGGGTAGTGCCGTTCCATGACCGTTCTGGGGACGATGGGAAAACCTGTCGTCGAGGGCGAGGCAGCGGCCCGGGAAGATAACAATCCTGGAGCCCGGCTCTGATCTCCTGCGCGGCTGCGACCAGGGCCTGCAATGACTGGGAACCGGCGTGCCCTTCATCCTCGACGATGGTGAGCTTGCTGCCGCACCACCGTTGGTGCAACTTCCATGGCGTGACGGCGGGTCCGCTGACGTCGCGACGGCCATGGATGAGGTGGCCGGGAATCCGGTCCAGTTCGTGGATCCGCCCCAGAATTTCCTGGCCGTTGCTCAGAAAACCCTCGTTGGACCAGTAGTGGGTCACCAGCAGGGCGAACGTCATGCGGCGCCTCTCCTCGGCGATGTATTCACCCCGCAATTCCGGGGAAAGGAGCGAGACGTGCCAGGACTCCCAGCGGTCCCACGCCTCCGCCGCCAGCCGGCGGGCGTAGGCCTCCACTGGCCGCTCCCTGGCGATGGCGCCCGAGGCCACGGAGAATTCGTGCCACGCTTCGGGGTAGATGCGCTCCATGCCCTCGGTGGTCCAGTCAACCTCCTCCCTTGAGGTGGTGGTGACTGCCATCAGGGCAGGGCCGTGCACACGGTGCGGATGCATCAATGCGTAGGCCAAGGCGAGAGCGCTTCCCCACGAAACGCCCGTGACGATCCATTTTGAGGATGTTGAGGTGTTCCCTGACGGCTTCAATGTCGCGGATCAGTCCCGCCGTGGTGTTCTCCGCCAAATGATCCAGGTCATCCTGGGCGGTGGGTGTGCTCCTGCCGCATCCACGCTGATCCAGCCCAATGCTCCAAAACTGTTCGCTGTCATGCCATGTTCGATAGCCACCCGTGCCCAGGGACCCGCCCGGCCCTCCATGACGGTACAGGATCGGGACACCTGCGGGATTTCCCGCAGCCTCCCAACAGATCTTGGCACGGGGAACCTCCACTCAGCCACTGTCAAAGTCCGCTTGTGCATCCACCATAAATCGCCCATAGGGCCAAAGGGCCCAGCCCGGTTTCGGGGCGTGGCCTGGGTGTTGGCCTACTGCTGTGAGAGCCCTGCTGCGAGCTCACGAACGGTGGCTGCGGCCGGGGATTACGCGATCTGTTCGGTGGCGCCCGGGTGAGATCCGCCGTCGTGCTTCCTGTCCCGCAGGGCGATCAGCAGCCCTGCCGCAGCCTCAGGATCAGGCACTGTCACGGCAAACACCTTGCCTTGTACTGTGCTGATGACTAGGCCGGGGCCGGCCCGCATGATGACTGCTGACCGTCCAGGCATCACCCGGTAGCCCCAGCCGCCCCACTCTGAGGGGCGCAGCTCTCTCACATCAACGTCGGCGATGTCCTCGAGGGGGATGCGTTTGAGCGGGATATGGCCTACGGTGGAGACGATCCGCAACCCGCGCCAGTCAACGCTTACTTGCAGGTGCGCGATGAGTGTTACGACGATGACGCTGGCGAGCAGGGCGCTAAATCCCAGCCAAGACCCAACACCGTCGCCAGCGATGATGGAGGGCAGGTAGATCACCGCAGCCACCGCGAGAAGGACCAGTGGCATCAGCATCAACAACCTGGAGGTGATGGTGTGCGACCATGCTCCGGTTTCCTGTGCGCCGAGCGGAACGTGCCCATCGTAGGCCTTGACACGAAATACACGCATTGGATCCGGCTTCGGGGCGATAATGTACGGCACCGCACCATATAAGAAGGAGGCCATCAGCGCGGCCAGCCACCAGCCCAGGACGGCTTCTCCGGCGTTGCCTGCCTGCAACGTGAGGCCTGCAGAAATCAGCCACGTGGCGGCACCCATACCGGATGCCATGCCGGCAAATCCAAGGATGCCTCGCAACAGTGCCGGGCGCAGGGTGGGCATGGAGGCTGTAATGAGTCCGACGACTGCCGGGATGCCCGTCAGCACCAAGCCGACGGCCAGTGCCGCCCCGGTGGACATGAATCCGTCCGGTTCACCGGTGCCGGACCAGTGCGAGGCCAGCTCAGTTGGCAATTTCTCCTGCCACAGGATCCAGCTCACGGCGACGACGGCCAGCGGCAGCGCCCCTGCCATGGCGGCAACCATCCGCCTCGCGCCGCTAGTTCTTTGTTTTACTTCACTCATGCTTTTACAACTCCCCTGATTAGTTGCACAATCTCTGGTTGGGGCATGCCCAACTTGCGCGCATCTTCCATTAGTTGTTCTGCCAATTCGGTGAGCCTTATCAGTGCGTTGCCCGCATCCTGGCGAACAAAGGCCCCGCGGCCATGGCGCATCTCAATCACGCCGTCGTCGCGCAAGTGCTTGTAGACACTCAACACCGTGTGCATGTTGACTTGCAACACCGTGGTGCGTGGTTGGCTCAGCCGGAATACCTGGCGCGGTGCCGTCGCACCGCGGCACGGTTTGCGCAGCGCACCGAGCAGTACTCCTGGCGGCCGTTCCTGGTGACGTCAACGACCACCGCCGCACAGGGATCCCCCGGCGTGTCTCCTGCGGCGCAGCGCCCAAGCCTACCCATGCCACGAGTGGTCAGGTGCAGTGCTGTGCCAACACTGATGACCGCGCGTAGCGCGTGCGGCAAGGTTTGATTGTCATCGCGGTAATGCAGGTGCCAGCCTTCGCCGTCGTGATCCACCATTCGGGGGTAGGCCGCTTCGGCGGCCATCTGCGCATTCAGCAGGGTTGCCCGCTCCAGAGGGTCCTTCGCGTCGACAACCGCCAGCCAATCGTCAACAATTTGACGAACTCCAGCATGGTCCCCGTCGGCCGGTGTGAAATCCATGGTCATGCCAAGCTCTCGGGCCCGCGCAATGATGCCAGGCCGGTCGGAGGGGAAATCGTTGGCCAGAGACGCGGCAAGGAGAACAGCATATTCTCCGTAAGGGTTGAGATGCATAAGACCATTACAGCACAGTGAAGGTATGACTTTCCATGACACCAAAGAAAAGAATCAAAGCACAGCCCCGATCGATGTCCATGACCATGTCTGGGAGCTGGAATCCGCCCATACAACATCCATAGGACAGGTGTTGTACATGAAATGCGCTGCCGGGTGTGGTGCCCGCCGAGTCGACACCATCAGCCCCAACGACGGCTCACGCTCGATCCTGAGCAAAGAAGTCAACCGCAGGTGCTGACCGCGGCCACCCACGTGCCCAACGTCTGGAGAATGATCCTCGCGGCCTCGAATGCTAACTTTGGCACCGGTACTTCGCCTGGCAGGCCTCCGGCACAGCCCGCAAAAGGGATCTCGACGAGCTCGATCACCGGTGGCCGAGCTCGACCACCGGTGATTTGCTAACGCTGGGTGGCGCCGAACCGTTCTCCGGCAAGCTCGACGGCCGCCAGGCGGGCGGAAGACGCCTCGTCGGCTGTTAGCGTCCTGTCCGTTGCACGGAAGCGCAGGCCGAACGCCAGTGATTTGCTGCCCTCGGGAATGCCGGCACCCTGGTATTCATCGAACAAGGTAACGTCTTCCAACAGCTCGCCGGCACCTTCACGCAGCGTTTCCAGCACAGCTTGTGCCGGAACCGCCGCGGGAACCACCAGGGCAACATCCTGGGTCGCCACAGGGAAGGTGGAGATGGGCTTGGCAACAATAACGTCCGCTGCGGCCGCGAAGACCTTGTCGGCGTTGATTTCCATAGCGACGGTGCGGGCTGGCAGGTTGTGCTCGGCCAGCAGCTTTGGGTGCAGCTCGCCGGCATGACCCACCACATCACCGTTGCGCAGGCTCAAGACGGCCGCACGTCCCGGGTGGAAGGCCTGATGTGAGCCCTGCTCCACGACTAATTCCACGCCGACGACGTCGGACACCAGACGGGCTGCGTCCAGCGCGTCAGCCCAGTCCCACGGACGGGGAGTATGGCCGGGCGCTGCCGGTGAATCCTTGCCGGTGAAGATGGCGCCGATGGTCAACGGCTGGTACGGGATGCCGTCGTACAGGGCATCCAGGACATCCTCCGGGGGCTTGGCGCCCAGTGGCGGAATCGAGGCGGTGCCCAAGGTGTCGGAAGGCAGGAAGACCAGGCCCGACTCGAACAGTGCCAGGTCGTTGAAGCCTCGTGAATGGTTGCGCTTGGCGATTTCAATCAGGCCCGGCAACATGGAGGTGCGCAGGAAACCGAACTCCTCACTAAGCGGGTTGGCCAACTTGATGGCCGCGCGCGGGGCCCCTGCCTGAGCCACACCAAAAGTATCGTTGGCAGCCTTGGACACAAACGGGTACGCCAGGATCTCGGTCAGACCGGAATCAGCCAGCGCCGCTACCACGCGGCGGCGCTGTTGTTGGGCGCGTGAATAGCCGCGCCCGGGAGGCGCCGTTGGCAAGGTGGACGGGATGAGGTCGTAGCCCACCAGGCGGGCCACTTCCTCGGTGAGGTCTTCGGGGGTGACCAGGTCATAACGCCAGCTCGGCGCCGTGACGGAATATCCGCCGTCGACCGTTTCCACCACGGCACCCAGGTCAACCAACGAGCTGACGATCTGCTCCGGCGTGAAGTCGATGCCGATGCGGGCAGAAGCGAACCCGGAGCCGAGGAACACGGTGACCGGTGCAGGCTCGGTGCCAGCATCGGTTGCGGTGGTGTCCTCGGTGCCGCCGGCCAGTTCAACCAGCAGGTTCACGGCACGCTGGGCTGCCTCGTCGGCCACTTCCCAGTCCACGCCGCGCTCGAAGCGCTTGGACGCCTCCGACGGCAGCTTGTGGCGCCGGCGCGAACGTGAGATGGATACTTCCTCGAAGTGCGCGGCCTCAATCAGCACGTTGACCGTCCCCGGGGTGACCTCGGTGGAGGCCCCGCCCATGACGCCGGCAACGCCGATGGGGCCGGAGCCGTCGGTGATCAAAAGGTCCTCGACGTCAAGCTTGCGCACCTTGCCATCAAGAGTCGCCAGCGTCTCGCCAGCGGCGGCACGGCGCACCACAATCTCGCCGCTGAGCTTGTCGGCGTCGTAGAAGTGCAGGGGCGCACCCAGCTCCACCATGACGTAGTTGGAAATGTCCACAGGCAGCGAGATGGAACGGATCCCGGCCAGGCGCAGGCGCGAGGACATCCAGGTGGGGGTTGGTGCTGACGGGTTGATGCCACGCACCGTGCGGGCCACGAACCTGTCGCAGCCGGGCTTGCCGTAGATGGGGGCTTCGTCTGCCAAACGGACGGGGTGGCCCGGACCTGTTGAAGCGGTGACGGTGACCAGCGACGCCGGGTCGGTGAAGGGGGTTCCCGTGGCGTGCGCGTATTCGCGGGCCACGCCGCGGATGCTGAAGGCATAACCGCGGTCCGGGGTCACGTTGATCTCGGCTGCCTCATCGTCAAGACCCAGCAGGGCGAGGGCGTCGGTGCCCAACTCAGGGTCCAGGCCCAAGGTGGAGAGCACCAGGATGCCGTCGTGGTCATCACCTATGCCCAGCTCTCGCACGGAGGCGATCATGCCAGCGGAAATGTGTCCGTAGGTGTTGCGTGGGGTGATGCGGAAGTCCCCGGGCAGCACGGAACCGGGCAGGGTGACCACCACCTTGTCGCCCACCACGAAATTGTGGGCTCCGCACACAATTCCCTGGACACCCGAGGGGTCAATCCCGTCAATGGTCAGTGTCTGCTCGGTGCCCTCGGGAACCACCCGTACGGAGCACCAGTTGATGGTCTTTCCGTTGGTCTGCGGTTCGGCCACCTTGGTCAGCACCTGGCCCACCACGATGGGGCCGCTGATGTTAGCCAGGGGACGGTGGACGTCCTCCTCTTCGAAACCAACCTTGACAAGTTCTGTCATTACATCTTCGGCTGTTGCTCCAGCCGGTACCTGCGCGTACTCGCGCAGCCAAGTCAGTGGAATACGCACTTACTTAGATCTCCATCCCAAAGTGTTCGCTGAATCGTACGTCGCCCTCGATCATGTCGTGCATGTCGGCCACTTCGTTGCGGAACATCAGAGCGCGCTCGATGCCCATGCCGAAGGCAAATCCGCAATACTCGTCCGGGTCGATCCCGACGGCGCGAAGCACATTCGGGTTGACCATGCCGCAGCCGCCCCACTCGATCCAGCGCGGGCCGCCCTTGGCGCCGGGGTGCCAAACGTCCAGCTCAGCCGACGGCTCGGTGAAAGGGAAGAAATTGGGGCGCAACCGGACGATGGCCTCTGAGCCGAACAGCTGCTGCACAAAGTGCTCCAGTGTGCCGCGTAGGTCTGCCATGGACAGGTTCTTGTCGATGGCCAGGCCCTCGAACTGGTGGAAGACTGGGGTGTGGGTGGCGTCGAGCTCGTCGGTGCGGAACACCTTGCCGGGGCACAGCACGTAGACGGGAAGTTCACGTTCCAGCAGGGAACGGACCTGCACCGGGGAGGTGTGGGTGCGCAGCAGCAGGTGGGCTTCCGGGGGCTCCACGAAGAAAGTGTCCTGCATTTCACGGGCCGGGTGGTCAGGCTTGAAGTTCAGCGCGTCAAAGTTGAACCACTCCGATTCCAGCTCCGGGCCCTCGGCGATTTCCCAGCCCATGCCCACGAAGATGTCGCAGACGCGGTCCTGCAGGGTGGAGAGGGGGTGGCGGGCACCGGCGCGGCGGCGGCGCGGCGCGGCCGTGACATCCACGGTCTCCTCCACGAGGATGCGGGCGGCGTGCTCCGCCTCCAGCACTTCGGTGCGGGCTGCGAGCGCCTTGGCGACACGTCCACGGGAGGCCCCCATGAGCTTGCCGGCGGCAGCCTTGAATTCCTTGGACAGCCCGCCGATCTCACGGTTGGCCAGGCTCAGCGGCGACTTTTCGCCGGTGTGCCCCAGACGGGCGGTCTTCAGCTCATCTAGGGTAGACGCGGTAGCAAAGGCTGCGAGCGCGGACTCCACAGCGGCGCCAATGGCGGTTTCGTCAAGCGGGTCCGGGACCGTTGCGGGTTCGGTGGTCGGTTCGGGCGTTTCAGCCGTCTTCTGGGGCATCTCTGACATCTACTGTTTTTACCTAAGCTCGTGTGCGAGTAAGCGGCGGGGTAGCTCCTCCCGCCGGAACCAGTCTAGTTGACGGGGCGTGTCTGTTTTGAATTACCCGCCAAACCATCGAGCACTTAATCGGTATGGACTCTTTACCGCTGGCCCATCCCCCTCCCACAGCTAAGTTGCTAGGCTCGGCTCATGCCCGTCCGCTCTCTCCCCAGCCGTAGAAGTACGACGCCGGGCACCCCCTTGGCGTTCCTGCTTCCCCTCACGCTGTTCTTGGGAGCATGCGGCGTCCTGCCCGGGGCGTCGAGCCACTATCAGTTTGAAGCGGCAACGGTTCAGGATGGTTACGACTGTTTGTCAACCGCAACGAATTTTGCTGGCGCAGCGCCGACTGATCCGGCGTCGACCAAGGGCAGTGTCCCGGAAGGTTTCGTGCCCCTGGAGGCGATCAAGTGCAGCGTGGACTTTGGGGGGGCTCTCGGAGACTTCAGACCCAGCCCGACTAAAAATCAGGCAGGATTGCTTCTCCGGAGATTTCTCGGCACTATTGTTGGCGTTGGCTGAACCAAGCGACGTCTCCAACGGGGACCCCTGCACGGCGGACATGCAGATTGTGGCCGATCTGTGGCTGGTGGATGCCTCCGGGATGGACGTTCATGTCCAATGGCCGTTGGACGTCTGCAACAAGACCAAGCCCGGCAGCTCCCAGGCGCTGGCCGCGCTGGAAGTTCGCGAAACGCGCTATCTTGACGGCCCCATACAGGAGAAGGAGCCACCGCCCGGCCCGCAGCCGTTGGCGACCGCCCCGTGAGGGCCTCCCTGCGCGTTCGTCAGGTGGCCAACGGGCTCAACCTGTCCACGGCCGCTGGCTTCCTGTTGGCGGCGCTCACGCGCACCCGGGTGGTGGCGGGGCCACAGGGCCTGGTTTTCGGCGTCAATTACCAGCCCAAGTTCCCGCTGGCAGGCGCTTTTGTGGTGGGGAACATGATTTTTTACCGGGCAGACCGGGCTTTCATTGACTCACGTCCGGACCTGTTGAAGCATGAATCCCGGCACGCGACGCAATACGCCTGGTGTCTGGGTCTGCCCTTCCTTCCGCTCTACGCGGCCTGCGCTGCCTGGTCGCTGTGGCGCACGGGCGATCCGGGGAGCCGAAACTTCTTTGAACGCAACGCCGGGCTGGCCCTTGGCGGCTACCGAGACCTGCCCACTATTACCTGGCTCCCTGCCCTGCGGAACCTTTTTCACACTGCGGCGTTGTCCAAAGCAAGAAGAACATCAGGGAGCAGCGCAGGCAACCAAGAGAGGCCACAACCATGAGCGAGTCCACAGCATCCACGTCAAATACGGTCACCGTCACGGGCCGCGGCACCGTGACGGCCGCGCCCGACTACTTCCACATCAACATCGGCATTGAGGCCCAGCGTGCCACGGTCAAGGAAGCCTATGCCGGTGCCAGCGAGGCCATGAACGCCGTGCAGGCACAACTCCTGGCCCACCGGGTTGCCCGGAACGTCATCAGCTCCTCCTCCCTGGACGTCCGGGTGGATACGCGGTGGCAGGACGGAATCGGTTCCATCGTCACCGGCTACACGGTCTCCGCCACCGTGAACGTTTTGCTGCGCTATGACGAGGCCGCCGAGGAGATCATCGCCGCCGTCGTTGACACCGGAAACGACAGTGTCCGGCTCAACGGTCTTTCCCCTGCCATGTCCGATCCCTCAGCAGCCCAGGATGCAGCACGGACCGTGGCGTGGGCCGACGCCACGCGCGCCGCTGTACTCTTCGCGCAGCTAGCCGGAAAGACCCTTGGCCCGGTGCTCGCCATCACCGAAGGCCAGGAACACGGCGGCGGCCCGGCACCTGTCATGGCCCGGGCCATGATGGCCAGTGGCGGTGAGGCCATGAAGATTGAGCCGGGCCAAAGCAATGTCAGCGCCACGGTCACCGCCACCTGGGCGCTTTCCTAGCCCTCCACTCCACCAAGGATCGGACTAGATGACGATTTCGCGCTTGAGGATCTTGCCCGTGGGGCCCTTGGGCAGCGTGTCCATGATGATGACCTTGCGCGGGTACTTATACGCGGCCACCCGCTCCTTGACGAAGTCCCGGATGCTGGCGGCGAGCGCCTCCGGGTCCTCGGCCCCTTCGGCCGCCGGCTTCAGCGACACCGCAGCGTACACCTCTTCGCCATGGACGTCGTCGGCGCGGCCCACCACGGCGGCCTCAGCCACTGCCGGGTGCTCATAGAGGACCTCCTCCACCTCTCGCGGGTAAATGTTGTAGCCCCCACGCAGGATCATGTCTTTCTTGCGGTCCACGATGAAGAAGACCCCGTCCTCGTCCTCACGCCCCAGATCCCCTGTGCGGAACCAGCCGTCGGGGATGGCCGCCGCCGTCGCCTCGGGATTGTTCCAGTACCCCTTCATGATGTACGGCCCGGCGACGGCGATCTCCCCCACTGTCCCGGGTTCGACGTCGTTGCCGGCATCGTCCAGGACCCTCAGCTGGGCGCCCGTCACCGCGGTGCCGACGGATCCTGGCTTGCGGATGCCGTCCATCTGATTGAAGGTGATGACGGGGGAGGTCTCCGAGAGGCCGTAGCCTTCGAGCATGGTGGCACCAAAGGTGCTTTCAAATTCACGTAGGACCTCCAGCGGCAACGGGGAGCCGCCGGAGGCCGCTAGCCGCAGGCTGGACATGTCATAGTTTTCCCGCCCCGGCGTCCTCAGCAACGCAATGTACATAGTAGGCACACCTTCAAAGATGGTGACCTTGTCGCGCTGGATAATTTCCAGCGCCTTGACCGGATCGAACTTGGGCAGGATGGTCACGGTGGCTCCGGCCATCACTGCTGAGTTCAACGCACACGTTTGACCGAAGATGTGGAAAAATGGCAGACCACCAAAGATGACATCACCGTCCTGGCTGCTGAACAAACTGACAGAGACTTCGGCGTTGCTGCGCAGGTTTTCATGGGTTAGTTCGGCCCCTTTGGGCTTGCCCGTGGTCCCTGAGGTGTAAAGGATGACGGCGGTGTCGTCCTTTTCCGCGGCAGCCACCTCCGAGAGAGGTTCCGCAGCGGCGATCAAGCCCATAAGCTCAGCGTTGATGGGGATGATCGCTGTGCCGGTTTCCTGCGCAGCACCGGCAACTTCTCCCATGACACCTTCCCAGGCAAAAGCCAGTGTGGCACCGGAGTCGGTCAAGTGGTAGGCCACCTCGCGGGACTTCAGGAGCGGGTTCAGGGGAACCACGATGGCGCCATAGCGCAGGATGCCGTAGTAAATGGCGGGCATTTGCGGCAGGTTCGGGGAGATAAGCGCAACCCGGTCCCCGCGCTTCACGCCCCGCGATGCGAGCAATCCGGCCACTTTCGCACTGAGCATTTCCAAGGCCCCGAAGGAAATTTCAATATCGTCCATCTTGATCGCGATACCGGCGGGGTTTCGCTGCGCCGAGGTGCCCACGATCGTGGCCAAATTTGTCATATCGACTCCTGGTGTTGGGAAGCTGAAGTTGAGCAACGGGGCACCCTTGCCCCGTTGCACCAGCCTAGTGCCCAACAATGTAAGCTGCGACATATTTTACCGGCGAGTAATGACTGAGCGGTAGTGTCGCATTGTCAACTATTAGAATATATGTTCTAATATTGCTATGCGGTGGACCACTCAACAACTCGACCAGCCCCTCTTCCCGGATCAGCCCCCCACAGACCAAGGATCGGCAGGACCGGGTCCCGTTCAACTCTTGCCCCTGTCCGGTCTGGTGAAAAGCGTGCGGACGCCCGAGTTTGCCGGAATCACCTTCCATGAGGTGCTCTCAAAGAGTGCACTGAACAAGGTCCCTGCAACGTCCACCATGCCCTTTGAGTGGACGGTCAATCCCTACCGCGGCTGCTCCCACGCCTGCGTGTACTGTTTTGCCCGCAAGAGCCATACCTATTTGGACTTTGACGCCGGCGTGGACTTCGACTCCCAAGTGGTGGTCAAGGTCAATGTTGCCGAGGTGTTGCGCAAGGAATTGAACAAGCCTTCCTGGCAACGACCCCATGTTGCCTTGGGCACCAACACCGACCCTTACCAGCGGGCCGAGGGCCGCTACAAGCTGATGCCAGGAATCATTGGCGCCCTGGCCGATTCCGGCACCCCCTTTTCCATCCTCAGCAAAGGGACACTGCTGGCCCGGGACATCCCGCTGCTGCGGGAAGCGGGCCGGCACGTCAGCGTGGGCATGGGCATCTCCCTTGCCCTGCTGGACGAACGGCTTGCCGCCGCCATCGAGCCAGGCACACCCTCCCCCAAGACCAGACTGGCCCTGATCAGCAAGCTGCGCGATGCAGGGCTTCCTTGCGGGGTCATGGCCATGCCCATTTTGCCGTGGCTCAGCGACTCCCAGGAGTCTTTGGACGCCCTCTTTGCTGCCCTGGCGCGGGCCGGCGCCACCGGGGTTAGTGCCGGCGCACTGTACTTGCGCCCGGGGACGCGCGAATGGTTCATGAAGTGGCTGGCCAAGGAGCATCCGACCCTGGTGGGGCGCTACCAACGCCTGTATGGGACGGGGGCCTACGCCACCAAGGACTACCGCCAATGGCTTGCTGCCAGGGTCAATGAAGCCAAGGCCCGCAACGGCCTGGCAGCCCAGGGGTTCATTCACGACCCCCGGCAGGAAGAAGCCCAATACCCGCAGGGCAGCATGCCAACAAAGCCACTGGCCGGATCAGGTTTCAGGGGCATCCCCACACCCAAAGAAGCAGGAGACACCATGGTGTCTCCTGCTTCTGCAGACCGGGCACCCACCTTGTTTTAGGCAGAGCACCGCTCCCCTGTCCCGCCTAAGGGGTTACGGGGTGAAGGCCTATTTGATGAAGGCGATGTTGAACGGGAACTTGTACGGCTGGCCACTGCGGAATTTCTTCGGCGCGTCAACGGCGGCGATGATGTGGATGATGAACAGGGCTAATGCCAGGAAACCGAAAATAACGCCAACGTAGGGAATCACGACCAACAAGCCGGTGATGCCTCGCAGGATCGAGAAGTTCAGGTTCGCCTTGTTGTACTCATCGGAAAAACCGTTCTTGCCCTTTTCTGTCAGGAAGAAGATCAAGGCCGGAATCCAGGAGAAGAACACCGACAGCCAGTAGTTCAGGGTCACCGCGCTTGCGGGGTCGGCCATTGTCTGCTGCTGGTAGGGCTGCTGCTGGTAGGGCTGCTGCTGGTACGCGGGTGGAACCGGCGGCTGGCCGTACGGCTGCTGCTGCTGCACAGGCTGCTGGTACGCGGGTGGAACCGGCGAGGTTGCCGGGGCATCGTAGCCAGGAGGTGTCGGTTCAACGGGCGGTGTTGGCGAATTGTTATCGCTCATGCGTTCACTCCTCAGTGGTGGGTATTCATTATCTACTCAGCCGAAGGCGGTGTACACGCCTGGCGTGTATGCCCGCGTCTCGGGGCCAACCTGGACGAAAAAGAAGGTGGCGAGACCGCTGCCGATCCCACCACCTTCTATACTACCGAGTCACGGTTTTCCCTTATCCGCTTTTGCGGCGGAATTCGCGCTTGTGTGATGCTGCGCCGTGTTGGGCATTGATCTTGGCCCCGTTGGCGGCCTCCACGCTCCCGTGGTGCTGATTCTTTTTGTTCTCCAGTGCTTGGCGAAATTTTTCTTTCACTTCTTCGCTGGCACCACCGACTGCTGCCGGTGTTTCGTCGTTGTGTTGTCCGTTCGATGTCACTGCACAACCTCCTAAAGATCTTTGGTAGTCACCAGTCTGGCACAGGCGTCACCGAATCGAACACCCCTTCCCCGCAGGCAGTGCCCCGGCGTCAGTCTTGAGCGTCGACGCTGACTCTTGCAACGAGTGCCCGCACAATGGGCCGGTCAGCTGGAATCCATGGCAGCTCCAACAACTGTGCGCCCATCAGCTCCACCCAGCGCAGCTCGTCATGGTCTTCAAGCGGGGCAGGCATTCCTTGTCTCACTTCAACGAGCCACACGCGCATGGAGGCCTTGATGCTCAAGGGCCACCCGTCCGACGTCGGACCCTCCAGTTCCGCGCCCAGGTGTACCTTCACACCCAGTTCCTCCAGCAGTTCCCGTTGCAGGGCTTCCTGTGGACTCTCGCCCGGCTCAATTTTTCCGCCGGGAAATTCCCACATGCCGGCAAACTCTGGCGGGGCAGTGCGCCGGGCGGCCAGGAGTCTGGTGGGCCGGTCGAGGGAGTCAACTACGGCGCCGCCGACTATTTGCTTGGGCATGTTTTGTTCAGAGGATCTCACGTGCCTAGTTTATGACCTCTCGCCTTTTTGACTGGCCAGATCAAACTAGACTAGGAGAAGCACACGCCCGGGAACGCCGGCACGTGCAGCCCCACAGTGGGCATATTCACCCGTTGCCACCGATGACGCTCGTGCCGGGCCCTGCACAGTCCCTCTTTTGTGAAAGCTCCCATGACTACACTTCCATCCCCGCCAGCTGCCAGACGCGACCCCGCAACCATTGCCGCCTGGGCCATCCTCGCGCTGGCCATTGGTGGATTTGGTATCGGCACCACCGAGTTCGCCATGATGGGTTTGCTGCCCAATGTTGCAGAGGGCGTAGGGATTTCCATCCCCGAGGCCGGGCACGTCATCTCCGCCTACGCTCTCGGCGTGGTGGTCGGCGCGCCGGTTCTGGTGGCCATTGGCGCCAAGATGCCCCGCAAGGTGCTGGCCTTGGGCTTGATGGTGCTGTTCACACTTGGGAACTTATCCTCGGTGTTCGCCCAGGACTACACCATGTTGCTGGTGTCCCGGTTCATCGCAGGCTTGCCGCACGGCGCGTACTTCGGTGTCGCCGCCGTGCTGGCCGCGTCACTGGTGGCACCCACCAAACGCGGCCACGCCATCGCCATGGTCATGATGGGACTCGCCGTGGCCAACGTCCTGGGCGTACCCCTGGCCACCTATGTGGGCCAGCAACTGGGGTGGCGCTGGTTGTTCGTCATGGTCGCAGCCATCGGCCTGGTCACGATAGTCGCCATCACCTTCCTCGTACCTGCCAAGAAGGCCCACCCCGACGCCAGCATCCGCGGCGAGCTCAGCGCACTGCGGCGGGGCCAGGTGTGGCTGACTCTGCTGGTGGGCGTGGTGGGCTTTGGCGGCTTCTTTGCCGTGTACACGTATGTTGCGAACACCATGACCGACGTCGCCGGTTTCCCCTCCACATTCCTGCCAGTCATCGTCGGACTGTACGGGCTCGGCATGGTGGCCGGCAGCCTGGTCGGCGGGCGGATGGCCGACTGGTCAGTCATGGGCAGCATTTACGCCATGATGGGGTTCATTTCCGTGTCACTGGTGATTTATGCCGTCTCGGTCCACATCCAGTGGATGGCTTTGATCATGATCTTTGTGATCGGTGCCTCCGGGTCCATGCTGGTCCCGTCTCTACAGACCCGCCTGCTGGACGTCTCCCCCGGCGCGCCCACTTTGGCCTCCTCCCTGAACCATTCGGCGTTGAACATGGCCAACGCCCTCGGCGCTTTCGCCGGAGGCCTGGTCATCACCTGGGGTTGGGGTTACACGGCTCCGGCGCTGGTCGGAGCCGTCCTGGCCGTTCTGGGCCTGGGCATTGCCCTGTTCAGCGGCTTTCTGGACAAGCTCAAGCCCCGTCCGACGGCGCACAACGAACCCCACACCGTCGTTCCCTCCCGGGCGGCTGACTAGCAGCTAAGGCTGGGGCGCCTTCGCTTCGGAGTAAATGTCCGGCTCTAGATAGATCACCGCGGCGATGGGCACGGCGCTGCGCACTCGCTTCTCGGCGGCGTCGATGGCTGCCGCGATCTGGGCGCCGGTCTCCGACTCGGAAATGGCGATTTTGGCCGCCACCAGCAGCTCTTCCGGGCCCAGGTGGAGCGTTTTGAGGTGGATGATCCGGCTGACTCCGGGACCGACCAGGGCGGCCTCGATGGCCCGGACGTCGTCGACGGTGGCCGATTCCCCCAACAGCAACGACTTTGTCTCAAGAGCCAGGATGACGGCAACGCAGACCAGCAGGACGCCGATCAGGCCGGTGCCAAGGGCATCCCACAGACCGTTGCCAGTGGCAATGGTCATGCTCACCCCAAACAGGGCGAAGACCAGGCCCAGCAGGGCGGCGGCGTCCTCCAGCAGGATGACCGGCAGCTCGGGCGCCTTGGCCGTCTTAATGAACTGGCCCCAGCTCTTGGACCCGCGGGTGAGGTTGGATTCCTTGATGGCCACCGTGAAGGAGCGGCCCTCCATGATGATGGCACCCACCAGCACCACCAGGGGCACCCACGCCCATTGGGGCTCCATGCCATGCGGGTGCTGCCATTTGGAATACGCCTCATAGAGGGCAAACATGCCGCCCACGCTGAACAAGATGATGGAGACCAGGAACGCATAGACATACCGTTCACGGCCATAGCCAAAAGGATGTTCGGGGCTGGCCTGACGTTTGGCCTGCTTGCCGCCCACCAGTAACAGCAGCTGATTTCCGGAGTCCGCCAGGGAGTGGATAGACTCGGCCAGCATCGAGGAAGACAAGGTGAGCAGGTACGCCAGGAACTTCATGGCGGCAATGGACAGATTTGCAATCAAGGCAGCGATTATAGCCCTGCTGCTGCCGCTTTCATGAGCCACGGTGGGGTCCTCTCAGTCAGCTCGGCGCTGGGCGCGGGCGCTTGCGTAGAGACACACTGTGGCAGCGGTGCCCAGGTTTAGTGACTCCGCGGAGCCGTAAACCGGAACGGCCACACGGTGGTCGGCCAATGCCATCTCCTCGCCGGCCAGGCCTTGGGCCTCGTTGCCAAACAGCCAGAGAGTGGGCTGCTCCAATGAGTACTGGGAATCGGGGATCTGCTGTTCGAAAGCCCTGGCCGCACTCTCATCCTGAAGCAGGTCCAGGTTCAGCTGTCCATAGCCGTCAGCAGCCAATACGCCCAGCCCTGCCGCCTTGGCGGCGGCAACCACGTCGGCCAGGTCCACGCCGCGCACCACAGGCAGGTGAAAAAGGGAACCCGCTGTGGACCGCACCGCCTTGGGGTTATAGATGTCTACGCTGGAATTGGAAAAGATCACGGCATCGGCCCCTGCCGCATCCGCGGCCCGCAAAACTGTTCCGGCATTGCCGGGGTCCCTGACCTGGCAGAGCATGGCAATGATCTTGGGTTTGGCGGCAAGGACTTCTTCCAGCGGCACGTCAATGAAGTTGCATACCGCCACAACGCCCTGGGGGGTGACAGTGTCGGTCATGGCGGAAAGGACCATGTCACTGGCCACACGGATGTGCAGTTTGGAATTACGGTACCCGGTTAGCTCAAGCAGTTCGGGATGCCTTTTGAGGCACTCCACGGACGCATAGACCGATTCAACGATGGGGCTTCCGCCAGCATCCATGCACTCCTTGTGCGCCTGCAACGCTTCACGGACGGCCTGCGGCCCCTCTACAAAGAACTGTTCGCGCTTTAAACGGCCCGAGCGCCCGGCCAGCTTTGCAACGTCCCTCACTCGATCTGCGCGAGGGTTTGTCATTGCATCTGCTGGCGGGCGCCCGGGTTCACTCATGCTAAGGACTTTAGCAGTCCACGGCCATGAATACGGAACCAGAGGCTCCGCGGCAAAGATGGTGTTACTTGGCTACCGGCGCAGAGGTATCTGCAGGCAGGGCAGCCTTGGCGATGTTCACCAGTGCGGCGAAGGCACCGGCGTCGTTGACGGCCAGGTCAGCGAGCATGCGACGGTCAACCTCGATCTCAGCAGCCTTCAGGCCCTGGATCAAGCGGTTGTAGGTCAGTCCGTTGGCGCGTGAGGCAGCGTTGATACGCTGGATCCAGAGGCGACGGAAGTCGCCCTTGCGCTTGCGGCGGTCACCGTAGCTGTATACAAACGAGTGCAGCAGCTGCTCTTTGGCCTTACGGTACAGGCGCGAACGCTGTCCGCGGTAACCCTTTGCGCGCTCAAGAACAACCCGACGCTTTTTATGGGCGTTTACAGCCCTCTTCACACGTGCCACGTGCGTACTCCTTCAAGTTTAAAGATCCCAAGCCAATCATGCCGGGGAAGGCTTTTATGGAATGGTTTGAGGACCAGAACGGGCCAAAAACCAATTGACTTGCGAAATTAGATACCGAGCATCTTTTTGATGTTGCGGATATCTGCCTTAGCGACCAGCAGGTCACCCTTGAGGCGACGCTTCAAGCTGGAAGGCTTGTGCTCCAGGTAGTGGCGGCGGTTGGCCTGCTGGCGAACGAGCTTGCCGGAACCGGTGAGCTTGAATCGCTTCTTGGCACCACTGTGTGTCTTCATTTTAGGCATGAGGACCTGTCTCCTTACGTATCCACCGGCGCTGCCTGTGGTTCTCTTGCAGCGACTGGTTGGGTCACTGTGGGCGTGTATATTCACCGCTGAAAAAGTACAAAAAACCTTATTCAGCTGAGTCTGTGGATTCGACTGCCGGCTCGCTCTTTGCAGAGGCGGGCTTCGCAGCCGTTTTTGCTGCGGCTTTCGCCGCGGGCTTGGCTGCAGGCTTGGCTACAACCGGCTTCGGCACCGGCTTGGGCATCGGAATCGGCTTGGCGGTCACCGGTTTGGGCGCTGCAACCGGCTTAGCGGCAACAACGGGCCTGGCAACTACCGGTTTGACTGCGGCCGGAGCCTTAGTTGCAGGCTTCACCGCGGCAGGCGCCTTGACGGGGGCCTTTGCTGTGGGGGCCTTGGCCACGGGAGCGGGCTCGACGGCGGGCGCAGCGGCTTCAACCGGTGCACTGACCTTCTCGGCTTCCTCCGCGGCGGGGACCACATCAGCAACAACCTCGACGACGTCCGCTTCCGGAGCAACCGTTGTATCGATGATCTCGACGACGGTATCGCCCTCGCCGCTGCTCAACTGCATGCCCTCAGGGAGCAGGTCCGCCAGGGACTGCGTCATGGGGGCCTTGTTGTCGCGGTCAACGTCAACGCGGGCGGTGCCATTGGCAACTGCCTCGTTGTGGGCCTTCGCGTCGGCGCGCTGCTGGTTGCGGCGTGCCTCTGCCTTGGCTTCAGCCTTGTTCTTCAACGGGCCGATCACCATGACCATGTTGCGGCCGTCAATGCGCGGGCTCGACTCGATAATGCCAACCTCGGCAACGTCTGCGGCAAACTTCTGGAGCAGGCGGATACCCATCTCTGGACGCTGCTGCTCACGGCCACGGAACTGGATCATGGCCTTGACCTTGTCACCGGTACCGAGGAAGCGCAGTGCATGGCCACGCTTGGTCTCGTAGTCATGGACGTCAATCTTGAGGCGGAAGCGGATTTCCTTCAGAACGGTGTTCGTCTGGTTCTTCCTGGCTTCACGCGCCTTGACGGCGGCCTCGTACTTATACTTACCGAAGTCCATCAGTTTGCACACCGGTGGCTTGGCCGTCGGTGCTACCTCAACCAGATCCAAGTCTGACTCAGCAGCTAAACGGAGGGCATCCTCAATTCGGACGACTCCTACTTGTTCGCCTGCTGGCCCTACCAACCGCACCTCGGGGACGCGGATACGATCATTGATGCGTGGCTCGCTAATGTGTGACTCCTGATGACTCAAAGAAAGATGAACTCCACCAGCAAAGAAGAAGGCCTCCTATTGCTGATGCAATCGGAGGCCCTGATAGATTGGCCCGCACGGCCTCATTGCTGAGGGGCGGTTCACCTTCACATGAAAGGCGCCAACCTGAACCAGACAACGCCATTGCTGGGTCGAAAGGTGGGAGAGGACTCCACTTGCAAACTAAATGCGTACAAAATCACGGGGTTTTCACCGCGTTCAAGTAAGCACACTCAGTCGGTCTGTGACAAGCTTAGCAGTATGAGTACCCCAGATAATAATTCGGACACCCGACACAGCTTTAATGCAGCCCCCGACGAAGCTCAGGACCTCGCCGACGCGTCTTTCCAGACCCGCGACATTGCCGAAGTTCCCGCCATTGAAGTGATTACGACGGCGGCCGTGCACCTGATGAGCGCTGCAGCAGTCAAGTGCGGCCTGGCAGCAGGACCGGATGCCGAAGAGTTGAAAGACCTGGACGAGGCCCGCAAATTAATTACGGCATTGGCCGGTTTTATCACCGCCGCTGCCCCGGAGATCGGCAGCCAGCACGCAGGACCGTTGCGTGACGGCCTGCGTTCCTTGCAGCTGGCGTTCCGTGAAGCCTCCACCATTCCCGACGCGCCGGGCAAGGGTCCGGGCGAAAAGTTCACCGGAGCAGTCAACTAGCACCTTCCAGGCCCACGTTGAGGGCCCACCCTTGAGGGCACCGTTGAGGGCACCGTTGAGGGGGCACATCTCCCGTAGGGAGATGTGCCCCCTCAACGGTCTTTGGCGCTAGACCGGCTCGGCCTCACCGAGAAGGTCCTCGAAGTCATCCAAAGTGCTTACTGTCCTTCTGTTTCGAAGGACCCGCTGCACCAGAAGACCTGACACGGCCAAGGCGCCGGCGATGACACCAATAATGACAAACCCAGCCCAAGGGCCGATGCTGTCAATCATGGCCCCGGCAAATGGGGCTCCCATGGCGCTACCGATGGTCATGGATGAGCCATACCAGCCCATGGCCTCCCCGCGGCGGCGCTCCTCCACGAGATCGGCGATGTGTTCGGCGCTGGAGGTCAACACCGGTGCGCACAGCATGCCCGGCAGGATGGACAGCAGTCCAAGGGTCCAGGCATTCGTGGCGAATCCCATGGGGATGGTCAGTATGGCCATGGCGCCAAGCAGCCAAAGCGGGTTGATGGATCGTTTCAGCGCTCCATAGATCAATCCACCGAGCAGTGACGCGCCACACCAGAAGAAGAACACAATACCCAGATCGCCCACCTGGTCGGTGGCCCGCAGCGTGGCCACCATGCCGACGTCGGTGCCCGAGAGCACCAGACCCGCACCGAGAGAGGCACCCAGGACCGCTAACACCGACAGGTTCACCCATGAGAGGTTATTGCGGGTGTTTCCCCAGAAATTGCCAAAGACATTGCCGGAAATCTTGGTGCTACCTTCGACGATCTTCACCAGGCCACCATCAAGGACAACTACCGGGCTGGCCGTCTTGGCGACATACGCGCCCGGTTGGCCCGTACGTGTGGGCGGATTTGTCCACATCAGCAACAGGCCAGCCAGGGCCGAGGACACCCCGATGATGATCAGGCCCACCACGGTGTGAATGGTTGTCGCGAGCATCACACCGGCGGCCGGACCTACCATGAACGTTATTTCCGCACCCATGGAGTCCAGGGCGTAGGCCGTCCGACGTTGCTCCTGCGGAACCATGACACCAAGTGCCTGGCGGACCACAGAGAAGATCGGGACGGCGAAGAGCCCGCCTATCACCGCGGCAATCACTAACAACTGGTAGCTCAGGAACGGGGCGACCGACCAGACGAGAACCTCGGCGATGACCGAGGGGATCAGCGCCCGTCGCAGCCCGTAGATATCAACTTGCCGTCCGCGCCATGGTGCACCGACAGCCATGCCGATAGTGATGGCCGCGGCAACGCCGCCAGCAGCAGCGTAGGAAAGGCCCATGGTCTGCACCACGTGTAGCGTCAACAGCACGCCTGCCGCGGCGTGCGGGATCCGGGCGATCATGGCTATCAAAATCAGCCGGCGCACGGAGCCGACCGCGAGGATCTCGCGGTAGCTGGCAAAATTCACGTCAATACTTCTCTCTTGTGATCCATCACAAGAGAGCGCCAGGGCCACGCTGCGATGGTGTTAGCCGTTGGGGCCGGGGTGACGCAACCGCACTTTGATCGAATCAACGGCCTGGGCAAAATACTCGTTCCCGGCCCAGAAATTCTGCAACGCGTTCAGAACACCTGCCACGGCCAGCTGATCGAGCCCCGGTAGCAAGGTGATAGTGACGGCCAGTTCGGGGCCGACACCTCCGCCAGCCACTAACCGTCCAGACGGTTCAGTTTTATTGTCCCACAGGGATTCTATGCCCTGGCCGGCGCCAGCGGAAATACCCACCACTGCGGGGTTGCCCACGGCCGACACAGAGTCCAGTAATACCTGTGTCACGCTGCTGTCGGCATAGCTGGGAACCCAATCCTGTTGCTGCGCCAGCGCCCACATGGCGGGACGGCGCACCACAAACGGTCTTTCCGAACCGGGGTCCAAGACCAGCAGCTGAGCCTCCTCGGCGACAGCTGACAGTGCCGCCCGGGCGGTGTACACGGCAACGGGTCGGGCCTCTGGGAGCCACCGCTTCAAGGCTTCGGAGTGGGTGAACACCGGTAACGCCCGCCGACCGTCCGGTGCCTGAACCGTTACCAATGCCATGTCCGATTCCTTGTCGGAGACAAGGCCGTGCTCCCCCACCGCCTGCTCAGCCAGCTGGGCGACGATGGGGATAAAGACTCGTGCCGTGGCGAGGGAGGCGACCACGTCGGACTCGGCCCCGGTCCCGGCAAGCAGCTGCACCATGGCCTCCATGAAGCGGGGGTCGGCGGAACCGTCGTCGTCCTGAAAGTTGTGGTACCGCTCCCCCTCAGGCAGCGCCCGTCCAGTCCATGGCCGGCCGGCGGAGTCAGTGGCTCCGCCGGCCCCGGCCAAGGCTGATGCAATGTGTGCCGGCAACTGTTTCTTGGAAGCTTCAGGCATGATGATTAGCGGCGGCCAGCCACGTCAAGGGCTTCGGGCAAGGTGAATTTTCCGGCGTACAGGGCCTTGCCGACAATGGCGCCCTCTACACCGTCGCCCACGAGTTCGCGCAGCACGCGCAGGTCCTCAAGGCTAGAAATCCCGCCCGAGGCCACCACGGGCTTGGACGTGCGGGCGCACATTTCACGCAACAGTTCCACGTTGGGGCCGCGCAAGGTGCCATCCTTGGTGACGTCGGTGACCACGTAGCGGGCACACCCTGCGTCTTCCAAACGGGCCAGAACCTCCCAGAGGTCCCCGCCTTCCTTGGTCCAGCCGCGTCCTGCCAGCGTGGTGCCGCGGACGTCAAGTCCGACGGCGATCTTCTCACCGAAGCGTTCGATGACCTTGGCCGTCCACTCCGGGTTTTCTAGGGCCGCAGTCCCCAAGTTGACACGGGCGACACCGAGTTCCAGGGCCCCTTCCAACGAGGCGTCGTCACGGATGCCGCCGGACAGCTCCACCTTGACGCTGAGCGCTTGCACGACGTCGCGCATCAGTGCCAGGTTGGAGCCCCGGCCAAAAGCAGCGTCCAGGTCCACCAGGTGAACCCATTGTGCGCCGTCGTTCTGCCAGTTCATGGCCGCCTCGAGCGGGGAGCCATAGCAGGTTTCCGAACCGGCCTCGCCTTGGACAAGGCGCACGGCCTGCCCGTCGGCAACATCAACGGCGGGCAGCAATTCCAGGATGGGGGCTGTGGTGGTCATCGGGTCCTCAACGTATGTGGTGAATGGGGTGAAGCACGCCGGCTCTAGAGCGTGAACAAGTACGCGGCCAGCAATGCCATGACGGCAAGAAAAGCAAAACTAATAGGAATCCAGCGCGGCGACTTTTGCTGGTAAAACGTGTAGCAACCGCCGATGAGAAGGCCGGCAAGGCCCATCAAGAGTAAAGACCACATCTAGCGTGCCCCTTTTCGAAGCGACTGGACCCAGTTACGCAGCAACCGGGCACCGGCGTCGCCTGACTTCTCCGGGTGGAACTGAGTGGCACACAACGGACCGTTTTCCACCGCAGCAATGAAGGGTGCACCGTGTTCGGACCAGGTCACCATGGGGGGCTTCATTTTGGGCTGGGCCACATCGAAGTCCCACTTTTGCACCCCGTAGGAGTGCACAAAGTAAAAACGCTCTGCCTCGACGCCCTCAAACAGCATTGACCCTTCCGGCACTGTGACCGTGTTCCAGCCCATGTGCGGGACCACGGTGGCCGGCAGAAGTTCTACCGTCCCCGGCCACTCCCCCATGCCGTTCTCACGCACGCCGTGTTCCACGCTGGCGTCGAACAGCACCTGCAAACCAACACAGATGCCCAGCACCGGGCGCCCGCCAGCGACACGGCGCCCGATCATGCGCAAAGCGTCAACACCTTTCAGCTCCGCCATGACCGAGCCGAACGCGCCCACGCCGGGAACAACCAACCCGTCAGCGTTCAAGACGTCATCGGGTTTGGCGCTGAGGGTGACCTGCGCGCCTGCACGTTCCAACGCTCTGACGGCCGATCGAACGTTTCCGGAGCCGTAGTCAAGGACGGTGACCGTCGGTTTGGGACTGCCGGTTGTGTCGGGGGATTCGGCGCTCACAAAAGACCCTTCGTGGACGGGATTCCGGTGACGCGAGGATCCGATTCCACGGCAGAGCGCAAGGCCCGGGCAAACGCCTTGAACTGGGCTTCCACGATGTGGTGCGGATCGCGGCCGGCAATCACCGTCATGTGCAGGCAGATTTGTGCGTGCAAGGTGATGGCCTCAAAGACGTGCCTGGTCAGTGAGCCCGTAAAGTGGCCGCCGATCAAGTGGTACTCCTGCCCGGCGGGCTCGCCACCGTGCACCAGGTAGGGGCGCCCGGACACATCGACAACCGCGTTCGCCAAAGCCTCATCCAGCGGCACCGTGGCTTCGCCAAATCGACGGATACCTGCCTTATCGCCCAGGGCCACCCGAAGGACCTCGCCCAGTGAGATGGCCACATCCTCCACCGTGTGGTGCACGTCAATGTGGGTGTCCCCGGTGGCCTTGATTTTCATGTCGATCAAGGAGTGTTTGGACAGGGCAGTGAGCATGTGATCGTAAAACGGCACCGAGGTGTCAATCTCTGAAACACCTGTGCCGTCCAGGTTGATTTCAACGAGCACATGGGATTCGCTGGTGCCACGTTCAAGGCGTGCGGTGCGTCCCTGGCCAGGCTGCCGACTGTTCTCGGTCATGATAAAAGCATCCTTTGATTCGGTGGTGTCCGGCCGCCAGGGAGCATGACCCTGCGCGGAAGGAAGGTGAAACAAGTCGTCGTGTTCCACCAGTTTAGAAGAGAGTGGCTGCTTCTGCCCAAAGCCGCCCACTCCCCGAGCTTTCCCGGGCGTGGGCTCGCCGGAACGACGCCGTCGAAAAGTGGCGGTTAGGTGGCCAGGATGGCACGGAGTCCGGAAAGAAAAGCGGTGGTTTCCTGTTCCGTGCCGGCAGTGACACGCAGGTGGCCAGCAATGCCCACGTCACGGATGAGCACCCCGGCCGCCAGCAGACCTTCCCAGACCGAGCGGGGGTCCTCGAGACCACCAAAGAAAACAAAGTTGGAGTCCGACGGTGCCGGGGTCAGACCGATGCGTGTCAGTTCGTCCACGATCCGATCCCGTTGAATCTTGATGGCTTCGACATTTGCCAAGAGCGAATCGGAGTTTCGCAGGGCAGCCACGGCTGTGGCCTGGGTGATGGCGGACAGGTGGTAGGGCAGACGAACAAGGCGGACCGCGTCGGCGACTTCAGGGGCGGCCGCCATATAGCCCACTCGTGCCCCGGCCAGGGCAAAGGCCTTGCTCATGGTGCGCGAGACAACCAGGCGGGGCCTGCCCGGCAGCAAGGACAGTGCACTGGGGGTTCCCTCATGGGAGAACTCCATGTAGGCCTCATCGACGATCACGATCGCCTGCGACGCTTCTCCGGCTTCGTAAACGGCCTCCACAACGTCACGTCCCAGGGCGGTGCCCGTCGGGTTATTGGGCGAACACAAGAATATTATGTGGGGAGCTTGCGCGCGTACTTGTTCGGCGGCCGATTCTGGGCTGAGGCTGTAATCTGCGGCGCGGGTCCCCGTCACGAAGCCGGTGCCTGTACCGCTGGCGAGCAGGGGGTACATGGAGTACGTGGGGGGAAAGCCCATGGCTTTCCGGCCGGGTCCACCAAAAGCTTGGAGCAATTGCTGCAGAACCTCGTTGGAGCCATTGGCGGCCCAGATGTTCTCCTGAGTCATCCCGTGGCCCAAGTATGCCGCCAGGGCCCTACGAAGTTCGGTGAACTCCCGATCAGGGTAGCGGTTCAAGCCGTCAAGTTCATCCGCGACGGCCTTCAAGATTGCTTCCTTGGCGTCCAGCGGAACACCAAAGGTGTTCTCGTTGACGTTGAGCAAAACAGGAACGTCGATTTGCGGGGCACCGTAGGGATGTTGTCCGCGCAGATCGTCGCGGAGCGGTAATTGGCTGAGGCGTTCAAACTGATCCATGGGACTAGTTTAAGTGCCGTGGACGTCAAGACTGAACTTGTGACAGGTAACGTCCGACCATTTGGCTATTTGGGGTTCGGGACAAACAGTTGCTGGCCTGCCTGCACCACGTTGGTGGTCAGCTCATTCAAGGCCACGATCTCACCCACGACTTCTCGAACATCGCGGCTTGAATCGCTGGCAGCCGCAATGGACCACAGACTCTCGCCTTGCAAGACCGTGACAGTGGTTGCGTAGTCCGCCATGTCGATGGGGCTGAACTTTGTGGCGGCGTTGGCAGGACTGGCCAGGGCTCCCAGGAGCAGGGCCAACACCGAGAATACGAGCACTGTGCTGAGCAGCAGGGCCGGAATGCCGAGCAGGATCATGCGCCCTCGCCGGGTCAGCCGCAGGGGCGCGGCGCCGGGGGTTGCTGCAAGGACGGGACGTCCAATTGTTGAAATCACCAATGCGCTCATGACTAAGGCTCCTTTTCACACCGTGAAGTTTCTTCCCGTGGGAGCCCACCAGGCGGGGCGTCCCAGTCGTTCCGCAGGAGCAAAACTTCCATAAACAATTTGTTCGATAGAACGTATGTTCTAACTCGCTACTACTGTTTTAGCATCTATTGACGACTCCTGACAAGACTCGCTAGAACAAATGTTTGAAATTCCCACTTTTCTGGCTTAATCTTGAGGGTAAGGATTCGCCTCTGAAAGCAGTCCACCAGCAGGCACTGACATTATTAGTGGCATCCACGAAAGGACCGAAGGATCATGACGCTCCCAGAACCTCCGCACCGCATCCCCCAGGCACCGAGCAGGGCCGGCATGAAGGGTCTGACGGTCCGCCAAAAGAAGATCCTTGAGTGCATCCAGCGCTCTATTGCTGACAAGGGTTACCCGCCGTCCATGCGTGAAATTGGCGACGACGTGGGATTGGCAAGCCTTTCCAGCGTCACCCACCAGCTCACCCAGTTGGAGCGGCACGGCTACCTGCGTCGTGATCCCAAGCGTCCACGTGCCATGGAAGTTCTCATTCCCCTCGTCCTTGACGACGGCGTGGTTGCCATTGAGGGTGTGAGCTCACCGGAGCAGGTCCGCAGTTCCAACGGCCTGAATTTTGCACAACTCAGCAGTTCCTCGGACACGGCATTCGTTCCGCTGGTGGGACGGATCGCCGCCGGCGGTCCTATCCTGGCCGATCAGATGGTCGATGACATCATGCCGTTGCCGCGCCAGATCGTCGGCAGCGGCGAGCTCTTTATGCTCAAGGTGGTTGGCGACTCCATGATTGACGCCGCCATCTGTGACGGCGACTGGGTTGTTATCCGGCGCCAGAACACCGCCAACAATGGTGATATTGTGGCCGCCCTGCTCGAGGATGAGGCCACTGTCAAGACGTTTCGCCAGCGTGATGGCCACACCTGGCTGTTGCCGCAGAACACCCGCTACGAGCCCATCCTGGGCGACAACGCCACTGTCATGGGCAAGGTCGTCTCGGTGCTGCGCAGCCTCTAGCAAATGCCAACGAAGAAGCGCCCCGGGCAATGCTCGGGGCGCTTTGTCGTGCGTGGCTCGCTGCGGGTGCCGGCACCCACCATCCCGAGGCCGTGCCGGGCTACTTGCCGGAGAGCCGCTCTAGCGCCGACAGGGCCACGGCCCTGTCCTTGGTGGACCAAAAAGGTGGCAGGGCGGCCCGCAGGAACCCGCCGTAGCTGGCGTTGGCCAGGCGGGAATCAAGGACCGCCACAACTCCCCTGTCACTGCTAGAGCGGATAAGCCGGCCCACGCCCTGGGCCAGGCGAATAGCCGCATGGGTTGCGGAGATGGCGATGAAGCCGTCCCCCCCGCTTTGGGCCACGGCCCTGGCCCGTGCCGTGACCAGCGGATCGTCGGGACGGGGGAACGGGATCCTGTCAATGACCACCAGCCGGCAGGAGGCCCCCTGCACATCAACTCCCTGCCACAAGGACATGGTGCCAAAAAGGCAGGTGTCGGGTTCCTCGGCAAATTCCTTGATCAGGCCGGCGATCGAGGCGTCTCCCTGACAAAGAATCTTGACCTTGAGCTTCTTGCGCAGCTTTTCGGCAGCGTCCTCGGCCGCACGGCGTGAGGAGAACAACGCCAGCGTCCCTCCCCCTGCGGCAGTGATCAGTGCCTCCAGCTCGGCCAACTGCTCCGGAGAATTTCCGAACCCGGGCTTTTGCAGGTGCGCCGCAACGTACAGCATGCCTTGCTTTGGATAATCGAAGGGGGAGCCGACGTCGGCACCGGTCCAGTTCGGCGCGTTGGCACCCAACAAACCCAGCCCCCCGGCGGTGGCCTGGAACGACTCGCCAATGGCCAGTGTTGCCGAGGTCAGGATCACCGTATGGTCGGCAAACAGACCCTCCCGCAATTTTCCGGCGACACTGAGCGGGGCGATGCTGATGACGGGAGGTTCGCCCTCATCCGCCTTTTGATAGCCCTGGCCGGGGGTGAAGCTACCTACCCGTGACGCCCAGAGAACTTCACGGGCGTCCTGGGCAGCCAACATCCGCTCACACAGGTCAAAGACTAGGTTCAACCGGGAACGGGCAATGGACCGGCCACCGTCGACGGCGGCCGAACCCTCCGGTTTGGAGTCAGATAAAGCCACGCGTGCGGCGTCCCGCAATTGTTCGATGGCTGCCGAGTGGGTCTCGTTCAGACCGTTGGGTAGCAGCCCGGACGGCGTTGCTGCAAAGGCCAGATCCAGGGCATTGCCGGCCGCATGGAGCGCGTCCACGGAGACGCCCGTGTGTTTGCGTGTGCTTGAGGCCGCCGCCTGGACCATCTGGACAGAGAGCTGGCCGGTGACGGCACCTGTCACACGGTCCTGGAGTTCGTGCGCCTCGTCCACCACCACGACGTCGTAGTCCGGCAGCACCGCGATTCCCTCAAAGGCGCTGATCGCCAGCATGGCGTGGTTGGTGACCACAATGTCCGCCACGGCTCCCTTGGCTCTGGCCATTTCGGAGAAGCAGATCTCGGCCAGGGGACACTTTTGCGCGCCCAGGCACTCCATGGACGTGACGGAGACCTGCCGCCACGCCTTGTCCGTGACACCGGGCAGCAGTTCGTCGCGGTCACCCGATTCGGTGTCCTGCGCCCACTCGCGCAACCGCACAACTTCACGGCCGAGGGCCGAGGTCGGCCCGGTCTTGGCACCTGGCAGATGCACAACACTGGAGTCCTCACCCAGGCTGAACAGTGCCCCCTCGGAGGAGTCCTCGGTGGGGAAGCCACCGCCCAATTTGTGCTTGCAGACATAGTTGCTTCGGCCCTTGACCAGGGCGACGTCAATGGGGCGCGGCAGCAGCGGGTCCAGGGCAGCGAGCAGCCTGGGCACGTCACGGCCCACGATCTGGGCCTGCAACGCCAGCGTCGCCGTGGCCACCACTGATGGTTTTTCACTCGTGAGGGCATGAACTATTAGCGGAATCAGGTAGGCCAGGGACTTTCCTGTGCCTGTTCCGGCCTGGACCAGCAGGTGGTCGCCGGTTTCAATGGCTGCCACCACCTGACGGACCATCTCATGCTGCCCGTCCCGGCGTTGGCCGCCCATGGCTTCCACCGCCCTGTCCAGCAGTTCCAGGGCCTGAGCAGTTGAGGCCTGGTCCGTTGAGGCTTGTGTTGGTGCAGGATCGGCCGTGGAGGCATCGGCTTCGGCAGTACTTTTATCCATGCTGGACAAACGGTGCCACTTCTGCGGCCAGGTCGTCACGGACGCGCACATGTGCCACAGTGCCGGTTTCGCCGTGCTCAATGCTGAGGATCTCGGCATCGCTTCCGTGCAATCTGTTCAGCACGTCGCCGCGGTCGTAGGGAATCAGCAGTGTCAGGTCAACCCCGGGGCGCGGGATGGCGTCGCTGATGGCCGCGAGCAGTCCCTCCATGCCCTGCCCGGTGCGGGCAGAGACTTCCACGCTGCGCGGCTCGCGCTGTCGCAGGCGTTGAACCACCAGCGGATCGGCGATGTCCACCTTGTTCAAGATGATGATCTCGGGGATTTTCAGCGCACCAACCTCGGCGAACACTGTGCGCACCGCCGAAATTTGTCCCTCGGGATCCGGGTGGGACGCGTCAACAATGTGCAGGATCAGGTCTGCGTCGGCCACTTCCTCCAAGGTGGAGCGGAAGGCCTCAACCAACTGGGTGGGCAGCGAGCGGACAAAACCCACCGTGTCGACAAGGGTGTAACCCAGACCGTCGGCGGTCTCTGTTTTGCGAACGGTGGGGTCCAAGGTGGCGAACAAGGCGTTCTCGACCAGGACGCCTGCGTTGGTGAGCCTGTTCAGCAGGGAGGACTTTCCGGCATTGGTGTATCCGGCGATAGCCACCGACGGGACAGAGTTGCGTTTCCTATTGGCCCGCTTGGTCTCCCGTGCAGGCTTCATGGCAGCAATTTCACGGCGCAGCTTCGCCATGCGGGTTCGGATCTTCCGGCGGTCCAGTTCCATCTTGGTTTCGCCGGGGCCGCGCGAACCAATACCGCCACCGGCGGTGCCGACCCGGCCACCGGCCTGGCGGGACATGGATTCACCCCAACCGCGCAGGCGCGGCAACAGGTACTCCATCTGTGCCAGCTCCACCTGCGCCCGGCCTTCGCGTGACTGGGCGTGCTGGGCAAAAATGTCAAGGATCAACGCGGTGCGGTCAATGACCTTGACCTTGACCACTTCTTCAAGGGTGCGGCGTTGGGACGGTGCAAGGTCGCCGTCGATGATGACGGTGTCCGCACCCGTGGCGTGGACGATCTCCTTGAGTTCCTCCGCCTTGCCCGTTCCCAGGTAGGTGGCCGGGTCTGGTTTGGCACGGCGCTGGACCATCCCGTCGAGGACTTCGGATCCGGCGGTTTCAGCCAACGCGGCCAACTCCCGCAGGGAATTCTCCGCATCTGCCATGGTCCCGGTGCTCCACAGGCCGGCCAGGACGACACGTTCCAGACGCAGCTGGCGATACTCAACCTCCGTGACGTCTTCAAGCTCGGTGGACAGCCCGGCCCTGCGGCGCAGTGCGTTGCGCTCGGCCAGTTCAGTCTGGTCACCGTCGAAGCTGCTGTGTTCGAAGGTAAGGTTCGAGACGGCCTGGGCCTGGCCGATGATGGGGTGGCTGGGGGCAGGCGTGGCTTGGGGGTCCTCGGCGTCGAGCCGGACCTCCGCGCGGACGGCCCGTGACGCGGCGATGTCCTTAGCCAGAATCCTGTCAATCACTGCCTCGATCTCGGCGACCGACAGATCCGAGGCCGCGTTCCCGGCCGACCCTGATCCGACAGGCCCTGTTGTGGGTTCGTTGGCGGGGACGTTGGCGTCGTCGGAACCGTGAGGTGCAGATGGGTTGGACATGTTCTCCTTATTGGCGTTAGACCAATCTTAGTCCCGTGCGCCGACACGCACACCTTTGCCGTCTACGGCTGTGGACAAAGCTGGCGGGGCAGGGGCCCTTAGGTGTGCCTAGATACCGATTGGGGCTGTTTCGCACTAATCTGGCATGACTATGGGTACTCAGGGCGCAGATCATTATTTCACTTCACAGCCGTCGGCTCCGATGAAACGGCGGCCCCTCACGGTGGTTTTAGCCGGCGAGAAACGGCAACTGCAGACGGCGGGGGGAATTTTCAGTCCCGACGGGGTAGACAAGGGCACCACCATTTTGCTTGCCGAGGCCCCGCCGCCCGCGGTGGACGGCAATTTGCTCGACGTCGGTTGCGGCTGGGGTCCTGTGGCCCTGACACTGGCCCTGCGCTCCCCCGCCGCGACGGTGTACGCGGTGGATGTCAATGAGCGCTCCATCGGCCTGACCAGTGAGAACGCCAAAGCCCTTGGCCTGGCCAATGTCCGCGCATCGACTCCCGACGCTGTGGACCCCGAGCTGCGCTTTGAGACGATCTGGTCCAACCCGCCCATCCGTGTGGGTAAGGAAGAGCTGCATTCGATCTTATTGATGTGGCTGCCCCGCCTGGCCGTTGGCGGCAACGCCTACCTGGTAGTGCAAAAGAACCTGGGCGCTGATTCGTTGCAGCGCTGGCTGGCACTTGAACTGGCCCAAAGATTTCCTGAGGCTGGTTTCAAGGTCTCCCGCGACTCGACGAACAAGGCGTTCCGCATCCTTCGGGTGACCCGCGTCCTCAGCTGAGGACGCCGCTGGCCACGATAATGGCCGGCCCACTCAGTTCCACATGCTCGCGGCCGTCAAGCCCCGGGAAGAAGCGCACGCCCACAACACCGCCGGGCACGGTGACTTCCCACGTGTCCGGGGCGTCCGCGCCGGCCCAGAACCGGGTGGTGGCGGCCGCGGCACAGGCTCCGGTGCCGCAGGACAACGTCTCCCCCACGCCACGCTCGTGGACGCGCATACTGATGTGCCCGACGTCGTCCCTCACCAAAGGCTCAGCAGGCACCGCAAACTCGACATTGGTGCCGTGCGGGGGCACCGGAGTCACCGACGGGGCTTGGTTGAGATTGGTTCCCTCGAGCTCGGCTGCGTCGGCCAAAGCCACCACCGTGTGCGGGTTGCCCATGTCCACTGAAAGGGCGGGGCGGGCCACGGCAAGCCCGGCCGCCTCGACGAGTGAATCCATGCCCCGTTCCGCAGCTTTGTCAGGGAAGATGAACTCCCATGGCCCCATGTCCACACGGTAGCCGTACCCGGTGCGTGCCACCACCTTGACACCGCCGCGGGTGCCAATAGTCAGCTCATCCCCGGGATGTAGCACCACCAGGCCCTGCTCGATCAGAAAGTGCACAAACACGCGCACCCCGTTGCCGCACATTTCCGAGAGCGAACCGTCAGCGTTGCGGTAGTCCATGAACCATTCGGCGCCAGGGTTGCCGGCCAGCAGGGCCACGCCCTCCGGCAGGTGCATTGAGCGGACGGCACGGATCAGCCCATCACCGCCAATGCCGCGGTGGCGATCGCACAAAAAAGCCACCTGCTCCGGGCTGATCTGTGTGTCACCGTCGGGATCGGCCAGCAAAACAAAGTCGTTCCCGGTGCCGTGGCCTTTGGAGAAGCGCATGCCGGTGAGGGAGGCGTGGGGTTCAGTCATGGATACAAGCCTATGGCACACCGGCGACGGCGGGGGCCGGCCGGCTCAGGGCTGCAGGGTGCGCCGGACCAGCTCGGCTGCGGCATCACCAACATTGGGCTGGTCCCAGTCCAGCCACTGCACGCGCGGATCGGCGTTGAACCAGGTCACCTGGCGGCGGGCGAACTGCCGGGTGCCCACAATGGTTTCCTCCGTGGCCTTGGCCACAGTGGATTCGCCGTCGATGACGCGCAGGAACTGCTGGTAGCCCAGCGCCTTGTGCGCCGTGCGCCCCTCGCGCAGGCCCTGCGGGATCAAGGCCTGGATCTCCTCCGCCAATCCCCCGGCGACCATGCGGTGGACGCGGGCAGCGAGCCGGTCGTGCAGGGCTGCGCGGTCCCCGTTGAGCCCAATCTGGACGGTGTGCTGGACGTACTGGCGCTCTGGCATGAAGGAGCTAAATGGCCGCCCCGTCAGCTCCTGCACCTCAAGAGCACGCACCAACCGCTTGCCGTCGCTGATGCGTGCGGCTGAGACGGGGTCAACTAGTGCCAGCCTGGCGGCCAGGGCGTCCACGCCTTGGCGTTCCAACTCGTCCTCTAGGCGTGTCCGGAGTTGCGGGTCCGTACCGGGAAATTCCAGGACGTCCACGGCCGCGCGGACATACAGGCCCGAGCCGCCGACAAGAATGGGCAGTTTCCCGCGGGCCTGGATGTCGGCGATGGCAGCCCGGGCCAGGCCCTGGAACTGCGCAACCGTGGTGTCCTGTCGCACAGTGAGGAAATCCATCAGGTGGTGCGCAATGCCGCGCCGTTCGGCCACGGGCAGCTTGGCGGTGCCAATGTCCATGCCGCGGTAGAACTGCATGGAGTCGACGTTAACCGCCTCGCCGTTGAAACGTTCGGCCAGCTGGAGGGCAAGCTCAGATTTTCCTGACCCTGTGGGGCCGACGACGGCGACGACCGGCAGGACGGGAAACTCTTGATGGGCTGGCGCGGGACCGCTCACGCGGTGCGCACAGGCAGCGAAGGCATCCCAAGGGAAACACCCTTCACCACACCGGGACCCGAACTAGGTGCGGGAACGCCGCAGGATGCGGCCTGTGCCAGATCCCAGGCGTCGCCGGCGCGCGAGCGGCGCAGGTGGAACTGCGCAATGCTGGGCGGGTCCGCCACCAGATGAAACGCTGCCGCGTCGGTGACGGTGACAGTGACAAGATCGCCGGGTCGGGGGGTGGCGGCACCCTCGGGGACGCTGAAGTGCACCAGGCGCTGGTCCTTTGCCCGGCCCGAGAGCCTGTGCGTCTGGGCGGCCTTGCGCCCCGAGCCTGCGGTGACCATGACTTCCACTTCGCGGCCAACCTGCAGGGCATTTTCCTCGGCGGCGATCCTGTCCTGCAGGGCTGTCAGGCGCAGGAAACGCTCCTGCACCACTTCCTTGGAGAGCTGGCCAGGCAGATCCGCTGCGGGGGTGCCGGGCCGCTTGGAGTACTGGTAGGTGAAGGCCGTGGAAAACCGTGACTTTTCCACGACGTCCAACGTCGCCTGGAAGTCCTCCTCGGTTTCCCCCGGGAAACCAACGATGATATCGGTGGAGATGGCCGCGTTCGGAATCTGTTCACGAACCTTGTCCAGAATGCCCAGGAACTTGTTCGATCGGTACGAGCGGCGCATGTCCTTCAGGACCTTGTCGGAGCCTGATTGCAGGGGCATGTGCAGTTGCGGCATCACGTTCGGTGTCTGAGCCATGGCGGCAATGACGTCATCGGTGAACGCGGCCGGGTGCGGGCTGGTGAAGCGGACCCGTTCCAGGCCTTCAATGGCACCGCAGGCCCGTAGCAGCTTGCCAAACGCGAGTTTGTCACCAAACTCCACACCATAGGAGTTCACGTTCTGGCCCAACAGCGTCACTTCAATGGCACCGTCGTCCACGAGCGCCTGAATCTCGGCGAGGATCTCCCCGGGCCGTCGGTCACGTTCCTTCCCGCGCAGGGACGGCACAATGCAGAACGTGCAGGTGTTGTTGCAGCCCACGGAAATGGACACCCAACCGGCGTAAACGGAGTCCCGCTTGGTGGGCAGGGTGGAAGGGAACACCTCAAGAGATTCCAGAATTTCCATTTGCGCGTCGGCGTTGTGGCGCGCACGTTCCAGCAGCACCGGCAGGGCGCCGACGTTGTGGGTCCCAAAGACCACGTCCACCCAGGGTGCCCGCTTTTGGACGGTGTCGCGGTCCTTCTGCGCCAGGCAGCCGCCCACGGCAATCTGCATGCCGGGGTTGGATTCCTTGATGTGCGCCAGCATGCCTAGGTTCCCGTACAGCTTGTTGTCGGCGTTCTCGCGCACCGCACAGGTGTTGATGACGATGACATCGGGAATGGCCCCGGTGAGCACCGTGTCACCGGAGGCGTCCGTGACGGGTATCTGGCCGGCGTCCTTTGCGGGAACCATGCCGGCGGCCTCCAACAGCCCGGCCATGCGCTCGGAGTCGTGGACGTTCATCTGGCAGCCGTAGGTGCGCACCTCATAGGTGCGGGGCAGGCCGGTGCGGGAGGGCGCGGAGATATCAACGCTGTCTTGAGTCAGGGTCACCCCACCAGCTTAAGACCTGCAGTGATTTTCAACTAAACCGGCCAGGGAAAGGCTGGTGGTCAGTACCAGCCCACGGCTTCCGAGTGGGCCCAGGCACCGCACGGGGAACCGTACCGGTTTTTGATATAGCCCAGACCCCATTCAATCTGGGTGCGGTAATTTGTCAGCCAATCGTTGCCGGCGGAGGCGTACTTTCCCGGCGGAAGGGACTGGGCGATGCCATAGGCTCCGCTGTACGGGTTGGTGGCGGTGGTGAGCCAGTTGGATTCCCTGTTCCACAACTGCACCAAACACGAGAACTGCCCCTGGTCCCAACCGAAGGCGCCCATCCGGCCTGCCGCGTAGGCTTGCGCACCGCCCGGGTCGTTGACGGCGCCACCGGGGATAACTGGCAACACGACCTCCGGAGGCGGGGTGCCTGCGCCAGGGTTGGGATTAGTGGGCGGGCCGGGGTTGGGTGGGGTGTTTGCCCCTGCCTCCTGTTCGGCCTTGCGCCGGGCGGCTTCGTCGGCGGCCGCCTTCTCCTTCGCGGCCTGGGCCACGTTGTACGCAGCCAATGCCGTTTGGCCTTGGCGATACTGGTTTTCCACCTCGGCTGTGGTGTTGTTCAAGGACGCCAACTGCGCCACGAGCGTGCTGCTTTGTTTTTCCTTGGACGCCAGCTGTTCAGTTACCGCTGTTCGTGCCTGAACAGCGGCGTCGAGTTGGAATTTTGCTTCGTTGGCCAGCTTGCTGCGTTCGCTCTGGGCGGCTTGCACGCTTTTAGTCAGTGCCAAGGCTACGGATTCGGCGTTCTGTGCGTTGATCTGTTTCGCTGCCGCTTGCGAGCCGACTATGTGCAAAAGGCCCAATCCGTCAAGTGTCTCCTGAGAACTCAGGGCCGAAATCGACGCGAAGACCCCTAAGTCGGTACCACCTGACTTGTAGCTCTGGACAGCCACGGCAATGGCTTCCTGGCGGTACTTGTCCCCCACCTTGGATGCCCGCTCGGCCTGGGCAGAAAGGACGTCCACTCGCGAGCTGACGACCTCCAACTGGCGTTCCGTCAGGGCGTAGCGAGCCCCCGCGGCGACGGCCGCACCACCAAGAACGCCTGCCTGATCTTCCAGACCGTCAAGCAACCCATTGATCTTGGACACTTGCGCCTGTGTTGCGGCTGCGTTGCCTTTGGCGCCTTGCACATCCGACCAGCTGGGAAATCCCTGGGGCGGGCTGTCGTCTGCATTCGCTGGACTCGCGTAAACACCGCAGACCATGACCAACCCGGCGGCAACGGCAGCTGCCATGGCACGGAGGTCGGAACGCGAAAGAGTAGTCATAGATGGTTAGCATAACGCGAAAGCCCGCTACTCAAAGGAAGGCTCGTCCGCCAAGGCCTCATCAATGACCTGTCCAACCACCACAAACGCCAAGGAGGGGCTGTACCCCTTGCGGGCCAGCATCGCCACCCAGCGGCGGGTGAATTTATCCCGTTCGGCCCTATCCGCGAGGTTTTTGGCGGCTCCGAGCTTCCGCTGCACCAGCGCCCGTGCCCCTGCGTCCTCGTCCGCGTCACTGACCTGGGACAACGCGTCCTCAACTAGCTCCGGGGCAATGCCCTTCTCCTCCAGTTCGCGTTTGAGGGAGCCCCTGGCAAGGGACTTGTTCCGAGCCCGGCTGCGCACCCACAGCTGCGCAAACTCGGTGTCGTCGATGAGGTTTATCTCCTCGAAGCGGTCAAGCACCGTTTGGATGACATCCCTGGGAATGTCACGTTCAGCTAGTTTTTGGGCCAGCTGGTGGCGGCTCTTGGGGGAATTGGTCAACTGGCGCAGGACGATAGCCCGGGCCGTCGACGCCGGATTGGCATCGACGGCCGGTTCCCCGGCTGATCTCTTCGCGTTCATGGTGCGCTGTTAGAAACCGTCGACTGCTTTGAGCTTGGGAGCCTTTTCCTCTTCGGCTGCCGGCGTGACACCGACACCCAGCTTGGCCTTGATCAGGCGTTCGAGCTCGTCGGCCAGCTCCGGATTGTCCTTCAGGAAGCGGCGGGAGTTCTCCATGCCCTGGCCCAGCTGGTCCCCGTCGTAGGTGTACCAGGAACCGGACTTCTTGATGATCCCGTGCTCCACGCCCATGTCGATGATTCCACCCTCGCGGGAAATCCCGACACCATAGATGATGTCGAACTCGGCGATCTTGAACGGCGGTGCCATCTTGTTCTTGACGACCTTGGCCTTGGTACGGTTACCTACCGCGTCGGCGCCTTCCTTCAACGTCTGGATACGGCGGACGTCGATCCGGATGGAGGCATAGAACTTCAGCGCCTTGCCACCGGTAGTGGTTTCGGGGCTACCGAAGAACACACCGATCTTTTCACGCAGCTGGTTGATGAAGATGGCCGTGGTCTTGGTCTGGCTCAAGCGGCCGGTGATCTTACGCAGCGCCTGACTCATCAAGCGGGCCTGCAGGCCCACGTGGCTGTCGCCCATGTCGCCTTCAATTTCGGCGCGGGGCACCAGAGCGGCCACGGAGTCAATGACAATGACATCCAGTGACCCTGAACCGATCAGCATGTCCATGATCTCCAAGGCCTGCTCACCGGTATCCGGCTGGGAGACCAGGAGCGCGTCAACATCCACGCCCAACTTGGCGGCGTAGTCGGGATCGAGGGCGTGCTCGGCGTCGATGAACGCGGCAATTCCACCGAGCTTTTGGGCGCTGGCAACGGCGTGCAGGGCCAGCGTGGTCTTACCGGAGGATTCCGGACCGTAGATCTCCACGACTCGCCCGCGCGGCAGGCCACCAATGCCCAAGGCAACATCCAAGGCGATGGAGCCTGTGGGAATCACTTCAATGGGCGCCCGGACCTCATCACCCAAGCGCATGATTGAGCCCTTGCCGTATTGCTTGTCAATCTGGGCCAGCGCTGCTGCCAGCGCCTTTTCACGGTCTGCGGGAGCGGCCATGATTCACCTCGGTCTTTCATCTGTGCCGTTTTTCGGCCCATCAACAACGCGGCTTGCGTTGTAAACGGTTAGTGGTCTGTTGCGTTCTGCTGTTTCAACGGAGCAGCCGTGGGAGCTTTTGCCGTCACCTCAAACGCTAGTTCAAGGCTCCGACATTGTCTGTCCGGAGTTCGCTTCAAGGAGAAAATTGTGGACAACTTTTCATTCCACTGAGGCGTCCTGTAGTCAATACTAGAGTCAATACTAGATCTGATCGAACAGATATTCGAACTATTGTGTGGCGTGTCGTCGGGCCGGCTTTGCCTTGCACAGCTAGATCACCCCTTCAAGGGAATGTCACGGCCCAAACGCCGGGCAAAGGGGACATCCTGCATCTCGCACACGGCAAGCCAGATCTCCCGCGGGTCAAATCCGGCACCCAAAGCATCGGCGGCAGTATTTCCACCCACCCCTTTAAGCACCAGGTCCCGGGCCAGAACACGGGAATACCCGGCACTAAATTCATCATCCATCAATCGCCAAAACTCGCTTACTCGCACGCCACCATTGTCTCACGATTAGTACCCTTGTGAGTCTGGTGGCACCTTAGACTGATGCCATGACCACAGCCGCAAAACCTTCCCCGGACGGCCCACCGCCGGATCCTAGTGAAATGAATGCCGCCATCGAGGATGTGGAATTCCAGCTCGGACTCCTATGGCGCCGGGCGCGCTCCATCAACCATGCATTGGCCCGAAAGGTGCATCCGGATCTGGAGCCGGCAGCCTATGGCCTCTTGTCAGTGTTGATGAACCAGGGCGGCCTGAGACTGACGGAGCTGGCCAAATATATTGGTGTGGGGAAACCATCTGTGAGCCGTCAGATCAGCTTCCTAGAACGCTTGGGCCTGGTCAGCAAGCTCTCTGACCCGTCAGACGGCCGCGCCCAATTGATTGTGCTGACCCCTGCCGGTATAAGCAAGATGTGGGCTCTACACGCCGGAAGGCAAGAGGCCTTCCACAGCCTTCTCTCGCATTGGGATACGGCAGAGCTCACCACCTTGGCCACACTTTTAGCCAAACTGAACAACATAGGCAAAGAAGGTGCCAACCTGGGGTGAGCTTATAACAAGAGTGGATCCGCACCGAAAGGGGGCGGATCCACTCTTGTGGCCGCCTGTTAATGGGCAACCGGTGAAATATTTAGGGTCCGAGCCTAGCCTTGTGCCAGTCTCGGACAGTACTTGTCAGGCACGGGCTAGAATGCGTTGGACATCAGGCCCTTGCGCAGTTCATCGGAGAGTTCCTCATTGAGGTCACGGCCATAGCGTGCCGCAAATTCCTGAGGAACAGTGTCCGGGACAGCCACGCCTTCGGCAATGGCCAAACGGTCGCTCACTTCACGGAGCATGATTGACAAAGGCACCTCAAGAGCGGAACAAATGGAGGACAGCAGCTCCGAGGAGGCTTCCTTTTGTCCACGTTCCACTTCGCTCAAGTAGCCCAGTGAGACACGTGCATTGTGTGAGACTTCACGGAGTGTGCGGCCTTGGCGTTGACGTACATCTCGCAGAACGTCCCCAATTTCGTGGCGTAATACCACCATCTTGCGCTCCTTCTGCTGATGCTTCGCCTCATCTGCCAAACCCACATCCCGCCAGCGCACTACGCCGTTTACGGATACGGGTTGTTTCACCATCGGAATCGCCTTGCTCCTCATTACGTCGGTACGTCTTCTTCGGCTGATCCGAAAAGACTACGCCCACTTGGTGTTCCTATCCTAGAGGGGAACACCAAGCATTGCGTTCACTATGACTAACTATCCGGTTACAACTTTTGTTCCCGAGCCGCATTGACTACTTGTTGCAACAGTGCCAACGCCTCATCCGTTGCCTGTTGGCGGATCATGGCCCGGTCCCCGCCAAAGTGATATTCGTAGGCCTGGGCGGCTCCGTCAAAGGCAACGCCGAGGTAGACATGTCCCACCTCTTTGCCCTGGTGGGGGTCCGGGCCTGCCACCCCTGTGGTGGAAAGCCCCACCCGGGAACCTGTCGCCCGGCAAGCACCCAAAGCCATGGCGCACGCCACCTGCGCGTTGACGGCACCCGTTTCGGCCAGAAGTTCCTCCGGCACACCCAACGCCGTGATCTTTACGGAGTTCTGGTAGGCGATGACGCCGCCGTTGAACATCCCTGACGCGCCAGGAATCTCAACGATGGCCGCAGCCAACATGCCGCCGGTCAGCGACTCCGCGGTGGATACGCTCAGTCCCGCCGAGGTGGCATCCGCCACCAACGCCGCCAAATCCATTCCCGGAACTCCCATCAGCAGACCTAAACCGTTCGGTTCCGGCGTCCGGCATTGCGCAGTTGTACAGCCTTGATGACGTAGTCCACGCCCGTGACAACGGTGACAGCCAGCGCCACCAACATGATGACCAACGCCACCACGGACATCCACGGTACGGCAGGGGTCACCGGGAGCAGGTACACAAAGATGGCCAGGGTTTGGAGCACTGTTTTAAGTTTTCCACCCTTTGAGGCGGCCATGACACCGTAACGAATCACCACAAAACGCAACAAGGTAATCCCTACTTCACGCACCAGCATCACGATGGTGACCCACCACCAAAGCTCCCCGACAGCCGAAAGCATGATCAGGGCCGAGCCGATGAGCAGCTTGTCGGCGATCGGGTCCGCGATCTTGCCAACGCTGGTGACGAGCCCGCGCGCCCGGGCGATGTCGCCGTCGAGCTTGTCGGTGTAGATGGCCACGACAAAGAGGACGACCGCCGCCCAACGCAGGGAGCCATAGTGTCCGCCGTCGGCCACGAAGGCCCAGATGAAGAAAGGCACCATCACAATGCGCAAAAGCGTCAAGGCGTTGGGCAGGTTCAAATTGGACGGGCTGGGGGTGGTGGGGCCTGGCGCCACGGAATCATTCACAGTGCAAGGGTATCTGCAATTGTTCGGGCAGGGGCGCCCAGGTGGCTAGCGTCCGGTCAGCGACCATGCGTCATCACCGCCGTCCTCGTCCTGGCCCGGGGTGTCGGCGCCGTCGTAATAGTTCACGGATTCGGTCTTGTTGGCCAGGTCATCGGCCACCAGGTCCCCGCCCCAGCCATGGTTGGCGTTTGCGTTCTCGGCCAGGGCAGCGGCGATGGTGCTCTCGGTAGAGCGTTCGACGCCGGCCCCCTCGCCGCTCTGCCCGGCCTCCGGGGCCCCGTCACCCCTGATCGCGGCCAGTGTCGCGCCCAGGTCGTCGGGCTTGACCAGCACGTCACGGGCCTTAGAGCCCTCGGAGGGACCCACCACACCGCGGGATTCAAGCAGATCCATGAGCCGGCCGGCCTTGGCGAAGCCCACGCGGAGCTTGCGCTGGAGCATGGAGGTGGAGCCGAATTGCGTAGTGACCACCAGTTCGGTGGCCTGCAGCAGGACGTCAAGGTCGTCGCCGATGTCATCTTCGATGACCTTCTTGGGCGCCTCAACTGCCACGTCTGTGCGGTAGGTGGCTTTCAGCTGGCCCTTGACGTGGTCCACGACGCGCTTGATCTCGGCCTCCGTGACCCAAGCGCCCTGGACACGGATGGGCTTAGATTTACCCATAGGTAGGAACAAGGCGTCGCCCTGGCCCAGCAGCTTTTCCGCACCCGGCTGGTCCAACACCACGCGTGAGTCGGTCACGGAGGAGGTGGCGAACGCCATGCGGGAGGGCACGTTGGCCTTGATCAGGCCGGTCACCACGTCCACGGAGGGCCGCTGGGTGGCCAGCACCAGGTGGATGCCGGCGGCACGGGCCAACTGGGTGATACGGACAATGGAATCCTCCACATCGCGTGGGGCCACCATCATCAGGTCCGCCAGCTCGTCGACGATGACCAGCAGGTACGGGTAGGGGCGCACAATCCGCTTGGAACCCTCGGGCGGGTGGACCTTGCCGGCTTTGACTGCCTTGTTGAACTCGTCGATGTGTTTGAACCCGTAGTTGGCGAGATCGTCGTAGCGTTGGTCCATTTCCCGCACCACCCACTGCAGCGCCTCGGCGGCCTTCTTGGGGTTAGTGATGATGGGGGTGATCAAGTGGGGAACGCCTTCGTAGGCTGTCAGTTCCACACGTTTGGGGTCCACCATGACCATGCGCACCTCGTCGGGCGTGGAACGCATCAGGATCGAGACGATCATGGAGTTCACGAACGATGACTTTCCAGCTCCCGTGGCCCCAGCCACGAGCAGGTGCGGCATCTTGGCCAGGTTGGCGACCACAAAGCCGCCCTCCACGTCCTTGCCCACACCCATGACCATGGGGTGGTCGGTGCGTCGGGCGTTGGCCGAGCGCAGCACGTCGCCCAGGACCACGATCTCCTTGTCCGCGTTGGGGATCTCAATGCCAATGGCGCTCTTTCCCGGGATGGGGCTCAGGATGCGCACATCCGAGGACGCCACGGCGTAGGAGATGTTCTTGCTCAACGCGGTGACGCGTTCGACCTTGGTACCGGGGGCGAGCTCGATCTCGTACCGGGTCACGGTGGGGCCGCGGCTGAAGCCGGTCACTGCGGCGTCCACGTTGAACTGCTGCAAGGTGTCTGTCAGGGCTGCCACAATGGCGTCGTTGGCCTCGGTGGCTTCCTTCCCGGGCGGGCCTGCCGGCAGAAAGTCCGATTCTGGCAAGGTGTAGGTGACGTCGCCGGAGAGCTGGAGTTGTTCCGATCGTGCTGGGATAGGGGCAGGGGGGCCCACTGGCGGGGCGGGAACGTACGGTGTGGGATTGCCGTCGGAGGTGTCCGCACTGACGGCCAGGGACCGGGCACCGACGACGCCGATCGCCTCGGTCACCGGACTGCTATCGGCAACGTCGTAGAGGTCCGTGGAGGTGGGCAGTCCCTGACGGGCCTTGATAGCATCCGCCGCCAGTTCGTCTCGTGTGGGCCGCCGGACCCCCGGTGGCAGCGACGGGGCGGCCGACGACGTCGACGTGCCGTCGTCGTCGAACATGTCCACCAGCGCTGTCTCGAACGCGCTGTCCCCTTCATAGCCGGGTTCCGCGGCGTCGCTTTCCTTCTTTCGACCCATCCGCCCGCGGGGTTTCTTGGGCCCGGCCACGGCTTTCTCAGTGGCGTAGAGGTAGCTCTGGTCGTGCCCGTTGGCGTCCAGTTCGCGCGGGGCGGCCGGCTCTCCCACCAATTGTTCATAGAGTCCGCGCAGCCTCGACGGGATGTGCCGCAGGGGTGTGGCGGTGAGAATCAAGACGCTGAAGAAGGCGAGCACCGAGAAGACCACGATGGCCAGGACCGGGCTGGCTGCTGCGACGAGGCCGCCGGCGATCATACCGACCATGCCTCCGGCGCGGCTCACGCCGGCAAAGCCGTCCGCCGCGTCGGGCGTCCCGCCAGCCACATGAGCCAGGGCGCAGCCGGCCAGGGTCATCAGGGCAAAGCCGATCGCCACCCTGTTGTTACTGCGGATGTTGGTGGGCTGGCGGAAAACCAGGATGGAAAAGACGAGCAGCATGGGTGGAAGCATGGCGGCGAACCAGCCAAAAGTGCCTTGGAAGACGCCGTGGACGCCCGTGGCCAGCCACCCGGTAAGGCCCCACCACTCAAAGGTGGCGATGACGGTGGCGAGCAGGATGAAGAACAAACCGCTGCCGTCACGCCTTTCACCGGCAGGGAGGTGACTGACGTCGGTGCCCATGCGTCGCACGGCGCCGCCTATCAGGTGGCCAACACCCTGCCAGGCCCCGACCACCATGCGAACAGGCCAGATCAGGTGCGCATCCGGTGCCGGTGCTGGTTGTTTGCTGCGGGGGCTCGGCGTTGTGGCGGTCTTGGCAGGGCGCGCCGAAGCGCCGCCTTGCTTGCCGGCGGACGCGCGAGCGGGGGAAGAACGAGTCGCCATACGCCCAACGCTACCCGAATTTACGCCTAAACCAGCGGATTTGGGGCGGGGCGGCTCCGTGCAAATTCAACGGCAGTGCTGCCCGTACGTCTACGGCAGCTACGCTTCCAGGACCACCGGGATGATCATGGGCCGGCGGCGGAGCTTGCGGCTGACCCAGCTGCCGATCACCCGGCGCACCACCTGCTGGAGCTGGTGGGTGGTGTGTTCGGTGTTGGCCATGACGGCTTCTTCCAGGGCGGCGGCGATCTTCGGCTTGATCTCGTCAAAGACGGAATCGTCCTCCGCCACGCCGCGTGCGTGGATGTCCGGGCCCGTGACAATTTTACCCGTGGAGCGGTTCACCACGGTGATGATGGAGATGAAGCCCTCATCACCAAGCGTGCGCCGGTCCTTGAGGTCTTCATCGGTGATCTCCCCGACGCTGTGGCCGTCCACGTAGACGAAACCGCATTCGACCTGGCCCACAACGCGGGCCGTGCCATCGACCAGATCGATGACGGAGCCGTCCTCTGTGAGCAGGATGTTCTCCACGGGCACCCCTGAAGACTGCGCGATCTTGGCATTGGCAATGAGGTGCCGGGTCTCGCCGTGGACCGGCATGACGTTCTTGGGGGTGAGAATGTTGTAGCAGTACAACAGTTCGCCAGCGGCGGCGTGCCCGGAGACGTGCACCTTGGCTGTACCTTTGTGGATGACGTCGGCGCCAAGTCTGAGCAGGCCGTTGATGATCCGGTAAACGGCGTTCTCATTGCCGGGGATCAGCGAGGAGGCGAGGATGACGGTGTCGCCCTTGCCGACGGCGATCTTGTGGTCACCGCTGGCCATGCGGGACAAGGCAGCCATGGGCTCACCCTGTGACCCGGTGGACATTAGGACCACTTTGTTGTCAGGTAGATTGTCCACGTTTTTCATGTCGACCAGCACCCCGGCCGGAACGGACAGGTAACCCAATTTCGCTGCAATGGCCATGTTGCGCACCATGGAGCGGCCCACGAACGCGACCTTGCGGTTGTGCATGACGGCGGCGTTGAGGACTTGCTGGACGCGGTGCACGTGGGAGGAGAAGCTGGCCACGATGATGCGCTTGGCGGCCTTGCCGAACAATGCCTCCAGGGTTGGTCCAATTTCTGCCTCACTGGTGGTGAAGCCGGGGACGTCCGCGTTGGTGGAATCGACCAGGAACAGGTCCACGCCTTCCTCGCCCAGCCTGGCAAAGTGGCGCAGGTCGGTGGTGCGGCCATCCAAGGGCAGCTGGTCCATCTTGAAGTCGCCGGTGTGTAGAACGGTGCCGCCAGCGGTCCGGATGAAGACGGCCAAGGCGTCCGGTATGGAGTGGTTGACGGCGATGAACTCGCACTGGAACGGGCCCAGCTGCTCAACGTGCCCTTCTTTGACGGTCAGGGTCGATGGCTTAATACGGTGCTCCATCAGCTTGGCCTCGATGAAGGCAAGCGTCAGCTGGGAACCGATCAGCGGGAGATCACCGCGCAGCCGCAAAAGGTACGGCACGGCACCGATGTGGTCCTCATGGCCGTGGGTGAGCACCACGCCCACCACGTCCTCAAGCCGGTCCTCGATGTAGGAGAAGTCGGGCAAGATCACGTCGACGCCCGGCTGGTCCTCCTCCGGGAAGAGCACTCCGCAGTCGACGATCAATAGTTTGCCGGCCACTTCAAAGACCGTCATGTTCCGGCCGATTTCGCCAATGCCGCCCAGCGGAACGATGCGCAGGGTGCCCGGCGGCAGGGGTGGCGGGGTGCGCAGTCCGGGCTCGGTGGTCTGGGTCATCTCTAGAATTCCATTCCAGCTTCCGCAAGGTCGGCCTTGATCATGGCAATCTCGTCCTCGCCCGGTTCCACGAGGGGAAGCCGGACTACCGAGTTGGACAGGATTCCCTGCCACTTGAGAATTTGTTTGACCGCGACGGCGCCCTGCACGTGTCCCATGGCGGCCCGAATGACCGGATCCAAGTCAAAGTGCAGGCGCCGGGCAGTGCCAAAGTCCCCGGCGGCCGCGGCGTCGATGAGGGCGCGGAACTTTTGGGGGGCTATGTGCGCGCTGACGGAGACTAGTCCGATGGCGCCGGCGGCCATCAGCGGTAAGGTCAGTCCGTCGTCGCCCGAGTACACCTCAAGGTCGGTGTTGGCCAGGACTCGGGTGGTCTGGGCGTAATCGGCCTTGGCATCTTTCAAGGCGATGATGCGCGGATGGTCGGCGAGCTTGATGATGGTCTCGGTGGAGATGGCGACGCCGGCCCGGCCCGGGATGTCGTAAACCATCACGGGCAGTTCGGTGGAGTCGGCGATGGCCTCGAAGTGGGCCTGGATGCCGGCCTGGCTGGGCTTGTTGTAGTACGGCGTGACGATGAGCAGGCCGTGGACGCCCAAGGCTGCTGCGCGCCGGGACAGGCTGATGGAGTGGCGGGTGTCGTTGGTCCCGGTGCCGGCGATGACCCGGGCCCGGTCCCCCACAGCCTCCAGGACGGCGGCGAACATGCCGAGGTTTTCCTCATCCGTCAGGGTAGAGGTTTCTCCAGTGGTGCCGGTGACAACGAGGCCATCGCAGCCGTCGTCGACCAGCTTGATGGCAAGCTCGGCTGCCTGCTTGTAATCAACTTCACCATCGAGGGTGAAAGGGGTGACCATGGCGGGCACCAGTGTTCCAAAGGGACGATTACTAGCATCAGAGGCAGACATAGCTAAAACGTTACCTGCTCCGCGATGATTTCGTGGAACGCACGCCACGGACCGCCTCCCGTCTACGACGTCGCCGACGCCTCCCTAGCGAGGAAAGGCAGCCACACCTCCAGAACGGGTTGGGCAGGGACCAAGGTTCTGCCATGGTCCCTGCCGGGAAGTTCAACGAGCGTGGCGTTGGGCATCAGCACGCTGGCGCGCCGGGAGTCCGCCAACCGTTCCGGATCCCGCGTTCCTGCCATGAGCAGTGCCGGGACGGTGATCGCTGCCACAGATTCCTCAGAAATGGCCGGTTCAACCTCAGTTTGACGCAAATAGGCGCGAAGTGCAGGGGCGTCGTTGGCCAGGAACGCGGACCGTGTCTGCGGATCCAGTGCGTGGCCCATGCGCCGCTCCCAGCCCGCCACAAAGCCCGCCATCCCGCCTTGGCCCAGGGCGTCGTCGTACTCGGGGAAGAACAGCTGCCCCACGCTGCCTGGCTGGATGCGGAACGTCCCGCCCAGTGTTGTCAACGACAGCAGTCGTTCCGGGGCGGTGACAGCGAGCGAGAACGCAATGCGGGAACCCACCGAGTAGCCGCCAACGTGGGCCCGTGGCGCTCCGTCGGCGTCCAAGACGGCCAGGGCGTCGGCCACCAGCGTGTTCATGGAGTAGGCATCCGGGGTGTCCGGCTTACCGCTGCGCCCGTGTCCGCGCAGGTCCATGGTGATGACCCGGTAGCGTTCGCGGAACGCCTTGGTGTAACCAAATCCGCGCCAGATGGCCCGGCTGAGCGCACTGCCGTGCAGCAGGAGGATCGGTTCACCCTCACCGACCGCGTCATAGGAAAGTTCGACGCCGTCGCGCGGGTTGTGCGTGATGCCCGCCATCAGTGAGCCCCGGCCTGTCCGAGGTCGCGCAGCTGCCCGTCCTTGTTGACGGCGAACATTGCCGAACATGGGGCAGTAACTGGAACCATGATGGCTAGGATACCGGTTTCGCCGACCCGCCATGGGCCAGAGATTGGCGGTAGAGGGCTACGGCGTCACGCATTGCCTTGCGGGCCCGCTTCCGGTCCCCGGCGGCGTCGTAGGCGCAGGAGAGCCGGAACCAGGACCGCCAGTCTTCCGGCGCCGACTCGGTCTCGAGCTTGTACTTCTCAAATTCGGCATCCGCCGCGGCGCGGACAATGCGGCCACCGGGGGTGCGCGGTAAATTATCTACCGGCAACGCACCCTCGGCCTCGAGAATGTTGGCCATCTTTTCCATGCGTGCACCAAAAAGCAATTCGCTGATCAGCGCCCAGCCCGCCACGAGCGGGAGCACAAAATAGGAGGCACCGAGCAGCTTGGCCTCCCATTCCGGGGAGACCAGGAGCAGGAGCGCCCGCTGCAGCATGACCACCATGTAGAACACCAGCAGCAGGCAGATCAGGGCTACCCAGATCTTTGTTTTCGAGATGCGCAGTTTCTTCACGGGTTAGCTTTCAAGGTCAAGGTAGCCGTCAAGGCCAACGGTCAGCCCGGGGCGGGTGCCCACGGTGCGTATGCCCAGCAACACTCCGGGCATGAATGATTCGTGGTTGAAGGAGTCATGCCTGATGGTCAGCTGCTCCCCCGGACTGCCCAGCAGCACTTCCTGGTGGGCCACCAGGCCGGCCAGGCGGACGCTGTGGACCCGGATGCCGTCAACGCTGGCGCCACGGGCGCCGTCGAGCTCGGTTTCGGTGGCGTCGGGGGCATCCGCGACACCCGCGCCGGCACGCGCGGCGGCCACCAGCGCGGCGGTTCGCAATGCGGTGCCGGAGGGAGCGTCAACCTTGCGGGGGTGGTGCAGTTCAATGATCTCCACCGAATCGAAGTACCGGGCGGCCTGGGTGGCGAAGCGAGTGGCCAGCACCGATCCCAGTGCGAAGTTGGGGGCGATCAAAACTCCGGTTTGCCGGTGGTGGGCCAGTAACGACTCCAGCGCGCCCAGTCGTTCTGCACTCCAGCCGGTGGTGCCCACCACGGCGTGAATACCGTGGTCCACGGCGAAGCGCACATTGGCTTCGGTGGAGTCCGGCACGGTCAAATCCACCATGACCTGCACGCCTAGTTTCACTAGTTGGTCCAAAGAATCGCCACGGCCCAGGGCTGCCACCAGCTCCAGGTCCTGCGCCGCACCGATGGCCGCAACGGCGGCCGTTCCCATTCGTCCCTTGGCACCGAGCACGGCCACCTTCAGCATTTCACTCATGCCTTCAAGAATACTGTCCTTCGCGGCCGTTGCTTTCCAGCTCAGTGAGCGGACCCGTCCTGTTCCGGCACAGTCCCGGCGCCCACCCATTCAATGGAACCGTCGCTGAAGAACTGTTCCTTCCAAATGGGGACCTCGGCCTTGATGCGTTCAACCAGTGCCGAGCACAAGTCAAACGCCTCGGCCCGGTGGGAGGAGGCCACTGCGCAGACCAGGGCCGGTTCCCCGATCTCCAGCGGCCCCACCCTGTGCGACACCCAGACGCGCACGGGGTGACCGTCTGGGTCGGCAGCGCCGGCGATCAGGCTACTCACCACATCACCGAGTACCGCGTGGGCCAGCGGATGCGCACTGTATCGCAGCCGTTGAACCTGTTTGCCGCCGTCGTGGTTGCGCACCACGCCACTGAAGGTGACCACCGCACCGGCGGTGTCGGATTCAACGGCGGCGATGGCTGCATCCACGGAGATCGGGGCCGTACTCAATTGGGCGAAAACCACCTCGACGTTAGTGCCCATTACCGCCGCTCAACTGTTCGCACAGGTGCTTGATGATGGGGTCCAGCACCGCGAGTCCGTCCATGACGCCCGCGGGTGAGCCCGGAAGGTTCACGATCAAGGTGCGCCCGTTGCTGCCGGCATACCCGCGGCTCAGTGCGGCCATGGGCGTCTTGGCCAGTCCTGCGGCGCGTATGGCCTCCATGATGCCGGGGATTTCGCGTTCCAAAAATGGGCGTGTCATCTCCGGGGTTTCGTCCGTGGGGCTCAGGCCGGTGCCGCCGCTTGTCAGCACGACGGCGGGGCGCTGGCTCAGCAGGGCCCGTAGCGCCGAGCCCACCGATGGGCCGTCGGGAACCACCACTGGGGCACCGGTGTCGAAGCCGTGTTCGCTCAGCCAGTCGGCAATGATGGGTCCGGTCTTATCCTCATAAACACCCAGGGCGGCACGGGTGGAGGCAATCACCACGCCGGCCGCACCCAGGGAGTTTGCCTGTTCGCAGGCGCTCATGCGGGGCTCTCGCTTTCATCGGGGACGGCAGCGGGCACGGTCCAGTCGCCACTCTTGCCGCCGCTCTTGGCCAGCACCTGGATGCCGGAGATCACTGCATGCTTGTCCACCGCCTTGATCATGTCGTACACGCTCAACGCGGCAATGGACACGGCCGTCAGTGCTTCCATTTCTACCCCCGTCACGCCTCGGGTCTTCACGGTGGCCAGGATGGTGACGGCACCGGTCCCAAGCTCAAAATCGACGGTGACCTTGGAGATGGGCAGCGGATGGCACAGCGGGATCAGCTCGGGGGTTTTCTTCGCCCCCATAATGCCTGCCACGCGGGCCACCGCCAGGGCGTCGCCCTTGGGTAGCTCGCCGGCACCGAGCAGGGCCATGACGGCGGCGGTGGTGGACACCGTGCCTGTGGCCGTGGCCTGGCGGGTGGTCACGGCTTTGGCGGACACATCAACCATTTGGGCCGTCCCGTCTTGGCGCAAATGTGTTAATACTGAGGAAGTTTGGGGTTCAGTCACAATAGCCATACTTCCACCTTTGCCCCTGCCTGTAACTCGGTGACCCCGGCGGGGATGTGAATCAGTGCGTTGGCCTGTGCCAGGGCGCCGAGCAGGTGCGAGGACGGTCCCCCTACTTCCCGTACCGAGGCAGCCGACTCAAAGCCAGGGCCGGTGTACACGCCGCGCCTGATCTGGTGCTTGCCATCTGGCGAGGTCAGTGCGTGGGCCAAGGTGGCCAGGACCCTGGGCCGTGGGGCCGGTGCACCGCTCAAAGCTGTCAAGGCCGGACGCAGGAACAGTTCAAAGGACACCACACCGCTGACGGGGTTGCCCGGAAAGCCGATGAACGGCACCCCTTTGTAGCTGCCCAGGGCCTGCGGGCCCCCCGGTTGAAGCGCCACCGAGACAAACTCCACCTCGAGCCCGTCAAGGGCCTGCTTCACCACCTCGTAGGCACCTGCGCTAATGCCCCCAGTGGTGACGATCAGATCCACCGCGGCCCTCGATGCGCCGTCGGGGAGCGCCTCTTTTATCACGTAGTGGTCCAGCAGCTCCAGGAGCGCGTGTGGCTCATCCCGCACAATGGGCGCTACCACCACCTCGACGCCGGATTGCATGAGGTTTGCGCGCAGCAGCGCCATGTTGGCGTCAAAAATCTTGCCCGCTGGCAGCGCGTCGCCGGCCCGCGGGTCCCCTGGCAGCAGCACCTCGTCCCCGGTGGTCACCAGCAGTACGCGCAGCTGCCGGCGTACGAGCAAGGTGGTGGCGCCCAAGGCCGAGGCCAGACCAATATGTGCGGCGTTCAGGAGCGTACCGGCGGTTATCGCCACGCTGCCCCGCACCAGGTCACTGCCTTGTGCCCGGACAAAAGCACCAGGTTGTGTTTCTGGCAGGGACACGGCTTCCCCCGCTTCGGGGAACACCGCTGGCAGTGCCGCCTCCACGGGGACCACGGCGTTTGCCCCGTCTGGCATCATGGCGCCGGTCATGATGGGTGCGGCTGTTCCGGGAGCCAGGGGGGCAGGTGCGGTTCCGGCCGGAATACTCGCCGCCACCACAAAAGTGGTTGATTTCACTGAATCAACTGTTTTCGGTTGGCTATAAAGGGGCTTAGCCGCCAGGGCGAAGCCGTCCATTTGAGAGTTGGCAAAGGGTGGTAGATCGATGGGAGCCAACAACTCGGCAGCCAACACCCGGCCCACTGCCTCCGTCAGCACAACCCTGGTGCCGGCGTCGTTCTTCAGGGCACCGTCCGGGCCGTTCCAGGCTTTCGCCAATTCCTCGCGCACGGCAATTTCATGCTCCACAACTGTTCTGCGCATGGTGTCCTTCCGGCCCAACGCATGGGCGTCTCAACTTTGCTCTCATCATAGTGGCGTCCGGTGTCAGGAACCCGAAACATGCGCAACGACGGCAAGGCGGCGGATGGTCAGGAAACTTACCCGCACGATTCTTTGGATGGCACTGGCGGTTGCCGCCTTCCACGGGAGCCAGCGAATACAACGCGACACCCAAGGCCTCGTTTAGGTGCCACCGGTGTCGGAAGAACAGCCACGTCCGGTGGCAGGGGACGTCCACTTGCCGTCTCGACGAGCTGCTGGCCGAACGCCAGGGGGCTCATGCGCTTGGCTGGGCGCGGCCGCAGCAACGGCACCATGATGTTGGCCGCGCGTGCCCTATCCTGCCGTGAACTTCACCGTGTGGTAGCCCGTGGCTCCGTCCGGGGCTGGTGGTGCCTCAGCGCCGGTCTGGACAGCGCCTGAGCCATCCACGGCCCGCACCTTCAATGCGTGATTTCCCGCTCGTAAATCCAGGGGCGCCTTCCACTGCACCCAGGTGTCCTTGTTCAGCGCAACTGCCAGTTCTGCCTCTTTCCAGGGGCCGCCGTCGAGCTGGACCTGGACGGCGGAGATGCCGCGCTCGGGCGCCCACGCAACCCCGGCAACCGTCACGGGGCCCGCCGCCGTCTTCGCGCCGGAGCGCGGCACGTCAATGCGTGAGGCTGTCTTGATGGGCCCCATGGCGCTCCACCCCAGCGGCACCCAATATCCCGTATCGGCGGCAAAAGTGGTGACTTTTAGCTCCTCCAGCCATTTCGTCGCCGACACATAGCCGTAGAGGCCCGGCACAATGAGCCTGGCCGGGAAGCCGTGGACCAGAGGCAGCGGCGCCCCGTTCATGCCCACGGCGATGATGGCGTTGCGGGTATCCGTCATGGCCTGCAGCGGCGTGCCGGCCGTAAAACCGTCGGTGCTGCGGGAAAGAACCATGTCGGCCCCGGGTTTGACCCCGGCCTCAGCCAGCAGCTCGCGCACCGGCCAACCCAGCCACCGGGCGTTACCCACCAGGTCCCCACCCACCTCGTTGGAGACACAACCAATGGTCACGTACATTTCCACCATCGGCTTGGCCAGCAACTGCGCAAAATCTAGCGTGATTTCCTTCTCGACCATCCCCGACACGGTCAGCTTCCAGGTTTCGGAATTCACGGCGGGCACCACTAGGGCGGTGTCGATCCGGTAGAAGTCATTGGCGTCGGTGAGCCACGGCGTGATCCCGGCAGTGGCGAGCACCGCAGCGGCAGGCACGGCCGGAGCCGGCACGAGCGGCCTCGGCAGCTTCACCTTGGCGCGCAGGTCTGCCACCACGACGGCGGACTGGCGGACGATGAGCGCGGCACCTCCTGTGATGATCGCGACGGCGGCACCCATGCCCAGAAAGGCAAGGAACGACCGCCGGGACGTCGGGGCCGCAGTTGAGGACGCAGGGTCCGCAGCCGAGGATGCCGGCGCACGCGGGGGGCCGGCCTCGCCAGCGGGCGGCTCTGGCACCAGACCGGGGCGCAGGAAACGGGAGGCCGTCCATGCCAGCAGCGCCATGCCCACCACGGCGGCAACAACGGGGGCCGCGAATGCTAGCGCCGTGATGTTGGGACGGGAGGCAATGGCAGCAATTCCCAGCACACCAAACAGCCCGATCCCGAGCAGGCCCACACCGCGGCGCGTTCGCTCCAGCAAGCCCACAGCCCCAGCGAGCACGGCGATGACCACCACCATGGACCCCAGGAACACTGTCTTGTCCGAGGTTCCGAAGAGGTGGATGGCCCATTCCTTCACCCCTCCCGGGAGCATCCCGATGACGGTTTGCCCCACCGCACTGACGGGCGACACCGCGGGAGTGATAAACGCCGCAACAAGCTCGCCGACGGCCACCCCCGCACCCACAGCGACGAGCCCTGCTGCAGCCCAGAATCGACGCGCTTCCATGGCATCCTTCCCGTTCCGGCCACTTGACATGCTGGCCCGTTGCCTCAATTCTAATTTCGCAGGCACCACATAGTGCCGGCTTGCACCCAAAACTTGACTATGGCGTAGCGTGGGACCATGAACACCCAACGCGTAGCACTTGGTTTGCCGGCGGTCCCCGCCGCAGTTGTGCCCAGCGCAAGCACGCAACCACGGCCCGCCGGAACCTCATCCGGCCTGCCAGACCAGTTTGGCCGGGTTGCCTCAGACATGCGACTGTCGCTGACCGACAAGTGCAATCTTCGCTGCACTTATTGCATGCCTGAGGACGGCCTGGAATGGCTCAAGAAGGACAAGCTACTCAACGCCGCCGAGATCGTCAGGTTGGTGGGCTTGGGCGTGAACAAACTCGGTGTGCGTGAACTACGCCTGACAGGCGGAGAGCCACTCGTGCGAGCCGACCTGGTGGAGATCATCGCGGCGTTGCGCCGGAATCACCCGGAACTGCCTATCTCGCTGACCACCAATGGTGTGGGTTTGGCAAAAAAGGCACGAGCCTTGGCCGACGCCGGGCTGACACGGCTAAACGTTTCCATGGATACCTTGCACCACGACGCCTTCTTGCAATTGACGCGCAGGCCCTTCCTCGACCAGGTTTTGGCCGGGATCGAGGCCGCCGCGGCCGCCGGGCTGCACCCCATCAAGGTCAACGCTGTACTGCTGCGCGGCATCAATGACAGGCACGGCGCCGAATTGTTGGCTTGGTGCCTCGAGCGCGGCTACGAGCTGCGTTTCATTGAGCAGATGCCCCTGGACGCCGACCACGGCTGGACCCGCGAAGGCATGATCACCGCTGCGGAGATCCGCGAATTGCTCAGCAGCGACTTTGAGCTGGCCCCCGATCCGCGCTCACGCGACGGAGCACCGGCCGAACGCTTCGAGGTCCGGCGCCCCGGCTCCGCGGAGCTCTTGGGCACCGTGGGGATCATCGCCTCCGTCACCGAACCTTTCTGCTCCGACTGCCGCCGCACCCGCATCACTGCCGAGGGCAAGGTCATGAGCTGCCTGTTTTCCCGCACGGAAGTGGATCTGCTGCCCCTACTGCGGGCCGGCTCGGCACAGTCCGACGACGACGCCGTCGTCTCCCGCTGGCAGGACGCCATGTGGGCCAAACCGAAGGCCCACGGCATGGGCCACCCGGGCCTAGGCGATGCAGACTTTGTCCAGCCCGAGCGCAGCATGAGCGCCATTGGAGGGTGAGGATGAAAATACGTTTTTTCGCCGCAGCCGCGGCCGCCACGGGCGCTGAGGAACAGCAGGTGGACCTGTCCGCCGGTGCCGTCACCCTAGCCGATTTGTCGGCCCTGCTCGTGGACAGCTACCCGGCGTCTGCCTCCAGTCACACACCCCCACTATCGGAGCTGCTGACCCGATGCAGTTTCCTGGTCAACGAAGTATCCACCCGCGACCTGACGGTTGTCCTGCAGGCGGGCGACGTCGTCGACGTCCTGCCACCCTTCGCTGGCGGTTAGCCACCCCAAGGCCTCAACGGCTCACTCCGCCGCTACCGGTAGACCGCCGGTGCAAGTGGCCCCAAAGCCATCGCCAACAATGCGCCGCGACTCTGGACGTCGCATTTTCCAAAAAGGGATTTGAAAACACCCTGGACTGTATACCGGCTGATCCCCAGGCGGCGGGCCAACGTCGCCGTGTCTAGGCCTGCCGCGGAGAGCTCCAACAACTGGCATTCCCGCGGACTAAGGGCAAAACTGCGTACGATGACCTCCATCCGCTCAGCGGGGAGGCAGTCTAGGACAGTGACGGCAATGGGCGCCGACATGCCTGCATGAGCGCGCCGGGTGGGCGTCAATGCCCTGCTCCACAGTCAGCAGCTGGGCTGCCACGTTCAGCACCTCGGCCGGAACACCCTGGTGTAGCTGAGGTGCTTGTTGCAGCAACTCAAGCCAAGGTCCGGCTGAATCCGTCTGACTCATGATGAACAAGTCGTCGGCGAGCACCAGCACAGCCTGGCGGTGACCCACGACGGCGCCGCCCGTGCCGCCGGACTGAAACTCATGGCCAGTACATTCCTGCAATCCTGTGGCAACAACACCTGCTATGGACTCCACGCAGTGAGCATCCGTGTCGGAAAAGTCGAAACCACCAGGCCCACGCCACAGCTCAAGCCAGTCCCACAGGCCCCAGCCCTCGGCAAAGGCGACGGACAGGACATCAACCACCCCGAAGCGCGACAACCGGTCCCTCCACAACTCGCTGCGGCCGAGCTCATTCCCCGTCACCCGCTTCAGAGACACTGCCTTGGACGGATTGATGGGCAGGGTTGTCCATCTGTTGATGTGCGTCTGGTACCTGAGGCTGATCAGCAGGGGTAGTTCCTCCGCACATGGCACCTGCGCCATCGGTGTCATACCTACCGTTGTCACGGGGCCTGCCAAGGGCCAGACCCAAGCGTCATAGACTACGACGGCGCGCAACTCGTCGAGCACGCCAGCGCGGTAGGTGTGACTGTCCAAGTGCGCGTCCCCTAACGCTGTGACCCGGTCCAGACAGCTGCGCAATGCCCAATCGCTGATCATGCCTCAAGTATGCGCTTTGCCGGTCCGCTAGGAGCCGCCCCCAGATTTCTGGGATGTCGTTTGTCGACCCGCTCACCTACCGTCAAAGCATCAGTTTCCACGAAAGGACAGGGCAATGTTTGCCTTGCAGATTGAACACGGCATTAAGGACTTTGGTATGTGGATGGGCGCCGACAACGCGGATCCGCTGGGGCGGGTGGCCTCCGGCGTGGTGGGCGAGGGCGTGTACCGCCCCATCGGCGACGATCACTATATGGTGCTGGACCTGGATTTTGTCACCTCTGGTGAAGCGGAGCAGTTCCTGGGGCGATTGAAGACTCAGGTGTGGTCGACTCCGGGGGCCTCTCCGGCACTGGCTGGTGGACCCAAAACTCGGGTCGTGGAACAGCTTAGCGCACAGGACATCGCACCCTAGTCGGCGCTGCTGACCCGAGGTAGCTTTCTGGGCAACGTTGTCTGTTTTCGCTACATTTTTTTTCGCGGACTATGAGAACTGCCGGGAAGTGGCGGGCGATCGAGACGTAGCGGTGGCCTGTTGGCGTGGTGACCCTGACTCCGGGATCCGGCCAAGGCAAGGGAGTAAGGGACTGGCGATTGATCTTGTTACTGCTCCAGCCGAGCGCTTCCTTGGCCTGGTAGCAGGCCGTGCACAATCTCTGGCCGTTGGTCAGGGTGGTCCCTCCGCCGCTTGCCCAGGACTTAATGTGGTCGTATTCGCGGATCGGTGCATCACAGTACGGGGCAGCACATCGCTGGTCCCGGAGTCGCGAAAAGTTCTTTCATGCCTTCGGGAAACAGCCGCCCCTTGGAATCCATTCCCAGCAATGTGTTGAATGCCTGATGGGTGAAGAGCCGCTTCAGCCACACCCGCAGCAAAGATCTCCCATCATTGGCGGAAGCATGGGCGCCGGTGCCCACGATCCAGGCGCGGGTGGTGGGGGCTGGGATCGGGTCGTAGCCGACAAGGACGGCGGGGTCATTTGCCCCGTCAAAGAGCGCCCGATCCGTCATCACCAGCGCCAGGGCAATATCGGGCTCAGTCACAGAGGTGCACATTATGCCGCCGCGCAATCCCTGGTCATTAGGACCGGACTCACCACGGCTGCTGGGCTCGTGGTTGCGCCTACAGGGCTCGTGTTGCATGAGCCGGTGCATGAGCGCATCGGCCATGAGCTGACCCTTACCCCGGTCATCGCCACCCGCTCTTGCACTGTCGGCAACTTTGGAAAGGGTGTTGTAGATGCGTACACCCTGGTTCAAGGGGATCAAGGCAGTCAACAAGGTCATTCCGTCCGCGGCGGGGCGCAACGAAACGTACCGTTCAGATGGGGCCATAGCGAATCGATTCGCCACGGCCGCAGGGTCCAGGGAATAGGCAGCGCTCTTTGCCGCGGCTACCAATTGTCTGGACCCCAAGAGGCCCGCCCGATCCGCATCACCGCACAGTTCCCAGTCCACCTGAGCCCGGTCCTTGGCGCTCAGGCACGTCGTCTCCCGCACCATGATGGAGGCGCGGTACTCATTCATTTTGCCGGATGCAAACGTCGCGAGCGTGTGTGGCATTTCGCGCACCAGCATCGTCGCCAATTCACACAATTGCCTGCCCCTGAGCGGGGATTCATGCCTGGCCAAGCCCACCTGTTGTGCAATGCCCCGACCCAGATTTTCCCGCGGAACCCCAGCCCGGGCCTGGATCAGGCGCTGCTGCGCCATAGAAACGGCCTGCGCCTGGACCTGTACCGCCGCTGCGGCATTCACGGCGTCCACGGCCGCTTGATCAAAAGCCGCGTCGCCACAGGGCTCTGATGGCGGGCACGAATCCGCGCCGGGCTGGCGTAGGGTGCCGACTAAGGCGAGGCCAATGACCGTGGCCATGCCCGCCAGTGCCTGCGCCTTAGTCGCTGCCGCCTTCGGTCCCGCCTCATGCTCGCGCAATTGGGCCAGCGAGGAAGCCCACTGGCCCTCGCGCACAAACTGGGCCACGAGGGCCGTTGCGTCAGTGGCGCGGGTCCGGGCACGATCCGCCAATTCATGGCCAAAGCTGCATCCAGCTGGGCAAAAACCACAGGATCAAACGCTCCGGCACATTGTTCAAGCAGCAGCCCGGCCGCCCCTGACAACACACCGCACCCGGCCGCTGACGCCAACGATGGAGCGAGAGGTCCAGGCCGGTCAGTACCAGTACCCGCGGAACCCGAAGTCCGCTCATGGGCCGGGCCGCCACCGGGGATGGTCTCAAACCACTCCGGTGTCATCATGCTGCCCACCTGCCCGTCAACGTGAAGAGAACTATTGTTCTAAATCTTCACTTCCTTCTTATACATTTATTCTAAATGTTGGCTCTGACAATCAACACCGGGTGCGTGCCACATCAAGGAAATCTGTGGATAAGTATTTTTGCGACCCTTGACCCCTCCGCAGCCGTGGCATCAGGACGGACCCCGGGGTAAGCAAAATGGCACGGAACACGCACACAATGTGTATGCACGTTCCGCGCCATGGCGAACGAATCGGCTACAGGCCGAAGGTCTCGGATTCCTTGAAAGGTCCCACCACGGTAATGGTGCGCGGCGAAGCGGCCAGCACGCGGGCCAGCGCCTGGACTTCCTCGGCAGTGACGGCGCGGATTCGGCTGAGGGTCTCATCGATGTCCAAAAACTCGCCGGAGACAAGCTCGGAACGTCCCAGGCGCGACATGCGTGAACCGCTGTCCTCCATACCCAGCACAATGCCACCGGAGAGTTGACCCAGGGCCTTTTTCAGCTCCGCTTCTGTGACACCGTCGGCGGCTAGCTTCTCCAACTCGGCCGTCAGCAGGCCAATGACCTGGCCTACCTTCTGCGGTGAACAGCCGGCATACAAACCAAAATAGCCGGCGTCGGCGTAGGCGGAGGCAAAGGAATAAGTGGAGTACACCAGTCCGCGCTTCTCGCGGATTTCCTGGAATAGCCGTGAAGACATGCCGCCACCGAGGATCGAGTTCAGCACGCTCATGACATAGCGGCGGGAATCGGTGGCGGTCAGTGACGGGCAGCCCACAATGATGTTGGCCTGCTCCACCTTCCGGTTGACCACGTGTAGTCCTGCCGTGCCGGTGATGACGGCGGCCGTGCTGTTGCGCCGGGACGCCGGGACCACGCCGTCGTCCAGGGACCAGCCCGCGGTCCGCAGGGCTGCCAGAACCAGCTCGCAGACGGCGTCGTGGTCCAGCCCGCCAGCAGCGGTGATGACAAGGGTCTCAGGGCGGTAGTGCTTTTGGTAATGCTCCCACACCGACTCGCGCGGAACAGACTTGATGGTCTCCGGCGTGCCACCGATGGGGCGTCCTAGGGCGTGTTCGCCGAGAACGGCGGCCACAAAATGTTCGTGGGCGACGTCGGTGGGGTCATCGCTGTCCATGGCGATTTCTTCCAAGATGACGTCGCGTTCCTGCTCCAGCTCGGCCGGGTCAAGCACGGCAGAGGTGACCATGTCGGCGATCACGTCGATGGCCATGGGCAGGTCGGTGTCTAGGACACGTGCGTAGTAGCAGGTGCTTTCCTTGGCAGTGGCCGCGTTGGACTCCCCGCCCACCTCGTCAAAGGCGGAAGCAATTTCCAACGCCGTACGGCGCCGGGTGCCCTTGAACAGCAGGTGCTCAAGGAAGTGGGTCGAGCCGTGTTGGCCCTCGGATTCATCCCGAGAGCCAACACCAACCCAGAACCCGATTGTCGCGCTTCGCTGTCCCGGCATGGACTCGGTCAACACCCGCACCCCCCCGGGCAGGACCGAACGGCGCACTACGGCGCCGCCGATCTTGCCGGAGATCAGTGTGGAATCGGCTGAGGCCAGGCCGTCGGCGGCGGAGGTCAGCGGCAAAAGGGTGATAGCCATAGATTACTCAGCAGCGCCTTCGGAAACAGTCTCTTCCGGGGCGTTCTCGTCCTCGGCAACAACCGGGGAGAGGGACAGCTTGCCACGGTCATCGATCTTGGTGATTTCTACCTGGATCTTCTGGCCGACGGCGACGATGTCATCAACGTTGTCAACACGCTTGCCATTGGCGAGCTTGCGCAGCTCGGAAATGTGCAGCAGGCCATCCTTGCCGGGCGTGAGCGAAATGAACGCGCCAAACGTGGTGGTCTTGACAACTGTGCCCAGGTAACGCTCGCCAATTTCCGGAATCTGCGGGTTGGCGATGGCGTTGATCGCTGAACGAGCGGCGTCGGCAGAGGGACCGTTCGTTGCACCGATGTATACCGTGCCGTCATCTTCAATGGAGATGTCAGCGCCGGTGTCTTCCTGGATCTGGTTGATCATCTTGCCCTTCGGCCCAATGACCTCGCCGATCTTGTCAACGGGGATCTTGACCGCGATGACGCGGGGCGCGAACTCGGAGAGCTCGTCCGGCACGTCAATGGCGGCGTTGAGCACGCTCAGGATGTGCAAGCGTGCCTCGCGGGCCTGCTTCAGGGCCGCGTCCAGGACGGAGGCCGGGATGCCGTCGAGCTTCGTGTCCAGCTGGATGGCCGTCACGAACTCGGAGGTACCTGCAACCTTGAAGTCCATGTCGCCGAAGGCATCTTCGGCGCCGAGGATGTCGGTCAGAGCCGCGTAACGGGTCTGACCGTCAACCTGGTCGGAGACCAGGCCCATGGCGATGCCGGCAACAGCAGCCTTCAACGGCACACCGGCGTTGAGCAGCGACAAGGTCGATGCGCATACAGAACCCATGGACGTTGAGCCGTTGGAGCTCAACGCCTCGGACACCTGGCGGATGGCGTAAGGGAACTCTTCACGCGAGGGCAGCACCGGCATGAGGGCGCGCTCGGCAAGGGCACCGTGGCCAATTTCGCGGCGCTTGGGCGAGCCCACGCGGCCGGTTTCACCGGTGGAGTACGGCGGGAAGTTGTAGTTGTGCATGTAGCGCTTGCGCGTTACCGGGCTCAGCGAATCAATCTGCTGTTCCATCTTCAACATGTTCAAGGTGGTGACACCCAGAATCTGGGTCTCACCGCGTTCGAAGATGGCGGAGCCGTGGACGCGAGGCAAAACTTCAACCTCCGCGGTGAGCTGGCGGATGTCCGTCAGGCCGCGGCCGTCAATGCGGACCTGCTCGGTGAGGATGCGCTGACGGATCACGTGCTTGGTGACTGCGCGGAACGCTGCAGAGAGTTCCTTCTCGCGGCCCTCAAAATCGGCTGCCAACGCGGCAATGGTCTCATCCTTCAACGCGTCGGAGGCGTTGTCGCGCTCCTGCTTGTCGGCGATGGTGAACACTGCTGCCAGCTTGGTTTCTGCAGCCTTGCTCACGGCCTGGTAGGCGTCGTCCTGGTAGTCAAGGAAGACCGGGAACTCGACGGTCGGCTTGGCGGCGCGAGCTGCCAAGTCTGCCTGTGCCTCACAGAGTGCCTTGATGAACGGCTTGGCCGCTTCCAGACCCTCGGAAACAACCTCTTCGGTGGGGGCCTGGTGGCCCTGTTCCTTGATGAGCTTCCAGGAATTGTCGGTGGCTTCGGCTTCCACCATCATGATGGCGACGTCGTCACCGCTGACCTTGCCGGCAACAACCATGTTGAACACGGCGTTTTCCAGCTCGGAGTGCTTCGGGAAGGCAACCCACTGCGGGCCCTTGCCGTCGTCGATCAGGGCGACGCGGACGGCGCCGATCGGGCCGGAGAACGGCAGCCCGGAGAGCTGCGTTGACATGGAGGAGGCGTTGATGGCCACCACGTCGTACAGGACGTCCGGGTTGATGGCCAGAACCGTGACAACGATCTGGACTTCGTTGCGCAGACCCTTCACGAAGGCCGGACGCAACGGGCGGTCCATCAAACGGCAGGCCAGGATGGCTTCCGTTGAGGGACGGCCTTCGCGGCGGAAGAAGCTGCCTGGGATGCGGCCAGCGGCGTACATGCGCTCTTCCACATCAACAGTCAGCGGGAAGAAGTCAAAGCCTTCACGTGGGTGCTTGCCGGCCGTGGTGGCCGACAGCAGAACAGTGTCCTCGTCGATGTAAACCATCGCGGCGCCAGCTGCCTGCTGTGCAAGGCGGCCGGTTTCAAAGCGGATAACGCGCTTGCCGTAACGGCCGTTGTCGATAACGGCCTCTGCGTACTGAATCTCGGGACCCTCCATAGAGAGTCACCTCCATTTCTTTGTAGGTGTATTTACAAACTTGGCCAGGAATTGCCCGCCACCATCCCAGACACTCCACCGAATCCTGCTGTGAAGGGCTGTACTACACCCGGTCTTCGATCGAGGTCCACGGGTACAAGCCCAAAGGCTTCTCCCGGAGACCACTACCGAGGACCGCGAATGCGCGGCAGAAGGGTCAGCTTCCATAAGGCCAATATTTTGTGCCAGCCACGAACGCGCCCGGCACGGGTAGCATCGACACGCCTCGTGTCAACACTGTGAAAGGCGGCCTCCCCCAGTGTCTGGGAGAGACCGCCTCACGGTCCTACTAGCGGCGCAGGCCGAGGCGCTCGATGAGCGTACGGTAGCGTGCGATGTCGGTGTCCTTCAGGTACCCGAGCAGGCGACGACGGCGACCGACCAGGCCCATGAGGCCACGGCGGGTGTGGTGGTCGTGCTTGTGCATCTTCAGGTGTTCGGTCAGATCTGAAATGCGTCGTGAGAGCATTGCGACCTGAACCTCAGGCGAACCAGTGTCACCTTCGCTGGTTGCAAATGCCTGCATGATTTCTTGCTTTACAGCGGCTTCAAGTGCCACAAGTAACTCCTTGGATGTGCCGTGAACGCGGTGTCACAGTGCTCCTGGGTAACCAAGAACACGGCGGAATCCAGCCACCACGGACTGCAGCCGGATTCAATCCCTAAGTTTACGGCAGGGAACGGCGTTAAGTCGAAGTGAGGTGAGCAAACACTCATGCGCCGATGCTACAAAATATTGCGGCTTTCTCGCACGTCCTTGTGCATTTGCTCAATGAGGGCCTCCGGGCCGGTGTAGGCCACCATGCCACGGAGCCGTTTCACGAACTCCACCACCACGTGTTGGCCGTACAGGTTGAAGGCCTCAATGGGTTCCTCGGGCCGGCCAATCACAAAAGCCTCAACCTGCCGGTTGACTCCTTCGAAGGTGGGATTAGAGCCCACGGAGATCGCCGCTGGCCAGCGATGTCCGAGTTCATCGTTGAGCCAGCCGGCGTAGACGCCGTCGGCCGGGATGCTGCCACAGGCGTCCGGGGAGAGATTCGCCGTCGGAAATCCCAGGACTCGACCACGGGCGGCGCCGTGCACCACTTCCCCGCTCATGCTGTGCCAGCGGCCCAACACCTGGGCGGCGGTGTCCACATCACCCTTGTCCAGGGCTTCCCGCACCCACGTCGAGGACCAGCGGCGGTCGTGACCTTCGTCGTCGATGACCACGACGTCGAACCCCAGTTGGGCGCCCAGAGTCACCATGGTTGTCAGGTCCCCAGTGTTGGACTTGCCGAACCGCACGTCGTGGCCCACCACCACGGTGCAGGCGCCGAGGGTGTCCACGAAGACGTTGCGGACAAATTCTTCAGGAGTCTGCGCGGCAAACTCCAGGGTGTAGGGAATCACCAGGACGGCGTCCAAGCCGATGCCCTCCATGGCGGCAAGCTTGTCCGCCAACCCCATGATCTGGCCGGGGGCGGAATCGGGGCGGTGCACCAGTGCCGGATGCGGGTCAAAGGTCAATGCCACCGACTTGGCGTTACGCCCGGCAGCGATGTCCCGCACCTGGCCCAACACCTGCTGGTGCCCGCGGTGCAGGCCATCAAAGTTTCCGAGGGTGACCACGCTGGGGCCAAACCCGGACGGAACTTGATCCAAGGAGTTCCAAATGTGCACTGCTGTTCCTCACCAATTCCCTACGTGTCATGATGGCCATGAAAAGACTTTTCAAGATTACCGCGTCAGCGGGGCTGGGCCATCCCACGGCGCCACGGGTGTGCGGGCGTCGCCTGCTGCCAGTGAGAGTATCCAGCGGTCTGCCGGTGTACCCCTGTCGTTGTAGTCGCCCCGGATCTCCCCGTCAAAGGTGAAGCCCAGCCTCCAGGCGAGCTTCCGGCTCCCCCAGTTGGGTGCCAGCGCGTGCCAGTGAAGGTAGCTGAGGTTCAGCTGGTTGAAGGCATAGTCCGCCAGCAGGCGCACTGCCTTTTCGGCAGCCCCTGTGCCGCGTGCATGGGCGCCAAAATTGATGCCGATGGAGGCGGCCCCAGGATTTTTGCACTGCAGGTCCACGGTGCCCAGGAGCTGGTCGGTGGCTGCGTCCGCCACGGCGAAGGTCAATGTTTCCCCCGTGCGCCAGCCATCGGCGGTGATCGTGTGGATGAAATAGCTGGCGTGCTCGCTGGTGTAGCCCAGCGGAACAGTGGTCCACCTGATAGCTTCCTCATCGACACAGTTGAGCACCAGCTGCCCGGCGTCGGCATCAGCGAGTTCTCGCAGCACCACTGATCCGTCACTCAGGCGCGGCACTACGGCAGCCACGGCAAGGACGCTCGCGGCGGGTTCGGGCTCGGCCCGCTGCCCGTCAAGGTGCCTCTGCCATTGTGTGGCCGTCTGGGTGAACAGCCAACCGTCGGCCACCTTGCCATCAACGTGGCCGTAGCCGGGAATTTCCGCCGCTAGGACAAACCCCGAACCGAGGGCCAGCTTGCGGCTTGCCTCGTTACCCACGGTGGCCCGCCAGTGCAGGACTTCCAGTCCCAGCGTGCCGAACGCGTAGCCGCACAGCAGTTCCACGGCGCGGCGGGCATGGCCGTGGCCCCGCCCACCTTCTGCAAGCTTCACGCCAACGGAGGCGGACCCGCCACCGTCCGCCGGGCGGAACACACTTTGCAAGCTGGTGGTGCCAACAATGGCGCCGCCAGGACCGGGTCCGGTGATGGCAAAACGCAGGGAGGAGCCGGAGTTCCAGCCGTCGGCCAGCTCGCCGCCAATCAGGGCGGTAGCGTCCTGCGCCGTCATGGTGGCATCGGAGCCAGTCCATTTGACGTTGAGCGGGTCACGGTTGATGCCCGCATAGGCCTGCGCGTCGGCCGCTGTGAACCGGCGCAGGGAGGTGCGCCCGTCGCCTAGGGCAGGGTTCGGCGTCGTACTGTTTGAAAGCGCCAGGGATTCAGTCGCGACAGGCGTACTCATTTGGTTGCCACGGCACGGTGCCGATACAACCACCACAGGCCAACGATCGGCAACAGCAGGGGAACGAAGCCGTAGCCGCGGCCAAACATGCTCCACACCGTGGCGTGGGGGAAGGCGTCTGCGTCGAAGAGGCTCAGCGCACCCACCACCAGGACACCCAGCAGCTCAATACAGATGGCGACCGTGGCAACTTTGGCCCAGGTGCGCCCCGGCTTGGCTAGCGATATGGTGGCCACAATGTACACCACCGCGGCAAACGCCGACATCAGGTAGGCCACGGGGGCGTCCAGGAAATGTGTGGCAATCTGGTAGCCAGCACGGGCGGTGGCCGAGATGGCGAAAACCCCGTAGACGGTGATCAGCAGACGCCCCGCCCCCGAGGTTCGCCCGGTTGTCGGCTGGTCCGTAGCGGGGTCAAGCGTTTTCTTCATGATCCAATTCCTTGTTGCAAACCTTGCACCGAAAGCCCGGTGCCGTACCAAATCTGTGCCATCCTCGCCAGCATGACAACCACTGTCACACCGACTGCGCTCATGACGTAGTTGGACCAGTAGGTCCGCTCCATCATGGCCCAGTAGAACCCCGCGACGGGCAGTGCGGCGGCGGTGAGCATGTAGCCCCAGAATTCCCAAGCCTCCCCCACGAGGTGCTCACCTGTTGCCAGCCTGATGATCGAGGCCACGGCGTAGACCACAATGAAAAGCTCGACGGCGGCCAATGCCAGAAGGGTGACGTCGTTGGGTTTCTTCTTCATCACCGCTGCGAGAACACAAATGATGGTTGAGGCCAGCCCGACGATCATGCCTGCGATGAACCAGCCGTCAATCGTCACTGGGCCCGCTCCTGGCGGTCAGTCCCGGCCGGGGTGGCCGTGGCCGGATCCGGCGGGAAAACCAAGACCGGCTTGGCATGTTTTCCGGCGTCGGCCAGCAGCGCCACAAGCGTTCCGTCGGGGGCAAAGGCTGCTGCCGGTTTCTGCGCGGTGTGCAGGCCATCAACGCTGGCAGGGATGCGGCGGCCAAAGGAGAGCTCGGTGGCTTCCTCGGCGCTCAGTTCACGGACCGGCATGAGTGCCCGGGCGGCGTCGGCGATGTCCAGGATCTGAAGGTTTTCCGCCAGTTGCTCCAAGGTGCGTGCTTGTTCCAGGGAGTAGGGGCCCACACTGGTGCGGCGCAATGCGGTCAGGTGGCCGCCCACGTGGAGTCCGGCACCAAGATCACGTGCCAACGCTCTGATATAGGTGCCAGAGGAGCACTCGACCGTGACGTCGACGTCGATGTACTCGGGCCCGGATTCGTGGTGTCCGCGGCGTATCTCATGGACGTCAAAGGAGTGGATAGTGACCGGGCGTGCAGCTAGTTTCACTTCCTCGCCGGCACGTACCCGGGCATAAGCACGTTCACCGTTGACCTTGATGGCGCTGACACTGCTGGGCACCTGGGTGATGGGTCCTGACAGCGCGGCAATTCCGGCCCGAATGGCATGTTCGGTGACAGCGGCCGTGCTTATGGTGTGAGTTAGTTCACCTTCAGCGTCGTCTGTGACGGTGGTGGCACCGAGCCGAAGGGTGGCGTCGTAGCTTTTTGAGGTCCCAACAATGTAGGTCAGTAGCCGGGTGGCCTTATTGACACCGACCACCAAAACTCCCGTAGCCATGGGGTCAAGGGTGCCGGCATGGCCCACTTTTCGGGTCCCTGCCAGCCTTCGCATCCGGCCAACCACGTCGTGGCTGGTCCATCCCTGCGGTTTGTCAACTATTACCAGTCCAGAAAGCACTATTGGAGTATATCGGGCCTGCGGGGATTCCATGGGCACTAGTCCCCATCGCGAGGGTTGCGAAAACCAATTAGTATACTGAATAGAGATATTCGATAAACGCTCATCACTAAAAACGGGGAACCATGAAGAACACTTTTTCACTCAAGCGTAAGCAAGCATTGGCCACGGTGGGGGCCAGCGCGGCCCTCCTCGTTGCCTTGACAAGCTGCGGCACGCTTGAGGCGCCGAAGCCGATCGGTACGGAGTCCGCTGCATCGCAGACGAGCAAGGCTGCCGATGATCGCGCCAGCGATGAAAGCACAGCCTCGACGGCACCGGCCACAAACAAGGCCGCAGCCGCACCGGGCACCCTGACAGCTCCCGGTACCGCTTTGAAGTTGGGCGAAATGGCCTTGACCCAGACCAACTCCGGCGAAAAGGGCACCGAAAAGTACCGCGAAGCCACCTTCAACATGGCCGTGACGAAGATTGTTGCCGGCACCGAGGCTGACCTGGCTTCCTTCAAGGACGCCGCTAAGTTCGCAGGCCAGACGCCGTACTACGTTTTCACCGAGTTCACACTGACCTCATTGAGCGCGCCCAGCGCTGGTATCAGCGAGCCGCGCATTGACGGCCACCTCAAGGACGGCACTGAAGCGCAGAAGTTGATCGTGTTCGGCACCATGGACCAGTGCAAGAGCAGCGACTTCAAAACCGAGGGCAAGGACGATGCTTTCACCTTGGTAGTTGGGTCCTCCATGACCAGTTGCACAGTCTTTCTGGCGCCCGCCGGCGATGCCGTCACCAGTAGCTCCATGGACGGCAGCGGCTTCAACACCGAAAACTACAAGGACAACAAGTTCCGCGACAACCCCATCACCTGGGGCAAGTAAGACCCTTCTCCGCATAGCAGCGGTTTGTCCGCATACCCGTTGCTGTCCAGCACCGGGTATGCGGACAAACCGCTGCTATGCGTTTCCGGCCTCTTGGGGCTAGCCGAATCGCGCCTCATATGCGACCCGAGCCTGGCGATTGGTTCGGGACGAGCGGAAGGCACGGGAGCTGCAGGTCGAGGCGGGCGGCGTCTCCGAGGCACTTGAGCAGGAGCGACGGCCCAATTTTCGCCGCCTGGCCGCGGCGGTTGACTGCGCCTTTGAGGGGTTTGCCGCTGCCGGCCTGATCGCTTCCGCCCCCAGTGAGCTGGCCAGCTTGATCATTGTTGGCGGTATCACCGAGGCGCTCGTACAGCGTGTTCAGACTGAATCCTCCGTGCGCATTCGGACATCGGTGTTCATTGACGTGGTGACTGCGGTTGCTGTGCAGATGCCTGGTCCGCTGTAGGTAAACGGTTGGCATGCTGTCTCCACGAGCGGAGGTCAACGCTGCTAGCGGCCAAATGTGTGTTGACCTTGGCACGCCGCAGTTTTAGGCTGGGGCTACTCGCCGTGCACTGTCGCAGGCGTTGTTGCGTGGAGAGCTGATACTGGGGTTGTAATCCAGTCCACCCGCTTGAGGGTGTCCCGTTTCAAGGCTTGCAGATTCCACCGTATGGCCGCTACGGTTCCGTTTCGATCGATCCGCCTGTCATCACCGGGCCACCCCGTAGGGGAACACTATGGGGTCAAGAATTGCAGCTATCGCTGCCGCATGCGTATTTGCCATGTTCGTGACTACCGGGCCTGCCTTGGCGCACTCTGGAAACCAGTCAGGCGGCCATCACGGCCACAATCCTTACCCCCCGCCCGCCACCGAGGTGGCATCGCAGCTGATCAGCCCCTTGAAGGTGGCTTTCGGCCCGCACGGCAACTATCTGGTGGCCGAGGCCTTCGCAGGACAGCTGAGAAGTATCTCACCTCCGGGCGCTAAGACCGTTGTGGTCAGTGCCCCCGGACAGGAGATTGCCGGCGTCTCCTATGGCTTTGGAACCACGTACTACTTCAACAACGATCAAAGGCGAAGGTCCTGAGCCGGGCGCGGCACTGTTGCCCACCCGGCTCATGAGCATCGATTACAAGGGCAGGACCCGCACCATCACCGACCTGAGCAAGTTTGAGGCCGCCAACAACCCCGACGGCAACACTGTCTATGGAGTTCGCGACGCATCCCCCGAATGTCTGGGCCAGGCTCGTTCCTGCAAAGCAAGGGTGAGGTTTTCTCGCATCCTTATTCGAGTCCACCTGTGTGGGGCGGGGTGATCGTCGGTGACGCCGGTGCGAACAACATCGTCTTTGTCTCCAACAGCGGCTATGTGAAACTCATCAAGTCACTGCCTGCTGAACCCATCATCATTGACGCCGCAGTCATCACCCTGGGTAGCGAAGTGGGCATGATGATTCCTGAGTGCATGGTGGGGCTCAAGTACTGCGCCCAGGCAGTTCCCACAGATGTTGAAGTCAATGGCAGCTGGATATATTACTCCGCCTTGCCTGGTGTCCCGGGCGAAAGCCTGGGGGTTGGCAAGGTCTACAGGGCAAATCTCTTCACTGGCAATACCCAACTCATTGCCGAGGGGCTGGCTGCACCCACAGGGATTGCCGTGAGCTATGACAACACCATCTATATTGCCCAGTTGATGGGCGACGGCGTCAGCGTCGTCAACGATGGCAAGGTCACCTATGCCCTCGCGGAGACCGGGGGGAAATTGATGACCATGCGGCTGCGATAGGAAAGACAACGACAGCAAGCCGCCCGGATCTGGGCCGGCTAGACCGTGACGACGGCGATACGGGAAAGAACTGCCCCGCCGTCGTCAAGGGCTTCAACAAGCACGTGGCTGGCGTTGGCAACGTCAAATTGTGTTTCAAATCCTCGCCGTGGAATGCTCTTGCGCACCGTCAACGTGCTGAGGGAATCTCCGGTTGATATCCGTCACAAGGCCACGATGGTGGACCCGTTCCAGCTGACGAACACGGCAATGGAGGACCCGTTGCCTGGTACGACGCGTTGCCCAAACCCACCGCCTCAAAGATGGCCTCGCTCTCAGCGGTGAACTCAGTGGCAGCCGGGTCTGCTCCCCAACCCACGAGGATATTTCCGTTGGGCAGTACTTGAACGTTGCCTTCGACGTTGCCGCGTTGCCGGCATTGGCATATTCGGCCTTGAGTACCGCGGTTCGGGCGCTCTCGTCAATGGTCAGCAACAGGCCGCGGGAAGTGCTAGCGCTGCCTTTGTCATAGTGGTTGTCAAACACGATAACCTCGGTGACGGAACGGCGGCGTCCGTCGTGCTGCCAGGCGAACGCAGCATTGTCCGCCACAGAAGAATCGCTTTGCTTGCCGGCCAGGCGCCACACGAGTTTTCCAGTTGCCCTCTCCAGAAGGTACAGGGCGTGGGTGTTCCGGGCCGAGACCAAAAGGGTGTTGCCGTCGTCGTCCACTGAATTCACATGGTAACGGTCAAGGCTTTCGCAGCGCTGGAACCTTCGGCGCTGGGACTCCCCGTGCGCACCACCACTTCCTGAACATGGCAGGCAAACAAATAGCCCGCTGGCGTTCCCCCCACGCGCTCAAGTCTCGCCGAATGAATGGTGGGGTAAGAAATCATGAGGACTGTTCCGGCGTCCGTGCACCGGAATCCATGGAGGTCGGACTTCAAACCGTTACCCGTATTGACCTGGGGCACCTCCTTGTAGGAGGTGCCCCAGATGGTCCCGGAGCCCTCGCCGTGGCCGCCGATCCCCGTCCCGGCCCAGTAGATGAGCACAGGTTTGCCTTCAAATTCCTGGACGCGAAGATCCGTGATGCCCACACCTGTGGGCTCGATCCATACGGGACGCCTTTATTGTCCAAGATCAGGCCGTTGGAGCCGTCGCCTTGCGTCGCAGTGAAAGGCAATCCATTTCCGGTCGGCGAGGACTTCTAGCTGCTGGCATGCGTGGTGATCAGTTTGGTACTGACAAAGCGGCGGTCGGGGATAGCTGTGGTTGCCGTGGGCGGTGTCGTCGATCCCGAGGGGAAGACGCTGGGGGCGTCCGTTCGGCGGAAATCACCCATCTGCGACGGCAGTGCCTGCGGCCAACCCGCCTACCCCCATCAAGCTGGCGCCAAATAGGAACCCCCGTCTGGAAACTGCACCTTGCATCCAGGGTACCCCTTCACCTGTGCCGGTGTTTCCCCCGGGCCTTTTATGTCAACCGCCTCGGATTCCATGATTCATGGTCACGGCCCGGTGGTAGGGAAGTCCGTGGAACTTCCTGAATTTGGCCTGTGCATCCGCTACCACGACAGGGGGCATGGAACAGACCCTGGGGTCTGTTCCATGCCCCCTGTCGCAGGACGCTAGCGCGAAGTTTTTAGGCCTCGGCGTCGTCCTCGTCCTTCTTGTAAGGATCCGCATCACCGGCGAACTCGGCGTCGGCGGAGAGCTGTGCCAGCTGGGCGTCACGCTCCTTCGCCACCCGCAGCAGGGCCTCGAGGTTGGCGGCGTTCTCCGGGATGACATCCGCCACGAACTCCAGTGTCGGGGTCAGGCGGACGGTGATGTTCTTGCCAACCTCGGCACGCAGCACACCCTTGGCACGTTCCAAGCCGATTTTGGCTTCGGACTGGGCAGTCTCGTCGCCAAAGACCGTGTAGTAGACGGTCGCGTGTTGCAGATCGTTGGTGACGCGTGCATCGGTGACCGTGAGGCCTTCAACGCGAGGGTCCTTGACTGTACGACGGAGAGCCTCCGCCACGACAACTTTGATGCGCTGTGCCAGTTTGGCGGCGCGGGCTGAATCAGCCATGATGATCTCCTTAAAGGGAAGCTGAAGGGATGGTCCGATACCATCCTAGGGAATACAAAGCCGGCCAGGCGCCCATATGGACGCCTGGCCGGCTCAGCTAACGGTTAGACGCGCGGCTTCTCGCGCATCTCGAACGTCTCGATGATGTCCTCGGCCTGCAGGTCGTTGAACGACCCCAAACCAATACCACATTCGAAGTCGGTGCGGACTTCGGTGGCGTCATCCTTGAACCGCTTGAGCGAGTCAACGGTGAGGTTGTCACCGATGACCTTGCCGCCACGGAGCACTCGGGCCTTCGAGTTACGGCGAATGGTGCCGGAACGGACGATGGAACCGGCGATGTTGCCGTGCTTAGAAGAGCGGAATACTTCGCGGATTTCCGCGGTACCCAGCTGAACTTCCTCGTACTCGGGCTTGAGCATGCCCTTGAGAGCCAGCTCAATGTCATCGATGGCGCCATAGATGACCGAGTAGAAGCGCATATCAACGCCCTCGCGGTCAGCCAGTTCGGCAACACGCTCGGCCGGTTTGACGTTGAAGCCGATGATGATGGCGTTATCAACCGTGGCAAGGTTGACGTCATTCTGCGTGATGGCACCCACACCGCGGTGGATGACGCGCAGCGCCACACCTTCGCCAACATCGATCTTGAGCAACGAGTCTTCCAGGGCCTCAACGGCACCGGAAACGTCACCCTTGAGGATGAGGTTAAGAGTGTCAACTTTCCCGTCAGCAACGGCCTGGTCGAAGTCTTCCAGGCTGATGCGCTTGCGACGCTTGGCCAGGGCGGCGTTGCGATCGGCAGCTTCACGCTTTTCAGCGATCTGGCGAGCGGTGCGCTCGTCCCCTGTGACGAAGAACGTGTCACCTGCACGGGGAACGTTGGACAAGCCCAGTACCTGGACCGGACGCGACGGGCCGGCCTCGGAGATGACGTCACCGTTCTCGTCGAACATGGCGCGAACACGGCCGTGGGCGGTACCTGCAACGATCGTGTCACCGACATGCAAGGTACCCGACTGCACCAGGACGGTGGCCACGGAACCGCGACCCTTGTCCAAGTTCGCCTCAATGGCGATACCGCGGGCATCCTTGTTCGGGTTGGCTCGCATGTCCAGGGCAGCATCAGCGGTCAACAGCACAGCTTCGAGGAGTTCCTCGATGTTGATGTTGTTACGTGCTGATACGTCAACGAACATGGTGTCGCCACCGTATTCTTCCGGAACCAGACCGTACTCGGTCAGCTGGCCACGGATCTTCTCCGGGTTGGCTGCATCCTTATCGATCTTGTTCACGGCGACCACAATCGGAACACCGGCAGCCTGGGCGTGGTTGAGCGCCTCAATGGTCTGCGGCATGACGCCGTCGTCCGCTGCGACAACCAACACGGCGATATCGGTGACCTTGGCACCTCGGGCACGCATGGCGGTGAACGCCTCGTGGCCAGGGGTGTCAATGAAGGTGATCTTGCGATCTGTACCTTCGTGCTCGTGCACGATCTGGTAGGCACCGATGTGCTGGGTGATGCCACCGTGCTCGTCAGCAACAACGTCCGACTTGCGGATCGCATCCAACAGACGTGTCTTACCGTGGTCCACGTGGCCCATGACAGTGACAACCGGGGGACGAACTTCAAGGTCTTCGTCGCCTTCAGCTTCAAGTTCGGCTTCGAAGTCGATGTCGAAGCTGCTGAGCAGTTCGCGCTCTTCATCCTCGGGGGACACGACCTGGACCTTGTAGCCCAGCTCGGTGCCCAACAAGGCGAAGGTGTCTTCATCCAGTGACTGTGTGGCAGTTGCCATTTCACCGAGGTGGAACAGAACCGTCACCAGCGCTGCCGGGTTTGCCTCAATCTTGTCGGCGAAGTCCGAGATGGACGCACCACGGCGCAAGCGGATAACGGTGGTGCCGCTACCGCGGGGAACCGACACGCCACCGAGCGAAGGAGCACTCATCTGCTCTAGTTCTTGGCGCTTGGCACGCTTGGACTTGCGCTGCTTGCCACGGCCTGCGCCGCCCTTACCGAAAGCACCCTGGGTACCGCCGCGACCGCGGCCACCCTTGCCGAAGCCACCACCTGCGGGAGCTCCTGTCGGGGCTGCACCGGGAGTAGCACCGGGAGCACCCGGACGGCCACGGCCCGGAGCGCCGGGACGGTCATTGCCACGGCCGGGTGCCGCGGGGCGCTCGGTGCGGTTAGGCATCATGCCGGGAGTCGGACGGCCCGCACCACCGGGACGCGGAGCGCCACCTGCAGGACGGGGTCCACCAGCACCGGGGGCGCCTGCTGGACGCGGGGCACCCGGACGGGGCGCTCCGGGGCGCGGGCCACCGGGGCGGGGACCGCCAGTGCCAGCTTCAGCACTGCGCGGGGCACCGGGACGCGGCATGCCCTGCGACGGGGCAAACGGGTTATTGCCGGGCCGGGGGGCACCTGCCCCAGCGCCTGCGGGGCGCGGGGGACGAGGGGCGTCGGTACGGTTCTCACTACGGTTTTCGCCACGCTCGGGGCGCCCGGATCGCGGCATGCCCTGAGAGGAAGCGAAGGGGTTGTTGCCGGGGCGGGGACCGCCGGCGCTCGGCGCAGCCTTCGGGGCAGGCGCAGCCGGAGCAGCAGCAACAGGTGCCGGCGCTGCCGGAGCTTCGGCAACCGCTGCGGCCGGTGCCGGCTTGAGGCCGGGCTTGGCAGGCGTTGCTGCCTTGGGACCGGGAACTGCTGCCCGGGCCGCAGTGGTCTTTTCCGCTGCAGCGGGATTCTCAGGCGCGGTCGCAGCAGGCGTTGGTGCCGTTACGGTCTTCGCCTTGGCCGGGCTTGCCGGTGCGGCAGGGCTAGGTGTGGATGCGGGTGCCGCAGGGGCACCGGGGAATGCGTCGCGAAGCTTCTTCACGACGGGGGCCTCAATGGTGGAGGAAGCCGAACGAACGAATTCGCCGAGTTCCTGGAGTTTGCTAACTGCTTCTTTTGAGGTGATACCGAGCTCTTTTGCAAGCTCGTGGACGCGGGCCTTGGCCACATTTCTCCTGTCTCGGCCCGCACCGGACAGGTACGAACCGCTTAATTCTTACTGCAACATTCCATGTCGGAATGGGCGGCGTGAAAGAGCATGTTGATGCTCATTTTTGGGCACTCATCGCTGGGTACTCATCGGGTTTCCATCGGTTTTCTGACCCGCTTTCACAAAGGGACAATGTCGGTTCGTATTTTTCAGGTGCCTTCGCATGACAGCTCCGCAAGCTGCGATTCCACATCGCTAACATTGCCCACACCCGGAAGGGCTCGAACAATGGCGCGGCGTTTGATCGCCAGCTGCAAACAGTCAGGGCTGGGGTGCAGCCATGCTCCCCGGCCAGGCATACGACGTCGTAAATCAACCAGCGCTTCCGGTTCACCGGTTTCGCTGGCTGATCGCACAAGCCGTACTAGATGTTCCCGAGCGGCAGTTCGCTTGCAACCAATGCAGGTACGCACAGAGCTTGGCGATGCGAGGGTTTCATTTCCCGCTTCAACTTCAATCTTTAGCAACTGTGCGGTGCCTTACGAAAATTAGTTACACGCAGCCCTTAGGCTCGATCACTTTCATTCTACCGCCTTGACGTGCCGCTTAGCTATTCGGCGGCGGCGTCGGAGACGATGTCGATGCGCCATCCGGTGAGCTTGGCAGCCAACCGGGCGTTCTGGCCTTCCTTGCCAATGGCCAAAGATAGCTGATAATCGGGCACAACCACCCTGGCCGAACGCAAGTCCCCATCTACGATAGTGACTGAAATCACTTTCGAGGGTGAGAGTGAACTAGCAATGAAAGCTGCCGGATCTTCACTGAAGTCAACGATGTCGATCTTTTCGTCGTTGAGCTCTGTCATGACGGCACGGACTCGTGAACCCATCTCGCCGATGCACGCACCCTTAGCGTTGACGCCGGGCTTGTGTGCCACGACAGCCATCTTGGTGCGGTGGCCGGCTTCACGGGCCAGGGCGACGATTTCGACCGTGCCGTCGGCAATTTCCGGAACTTCCATCTCGAAGAGTTTACGGACAAGTCCCGGGTGCGAGCGTGAAAGGGTGATGGAGGGGCCCTTGAGCCCACGGCGTACCTCAACTACAAAGGAACGCAGCCGGTTGCCGTGGCGGTAGTTCTCGCCGGGGACCTGCTCATTGGGAGGCAGCACGCCTTCAACAGCGCCTAGGTTGACCTGGATCATGTTCGGGTTGTTGCCCTGCTGGATCTGTCCGGCGACAAGTTCGCCTTCCTTGCCCTTGAATTCTCCGAGGACGATTTCATCCTCGGCGTCGCGCAGGCGCTGCAAGATGATCTGGCGTGCCGTGCTGGCGGCGATGCGACCAAATCCTGCCGGCGTGTCATCAAACTCGCCGATCTGCGCGCCGTCGTCATCAATTTCGACTGCCCAAATGGTGACATGGCCGTTTTTCCGGTCAAGCTCGGCACGCGCCTGCTCAAAGGCACCCGGTGACTTGTGGTAGGCCATCAGCAGTGCCTGCTCGATGGTGGGGATCAGCAGATCCAACGGGATCTCGCGTTCACGCTCCAGTACTCTCAGCGCGCTCATATCGATATCCATGCTCAGCTATCCTCTCCATCGGCCGCGTCGCCGCCGGCCGCCTCAAATTCCAAATCAAGCTCGGCCTCATCCAGGCGAGCAAACTCAATCTCCACCACGCCGCGGCGAATGGTTGTAAACAGCAACTTTTCGGGTTCGCCTTGTTTGGCTTTCATACCCTTTTTCACGGGGATTTCCGGCTTCAACAACACTGAGTCATCCTCCACCGCAAGGATGCGCCCCATCAGGTTTTCCCTGTCAATGGCGTTGACCTTAACCATCCGTCCCAAGGCGCGGCGCCAATGGCGCGGCTCAGTGAGCGGCCGGGTTGCCCCGGGTGAGGAAATTTCCAGGTCGTACGGCTGGCCGTCGTCGTGGGGATCGGTATCCATGGTTTCCGAGAGTGCCCTGGAGACCTGCGAGATTGCGTCGAGACCGACGCCGCCAACTTCAGTCTCCGGCAGATCCACCACTACGGAGACCGTGCGGTGCGCCCCGGCCATCTGGACTTTAACGTCTTCTAGGAAGAGCCCGGCCGCCTCAACCGTGGGCGTCAACAAGGCCAGAAGCCGCTGCGCTTCCGCGATGGGGTCGACGGGCTGATGAAAGTTCCCCGAGCTTCGGGCCGCTTTGGGCCTATCCGGCTTGGTCATTGAACGCCCGCCTCCCTTAAATGATGTTGTAAATATATAGACTACCGAGTCTATCCACCTGCCGCTGAACGTTTTTGCTGTGAGTAAGAACGCATCGGGGCTCGCAACAAGGGGAATGGGCCGTCTTAGTGTGCGTGACGATGGCCGAACGTGAGACTATCAACAGTTGTGACTAATTCGCGTTCCTCGGTTGAGCCTCCCGTTGACACCCCCGGCCACGGCACCGCAATGCCTCCGACCGCTTCCGTGAAGCCGCGGCGAACTGGCAGCCGGCGGGTGTCCTCCCCCGCAGGCGCCCCCGCGACCGCAACCGCAGGCTCCGCACTGCTGATTTTAGGCGCCAACGGACTGCTCCTCACACCTGCTTCCCCCACACGCCCTGATGACGGCGGAACCCCGGCGGTCGCTGTATCCGTGGCCCAACCTGACGCTACCAGTCAGGCGACCGAGGAGCCCGAGACTGTCAGTGCGGTTGCGACCGAGGAGCCCGAGACTGTCAGTGCGGTTGCGACCGAGGAACCCGAGCCCGTCAATGCCGTTGCGACCGAGGAACCCGAGCCCGTCAATGCCGTTGCTGAGCCCGCACTCGATGCCACCGTTGCAGCGGAACCGCTTGCCCCGGAGCCTGCCCTTGACACCGCCCCGACCTCGAGGCGCGAGAGGCGACTTGCGGAGCAGAAAGTACTCGACGGCGTCGTCCCCGTACCGGTGCCGGATCCGGTGTCCCCCGCCGCAGCCGCCGGTGTGGAAGATCCCGAATCCCGGCCGGCTGCCCGGGCCGGGAAGCCGCCCAGGATGCGCAACAAGTTCTGGTCGTACCTGCGCGGATTCCTTTTTTTCACCGCCATTGCCGCCGTGGTCATCGGCATGGGCACCGTTGTCACCGGTCAGGGCGCTCCCACCGATGGGCCCAATGCCACCGAAATCACGCGCCAGCACGCGTGGATCGAATCCAAAGCCTTACTGGAAACGGCTCAGGAGCTCGGGCGCACCGCTGCAAGCGAAACCAACATAAACCTTTTGGCGTCCACGGCGGCTGCCTTGGAAATTCAGATCGCAGCCCTTGCCGATGGCCTGCCCACCCCGTCCGTCGCGCCAACCCCCACAACCAGCGCCGTCGCGGCAACCATCCCTGGCTTTGTCACGGCGCTGACGGCCAATGCCAACATCTTGTTGAGCGCTGCTGTGAGCGCGGAGGGCTCCATGGGACGTGCCTTTGCCGCCACGGGTACCAGCCAGTTGCTGGCGGCCACGGCGATCAGCCAGGCAAACGGCGTGCCCGTTCCTACTTCCACTTTCCTGCTCACCGCCGCCGCCGGCCACGAGGCGCCAGCCGCGCAAGTGTGCAACACCATGTTGACCCCACAGCCGGGCGTCAGCTCCGACGCTGCGCTCATCGCCGCCGCGCAAGGCGAGCAAAAGGCGGTCTTCGCCTATCAGGTAGCCGCCACACGCCTGCACCAGCCGGATTTCAGCAAATCTGTAGAACTCTTGGCCGAACACCAACAAAGGCTGGTCCTGTTGAACCGTGAACTGGTCCTGCGCTGCTTGCCCCAGACAGTTCCCGTCCCCGGATATGTGCTCGATGGTGCCTTCACTGCCGCCCCGAAATTGGCCCTGGCCGAGCTCGAGGGACAGCTCACTCTCGTCTATGGCGACGCGGCCGCTCTCAGCAAGCCTCTCCGGGATGGGTCACCGGAAACGGCTGGGGCTGCCCCCCAGGAATCTCCTGCCACGGTTTCACAGCTGCGTGAACTATCTGTGAGCTGGTTGCTCGGATCCGCACTCAATCAGCAGTCCTGGGGTGGGACAGTAGGAGCCCTGCCCGGTATTGCCGAGCCAGTCCCCGCCGCACCAACGGCTGCCGCCGTCAGCACCCCGTAGCCGCAAGGCCTCATCATCTAGGTGTCAAACTAAGTCAAGGCTTGCCTCAACGAGGACATCCTCACCTTGCTGGCCGTGGAAAATTGCTGGTGGTTTGCTTATTCCATGAAACATGCACAGGATCTCTTGACCCACTCGGAGCCGCCACGTTCCGGCGCCATTGCCCAGCGCCTGAACTGGCTGCGGGCCGGCGTTTTGGGCGCCAATGACGGCATCGTGTCGGTCGCGGCCGTCGTGGTCGGTGTTGCTGGCGCCACAGCGAGCTCCGGGCCCATCCTCACCGCTGGAATCGCGGCACTGGTTGGCGGCGCGATTTCCATGGCCCTGGGCGAATATGTTTCGGTGGGCAGCCAGAGCGACAGCCAAAAGCACATGATCGCGCAAAAACGCCACGAACTTGCCGTGGCGCCGCAAAAGAACCTCGCGATCCTGACCAGCCTCTATGAGAATAAGGGCCTCACCCGGGGCACTGCAGAACTGGTGGCAGCCGAGCTCACCGAGCACGACGCCGTGGGCGCACATCTGGCTGCTGAACTGAACTTCGGTGAGGACGACGTCGTCAGCCCCTGGCATGCGGCGTTTGCCTCAGCCATCGCTTTCACCGTGGGCGCCATCCTGCCCCTGCTTGCCATCTTGCTCCCGCCAGCCACCGTGCGGGTGCCTGTCACCTTTGTAGTGGTTCTGGCCGCACTGGGTATCACCGGCTGGATCGGCGCCGCCATCGGTGGAGGTTCGAAGCTGCGCGCAGCCACCAGGGTGGTGCTTGGCGGTGCCTTGGCCTTGGCGGCAACATTCGCCATTGGCAAGCTGCTTGGGGCCAGCGGTTTGGTGGGTTAGCGGATAAACTGACCGATATGCCCAGCAGAGTTGGAATCCCCCCCGATTTGTACTCACGGCACGCCCGTAGCCGTGAGGGGCGGGACTGGCTGGCGGCGCTTCCGGCGCTGATATCCGCCGCGCTGCTCCGCTGGCATTTGAGCGTAGACCTTCCCGCTGGCGGGCAGCCGTGGAACGGACACACCGGAATCGTGATTCCCGTGCTGACCTCCTCCGGCGGCCCCGCTGCCCTTAAGATCGCCTTCCCGTTTGAGGAGGCCTTGCTGGAACCAGTCGCGCTGAGGCTGTGGAACGGACACGGGATGGTGCAGATCCTGGAGTACGACACCGACAGCTGCTCCATGGTCATTGAACGCCTCGACGCGCACAAGTCCTTGCAAGCGGTTCCCCTGGATGAGGCAGAGCAGGTGTGGGGCTCGCTGGTTCGCCGCCTGAGTATTGCCCCGGATGTGCGTGACGGCTGGGCGCAGATTCCACACATCGCCGCCACAGCTGAACAGTTTTCGGATGAGCTGCCTGCCCGTTGGGAAGACCTCAACCGGCCTTTTCCGCGGTGGCTGCTCGAGGCAGCCCTTGAGGTGTGCCAGACACGGGGAGCTGTTTCCCGTCGTCGGGCACAGGATGTCTTAGTCCATACAGACCTGCACTACCTGAACATCCTGGCAGCCCTGGACGGCACCGGCTACCTCGCCATTGACCCACAAGCCCAGATTGGTGACGCCGAATTCGCGGTGGCCCCGTGCCTCTGGAACCGGCTCGGGGACCTGCCCGCGCTCAACGCAGAAGCCGGGCTGCGGCGTCGTGCACGGAATCTTTGCGCTGCCGCGGGCCTGGATGAGTCCATCGCCGCCGAATGGGCTGTGGTGCGGGAAGTGGAGAACTCGCTCCGGTATCTGGAGACGCCCGGGCACCTTGGCGACGCCCAACGCTCCTTGTGGGTTGCCAGCACCATGGCCGGGCGGACCATGCCCGGGCTTCCGACTGCGCGCGATCTGAAAATCCTGGGCTGATCACCGGCTGCTGGCCCAACGCTTCCTAGACGTTAGCCCCCGAGGATGTTCTCGTTCCAGACATCAATACCGAGCTTGATGATCAGGGCGGCCACGACCACAAGGAACACGATGCGGATGAATTTGCTGCCTTGTTTCACGGCTGTGCGGGCACCAAGGTAGCCACCGGCCATGTTCGCGGCGCCAAGTACCAACCCGATCCCCCACAGCAGGGACCCATTGGGCAGGAAAAACGTCAGCGCCCCGGCGTTCGTGGCGAAGTTGACGATCTTGGCCTTTGCGCTGGCCTCAAGGAACGCATAGCCCATGAGGCTGACCATGGCGATGACCAGAAAGGATCCGGTGCCCGGCCCGATCAGGCCATCGTAAAATCCAATCAGCCCGCCAATGCACACAGCAACAACATAGTGCTTTCTCCCGGAATGTCGCAGCGACGTCAGTTCACCAATGCTGGGTTTGAAGGCGGTAAAGGCCAACACGGCAACCAGTGCGATGACGATGATGGGCTTAAAAACCGAGCCCGGCAGCATGGTCGCCACCACGGCCCCGCCCAGGCTGCCCAGCAGTGCGACGGCGGCCATGGGCAAGGCCGTGCGTAAGTCCGGTTTGACGCGCTTGTAGTAGGTGACGGAGCTGGTGGCCGTGCCGAAAATGGAGCCCATCTTGTTGGTCGCCAGAGCCTGGACCGGGGTGATGCCGGGGATCATGAGCACCACCGGCAGCTGCAACAGCCCTCCCCCACCCACCACGGCGTCAATCCAGCCCGCGGCAAAGCCTGCCACAATGATCAACAGAATTGTGGCAGTAGTGATATCTTCGAAACCGGAAATCAAGTTCACCTCAACGGAACGTGGGCGGAGGGGCACAGCCCCGGAGCGAGGATGGATTTCCACGCACGGGCCCAGGAACGAGGAACGGTCGAGAAATCTTACTGCTCGCGAGGGGCTGCGCCCCGCAGCTCCTCGCGCCGGTGGTGGTTACCTCTGGTCGAGGATGTACTGCACGGCCTCGGCGACCGGGACGTCTACGGCAACGCCCGTGGCGCGGTTCTTGATTTCCACGACACCGTCCACAAGACCGCGGCCCACGGCCAGGATGGTGGGGACGCCCAGAAGTTCAGCGTCGCCGAACTTCACGCCGGGGGAAACCTTGGGACGGTCGTCGTAGATGACTTCCAGCCCGGCCTCCTCCAGGTCGGCTGTCAGTTGCGCCGCAGCCTCGAAGATCTCCTCGCCGCGGCCCACGGCCACGACGTGAACGTGCGCGGGGGCTACGGCGGCGGGCCAGACCAGGCCCTTGTCGTCGTGGTTCGACTCCGCCAAGGCAGCGACAGCGCGGGTGACACCAATGCCGTAGGAGCCCATGGTGACGGTGGCGAGCTTGCCGTTGCGATCAAGCACCTTCAGACCCAGGGCGTCGGCATACTTGCGCCCCAGGGCAAAGATGTGGCCCATTTCAATACCGCGGGCTGCTTCGAGGGGGCCGGAGCCGTCGGGGGCGGGGTCACCCTCGCGAACCTCCACGGCTTCGATGGTGCCGTCCCAAGTGAAGTCGCGCCCGGCGACGAGGCCAAACACGTGCTTGCCGTCGATGTTAGCGCCCGTAATCCAGCTGGTGCCAGAAACCACGCGGGGATCCACCAGGTACAGCAGCTTGGTGGATGCCTCGGCACCCAGAACGGCCGCGTCAAGGCTCAGGCCCGGGCCCATGTAGCCCTTGATAAGGCCGCCATGCTTCTTGAGGTCAGCTTCACTGGCTGCTTCGACACCCACTTCGCCGCCAACGCTCAGGTGTGCGCCGATGTTGGCTTCGATGCGTTTGAAGTCAACGGCACGGTCGCCCGGGACACCGATGATAACAATTTGGCGTTCGCCGGTGGGCAGGTCGATGGCCAGCACAACGTTCTTCAAGGTGTCGGCTGCGGTCCAAGGGCCCTCGGCGCGCGGCGCGAGCTCGTTGGCAGCTGCCACCAAGGTCTCAATCGTGGGAGTGTCGGGGGTGTCGCGAACCACGGCGGCCGGAGCATTGCTGAAGTCAATATCGTCGGGCACCACGGTGGTGACAGCCTCGACGTTCGCGGCGTATCCGCCGGCGGAGCGCACAAACGTGTCCTCGCCGATAGCCATGGGGTGCAAGAACTCTTCGCTCTTGGATCCGCCCATGGCGCCGGCGGTGGCGGCCACGGGGATGACTTCCAGACCCAGGCGCTCAAAGATACGCAAGTAGGCACCTCGGTGAGCCATGTAGCTGGCGTCGAGTCCGGCGTCGTCAATGTCAAAAGAGTAGGAGTCCTTCATGATGAACTCACGGCCGCGGAGCAATCCGGCACGCGGCCGGGCCTCGTCGCGGTACTTGTTCTGAATCTGGTAAATGCTCAGGGGCAGGTCCTTGTAGGACGAGTACAGGTCCTTGACCAGCAACGTGAACATTTCCTCATGGGTGGGGGCCAGCAGGTAGTCGGCACCTTTGCGGTCCTGCAGGCGGAAGATGCCGTCGCCGTATTCCAGCCACCTGTTGGTAATTTCGTAAGGCTCCTTGGGCAGCAACGCCGGGAAGTGGACTTCCTGGGCGCCCATGGCATCCATCTCTTCGCGCACAATGGCCTCGACCTTGCGCAGCACGCGCAGGCCCAATGGCAGCCACGTGTAGATGCCGGGGGCGGCGCGGCGGATATAGCCGGCGCGCAGCAGCAGCTTGTGGCTGTCCACTTCGGCGTCGACGGGGTCCTCACGCAGAGTGCGTAGGAAGAGTGTGGAAAGGCGAAGAGCCACGCGAAATTTCCGTTTCTTGAGCAGTTGATCGCCCGCCACCAAAAGGCGGGCATGTACTAATCTACCGGTTGAGGCAAAAGTACGACGCACGCGCCCTGACCGACCCGATCCCTGCCACGTTGACGGGCAGGGATCGGGCCGGTGCCGAACTCAAATCTCAGCCTGCCTTGCCTTCCAACGCCACAAGCACGCCAGCCACGGCAAAGAACTTATTGCTGCCCAGTTCACGGATGGTCTTGATTCCCAGAAGTTCCTGCAGGGCTGCAGCCTTGGCATCAGTAATGCCCGCCAACGCGGCAGGGGACGCATCAAGAATTTCTTTCAGGGACTTGTCCTCGAATTCCTTGTCAAGTGCTTTGGCCAAATTAACCGAAACTGCCATGTCGCGATTCCTTTCGTAGGCGTTCACAGGTTCCACATCTGTGGCTGGCGTGCCAGGTGGCGCGTCCATTGCCAAGCTATGCGAATATGCCCGGCACTTCAAGCATTTCCCCTGGCCGGGTCCCACCGGGCCGCCGCCACCGAAAAACGTAGACATGGGCTGGCCACGGGACTAGCTTTAATTCATCATGTGATGAATTCCTACATCCACTTGGAGTCGCTTGTGTCGCACAGAGCAGCCCTTCCGGACCCACACCAGCCCCCCACCACCCCGGCCCCCGCCGCCCCCGTTTCGGCCATTGTTCCGTGCGTCAGCGTCGCGGCGTTGAGCATTCACCGGGGCAAGCAGGACGTCCTGAAGGATCTCACCTTCAACATTCCCGAAGGCCGTATCACCGGTTTGCTGGGACCCTCCGGCAGCGGGAAGACCACCTTGATAAGGGCGCTGGTGGGGGTCCAGAAAATCACCTCCGGCCGAGTGAACGTGCTGGGACGTCCGGCCGGGGATGCCAGTTTGCGGCACGACGTCGGCTATGTCACCCAGGCCGCCAGCGTCTACAAGGACTTGAGTGTGGTGGACAACGTGCACTATTTCGGGGCCACGCACGGTTGCAGCCGGGCCGACGCGCTGGAGGCGGTGGACGCCGTCGGACTAGGCGGTGTTGCCAAACGCAGGGCCGAGGACCTCTCGGGAGGGCAGTTCAGCCGGGTCTCCCTGGCCTGCGCCCTGGTGTCCAAGCCCAAGCTGCTGCTCCTTGACGAGCCAACCGTCGGATTGGATCCGGTGTTACGGGCCGATCTGTGGACCAAGTTCGCGGCCATGGCAGCCGCAGGCACCACCTTGGTCATTTCCAGCCACGTCATGGAGGAGGCAGGGCACTGCGATTCGCTGTTACTGCTGCGCGAAGGCAGGTTGCTGGCCCAGCTCACTCCGGCTCAGCTACGCCAGCGCGGCGATACCCCGGACCTTGAGCTGGCGTTCCTGCGGCTCATCCTGGCAGACCAGGAACTCCACTCCCCCGGTGTCCGGGAAGAAGCCTCATGAACGTGTTGATGATGTGGGCGACCTGTGTGCGGGTCCTGCAACAGCTCAGGAATGATCCACGCAGTGTTGGCTTGATCCTGGTGGTCCCAGCCGTGCTGTTGGCCCTGGTGTATTGGCTGTACGAAAATGAGACGCTGCCACCGGGCATGCCTCGCACCTTTGACCGTGTGGGCTTGATGATGCTGGGCATTTTCCCGTTCGTGGTGATGTTTTTGATCACCTCCATCACCATGCTGCGTGAACGCACCTCCGGCACCTTGGAGCGGCTGCTGACAACACCCATCCACAAGGGCGATCTGCTCTTTGGCTACGCACTGGCGTTTTCCATCATGGCGGCCCTGCAAGCGTTGGTGGCAACGGCCGTGGCTTATTGGGTGTTCAAAATAAGTATCGAAGGCAATGGTGGCTGGGTGGTACTGATCTCGGTGCTGACTGCGGTTCTCGGCGTGGCGCTGGGGTTGCTGTGCTCGGCCTTTGCCACCACCGAATTTCAGGCCGTCCAGTTCATGCCGGTGGTGGTGATCCCACAAATCCTACTGTGCGGGCTCTTCGTTGCCCGATCCGAGATGAACACCGTCCTTCAGGCCATCGCCAATGTGCTGCCCCTAAGCTACGCCGTAGACGGTTTGCAGCAGGTCGCCGCCCATGCAGATGCCACCGGAACCTTGGCCACGGACCTGGTGGTGGTGGCCGCCTTCGTTGTGGCCGTGCTACTTCTGGCGTCACTGACATTACGACGCCGGACGGCCTAGTTCCCGATGACATCCTCACCGGCGCGCGGCCGCCGGCAGGGGCGATCCACCTCCCGGGAGCTGATCGTGGCCAGTGCACGCAAGCTGTTTGCCGAGCGTGGCTTCGCCGCAACGAGCCTGCGTGAGATTGCCCGCGACGCGGGGGTCGACCCGGCCTTGGTTCACCACTATTTTTCGGGCAAGGATGACTTGTTCAACGCCTGCGTGGCGTTGCCGGCGGATCCCGACGAGGTGCTCAGTGAGGTCAGCGGGACGCCCCCTGCCGAACGTGGCGAGGCACTGTTGAGGGCCTTGCTGACACTGTGGGACTCCCCCGCGCAAGCAGCCTTGGTAGCTTTGTTGCGCAGCGCCACAGCATCCACCACCCATGGCTCGTTGGTCAGGGTTGCCGTGGTCAACCGCATCCTGCCCAGGACCGTTGCGGGCCTACCAGGAGATGAGGACGTGCTGGCCCTGCGCAGCTCGCTGGTGGCCAGCACCGTCATGGGCTTGATGATGGCCCGTTACCTGCTGCGGCTGGAGCCGCTGGCCTCTGCAACGCACAACGAATTGGTGGCCTGGTTTGCCCCGAGCCTGCAAGCCAGCCTCACCGGCCCCCTTCCCGGGGATGCCAGCAAGGGGCCGGTGGCACCTGGGATGGGTAGCTCTCCCCATGGCCGTACCGCCGCGGGCGCCTCTACTGTGGAGGTTGGTGATATTAGGCAATCGCGGGAGAGAGCATGACGCAGCGTCGAAGTGGCGCCGACCCCGAGGAGTTGCGCCAATTTGGCCGCGACTTGCAGGCGGCCCAACGCCGGCTGACTGCTGTCCAGAACGATCTCAGCGCCCGCATTTCAACCAACTTGCGGTGGGAGGGTGCGGATGCGTTCGTGTTCAGGCATGCCTGGCGGTCCTCCTACGCGCCCGTCCTCGGCAAGGCCGCCTCCATGCTGGCGGACGCCTCCGCCCAGGTGGCCGCGGAAGCTGCGGCGCAGGATGAAGCCAGCGGTTTTTAGCCGCCTAGCCAGCCAGGGTGTCCTTGCACCAGGCCAGCCACGCCTCCTCCAAGAAGATGCCCGCCCGAAGTACGGCCAACTGCAGTTCAGCTGATCTGGAAACAGCCATTCCCGGCGGAAAATCCCGTGCCTCAATGGCCCGGTATTCTTCCAGCACCACCTGGTGGAGGCCCTGGTGGCGCCGGATTTCGGCGGCAATATCCACGCTCCCCAGCGCTGCCGCCGCCCGAAGCCGCACCAAAAGTGCGTCCCGCATGGGCTGCGGATCCGCTTCCAGGGCGCTCCATCGTTCCAATTCGGCACGCCCCTGCGCCAGCACGTCAAAGTGCCGCTGGCTCCCCCGTGCCGTCGCCAAACCGCGTGCGGCGATCAGTCCCCCTGCTTCGAGCTTGCCCAGATCACGGTAGATCTGTTGGTGGGTAGCGTGCCAAAAGTGGCCAATGGACTTATCGAAGCGCCGTGCCAGTTCGGCCCCGGTGCAGGGTTTTTCCAGGAGCGAGGTCAGCAACGCATGGGGCAGTGACATGGGTTAGATCCTTGCGGCCAGCCGGGTGCCCTGGTCGATGGCCCGCTTGGCATCCAGTTCGCGCGCCTCGTCGGCCCCGCCGATGAGGTGGACGACGGCGCCGCCACCTTCCAGCGCTTCTTGGAGTTCGCGCTGGGGTTCCTGGCCTGTGCACAGGATCACGGTGTCAACGGCAATAACCGTGTCGGTGCCGTTGATGCGCAGGTGCAACCCGGCGTCGTCGATCTTGTGGTATTCCACGCCCGGAACCATCTGGACTCCCTTGGCCTTGAGCTCGGTGCGGTGGATCCAGCCTGTCGTCTTGCCCAGACCGGCACCCACCTTTGTCTCCTTGCGCTGAAACAAGCCCACCCGGCGTTCAGGGATGGCGGGTTCGGGCTGGGCCAGGCCGCCGGCGCGGGCATAGTCCGGATCGATCCCCCACTCCCGATAGAACTTTTCCGGAAGCAACGTGGCGCTGGTTCCGTGGGCGGTGAGGTACTCGGCCACATCGAATCCGATGCCGCCCGCGCCCAGGATGGCCACGTTGACACCCACCGGCTTTTTGTCCCGCACCACGTCCAGGTAGCTGCGCACGCTGGGGTGGTCGACGCCGTCGATCTCCGGTATGCGGGGCACGACGCCAGTGGAGAGCACCACCTCGTCGAAACTTTCACCCAGCAGGCCCTCGGCCGTGGCCCGGGTGTTCAGGCGCAGCTCAATGCCGCGTAGCTGGATTTGCCGGTTGAAGTACCTGATGGTCTCCTGAAATTCCTCTTTACCAGGAATCTGCTTGGCTATGTTGAACTGGCCGCCAATCTCATCGGCCGATTCAAAGAGTGTCACGTGGTGGCCTCGTTCGGCCGCTGTGACCGCGAAAGCCAGTCCGGCCGGACCTGCACCGACCACGGCAAGCCTCTTGGGCCGCGCCGCGTCCTGGATGACTAGTTCGGTCTCGTGGCAGGCCCGCGGGTTGACTAAGCAGGAGGAGGTTTTGCCCACAAAAGTGTGGTCAAGGCAGGCCTGATTGCAGGCAATGCAGCTGTTGATCTCATCACTGCGGCCCTCCTGGGCTTTGCGCATGAAGAAAGGGTCGGCCAGGAAAGGCCGCGCCATGGAGACCATGTTTGCCGTGCCGTCGGCCAGGAGTTGTTCGGCGACAGCTGGCGTGTTGATCCTGTTGGTGGCGACCAGCGGGATGCCCACTGATCCCATGACCTTTTTGGTCACCCACGCGAAACCGGCACGCGGCACGGACGTGGCAATGGTGGGGATGCGGGCCTCGTGCCAGCCAATGCCGGTGTTGATGATGGTGGCGCCGGCCTTCTCAACGGCTTGGGCCAACTGGATGACTTCAGCCAGCGTGGACCCGCCTTCGACAAGGTCAAGCATCGAGAGCCGGTAGATGATGATGAAGTTCTTCCCGACTCGTTCACGGGTGCGGCGGACGATCTCCACCGGGAAGCGCATCCGGTTTTCATACGACCCGCCCCATTTGTCGGTGCGGTGGTTGGTCCGTTCGGCGACGAATTCATTGATGAGGTAGCCCTCGGAGCCCATGATCTCCACTCCGTCGTATCCGGCACCCTGGGCCAGCCGGGCCGCGGAGGCAAAGTCCTCAATGGTCTGATCTACCTCCTCGACGCTGAGCGGATGCGGCGTCAGCGGACTGATCGGGGCCTGCACGGCGCTGGGTGCCACCAAGTGCGCGTGGGCGGCATAGCGGCCAAAGTGCAGCAGCTGCAGGGCGATCTTGGCGCCGGCGGCATGGACCGCCTCCGTGATGACCACGTGCGCGGCAGCTTCCTTGGGCGTACTGATCTTGGCTCCACCTTTCATGGGCCGCCCAGCGTCGTTGGGCGAAACGCCGCCGGTGACCATCAAGCCGACACCGCCGCGCGCCCGCTCGGCGTAAAACTCCGCCATTCGCGCAAAACCGCCCGGGCGTTCCTCCAGCCCCACGTGCATGGAGCCCATCAACACACGGTTGGGCAGTGTGGTGAAACCCAGATCCAGGGGGGAGAACAGGTGAGGATAGCTATCAGCGGACATTTAGACGCTCCTTTGCGCAACAAGTTGCATAAGCGTAGCGCAAAATCCGTTGAGGGGGCAGATCACCCCCAATTTCCCGGGGGTGATCTGCCCCCTCAACGGTGGGGTGGGCTAGAACAGGACAGTGGCGAAAGTACCCACCTGCTCAAACCCAACTTTGGCGTAGGCGGCCCGCGCCCGGAGATTGAAGTCGTTCACATAAAGGCTGGTCACCGGGGCAAGGGCCAGGGCAAGATTGACGACGGCGGCCATATAGCCGGCGCTGAGGCCAAGACCGCGGTACCGCGGGTTCAACCACACACCCTGAATTTGGGTTGCCATGCCGGCAACGGCCCCGAGATCAGCCTTGAAAATGACCTCACCATTGGGTTCGCAGTGACTGAAGGAGTGGCCCCTGCTGATCAGCCAGGCCACCTTGCGCCGGTAGTTTTCCTCACCGCCAAGGAAGGGCGAATAACCCACTTCTTCCTCAAACATGGTTGCAGCTGCCAGGAGAATCTCCTCAAACTGTCCGCTCCGGCTGATTGTCAGGGCCGGGTTGGACGGTAACGGGGACGGCTTGTCCATAATCAGCAACGGCTGCTTGGCCCGGACTTCCTGTGCCCTGATACCAACGTTGGCAAGCTCGGCCATAATGCCCAACACGGCCTCTGCCGGGCCAAAGATGGAGGCGTGCGTTGTCCAATGGGTGGCAAGCCACCGGCCAAAATATGCGCTGTGGGCAGCTGATGCTTCGATGGGGACCACATTGGATCCCACCCAGCAAGCGCCGTCCAAGTCCTCGCCGTCGTGCTCAAAAAAACCCAGAATCACCGTTCCGGGCTGGCTGGGCACTGCACTGCCGCCCGGTCCCAGCAACGCAGCAATGAAGACGTTGGCCACGGGATCGCGCGCGATCAAGGCCCGGAGCGCATCCGTGTCCTCGTGGACAAGGACGCGCACCGGTCCCGGGTCAGGGGTTTTACGAGACGCTAACCACGGGGCCACCCTGGAGCGAATTGTCGGCATCAGACTCCATCTCCTCGGCAATTCTCATCGCTTCTTCAATAAGTGTCTCAACAATTTGGTCCTCAGGGACGGTCTTGATGACCTTGCCGCGAACAAAGATCTGTCCCTTGCCGTTACCGGAGGCAACTCCTAGGTCAGCCTCGCGAGCCTCGCCTGGCCCGTTGACAACGCAGCCCATGACGGCGACGCGCAGCGGCACCTCCATACCTTCCAGACCGGCGGTGACTTCCTCGGCCAGTTTGTACACGTCCACCTGGGCGCGGCCGCAGGATGGGCAGGAGACGATTTCCAGTTTGCGAGGCCGCAGGTTCAGCGACTGCAGGATCTGGTTGCCCACCTTGATCTCTTCCACGGGAGGAGCGGAGAGGGACACACGGATGGTGTCGCCGATGCCCTTGGAGAGCAGCGCCCCGAAGGCGACGGCGGACTTGATGGTGCCCTGGAAGGCGGGGCCGGCCTCGGTGACGCCCAGGTGCAGTGGCCAGTCACCTTGCTCGGCCAGCATCTCGTACGCGGCCACCATGACCACAGGATCGTTGTGCTTGACGGAGATCTTGAAGTCGTGGAAGCCGTGCTCCTCAAACAAGGACGCCTCCCACATGGCCGACTCCACCAGTGCCTCCGGCGTGGCTTTGCCGTACTTCTTCATGATGGAGGGCTCCAAAGAGCCGGCGTTCACACCGATCCGGATGGAGGTACCATGGTCCTTGGCGGCCCTGGCAATTTCCTTCACCTGGTCATCAAACTTGCGGATATTGCCCGGGTTCACGCGTACCGCGGCACAGCCTGCCTCAATGGCGGCAAAGACGTACTTTGGCTGGAAGTGGATGTCCGCGATTACCGGAATCTGCGATTTCTTGGCAATGATGGGCAGTGCGTCCGCGTCATCCTGCGCCGGGCAAGCCACCCGGACAATGTCACAGCCGGATGCTGTCAGCTCGGCAATTTGCTGCAGCGTGGCGTTGATGTCGGTGGTCTTCGTGGTGGTCATGGACTGCACACTGATGGGCGAGTCGGAGCCAACACCCACCGAACCGACTTTGATCTGCCGGGTTTTGCGCCGGGGCGTGAGGACAGGCGGTGGCAATGGCGGCATTCCGAGGCTGACCGAGGTCAAAATGTGCTCCTTGAAGATCTTTTTGATGAAGCGTCCGCAGCAACCCTTGGGTGGTGCCACAACAAAGTTTCCGCATCATCTGTTCTAAATTGTAAGCTGGTTCGCCACAATGGCGTCTGGAATGAGGCCTACGACATATATTTGCTGAACTGCCCGATGACTGGTTTCCATGCCGAGACTTTCAGCCCTGTCACTCCGCCACCAAGATTCATGGGATCCTGCTTCAGAATCTCGTTCAACGTGGCTTCATCGGGAGCCTGGAAGATCAGCAACGCACCAGCTCCGTCACCGTAGGGCCCTGAGGCTAACACCACATCGGCTGCTGCCTGCTCCACCAACCATGCGCGGTGCGCGGGGCGGTGTTCGGTGCGCTCGGCTTCAGCTTCGGGACCATAAACATATTCAACAGCAAAAATACTCATGACTTCACCCTATAGCAGGAGCACTTTGGCAAGCACCGTGACGGCCGCCGCCCAAAGCAGGGAGGCCAGGGTGCCGATGATGAACCGTTCGCTGGCAGCCGGGGCACCTTTCAGCTCCGGGTACCGGCCCAGCCCCTTGATGGCCACAACGTAGGCAATGGCCACCGGCTGGTTGCTCAGGATGGCCAGCACGACGGCGGCGCGTTCGAGCATTCCGATCAGCAGTCCCCCGCGCAACACCCCGGCGTGGGGTGAGGCGGTAGGTGGTGAGCTTTCCGCCTCTGTCGGCTCAAGCCCGGGGGCTGTGACACCGGCACTTGTCTCGAATTCGGCGGTGCTGTCCGCGGCCGGGTCCTGCGCGTTTTCGGGTTGCTGATTTGGGAACTGCTGGTTGTTTTCGGACAGCTCAATGGCTGCCACAGTATGTGATTGGGAGAGCCTGAGGATTCCGGCGGTCACGGGCCAGCCCCCAAAGCAGGCCACCACCACTGTCAGCGCAATCCATAGTGCTTCCACGGAACCCTTCCTTGTGGTCGTTGGCTTTTAGCTTAGCGGGAGGCCCTGACACTGCCTCTGTCCACACCGAGATAGCAGGAGCTGGGCCGCCAGAGCACCGTTTTGTTCCTCGACCCAGCCCGCCCGCAGGACGGCCTTGCTGACTGCCTGGGGGCTGATGCCCAGGTCCCGGGCCACATCGATCTGGCGGGGGGCCGGACTTGCCACGAGCGCGTCCACCACCCGCCACTCCGACGCGGAACGCTTGCGCACCAAGTCCCCGATAAGCACCAGAACGGCTTCGGCCGCAGCGGCTTCTGTTTCTGCTTCTACTTCTTTTTCCGCCCCTGTTTCGACGCGCACGCACAAGGGGACCCGTTCACCGGATTTTTTGGCCCTTTCCACGGCTTCCCGGGCAGCGAGAAAGGCACCGCCGGCCGCCTCATGCGATCTGGCCGGCAGGGGCAGATTTACCTCGCCGATTCCAATCCCCACATGCCAGTGTCCGGAGCGCAGGGCACACAGGGCGGCCTCGACAACGGCTGCCGGGCTCTCCAACAGCCCCTGAATTTCATCTCCCACGGTGCGTTCAAAAGCCAGCCTGGTCGGAATGTGAGCCAAGGCTGCCAGGAGTTCAGGGACCCTGTCCTTGCCGGTGCGGCTGCCGCGCTGGTCGATGGTGAGAACAAACATACATTAACCATAATCGGTTGATCTCAATGAATCAACTATTTCAAGATGATCGCCGGTGTCGGATGCACCGCTGGGCGTTGCCGGTACGAGGACTAACCGAAGAGGTTGACCGGCTTGACGATGTCCGCGTAGATCAGCAACGCCCCCATGACCATCAGAAGCGTCGCGGCAACGTAAGTCACCGGCAGCATCTTGGCGATGTCGAAGGGACCCGGATCCTTCTTCTTGAACAGCTTGGCTGCGAAACGCCGGACACCTTCGTAAAGGGCGCCCAGGACGTGTCCGCCGTCCAGCGGCAGGAGCGGGATCAAGTTGAAGACAAACAAGGCAAGGTTCACCCCGGCCAACAGGCCAATGAGTGTGGCGATGCGCGAGCTCAGGGGTACCTGTTCCATGGCCGCGACCTCGCCGGCCACCCGGCCCACGCCGACCACAGAAATAGGTCCATTGGGGTCGCGCGGGGCCGAGCTGAAGGCCGCTTGGGCCACTCCCACCAGCTTCTGCGGCAGCTGGAAGACGATGCCGCCCACTTGGACAATGTTCTTGCCCACAGCGGGAAGAACCGCGCTTGCCGGCTCCGGGACCATGGCCGAGCTAGGGCCCATGCCCATAAAACCAACCTGGACGGTTTCAGCCTTTCCTTCGGCGTCAACTGCCGCGGTGCCGTTGGCGTTCACTACGGGGCGGGCGGTGAGAACGGGTGTGACCGAGGTGGTCTTGGTTTCGGAACCGCGCTGGTAGCTTATCTGCACCTGCTTGCCTGCGGACGCGCGGATCCAGTCAGTGAGCTCGGCCCAGCTGGTGACGGCCTTGCCGTCGAAGGTTTTCAGGGTGTCCCCAGGCTGCAATCCGGCAGCGGCGGCCGGCGTCTTGGTGCAGTTGGAAAGGTCGGTGGGGGCAGGTTGGCCGTAGGCAACCTGGCAGGCGTTGACCTCGGCCAGCGTGGTGGTAGCTTGCGCAGTCCCGAATCCCATCAGCAACACGGCCATAAGGACGATTCCTATGAGCAGGTTCATGGTGGGGCCACCTAGCATGATGACAATCTTCTTCCACACGGGGAGCTTGTAGAACACCCTGTTGACGTCTTCCGGTCCCACCTCCTCGTGGGCCATGCTGCGGGCCTCGGTGGCGAGGGTCTGAAACATGCCGGTGCTCGAGGGGCGCACGCTGCCGTCGGCAGGGTTGGGCGGGTACATGCCGACCATGGCGACGTAGCCGCCAGCCGGAATAGCCTTGACTCCGTATTCGGTCTCGCCCCTGGTCCGGGACCAGATGGTGGGCCCAAAACCGATCATGTACCGGGTGACCCGGACCTTGAAGAGCTTGGCGGGCAGCAGGTGTCCCACCTCGTGCAGGGCGATGGAAAGGGCCACTCCAATGGCGACGAACAGTACGCCACCGATGAAAAGCAATACAGTCACAGTGAACTTTCTAGCTACATATTTCCCGGCATTTCAACAGAACTTCTTTAGCCCTTGGCGGCCAACAATTCGTTGGTCCGCGCCCGCGCCCACTTTTCAGCTTCCAGCACCGACTCTAGCGTCAGCTCCGAAACCGGTGTGTGTTCGCTGAGAACTTCCGCAATGGTATCCACAATGTCCAAGAAACTTATTCTGCCAGCGTGGAAGGCATACACGGCTTCCTCGTTGGCCGCGTTATAGACGGCAGGGCAGGTACTTCCCCTGCGGGCCGCCTCTTTTGCAAGCTCGACGGCGGGAAAGGCCTCGTTATCCAGTGGTTCAAACGTCCAGGTGGCAGCCTTTGTCCAATCGCACGCCAGGGCTGCACCGGGGACCCTTTCCGGCCAGCCCAGCCCAAGGGCGATGGGCAGGCGCATGTCCGGCGGCGAGCATTGCGCCATGGTTGACCCGTCCGTGAATTCCACCATGGAATGCACTACGGATTGGGGGTGAACCACGGCCTCGATGCGATCCAGTGGCACGTCGAAAAGCAGGTGCGCCTCGATGACTTCCAGACCTTTGTTGACCAAAGTGGCCGAGTTGGTGGTGACCATGGGGCCCATGTCCCAGGTGGGGTGCTTGAGCGCCTGCGCGGGAGTCACGTCTGCGAGTTCGGCGCGGGTGCGGCCGCGGAACGGCCCCCCGGATGCTGTCACGACCAGCTTTCTAACCTCGTCTGCAGTGCCTGAACGCAGCGCCTGGGCGAGGGCCGAATGCTCGGAGTCAACCGGGACCAGCTGCCCCGGCGATGCCGCGTCCTTGACCAGTTGGCCTCCCACGATCAGGGATTCCTTGTTGGCCAGCGCCAAAATTGCCTGAGTGCCCAAGGCCGCCAGCGTCGGCGCGAGTCCAATGGAACCGGTGATGGCGTTCAGCACCACGTCAGCGGCATGAGAGGTGCCGGCACCCCAAGCGGCGATAACGCTGGAGGCGCCCGGTCCCGTGGCAATCTCCGGGAAGTATCCGTGGAGCCCAGCCGCAGCGGCTCGGGAGTCGAGCAACGCACGCAGAGGTCCGGCGTCGTCCGTGGCAATGCCGATGGCCAGCGCCCGGGTCTGCACGGCCTGCTCGGCGAGCAACTCAAGGTTTCCGCCGCCGGCACTGAGCGCCGTGACGGTGAAACGCGGTGTGCCGTCAGCCAACGTGGCCCGTTCGACGACGTCAATCGCCTGTGTGCCGATGGAACCCGTGGAGCCAAGAATGATCACTTTTCGATGCTGCATAGCTACAAGTATTCCCCACCTGCTCCCCTGCCTCGTTCCTCGGCCGGGGCCCCTCGCAGGCGTGGGCCCAACCCAAGCGCTCCCAGACTTGCCGGCGTCGTGGATGAGCTGGCGGTCACATTACCCCCAACCCGCCGCCCGACGCCATTGCTAAGGGGCTGCGCGGCGCAGCGTTTCCCTGGCGTGCGCCAGGATGGGGCCGTCCACCATCTGCCCCCGGTGGGCAAAGACCCCGCTGCCGGCCCGGTCCGCGGCGGCGAGCAGTTCCCGGGCCGCAGCGATGTCCGCGGTGGAGGGACGGTATGCGTCTCGAATGACCGACACCTGGCTGGGATGGATGCAGGCTTTGGCCCCAAAACCGCTGGCTACGGCGTCGTCGGCCTCATCGGCAAGCCCGGCAAGGTCACGAATATCTGCGTAGATGGAGTCGATGGCGACCTTGTCGAAGGCTCCCGCAGTCAACAATATCTGCGAGCGCGCCTGCACGGCCACGGCACGGTAGCGGCCGTCGTCGAACCTGCTGGAGGTTCCACCCAGGGAGGCTACAAGGTCCTCGGCCCCCCACATCAGGGCAACAACATGGGGCAACTGCGCCAGCGCCGGTGCGGCCAGGACCCCGGCCGCGGTTTCGCACAGCGCAACCACGTCCCAGCCTGCGAGCGCTGCGATGGCTGCCGTATTTTCGGATTTGGCCACCATGATGGTGCGATACTCCGTCCGGGCCAGTGCAGCCAGGTCCAGGGCATGCTCGGGCGTGTCTACGGCGTTGATGCGGACCATGGTGGTGGCCGGATTGAGCGGGTTGTTCACCAGGTGCTCGCGTGCAAGTACCTTGGCTGCGGGGGCCACGGCGTCCTCGAGGTCCAGGATTACCGCGTCCGCCCGCTCCGAGGCTTTGGCGTACCGCTCGGGACGGTCGGCCGGAGCAAACAAGATGGCAGGACCCATGGTGAAAGGTGTGTCGGTGACGTTGATGGTGTGCTCCCTCTATGCTGTTGGCGTGAGCCAGAACAGGGCCGTACGGCTGGCGGTCCCCACCACGACGCCGTCCTGGTTGCGCCCCGTATGAACCATGGTCACAATACCCTGCCCCGGCCGCGAGGAAGAGAGGCGCTTCTGGGTCACCACTGTCTCCGTGTATAGAGTGTCGCCGTGGAACAGCGGGTGCGGGAAGGTGATCTCGCTCATCCCCAGCTGTGCCACGATGGTCCCTTGTGTCAGCTGCCCCACGGACTGGCCCACCATGGTGGCCAGCGTGAACATGGAGTTCATGAGCCGCTGCCCAAAGGGTTGCGTGGCGCTCCAGGCCGCATCCAGGTGCAGCGCCTGGGTGTTCATGGTCATGGTGGTGAACAGGACGTTGTCCGTCTCCGTCATGGTCCGCCCCGGCTTGTGTTGGTAGAGGACGCCGGTCGCCAGTTCCTCGAAGTACAGGCCTCTCTGGGCAATCACCTTGGGCTCACTCATACCGTGTCCACATCATGCATCTCCAGGTTCAGTGGCGCACCGGTGGCAGCCACAATTTCTTCCACACTAACGCCCGGGGCAAGTTCCTTCAGTACCAGCCCGTCCGGGGTCACCGCGATGACGGCCAAGTCGGTCACAATCAAGTCCACGCAGCCTTTGCCTGTCAGGGGCAGGGTGCATTGTTCCAGGATTTTCGGCTTGCCTTCCCTATCGGTGTGCTCCATCATGACGATGAGCTTCTTGGCACCGAACACCAGGTCCATGGCTCCGCCCATGCCCTTGACCATCTTGCCAGGGATCATCCAGTTGGCGAGGTCACCGTTTTGGGCCACCTGCATGGCCCCGAGAACGGCCACGTCAACGTGCCCTCCCCTGACCATGCCAAAAGAAAGCGCTGAATCGAAGAAGGACGCGCCCTTGTTGACGGTGACGGTTTCCTTCCCCGCGTTGATCAGATCCGGGTCCACTTCGGCAGCCAAAGGGTATGGGCCGGTTCCCAATATCCCGTTCTCCGAGTGAAGGACCACCTCCACCCCGTCCGGGATGAAGTTGGGGATCAGCGTGGGCATGCCGATGCCCAGGTTCACGTACTGGCCGTTGTGCAGCTCGCGGGCCACCCGGGCCGCCAGTTCATTGCGTGTTAGTGCCACTGTCATGCCTCCTTGGTTTCGACGACGTGCCCCGGATGCGAGGGGGCCCCAGCCGAGCTTGCGAGGTTGGGGAGCATTTGGGGATCAACCACCGGGGTTTCAGTTATTGGCTCGGAGACGGTCCGTTTTTCTATGCGCTTCTGGCTACCGGGGGTGCCTGCTGGCACGTGGACCACGCGCTGGACGAAGATCCCGGGCACATGGACGTGCTCGGGGTCGAGCTCGCCGGGTTCAACGAGCTCCTCCACCTCGGCTATGGTGATCTTTCCGGCCATGGCGCACAGCGGGTTGAAGTTCATGGCGGTGGCGTGAAAGACCAGGTTGCCGTGCCGGTCGCCCTTCCATGCGTGCACCAGGGCAAAGTCTGGGGTCAGCGACTCCTCGAGCACAAAGTCGGCGTCTCCAAACCTGCGCACCTCCTTGGGGGGCGAGGAAATCGCCACAGTGCCGTCGGCGTCGTACCTGCGTGGAAGGCCCCCCTCACTAACCTGAGTGCCGACACCGGCAGCGGTGTAAAACGCCGGGATCCCGGCACCACCGGCGCGCAGCTTTTCCGCCAACGTGCCTTGGGGCGTGAGTTCCACCTCAAGCTCACCGGCAAGAAACTGGCGGGCAAACTCCTTGTTCTCACCCACATAGGAGGAGACCGTGCGCCGGATGCGCCCGTCGCGGAGCAGGATTCCCAGGCCCCAGTCGTCAACACCACAGTTGTTGGAGACTGTTTCCAAACCGGCGGTGCCGGCGTCGTACACGGCCCGGATCAAGGCCACGGGGATTCCGCACAGCCCGAACCCGCCAACGGCAAGGGATGCGCCGTGGTGGATGTCCTTGACGGCCACGGCAGCAGATGCAACCACTTTGTTAATCATCGCAAGTACCTTTCACTGTGTAGAGGCTGGTCTCGACAGGCTCGATCACCGGCTGGTCTCGACCACCGCGATCACAGGCCGAGCTCGCGGGCTATGAGCATGAGCTGCACTTCCGTGGTGCCCTCCCCTATCTCCAGGATCTTCGAGTCGCGGTAGTGCCGGGCAACGGTGAATTCGTTGATGAACCCGTAGCCGCCAAATACTTGTGTGGCGTCGCGGGCGTTGTCCATGGCGGCCTCACTTGCCACCATCTTAGCGATGGCCGCCTCGGTCTTGAACGGCTTCCCGGCCAGCATGCGTGCGGCGGCGTCGTAGTAGGCCAGCCGGGCGGTGTGCGCCCGGGTTTGCATACGGGCGATCTTGAACGAGATGCCTTGGTAGTGTCCGATTGCATGGCCAAACGCGTGCCGTTCCTTTGCATAGCGTACGGCCTCGTCCACACAACCCTGAGCAGTCCCGGTAGCCAGCGCCGCGATGGCGATCCGTCCTTCGTCGAGGATGGAGAGAAAATTGGCATACCCACGCCCACGCACGCCGATCAGGTTTTCTTCCGGGACGTGGGCGTCCACGAGTGTCAGGGGGTGGGTGTCGGAGGCGTTCCAGCCCACCTTGTTGTACGCCTTCTCCACGGTGAACCCGGGCGTTCCGTTGGGCACCAGGATGGTGGAGATCTCCTTCTTGATGGAGCCGTTGGCACGTTCGGAGGTGCCCGTCACCGCCGTCATGGTCACGAACTTGGTGATGTCGGTACCCGAGTTGGTGATGAACTGCTTGTGCCCGTCGAGGATCCACTCCCCACCCTCCAGCCGCGCCTTGGTGGTGGTACCGCCGGCGTCGGAACCGGCGTCGGGCTCGGTGAGTCCAAAGCCTGCCAGCGCCTGCCCGGCCGCCAGGGACGGCAGCCACTGCTGCTTTTGGGCTTCGGTGCCGAAGCGGAACACCGGCATGGCTCCCAAGGATACGCCCGCCTCCAGGGTGATGGCCACCGACTGGTCCACCCGACCCAGCTGTTCCAGGGCCAGGGCCAGGGCAAAGTAGTCCCCGCCCATGCCGCCGTATTCCTCGGGGAACGGTAGCCCAAAGAGTCCCAGCTCCCCCATCTGGGCCACAATCTCATACGGAAAGCTGTGTTCTTCGTCGTGCTTGGAAGACACGGGCGCCACCACGTTGTCGGCAAAGTCGCGGACGGTGTCGCTCAAGTCCTGGTAATCGTCACTGAGCTCAAAATTTGGCACGTTAGTTCCCTTCAACGGTTTCGGTATGGATGGTGGCAACAATTTGGTCCGCCTTGACCAGCGCACCCACGGTCACGCCAATGTGCACGGTACCTGCCATCGGGGCCACAATCTGGTGTTCCATCTTCATGGCCTCGACCGCCAGCAGCACCGCCCCGGCCTGGACCCGCTCCCCCGTGGCCGCATTGACCACGGTGACGGTGCCGGGCATGGGGCTGCGCAGTTGGGGATCGGCTGCGGCGTCCTTGCGTTCCAACCCGGCCAGCATGCGCGCGGTGGCTGCTTCCCGGTCCAGGCGCATCAGTTCCACGCTCCATCCGCCGCTGCCCAGGAAAACGGTGTCCCCTTGGACCGCAAAGTGGTAGTCATTGATCACGCCGCCGACACTCACCTCTTCGGGCCCGTCGCACAGTCCGCTGACACGTACGACGCCGGGACCTTCGGTCCCGCTGCCTGCCTGCGGTCCGCTGACCGTCACCACGCCGGTGCGGCCAGGTGCCGCCCAGTTGCTGCGCCAGGGCGCGTGATCCCCGAGCCGCCAGCCGTCGGTGCGGGACCACGGGGTCGTGCCAGGTTCGACAAGCGCTTCACGTGCAGCCACCTCGGCCAGCGACGTGGCCTTGGCGTCGACCACCCACGAGGCGAGGGCATAGTCGCGCGCAGCCACGGTTCGAAATTGCATGTCCGGGAGTTTGCGCTGAATCAGGTTCGTGTCGAGGCGCCCGGCCTGGACGTCGGGGTCGTTGATCAGCAGACGCAGGTATTCCACGTTCGTGGGCACGCCCAGGACCACATAGTCGGCAAGGGCCGCATCCAGGCGGTCGAGCGCCTCCTGCCGGTCACTGCCCCAAGCGATGACCTTGGCCAGCATGGGGTCGTAATTCGCGGTGAGTTCCAGACCCCGTGCCAGAGAGCTGTCCACGCGAACCCCGTCGCGCCGTGCCACGGACTCGTCGAGGCCAGCCACAGTTCCGGTGGCGGGTAGGAAGCCTTCGGCGGGCTGCTCTGCATACACGCGGGCCTCGACGGCATGGCCCTCCAGAGTGACATCGGCCTGGGTGAAGTCGATCGTTTCCCCTGCGGCAATGCGCAACTGCCACGCCACTAGGTCCAGGTCGTCACCTCGCACCCGGGCCACCATTTCGGTGACGGGATGCTCCACCTGCAGGCGGGTGTTCATCTCCATGAAGAAGAACTCGTCCGGGCGGTCATCCGAGACCAGGAACTCCACCGTCCCGGCACCCGTGTAGTTGACACTGGCTGCTGCGGCACAGGCTGCGGCGCCGATGCGCTCCCGAGTGGTTCCGCCGTCGTCCATTCCGGTCACCAGTGGCGAGGGTGCCTCCTCGATGACTTTTTGGTGGCGGCGCTGCAGTGAGCATTCGCGCTCCCCCAGGTGGACGACGTTGCCGAAGCTGTCCCCCAGGACCTGGACCTCGATGTGGCGGGGGTTGGCCACGAGGCGTTCCAGGAAGAGGGTGTCATCGCCAAAGGAGGCGGCAGCCACGCGCCGGGCGGTGGCCAGGGTGGCCGGCAGTTCCTGCGCGGTGAACACGCTGTGCATGCCCTTGCCGCCACCGCCAGCGGAGGGCTTGATGAGTAGCGGGAAGCCGATGTCTTCGGCTGCGGCGATCAGATCCGCGTCTGTGAGCCCCGGTTCGGAGAGACCCGGCACCACGGGAACGCCGGCGGCGGCCACATGGTTTTTGGAGCGGATCTTGTCCCCCATGACGTTCAGGGCCTCGAGGTTGGGGCCGATGAACGTGATGCCGGCTTCGGCGAGCGCCTTGGCGAACTCGAGGTTCTCGGACAGGAATCCGTAGCCGGGGTGGACGGCCTGGGCCCCAGATGCCTGACAGGCGGCAATGACAGCAGGAATGCTCAGGTAGCTCTCGGCAGCCGGGGCGGGACCGATGCACAGCGCCAGGTCTGCTTCGCGCACGTGGCGTGCTCCGGCGTCGGCCTCGGAATACACGGCAACCGAGCGGATGCCCTGCGCCTTCAGGGTGCGGATGACGCGGCAGGCAATCTCGCCCCGGTTGGCCACCAGGACTGTGCCAAAAGGCGGTGAGCTTAAAGGTTCAGTCATGAGTGGCTCACATTCTAAAGAGGCCGAAGGAGGTCTCCGGCAGCGGGGTCCTGGCGCACACGTCCAGGGCCAGGCCGAGGACGGTGCGGGTGTCCATGGGGTCGATCACGCCGTCGTCCCAGAGGCGGGCGGTGGAGTAGTAGGGGCTGCCTTGGTCCTCATATTGGGCCTTGATGGGTGCCTTGAACGCTTCCTCGGCGTCGGCGGACCATTCTTCCCCACGGCCCTGGATTTGCTCGCGTTTGACGGTGGCTAGCACGGAGGAGGCCTGGTTGCCGCCCATGACGGAAATCCGTGCGGCCGGCCACATCCACAGGAACCTCGGGGAGTAGGCGCGTCCGCACATAGAGTAGTTGCCGGCCCCGAAGGAGCCACCGACGATCACCGTCAGCTTGGGCACCCGGGCGGTGGCGACGGCGGTGACCATCTTGGCGCCGTGCTTGGCGATGCCACCTTGCTCGTAGTCCTTACCGACCATGAAGCCGTTCAGGTTTTGCAGGAAAATCAGCGGGATGCCGCGCTGGTCACACAGCTCAATGAAGTGAGCGCCCTTGAGCGCAGACTCGCTGAACAGCACGCCGTTGTTGGCGACGATGCCCACGGGATGCCCGTGCAAATGGGCGAATCCTGTCACCAGGGTGGTCCCATAATTTTTCTTGAATTCGTGAAATTTGCTGCCATCCACCAGGCGGGCGATGATCTCGCGGATGTCGTAAGCCGTGTTCAGGTCGGTGGGGACGGCACCATACAACTGAGCAGGGTCGACGGCGGGTGCCTCCGAGGCTTGCACGGCCCAGGCGGGTGCCGGGTTGGGTGGCAGCGTGGACACGATGTCCCGGATGATGGCGAGCGCGTGTTCGTCGTTTTCTGCCAGATGGTCCACGACGCCCGAGATGCGGGCGTGGACGTCACCACCGCCGAGCTCCTCGGCCGTGACGATCTCCCCGATGGCCGCTTTCACCAGCGGCGGACCACCTAGGAAGATGGTGCCCTGCTTGCGGACAATCACCGTTTCATCGCTCATGGCAGGCACATAGGCGCCGCCAGCCGTGCACGATCCCATGACAGAGGCGATCTGCGGAATCTTTCGGGCGGACATTTGGGCCTGGTTGAAGAAGATCCGGCCAAAGTGCTCCTTGTCGGGGAACACCTCGTCCTGCTTGGGTAGAAACGCCCCACCGGAGTCCACCAGGTAGATGCACGGCAGCTTGTTTTCAAGGGCAATCTCCTGCGCCCTCAGGTGCTTTTTCACTGTCATGGGGTAGTAGGTTCCACCCTTGACGGTGGCGTCATTGGAGAGAATTACTACATGGCGTCCGCCTACCAGACCGATGCCGGCGATCACCCCCGCACCAGGGGAGGCGCCGTCGTACATCCCGTTCGCGGCCAAAGGCGCAATTTCCAGGAATGGGCTGCCGTCGTCAAGCAGGCGGTCGATGCGATCGCGCGGCAAGAGCTTTCCACGGGCAACGTGGCGCTCACGGGACTTTTCCGGCCCACCCAGCGCCGTTGTGCGCAGACGCTTCCGCAGCTCCGCCACCAGTGCTCGCTGCCCGCCATCGTTGCGCCCGAACGCCTCGCCACCGGGCTCAATTCGGGATTGCAAAGTCTCCATCGACTGTTTGTCCGATCTTCAGCAGTACATGCTAAGTTAACAATCACTAACTGAGTTTCAGGTTAGTACGTGAATTCTGTGATGTCCAGCACAAGGAACTCGATGAGCGAATCAGCCGGCAATGCGCGCACTTTGGCCAAAGCCAATCGGCGTGCGATCCTCCTTGATTCCGCCGCGGCCCTTTTCGCCCAGCGCGGCTTCAACGGCGTGTCCATCGAGGATCTGGGGACCGCGGCCGGAGTCAGCGGCCCCGCCGTCTACCGGCATTTCAGCAGCAAACAAGCCCTGTTGGGTGCGCTCTTGGTGGGTGTGAGCGAGGACCTTTTGGCCGGCGGACGCGCCGTTCTTCAAAGGTCCGACGACGCCGGCACCGCCTTGCGCGCACTCGTCGCCTTCCACGTTGACTTCGCTTTGAGCCAGCCAGAGGTGATCCGGGTCCAGGACCGGGACCTTGACGCGCTCAGCGCACAGGACCTGCGCCAGGTCCGGTTGCTACAACGCGGCTATGTTGAGCTGTGGGTCCAGGTACTGGGCACCATGTTTCCTGACCGGGATGCGGCGTTGCGGCGGCTGCAAGCCCACGCGGTTTTCGGCTTAATCAATTCCACCCCGCACAGCGTGCATCTGCACGGCGGACGTTTCGGGGCCGTGGCTGCCAAGCCCATTTTGGAAGCGATGGCATGGGCAGGACTTACCAGGGTGTAAGCGTTGGTCCATCTTCGGGGCGTCGTGCCGCTGCCCACCCCACAAGGGGTAAGGGCATACTGCCAGAGCGTGATGCTATTGTTACCAGCGATGTCCACTCCAGAATTTGCACAAAACAATACTCCGCGCCGCGGCCGTCCACTTGATTCAGCCCTACGTGAACGCGTATTCGCAGCAACCCTTACCCAGCTCAGCGCCGTCGGATACCCCCGGCTGGAAATAGAAACCGTCGCCGCACACGCAGGGTGTTCCAAGACCACCATCTACCGCCGGTGGGGATCCAAGGCTCACCTCGTGGGAACGGCTATCGCGGCGGAGTATCCCGGCCCCAGCGAGATCGACAACGGGAATCTGCTGGAGGACCTTCTTGAACACATGAGCTTGGGACCGTCACTGCTTAAGTTCGGCAGCCTGTCCCCTGTCGCCTGGACAGCCATGCTGGAGCCGGAGGTGGCAGCATTCTTGCAGTCCGAGGTGATAAACCGCCGCGACGAGGCGGCTGAGTTGCTGGTCCGCCGAGCCATCAAGCGTGGCGAACTACCCTCCGACGCCGACGGCCTCACTATTGTGCACACCATACTTGGGCTGGGAGTTTACACAAAGTATGTGGCTGGCACGCCCGCACGGAAAGAAACGCTCCGGCAGGTTTTAGCGGCGCTGATCGCCTTACCTCCGCGGCTGCCAGCACCCTCCGAGTAACCCACCCATAGCCAATGACGCCTTTTTTGGGAGTCCCACACGCGGAACTGACCCGTGGCCCAGGGGCTGCGGGTCGGTCCATGGCGGGGCGCTTGAAGCGGAATTTCCCTCGCCGCCGAGAATCGAAAATGAGTAAATTAGTGGGCCGGCACCCCCTTGTCGTGGCCAACGGTATGCTCGCGCATGCTTGTCTGCACGGCCAGAACGCCCGCGACCAAAGCCACGGCGCCTGCGAGCCACGATGTCCATGCCGCGCCGGTGTGACCTGTGTATCCAGCCAGCCACGGGGAGATGAACAACAGAGCCCCAAGCACCATCTGCACCCATTCAGCAACAGGGGTGCTAGGGCTCATGAGGTTCCAGACGCCTGCGGCGATCAAGAGGACACCGACGCCAATCATCATGACCATTGAGCTGCCTTGCTGGGTTGTCCATATGGTTGACAGTGCCGCATAGAGACCAGCGGCGATGGCAACGTAGTCCTGCCAGCGATTCCACTTCTTCATTGATACCAACCTCCTTGTAAGCGTTGGCTCCCAGAGTGGGGGTCACCTCAAATATACGTCCGGCGCCCGGGTGTTACCAGAGCCCAAGGAAGTCCGCTTCTTGTCGTTCAGCCCAAGGCCAACGCCATGGCCGGATCGGCCATCATGGTGCCAATATCCGCCAGGAAACGTGAGCCTTGCTCACCGTCCACCAGACGGTGATCAAAGGACAAGCTCAACGTCATCACCGACCGCAACGCAATGCCACCCTGGTATTCCCACGGCATGTTCCGGACAGCGCCCAAGGCAAGGATCCCTGCCTCCCCCGGGTTTAGGATCGGCGTGCCCGCGTCAATGCCAAACACACCTATGTTGGTGATGGAAAACGTGCCACCGGCCAGATCGGTCGGAGGTGTCTTCCCCGACCTGGCTGTGCCGGCCAGATCGCCCAGCGCTGCAGCCATCCCGTGCAGGCCCAGCGTCTGCGCATCCTTGATGTTCGGCACTATCAGCCCGCGCGGTGTGGCCGCGGCAATCCCCAGATTCACATAGTTCATGGTGACGATCTCTTGATTGGTCTCATCCCAGTGCGAATTCAACGACGGCTGCCGCGCCACCCCAATGCACACCGCCTTCGCTGCGAGCGTCAACGGCGTGAGCTTGACGTCGGCAAACTCGCGACTGGTGCGTAGCCGTGCCAAGAATTCCATCCCGGCCGTGACGTCAACGTTGAGGAACTCGGTCACGTGCGGGGCGGTAAAGGCGCTTTGCACCATGGCGGCCGCGGTAAATTTGCGCACACCCTTGATGGGGGTGCGCACCTCACGGGCCATGTTCCCCGACGCGGGCAGGTACGACGTCGAACCCGGCTCAGCGATTCCTTCGACCGGGGCAAGGTCCCCTGCAAAGGCGAGAACGTCCTCCCGGGTGATGAGCCCCCGCGCCCCCGTGCCGCGTATCTGGGTTAGGTCTAGCTCCCTGTCCCGGGCCAGCTTCCGTACCGGAGGCGTGGAGCGGGGCCGGTCGGCCTGGACCTGCGCGGCGGATTCCACTACGGGAGCCAAGGACAGTGCAGGTATGGTCAATGTCCGCGCGCGTCGGGCAGGACGTCCGCTGGACTCCGGGTCGGCGCCGTAGCCAACAAGTGTCGGCACCCTTTTGGGGGCGGGTTCGGAGCTAGCCCCGTTGCCATCTCCAGCCGTGTTGGGGGCCCCGCCCGGCTCCGCCACATCGAAGGAGATGATCACCTCGCCCACCTCGACTACGGTGCCGGGCTCATGGGCGATCGCCGTGACAATGCCCGCGTACGGGGACGGCAGTTCAACCACGGCTTTGGCCGTTTCCACCTCGCCGATGACTTGGTTCAGTTTCACCGTGTCGCCGACTGCCACCTGCCAGCTGACGATCTCCGACTCGGTCAGCCCTTCTCCGAGGTCTGGGAGCTTGAAGTCCACAATCATTCTCATCCTTCCAGCCCGCTGAGGGAGTTGGGGCGGCCCAAGGCGCGGTCCACGCCGTCGAGCATTCGGTCAAGGTCGGGCAGGTGGTGCTTTTCCAGCTTGGAGGGCGGGTAGGGAATATCGAAGCCTGTCACACGCACAGGCGCCGCCTCCAAGTAGTTGAAGCAGCGTTCGGTGACGGCGGCAACGATCTCCGCCCCAAGCCCCAACGTTTCGCCGGCCTCATGGGTGACCACCAGGCGTCCGGTCCGGCGCACCGATTCCTCCAGCGGCCCGTAGTCAATGGGAGACAATGAGCGCAGGTCGATCACTTCGATGGAAACGCCGTCATCGAAGGCTGCCTTGGCCGCGTCGAGGGCGGTGGCCACCAACGGCCCGTAGGTCACCAGTGTGACGTCGGTGCCGGAGGCAACAATGCGTGCAGCCCCCATCGCCGGTGCCCGCGACAGGTCCAGCTCAAGGTCCACCTCGCCCTTGGCGTGATAGCGACGCTTGGGCTCGAAGAACAGTACGGGGTCGTCGCTGGCGATGGCCTGACGCAGCATGGTGTAGGCGTCCTGCGGGTTGGAAACACTGATGACACGCAGCCCGGAGGTGTGCACAAAGTAGCCTTCCGGTGACTCAGAGTGGTGCTCGGGAGAACCGATGCCGCCGCCGAACGGGACACGGATGGTCAACGGCATCCGCACCTGGCCGTGGGTGCGCATGTGCAGCTTGGCCACCTGGGAGACGATCTGGTCGAAGCCTGGGTAAATGAAGCCGTCAAACTGGATTTCACAGACGGGGCGAAATCCCCTGTAGGCCAGGCCGACGGCGGTGCCGATGATGGCGGATTCGGCCAGCGGCGTGTCGATGACCCTGTGTGAGCCGAAGTCCTTCATCAGCCCGTCGGTGACACGAAAAACACCGCCAAGGGTGCCGATGTCTTCCCCAAGCAGCACCACCTTGGGGTCCTCCTCCATGGCTTTGCGCAGCCCGGCATTGATGGCTTGGGTCAGTGTCAGCGTGGTCATGACCGGTTTCCTTCCGCGAGGGCGTCCACTTCTGTGCCGGAGAAGCTGGCCAAATATCGTTCATAGTGGTCCCGCTGGCGGTCCAGGATGGCGTGCCCGGAGGTGTAGACATTGTCAAAGATGCTCATCGGAGCAGGGTCGGGCATGTTGATGCAACCGGCGCGCAGTTCCGCCGCCACAGCGTCAGCCTTCGCCTCCAGGGCAGCCTCCTGGCCGGCGTCGAGCTTTCCGCGGCCTTGCAAGAACGCCCGCAGCCTGGCGATCGGGTCCTTGCCGCGCCACTCCTCCAATTCGGTGACGCCGCGGTAGCGGGTGGGGTCATCGGCGGTGGTGTGGGCGCCCATCCGGTAGGTGACGGCCTCGATGAAGCTGGGCCCACCGCCGCTGCGGGCACGGGTGGCCGCCCAACGGGTGGCGGCAAGTACGGCCAGGACGTCGTTCCCGTCAACGCGCAAGCTGGGGATCCCGTAACCGGGGGCACGGCCTGCGAGGGGGACGTGGGACTGCAGTCCGACCGGTTCCGAGATGGCCCAGTGGTTGTTCTGGCAAAAGAAGACCACGGGGGCCTGGAAGCTGGCGGCGAACACCATTGATTCGTGGACGTCTCCCTGGCTCGTGGCACCGTCGCCCAGGTAAGCGATAGCCAAGGACTCCTTGCCGTCCATGGTCAGCCCCATGGCGTATCCGGTGGCGTGCAAGGTCTGGGCGCCAATGATGATCTGTGGCGTGGCCATGTTGAATTCGTAGGGGTCCCAGCCGGTGTTGGCGCTTCCTCGCCACGTGCTCATGATCCCTGCAAGCTTGGCGCCACGGCAATAGGCGACGCCGTTTTCCCGGTAGGTGGGGAAGATGAAGTCATCATCTTCCAGTGCGCGGACGGAGCCGATCTGCGCCGCCTCCTGCCCCAGCATGGGTGGCCATAAGGCGAGCTGGCCCTGGCGTTGGAGGGCCGTGGCTTCGGCGTCGATGCGGCGGATGACCACCATGTCGCTGAGCAGTTCAAGGAGTTGGTCATCGTCGACGTCGGTCACAAAGGGTGCGAGCAGCTCGTCCACGACGCTGGTCCCGTCGGCGCCAATGAGTTGGTGAATCCCCGGTTGTGGTGAAGTCTCGGGGCTGGCTGTTTCCTCCAGCATGGCGGTTCGCCTCCTTAGCGATGCGCCGCAGGCGGATAGCCGCGGCAGTGGGTGGGGCATCTTGTGAATGCCAGCCCACGGTTCCCCGCGAGACTTGTACCCGCGCGGCAGGGAAGCGTCGTTGCAACCCTTATAGCTGTGACCCTACTCACAGCACGCAATCGGTGCAATAACCTTCGAGGAAATTGATCAGGGTGCACTAAAGACACGGAGTGGACCGTGCTATTCTGCGCATTATGCCTACTTTTGATGATACCGACGCGCGCATCCTGCTGGCCATGGTGGATGATCCCCGCCAGACAGTGGTGGCCATGGCTGCAAAGCTTGGCCTCTCCCGCAACACCGTCCAAGCACGAATGGTTTCACTGGAGAAACGTCATGCGTTTTTGGCCTTTGACCACAGGATCAGCGCCACCCCCCTGGGCTATCCATTGACGGCCTTCATTTCGGTTCACGTGCAGCAGCAAAAGCTGGGCGCCCTGGCCGCGTCCCTGGCATCCATCCCGGAAGTGGTGGAGGCCCACGGACTCAGCGGCCGCGCAGACATATTGGCGCGGGTCGTCTCCCAAGGCGCCGAGGATCTGTTCCGCATCAACGGCAAGATCCTGGCGTGCGACGGCGTTGAACGCACCGAAACATCCCTGGCCATGAACGAGCTGGTTCCCTTCCGCATGACACCGCTACTGTTACGTGAACTGCAACAATAGTTTCCCGAAAGTCGCTGTCGACAGCTCTGGCCCATGTGGCAGCGTCGGTTTGGCGCATAAAGTGCACTCCTTGGCCCCCGCAGCCCAACGACTTTTCTTATGCGCCGAGCCCATGAGGAATACGGTGCATCTCGTCCATTGGCGCCATATTCGCCCTCAGTGGCGCGCATAAAGTAATGCCGGTCCACCGCCCCGGCGGGGAGCACGCGAAAGGCCCCGTCCGGCGTCGTAAGTGACAACCAGGCGGGGCCTTTCGGCGTGCAAAGCGGGCCTTTCAACAGCGGCAGGCCAGTTCTGTGGGTTAGTGGTCGGAGGCCTTTTCGGCACCGACACCGGTCAGTGAACGGACATCCATTTCGGCTTGGATGCGGGGATCCTCGGTGTTCTTATCGAGCACCGTGCCCAACCAGCCTAGGAAGAACGCCAACGGAATGGAGACGATACCGGGGTTGGCCAGCGGGAACCAGGCGAAGTCGGCACCGGGAATCATGGCCTTGGGGCTGCCGGAGACCACGGGTGAGAACGCGATTAGCAAGATGGCGGAGGCGAGACCGCCGTACATGCTCCACAGGGCGCCCTGGGTGGTGAACTTCTTCCAGAACAGCGAGTAGACGATGGTGGGCAGGTTCGCCGAGGCTGCCACGGCAAACGCCAGGGCGACCAGGAACGCGATGTTCTGGCCGTTGGCCAGGATGCCGCCGCCAATCGCCACGAGGCCAATGATGACCACGGTGCGGCGGGCGACCTTCACTTCCATTTCCGGCTTCGGCTCGCCCTTGACAATGACGTTGGAGTAAATGTCGTGGGCGAAGGAGGCTGCCGCCGTGATGGTCAGGCCTGCAACGACAGCCAGGATGGTGGCGAAGGCGACCGCTGAGATGAAGCCCAGCAGCAGCGGCCCGCCAATGACGAACGCCAGCAGCGGGGCGGCCGCATTGACGCCGCCGGGGGCGGCCAGGATGGCTTCCTTACCGATCAGGGCGCCGGCGCCGTAGCCTAGGACCAGGGTGAAGACGTAGAAACCGCCGATGAGCCAGATGGCCCAGACCACCGACTTGCGGGCCTCCTTGGCGGTGGGCACCGTGTAGAAGCGCATCAAAACGTGCGGCAGTGCCGCGGTTGCCAGCACCAGTGCAAGGGCCAGGGAGACGAAGTCGAGCGGGGCCTTGCCGTACTGGGCGCCGGGGTTCAGCAGCGCCTCGCCGGCGCCGCCTTCGGCGATGGAGGTCTGGACGGCCGCTTCCATGAGGGTGGAGAGGTTGAAGCCGTGCATGGCCAGCACAATGATGGTCATGATCCCGGCACCGATGATGAGCAGGAACGCCTTGATGATCTGCACCCAGGTGGTGCCCTTCATGCCGCCGATCAGAACGTAAACGATCATCAGCACGCCGACGACGGCGATGACAATGTTCTGCCCGGCCTTGTTGGAGCTATCCAGGCCAAGGAGCAAGGAGACAAGTCCGCCGGCGCCAGCCATCTGAGCCAACAGGTAGAAAAAGCACACCACCAAGGTGGTTGTGGCGGCTGCAATGCGCACGGGGCGCTGCTTGAGGCGGAAGGAGAGCACGTCGGCCATGGTGAACTTGCCGGTGTTGCGCAGCAGTTCGGCGACCAGGAGCAGTGCCACGAGCCAGGCGACGAGGAATCCGATGGAGTACAGGAAGCCATCGTAGCCGTTGACGGCGATAGCCCCGGTGATGCCCAGGAAGGAGGCTGCGGAGAGGTAATCACCGGCGATGGCTGTGCCATTCTGTCCGCCGGAGAAGGAGCGTCCGGCCGCGTAGTAGTCAGCCGCGGTGTTGTTGTTGCGGCTGGCACGGAACACCACAACCATGGTGACGGCCACAAAGCCCACGAAGATCAAGATGTTGATCCACGAGTTTTCCTTCGTCTGGTCGCTGAGCGACGGGGCCAGCGGGGCAATGCTGTGAAGAGCAGAAGACAGGCTCACGGGCTAGACCTCTTCCTTTTCCTTGGGCGTATTGGCCGACTCGATCTGCGCTTCAAGCCGGTGGCGGATCACCGCGGCCTGGGGGTCGAGCTTCCGGTTGGCGTAAGTGACATACCAGGTGGTGATGCCGAAAGTGGTGACGAACTGCAGCAGGCCAAGGATGAGGCCAATGTTGATGTTGTCCCAGACCTTGATGGACATGAAGTCGTGGGCGTAGGCGGCCAACAAAACGTAGGCAAAGTACCAAACGAGAAAACCGATGGCAACGGGGAAAACAAAGCTGCGGTGGCTTTTCTTAAGCGCCTTGAATTCCTCCGAGTTCTGTTCGGCGATGAAGTCCACCGGGTTCTCGTGACTTGCGTGGGCTGAAATACCCATCTCTCCTCCTTGGGTGATGTGATCCCTTTCACTATGAAGTGTCCTGAATCACAAAGGGGGCGGTGGGACTGCTCCCGCGCTGAACGGCATTGTGAATGCGCCGAACGGCATCCTCAGCCCCTGGCCGAGTGCTGGTTCCTGACGTGGCTGTCACCGGCGAACCCCGCTACCCCGCTACCCCGCTACCCCGTGACGATGCTCCCTGCAAGATCCCCGAGCTCTGACATTCGTGCCGCTTTCCTTTCGATGCGTATCACTGTCGACGAAAGTCACGGCAAGATATTCCAGGTGCAATGACCAAACTGCCTGGCTTCATGCGGTTCGTGGCGAGCGTCGAGCTCCTCGATTACCGGAGCCGTAAGGCTGGGCTCATGGGGAAGGTAAACCAAGCTACGGACAGGAATGGCCACCGGGCTTTTCGGGGGCAGACATACGAGAATATGACGCCTGCGAAACAAACAGTTTCGCCCATTTTCGAAGTCTTCTGCACGCGTTCCGGTGAAGGACCGTCTTGCGGGTCGTATTCTCAGCTGTGGATCGTTTTGTGAGGAAGCAACCCGAACCCGGATTCGTAGCAGCCGACGATAGGCCAGTTCGAGCCCACGCAGTTGCTCGCCCTTGCGTGGGCTTACTGGTGGGATATCTCAGGCCAAGGCTTTGCTGTGTGCGATAGCGGTTTCCATGCCTCTGCGTTCAGCGCTGGCGGCAAGGTGTGCGAAGCCCAGGGATGTGGTGATGCCGATGACGGTACCGATGACGACTGTTGCCATGTAGAGAGTGGTTGGCTGTGGGGCGCTGGCCAGGAGAACGGTTCCTGCCGCGACCGGGGCGAGTCCCACGCTCATGCCGGAACCGGCCGTGATGAGTTTTTGGTCCCGCAGGCGGCCGACCAGTAGTGGGGTGAGGGTGGAGGACAGTGCCAGGTCGTCGACGGTATAGCGGGGCCCCGGAAAGACCGGCAGGGCGGGCATGGACACGCACACGCATAGGGCGGCCGTGCCCGATCCGAGGATGCCCGCCCCCAACAGGGAGATTACAGCCGAGCTTTGAACGGGACGGGAAAAAACTAAAAGGGAAACGGAATTCGGAGTTCCCGACATCGTCCGAAAACAATTGGAGATCGCAACCCATCGGCCGTCCCCTTGAACGTTTCCCAGTGGAACTGTTCGTATTCGGAGTTGCTTTCTTAGAGTGAAGTTTTGCAACAATCGGCCTGGGTTAGCGCCCACCGCTGTTCCACTGGTGGTCAGACCCCAAAAGGCCGGCATAGCGATGCCCTGGCCTGTGTGAATCCACCACCAGGTCAGCCATGTCCACGCGGTCCCCAAACAGAACATAAGCCCTGTCGGTGTTGCAGCGGTGGCTCATCCACACGCCACCATCGAGTCCGGCCGCGTGTGCGGCCGCAGCCCAGTGCACGGTCTCGCCGTAACGCGCTGCTGTGGTGGCAGTAGTGTCTTTGGCTTCGACCTTGAGTGTCCGCAGGCCGGTGCCCTTGAACTTCGCCAGGCGCAGCTCTCGTGTGGGACGGATCCTGGCCATGACCTTATCCCGGCAGGCTTCTGCGGTGATCATGCCGCCTGCCATCGGGACGTCGTGAGGAGGGTCTTGCCAATGGCAGCCCCGTCAGTGGCCGCTGCATACAGCACAGGCACTGGCCGAGTTCCGAAGTACGCAAACCGGGTCCGGGAACCCATTCCCGGATTGAATTGGTTCGCGCGGCGGCCAGAGACATTACTTAAGAGCCTGTGCATGCGCTCGCCTGCGGGTCCAGTTAAGACTTGCGGCTCAAATTCACCACGCGGCCCGACCACCACTGAACTCCATAGTGGCTCTTGACCGCTTCGAGCACAACAGCTGGTTCATCGAGACGGTCCACCGGGCGATCATCATCCCACTGACCTGTGCGTGTGCAAAGCCAATGCGTCAGGTCCTCCACACTGCGCTGGTATTTTGCGATGATCTCCAGCAGCGCCGCGATGACTGGCCGCACTGCGTTGGCCCGGCAAACGAAGTGAAAGCCAGGGTAAAGAAAAGAGTTCTTGCGCTAGATGCCCAACAGTGCAGCCACTTCGGTGCCAGTAAGCATCCAGAATTCGGAGTCGATATCCGGCCAGGCATTCTCTGTGGTCTGGACGCCGCGTGCCATGTGCGGCGCCTCAGGAAGAACTGTGCTCATAACCAAACCTGCCATAGTTTCCAGAGTTGCGGTCTATGGCAGGAATCTCTGGATTGTAAAGGTTGAACTCTAGGCGCCCAACAGCTACGCGTCAATCATTCATACCTGCCGTATGGCATCGCATCGGGCAGATGAAAAGATCACCATGTGCCAAGACGGAGAAGACCGTGGCGGCGCCATCGCTATTCGGTAAGCGTCGGGCTCGAGTTAAGTGCCCGCGAGTGGTTACCCCTACGGGACAGGCATGGGAGACCTACTACCCGGTGACTCTTGGTCTTGCTGACCACTACAAACGGGCCCCGGCCGAGGCACGAGGTTGGGGAGGACGTGGGGATAGTCTTTAGCTCATGCCAATTCTTCCGTTGAGCGATTCCACGCTCTTGCTCATCATCGCCATCGCGGCGGTAGTGGCCGCCATTGCAATCGTGGCCGCTGTGGGCTTCAGACTGTCACGATCGCACCGCGAATTGGGCACCGACGCCGAACGCGCCACTTTCCGCACCCTGCACTCGGCGGCCGCGGCCGGGGCGCAGCTGCGCAACGGCCTGGAACCGGCAGGGGCACTCAAGGCCAGCAAACAGCTGCGTTCACTGCTGAACTGCGCCGCGTTTGCCATGACCGACGAATCACAATTGCTGGCTTGGGACGGCGCCGGGGCCGCAGCTAAACAGCCAGACTCCGACGTGGTGATGCGCCTGGCGGCCCAGACGCTGGGGAACGGGCGCACGCATGTGGCAGTGCTTGACTCCGCACTCAGGGAGTCCTTGGGGCTGCCAGCAACTGGTGCGGATCTGAAAGCGGCAGTCATCTGCCCCATCACTGTTGATTCGCGGGCAGCCGGTGTGGTGATCATCCTGAGCAAACAGCCAAGCGCAGGGCTGGTGCGGGCCACGAGCGAGGTGGCCGCATGGGTTTCTGCACAGGTGGAACTGGCCGAGCTCAGCGCCTCGCGGACCCTGTTGGCCGAGGCCGAGGTCCGTGCCTTACGCGCCCAAATCAGCCCCCATTTCATCTACAACTCACTGAACGCCATCGCCTCTTTCATCAACACCGATCCTCAGCGCGCCAGGGACCTGGTGGTGGAATTTGCCGACTTCACCCGGTATTCGTTTCGCCGCCACGGAGATTTCACCACGCTCGCCGAGGAATTGCGCTGCATCGACAGATACCTTTTGCTTGAGAGCGCCCGCTTCGGTGACCGGTTGCAGGTCAGCCTGCAGATCGCCCCCGAAGTGCTCAGCACCGTGATTCCCTTCCTGAGCTTGCAACCACTGGTGGAAAACGCTGTGCGGCACGGGCTGGAGGCGAAAATCGGCAAGGGCCTCATCCAGCTTTCCGCCCGCGATCTGGGCGCTTTCACCGAGGTCACCATTGAGGACGACGGCGTGGGCATGGACCCGGAGCAGCTGCGGTTGGTCTTGGGCGGGCAACACGACGGCACCCATGTGGGCTTGCGCAACGTCGATACCCGGCTGCGCCAGGTTTACGGCGACGACCACGGGTTGACTATCGACACAGCCGTCGGGCACGGAATGCTGATCACCATGACGGTGCCTAAAAACCAGCCGGGTCACGACGCCTGACTCTAGCGCCTACCTGCCTCCCTAAACTCGCTCCGTCCCCAACGGCTGCCACCGCTCGCAAGCTCGCGGCGGGCCCCGCGGCCGCTAGGCTTAGCCCATGATTAACGTGCTGGTTGCCGACGACGAGTTACCTGCCGTAGATGAATTGGCGTTTCTGCTGGGCAAAGATGCCCGCATCGGCACCATTCATCGCGCCTTGGGCGGGGCAGAAGCCTTGGAAATTTTGTCCACCGAAACGGTGGAAGCGGTCTTCCTGGATATTCACATGCCCGGTTTTTCCGGGCTGGAACTGGCCAAAGTCATTGGGCAGGCGGCCTGCCCTCCCGTAGTGGTGTTTGTGACAGCAGACGACGACCGCGCCTTGGAGGCCTTTGATTTGGCGGCGGTGGACTACCTTCTCAAACCCGTGCGCACCGAACGTCTGACCCAGGCAGTGGACCGGGTCTTTGACCTGGTGGCCCAACCTTCAACGGTTGACGAGGTAGAACTGATCACCGTTGACCAAGGCGGCGTCAGCCGCATCATCCGTCTTGATGAGGTCCGGTTTGTCCAGGCCCAGGGCGACTACGCCAGGCTCCACACAGCGGAGGCCAGCTACTTGATCCGGGTCCCCCTGGCCGATCTGGAACAGCGGTGGGCCGATTCGGGCTTCTTACGCATTCACCGTTCCTACCTGGTGTGCATGCAATTCGTGACAGCCTTGAAGCTGGGCTCCGCCAAGCCCACAGTCTCGGTGGCGGCGGCCGATCTACCCGTCAGTCGCCGCCATTTGCCCACGCTTCGCGAACGTCTGCAAGCCACCCGTGTGCGGCCCGGCGCATGAGCACCGGCCCCGGCTCCGAACCGCCACCGGAGGGGCGCCCACCGGCCCCTGGCAGGATCCGCGTGGTAGCCCCACGCAGTCACGCCCAGCATATCCGGGCCAGCACAAGCGTGTCGCAGGAAGTTGCTGAGCAGACCGCAGTGGGTGAGGTCATGGTGCGCTCACTCATCCGGTCCCAGTTGCGGCTGGCACTAGTGGTCAGTGCCGGTTTCATGGCTTCACTGTTTATCTGCTGGATGCTCATCCGCTGGGTGCCAACCTTCATGGACTGGCGGATCTTTGGGGTTCCCGCACCCTGGCTCATGTTGGGGGTGGGCGTCTACCCGATCATCGGCGCTAGTGCATGGCTGTACGTGCGTGCGGCGACAAGGAACGAAAACCAATACCGTGATTTGGTGGATGGGCAGTGAATCCAACCATCGGCTACACCGCCTTGATCAGCGTCTCCCTCGTAACAGCCCTCATCGGTTTTTACGGCTTGCGGGTCTCCCGGACAACCAGTGACTTCTACGTCGCCTCCAGAACTGTTTCGCCTTGGCTGAACGCCTCAGCAATTGGCGGGGAATACCTCTCAGGCGCCAGTTTCCTCGGCATCGCCGGACTCATCATGATTTCCGGTATTGACGCCCTCTGGTTCCCCATCGGCTACACAGCAGGCTACTTGATGCTGTTGTTCTTCGTGGCCGCCCCGCTGCGCCGCTCCGGCGCCTACACCATTCCCGACTTCGCCCAAGCCCGGCTAAACTCCACCAAGGCACGGTACACCACCAGTATTTTGGTCGTGATGGTGGGCTGGTTCTACATCGTCCCGCAACTGCACGGAGCTGCCCTGACCATTCGCATCACCACAGGCTTGCCGTCGTGGGTCGGTGCCAGCGCCGTCGTCGTCATCGTGACAATCACCGTGATCACTGGAGGGATGCGTTCCATCACGTTTGTGCAGGCGTTTCAGTATTGGCTGAAGCTGACCGCGCTGGCCGTCCCGGCGATCTTCATCTTGCTGCATCTCACTGGCGCCACCGGCACGTCCGAGGTAGCCAGCATCCCGGAGGGGACCGAGTTCTTTCCGTCGTCGGATCCGCTCAGTGGCGAGAGCATGTACAGAACCCTGTCCCTGCTTGTCGCGCTACTGTTTGGCACCCTGGGGCTCCCCCACGTCCTTGTCAGGTTCTATACCAACCCCGACGGCGCCGCGGCGCGGCGAACCACGCTGATAGTGCTTGGACTGCTGTCGGTCTTCTACCTGTTCCCAACGATCTATGGGGTTCTGGGACGGGTGTTTCTGCCGGACCTGGCGGAAACCGGCTCCCCCGACGCGACAGTCCTTCTCCTGCCAGGAACACTCATCGGCGGGCTCGGTGGTGACATTCTCTCAGCCTTGGTGGTGGCGGGAGCCTTCGCGGCATTCCTGTCCACCACCTCCGGGCTGGTGGTGTCCCTGGCTGGGGTCATCAGCCAGGACCTACTGGGCGGCAGCGTCCGCGGATTCAGGATCGCCGCCATCGCCGCAACCGTGGTCCCCCTTGGCGTTGCCTTGGGCACCGGCTCGTTGGCGCTGGCTGGAAGCGTTGGCCTGGTGTTCGCTTTCACCGCATCCACGGTGTGCCCGCTGCTCCTGCTCGGTATCTGGTGGCGGGGCCTGACGGATGCTGGCGCCGTGGCTGGCATGCTGACCGGCGGCGTGCTGTGCGGTGTGGCGATCATGCTGGGTGCGCAGCTGGGCACCGATTCGCCCTGGCGGGACCTGCTGACCCAGCCCGCTGCGTGGAGCGTACCGGCAGCCTTCGTGTCAATGATTGTGGTGTCGCTAGCCACGCCCCAGCGGCGTAACGTGCATGTGGCCCGCTTCATGACAAAGCTACATGTGCCCGAACGGCCGCTCGCGGTGGAAGGGACCTACTTTTCCGTGGGGGTGTCGATGGCGGCCATCAATTCCACCACACGGTCCAAGAAAGCATCAACCTGACTCTCTTCATAGCCTTCGGGACCCTTCGCCGGGGCAAAAACGGAGCGGCGGACAATGTCCACACTCAGTTCGCCGTTGTCCTCAATGTAGGTGAGAAGTTCGTGGCACAGCAGGTCCACGTCAGCGATGTTGTAGCTTTGAACACTCTTGCGTGAAGGGCGGCGGAAGCGTTCGCCTTCGGGCCGGTGGAGCCTGGCACGCAACACAGTGGCTGTCTTGCCGATCTTAATCATCCAGGCTTTTTCACCTTCGGCGCCGATCAGCAGCTCCTTTTCGCGGAGCACAAATTCATCCTCAATCCTGTCCATCGCGGCGTCCACGGCTTGGGCGTTGTAGCCCCCCCTGGCCGGATCAAAAGATGCTACACGCACGTCAAGGCTGGTGATGGCCTTGCCGCTGGTGTCTGAATTGAGGAAGTATGCGCGGGCACGGTCAAGGAACACGTCCACCTGTTTGACGTTGTAGCCAATATCCTTGGGGCCAACCAGCTTGAACTTGGAGTTGGTACGAATCGTTTCTTCCACAGTCACAGTCATTCCTCGGGGGTTACTTACTTGGACGGGAGCCAGCTGGGGACGCCACCGCGGCGGGCATCAGATCTGGCCTAAAACGCTAAACGTGGCATAGGCTACGGGCGCCGCAAACAAAATGGAATCCAACCTGTCCATGACGCCGCCGTGTCCGGGCAACAAATTACTCATGTCTTTCACACCAAGTTCACGCTTGATCATGGACTCGGCAAAGTCACCGCCGGTTCCGGCAAAGACCATGCCGATGGCCAACGCAAACCCCACCCACCAGTGTTCATCAAGCAGGAACACCGTCGCAGGGATGGCCACAAGCGCTGCACCGCCCAGGGAGCCGGCAAAGCCCTCCCAGGATTTCTTCGGACTGATTTTGGGTGCAATTGCGTGCTTCCCAAACAGCACGCCCACCAGGTAGCCGAAGGTGTCGTTGGCGACCACCAGCAAAAGCATGATGATCACTTGGACAACGCCGGGGTTGATATCTGCCATGTCCAGGGTGAACCCAAGTGTGGGAGAGCGCTCACCGCGCAGCAACAAAAAGACGAAGCTGAGCAGGAACGGGATCCACAGCAAGGAGAAGATGCCGGCCATGATGCTCTTAAGTGCACCCTGCTCTGGGTCCAGCGACCGCCACAACAAGGTGGCACCGCAGCTTGCCACCAGTGCGAAGAGCAGCCCTTCGGAACCAGCAAAATAAGCCGAGGCAGGCATGGCCAGCGCTCCGATCATGACAGGTGTCAGGGGCGCTTTGATGCCCTTGGTGGCGATGGCCCGGGTCACCTCCCACACCCCCACAGTGACAAATGCCGTGGCCAGCACCACGAACGCCAGTGGGAAAAAGACCAGGCTGCCAACCACCAACAAAAGCAAGGTGACCCCGACCGTGATGGCTGCAGGGAGATCTCGGCCGGCTTTGGGCGTACGCGGTGCTTTCGCGGCCGTGGCAGCCTCCGGCAGAACACCCACCGGTCCTGCCGGGGCGGGGACCACGGGAATCCCGGTCACATCGGCTGCCGCCACGGGTGCCCGCCGCTTAGCTTGCGCGGCAGCGTCGCCGGCTGCTGTCGTTGGCTGCTCGGCCTCACTGTCGCCGGATTCACTGTCAGCCGCCGGCTCGTCAGGGGCTTCCCCCATTGGTTGCGCGGTTGCCTCAGCAATGTCGGGGCGCACCTCTTCCCCGGTGTCCGCCACGTGCGCAACTGGGTGCCGGGCGCCGTCGTCGTCCAGGGCATCAGAGTCCAGGGCATCGGCCTTAGGCACTGCAGGCTCCGAGGCACCTTTAGCCGGGCGCTGCGCAGACTTTGCCGGGCTGGGGGTTCCGGGCACAATGATGGGAATCATGCCAGTCAGTTCAGCAACACGACGGGCTTTCCGGGTGGGAAATTGGTACTCGGCACCCGTAAAGGACGGGTTGGCCGCTGGGTTAGACGCGGCCGGCCCCGTTTCAGGGGAGCCGGCCGGCGGTGGCTGGGGGTCCCTCATTAGACCTCGAGGAGCTCGACTTCCTTGCGCTTGAGCATCTCGTCGATGTTCTCGGTGTGGGCCTTCGTCATCGCGTCAAGCTCCTTCTCGGCACGTGAGCCTTCGTCCTCACCGGCGTCGCCGTCCTTGACCAGCTTGTCCAGCTGCTCCTTGGCCTTGCGGCGCACGTTACGGACCGAGACCTTGGCGTCCTCACCTTTGGTACGCACCAACTTAACGTATTCCTTGCGGCGCTCCTGGGTGAGTTCGGGCATCATGATGCGGATGACGGTGCCATCGTTGGACGGGTTGGCACGAACCTCGGAGGAGCTCAGGGCGCGCTCAATGTCTTGCAGCGCAGCCTTGTCAAAGGGCGTAATCAGCAGTGTTCGCGCTTCTGGGACGGCAAAGGAGGCCAGCTGCTGTAACGGGGTCGGAGCGCCGTAGTAGTCCACCATGACCTTGGAGAACATGGCAGGGTTGGCGCGGCCGGTGCGGACGGCGGAGAAGTCCTCTTTCGCGACCTCGATGGCCTTGTCCATCTTTTCCTCGGCCTCGAGCAAAGTATCTTCAATCACGTCTATCTCCCTCAACTGTATTGACTACATGACTCATCCACGGTCTATGCACGTGGCAATCCTGACACCATCCTATCGTGGTCTGGCACCGGGGAGGGGCCAGACCACACGGGACGTTGGCGCAATTACGGCGTGACCAGGGTGCCCAGTTCTTCGCCAAGGATAGCGCGGGCCACGTTGCCTTCGCCTTCCATGCCAAAGACCAACATGGTGACGTTGTTGTCCTTGCACAGGCTGAACGCGGTCTGGTCCATGACACGGATATCGCGGGCCATCGCCTCGTCGTAGCTGAGGTGGTCCAGTTTGATGGCCGTCGGGTCCTTCTTCGGATCCGCCGTGTAGACGCCGTCAACACCGTTTTTGGCCATCAGGACGACGTCGGCATGGACTTCCAGGGCACGCTGGGCGGCGACGGTGTCGGTGGAGAAGTAGGGCAGACCTGCCCCTGCACCGAAAATGACCACCCGGCTCTTTTCCAGGTGTCGGATGGCGCGGCGAGGAATGTAGGCCTCGGCGACCTGACCCATGGTGATGGCGCTCTGGACACGGGTGTCCACACCGGCTTGTTCCAGGAAGTCCTGTAGGGCCAGGCAGTTCATGACGGTGCCCAGCATGCCCATGTAGTCTGCGCGGGAGCGGTCCATTCCGGAGGCGGAAAGCTCGGCGCCGCGGAAGAAGTTGCCGCCACCGACGACGATGGCCACCTCAACCCGATCTACGGTGCTGGCGATCTGCTTGGCAATACCCCTGATGGTGTCCGGGTCAACACCAAGTTTGCCGGCCCCGAAGACCTCGCCGGAGAGTTTCAGGAGCACACGACGGCGCTTGGCGGGGGTCTTGGCGCTTCCGTGCGGGCATTGGGCCGTGTCTAAGTGGTTGCTTGTCATGTCGCCTTCCATGGGAACGGTAACTTTCATTGGCCGTAAATTCCCTCGATGCAGTTGTTTCGGTGCAGTGGTCACTGCTGTGCAGCGTTCGTGCCAGCCCCGCAGGGCCGGTGATGAGAAGGTGCGTCTAAGATCATATCCGAAAATGTCCACAAGAAAGGGGCAGTCACCATAAGTGGCTGCCCCTTCTTCGTCGCATCAATGTGCTAGTGCTTTATGCTCCAACGCGGAAGCGGGCAAAGGCAACTGCCTTCACACCGGCCTCGTCCAAGACGGTGCCGACGCTCTTCTTGGCGTCCTTGGCGAATGCCTGGTCAACCAGGACGATCTCCTTGAAGAAGCCAGTCAGTCGGCCTTCAACAATCTTCGACATGGCTGCTTCGGGCTTGCCTTCGGCCTGGGCAGTCTCGGTGGCAATGCGGCGCTCGTTCTCGACGGTCTCCGGCGAAATTTCATCGCGGGAAACAAATGTCGGGGACATGGCGGCAATGTGCACAGCTACGTCGTGAGCAACCACGCCAGCACCTTCACCGGCACCGTCAACGGCGAACAGCACGCCAACCTGGGCCGGAAGGTCCTTGGAAGTCTTGTGCAGGTAAGCGTCAACCGTGGCACCCTCAATGCGGGCAATCCGGCGGATGGCAACCTTTTCACCCAAGAGCGCGCCAGCTTCGATGACGAGCTCGGAGAGCGGCTTGCCATCCACGTCAGCTGCTAACAGGGATTCAACGTCGGCGGCACCGGAAGTCAGTGCAACGGCCAGAACCTTGTTGGAGAAGTCAATGAAGGGAGCAGCCTTGGCAACGAAGTCGGTCTCGCAGTTGACTTCAACCATGACGCCAACACCGTTCTCAACTGCTGCGGCAACCAAGCCCTCAGCAGTGGAACGGCCCTCGCGCTTAGTAGCGCCCTTCAGGCCCTTGATGCGGATGAGCTCCATGGCCTTGTCGGCGTCGCCGTTGGCCTCGTCGAGAGCCTTCTTGACGTCCATCATGCCAGCGCCAGTGCGCTCGCGCAGAGCCTTAATATCAGCGGCGGTGTAGTTCGCCATATGAACCCCTCAGTGTAGATTTTTCAGTATTTAAAACTATTGCGGGAAAATCTGGCAGGACCGCTGCGCCTTGTAAGCGGTGCGATCCTGCCAGCTTTTACATCCTCAAATATCAGCCGGTGAAATGTTCCAGGGCCGTAGGAGATTTGCTGAGAATTACTTCTTGGTTGCGGCTTCGCCAGCAGCGTCGGCCGGAGCCTCAACAACGGTTTCGGCAACGGCTTCGGTCTCAACCGGAGCCTCAACAACGGCTTCGGCAACAGCCTCGGCCGCAACCGGAGCTGCAACAGCCTTGTCGCCTTCGAGGAGCTCGCGCTCCCACTCGGCCAACGGCTCTGCCGGAGCTTCTGCGTTACCGGTTGCCTTGTTGTTGCGAGCGATCAAGCCTTCAGCGATGGCGTCGGCGATCACGCGGGTCAACAGTGCAACGGAGCGGATGGCGTCGTCGTTGCCCGGGATCGGGAAGTCGACGTCGTCGGGGTTGCAGTTGGTGTCCAAGATGGCCACAACGGGGATCTTGAGCTTGTGAGCCTCGTCGATGGCGAGGTGTTCCTTCGGTGTGTCAACGATCCAGAGCACGGACGGTGCCTTGGTCAGGTTGCGAATACCACCGAGGTTGGTCTGCAGCTTGGTCAGTTCACGCTTGAGGAGCAGGAGCTCCTTCTTGGTGTGGCCGGAGGAAGCAACGTCCTCGAAGTCGATCTCTTCGAGTTCCTTCATGCGCGAGATACGCTTGGAAACCGTCTGGAAGTTGGTGAGCATGCCACCCAACCAGCGCTGGTTTACGTACGGCATGCCAACACGGGTGGCCTGCTCTGCGATGGCTTCCTGAGCCTGCTTCTTGGTACCGACGAAGAGTACGGTGCCGCCGTGTGCAACGGTGGCCTTAACGAACTCGTAAGCGCGGTCAATGAAAGACAGTGACTGCTGCAGGTCGATGATGTAGATGCCGTTGCGCTCCGTCAGGATGAATCGCTTCATCTTCGGGTTCCAACGACGGGTCTGGTGTCCAAAGTGGACGCCGCTGTCAAGCAGCTGGCGCATAGTTACGACGGGCATGCCGGCGCTCCTTCATATAGTTTACGGTTCTTTAGCTTGGAACCTGTGGCAAAATTTCCGCCAAGGTCCTGCTCCTGGCACCCATTGCGATTCCCATAAACCGCTGTGAGGCGGACCGTATGGGCACAATCCGTTGGCAGTTTCCGGATTCCTCCGGCTACTCGTCAGGGTGGGGTGCGCGTAGTCAGCGTGCAAATAGCACACTGCTCTAGCTATGTTACTACAGTGGAACCTGCGCATCCAACCACAATTGTCCCTCCACAGAGGTCCCGCTCCCCCGTTCTGTGCACAATTGCAGGGCAGTGCGCCACCTGCGTTCCTGGTGCGGCGCAGACTTGGTTCATGAACACAGTTCATCGACATGGCAGCTGGCGCTTCGTTGCGGCATTCGTCTTGGCAACGAGTGTATTTCCCTTGTCCGGTTCGACGGTTAGCGTTGGTGCAAACACATCTTCGAGCACGACGGCGGCACGGCCTCTGCCAGCGTCGCTTGCCTGGGCCTGGCCGCTGGCCGGACCGCAATCCGGCGGGCCACCCCGGGTGATCCACGCTTTCAATCCGCCAGCCAAACCGTGGCTCAGCGGGCACCGGGGTGTGGATTTGCTGAGAACATCGGGGGCTTCCATACGGGCACCCACGGATGGTGTTGTGACCTTTGCCGGCATGGTGGTGGACAGGCCGGTGCTGACAATTGCCACCGCAGACGGCCTGCGGCTCAGTTTCGAGCCCGTGGTCTCAACGCTGGTGGCGGGCAGCACCGTTGCCAAAGGTTCCCAACTGGGCACGCTGACAGCACCGACCCATTGCGATTCCGGCCCGCCCGGACTGAGTAGTTGCCTGCACTGGGGCGTGCGCCGTGGCGATGTTTACCTCAACCCGTTACAATTCATCCTCGACTTGCGCCCGTCGGTGCTGCTGCCGGTGGTGCGGTAGCTGCGCCCTTTTACGAACGCGGGGGCCGTTGTGGTGATTCACCAGTGGCTGGCGATGGGCGAATCACCACAACGGCCCCCGGCCGCGACGATCAGGTTCCGCTACACGATCGCGGAGATGCCCGTGATGGCCCGGCCCGTGACGAGAGTGTTGATCTCGTGGGTGCCCTCGTAGGAGTAGATGGCCTCGGCGTCGGCGAAAATCTTGGCCATCTCGTAGTCAGTGACAATGCCGTTGCCGCCAAGGATGCTCCTGCCCATGGCGACTGTTTCGCGCATACGGGCCGTAGTGAATGCCTTAGCTAGGGCGGATTGCTCGTCCTTGGCGATCCCTTGGTCCTCGAGTTGGGCCAGCCGGACCATCATGCCCATGGAGGCCACGGTGTTGCCGAGCATCTTCACGAGCTGATCCTGGACCAACTGGAAGGAGGCGATGGGCCGGCCGAATTGCTGACGTTCCACTGCGTAGCGGCGGGCCACGTCAAAGGCCGCCATCTGCTGACCAACGGCCTGCCAGGCCACGGCGAGGCGGGTTACTTTCAAGACCTTGTTGGCGTCCTTGAAGCTGTTACCGCCAGCGAGCTTGTACTCGTGGGGAACCACCACGTTTTCCAGCAGGATGTCAGCGTTTTGCACCGTGCGCAAAGAGATTTTGTTTTCGATCTTGGTGGCGCTGTAGCCGGGCAAGGTGGTGTCCACCAGAAACGCCTTGACTTGGTTGTCGGCCACGTCGCGGGCATAGATGACAACCCAGTCCGCGAACGTCGCGTTGCCAATCCACCGCTTGGCTCCATTGAGGATCCAGTTCTCGCCATCGCGAACTGCCGTGGTGCGGGTGCCGCCAGCAACATCGGACCCGCCCAATGGTTCGGTAAGCCCGAAGGCCCCGATCTTCTTCAGGGAATAGATGTCCGGCAGCCAGGCAGCCTTTTGCTCCTCGGAGGCCAGCGCTTCAATGGAGCCGGTGAACAGGCCGTCGTGGACGCCCATAAAGGTGGCAATTGAGGCATCCGCCCGGGTGAATTCGGCATGGCAGATTCCAGCAAAGACGTTTGAGTAGCCCTGGCGGTGAACCGGGCTGGCGATGTCCAACTCGGCGAGCTTGGGGATCAATTCCATCGGGAATTCGCCACGGTTCCAGCAATCCACCGCAATGGGCTTGACTTCCTTGGCCAGGAAATCACGAATCACTTGCAGACGCTCACGCTCAGAGTCGCTGAGCAACTGCTCAAAGCCATAGAAGTCGCCGTCGGCGTAAGGGAGGTTCTTTAAGTCAATTGCAGCCTTGGACATGGACATTCCTTTGCTTGATCTCTTCTTTGAAAGTCACCGGTTCGACATCAAAGCGAACATGTTACTCATGAGTAACATACCGTACGACGGCTGACAGCAGCAACCCACTTCATCTCTGTCACCCGGGGACTGTTCGCCTTGGACTGCGCCTGGTGACACTGGTCAGCGTCCTTCACCGCGTAGCCAGCAACGCCCTGCGAGGACGCGTTGTCACCTACGTCATCTGCGCTTCAGCCTTGCTTGTCTACATTGAGGCGCTGGCCATGTATGACGCCGAGCAGAACGCGCCGGGCTCGTCGATCACGACCTTCTCTGAGGCGCTTTGGTGGTCAGTGGTCAACGTAGCCACCGTGGACTACGGTGATTTCACTCCGGTAACGGGCCTTGGCCGCGGCATTGACGTTTGCCTCATGATTGGCGGCACCGCGCTGCTTGGCGTTGTCACGGCCACATTGGCAAGCTGGCTCGTCGAGAAGGTGTCGGCCACAGAATCCAAGGCTGAAAGCGCAACCGCGGAACATGCGGCGCAGCTATTGGCCGAGATCCGGGAACTTCGCCGCACGGTGGAGGACGCACAGTTGGGGCGGGTCGCAGAGGTGGCAACTGCACCGAGGTAGCCGGTCCACGCTCAGACATGCTCGGCGCAGGGCGTGTCTGAGCGCGGGCCGGCTACCTCAGCGATGGGTGGCGGTCCAGCCGGAGAAAACAAAAAGCCGCAGGTGCCCAACCCGAAAAAAGGTTAGATACCTGCGGCCTTACACGTAGGGCCACTCGGACTTGAACCGAGGACCTTAGGATTATGAGTCCCGCGCTCTAACCAGCTGAGCTATGGCCCCGTGCATGGTGCCCTGCCCGGCCGAATATCGCCCGCTGGGAAAAGCACTTCTGCAATACTAATATGTTTGCCGCTAAACTGCGTGATCCTCGTAGCTGCCGCCACGATAAATGTCCTCAAAGGTGTCAAGTGTCTTCTTCAACCCATGTTTGGCCACCATCGCGTGGCTTGCCGCACCCATGGCTGCTCGGTCTTCAGGGGACAGGCGCATGATGGTGGTGATCTTGCTGGCCAGGTCGTCACTGTTGTTTGGCTCGAACAAGTAGCCGTTGACTCCGTCGTCCACCAAGTGGGGCAGGGCCATGGCGTTTGCCAGGATCACGGGTGTGGAGGCACTCATGGCTTCCAAGGTGACCAAGGACTGCAGCTCGGCCGTACCGGGCATGACGAACAGGTCAGCTTTCAAATAGACGTCGCGCAGTTCCTCGTCACTGATCAGGCCAGTGAACTTGACACGCGAGGAGAGCCCCAGCCTCTCAGCATGAGCCTTCAACGCGGCCTTGACCTCGCCGCCACCGACCACAATCAAGTGCAGGTCCAGGTCGGCTGGCGACTTGGCGATGGCGTCAATGAGCACGTCTATGTGCTTTTCCTCGGCAAGTCTGCCCACAAAGGCCACGGTCAGGTACGGGTTCGCTTCCACGATCTCACCGGGGTCCAACTCATAGTTGCCAACCTCGATGCCGTTGGACAGCGGTAGCACCTTGGACAGGAACGCGTGCTGGTGCATGGCCTTAGCCGCAAGCGGGGTGGGCGTGGTGACCACGTCAGCCTTGCCCATAACCTTGCCCATGTCGCGCCAGGAAACCCGCCCAACAATGTTCTTGAACCATTGCGGGAACGGCAGGAACGGGTTCAGGTTCTCGGGCATGAAATGGTTCGTGGCCACAATCCTGATGCCGCGCTTCTGGGCCTCGGACACCACACGTCCACCAATCATGTAGTGGCTTTGCACATGCACAACATCGGGCTTGATGACGTCGAACAAGGCAATGATGTCCTTCTTGATCTCCCACCCCAAGCTGATGCGGAAGTATTCGTTCGTGGGGACCGAGCGAGAGCGCACGCGGTGCACGGTGGCCTCGTCGCGATTTTCGGTGTACATGGGTCCGCTGTCCGGGCGGCACGCAATCACGTGAACCTCATGGCCGCGCGCAGTCATACCAGAGGCCAACCGGAACGAGAACTGCGCCGCGCCATTGATGTGCGGCGGGTAAGTGTCGGCGGCGATCAAGATCGTCAACGGCTTCTGCGGGCTCTCGCCGGGTGTGGATGTCACGGGATAAAACTCCTGGTGGGTTGTTTGGTGGCCGGACCTGACCGGCACCCGACGGAAGTCAACCGCAGGGGTCAGAACGCCGTCGTACTTCTGGTCTTGAGGCCCCACTATTGCACGGCCAATCTTGCATTACTTCCGTGGCTCCCTTTTGGCATCCGCCCGCCGTTTGACCACGTCCGGATGGTGCCGCGACAGCGCAACAACACCCACGATAGCAAGCAATGCCGCTCCCGCCATGGATATCGCTATCACCGGCGGCACATCGGGACGCAACTCACCTAGGATCACAATGCCGATGGCGATGCCAATCATCGGATCAATGACCGTCAGCCCTGCGATGACAAGGTCAGGGGGCCCGCTGGCGTAGGCGCTTTGCACAAACCAACTGCCTAGGCCGCCGGCAGCAGCAATCGCAATGATTGAATACCATTGCACGTTGAGCAGAAACAGCCCGTTGGGGTCAAAGAACTGTTTGGAAATGATGCGTGTCAACACTGCCACAAAGCCAAAGAGCACTCCGGCGCCAAGAATGTAGAAGAACGCCTTGAGCTTGTGCTTGAACATCACCAGTGCGCCACCAAAAATACCAAGCACGACGGCGAGCAACAGCACCACGGTCAGCTCTTGTTGGACTGTGACGTGGGTATTTTCACTGACCACGTTCACGGCCAGAAGCACGAACAGCGCACTACCGGTGACACAGGCGCTGATCGCCACCACTGTTGCGCGGTTGATCCGGAGGCCTTGGTCGCGTGAGTTGACGATGGTGGTAATCACCAAGGCGATGGCACCAATGGGTTGGATGACCGTCAAGGTGCCCAGGGTGAGGGCCACCACGTTCAACACCATGCCCGCACCCAGGAGCAGCAACCCAACAACCCAGCGCGGGTTGCGGATGAGCCGCAACAAACTTGAGCCGCCCAACGCCAAACCACCGGTGTTGCTTTGCACGGCACTGCCTTGTCGCTGCGCCCCGAAGGCGAGGAAAAACGCCCCCGCCACGGCACAGGCCACGGCTATGCCCATCACGGCTGGCCCATGGCAGGCGGCTGTTCCTGCGCAGGTGCCGGATGGTGGATTTGCCGGTGCTTGAGGAGCACTGCGCGGAAGTATTGACTAAAGGCGATGACGTGCATCACCATGGCCGCAGCCAGGATCACCCAGGACAGCACAAACGTGAAATCCGAATCAAGCGCCTTGGCGAGCAGCAACATGGGCGTGCCGATCATCAACGCGGCAGTGCGTGTCTTGCCCAACATGGTGACCCTCAGCCCGGCATCGCCACGGAAGAAGTACAGTGTGACGGCAAGTAGGACGACGTCGGGAATCAACAGCAGCAGCAACAGCCACAGCGGCAGGATGTGGGCGATGACCATGGTGATCACGACGGCTACGAGAGCCACCCTGTCAGCCACGGGGTCCATCATGCGGCCCAGCTTTGAGGCTTGGTTCAGCTTGCGGGCCACGAACCCGTCAATCCAATCGGTGCACCCCATCATGGCGAGGACAAAAACACCCCAGCCGTACTCTTCTTTGACCAGCACCAGCCAAACAAACAAAGGGGTCCCCAGAAACCTCACTACGGTGATGATATTGGGAATGGTGACAATGGCGTTCGGATTGGCCATGCGCGTACTGGATCCGGCAGCCATCTTCTCTCACCCCTCCCCGAGGATTAGTTCTTTGCACGCCATCGCACCGTTGTCGGCGCCTGACTGGACAAGCGTGTTACTTCTTGAATAACTTTCGCAGCAACAACACACAAGCGGTGGCAGACACGGCGAAGACGCTCAGTGGTTTCCACCGCGTTTTCACTGTTTCAATCCCCTGGGCCATTGGTCCTCCCGCTGTGGAACTGAGCGTGCTTTTTGCCTTGACCTTGGCTTGGTCCAGCAAATACCCGGTCTGCTTCTTCACGTGGGCTTGTTCCAGCAACTCTTCGCGCAGGGACGCCAAATGCTCGCGGCGGGTGTTGGTCCGTTCAATGAGTTCGTGCTCGTTTGCCTTGGGGCCGAGTTCGGCGGCCTTGGCCTCGCGTTCGGCCTTCGCCTGAGCGGCTGCGGCCTCTGCGTGCATCTTTTGTGCTTTCTTCTCTTCCTTGCTCAGCTTCTTGGGAAGGAGCGTGGAGGGGTCAAAGTCCCGGCCTTCGCGAAGGATGCCTAGGTCGTGCCGAATTCCCCGCCAGGCATTTTCTGGCAGCAGTGGCAGCAGGGATTTGAACTTCGTGAACGTTACGAGTCCGCAGATGGCAATCAGGACCAGTAGTGTGGCGCTGATCACCAGGGCTGACAGCCACAGCGGCATGACCGTGGCCAGCCCCGCGATGGCTGCCACCACTAAGGCAATGACCAGTAATGCCAGGAACACCAGGGCCAGGGCGGCGAAAACCGCCACACCACCCACCCGTGCTTTCTTGTGCCCGAGTTCCAGTTTGGCAAGGTCAATCTCGTCGGTAATCTGGCGGGGCACCAGCCTGGCCGTTGTCTTGATCGCGGACACCAGGGTTGAGCCGTCAGGCGCTCGGTGTTCCTCGGCTTCGACGTGCACGTCGTGTTGCGCACCTGTCATGGGACTGCCTCCATCATTTGCTTCCGCGACCGTCATTCCGGCTCCAAAATCTTTGCGTGCCGGTATTGCTTGCGACACTGCTATAAAGACAAAATTACCATCCAAGTCCATGGGGGGTTCCCACCGTGACGTAACGGCATTGGTGCCCGGATTGTTTTTCCGGCCCGCAAGAACAATCGTGCTCGCCTAAATCGTTCCACTGGGGCGCAAGATACGCATAACATAAACACTCAAGCACACGCGGAAATCATCAGCGGCGGCTTGCACGTCAGCACCCTAAATTCTCGCCAGCTAGGAACCATGTTTTGACCCCCACCATTCACCCCGGCGACAGCTTGTCCCGGCGACAAAAGCTCATTTACATCCTGGTACTTGGTCTGCTGACCGCCTTGGGCCCATTCACCATTGACTTGTACCTCCCGGCGTTCCCAATCATTGGCAAGGAACTCGGTGTCAGCGCCACCGCCGTGCAGCTGACACTGACCGCGACCACGATCGGCTTTGCCGCCGGCCAGCTGATCGTGGGCCCATTCAGCGACAAATTTGGTCGGCGCGTGCCGCTGATCGTAGCCACCGCCGTGCACGTGCTGGCCTCCGTTGGCGCCGCCATGTCCACGGACATCACCATGCTGGGCGTCTTCCGTGTCCTGCAGGGCATTGGCGCAGCCGGCGGCGGCGTGGTGGCCATGGCCATGGTCCGGGACCTTTTTGGCGGCTACCAGTTGGTGAGGATGCTCTCTCGCATGGCTCTGGTCAACGGCATGGCACCCATTCTGGCCCCGGTCATCGGCTCCCAGCTGCTGGGCGTCATGGACTGGCCCGGGATCTTCTGGTTCCTGGCCGGGTATGGGACCTTGGTGGTGGTTGCCGCTTTTGTCTTCATTATTGAAACGCTGCCGCCGGAAAAGCGGAAGTCCGACGGCGTGAGCGTCACGGACCGCTACAAGGCGGTGTTCAGTGACAGGATTTTTGTTGGCACGCTCTTTGTGGGAGGGCTGAACTTCGCCGCCTTGTTCACCTACCTGTCGGCGTCGACGTTCTTGTTCCAGGAAACTTACGGCTTTACGGCGCAACAGTATGGGTTCTTGTTCGCCGTGAACTCCGTGGGCGTGGTGGCAGGCGTGCAGACCGCGGCGCGGATCATGCGCCATACCGGACCGCAGTGGGTGATCGCATGGGCGACGGTGGGGCAGGTGGCCGCGGCTGCGGCCATGGTGGTGTGCGACCAGCTGGGGCTTGGCCTGTGGGGTGCAATCGTGCCGCTGTGGTTTTTCATCTGCGCCACAGGGTTCATGTTCCCCTCCGTCCAGGTCATGGGACTGGCTCGCAACGGCAAACAGGCAGGCACAGCGGCTTCGCTCCTGGGCGCTGCAACCTTTGGGTTCGCCGGTTTGATTACCCCGGTGGTGGGCCTAGTGGGCGTTTCGACGGCCACGCCCATGGCCGCCGTCATGGGGACGTGCAGCCTGTTGGCTATGGCGGCCCTGTGGTTCATTGTGCGCCCGCGCCTGGTGCCTAAGATCTAGGCACCGATTCTATGGATTCGGGGAAAACAAATCCCCCACACTCATAAAGAGTGCGGGGGATTTATTTGCAAGCTCCTCTGACTGGACTTGAACCAGTAACCCTTCGATTAACAGTCGAATGCTCTGCCAATTGAGCTACAGAGGAATGAAGCAGACAATAGATTAGCAGGGCATTTTCAGAAAAACAAAACGCCCAACATCCTTTGTATTTGTTCGTGCGCGGGCACCGCACGGAAATTGGCTTTCCGTCAAAGCGATGGCCCGTTCCTGAGACAGGAACGGGCCATCGAGTGTTGGCTCCTCTGACTGGACTTGAACCAGTAACCCTTCGATTAACAGTCGAATGCTCTGCCAATTGAGCTACAGAGGATCGCGCAGAAACAACAATAACAAAGGCTGGCCTGGTTGCGAAATCGAAGGCGCCGCCGAGCCCAGATTCAGTCCCCCCGCAACGCCCTACGGGCAGTTTCCAGCTCCATCAGCTCACGCTGAAGCATCTGATAGCCCTCTGGATCCACTGCCGGGTCCATGCGTTGCAAGGCCCCGAGGCGTTCCTGCTTCAACCGCGTGATTTGCATCTCAAAGAGCCTGCGCAGGATGTCGCGGCAGTACCTGTTCAGCGTTTCCTCCTTGGTGGCCGGCAGCGGGCTCAGCGCCAACTCCGACACTAGCGAGGACAGGACGGGCGGAACGTTCTCCCGCACAGCCTCCAGCCATTGCGAGGATGCAGCCAACGACTCCCCCGCCGCCGCAATGCCATGCTGGAGCGCCTTGTAGGCAGGGATCATGAATTCAGTGGCATGGAAGTGTTGCCAATTGCCTGTGGAGAGCAAGCCGGGGTGTTGGAGCACCACTTCCAGGGCTTCACGTTCCATGCGCCCCTGCGGATCCCTCGGGTCGGGCCGGGAAAACTCCGGTTCAGCTGGCAGTGGCGTAGTTCCGACGCCGTTGCCTGCACCCGGCCCGCGGTCACCGCGCGCCGGGGCGCTCGGAGAGCTCCCCGGATGCTGTGTGGCAGGGCTGTGGGAAGGCTGAGCGTGGGCCCGCTTCTCGGCGCCCTTGACCGCGCGCAGCACCTCGTTGGGGTCGGCGATACCCAGCCAGCCTGCCAGTGCCTGGCTGTAGCCCATCCGGGTGGAGCCGTCGCGGATGGCGGCCACCACTGGAGCTGAGGCCCGCAGCCCGCTCACCCGCCCTTCCACGGTACTCAGGTCGAACTTGGCCAGTGTGGAGCGGATGGCGAATTCAAACAGGGGCCGTCGGGAGCGGATCAAGGAGTGCACGGCCTCGTCACCGCCGCGTTGGCGCAGCTCGCAGGGGTCAGCTCCGGAGGGCTCCACGGCCACAAAGGTCTGCGCCACGAAGCGCTGGTCCTCATCGAACGCCTTCAGGGCCGCCTTTTGCCCGGCGGCGTCGCCGTCGAAGGTGAAGACCACCTCTCCCCCACTGCCGTCGTCGGACAGCAGCCGGCGGGCCACCTTGATGTGCTCGGCACCGAAGGCGGTGCCGCAGGTTGCCACGGCCGTATCCACGCCAGCCAGGTGGCAGGCCATGACGTCGGTGTAGCCCTCCACCACCACCAGCTGCCGCTTAGAGGCGATGTTGCGCTTGGCCAGGTCGATCCCGTACAGGACCTGGGACTTCTTGTAGAGCTGGGTTTCGGGGGTGTTCAGGTACTTCGGGCCCTGGTCGTCCTCGAAGAGCTTGCGGGCGCCAAAGCCCACGGTATCCCCGGCGATGTCCCGGATGGGCCACATGAGCCTGCCGCGGAACCTGTCGTAGATCCTGTTCTGGCTGGCACCGGAGGAACTTTCCGAGAACATGCCGGTGAGCTTGAGCTCCTCGTGGGTGAAGCCCTTCGCGCTCAGGTGCTTGAGTAGCGAATCCCAGCCCTGAGGGGAAAACCCGACCCCAAAGTGGTCGGCGGCGCTGCGTTCAAAACCGCGCTCAGCCAGGAACTGCCGTGCCGTGGTAGCGGCCGGGGTCAGAAGCTGTTCGCGGAAGAATTCACCAGCGATCTTGTGGGCATCCAGGAGCCGTTGCCGCCGCCCCACGTCTTCGCGGCGCGGGCCCGTCCCGCCGTCCTCGTAGTGGAGTTCGAAGCCGATGCGGGACGCAAGTTTTTCCACCGCCTCAGAGAAGGGAATGTGGTCCATCTTCTGGATGAAGGAGATGACATCGCCACTCTCCTGGCAACCAAAACAGTGGAAATAGCCCATCTGGGGGCGCACATGGAAGGAGGGGCTGCGCTCGTCGTGGAACGGGCACAGGCCCTTGAAGGAGCCGATTCCTGCGGATTTTAAGGTGACGTAGGCGTCGACGATTTCTTTGAGGTCGGTGCGCGTTCGCACCTCGTCTATGTCTTCTCGTTTAATTAGCCCAGCCACACCGCCAGTTTACGTGAACGCAACGTGGCGGCACTACCTAAAGCAGTGTGCGTTCGGTCCCCACGAGTCGTTCGTGCAGCGCCAACGCCGAAACATCCGTCAGCGACGCTATCTGGTCGATGACCACCCGTGTCCGGGCGCCGTCGTCGTTCGCTTCACGCCAGTCAGCGGCAAACATGGTCTCCAGGTGCGCGTCACCGGTGGCACTGAGCACCGCCACGAGCTCGCCGAGCACGTCCTGCTGGCGCTGGTAGATGGGCTGGCGGTGATCGGTGGTCATGACGAAGGTGGTCGCCAGCCCCTTCATGACGGCGATTTCCACAGCCGTTTCCTGGGGAACGACGACGTCCGCCGCGTACCGGGTGAGGCGTTCGGGCCCGTAGATGGCACGGGTGGCACCGACAGCGCTTTGGCAAAAACGCCCGATCAGCTGGCTGGTCATGTCCTTCAGCGCCGCCATCGAGGCCCGGCTGCCGTCCGCGTGGCGGACCCACACGTTGGTTGCTTCCAGCCGTTGCAGGGCCGCGTCGATCTCAGCGGTGTCCATGGCGGGCAGGTACCACTGCTGCGTGTAGCCCAGTACGCGGTTGCGCTGGTCCGGATTCGCCAGCCACTTCAGCTGCACATGGCCGGCCACAATGGCGTCCTCCACGTCGTGGACCGAATAGGAGATGTCGTCGGCTAAGTCCATAACCTGCGCCTCGATGCAGCTTTTCCCCGTGGGAGCGTTGCGTCGTAGCCACTCAAAGACCGGAAGGTCATCGACATAGGCTCCGAATTTGCTGGTGCGGCGCCCGTCGATCAAGGGGGCGTCGGCGGCCAGCCACGGATATTTGGCGGAGGCGTCAAGGGAGGCGCGGGTCAAGTTCAGGCCGGCCGAGCCGCCGTCGGCCGTCAACACCTTCGACTCCAGCCGGGTCAGCAGGCGCAGCGTCTGGGCGTTGCCCTCAAAACCGCCGATGTCGTGGGAGAGATCGTTCAGGACCGATTCTCCGTTGTGACCGAAGGGCGGGTGGCCCAGGTCGTGGGCCAGGCATGCCGTGTCCACCACGTCCGGGTCGCAGCCCAGGGTCCGCCCCAGCTCGCGGCCGATCTGGGCCACCTCCAGGCTGTGAGTGAGCCGGGTCCGGACAAAGTCATCGGTGTCCGGGGCCACCACCTGGGTCTTGGCACCGAGCCGGCGCAGGGCTGAGGAATGCAAAACCCGCGCCCGGTCCCGCTCGAAGACGGTACGGAAACTTGATTTGGGGGCTTCTTGCACCCAACGCTGCTCATCGTGCGGGGCGTATGCTGGCTCTAAATCTGAGGACATGCCCCTAAGTTTAGGGCCAACGGGGTGCCTCACCCGCCGGAGACGTCCAGTTCAGCGCCGGCGAGCTGAACTTTTTGTGAGCCGCTGAGTGTGCGCTCGTTCAGCCAGCCTTCCGGCAGGGCGGTGCGTTTGGGTGTTCCTGCCCGGCCGCGGGGCCCTTCGGCGTCCTGGCCCGGGTAAGGGGAGTCCATGTCGAGCTGATCCAACAGGCCGCGCAGGACCTCCAGGGTGGGCACGGCCGCCAACTGGGCGCGCAACTCCCCGCCCACCACATATCCCTTGAAGTACCAGGCCATGTGCTTGCGGATGTCACGCAGGGCCTTGTTTTCGTCGTCGAAGGTGTCCACGAGCAACTCGGCGTGGCGGTACACGGCTGCGGAGACCTCGGCCAGACCGGGCCTGTGCCGGTCATCGCTGCCCTCAAAGGCTGCCATCAGGTCACCGAAAAGCCATGGGCGTCCCTGGCAGCCGCGGCCCACCACCACGCCGTCGACGCCGGTTTGACGCACCATGGCGACGGCGTCTTCGGCGCTCCAGATGTCGCCGTTGCCCAGCACCGGGATGTCAGGCAGGGCCTCGCGGAGCCTCGCGATGGCGTCCCAGTCGGCCTTGCCGGAGTAGAACTGGCTGGCTGTGCGCCCGTGCAGCGCTACGGCGGCAACACCGGCGTCGCGGGCGATCCGCCCGGCCTCCAGATACGTCAGGTGGTCATCGTCAATGCCCTTGCGCATCTTGATGGTCAGCGGAATACCGCCCTGGGCGGCCTCCTTGACTGCCGTGTTCACAATGGCGGTGAACAAATCGATCTTCCACGGCAGTGCCGCTCCCCCGCCACGGCGGGTCACTTTCGCCACGGGGCAGCCGAAGTTCAAATCGATATGGTCCGCGTGGTCTTCCTCGACCAGCATGCGCACAGCCCTGCCCACGGTTTGAGGGTCAACCCCGTACAACTGCACGGAGCGGATCTTCTCATCCTCGTCGTGGCTGATCAGCCGCATGGACTCCGGCGTGCGTTCAACCAGGGCACGGGAGGTGACCATTTCGGAGACGAAGACGCCGCCGCCGTGCTCGCGGCAGAGCCGGCGGAAAGCGGTGTTGGTGATTCCGGCCATGGGGGCAAGCACCACGGGGGTTTCCACGGTGATGTTGCCAAGTTTCAGGGGCGGGAGGTCCAGCTTGGTGTCGCTGGTGGGGATATCGGTGACAGTCACCTCTCAATTCTCTCAAATCCGTCCAAATTAAGCCCCTGCCCGCCAACGAGGGATGCGTCACGGGCGTTTTCCGGCATCCCCGCTGTCGATTGTGCAGCTAACAGGGGTTAGAACCCTGTGAACCCGCGTCATCTGCGCAGTGAACAAGCTCACTTGCCTGCTGGTCAACCGCACGCTAAAGATATTGCTAAACTGACTAGTCAGTATAAAGAAGTGATTTTGCCGGAACCCTGCCTTGGCAACCCCGCCAGCACCGTCCCGCGTCATGAAAGGAACCTTGGTGCATATCAACGCCGACAGCCTTGAGCTGTCCGCCAGCCGCGGGCCCGTCTACGGCCCGCTTACCTTTGAAATCGGCGACGGCCTGAGCGTCTTGCGCGGCGATGTCGGAAGCGGTCGCACAAGCCTCCTCCTGACGTTGGCCGGGAGGATGAGGCCCGGTGCCGGAGAGCTCACCGTTGGGGAGTACCGCCTTCCGCACCATCTCAGGGCGGTGCAGAAGCTATCCTCTGTGTGCGGCTTTGCCGGCATCGACGACCTCGAAGATTCCGTCACCGTGGGAGCCGCCCTGAGGGAACGCCGGGCCTGGCTTTCCCCGTGGTTCTCGCTGGTCCGCAAGCTCAACGACGTGGACGTGGCCCAGGTCTGCAGGCCCGTCTTTGGCTCCGAGCCCATCCCCCACGCTGGCACCATCATCTGGGACCTGTCCGACACCCAAAAGTTCTTGCTGCGGATCACTCTTGCCCTGATGAGTGGGCCGGAGATTTTGTTCGTCGACGACCTGGAACAGGTCCGCAGCCGCGAATCCCGCGCCGTACTGTGGGGGCGCCTGGCGCACATCGCCAGCGAAAGCACCGCCGTCGTGGTCTCCGCTACCTCCCTTGACGCCGATCTTTGGGATGCCCTGGAAAGCCACCCGGAGATCGTAGACATGACACACACCGCAGCACAGCCTGAATTGATCGAGGAGTCCCGCTAAATGTTTGCCTTCCTATCCTCCGGCACCGAACTGAGCCGTTTCAAACGCGGCACGATGCCCAAGATCGCCGTCGCCGTCATGCTGTTCATCCCCCTGATCTACGGCGCCCTGTATCTCTGGGCCTTCCAAGCCCCCGACAAGCACATGAATGATCTCCCCGTGGCCTTGGTCAACGAGGACACCGGCGCCATGAACGGCACCGAATCAGTCCATGCCGGCACCGACCTGGCCAACGAGCTGATGGGAGGCATGGAGCTCAAATGGGACCAGGTTGACGCCGCCGATGCGGCACAAGGCGTAGCCGACGGCAAGTACTACTTTGCTTTGAGCATCCCGGCGGATTTCTCCACCAACGCCGTCTCGGTAGGCACCGACAAGCCCGCACAAACCATGCTAGATGTGCAGTACAACGACTCCAACAACTTCCTCTCCACCGTGCTCGGTAAGCAGGCCATGTCCCAGGTGCGCGACGCCGTCGCCACGCAGTTGGGCGAACAAACCTCGCACACCTTGCTTGTGGGCTTGCACGACGCCGGCACTGGGCTGCGAGCTGCGGCCGACGGTTCCGCTGAAATCACCGGCGGACTCGACACTGCCAAGGACGGCGCAGGGACGCTTGTTGTTGGCATGAACTCGCTGGCTGACGGGTCCGTGACCTTGCAAGCCGGTGCCGGCCAGCTGGCCACCGGGGCCATGGCCTTGTCTCAGGGCGTCAACACGCTGGCAGGTGGAACGGCATCCCTGAACAACGGCGCCATCTCACTGTCCGCCGGAGCCAACTCCCTGGCCAGCGGTGTGGGGACCCTTTCCAACGGTGCAGGCCAACTGGCGACAGCGAGCAAGACCCTCGCCGACGGGTCCTCCTCCTTGGCGACGAAGTTGAAGGACTCGCTCCCTGAGGCCCAAACATTGGGCACAGGAGCCACCTCGGTATCGGAGAACGCAGCGGTCCTGTCGGCGAGCGCAGCCAAGGTCTCCGGGTCGGTGACAACGCTGGCCACCAACGCTGACGGGGTCTCCGCCGGGGCCGCTACTGCCGCCGAAAATCTTAGTGAACTGATCACCAAGGCCCAGAACGGTGAAACCATCACCATTGAGCAGCTCCAGGGACTCCAAGGCCAGCTGGGTCCAGTTGCCGGCGGCTCGGCGGCCCTGGCCGCCGGGGTTCACCAGCTCTCCACTGACGGCACCACCGCGCTCGCTTCTGGTGCCGACTCGCTCGCGAAGGGCGCCGCAGCGGTATCCGGCGGTGTGGGCAAACTGACCACTGGTGTTGGCGACGCCGCCACTGGTGCCCAAACCCTGGCGGACGGCGCCGGCAAGCTCCATGACGCGGCCGGCAAGCTGGCCGCCGGAGCCGCGAGCGCGGCCACCGGTTCTGATGACGTTGCGGCAGGGGCAGCCGGTATTTCCGGCGGTGCAGCACAGCTCGCCGCCGGCGCGTCCTCAGCCAATGACGGCGCCTCCTCCCTCGCCGCCGGCGCAGGATCGCTGCGTGTTGGCAGCGACGATCTGGTGGCCGGGGCCGGGAAGCTTGTAGAGGGCGGCTCAGCCCTCTCGGAAGGGGCCGGGAAGCTGGCCGCAGGCTCCACCACCTTGACCCAGAAGCTCAGCGACGGCGGTGCGGCAGTGCCGAACGATCCGTCCTCCCTACTGGATGAGAAGGCGCAAGTGCTGGCCAACCCCGTGGGCGTCAACGCCAGCTGGGATAACAAGTCCTCCAGCTTTGGTGTGGGCTTTGCCCCGTTCTTCATCGCCCTGGCCGCCTTTGTTGGCGCCCTCATCTCCTGGTTGCTGCTGCGTGCCCTGCCCACCCGGGCACTGGCCGCCGGCGCTTCGGGGATTCGGGCCGTGCTGACCGGGTTGCTGCCCGCCCTGGCCATTGGGTTGGGCCAGGTGTTGATCATGGTGGCCGTGCTGCTCTGGGGGCTCAAGCTTGACCCTGTGTACCCGCTGGCCATGGCAGCGTTCATCTACCTGACAACGGTGACATTCCTTGCACTCCAGCAGATGTTCATCATCGTCTTGGGCACCGCGGCAGGCAGGGTTGTCAGCCTGGTCCTGCTCATGCTCATGCTCAGCTCCTCAGGGGGCACCTACCCGGTGGAAACCACCCCCGGCTTCTTCCAGGCCCTGCACCCGTTTATGCCGGCCACCTATGTGGTGAACGGACTTCGGGAGTTGATGACAGGTGGAATAGACTCCCGTATGTGGATCTCGGTCGCCTTCCTGGTCGTCGTCACTGTTGGCTCGGTGGCTATTAGTTCGTGGAGCGCCGGACGCCAGCGCGTCTTCACCATCAAGCGCCTGCACCCGGAACTGGAAATGTAATCCGCCGCTTTCTTCACCCGCTAACCCCTCTCTGACAAAGGAATCCCATGCCGCGCATCTCAGCGACCAAGCAGGCAATCTTGAGCGCCGCACTGGAGCTGGGTGCCCTGCATGGGATTTCCGGCACCACCATGGATGAGGTGGCAGAACGGGCGGGAGTCGCCAAGGGCAGCGTGTATTACAACTTTGCCTCCAAAGACCAGCTGTTTGGTGAACTTCTCACCACCGGGGTAGGCACACTCTCGGACACGTTGCGGGAGGCACGGCTGGCGACAGACGGGTTTGGTCGGATAGAAGGCATGGTCAACGCCATGCTGACCCTGATCGCCGACAACCGAGCGCTGGCGAAGCTGATGGCTGCGGAGATCTTCCGCACCGACAGGGTCTGGCAGGAGTCCATGTTCACTCTGCGCCGTGAGGCCCTGTCCGAATTTGCGGCAGCCCTGGGCCCGCTGGTGCCGCCCGGGACGTCCACCGACGCCCGGCTGCTCATGGCCAGCAGCGTTTTCGGCGCAACCTTGATGGGTGGGCTCGAATGGTTGCTGTTCAGCCCCGACAAGCCCGCCGCCGACGTGGCCGACGCCGTCCTGTTCACCTTCTCCGGCAAACTCGCCGCACCCGCCTAAGACGCTCTCGCAGCAATGCTGCGAGAGCGTCGGGCGGGGTTAGAGGCCCAGGACGGCTGTGGCAATCAGGAAGTAGACGATCAGGCCAGCGGCGTCGACAAACGTTGAAATGAACGGGTTGGAGAACACCGCCGGATCGGCCCTGACGGCCTTACCCAACAGTGGCATGAGCCCGCCGATGCTGGCCGCCATGGTGCAGACACTCAGCAGTGTCAGGCCAATGACCAGCCCGATCGGCACGGTGAAGGCAAATGAGGCGATGCCGAATCCGAGGGTGCCAAGCAGTAGGCCGAGGAAGGCCCCCACACGCACTTCACGGGCAAAGACCTTCAGGAAGTCGCGCGGACGCACATCCCCCAGCGCCAGGGCGCGGGTGATGGTGGTGGCCGCCTGGTTACCGGTATTGCCGCCGGTGCCGATCAGCAACGGGATAAACAAGGAAAGCACCACCTGCTGTTCCAGTGTCGCCTCGAAGGCCCCGATGACCTGGACGGTGAGCGTGGCCCCCAGGGCCAGCACCAGAAGCCACACCACCCGGGAACGCACAATGTTACCCACGGGGGTGGCCAGGTAGGGCCGACGCAGCGGTTCGGTGCCGCCGGAACGGGCGGCGTCCTCCGTTTCGGCATCCTCAAGGATCTGCAGGGCGTCATCAACGGTCAAGATGCCGACCAGGCGCTCCTCAGCGTCCACGATGGGCAGCACCAGAACCTTGGCGTCGGCACAGTAGCGTGCCGCTTCCTCCACATCCTGGGTTGCGGGGAAGCTCAACGGCCGCTTCATAACGTCGGCAACCAGTGCGTCGTCATCCGCCCGCAGCACGTCGCGCAAGGACACCACCCCCACCAGGTGGCGCCCGGCGTCCGTGACGGGAATGGTGTAAACACTTTCGGCATCGTCTAGGTGCGCCTGCACCCTGGCAAAGGTTTCCCGCACAGAAAGGTGCGGGTGGGTGGTGACAAATTCGGGGCTCATGTAGCGGCCCACAGCGCCCTGCGGGTAGCCGAGCACCGTGCTGGTGAGTGCCCGCTCCTTCTCGTCAAGACCGGAAATCAGGCGGTGGGCTACCAAGGCAGGCAGTTCATCCAGGAGGGCCACACGGTCGTCGGGGCCCAGCTGCGCAAAGACCTCGGCGACGTCGGCCTCCTGCAGTCCCGAGACCAGATCGGCTTGAAGTGCAGCGTCCAGACGTTCAAAAACCTCAATGGCCCGGCCCTTGGGCAGGGTGCGGTAGGCCACCGCCCGATCGATGGTGCTCAGCCGTTCCAGTTGTTCAAGAATCTCAGAGACGTTCAACGGCAGCATGGACCGGGACACTGCCGCCAGGTCGTGGGCGCCCAAGGCCCTGGCCAGGAGCTCGGCACTGTCCTCAAAAGTCTGAACGGGGTATTTGATCATGGTCCGGTTCCCTCCGGTGGGAGCACACGCCTGCATGCCGCGGTGCGGACCGGGCTGCGGCTGCGGTGCGGGCAAGGAATGTGTGCAGTAAATGGGTGTGGGGAGTGGTGCTCTCAACCGCTACCGCGCGAACCCGCTGCCGGGAAACACCCACTGGCCCGGACCGCTGTCCGGGCTTTCCACCCACGGGTTGTGGACCAGATGCTACCTGGAGGCAGTCCATGGGTCACCACATGGGCGGGGAATTACTTAGGTGGTTGTGTTCCGATGGCGCAGGCGAGGCTCGCGCGGTGCGGTAGATCGACTATGTCCGTCTTCCATGCGTGCGGTCACCTCCATCGTTCTACGGCCCCAACGGGCAAATCCACGGCCCCGAATGTGATCTGTTCTTGGGATCTGTTGACAAATCGGGCGTCCTCCCCATCTTAGGCCACCGGTGGGAGGAACCGTGAATCATGGCTTCCTCCCATACGTTCCTTAAATCTGTTGCCGATAACATTTGTCCTGGCTTGCCATTGTATTTGTTGCCCACGGCACCTAAGAATGGACTATGACGGTCAACTTGAGATCCTTGGAAACTGCTGTTCCGCCCACCATCTTGGTGCAGCCCCAGGCCAGAGACGTGTTTGCCTCCCAACCCGGGCTGACCCGGCTGGGCCAGCGCTTGGTGCGCACGTGCTTTGACTCCGCTGCCATCGATACCCGGCACACCGCCGTCGCCGAGATGAGTGTTGACTTCCACAGTGAGGACCCGGTGTTCTTCGACGTCGGAACCGGGCTACTGCTCTCCCCCAGCACCAAGGTGCGCAATGACTTATTCACGGTGGAGTCCACCAAGCTGTTCATCGAAGCGGCCACCAAGGCGGTGTCCGCCTGTGAGGGCATCACCGCCGCGGACGTCACCCACGTCATCACCGTCTCCTGCACAGGATTCTTCAACCCCGGCCCCGACTACAAGGTCGTCCGGGCGCTGGGCTTGAACCCCTCCGTGCAGCGCTACCACTTGGGCTTCATGGGCTGCTACGCGGCCTTCCCGGCCCTGCGTGCCGCGAAGGCCTTCTGCGACGCCGACCCTCATGCCGTGGTGCTGGTGGTCAGTGCGGAGCTGTGCTCGCTGCATGTGCGGACCTCCAACAACCCCGACACCATCATGGGCTCCTCCCTGTTCGCCGACGGCGCGGCAGCCGCTGTGGTCACCGCCCGCGAGCTGCCCGCCACCGGCCCCGTCATAGTTCTGGATGAATTTGAGACGGTGCTGACTCCGGTGGGTGAGGATTCCATGGCGTGGAACATTGGCGATGAGGGCTTTGAAATGGTGCTGGATAGCTACGTCCCGCGCATCATCGACGAGCACATTGTGGCGGCACTTGAGCCTCTGCTGGCGCACAACCCCGTTGTGGCCACCGCCCCGTACCGGGACATCCACCACTGGGCCATCCATCCCGGCGGGCGCTCCATCCTGGACAAGGTGGAGGCCAAACTGGAGCTGACAGAAGAACAGTTGCGCCCGGCCCGGGAGACCCTTCGCAACTACGGGAACATGAGCAGCGCCACCGTGATGTTCGTGCTCAAACACATCCTGGACCTGCCTGCTACGGAGGCCAGGGAGAACATCTGTGCCATGGCGTTTGGGCCGGGTCTGACCGTGGAGACGGGGCTTTTCACGAAGGTTTCGCCCCTGCCGTTGCTGCCTGCGGAAGTGGATGGCGGGGCAGACGCGGTGTCAGAGCTAGATGTTTTCGGGGTGGATCCGAGCGAGTTTGAAAGCGCTATCCGTGCCTGATCCGGCGAGGTTCCTGCGGCAGCGGGACCCCGATGCCGTGGAGGAAATGGACTCACCGGATTGTGATCCGGAAAAACTGCACCGCACCTATGCGCAGTTTCCGCTCATCAACGCCGTGGTGTCAGGCTGGCGCGGATGCTACCGGCACCGGATCCGTCCGCTGCTGCACGCCTCGAGCGAAACCACCCTGCTGGACATCGGCTGTGGCGGCGGCGACGTGGCGCGCAGCCTGGCCAAGTGGGCGGCCCGGGACGCTTTGAAGCTGCAGATCACGGCTATCGATCCCGATGAGCGGGCGTTCGCTTTCGCGACTGCCCAGCCCCCGGTTCCCGGGTTGAGCTACAGGAAGGCGTTCAGCGCCGAGCTCGTGGCGGAGGGTGCGGCCTTCGACGTCGTCATCTCCAACCACATCCTGCACCACCTCGCCCCTTCCGATCTGGCGGGCCTGCTCGCCGACTCCGAACAGCTGGCTTCCACTTTGGCCATGCACAGCGACATAGCCCGCAGCCCGGTGGCCTACGCGCTATTCAGCGCCGGGACCCTGCCGTTTTTCCCCGGCTCCTTCATCCGCAGCGACGGCCTGACGTCTATCAGGCGCAGCTACACGACCGCCGAACTGCGCTCAACCATTGCCCCGGGATGGACGGTTAGCCCGGAGCGGCCCTACCGGAACTTGCTGCTGTTCACACCGACTCCGGGTGAGCGCCATGCTTGATGTGCTCATTGTGGGCGCCGGGCCGGTGGGGCTGCACCTTGGCGCGTTGCTGCTCCAACAAGGGCTCACGGTGCGCATCCTTGAACAGCGCACCGAGGCCGGCACTCATTCCCGGGCCATCGGCATCCATCCCCCGGGTCTGGCAGCTCTGGCCGACGCCGGGATCGCTGCGGCGTTGATCCGCGAGGGCGTGCACATCACTGTCGGTGTGGCACGCAGCGCCGGGAGTGAGGTGACAGGGCTTCGCTTCGAAGGCATCGGTGGCGGATACCCGTTCATCCTGGCCCTCCCGCAGGCCCGCACCGAGGCGCTGCTTGCGGCTAGGGTGGCCGAACTCGACCCGGGCGCCGTGCTGCGCGGGCTTAGTGTCACGGCCCTGCACGACGACGGTGCACAGGTCACCCTCAGGGCCTCCGCTGACGCCGGGGACGGGTTGAGCGGGACCGGGCCTGACCATGCATCTGGCCGTCATGCCGAGACGTTCACCGCCCGGCTGGTGGTTGGCGCTGACGGGGCGCGTTCGGCCGTCCGCCGGGAACTGGGGATTGCCACGCGTGGGCGCAACTACCCAGACACGTATTTGATGGGGGACTTTCCAGACACCGGCTCCGACGGGGCCACGGCGGTACTGTACTTGGAAACCGGCGGCATTGTGGAGTCGTTCCCGCTGCCGGGCGTGATGCGGCGCTGGGTGGTCCACACGGAGCAGCTCCTTGGTGGCGCATCGGCTGCTGACTTGGCCGGGCTCATCATGGAACGCACGGGAACGTCCGTGCCCGCGGAAGGAAACACGATGCTCAGCGCCTTTGGCGTCCGGACACGGCTGGCGACACACATGGTTCAGGGACGGGCGGCCTTGATTGGCGACGCCGCCCACGAGATCAGTCCCATCGGCGGCCAGGGCATGAACCTGGGGTGGTTGGACGCCGCCGCGCTGGCCCCGATCATCACCAGCGCCTTGCGCGGAGAACCCACTGGGTTGCGGCTGGGGGCCTTTGCACAGTCACGGATGGCGGCGGCCAGCCGGGCCTCTGCTCAGGCGTGGCTGAACATGGCGCTGGGACGTCCCGCGCCGGCGTCGTTCCTTGACAGGCGGCACCAGCTGGTCCGTGCCGTGTTTGCGCAGCAGTGGAGCCGGGACGTGGTGGCCCGGCGCTTCAGCATGCAATGACTTTGGTGTCGACAGGCTCCGCCACGGGGCGGGCGCCAGCTGCTCCCCGGCCGGTGGACTTCACGACGGCGACCGCGACCGCTGTCGTGACCGGTATGGCCAGGACCAGCCCGATGGAGCCGACCAGTATCCGCACCACCTCCTCCGCCAGCTCGACACCGGTCAGGGCCTGGATCAGGGGCTGGTCATACAGGGAGACCATCAGCAGCACCGGCAAGGCACTGCCTGCGTAGGCGAAAGCAATGGTGTAAACGGTGGAAGCGATGTGGTCACGCCCAATGCGCATGGCCGCGGTGAACAACTCCCGGGCGCTGGTGTGCGGGGCCAGCTCATACAGCTCCCACACCGCCGAGGACTGTGTGATGGTGACATCGTTGAGCACGCCCAGCCCGGAAATCACCAGCCCGCACAGGATCATCCCTGACAGCGACATGCCCTGGGTCAGGTTCAACAACTGGTAGGAGTTGTGCCCGGAGGTGCCGGTCAAGGCCGCCGCATCCACAGCCCAAAAGGCGACTCCGGCAGTGACCCCCAATCCGAACAAGGTTCCCAGCAAAGCAGTGGACGTCCGGGCCGAGAACCCATGGGCGAAATACAGTACCCCGAACATGATGGCAGAGGACCCCACCAGGGCCACTAGCAGCGGTGATTTCCCCTCAGCCAGTGCGGGCAAGATGAACCAGGACAGCACCGCGAACGCCCCGCCCAGCCCCACGATCGCCCGCAGCCCGCGCCACCTGGCCACGGCGATGACCACCACGGCGTAGAGCAGCGCCAGCAGACCCATCGGCAGGGTGCGGACAAAATCCATGAAGACGTATTGCGGGCCCTCTTGCTGAACACCTGTCACGGCAACAAGCCCCGACAGGTTCAGGTAGCTGATCTTGTCCCCGACCCGCACACCACGGGCTTGGACAACATCGGGGCTGACCACCACGGGCACATCGGCCAGGCCGGCTACCGCCGTGTGGGCGATGAAACAACTAGCCCCCGGGCCGCCGGCACTGCCGGGACAGTCCTCCGTGGCCGTTCGTTGCACCGTCCCCGTATCGATGCTGGCGCCCGGCGCCGCTGAGTAAGGATTCCCTGCCAATGGGGCACCATCACCGCCTCCGGGCCACAACATCATCATCGCCACCACCGTGAGCAGTCCCAGCGGCACCAAGATCCAGCTCAACAACACCACGGCCCGGCGCCGCACCGCCTTGCGGCGGCGCAGTTCCGGGCGGGTCAACGTGGAGTCGTCACCATCATGCGAATGTGAGTGGCCCATGGGCGGTAATCGGTCCTTGTTGTTATGTGGTTGCGCCTGTCCAAATCACCGGAGGCGACGAAGCCGGTGTTTCCGTAGGCGACGTCAGGGAGGCCGTAGACCGCCCGCGGCCGATGGCCGGAAAGTCGCCGAGGGAATACTGGCTCCGGCGCCGGAGTCTCGACAGGCTCCGGCGCCGGGTGCTACTCCCCGAGCACCAGTGTTTCGGTGCCGCGGACCCGGGCTGCGCCGGCCTCGATCAGGGGATTGACGACGGCGGCCAGGGCCTCCATGGAATCGTCCAGTTCCAGCAGTACGGGGTACTGGTGGGTGATCAGGGCCAGGAGGTCGTACACGGCTCGAACGGCGTCTTTAGGGGAGAGTTTGGGCTCCACACCAAGGAACACCTCCGAGGCGGACGGCGCCGCTCCGTCCTCGGGGAACAGGTGGCCTTGGGAGTAGCTGACGGCAAACGCCTCGATGCGACCCTTTTTACTGGGCTGCACGGTGGCGCCGAAGGCACTTGACGGTTCGGCCCGTAGCACCAGGGCGCCGTGGGCTCCGGTGAGGTCGTCCAGGAACATCCGCTGGACGGCTCCCGGTGACAGCGGCCCGGTGGGGTCCCACGCGTTCACCGACTCGTAGTACCTGCCCACAACATCGGTGAGTTCCACCGAGCCGGTGGCCAGGTCCGCGACACGTGCCGTGGCCTCCGCCTCTGTGCCTTCGCCAAACGCCGGAAGCTTCAGGACCCCGGGGGCCACCTCAACAACACGGTTGCGCTGCAAAACGCCCAGGCCCATGGCTGCACCAAACGCCGCGCCCGAGGTGCCCGGGGCAACCTTGGTGCGCAACGCCGTCGTACTGATCAAGCCGGCGGCCAGCGCTCCCTCGGCTTCGCGACGGAGCATGGTCAGCAAGGTGGCACCCACGCCAGCCTGGCGGTGGTCCTTGGCAACCTCCACGAACGCCCACAAACGCTGCGGGTGCAAGGCGGTGGAGTACACCACCCCGGCCGCGACCGGGATGCCCTGGTCCTCGGCGACGATGGTGCGCCGCCACGGGCCGCTGTCGGATTCCGGTGCCAGCGCTGCACGGAACTGCCCGGATGCGCTGGAATCGGCGTCGCCCCAGATCTCCAGGAGCGTCAGATCGTCGCCGTCCTGCCACGGCCGGTACGAAAGTTCAGCCATTCCTAGGCACCCAGAAGGCGGGTTGCCAGGTACGCCTGGACCTGGTCCAGGGGCACGCGTTCCTGGCTCATGGTGTCGCGTTCGCGAATGGTCACGGCATTATCATCGAGGGTGTCGAAGTCGACCGTGATGCAGAATGGGGTGCCGATCTCGTCCTGGCGGCGGTAGCGTCGGCCGATGGCGCCGGCGTCGTCGAACTCGATGTTCCAGTGCTTGCGCAACTGGTTGGCGAGTTCCTTGGCCTTCGGGGACAGCTCCTCGTTGCGGCTCAGCGGCAGTACGGCAGCCTTGACGGGGGCCAGGCGCGGGTCCAACTTCAGCACGGTGCGCTTGTCTACCCCACCCTTGGCGTTGGGGGCCTCATCCTCGGTGAACGCATCTACCAAGAACGCCATCATGGAACGCGTCAGGCCGAAGGAGGGCTCGATCACGTAAGGGGTGAAGCGCTCGCCCGAGGCCTGGTTGAAGTAGCTAAGATCCGTGCCGGAGCCCTTGGTGTGCGAGTTCAGATCATAGTCGGTGCGGTTGGCGACGCCCATGAGCTCACCCCACTCTGAGCCCTGGAAGCCGAACTTGTATTCAAAGTCGATGGTGCCGGCGGAGTAGTGGGCTCGCTCGTCCTCAGGGACGTCAAAGCGGCGCATGTTCCCCGGGTTGATGCCCAGGTCAAGGAACCAGTCCCAGCACAGCTCCACCCATTCCTTGAACCATTTATCGGCGTCTTCGCCGGGCACGAAGAACTCGATTTCCATCTGCTCGAACTCTCGGGTGCGGAAGATGAAGTTGCCCGGTGTGATCTCGTTGCGGAACGCCTTGCCGATCTGGCCGATGCCGAACGGGGGCTTCTTGCGGGAGGTGGTGAGCACGTTGTTGAAGTTCACGAAGATGCCCTGGGCGGTTTCCGGGCGAAGGAAGGCCAGGCCAGCTTCGTTGTCGACCGGGCCCAGGAAAGTCTTGATCAGCCCGGAGAACATCTGCGGTTCGGTCCATTGGCCCTTGGTGCCGCAATCGGGGCAGACAATCTCGTCCATGCCGTCAACAGGCTGGCGCTTCTTCTTCGCCACGAACGACTCGACCAGGTGGTCCTGGCGGTGGCGCTTGTGGCACTGGGTGCACTCGATGAGCGGGTCGGTGAACGTGGCCACGTGTCCGGAAGCTTCCCACACGGCCTTGGGCAAGATGATGGAGGAATCTAGGCCGACCATGTCCTCGCGGCCGCGCACAAATGACTGCCACCATTCGCGCTTGATGTTTTCCTTCAGCTCAACACCGAGGGGGCCGTAATCCCAGGCCGACCGCGTACCGCCGTAAATCTCACCGGCCTGAAAAACAAAGCCGCGACGTTTCGCGAGCGAAATGACCTGGTCTAGCTTGGACTGAGGCGCCACTATTAACTCCTATTAATTACGAGGCCGCTGGGTGCGGTCCGTTCCGGACTCAACCCTACCGTTTCGGCGCTGTCCGGCGGGAATTGAACCAGCATGCGCCGGACCCGCGCCGAATTTTGCGCATGCTAAAACTTTTGTTTCCTTATGCGTTGGATCTGGCGTAGGTTCAGCGCATCTTGTCCAGAGGCGCCCGACTCCCACCCAGTCCAACGCATAGGGAAAGTGTGGCCGCTCAGGCGAGCAGGATGCAGGCGGGGCTGCCAAAGTCCAGCGTCTGCACCGCTTCCGCTCCGGGCAGGCCGTCCGCGTCCACATCAAAGACCGTGACAGTGTCCGAAAGCTGGTTGGCGACGTAGATCTTGCCGTGTCCCACGGCAAAGTGGCGCGGCCAATTCCCGCCGGTGGGCACCTCGGTACGAAATACCGGCACCGGGTCCGTATCGAGATTTGTCACCTCCAACGCCACCAGCGTGTTGGGCCCACGGACGGTGGCGTACAGCGTGGTGGCATCTGCGGAGAGCTGGATATGGGAGGGGTAAAACTGCTCTGCGCTCTCAATCGCCTCCGCGGTTGCTGCCAGGGGTGTTCGGCAGCGCCATTGCCAGCGGTGGCCGTCACCTTCAACAGTGCGGCGCAACACGTGCAAGAACCCGTCCAGCTCCCCCGCCACCAGCAGGTGCTCACCCCGGATGGCTACGTGGCGAGGACCAGTCCCCGGCGGCAGCACGGCGGAGCCTTGGCGTTGGTAGCTGCCATCCACCAGGGAATATTCATCCACCCTGTCGGCGCCCAGATCAGCCACTAACACCGTGCCCCACGGCGTCGCCGTGACTTGGTGGGCGTGGGAGGAATCCTGCCGCCGGCTGACGGGACCACTGCCCGGGTTGGACAGCAGCACAGAAGGGGTCGGCGTCGCACTCCCCCAACCGGCCACGGGGATGACGGCGGCGGTGCCCGAGGAATAGTTGGCGGCAACGACGCTCTCACCCACCACCATGAGGTGGCAGGGATCGGCGCCGCCGGACCAGGCCCGGCCCAAAAACCCCAGTGTTTCCGGGTCCAGGGCTGCCACGGAACCGTTGGCACCCTCCTCGACGGCGAACAGTTTGCCCGCCCCGACGGCCAAAAATGACGGGTTCGACACCCCGGAGCTCTGCGCCAGCAGCGGGCCGATCGTGGCGTCGGCGGCCAGGGCATAGCGGCGGATTCCCGGGCCCGTACCCGAGCCTTCCTCCGTGTAGGAGCTGACAAGGAGTTCGGGTGTGGCTGGCACGGGTGGTTCTCCGATCGGAGGGGCTATTGCCTCCACGCTACCGCCCCGGAGCGCCGCACGCCCTTCCATGCTGCACAATTAACATATGAGTTCACACGAGATCATTGACATCCCCATCCGCGACGACATGATCCGACTGGGCCAGCTACTCAAACTTGCCAGCCTGGTGGAGGACGGCGTGGAAGCGGCTGACCTCATCAAGAACGGCATGGTGAAGGTCAACGGCGAGATTGACGAGCGCCGCGGCAGCCAGTTGCACGACGGCGACACCGTCACCGTCAACGGCGAAACCGTCCGGATCAAAGCCAGAAAGTAACGCCTCAAGCACTGCAAAAGTGCGGCTGCGGGCACCCCAGCCGGGGTGCCCGCCGCCGTGCATAAATACCGTTACTTGAGCACCTTGTACTGCAGGAACTCGCTGACATGCGCCATTTCCTGGGCGTTGATGCCATGGAAAATCCCGGCATACAGGACCTTGGTCAGCTGCACGTGGGCACGCATCCAGGTGTTGGTGAACTCCACCGAGGCGGCTGGAATGACAGGGTCGGCTTGATCCCGGCCCCAGAACACCTCCGGCTTCGCGGCGGCCACGGCGGCGTCGTCAAAGTAGTCGTTGCCCTGGGCCTCCACCACAAAACCTGAAAGTCCGACGACGGCGGCGTAGTCCGCGGGCCGGTGGCGCAGCAGCGTTGTGGCCATGCACATGCCCTGCGAGAAGCCCAGTAAGGTGACCGATGTGTGGGCGGTGCGGACGCCGTCGAACCAGGCCTGAACGTGGCCGGCAGCTTCGGTGACGGAGTCAAGGGAGTAGGAGAGGTCCGTGCGCAGCGGGAACCAGGCATACCCGGGGCCGGCCTTTCCGGGAGCACGGATAGAGGCCACTGTGAAGTCGGCGGGAAGCTGGGCTGCCAGACCGAAAAGATCGGCCTCATCGGCGCCGTAGCCGTGGAACATGACCAGCAGGGGGGTGCCGGGGCGCTCGTTTTCGGGGCGGGACCAAAGGACTGTAGGGGTTTCACTCATGCCCCATCTTTTCATGGGCTGGGGCGGACACAGAATCATCGCCAGCCCATCACCGGCGAAGCCGTGGTGGCACAACCACCACTCTGGAGGGCAGGATGGGAGGGTGAATGAATTTACGGCACCCCGTCAGCAATCAACCACCGAGTCACCGCGGTTAGCGCCCCGCCACCCGTGGAACCGCTATGTGGCCATGGGTGACTCCTTCACCGAGGGGATTGGCGATCCCGAACCCAGCAGCCCGGGCGGTTACCGCGGCTGGGCGGACAGGGTCGCCGAGGAGCTCAGCCGCGACCAGGACGACTTCTGCTACGCCAACCTGGCCATTCGCGGCCGGCTCCTGGGTCAAATCCTGGGTGAACAACTGGAACCGGCACTGTCGCTCAAGCCCGACCTGATCAGCATCTCCGCCGGCGGCAACGACCTGATCCGGCCAGGCTCCGACCCTGACATCCTAGCCGAGTCGCTGGATGCGGCCGTCGCCACAATGACAGCGGCCGGCGCCACCGTGTTGTTGTTCAACGGCCCGGACATCCGCGACACCCCCGTGCTGGGCAAGGTGCGCGGGCGGGTGGCCATCTACAACGAGAACCTGCGCACCATCGCCGCACGGCACGACGCGATCGTGGCCGACATGTGGTCCCTGCGCCAGCTGAACGACCCGCAAATGTGGGCTGGCGACCGCCTACACTTCGCCCCGCTGGGCCACCACACCATCGCCATCATGGCCTTGAATGCGCTGAACGTCCCCCACACGCTCGTCCCGCGCCTGCCCACCCCGCTGCCCCCGCAGAGGTGGCAGACGGCGCGGGCGGGGGACCTGGTCTGGGCCAGAGAATTCTTGGTCCCGTGGGTGCTGCGCAGGCTGCGGCACCAGTCTTCCGGAGACGGCATCACACCCAAACGCCCCATCCCGGGGCCGGTCTTCGGGCCCGGGGTGCTGCCCGGGGTGCTGCCCGGGGCCAACGACTAGGCTCCGCCCGCGAGCCGGTTTTTCACAAATGCCGCACCCGTGCGCACTGCCTAGGCCCGATGGCGGGCCACGTGTTCGGCTGGGCTTTCTGCTGGGCGTGCCGCGGCCAGTTCGACTGGGGCTAGATCGACGGCGGCCCGTTCGACGTCGGCCAACGTGCCCTCCGGGGACTCTGCCAAGCCCGTGTGCTCCACGTTCAGGGACTGGCCCTGGCCCTTCCGCCGGAACAAGAGTGCAGCAAGGACCGCCCCGAAGGCGAAGAAGCCGGCCCCACACCAGTACGCGACCGTGTAGCTTTGGACGGCGGCTTGGGCGGCGATCTCCGCAGTCGGCGGCACATGCGCGGCCAGGTAGCTGGTGGCCGCCGTGGCAGCCAAGGTGTTTAGCAGTGCTGTACCGACGGAACCACCCACCTGCTGGCTCGTGTTGACCAGGGCCGAGGCGACGCCGGCAAACTCGCGGTCCACGCCGTAGGTGGCGGTCTGGATGGCCGCCGGCATGACCGCGCCAATGCCAAAACCGATGATCATCAGCGGCGGCAGGAGGTCACCGGCGTAGCTGCTGGTGAGGTTCAGGTGGGTCAGGTAGGCCATGCCCCCTGCGGAGAGGGCCATGCCGATGGGGACAATGATCTTGGGCCCGAACCGTGGCAAGAAGATGTTGGTGGACAGCTGCGCGGCCAGGACCAGCATCCCGATCATGGGCAGGAAGCCGATGCCCGTCTGGATCGGTGAATAGTTCAGGGACGTCTGGACGTAGTAGGTGACGAACAAAAAGATGCCAAACATGCCGGCACCGGCGATCAGGACCGAGGCGTAGGCGGCACCACGGTTGCGATCAAGCACAATGTGCAGCGGGAGGATCGGGTGCGCGGCGCGGCGCTGCCACAGCACGAACGCGACCATCAGCACCACCGCCGCGACGAGCATTCCCCACGTCGCCGGCGCATGCCAGCCGTCGGTTTCGGCATTGGAGAAGCCGTAGACCAGGCCGAACAAGGCGGCGCAGACCAACGCCGTGCCGGGGATGTCTAACTTGGGGCGGGGACCGTGAACGGTTGTGTGGCTGAGGAAGATGCTGGCGCCGATCACAGCGAAAACGGCGATGAAGACGTTGATATATAGGTTCCAGCGCCAGTTGAAATCTTCGGTGAGGAACCCTCCCAGCAGGAGCCCGAAGGCGCCGCCGGCTCCGGCAATGGCACCAAAGACGCCGAAGGCCCTGGCCCGTTCCTTGGGGATGGTGAACGTGGTGGTCAACACGGCCAGGGCCGTGGGCGCCAGCAGGGCACCGAACATTCCCTGGATGGCACGGGCCAGAACAAGCATGCCGAAGCTGCCTGCCGCGCCACCCAGCGCGGAGGCGCCGGCAAAACCGATCAGGCCGATGATGAAGGTCCGTTTTCTGCCCAGCAGGTCAGAGAGTCGACCGCCCAGCAGCAGCAGGCTGCCAAAGGCCAGCGAGTAGGCCGTGATCACCCACTGACGCTCCCCATCGGTGAACCCAAGATCCCGTTGCGCCGAGGGAAGCGCTATGTTCACCACCGTCGTATCCAGCACCACCATGAGTTGGGCGAGAGCTACAGTAGTCAGCGTCCACCAGCGCCGTGCAGTGACCGCCGGGGCACTGGCCCCGTCATGGGGAGCAGTTGGCATGTGCGTCATAAAGTGCACACTAGTGGCGGCTATGGAGTGATGGACAAGGTAAAGTCTGCGAATTTCCTGTCAATTTTCCGTGCCGCGAAACCCCAGCCGGCGATGGGGCCGCAACGTCGCAAACGCACCCACCAGCGTTCAGGCCAAGATCTGCTTTCAAGACTAAGATGGGAAGAAGCGCGAACATTCTGCGCTTCGAACTTAGAAGAGGTGTGTTGTGCTTAGTGTGCTCAACCTAGTGTCGGCCGGTGACGTGGCCGCGTCATCTTCGAGTTCTTTCTCGCTCCAGCCGTGGTTCATTTTCATCATCATCGGCTTGGCACTCTTTTCAAGTTTCGTCAGGGCCGCAGGCCGGAAGAAACGGGCACGGGACTCTAACCCGTATGGCCCGCCTTCTCCCACCGGACAGCCCGGCGTCGCACACCAGGCAAACCAGACCCCCTACTCAGGTACCCTGCTCAACGGTGTCCCGATGAAAAATTACGACAGTTCGCACGGGCACCAAACCACCGGGTTCGCCAACGAGCGGATGCGGGCCGAGGCCGAGCTCAAGCGCCAGCTGGACGCCCTCGACTCCGCCCGCCGCAGCGGCCAGGTCACGGCCGAACAGTACGCCATCCACCGCGAAGCGATCTTCAAGGCGTTCTAAGCGGCACCGGGGTCTACTGCGCGAAGAAGGACTCCCGCAGCAGATCCCCCACAGTCCCTACCTCGGTCAAGAACCCGTCGTGCCCAATGGCGGAGTCGATGTTGTGCACTTTTACGTCCCCGGGCAGGGCCGCGGCCAGTTCCTGTGACTGGGACGGGAAGTACAGCCTGTCGCTGCTAACGGCGGCAACAAGGAACTGCACCCCTTCGGTCCGGGTCAGGGCCTGCGTCAAGGTACCGCGGCCGCGCGTCACATCATGGCTCATCAGGGCCTCGGTGATGACAATGTAACTGTTGGCGTCAAAACGGCTCACCAGTTTGCGTGCTTGGTGGTCAAGATAGCTTTCCACCTGGTAGCGGCCGGCAAAGGAACCTCCCACCACCGGGCGAAGCCGCCCGAGGTGCAGCGGGTTTTCACCGTCCTGCGCGGCCCGCCCAAAGCGTTGTTCCATCTCCGTTTCGGAGCGGTAGGTGATGTGGGCGATCCGCCGGGCCAATCCCAAGCCCGAGGTGGGTGCTGCGCCGTCGTAGTAGTCCCCGCCGGCGAAATGGGGGTCCTGGCGGATGGCCAACACCTGGGCCTGCGAAAACGCTATCTGCTCGGCGGTGCTTGCCGCGCAGGAGGCCACCACCGCGCACCGTCGCACTCGTTCCGGGAACGTCACCGCCCATTCCAGCGCCCTGGCCCCGCCCATGGACCCGCCAATGACCGCGTGCCATGAGGTGATGCCGAGCCTGTCCGCCAACCGCGCCTCCGCCACCACGGAATCGCGGATGGTGACCAAGGGGAACCGGGAACCGTAAGGTGCACCGTCGGCGGCAATGCTGGAGGGTCCGGTGGTGCCGTAGCATCCGCCGAGCATGTTCGCCGCCACCACAAAGTACTTGTCCGTGTCGATGACCTCGCCCGGCCCAACCAGGCCCTCCCACCAACCGTCCTCCTCGGAGTCACCTCGGCTGACATGGGTGCTGCCGGTCAGCGCGTGCTGGATGAGCACTGCGTTGGTGCCTGCCGCGTTCAAAACACCCCAGCATTCAAACGCCAGGGTGACGGTCGGCAACTCCCCGCCCGCCTCCAGCTCAAGGGCGCCGATGTCCACGGAGCGCAGCACACCGCCGCCCTGTCCCACAGCCGCAGACCAGGGCGCACTGGCCGGAATTGGTGTTCCGGTTCCTGCCTCAGGGGAGCGCACATTCACCTCCGCCGCCGTCGGACTTACCGGTGTCACGCTGATTTTGCTGCGCGAAAACCGGCTTCAAGGTCGGCGATGATGTCCTCCACGCCTTCGAGGCCCACGGAGAGGCGCACCAGTCCGGGGCGAACTCCGGCGGCGAGCTGCTGCTCGGGTGAGAGTTGCGCGTGAGTGGTCGACGCCGGGTGGATCACCAGGGAGCGCACGTCACCGAGGTTGGCGACGTGCGAGTGCAGTTCCAGTCCGTCAACGAAACGCTTGCCAGCCTCCGCGCCGCCCACGATGTCAAAAGCGATGACTGCGCCGGTGCCCTTGGGGCCGTATTTGCGGCCCCGCTCAAACCACGGGCTGGACGGGATGCCGGCGTAAACCACGGATTCCACGTTCTGATTGTTTTCAAGCCACTGTGCCACTGTGACGGCGTTGCTGACGTGGCGTTCCATGCGCAGGCTCAGTGTCTCAATGCCCTGGGCGATGAGGAAGGCGTTAAACGGGGCAATGGCTGAGCCAAGGTCGCGCAGTAGCTGCACGCGGGCCTTGAGGACGTAGGCCAGATTCGCGCCCAGGGCACTGCCGACGCCAAGGTCTCGAGCGTAGACCAGACCGTTGTACGTCTCATCCGGGGTGTTGAAGCCGGGGAACTTTTCCGGGTCCGCTGCGAAGTCGAACTTGCCGCCGTCGACAATCACCCCGCCAATGGCCGTGCCGTGTCCGCCCAAGTATTTGGTGGCGGAGTGGATGACAATGTCCGCACCCCACTCTAGGGGGCGGATCAGGTACGGGGTGGCCAAGGTGTTGTCGACAATCAGCGGCACGCCTGCTTCATGGGCGATGGCGCTGATGTTTTCCAGGTCCAGCACGTCCTGGCGCGGGTTGGAGACGGTCTCGCCAAAGAACGCCTTGGTGTTCGGCTGGACGGCTGAGCGCCATTCATCCAAGTTGTCCGGGTCCGAGACAAAAGTGACGTCGATGCCCAGCTTCTTCAAGGTGTGCGCCAAGAGGTTGAACGTGCCGCCGTACACGCTGGGGCTGGAGACAATGTGATCCCCGGCCTGGGCCAGGTTCAAGATGGCGAAGGTGGTGGCGGCCTGGCCTGAGGAGAGCAGCAGGGCGCCGACGCCGCCTTCCAGGCTGGCGATGCGCTGCTCAACGGCATCCTGGGTGGGGTTGCCGAGGCGGGTGTAAATCGGTTCCAGTTCTGTCAGGGCAAACCGTGCCGCGGCGCTCTCGGTGGACGGGAACACAAAGGATGTTGTCTGGTAGATCGGCAGGGCGCGGGCACCGGTGGTGACATCCGGCTCCTGGCCTACGTGGATCTGACGGGTTTCAAATGACCAACCGTTACTCATGAATGGATTCCTTCACAGTAGAGGCCTGCAACAATGGCCCACCTTGGCCCCAAAGGGGAAGATGAGCCGTGCGGCCCGCGCTTGCACCGAAACCGGGCGGTTCGGTACCAGGTCTTCACCCGGGGCACCCCACCACGGTGGAGGGTTGCCGGTCAGCGAGCCGGGGCAAATCGCTGACACTCATGACCTATCTCCAGTGTGGAAGAAAGCTAGTGAGGGAGCAAGAATATGACGTGTTTATGACTTTTGGCGAATCACTGATTGAAATTTTGGGCAGAACCTGAGATATATCGAATTATTGACTGACGGGCTGGCGGTCCCGCCCTATTTTCCCAGACCTGCCCGGCGCAGGGCCTCGGCCATGGCCGTGTTGGCCGACGGCGGGGCTGTTGCCGCACGCGGTTGACGGGCTGGCTGGGCGCTAGGGCGAGACTGGCCGCCCGCCCGGGGTGGGGTGCGCGCCGACTTCCCGGAGCCGGCGTCGTTCCCCTTCCGCTCACCTGCCTCGCGGGTGCGGCCGGTGCCCGGCGCCGACGTGACCTGATCGTCAAGGCGCAAGGTGAGGGAAATCCGTTTGCGCTCGGGCTCCACCTCCAGGACCAAGACCCGGACCACCTGGCCGGATTTAACCACGGCATGCGGGTCGGAGACAAAGGAGTTGCTCAGGGCGGAGACGTGGACCAGCCCGTCCTGGTGCACGCCGATGTCAACGAACGCGCCAAAGGCCGCCACATTGGAGACCACCCCTTCCAGGATCATGCCGGGGCGAAGGTCGGTGATCTTCTCAATGCCTTCGGCGAACGTGGCGGTTTCAAAGCGGGGGCGGGGGTCGCGGCCGGGTTTTTGTAGCTCGGCCACAATGTCCTTGACGGTGGGCAGACCAAAGCTGCCATCGACAAACTCGCCCGGGTTGACGCTTGCGGCTGCACCCACCCCTCCGGAGATCTCGGCGGCCTGGGCACCCACGGAGGTGAGGATCTTCCGCGCCAGCCCATAGGCCTCCGGGTGGACGCTGGAGGCATCGAGAGGCTCCGAGCCGCCGGTGATGCGCAGGAACCCGGCGCATTGCTCGAAGGCCTTCGGGCCCAGCCGCGCCACCTTCAGCAGGTCCCGCCGCTTGCTGAACGGGCCGTGCTGGTTCCTGTGGGCCACAATGTTCTCGCTCAGTAACGGCCCCACCCCTGCCACCCGCGAGAGCAGCGCCGGGGAAGCCATGTTCAGGTCCACACCCACGGCGTTCACGCAGTCCTCGACGACGGCGTCCAGGGAGCGTTCCAGCTTGGCCGGGGTGAGGTCGTGCTGGTACTGGCCCACACCGATGGACTGGGGATCGATCTTGACGAGTTCAGCCAACGGGTCCTGCAGGCGGCGGGCGATCGAGACGGCCCCGCGCAAGGAGACGTCCATGCCGGGCAGTTCGGCGCTGGCCAGGGCCGACGCCGAGTAGACCGAGGCGCCGGCCTCGGAGACTACCAGTTTGGTCACCTTCATCTTGGGGTTGCTGTGCTTGAGTTCGGCCAGCAGTTCCGCGGCCAGCTTGTCGGTTTCCCGGCTCGCGGTCCCGTTGCCGATAGCCACCAGTTCCACCTGATGCTTGAGCGCCAACGCGTGCAGGGTGGCGAGGGCTTCATTCCATCGCTTGGCGGGGGCGTGCGGGTAAATCGTGTCGGTGGCGACCACCTTGCCGGTGCCGTCAACTACGGCCACCTTGGTGCCGGTGCGCAGGCCCGGGTCTAAGCCCAGGGTTGCCTTGTTTCCGGCCGGTGCCGCCAGCAGCACATCGCGCAGATTGGCGGCAAAGACGCGCACCGATTCCTCCTCGGCGCGTTGGAACATCCGGACCCGCAGGTCCACGGAAAGCCGGGTCAGGATGCGGGTGCGCCAGGCCAAGCGGGCACTTGTCATCAGCCAGGTGTCCGCAGCACGGCCGGACTCGCTGATGCCCAGGGAATGAGCCACGGCGTTTTCATAGGCGGCGCGGGCCTGCGCGTGCGCGTCGGCGTCGCGGGTGTTGGCCTCAGCCAAATCCAGTGTCAGCACGCCCTCCTTTTCGCCGCGCAGCAGGGCCAGAACCCTGTGACTGGGCAGCGTGTGGGGCGGTTGGGAAAAGTCAAAGTAGTCCTTGAACTTCTCACCCTCAGCGGTCTTGCCGGTTTTCACTTTCGAGCCCAGCCGGCCCGTCTTCCATAGCCGTTCCCGAAGCTCCCCCACCAGCGCCGCGTCCTGCCCTGCCCGCTCAATCAGGATGGCGCGGGCACCGGCCAGCGCATCGTCGGGGCTGGGCACGCCCTTGGCAGCGCTAACGTAGGCGTCGGCGGCCACGCCGGGGGTCAGTGCCGGGTTAGCCAGCAACACGTCGAGGAGAGGTTCCAGCCCAGCTTCACGGGCGGCGTCGGCCTTGGTTTTGCGGGTCGACTTGTACGGCAGGTAAAGGTCTTCCAGCTCCGATTTGGTGGCAGCGGCGTCAATGGCGGAGCGCAGCACGGCCGTGAGCTTGCCGAGTCCGTGGATGGTTTCCAAGACCGCCAGGCGCCGGGCCTGAAGCTCGCGGAGGTAGCGCAGCCGCTCCTCAAGGTCACGGAGCGCGGTGTCGTCCAGGGTCCCGGTGGCCTCTTTCCGGTACCGGGCAATGAAGGGCACGCTCGCGCCGTCGTCCAGCAGCCCAATGGCGGCGCGGACCTGGGCCACACGGACTCCCAGCTCTGCGGCAATGGCCGTGGCTATACGCGTCTCAATGGTGGCGGCGTCGGGTCGGATCAGGGCGGCAGCAGAATCAGTCACAGGGTCAATTCTGCCCCACATTCCTGACCGCGGGGGCACCCAGGTCACAGGACATCCCACCAGGCTTAGGGAACGCTAAGTCGAGAGCCGCATCACAAAGTGCCAAGATGATCCTATGCGAATGGATCATGTCTCTTACGCCTGTGAATCAGATGGATTGGCTGCCACCACGGAGCGAATCGCAACCGCCCTCGGGGTCGATGCAGTACGCGGTGGAATACACCCGCGCTTCGGCACCCGCAATATGATTATTCCCCTCACCGACCACCACTATGTGGAAATTGTTGAGTGCCTGAACCACCCGGCATCGGACAAAGCGCCGTTCGGTCAGGCCGTCAAGGCCCGCTCCGCAGCAGGTGGCGGCTGGATGGGCTGGTGCGTCGCCGTTGAGGACCTGACCCCGTTCGAGGACCGGCTGGGCCGCAGCGCAGTCCCCGGCAACCGCAAGTTCCCCGACGGCCAGGAACTTATCTGGCAGCAGATCGGCATCAAGGGTCTGATCGCAGACCCGCAGGTGCCCTACATGCTCAAGTGGGAGGGCGACCCGGCACTGCACCCCTCACTGGCCCGCCCTTCCTCCGTCCGTCTGGCGTCTCTGACCATTGCCGGCAGCGCCGAACGTGTCACCGAATGGTTGGGCGAACCGGTTGAACGCCCATTGGATGACGTCTCCGTCGAGTGGATTGCCCCCCGCGGCACCCCCGGCATCATGAGCGTCACCTTTGAAACGGCCAACGGCCAGGTCACCATCTAGCTCATCTGGCTTGAGCCAGCAAGACGGCACCCTCCCCTTTGTGGGACGGGTGCCGTCTTTGTTTGCGCCGAGGTAGCCGGTCCGCGCCGAAACCCGCCCGGCTACGGAGCGTTCTCGGCGTGGACCGGCTACTTCGGCAAAAAACTCCCAAGAACGACGGCGGATCAGCCGCCGGAGCCCACGGTGCAGGCTTTAGACATCGAATTGCAGGTTCCCACCCGTCATCTCGGCAATGGCGGACTTGATCGTGGAACTCCAGGCCGGCGCCTCGTGCAGCGCCAGCAGTATCAACTTCATAAGTGCGGTCTTTTTGTGCGTTTGCGCCCACGAGTTGGCAGTGACGGCTTCGTAGGCCGTCAGCTCATGCGGTTCCGGTTCAGACATTGAGATTTTCATAGTCCTTGGACAGGAACGCCCCCAGCGTGTGCGCCAAGAGCCCGGCACCCCAGATCAACGGCATGCCAAACAGCGCACCCTGCCATGCGGCGTCGAACCTGTCCGCGTTCCCGACGGCCGCCAATATGGCTGCATGCAGCCCATAGCTGCCATTCACCAAAAGCTAGGTCAGGACGTGGACTGGCTAGCTACCCGAACCCCAGCGCGGGGCCCAGCGTGAAGGCGGCGACGTCCACCAGCGAATGCGCCACCACCAATGGCATGATGCGGCCGTATTTCTTGTACAGCCAGCAGAACAACAGCCCCATCAAGAAGTTGCCCACAAACGGCCCAAAGCCCTGGTACAGGTGGTAGCTGCCGCGGATCAGTGAACTGGTCACCGCCGCAGCAAGGGGCGAGAACCCGATCTTCTCCAGCCGCCCCAGCAGGTAGCCCACCATGATGACCTCCTCCAGCAGCCCGTTATGGACGGCGGAGAGGATCAGCACCGGAATGGTCCACCAGTACTGGTTCAGTGCGCTGGGAATGATCTCCGTGGTGACACCCAGTGCCCGACCCGCCGCGTACAGCCCCAGCGACGGCACGCCAATGACGACCAGCAGCCCCAGCGCGCCCAACCCGTCCCGGAGCGGATGCCTGAAATCGAGCCCCATGCGCCGGAACACCGATTTTCCGGGCGCTGCAAGCAGGTAAAACACCAAGAACACCGGCACTACCGCAAAGAAGATGCCCAGGAGCTGATAGGTGAGATCGAAGTATTCGCGGCTGCTTTGCACCGAGTTTAGTGTGGAGGTACCCGCCGACAGCGGCGCCGCCGTCATCTTCTGGATCAAGGACACCACCGAGTACACGGCGGATTGCCCCAACGAGAGCCCCAGGACCAGCAGCACCTCAAAGATGAGCCGCTGCCTGGACTTCGCTCCCCACCTAAAATTTACGACGCCGGCCCCACCCGAAGGCGCGGATGCGCCGGCATCGTGCGTGGCTGGCGTGAACGGTTTCTCACTCATGCACTAAATCATGCCTGTTCTTGGGGAGATATTGCGCCAGGCTGGCTTAGGCTCTTGGCTATGAGTGCCCCACGCCAGATCATCATGGTCCGCCACGGACAGTCGGCCGCCAACGTCGACCAGACCCTGTACAACAGGATTCCCGACTACCGCATCCCGTTGACCGAACAGGGCGTGGCGGAGGCGAAGGTTGCCGGTGAGCAGATCAGACGCCAGCTGAACGGGCAAAAGGTGTGCGTCTACGTTTCACCCTATTTGCGGGCATACCAAACCTTGGAGGCCCTGAATCTAGGTGATCTGGTGGAGCGCACCCTTGAGGAACCACGGCTGCGCGAGCAAGACTGGGCGAACTTCCAAAACCCCGCCGAGATTGCCGACCAGAAGGAGCTGCGGAACGCGTACGGGCACTTCTTCTACAGGTTTCGCGAGGGCGAATCAGGCTCCGACGTCTATGACAGGGTGACATCGTTCCTGGAAACCCTGTACAGGCATTGGTCCAAGCCGGACTATGAGCCCAACACGTTGTTGGTGACGCACGGGCTGACCATGCGGCTTTTTTGTATGCGCTGGTTCCACTGGTCGGTGGAGTACTTCGAGTCGCTGAACAACCCGGGCAACGCGGAGGTGCGGGCACTGGTGGCCGGCGCCACTGGCTACAGCCTGGACAAGCCCTTTAAACAGTGGACCCCGGCCTACCCAACCAAGACGGTGCTGGACGCACCCGAGCACCTTTGGTAGCCGACGGCCATCGCGGCCGCGCGTTTCATTACGACACATTTCACTGGCCTAATTGGGAAACTTGGGGCAGGTAAGGGTAGCCTAGGCAAAGCAGGGGCACACCTCTGCAAGAAGCTCTAGCCACACCGGAGTACTTAGGTGCTAGCAACATTTGTCATCGGCCTGCGTGAAGGCCTTGAGGCAGCTCTCATCGTGGGCATGATCGCAGCATTCCTGCGACGCAATGGATCCTCGCTCAAGCCCATGTGGCTGGGTGTGGGGGCAGCCATCTTGCTCAGTGCCATGGTGGGCATCACCTTAGAAGTGGTGTCCGCAGCCATGCCGCAACAGCAGCAAGAGGCCATGGAGACAATCATCGGCGTGGCTGCTGTGGTGATTGTGACCTTCATGGTGCTGTGGATGAGCAAGAATGCGCGCACCATGAAATCGGTGCTGGAAACCCATGCGGGATCCGCCCTCAAGGGAGGATCGATTCTTGCCCTGGCAGGCATGGCATTCCTGGCGGTACTGCGCGAGGGCGTGGAGACCGCCGTCTTCATGGTTGCGGCGTTCCAATCCTCACTTGATCCGCTGGCGGCCGGCGGCGGGGCAGTCCTGGGCCTTGCCATAGCTGCCGGCATCGGCTTTCTGTTGTTCCGTGGCGCCATCAAGATCAACTTGGCAAAATTCTTCACGGTAACTGGCGCTTTCCTGGTGTTCGTCGCCGCCGGCCTGGTCATGAAGTCCCTGCGCACAGCCCACGAGGCCGGCTGGCTGAACATCGGCCAGGACGCCACCGTCAGTCTTGCCTGGCTGGCACCGAATGGCAGCGCACGCGCGGCCATTTTGACGGGCGTCTTCGGCATCCCCAATGACCCCCGCGCCGTTGAGCTCCTTGGCTGGGCACTGTATTTGATCCCCATGCTCGCGTTTGTCCTGTGGCCGCGAGCCTGGCGCCCCAACGCAGTAAGGCTCCCCCGCATTCAGTTCGCCGCTGCGGCAACCCTTGGCGCAGCGGCAATCGCGCTAGCAGTTTTCGCCCCGCTAACAGTGCCAGCGGCCCCCTCTGCAACAACGACGACGCCGGTGCTCACCTCCAACAACCAAGCGTTCGGCACGCTCCGCCTGACCCCCGGCGCTGACCCCAACTTGCTGGTTTCGGCGGACGGCGCGGAAACCTCACACATCCTGACCAGCCACGGCGCCCAGTCCCACGCTGGGCGGTCCGCCACCGTCTACACAGCCGACGTCGGCACGGGGACCGCGCAAGAGCCAGACAACCTCTCGATCACCGATCTTGCGGCCTTGAACGGCGGACGCCTTCCCGTCGGCATCAGTTCCAGCAGCAACCCCGGCCCCTTTGCCGCGGACTGGCATCCCCAGGGTGAAATCACCGTGTGGGTTGTTGACGGTGTCATACTCGACGCCGTGAACACCCAAGGCGCCACGCTCACCTTGAGCGGCGGTGGATTGGCCACCTCCCGGACCATGGCAGTAGCCTCCGACGGTGCCTGGCGTGTACCTGACGGTCACGTCCACAGCGTGGCCACCGAACTCAGCGCCTACGACAGCGCCCGGACTGAAATTGTCCTGTGGAGCGTCTACCTGCCTTTGGTTTTCACTCTTGCCGCTTTCGCCCTGGTCAGGGCCGGCCGCCGAAACCGCCGGCAACTGCTGGCCACGGCACCTTCGCCCTAGCACCGCGCTTCCCCTGCACAGAGCACCCCACATCCGACACCCATCATCATCACAAGGACCCACATGCCTACCTCGACTTCCCGCGCCATGTCCCTTCCCTTCGTCCCCGGCATTGTCGCCGGAACCGCCATTTTGGCGCTGGCATTGACCGCGTGCGGTGGCGCCTCGAGCTCTGGTACCGCCGGCGGCGCCACTGGCAGCAACGGGGCCGCCGCGTCTGTGAGTAACGGTGCAGCCCAAGTCGCCATCAGCGTCGAAAAGGTCGACGGCGAAGACCAGTGTGTACCCAACTTCAGTTCTGCACCTGCCGGGCCCGTAACGTTTACGGTTTCCAACAAGGACTCCTCCGGGGTCAGCGAAGTGGAGCTCCTGAGCGACAAGCGCATTCTGGGCGAGCGTGAGAACGTCATCCCGGGTTTGAAAGCAGTCAGCTTCACTGTGACCCTTAACGGTGGAAGCTACCAGATCTACTGCCCCGGAGCCGGCACCGAGAGCAAGCCGTTCACCGTCACCGGCGGTGCCACGGCCGGCGCTGCCAGCTCAATCACCGATCAGCTCAAGGCTGGCACTGAGGGGTACGCCAAGTACGTTGCGGGCCAGGTGGATTCCCTGGTCCTGGCGGTCGCCGATCTAAAGACCTCCGTGGATGCCGGGGATGTCGCGGCAAGCCAAAAAGCGTATGCAGCGGCACGACCGTTCTTCGAAAGGATCGAACCGGTTGCCGAGAGCTTCCCCGATCTTGACCCCGTGCTCGACTTGCGCGTGGCCGACGTCGAACCCGGAGCCACCTGGACCGGTTTTCACCCGTTGGAGAAGGACTTGTTTGAAAGCAAGGCCATCACCGAAGGCACCAAGGTCCTTGCCGCCGGGATTGTCACGAATGTGGGCACCCTCAAGACGCTGACGGATGAGTTGGCCGCCGCCGACGGCTACAAGCCCGAGGAACTGGCCAACGGCGCCAGTGGACTCCTGGAAGAAATCCAGTCTTCGAAGATCACGGGCGAGGAAGAGGCTTACTCCAATCTGGACCTGGTTGACTTCGTGGCCAACATTGAGGGCTCGCAGCAGGCGTTTGAGTACTTGAAGCCAGCCCTGACCCAGATCGATCACGCCCTGACCACGCAAATCTCAACCCAGTTCGACACCGTCAACAAGGCCTTGGCTACGTACGTCGACCCCGATGCCTTGGGCGGTTACAAGCCCTACACTGCGGAGTTGAAGGCATCGGAGGCCACAGCGCTGACACAGCTGATCCAGTCGTTGCAGGCCCCCCTTGCCAAGATCGCTGAAAAGGTTGCCACAGTCTAAATGAGCGATGAACAGCCCGCCGATTCACTCTCCCGCCGCCGCTTCTTTGGTGGTGCCGGTTCCGTTGCCGTGGCTGGTGCAGGTGGTTTGATAGCCGGCACCGGCGGCGCCGCCGTGGTGGGTGGCGCACTGGCAGATGAGCAGGCAACGGACCCGGCAACCGACGTCGAACGTCTCCAAGCCACCAGCGCTACCTTAAGCTACCCCTACTACGGGGCACATCAAAGCGGCATAGACACACCCCCACAAGACCACTTGGTGTTCACTGCTTTTGACCTGAGCGCAACCACCGCCACCGAGCTTCAGCTGGTGTTGGCAAAGTGGTCGGCGGCTATGGCGCAGATGACGGCAGGGCGCCCCGTGGGCAAGGTGGAACCCACCCGGGAACATGGGATTCCCGTTGACACGGGTGAGGCCTTCGACATGGGCACGCAGGGCCTGACACTGACATTGGGGTATGGCCCGTCACTTTTCGATGACAGGTTTGGGCTGGCCAAGTTCAAGCCGAAGGACTTTGCCGACTTGCCGGCCATGGCCGGAGAAGCCTTGGATCCGGCCTATACGGGCGGCGATCTGTGCATCCAGGCCTGCGCGAACGATCCGCAGGTGGCCTACCACGCTGTCCGGAACCTGGCCAGAATGGCCAGGACCTCAGTCAAGACACGGTGGACAGTACTGGGCTTCGGCCGGGCGTCGGCAGGCCCCCACCAAAAGACACCCCGCAACCTGATGGGATTCAAAGACGGAACACGCAACGTCAGCGGTGAGGCAGACTTCGCGGAGCACGTGTGGGCGGGCGATGAAGCACAACAACCGTGGATGAACGGTGGCAGTTACCTGGTTGCCCGCAAAATCCACATGCTCATTGAGACCTGGGATGAGGACCCGATCGGCGATCAACAAAGCATCTTTGGGCGCACCAAGCAAGAGGGGGCACCGCTCTCGGGGCAGTCCGAGCACGACGTCCCGGACTTCCATGCCGCGGTGGCCGGCAAGCCCGCCATTGCCCCCGATTCGCACATTGCCTTGGTCGCCCACGAAAACAATGCCGGCACCAAGATCTTGCGCCGGGGCTACAACTTCACCGACGGGCTGGATTCAGTGGGCCGTCTTGATGCCGGGCTCATGTTCATCAGTTTTCAAAAAAACCCTGAACAGTTTGTGTCCCTGCAACGCAAACTCGGGTCCTCGGACAGGCTCAACGAATATATCCGCCATGTCGGTTCCGGCGTGTTTGCCGTCCCGGGCGGTCTGCCCGAATCGGGAAGCTACTACGGTAAGGAATTCTTCGCCTAGGCGGCGACTGCCTCTACTCCTCGGGGGCCACAATCACTTCAGTGCCGGCGTCCGCAAACGCCAGTAATTGCTCGGCCGTGATGCCGGAGTCGGTAATGAGCCTGTAATAGCTGCTCTCCTCCATGGTGGCGAACGCCCGCTTGCCAATTTTGGAGGAGTCGGCCAACATGTACGATTCCGAGGCCCGCCCCGCCATGCGTGCATTCACCGACGCCTCACCTTCGTCCTCAATGGTGGGCCCGCTGCCTGGTTCAATGCCGTTGACGCCGATGAAGGCGATGTCCAGGGCCACCTTTTGCAGGATCGAATCCGCGTACGGGCCCACCAGCTCGTAGGACTGCGGGTTGACGATGCCGCCGGTCACCATGATCTTGAAGTTGGGCCGGATGGCCAGCTGGGCGGCAATGTTGATGGCGTTGGTGACAACCGTCAGCGTGGGTCGGTTGGAGGGCTCCATCAGGTCTTCCCGGGTGGAGAGGACCTGGGCCAGTGCGGTGCTGGTGGTCCCGCCACACAAACCGATGACTGCACCCTTGGGGATCAGTTTGCTCGCGGCCAGGGCGATGCTGTGCTTTTGTGCCGAGTGGTCGTCCCGGTTGTAGCGGCCGGGCAGGTTGTAGGAGACAGACCCGGCCATGGCCCCGCCACGGGTGCGCGTCAGCAGGCGCTCGTTGGCCAGGGAGTCCAGGTCCCGACGCGCGGTGGCCGGCGACACGCCCAGTTTGAGCACAATTTCCTCAACCTCCACCTGCCCGCTGTCGGCTAGGAGGTCAAGGATGGCTGTGAGCCGTTCAGTTCTGTTCATGTGGCACTCCTGGGCGGCGAACCGCGTTTTGTGTTAGTTGGCGGCGGCGAACAAGGCCAACAACCTGGCCACCTCGGGAATCAGGGCGTCGCGGCCGGCGCCGAGGTACTTGCGGGAATCCACGACGGCCGGGTGGGCGTCGAGGTAGTCGCGCACCCCGCGGGTGAAGAAGCCGTTGAGGTGGGTTGAGACGTTGATCTTTGTCATGCCGGCCAGGATCGCCGCCACGATGTTCGCGTCGGAGACACCCGAGGAGCCGTGCAGGACCAGGGGCACCGTCAGGGCGGCCTTCAGCTCGGCGATGCGGGTCAGGTTCAACGCGGCGCTGCGTTCTGTCATGGCGTGCGAGGACCCTACGGCAACAGCCAGGGCGTCAACACCGGTGGCGGCAACAAAGGTTGCCGCCTCGCTGGGATCGGTCAACACGCCCGGGGCGTGCGCTCCGTCCTTGCCGCCCACCTTGCCCAGTTCGGCCTCAACGTAGACGCCGCGGGCATGGGCGTAGGCAGCCACCCGGGCTGTCACCTCAACGTTCTTCTCATACTCGAAGTGCGCGCCGTCGTACATGATGGAGCCAAAGCCCAGATCCACCGCCTGGTAGGCCAGTGCCTCGTCCTCGGCGTGGTCCAGGTGCACGGCCACGGGCACCGAGGCCTTGCGTGCGGCGGCCAAGGTGGCCAAGGCAATGGGCTCCAGGCCGCCGTGGAACTTGGCGCAGTTCTCGGAGATCTGGACGATCACCGGCAGCCCGGCAGCTTCGGCCCCGGCAATCAGGCTCTCCAGGGTTTCCAGGTGGACCACGTTGAAGGCGCCCTGGCCGGTGCCGGTTTTCACTGCCAGGTCCATGAGGTCGCGGGTGTTCGTCAAAGCCATGAAATAGGTTCCTTAGTGGTCTGTGATGATGAGTTGATCGGCGAGCTCGGTGTAGCGCAAGGAGATTTCCCCGGCCCCGGACATGAGCACGGCGGCGGCGCTCCAGGCGGTGGCGCGCCGCAGGATCTCGCGCAGCTCGGTGACCCCGTTGGCTAGTGCCACGGCGGCGGCACTGACGGCGGCGTCCCCGGCGCCGGTGGGGTTCCCCGCCAAGGGGGCAGGGAGTTTGGCCTGCAGGTAGCGTCCCGGCGTTGCGGCATCAAACGCCAGCATGCCTTCCTCGCCCACGCTCACCAGCACCCGCTTGGCACCCAGAGCCATCAGCTTGCGGGCAGCGGCAACGAGGTCGCTCTCCCCCACCGCCTCCATCAGCTCGTGGTTGTTGGGCTTGAGCAGGTCCGCCCCCGCCTTGGCTGCGGCCAGGATGCCACTGCCGGAGGTGTCGATGATGGCCGGGACGCCGGCATGGTGCGCCAGCGCCACCAGGCCGGGGTAGAAATCGGCCGGGGCATTGGCCGGCAGCGAGCCCGATCCCACCAACACACCAGGGCGGGTGAGCCCGCCGTCGGTCTGAATACCCGCCAGATTCTCGACGACGGCGGCCGCCAGCGCCTGCCATTCGGCGCCGGTGAGTGCCGGGCCGGTTTCATTGAAGACGCTGGTGGTGTTGTTCAGCGTGTCCACCAGGGCGATGGAACGGCGGGTGGCGGCGGCCACGGGAATCAGGTGGTGGGCGATCCCCGAGGCCACGAGGTCCGCGCGCAGTTGCTCGCCCGAGGGTCCGCCGGCCGTCGAAATGGCTAGGGTGGGATACCCGAGTTGGTGGGCCACGCGGGAGACGTTCAGCCCCTTGCCGCCGGCCCGGTAGAGCGGGGTGGGGACCCGGTGGGAGGAACCCAGCTCCACGCCGTCGACCGTGTAGGTCACATCAATGGCGGGGTTCGGGGTGACAGTCAGGACGGTGTTGTTCAACGCTTCAGGCCTTTGCCGGTTCGGTGAGTGTGTGGGCCTTCAACGCGGAGCCGATCAGGCCGGCGTTCTCGCCCAGGACCGCGTGCACATACTGGGGCCGGCGGTGGAAGGTGAGCAGCTCGTCGACCCGGGCGGCCAGCGGGTCGATGAGGGCGGCGCCGGACATGGAGAGCCCACCGCCCAGGACAACGGTTTCGGTGCCCAGAATGGAGACGCACTGGGCGATGCTGAACGCCAGGGCGTTGATGGCATCGGCCCAGATCTGCTGTGCAATGGCGTCCCCGGCCTGGGACTTTTCCAGGACCGAGCGTGCTCCCTCCACCGGGGTGCCGCTGGCCTGCGCGTAGCGGCGTGCAATGGCGCCGGCGGAGCCCAGTGATTCCAGGATCACCAGGCTGCCGTCCGGGGCCGGGACCATGGCGTGGCCGATCTCCCCGGCGTAACCGTCGCCCGCTATCCGGCGCCCGTCGCAGAGGATGGCCCCGGCAATGCCGGTGCCAATGACCAGGACCAGGACGTCGCGCTTGCCAACGGCGGCGCCAATGCGGAACTCGGCCTCCCCCGCCATGGACACGTCGTGGCCAAAGGCGACCGGAAGGCCCAGCGCTTGGGTCAGTGTTGCCGTGAAGGGGTAGTCGCGCCAGCCCAAGTTGGCGGAAAACACGCCTATCCCGTTGACCTCATCGACAATGCCGGGGACGGTCACGCCCACGGAGGTGATGGTGATGTCCGGGTGCGCGGCCCTGTACTCCCCCGTCAGCTCCACGATACGGGCGCAGACAGTGTCTCCGGAACGTTCCCCGTCCAGCGGCGTGGGGTGACGCTGGAGGTCCTTGACGGCAATGTCCGTGCCGTGGGGGTCGCCGGTGACGATGCCGACCTTCATGTCAGTGCCACCGACGTCGAACGCCAGAACTCCGGAGAGGGTGGATGGCAGCCCCAGGGGTTCGCTTGGGTGCGTCAAGAAGTTCATGAAGTAGGTACTTTCGCAAGAGGGATACCGCCGGCGTCGCCACCGACGCGGCGCCCATGCAGACAAATGCTAGGCACCACACGGGTGAAACGTGTGGTGCCTAACATTTTAGTCAGCCAGGATGACCGAGCGTGACAGGTTGCGAGGCAAGTCCGGGTTCATGCCGCGGGCGCGGGCGCGTTCCAGGGTGACGCGGTGGACGCGGGCCAGTTCTGCCAGCGGGTGCACGGTGGTGTTGATGTACAGCGCGCCGGTCTTGGCGACCTCGGCGTCCAGGCCCTGCGGCTGCTCACCGAACATCCAGGTCACGCGGTTCGGTGCGGCGATGGAGATCGGGCCGTGGCGGTACTCCTTGGCAGGGTAGGACTCGGTCCAACCCTGGACAGCCTCGCGCATCTTCAGGCCCGCCTCGTGAGCCAGGCCGACGGTCCAGTTGGTGCCCAGGAAGGTGAACTGTTCGGCGTCGATCAGTTCCTGCTCCACGGGTGCGGTGACGGCGGTCTTGGCGTCCTCGACGGCGGCGGACAGGTCCATGCCAACACTTGTCAGCAGGTAGGCCAGGGCCGTGGTGGCGAAGCGGGTCTGTACAACGGACTTTTCGTCGGCGTAGGGAAGCTCGACGACGGCGTCGGCCAGCGTCATGATCGGTGAGCTCACGTCGCCCACCAGTGCAACGGTACGCACGGTGCCCTTGATTGCACGCAGGATTTCCAGCACCTCGGTGGTGGTGCCCGAGCGGGTGATGGCGACAACGGCGTCGTAGCCGCGGTCGGCGCCCAGGAAGGCCTCCGAGGCCGCAAACGCGTCGGTAACACCCTTGCCTGCACTTTCGCGGGCCGCGGCGTAGCTCTGCGCCATGAACCATGAGGTGCCGCAGCCGATGACGGCAACGCGCAGCCCGTCGGCCGGCAACAGGTTCTCGCTCTTGGCCTGGGCAATGGCCGTGGCCCAAACCTCGGGCTGGCTGGTCAGTTCGGCGTCCATAAAGGGACCAAGTTCGCTCATGCTGTGCATTCTCCTTCGTATGCAGTGAAACGTTGCAGGCGGCGTGGTGCCGACCGCGCTTCACTTACCTTCTTAAGCACAACCTTAGCACAATGTGATGATTACTGACATGAAAACGTCAGAATCAATCATTTCTCAACGAACTTCTCGGGCAGGGCGTTTGCGCGGCCGTGATGGATGTTCCATCAGTTCATGGGAACTGAAGCCAGCAGCTACCTGCGCACGATCGAGGGCGCCGAATGGTAGCCCCACCGGGCTGCAGGTCCCGCGAAGATCGTTGACACACAGTTGTTGGCGCCCTCACCTTCGCCCCAGGTGATCACCAGGAGGGAGTTCTGCATCGTGAAGGCCGGTGAGGCCAGGATGGCCGGCACCTGCCGTGACGGCCAGTCGTCGCCGGTCGCCACCGGGCACTCGTGCGTGTCGTTGCAGAGATTGGGGCCGATGAACACATAGTTGGGCAGGCTCGGCTGCTGCATTGCCTTGGATGGTGGAAGCATCTTTGTTCTCCTCGACGAGGATGACCACATGGTCGATCCCCGGATTCCCCGACCCGCTGGCAACCGGCGGACGGGAGCCAATGAGGCAGGCGTGGAACATCCGCTCATTGACAGCCCAAGTCCTATCCGGGTGCCGGAGGTGAGTATCCTTCCAACTCCTGGGCCAGCCTACTTTGGGCGCTGGGCGACGGCGGTGGACGGGCCCAGTTGGTCGTCCCACTGTCCCGGGCCAAAGCAGGCCCCTAAACCTCGCGGGCGCCGGCCCGCCACACGGCGTGGGTCAATGGAATGCCGGGCCGGTAAGCCAAATGCGTGGCAGAGGGCGCCTTGAGCATGTGGAAGTCTGCCCGGTGCCCCACGGCGATCGAGCCGACGGCGCGCTTGCCATCCTGATCCAACCCCGATTCCCGGCCCAGCGCCAGTGCTCCTCCATAAGTGGCGGCGCGTACCGCCTCGTGCACGGAAAGGTGCATCTGCAGCACCGCCGTCGTCACACAAAACGCCACCGACGATGTGTAGGACGTGCCCGGATTGCAATTGGAGGCAATGGCCAGCTGCACCCCTGCATCCAAAAGCCGGCGCGCCGGGGCCAGCGGCTGGCGTGTGGACAAGTCGCAGGCGGGCAGCACCGTGGCAACCGTGCCGCGCACCCCGCTCCCGTTCACCGCATCCCAGCCGGACCACGATCTCGCAAGGAGGGAGACGTCGTCGTCGCTCAGGAAGTTCACGTGGTCAACACTGGTGGCCCCAAACTCCACGGCCAGAGCCACCCCGGCGCCCGGGCCCAGCTGGTTGCCGTGCACGCGTAAGCCCAGCCCGGCAGCTCGGCACGCCGCCAGGACCTGGCGGGACTGCTCGGGGGTGAAGGCGCCGGTTTCGCAAAACACGTCCGCCCACTGTGCGTAGGGGCGTACGGCGTCGAGCATCTCCGCGCACACCAGATCCGTGTACTCCTGCGCGTCCATGCCGGCCGGGACCAGATGCGCGCCGAGGAAGGTGACCTCATCGGCCACGGTGGAGGCGATCCGGGCACTGCGCCGCTCATGCTCCACGTCCAGCCCGTAGCCCGTCTTCGTCTCCACATAGGTGGTGCCCTGCGACACCGCCTCCGCCACCCGGCCCAGCGCCATCCGGGTCAGGTCATAGTCGCTAGCGGCGCGAGTGGCGTTGACCGAAACGGCGATCCCGCCGGCGCTGTAGCTCTCCCCCGCCATCCGCGCCTCAAACTCGGCGGTCCTGTCGCCGGCAAAAACCAGGTGCGTGTGCGAATCCACCCAGCCCGGCAGCACCGCCCGGCCCTGTGCATCCGTGACGGTGTCAGCGGCGGGCGCGTTGGCGGCAGGGCCAACCCAGGCAATTCGTTCGCCCTCCATCACCACAGCGGCATCGCGCAGGGTGCCCAGGTCCTGGTCTTGTGTCATCAATTCACCGATGTTGGTGATCAGTTCACTCATGCCCCCAGCGTACGACGCCGCAGGGCCGGTCTGGGTGCCGCAGGCTGTGGGCGCGTCTGGGATGGCAGACGGTGCGCCTGCCCGATTAGCAGGGGGCGGGCACGTCTTGCCAGCCTGTCCGGCAGCGGCGGAGCATGGTTGCCATAACCTCTGCTGGCATTGCCGCCGCGGCTCTACTTGATGTTCTTGGGCATCTCCGACCTATATCAAGGCCCGCCGGGCAGCCAAGGCCGGCAAGGCTGCTGAAACAGGGGGCCCGGCTTCGCAGCTGCACAGCCACCGCGCCACGTTTGGTGCCGGCGCGCTGTCCACACTGCTCAATACCAAGGTTGGCTTGTTTTACCTGGCCGTTGTCCCCCAGTTCATTCCCCACGGCGGCAGCAACGCGCTTCCGCTATGCGCAGGCCCACCTGGCTGGCGTTGCGCAGCTGACCGAGCTGCGCAGCCCCAGGGGGCTGGGGCTGCGCATAAGTTTCGCCGCTGGCCCGGGTATCCGCTACGCAGCAGCCCCGCGGGCTGCCACAAACGCGCGGACACACGCCTCGACGTCGTCCGCACTGTGCGCAGCCGAGAGCTGCACACGGATGCGGGCCGCCCCACGTGGCACCACGGGGAAGCTGAACGCCGTAACGAACACGCCGTGCTTGAGCATTTCATCGGCGACACGGGCTGCCTCGACGGCGTCTGCGAACATGACCGGAACAATGGCATGCTCGCCGGGCAGCAGCTCAAAGCCTTCTTCACTCATGCGGCTGCGGAACAGTTCGGCGTTCTCAAACAGGCGGGTGCGCAGCTCGCCGGAGGTCGCCACCAGTTCCAGCGCCTTCAACGTTGCCGCGACGATGGCGGGGGCCAGGGAGTTGGAGAACAGGTAGGGGCGGGCCTTCTGGCGCAGCATAGCCACGATCTCCCGGCGCCCGGCCACATAGCCACCGGATGCCCCGCCCAGCGCCTTGCCGAAGGTGCCTGTGTAGATGTCCACACGGTCGGACACGCCTGCGTGCTCGGGAGTGCCGGCACCGGTGGCGCCCATGAAGCCCACGGCGTGGGAGTCATCAACCATGACCAGTGCGTCGTACTTATCAGCCAGGTCGCAGATGGCTTCCAGAGGAGCCAGGAACCCGTCCATGGAGAACACGCCGTCGGTGACGATGATCTTCCGGCGGGCGCCCGAGGCTTCCTTGAGCCGGGTTTCCAGGTCTTCCATGTCCTGGTTGGCGTAGCGGTAACGCGCAGCCTTGGACAGGCGGATGCCGTCAATGATGGAGGCATGGTTCAGGGAGTCGGAGATGATGGCGTCATCGGCGCCGAAGAGGGACTCGAAGACACCGCCGTTGGCGTCAAAGCAGGAGGAGAACAAGATAGTGTCCTCGGTGCCCAGGAATTTCGACACCGCAGCCTCCAGTTCCAGGTGCAGGTCCTGGGTGCCGCAGATGAAGCGCACGCTGGCCATGCCGAAGCCGCGCTCGTCCAGGGCCGTCTTGGCTGCTGCAATGATGTCCGGGTGGTCGGCCAGGCCCAGGTAGTTGTTGGCGCAGAAGTTCAGCACGGGCGCGGTGGCCCCGCCCAACGGGCCGGCGGTGACGTGGCTGGACTGGGGCGATGTGATCTGACGTTCGGTTTTGAACAGGCCGGCGGTGCGGATCTCGGCAAGCTCGGTGGCAAGCTGGTCTTTCATCGATGAGTACATGATGGGCTCCTTGGTTACGTAACGGGTGGGACGGACGACGGCGGAAGGCGGGTTCTGCCGTCGTGCCAAGAATTGCTGGGGGTGGGTTAGGAGAAGACGGACCAGTCGAGGACGACCTTGCCGCCGCTGCCGGACTTGGCGATCTCGAAGGCCTGCTCCCATTCGGTGGCGGGCAGGACGTCGGTGACCACGGAGGCAACGGCCTTGCGCAGGACCGGGTTGGAGGAAAGCATGGCACTCATGGCGTACCAGGTCTCGAACATTTCCCGGCCGTAGATACCCTTCAGGGTGAGCATGTGAGTGACCACTTTGCCCCAGTTGATGTCAATCGACTGGCTCGGCAGGCCCAGCATGGCGATGCGCCCGCCGTGGTTCATGTTGTCGATCATTTCCGGCAGCGCGGTGGGGTGGCCGGACATTTCCAAGCCGATGTCGAAGCCCTCGCGCATGCCCAAATGAAGTTGTGCTTCCTTCAGGCGAGTCGTGGCGACATTGACGGCCAGGTCGACACCCATGGCCGCAGCCATGGCCAGGCGCGGTTCGGAGACGTCGGTAATAGCAATTTTGCGTGCGCCTGCGTGGCGGGCGACGGCGACTGCCATTAGCCCGATGGGTCCGGCACCTGTGATGAGCACGTCCTCGCCCACCAGGCCGAAGCTGAGAGCCGTGTGGACGGCATTGCCCAGGGGGTCGAAGATGGCGCCCAGTTCCGGGGTGATGGAGGGGTCGTGGTGGACCCACACGTTGGATTCGGGGATCACCACATACTCGGCAAACGCGCCGTCGCGCTGCACACCCACGGAGATGGTGTTGATGCACATGTGGCGGCGCCCGGCACGGCAGTTGCGGCACATGCCGCACACCACGTGGCCTTCACCGGAGACCTTCTCACCCACCTTGATGTCATGGACGTCAGCACCGACCTCCACCACCTCGCCGTAAAATTCATGCCCGGCAATCAGCGGGGCGTTGATGGTTGCCGCGGCCCAGGCGTCCCAGGCCTGGATGTGCAGGTCGGTGCCACACAGCCCAGTGGTGGCCACTTTGATCTTTACCTCCCGCACGCCGGTGGTGGGTTCGGGGCGGTCAACGAGTTCGAATCCTGCGTGGGCGCCGGACTTATAAAGTGCTTTCATGGTTTCCATTAGAGCCCGCCAAACCATTTAGCACAATCGAAATATACTCCATCATCGATTAAGCTCAAACTAAATGGTATTGTTGCGGTGTGGAACTTCACCAACTTCAGATGCTGCGCGAACTCGGCGAGCTGGGCAGCGTCAAGGCGGTCGCCGAGACTATGTCCGTCACCCCGTCCGCCGTCTCCCAGCAAATATCGCTACTCCAACGCCAGGTGGACACGCCGTTGACCCGCAAGGACGGACGCAATCTGGTGCTCACCGAGGCCGGGCAGGTCCTGGCCGACGCCGGTGCCGAGGTCATCAACGCCATGGCCACCGCCAAGGCCGCCATTGGTGCCTACCAGCACGATCGCCACGGCACCGTCTCTCTCAGTGGCTTTCACAGCGCCGGGCAAGCCCTGTTTGGGCCGCTGGTGCGACATCTGGCCGGCCTGCGCAATACCCTGGACTTGGACGACGCCGGTGCGTCGGGCGGGGTGCCGGGGGTCCGGTTAAGCGATGAGGACGTGGCGCAGCACGACTTCCCAGCACTGACGGCCCGGTACGATCTGGTGCTGGCCCACAGGATGGACCACAGTCCCGCCTGGCCGGAGAACAAGATCCGAGTTATCCCGCTGGCCCACGAACCGCTGGACATTGCGCTGGCGGTGGGCCACCCCCTAGCAGCCAAGGACGCGTTGTCCGCGGACGACGTGGTGCAGTATCCGTGGGTGGCGAGCAGGAGCGGGTACTCGCCAGCGGACGTGCTCAGTGCGATTGGAGCCGTGGCGAGCCGGCCGGTGAACGTGGTGCACAGGATCAACGACTACTCCACGGTGGCGGCGCTGGTCTCCACGGGTGACGTCATTGGCCTGCTCCCCCGATACACCTCCAGCCCGGCCTTGAACCCCGGGGTGACGCTACGCCCCCTGACGGGCATCAGCACACGACGCCGGATTGACCTGCTGGTGCGTCCGGAAAATCTGAAGCGCACCTCCGTGATGCTGGTGTCCCAGGCCCTGCAACACGTCATGGCCGACATGGTCCACGACTGAGCCGCCGAATCGAATTGCACGGGTGCGCGATACGCGTTCGCTGACGGCCACACGGCAAACTAGTTGCAAGGTACACGCAATGGTGCCTGGCCGCGCGAGCCCCGACGGCTCGACCGCCTGAACTCATTGACTGAACTTATAGCCTGAAATCATAGAGGAGAAGAATTGTCTTCCTGCTGCAGCCCGTCCGGACGCCCCAACGAAGCAATATCTCAGGCCGAGCCAGGCTCCGCGGCGGCACCCGTGGTGAATTCCGCAGTCTCTGCTGCAGTGTCCCTAGTTCGGCCCGCGCATGAGGAAGTACTCATTGCTGGCGGCACCTTTATGATGGGCGACCCCTTCGACGAGGGCTACCCCGCCGACGGCGAGACACCAGTGCACCAGGTCCAGGTTTCCCCCTTCTCCATTGATGTAACTGCCGTCAGCAACGAACAATTCGCAGCTTTTGTTGATGAAACCGGATACCGCACGGAGTCCGAGGTATACGGCACCTCCGCCGTTTTTCACATGGCCGTTCAGTCGTCGCCCGCAGATGTTCTGGGAACCGCAGCCGGAACGCCGTGGTGGCTCAATGTCCGCGGCGCTGACTGGGCGCACCCGATGGGACCCCTTTCTTCATGGCAGGACATTCCTGACCACCCGGTGACCCAGGTTTCCCACACGGACGCCCTCGCCTACTGCGAATGGGCTGGCCGGGCTTTGCCCACGGAAGCACAGTGGGAATTCGCTGCGCGTGGCGGACTTGAGCAGTCCCGCTACCCGTGGGGCAACGACTTGCACGGCGTGCAGGCAAACGGCGAACTGGAGCATCGCTGCAATATTTGGCAGGGCACCTTCCCCACGGAAAACACTGTTGAAGACGGCTTTCTCACGACAGCCCCTGCCCGTTTTTTCTCCCCCAATGGCTATGGTCTCTTTCAAACCAGCGGAAACGTGTGGGAGTGGTGCGCGGACTGGTTCCTGCCCAAGTACTACAAGTCCTGCCTTGCTTTGGGGACCGTGGCCGATCCCGTGGGGCCGACCATTGGGCGCGGACGCGTGATGCGCGGCGGCTCTTACCTGTGCCATGACTCCTACTGCAATCGTTACCGGCTAGCTGCGCGAAGCTCTAACTCCCCCGAGTCGGCCAGTGGGAACTGTGGATTCCGGACAGTCTCCGCACCCTAGCTGCTGCCTATTTACGAGTCGGCACCGTACCCTTTCGCGTCTCACCGCGGCCAGCCTTGTCCGTGGCTGACACTGTCTGCGACTGACACTGAACAGCGGGGCGCTCCTTTCGGGGTTCGTGTTGCCGATGGTGGATGGCGTAACGAGGGAACGAACTAGGGCCGCACCGCCACGACGGTGGGCCAAGAGCCGTGTCCTGACGTTGTCGGTGGCGGTTGAAGACTGAGCCACCTACGACCCTGCAAGTGCCACCACATTGCGCTCAAACGATGAGTGCGCCCTGCGGGGAGCCACCCGCAGCGGGGAGGACATGTGGGCGTAGACTTCCAGCAAGTAGGGACACGCATCCCATCGGAGCACTTCCTGGAAGTGGATGCTGGGGTGAATCCATCTCCCGGTGAGAGAGGGCACTATGAGCGATGGATTCGGAAGCCAGCTTTGGTGGAGCGGGACGATCCTCGAAACGGGTGACGAGGTCATGGCCCTGCGAATCAAGACTCAGCCCCTGGCCAGGCACATTTACCAGGCCCACCCTTACCGGACTGACCGCCAGCAGTCGTGGCCGGTGCACGAACATCGATGAGATCTCACTACCGATTGATGGACAATGCCTGAGCGCGGGAAGCCACTGAGCAGGTGGGCCACGGTCCGCGGCGTTACCAGCGCGACAGTGACCCCGTTGGCGTCAATTCTCGGATCCGGGCTTCTGATCATCGCTCCCATTCTGGAGCGGTCACTTGGCGTCTTTGCCGTCTTCGGTGCGATCGGGATCTGCGCGTTTGCTTGGCTCGTAGGTACCGTTATCCGACATAACGTCACCGTAATAGGGCAGCAGAAGACGGATGGCACTCTGGACTCGTTGACCGGGCGACTGGGCCGGCTGGGGGATGCGGTGATCGTCGTCGCGTACGTTATCTCAGTCGCCCTCTACCTGCGGATCATGGCCCAATACATGGTGGGCTTCTTCATTCCCGCTGGTTCGGCGATCCTGGAAGCGGTGATTGCCTGCGCTTCTGTTGTGTTGATCATGACAATCGGCATCTTCCGGGGATTCAAGGGACTTGACCGGATCGACAGGATATCCTTGGCTGCGGTACTCCTGCTCACCACGGTCCTAGGGGGTGTCCTACTCCTTCACGACGGCGTCTTGCTCAGCTCCTCCGATCTCAGGCTTCCATCGCAGCCACCGGCCGGGCCCCTGGAAGCCCTTTTGATTCTGGGCGGTCTGGTGATCACCGTTCAGGGATTCGAAACCGTGCGCTACCTCGGCCACCGCTATGATGCCGTCACCCGGGTGCGGGCTTCACGGGCAGCGCAACTGGTATCCGCATCGATTTATATTGGGTTCGTCGCCGTGGCCACCCCCGTCATGGGGCTCGGAACAGCTGCGGGCCCGGACATCACACTGCTGAACATCACAGACCGTATCGCACCGTGGCTGGCGCTGCCCCTAGTGTTGTCCGCGGTTCTGAGCCAATTCAGTGCAGCGATCGCCGACACCGAAGCGACAAAAGGCAACCTCACAGCCCTGAACAGATGGTTTAGTGGCCCCCGGCCCTACCTGATCAGCGGGGTGGCGGCGATCGCGATCGCCGCCACGATTCCCACCTTCACCCTGGTCACGATCGCCTCCCGTGCTTTTGCGGCGTACTACGCCGTTGAGGCCGCCATCGCCTTTCGGACTACCTCGGGATTCTTCCGGAAGTGTGGCTTCGCCGCGCTCGCCCTCCTGCTCCTGGCAATCACACTTTTCGCGCAACCAGCCAGCTAGAGCCGATCCGACGTGAGAGAAATGTCGTCGCCCAAAAGGTCCTTCAACGGATAAATATGTCCCCTTACCTGCCGCTTTAACAAACAGGCACCGCTACTATCCAGTGATACCGCTCCGGTGCCGCGGCCGGTGACCGAGTGCCCTCACTTCATCACCCTCAACGTCTTGTAACCCATGGGGTTGCAAGGCACTTCGGTTACGAGACATCCAACCACAGAGGGAGCGCCATATAGGGGCCGTTTGGCGATCGTTTATGAGATGCAGACTAAGAAACGGTGCCACGCTGGTTGCATGCTGTGCCAGCGGCCGGAACCTGCACGGCGCGGTGGTGTCCAGCTGGTCAGTAGTCTCCTCCGCCGCTGTAAGAGTCAACCCCTCCGCTGAGAATACTGCCGTCGGGCGTCTGATCCCCCAGTATCACGGCGAAAGCCATGAGAGCCAGGATCGGCACCAAAATGATGTCTACCAACATCCACGTCCCGAAACCCATAATTGCGGGCACCAGTATTGACGCCACGTAAATGGCTGTGGAAATAATCCAGAAAACCTTCGTGCGCAAACGCAACGGCTCACTCTTCACAGCTTTGGTAGATGCCACCCCGGGTGACGCGCGACGCTGATTGCGTCGAGCTAATTGAGACTTAGACCGCTTAGACATGGGACCTATCCTAACCGGGGCGGTGTCAAGCCGTCTCTTCCTGACTAGTTTAATTACTTGTAAAAAATTGTGATCCAATATTTTGCTGAGCTTTGAGCATTAATCGAGAGCTTGTTTTCTTTCTCAGGATTATCAACAGGGAAGTCCGCTGAAGGTGTGATGTCCAGCGAACAAAGTGCACCACTGCTAGCAGGTGTCACTTGGTCAATATGCACTTTCCAGTCCCCAGAAGAGCAGTTAATGACTAACCCGATCCGTGTCTTTCCTTCAGGCAGGGCAGGAATAGTGAAGGTTTTATCCCCTTCGCCAGTGCTTGTTTGAACTACAGAAGCAGTTGGATTCTGGCCAAGAAGAACCTTTGACTGAGCGCCAAAGACGGTTTCATCGCTCGGCATTGATACCGATGAAGAGCCAGTTGTACTTGCAGACGTAGATGTAGAGGCCGAAACTGGTGCATTTACTCCAGTACAAGCCCCCAGAGTTGCGACAGTTGCCAGTGCCACACTTCCTACTGCGAATTTACCAATCGGCTTCATCCGCTCACCCTTCCGCTCCTACCTAAAAGTAACCTGTGAATTTTGACTTGAATCTGGGAAAACCCTGAGAACCAAAGGTTAGGAGGAGTAAAAAAACTTTTCTCCTTCGACTCTGCCGCTACGGCTCGCACGCCCCCTAATGGGTCAACGAAACTGAGGCACAAGAGAAGACGATTTACCCGTCACCAAGAAGGAAAAATCAACACTTTGACACACTTCCGCGAGGCACTACTCCCCTCCAGAGGACATAACCACGCCAAGCCTGACTGGGGAACGGCCCTAACTCCAATAATCCTGGTGTCCCGCAACCCTGAGGATAAGCGACGCCTCACGGGCCAGTTTTCCCACGCTGACACCTGACCCCAAATTTCCGCTGAATAATGCAAAATGATCCTTGGCCAAGGATTCTCGTAACTATGTTTCGCAACCTTGAGCTTGAATCGGTTGATTCACCGTTAGTTGTAAGACACTTTCTAATACCCATGACCGCCATGTGCACAACACCTGACCTCAACCATCAGTGGAGGCATCATTCGTCCTGCGGGACTGACCCAGTCCTCGCATCCACCGGATGATATCGGTGGCCCCTGGCACGGCCAGAAACTCCGACACTGCTGGATCCTTGGCGAAAGACCGTCCGGCTTAGCGCCGAGGTACCAGTGTCATGACGGTGGCGTCATCTGCCACTTCAGAAATTTCCGCTTGTTTGCGCCGGAGCTCAGACATTAGCTCAAGCGTGCCAACCGTGCTGCCCGTGCGTTCCAGGAACTCCTCCGGGCCGGCAACAATGCCAAGGTCGACGGCGCGCCAGGCCCCATCGGTGGCCATCACCATTTGTTCGGGGTGACCTAGCTGCACCACATGGGCGTGGTCGGCGGCTTCGGGTTCGCGCCGGGCAACCCACAACCGTCCAGGGGTGTTGCGCAGTTCGCGGTCACGCTTGAGCAGTTCCGCCCGGTTCCCGTCTGCCGCGGCGTCCACCCTGGCATCTGCCAGCTCGGCGCGCACCAGGTGGGTGGCGCCGTCGTCCGTCCGAACCACCACTGTGCAATCAGCCAGCGAAGCAACTTCAACGCCGTCGGCATTGAGTGTCGCCACCGACAGTGCCGCACTGGGGAACCTGACATGTTCACCACCCACCAACACCGAAGCTTGCTCATCCACGGCACGCAAGGCCGCTGCAATTTGGGCCTGGGTCCCCCAGCCGTACCGTAGCCTGGCAAATTCCATGCTCAGAAACTGGGCCAACCACTGCGGATCGCTGGCCGCAGGCATTCCCAACGGCTCCAGCAACGTCGTTGCGCCGTCAATGATCCACGCCGTGGCGCCGTTGAAGCCGCAGGCGTCCTCAATCACGTGGGCGTCGCCCTCAAACTGCACGCGGGCCCGGGTTTCCCAACTAAGTTTCATGGTTTCATCCTGCCACGGACAATCCCCAGGCCGTACTCATGAGAGAGGGAAAGCAAAGAGCCGCAACCCCGGTGAGGAGTTGCGGCTCAAAAACCGGATTCACCGGCGGCGGGCGAACTTACCCTTCGACGCCGAGCGTCTTCAGAATGAGCTCGCGCACGCGGCCAGCGTCGGCCTGTCCGCGGGTGACCTTCATGACGCCGCCAACAATGGCACCAACAGCCTGCACCTTGCCGCCGCGGATCTTCTCGGCAACGTCGGGCTGGGCTGCCAAGGCTTCGTCGATCGCGGTCTGGAGGGCACCGTCGTCGGAGACCACGGCCAGTCCGCGCTTGGCCACCACCTCGGCGGGCGTCCCTTCACCCTCAAGCACGCCGTCGAGCACCTTGCGGGCCAGCTTGTCGTTGATGGCACCGGAGGCGATCAGCTTCTCGATCTCCACCACCACGGCAGGACTCACACCCAGCGCGGCGGGGTCGACGTCGGCCAGCTTGGCGCGGCGGGCGATCTCACCCATCCACCACTTGCGGGCTGCGGCGGCCGAGGCACCTGCGGCAACAGTCTCCTCGATCTCACTCATGAGGCCCGCGTTGACCACGTCACGGAATTCCAGGTCAGTGTAGCCCCAATCGGCCTGCAGGCGCTTGCGGCGCTCGGCCGGCGGCTCGGGCAGGCGGGAGCGCAACTCCTCAACCCACTCGGGCGTGGTGACGATGGGCACCAAGTCCGGCTCCGGGAAGTACCGGTAGTCGTCGGCGTCGGACTTTGGCCGCCCGGACGTGGTGGACTTCGTATCTTCGTGCCAGTGACGGGTTTCCTGCGTGATCAAAACACCCGAATCCAGCACGGCTGCATGGCGCTGGATCTCGAACTTCACAGCGTTCTCGACGGCGCGCAAGGAGTTCACGTTCTTCGTCTCGGTCCGCGTGCCGAACTTTTCCTGGCCGTACGGGCGCAAGGAAACGTTGGCGTCACAACGGACGTTGCCGTGCTCCATCTTGGCCTCGGAAACGCCCAAGTTCTTCACGATTTCCCGGATGGCAGCAACATACGCCTTGGCCAGCTCGGGCGCACGCGAACCGGCGCCTTCAATGGTCTTGGTGACGATTTCAACCAGCGGAACACCTGAACGGTTGTAGTCGACCAGGGAGTAGTCGGCGCCCTGGATGCGACCCGTGGACCCACCCATGTGGGTCAGCTTTCCGGCGTCCTCTTCCATGTGGGCGCGTTCAATCTCGACATGGAAAACCGTGCCGTCTTCGAGCTCAATGTCGATCCAGCCGTCGTAGCAGATGGGGTCATCGTACTGGGAGGTCTGGAAGTTTTTCGGTGTGTCCGGGTAGAAGTACTGCTTGCGCGCAAAGGTGCTGTGCGGGGCTATCTTGCAGTTCAGCGCCAGACCAATCAGGATCGAGGACTCAACGGCCTTCTTATTAACAACCGGGAGCACGCCGGGCAGGCCCAGGCACACTTCGTTGACGTTGCTGTTGGGCTCGTCGCCGAAGACGTTGGGGGCACTGGAGAACATCTTGGTCTTGGTGTTCAGTTCAACGTGAACCTCAAAACCTAGGACGGGATCGTATTTTTCCAGGGCTTCTTCGAAGCTCAAAATGGTGTCAACGCTCATGAGTTAGCCTCCTTGGCTGCATGGGTCTGAACGAGCTCGGCCAACGGCGGCGCCTGGTCCAGGATGGGACCGCCCCACTGTGCCTCGAGAAGGGATTCCAACACGGCGCCCACACGGTACAGGCGGGCGTCCTCGCGGGCCGGGGCCAGCAGTTGGATGCCGACGGGCAGGCCGTCCTCATCGGCCAGGCCACCGGGCAGGGTCAGACCGGGGACGCCGGCCAGATTCGCCGGGATGGTGGCGACGTCGTTAAGGTACATGGCCAGCGGGTCGCTGAGCTTCTCGCCGAGCTTGAACGCTGTGGTGGGCGCTGTCGGGGAGATCAGCACGTCAACCTGCTCGAAGGCGGCGGCGAAGTCGCGCTGAATCAGGGTGCGTACCTTCTGGGCCGAGCCGTAGTAGGCGTCGTAGTAGCCGGCGCTCAGGGCGTAGGTGCCCAAGATAATGCGGCGCTTGACCTCGTCGCCAAAGCCCGCAGCGCGGGTGGCACCCATGACGCGTTCGATGGTGAGTGGGCCCTCGGTGGGCAGGGTGCGCATGCCGAAGCGGACGCCGTCGAACTTGGCCAGGTTGGAGGAGGCCTCAGAGGGCATGATCAGGTAGTAGGCGCCCAGGGCGTAGCCGAAGTTGGGGCAGGAGACCTCAACGATCTCGGCCCCGGCGCCGCGCAGCAGCTCCAGAGATTCGTTGAAGCGGTTCTCCACGCCGCCTTGGTAGCCTTCGCCGTGCAGTTCCTTGATGACGCCGATCTTCATGCCCTTGACATTGCCCAGGCGTGCGGCGGCCGCAAGGCCCGTGGATGCGTCAGTCAGCGAGGTGGAGTCCTGCGGGTCATGCCCCCCGATGACTTCCTGCAGCAGGGCCGAGTCCAGGACGGTGCGGGAGACCGGGCCAATCTGGTCCAGGGAAGAGGCCATGGCGATGGCACCATAGCGCGAGACAGCACCATAGGTGGGCTTCACGCCGACGGTTCCGGTGACGGCGCCGGGCTGGCGGATAGATCCACCGGTGTCCGTGCCCAGGGCCAGGGGTGCCTCGAAGGCGGCGACGGCGGCCGCGGAGCCACCGCCGGAACCGCCGGGGATGCGGTCCAGGTCCCAGGGGTTGCGGGTGGGTCCATAGGCGGAGTGCTCGGTGGAGGAGCCCATGGCGAATTCGTCAAGGTTAGTTTTGCCCAGGATGGGCATGCGGGCGGCGCGGAGTTTCTTCACGACGGTGGCGTCGTAGGGGCTCATCCAACCCTCGAGGATCTTCGAGCCAGCAGTGGTGGGCTGGCCCCTGGTGACGATGAGGTCCTTGACAGCGATCGGCACACCGGCCAGCTCGTGGAGCTGTTCACAGGCGGCACGGCGGGCGTCGACGTCGGCGGCGACGGCGAGTGCCTCCTCGGTGTTCACGTGCAAGAACGCGTGGACGCCGCTATCACCGCCGTCGACGGCTCCAATCCGGTCAAGGTGCGCCTGAACAAGCTCCACGGAGGTGATCTCCCCTGCGGCAAGCTTGGCGGCCATGGCGGACGCGCTGGAACGGATCAGTTCGTTGGCGTTCATGGTTAGCTCTCTTCCAAAATTGCGGGGACCTTAAAGCGGCCGTCGGCGGAGTCCGGGGCACCGGAGAGCGCCTCTTCGGCAGTCAATACGTGGCCCACCACGTCTTCACGCATGACGTTGGTCAGCGGAATCGGGTGCGAGGTGGCGGGAACATCCGGCCCCGCAGCCTCGCTGACGCTCTTGACGGAATCCACAATGACAGCCAGCTCAGTGGCCATGCGGTCCAGTTCGTCGTCGCTCATCTCGATGTGAGCCAGTTGCGCCAAATGCGCCACGTCGTCACGGTTGATCGCAGCCATGGATCTCCCCTACAAAAAAGAAAAAGTTGTCTTAGTCCTAGCTTATCTCTCGTGGCATGCCGGAAATCCCGCCCAGCCCTGGATGGATTCAGCCCTTTGCTGTGAGACCTGTCTCCACAGCGGAGGTGCTGGGCGCGACAGTGCCCGTGGCGGCGCGCCTGGCCCACAGCCTGGAACTGCGCGAGGACAGGGCAAGCATCACCAGAATGTCCAGCGGCAGGCCAAACAAGTCCTTGCCCAAGGTGATGGTCGCGCCGCTGAGGAAGTCAATGGCAGAGACAAGCACCAAGAACCCCGTGTATGTCAGGGCCGCAACCCTGGCCCAGTTGCTGCCCCGAAACACCAGGATGGCCAGCAGATAGTAAAAGGCGACACCAAGTGCGGCCACAATGACAAGGACAAGCATGAAAGCATCCAGAATCTGTGACTCCTGGGCACTGAGGCTGGCCGATGCCTCCTCTAAGATCTCTCGCCAACCGGCTATGATGGCCAGCACGATCACGGTGCCCACCACGCCGCCGACGAGCATCAGGATGACCCCGAGGACGGTGGAGAGTGGTCTTTTCTGCGCCCGGGCTTCGCGGCGCTCATCTAGGCCTGGTCCCAGGGCATTGCCGTCGGCGGGAATCTGAACGGCCCGAACGTCCACCACGGGAAGGTCACCGTCGGTCTTAATGGTGTCGCCGCCGCCGTTGCGGGAGTGGTATCCGGAGGCGAAGTCCGCCAGCACCCGCACTTGAACGTCGTCACCGCTTTCGACCAGGCTCGTGACAATGTGGTCACGCTCAATGTCGGTGTCGGCGTCGATCTTGTGCGTAATCTGGAGCGTGAACAAGGACAAGCCCACTGCACGGTCAAAAGTGCCTGCCCCCATCCAATCGGCCCGGTGCCCTCCCGGCAGCAACCACCCGTCCGGGCAGCGCCAGTACCGCACATGGTGGCGCTTGGCGGGATTGCCGGCCACCTCCTGTTGGTAGGCCAGATCCTGTTGCCGACTAAAGAGCAACAGCGGGCTGACAGGGGCCTCGTCGTAGCTGCGCTTCATGAGCGTGGAGGTGACAATGCGCCAGCTGGATGCCAAGGTGACCTCATCTGCCCGTATCCAGCCTGCCCGGGTCATGGCCTCGTGCAATTGCTCCTCGGTCCCCATAACCGCAAGGTTGATCGGGTCCCCGAGCAGCCCGTCGCTGGTGCGGGCCCGGCCAATGAAATAGTCCGGGACGTAGATGGAGGTCAGGATCCTGTGCAGCCGTGGCAGGACCAAGTAGGCCAGCAACAGCCAGAACAAGAGGAACAACGGGGCAAGGTGCCAACCCCAAGTGAAGTCCTCGGAGAGCACCAGCCACGCCAGCCAGATCGCCGCAAGGCCGCTAAACGCGAAGGCGAGGTTATCCACCACCGCATTGATGGACACGCGGCGATCACGCCAGTTACTTAGCCACGTCCGCTTCTCAGGTTGTCTGGGCGCTGGGGTGGGAATCATAGGGTCATCCTAAACCGGAGTTGGGCTCAAATCACGGACCCGTCTCCTAGAGCTCCATCCGGTACACGCGCAGCATCTTGCCATTTTCGGGGATGGGCCAGTCGCGTTCCGGGACCCGGGTGAACCCGAGTTTGCGATAAAGGGCGTGGGCGCCGTGCCAGTCATCACCGGTAGTGAGGCTGACGGCGCTAATCCCCGCAGTGGCCCGGGCGCGTTCCAGGATGGCGTTGACCATGGCGGCCCCGGCACCGCTGCGCTGCACCGCCGGGTCCACCACCAGCAACCGGAATTCCAGTTCCTCGGGCAGCGCGATGTCAGCCCATTCGTCCCCGTTGAGCGCCAGTGTCGCTGAACCAATCACCACGCCGTCGCGCTCGGCCACAATGATAGCCGCCACTGCGGCCCGTTCCCCCACGCGCAAAATCTTTTGGACGTACGGGTTCTCTGCACTGGCAAAGTACCCCGCGCCGAGGTAGGCGTCGGCGGTGACGCGGGCAACGGCGTCGTAATCTGCGGGTGTGATGGGACGGACAATCAAGTTCATGCGCGGTGGTTCCTGCTCTGGATGTGCGGGCGGGTGGGGAAGGACGACGGCGTTCCTTGCTTCCCTATACTTGCTTACCCGGGTGCCTCCCGGGAAATTTTCGGAGGCGGGCAGCACCGCGCTGGTGCCAGCCAGCCATTCGAAACAGCAGCTAAAGGGGGTCCGTGCCTCCAACACCCCCTTTACCTGCCAACTGGAACGGTATCCCGCTGCTGCACCCCTTTTGTATCTGCAGCCTGTGGCTAACTCCGGGCAGGATCGGAGAACTTGAACCAGACTTTAGTCATGGTCGTACGTCCATCACTCCCCGGGAACCTGGCACGACGGTCCTTCACTTAAGGGAAGGACTGGATGCCGGTGCCACACTCAGCAGGTTGACGGCGCTGGACTTGTCCATTCCCAGTAGGGAAATCCGTGTGCCACGCGGACGGCAGCAAAGTTTGCTCGAGCGGGTACGCCCCTACACTGTTTTATGCGGTGAAAGCTGTGCTTCCCACATGACTGCCGCGCAACGGCATGGCATCCCACTGCCGTGGCTTGACGCCAACATCAAGATCATCCACCTGACCCGGCCGGCAGGCTCAGCACAGCCGCGGCGCAAAAACGTGGCCGGACGGACCAACACCCTGGTGCCTGGCGACATCATGTTCATGGACGGCGTCCCGGTGACGACACCGGCGCGGACCTTCCTGGATCTCAGCGCATTGCTGGGCCTGGATGATTTGGTGGCAGTGGCGGATTTCTTGTTTTGCGAACATGATCGCCCCTTTGAACCGCCAAAAATCGCCATCGTGCAAGCAGCGACCGTGCGACGCTCCATCGGGAGTAAACATCACGTGCGGGGGTTCGCCAAGGCCGCGGCCGCCGTTGAGCTCATGCGCGTTGGCGTGGATTCCCCTCCAGAGACAAAGCTGTGGCTCAGGCTCCGCCGTGCCGGGCTGTCCGATTTCACCACCAACTTCGCCATCGCGGGAGATCCGGAGGTCTGTCCTGATTTGGCATGCGAGGAGGACAAGACCAGTGCTCAGTCCGAAGGCGAGATCCACAAGACCACGCAGAAACAGCTGTTTGACCGGAACCGGGATGAACGAAGTGCGGCCCGCGGTTGGCTGCTGGTCAAGGTGTACAGCACTGACTTGCGCAGGGGTGAGGCGTATGTCGAAAAAATGTTCAAGCAGGCACTGCGTCAGCAGGGTTGGCCGGGATAGCCGGCCACACCGGCGGAGCCCAACCGTACCCCCGGGCCTCCACATCGGTGGCAGCAACAACGCCGGAAACCTGAACGGCCGGTGGCAGCCGAAGCCCCGGCCCCCATCGGGTTTCCTCCGGCAGCATCGCAGCCGGCTCTACTGAGGGCACCGGCGCATCCGGATTGGACGGCCCGGACTTCATCAATTCCACGGCCGTGCGGGCCAGCGACAGCCTGGCCGGGTGTACCTGACCGGCGAGCCGTTCCCGCCAGGCGTGGATGGTGGCCGCGGCCAGCAGGTACCCGGTGGAGTGGTCGAGGGCCTGCACCGGAAGCGGGGTGGGCCGGTCCTTGCCAAAGTGGGCCATGCCGGCCTCCGCAATGCCGCAGCTCATCTGGACCAGCGAGTCGAATCCGCGCCGCGCCGCCCACGGCCCGCTCCAGCCGTAGGCGTCAAGGCCCACAGTCAGGAGCCCTGGATACTGCCGGGCCATCTCCTCGTCCGAGAGCCCGAGCCCGGCCAGGGCGTCGGGGCGGTACCCGTGCACCAGGATGTCTGCCTCCCCCAAAAGTTCCTTAGGCCGGTCCATGCCGGAGGCCGTCTTCGCATCCAACCGGGCACAGTTCTTGCCTAAGGTCATTTCAGCTTCCAGGGCCGGTTCCCGCCAGTCGGGAGGGTCGATGCGCAGCACCTGTGCCCCATATTGGGCCAGGAATCTGGTTGCCACGGGGCCAGCTATGACCCGGGTCAGGTCAAGGACGCGCACACCGGCCAGTGGGCGGGCGTGGGTGGCTGGAGCTCCTTTCCCCAGGTGTTTGCCGGCCGGGGGAACACGGCGGGAAGAGCCCCACCGGACCAATGGTTCCGCGGCGACGCCCGCACCTTGGGGATGGGCCAGCCACTGCGAGCGCGAGCGCATCATGGCCGCGCACCCCTTCGCGTCGACAACGGCAGCTTCCAACGCCTCCCCCTCCCATGCGGCGACCGCCGCAGCCACCTGAGCCAGCCCGGACTCCGGGGCCAGGCCCAGAACGTTCAGAGCGGCAGCCCGGTGGTGTGGGGCGTTGGTGTGCAACCGGATCCACCCTCCGCCGCACGGGTAGTCTCCGGCCAGGTCATCCCAGGGGGACGGCAACTGCCAGCCGTCGGGGGTGAAGGACATGCCAAACCAAGCTGACGCCACGTCCCGATCCACCGTGACGGCAGGCAAGGGGGCGCCGCGCAAGTGCACCAGTTCGGCAAGGGCTTGCGCTGCCGCTGCGATGGAGGCAACAGCCAAACCCGTGACGTCAAAGGCCGATTCCAGCGAGCCCGCACCGGTGACACGCACGCCGTCGGGCACTATGAAAGCCCCGGAAGCCACTGTGAGTTCCATGGGGCTAGGGTACAAGCTCCCGGGCCTGGTGCAACAGGGCCAGGAGATGGTTTGCGCGAACGAATGTTCGCCGGACCACCCTCATTCCGGGCGGCCATCAACGGGGCCTGTGTGGTTGCGGATAGTACTCGTGGATGAACATTTCGCGCGAAATCGACTCCACACCACCGTGTTGGCAAGCATCCACTTTGAATGGGCGCACGGTTTGCCGCCAATGTGGCGCCACTTCCAAAGCTGCGCCTGATCCTCACACAACGGTGCGCTGGAGCAAAGTCATGGACGCCACGTCAACAACGTTTGCTAGTTTGCTGGGGCGAAACCGGGTTCCAGCCCCGGCACGCAGGCGCCGGTCCACACGGAGAGGACCTCCTCGCGTGTGGGCAGGCCGTTGATGGCCGGGCTCAGCACGGGGCGGTGTACCCAGGCACCGGCTTCCTCGGCAATCAAGGCCGCTGCGGCAAAGTCGTGCTCAAACAGGCCGTATTCCAGGTACGCGTCAACCCCGCCCTCGGCCACCGCGCATAGTTCCAGGGCCGCGGAGCCCAGACGCCGAAAATCGCCAAAGTGGTCCATGCGCCAGTCAAGTTCGGAGACCAGAGTACGCCGGACGTCCGGGTCATACGTCAGTGCCGTGGACAGCAGTGTGCCGCCCCGGGCCTCCTCCGGCCCGTTCAGGCGCCGCACCGAGGAGACGCCGTCGGCCCGGGTCTCATCCAGCCAGGCCCCGCCACCGAGGGCGGCGAAATAGATGCGCCGCAGGGCAGGGGCGTCGACCACCCCGGCCAACCATTCGCCGTCGGGCCCCATGACGGCCACCGACGTGCCGTAGTAGGCGATGTTGCGGATGAAGTTCATGGTGCCGTCGAGCGGGTCGATGCTCCACCGGTAGCCGGAGGGCTCGGCCGGAAGAGCTGGGGCAAGCTCCTCGCCCGTGATCACATCATGCGGGCGGGCGTCGGCGATGACGGCGCGGACTGCCTTCTCTGCAGCCACGTCAAAGGCGGTGACCCAGTCGGAATCGGAGGACTTTTCCGTGGCGCCGAAGCCCGCGGGGTCCCGGGCGGCCAGCACGGCGGCTCCGGCGGCGGCAGCACGCAGCGCCACCTCCAACAATTCATCCACGGTTACTTCTCTCTGGCTCATGCGTCCTCTTCCATGTCTGTTTCTGTTTCCAGTTCGGGCTCGGGCCCCTCGGCCAGCAGCCGCACAAATCCGTCCTCGTCCAGGACCTTCAGCCCCAGGGACTCCGCCTTGTCCAGTTTGGTGCCGGCGTTCTCCCCGGCCACTACGTAGGAGGTGTTCTTGGAGACCGAGCCGGAGGCCTTGCCGCCGCGGGTGATGATGGCCTCCTTCGCCTCATCCCTGCTGAAGTTCGGCAGCGTTCCCGTGACCACGATGGTCAGCCCCTCCAAGGTGCGGGGCGTGGATTCATCCACGGCGTCGGCCATGAGTACCCCGGCGCCGGCCCACGCGTCCACGATCTCCAGGTGCCAGTCCACGGCAAACCATTCGATCAAGGCGTCGGCGATGATGCTACCCACGCCGTCGACGTTTGCCAAATGTTCCCGGGCGTCGGGGGCCAGCAGGGCCTGCCGGAGGGCCGCCATGGTCCCGTAGCGGGTAGCCAGGGCGCGCGACGCCGTCGGGCCCACATGCCTGATCGACAGCGCCACCAGCACACGCCACAACGGTGCGGCCTTGGCTTTTTCCAGCTCCTCGAACAGCTTCTGCGTGGTTTTGGTCGGCACGGAGGGCTTCTTGGCGGTGGGCTTCGTATAGAAATAGGGAACCTGCTGGAAACGGCCGGTTCCTTCGCCCTTGGACCGGACTTCCCGCCACACCACGACGCCGGACAGGTCCAGTTGCGCAATGTCGAAGACTTGCGCCTCGCTCTTCATCGGGCCGGGGCCTGCCGGGGCGATCAAGCCACCGTTGTCGGCCGGGTCCGGGCCCGGCCCGGTGGTCAGGGCGGCGGCAGCCTCGTAGCCGAGCGCCTCAATGTCGAAACCGCCGCGGCCGGCCAAATGCGCGACCCGTTCGGTCAGCTGAATCGGACACGACTTCGCGTTGGGGCAGCGGATGTCAATGTCACCCTCCTTTGCCGGGGCCAGCTCGGTACCGCAGGAGGGGCAGTGCGTGGGCATGATGAACTCGCGCACGGGCGGGTCCTGCAACTCCCGCAGCGCCATCACCGGGCCCACAATTTCCGGGATCACGTCCCCGGCCTTGCGCAGCACCACAATGTCACCGATCATGACGCCCTTGGCCTTGACCACGTCCTGGTTGTGCAAGGTGGCCCTGGACACTTCAGAGCCGGCCACCTTCACCGGTTCCATAATGCCGAACGGGGTGACACGCCCGGTGCGGCCCACCTGCACCTGGATGTCCAGCAGTTTGGTGTTGACCTCCTCCGGCGGGTACTTGTACGCCACCGACCAGCGCGGCACCCGGGAGGTGTGGCCCAGTTCCCGCTGGGTGGCTAAGTCGTCCACCTTGACCACGATGCCGTCAATCTCATGGATCAAGTCGTGCCGGTGTTCGCCGTAGGAGGCAATGAAGTCCATGACCTCGGGCAGTGTGTCCAAGACCTTGTAGTAGGGGCTGATGGGCAGGCCCCACGATTTCAGCAGCTCGTACGTGCCGGACTGGGTTTCGGTGTGCAGGCCCTGGCGTGCACCGATGCCGTGCACAAACATGCTCAGCGGACGCCTGGCGGTCACCGCCGGGTCCTTCTGGCGCAGCGATCCTGCCGCTGAATTGCGTGGGTTCGCGAACGGGGCCTTGCCCGCGGCCACCATTTGCTCGTTCAGAACAGCAAAATCCTTGGACGCGATGAACACCTCGCCGCGGATCTCCACCTCGGCCGGAAAATTGCTGCCATGCAGCCTCTGTGGGATGTCCTTGATGGTGGCCACGTTGTGGGTGATGTCTTCACCCGTGGTGCCGTCGCCGCGGGTGGCGGCGCGCACCAGCACGCCGTCGCGGTAGAGCAGGTTCACGGCCAGCCCGTCGATCTTCAACTCCGTCAGCCACTGCGGCGCCGTCCCGTGCTGCTTCTCCACAGATCCGGCAGCCCGGCGCAGCCATGCCTCAAGCTCCGCCAGGGAGAACACGTCCTCCAGCGAGTACATGCGCGCTAGATGCTCGACGGCGGCAAACGCCACCGACGCCTCCCCCCCGACCGTCTGGGTTGGGGAATCGTTGGTGACAAGTTCAGGGTGCAGGGCCTCGAGCTTTTCCAGTTCGCTGTACAGCAGGTCAAATTCAGCGTCCGAGACCAGCGGCGCGTCCTCGTTATAGTAGGCGGCCCGGTACTTTTGGACCAGGTCCACCAATTCAGCGTAGCGTTCGCGTTCCGCCTGTGTGGGGACGGAATCGGGGGAAAGATTTGGATCTTGGTTCTCTTGCTGGCTAGTCACGGTTCCATCTTGCCTTAAATGGAACCGCAGCGCTCCCATCAAGAATGGTCGCGCCGCGGATTCAAAGGGTGAGGGCTTGCTACGCTGAAGCGTTGATCTGCTGCTGCTTCTGCTTGTTCACAATCCCCTTGACGGCCTCCAAGTCCTGGGCCACACGAGTCAAAGCACTCTTGTACTGGGGCCATTCACTGGACTTGAAACGATTAGCATCAGGACCCTCCCAACGCACCGACTGCGCCTTGCCATCGAGCATCGAGGTGATCTGGTGGATCTGATCCACCGCCTGGCTCAACTTCGCAGCCAATTCACCCATGTCCTGCGGGTCGTTACCAATCATTCCAGCCATGATGCACATCCTTTTACTAGTGAAGCCTCCCGGTAGGTTTCTCCAACCGGTTTGTATCTTTAATCTAACAACTGCCACCAACCCCGTCGATGGGCAGCGCTCCCCATCGAAGGTATTTACCGTTCGTGGTCCATGGTGGTGGCCACCTGCAGCTTGAACGCCTTACCCCGGCCCACGATGTAGCCGCGGCCCGGGATGAACTTGTTGTTGTAGATGCGCCCCAGCGGGGTGCTCATCAAGGTGTCCCCTTCAAGGTCGCCGGGGTTCATGAGCAGGCCGCGCCGGCCCGCCTTGAACAGGCCAGCAAGGCTCCAGGCCCCGGCCCAGGTGGATGATTCCGCCTCGCCCACCACAAAGTAGTTGGCCTTCACCGCCGTCTTGATCAAGTTGACAAGGTCCATCTCTGCTTCGGAGTCGGTGAATTCGGTGACGCCTTCGATGAAGAACGCCACAGGCCGGGTTTCGGCCTCCACCAGCTCGCTGAGCCGCTGCAGTTGCGGGGCCACACCGTGACTGGTGGTGAACGCCTCGTCCCAGACAGGGAGATTGGCGATGGCAGATTTCCGGGAGCCAAGGTACACGCGCAAGGTGGCCGGCGTCGAGGTTTTCAGCGCCTCAGCGAGAGTGACCAGGGCCGTGGTGCGCCCGGATCCGGGCGGGCCCGTGAGCATGAGCGCGCCGTTGGCGTTGAGCCCGGCAGGCTCCAGGTTGAAGTCGTCCACACCGATCGTCACGTTTCCGGGCGTGGCCGCCGGGAGCACGTTCAAATCCAGCGATTCCGGCAGCGACTGGATCCGTGGGGCCTCCGCCACACCTTGGCGGCGCATGGCGTCGGCCAGTTTTTCCACCTGGCGTGCCTGGAGGGCCAGGTTGGCGTTGCCACCAAAAATGGCCAGCTGCACCTCGCCGCCGTCGATCAGCCCACGCCCGGGAGGGGAGGCGGCGTTCAGGACGTCCCGGGGCAGGCCAAGGTTGGAGTAGTCATCCACTGTGGCCATCCGGAACACGAGCAGGCGTTGCACGGAGGCCGCCAACGACGCCGGGAGCGACTTTGAGCTGTCCCCCGCAATGACAATGTGCACGCCCATGGGACGGCCGTCGGTGGCTATCTGCTGCAGGGTTTCAAACGCGGTCTGGCCGGCCCTGAACTCGTACAGCTCACGGAACGTGGCCAGGCCATCGACCATGACGATGATGCGCGGCTCGTTTGGCTTGTTTGCCAGTCGGCGGTACTCGGCAATGGTGCCGGCCTTGACGGCGGCAAAGCTCTCGGCACGCTCTTCGATGACGCCGCGCACGTACCGCAGCAACCGCCCCACCCGCTCGTTGTCCTCGGCATTGATAATGCCGCCCACATGGGGCAGCGCCGCCAACATTTGCAAGCCGTTGGAGGCGGCGTCAATGCCGTACACCTGCACCGGGCCGCCACGCGGGGTGATGGCAGCGGCGATGGCGATGGTGCGCAGCGCAGCGGATTTGCCCGACCCGCTGGCTCCCAGAATGGCCATGTTGCCGTCCTTGTCCGGCTCAAAGGACACCGTTGGCTGGGCCTGGTGTTCGGGGTCGTCCATGACGCCTAGGAGTAATTTTTCATCCGTGCGCGGGTTGGGCAGCTTGGAGAAATCATAGGTCTCGGGCAGCTCGTTCAGCCACGGTTTGCGCGGCGGCTTCACACCCAACTCCACCGCGGCCAGGGAAATGTTGGCGACGACCTTGGAGATGTCGTTGGGCCCGGCGGAATCCTCCACCGGTGCCTTGGCCATCTCCTGTTCCCAGGGGGCACCTGCCCCAAAGTCCATCTCCACAATGTCAATGCGTGGCCGTTGAGGGGTGCGGGTGGTCCAACCGCCGGCATACCCGGTCTGGAAGCCCTGGATCCGCCCGGGCCCGGTTTTGGCGGCGCCGCGGCCGGGGATGCTGGGGCTGAAATAGGCGGCTGTGGGCTCCCCCAAAATATCTTGCGAGTCATCCACATCGGCCATGCGCAAGGCGATGCGCATGTTGGTGTTGGCACGCAGATTGTCCTTGATCACCCCGGAGGGCCGCTGGGTTGCCAGAATCAGGTGCAGTCCCAGGGACCGGCCGCGGGCGGCAATGTCCACCACGCCGTCCACGAACTCGGGCACCTCCTTGGCCAGGGCGGCAAACTCGTCCACCACAATGATCAACGACGGCGGCGTCTCGGGATCGGCTTCACGCTCCATGGCCAGCAGGTCCTTGGCTTTTTTGCGGTTGAACAGGTGCTCGCGGAAATGCAGTTCGGCCCGCAGCGAGGTCAGCGCCCGGCGCACCAGGTGCGGGGACAGGTCCGTGACCAGTCCCACCGTGTGGGGCAGTTTCACAGCGTCCGCGAACGCAGCGCCACCCTTGTAGTCGACAAAGAGGAAGGAGAGCCTGTCGGGGCTGTACGCCGCTGCCATGCCCAACACCCAGGCCTGCAGGAACTCCGATTTGCCGGCGCCCGTGGTGCCACCCACCAGGGCGTGCGGGCCCTCCGTCTTCAGGTCCAGATACATGGGCTCAACACCCTTGGAACCGACCAGGGCGCGCAGGGAGCCCTGGTATTTGCGGTTCTTCACTGCCCGGGAGCCCACCGAATTATTTTCCAGCCAGCGGTCGGCGATGCCCGTGGTCGACTCCACCAGGTCGTGCCCGGCCAGTGCCACGTAGGAGACGCTGCGCGGCAGGTCGGAGTCGTCGTCGACGGGCTTGCCAATGTCCACTACCGGTGCCAGCATGCGGGCCAGGGATGCGGCGAGCTCGGCGTTGACGCTTTCGCAGCTCACCGGGTAGGTCAGCCCGCCCAGCCGTACCTGCCCGGTGGTGGCGGTTTCGGCAACGTGGATGAAGTCGCGGCAGGCCGCCGGCAGCGCCTCAATGGAGCTCGCCACCCACAGCACGTGCACACCGACGTCGGCGCCGTACTCGGTCAAACGGGTCAGGCGCGCCCTGTCCACCTTGACGTCGTCTTCGACAATGACAAGCAACGCAGGCACCACAGGTGCCGGCATCTGGGCCTTGTCGCGGTCAAGGACCCCACGGTGCGCGGCGGAGTTGGCACCCAAATTGGCTCCCCGGGTCACCATCAGCTCTTCCAGCGCGGCAAGCAGCGTGCCCCCGGCTCCGTTGCCGGCGGCCAAGTGTTCGGCCGCCAACGGTGAATGCACGGAACCGACGTGCGGCAGCCATTGCAGCCACTCCCAACGGTTTTTGGATTCCATGGAGGTCAGGGCTGCCACCGCCAGTTCGGCCGGCGAGTGCAGGCCCACGGCCTGCAGGACCAGAGCCCGGGCGACGTCGTCAACCACGCCGCGCGGACCTGCCACGCCCAGGGCCCCGCTGTGGCGCAGCGCCGCCACGACGGGCACGGCGTCGATGTCGGTGAACTCTTCCTTGAGTTCTTGGATTTCAGCCATGAACTCGGGCAAGGTGTTGCTGTCGCTGGGAGCCTTGACAGGTGTGCGGGACGGCTGGCGGCCCACACCCAACCGCAGCGACAAGAACGCCTTGTGCTCGGGGCGGTGCGTCCACATCAGCGGGCCCAGTTTGTAGATGGCGTCAACCGTTTCCGCTGCCGACGGGCATTCCGCCAACCGTACCGCCCGCTCGATCTGCGCCCTTTGGGTCATCTGGCGGCGGAACTCGGCGGCAGAACCGCGGAAATGCTCAATGTTCTCCTGCGTGTCCTTTTTCATCTGGTGTTTTTGGTCAAAGTAGCTGCCAATCATCATCAGCGGCATCATCGCCATGAAGATCAGGCTGTACGGGCTCCGGGTCGAGGCAAACATGACAGCACCCATGATCACCGGGGCCACCATCATCACTAGGGGGAAGCGCTGGCGTTTGGGGCGCTGCGGCCCGCTGGGGACAGTTTGTTCCTCAATGACGAATTTGGGGACCACGCGGGGGGATCTGTTAAATTCAACCAGTGGGCTGGTGGGGCCTGATTGTGCGCCGCGGCCCAGGCTCACTACCGAGATGGTGGTTTCACCCAGCGTGACCTCGTCCGAGGAGCCCAGGGTGGCTCGGGAGATCGCGGCGCCCTCCATCATCAGGCCATTGGCAGATCCGGTGTCGGCTATTTCAACGCTCTCACCAACCGTGATACGGGCATGCCTTTTGGAGGTCATCGGATCGCTGAGGCGTATGTCCGCATCAAAATCGCGGCCAATATAGGTGGTGCCCAGCGGGAGCGCGAACTCCTTGCCACTGTCCGGCCCGGCCACAACGCGCAGTGTGGCGGCCGCCGGTCCCCTGTCCTGGTGGGGTGTGTGAAAGGTGTCGCTGACCTGGGTCAGTGACACGGTGGCCCCGGGCCGTAGCCCGGATTCGAGCAGATTGCCCTCCGGTGGCAGCGTGCGTCCGCGCACGCCTCCCACCATGGATTCCTCCACCAGGAGGGAAAGATTCGGTGGCGCTTGTGCGCCCTTGCGCGTGGGATCCGCCAAATAGAGTTCGGTGGCAATGTCTCCTACCGAGGCTAAACCATCAACGGTGACCGCCAGGTTTTTATCTTCTTGCGGATCACGGCGCAGGGTCAGCCTGATTCTCATTCGTCATCCGTTCCCCGGGATGCCTGCACCCGGTCCAGCAGCGGCAAGTCGTCGGGGGTGACAAGGTGGGAGGTCACTGCGTGCTCCACCAGCCTGGCTCGCCTGTTGGTGGCCAGTTTCCCGCCGCCACCACGCAAGCCCACCACGCCAACCCGGTCCAGTTTGTCGCACACGTTATCGAGTTTGCGGTTGAACCGTGTCAGCGCCCAGCCCAGGCGTTTGGCGGCCTGGGCCGACGACGGGATGGCACTGAACCCTGTGCCGTCACGGCGCAGCATGGGCTCGGCAAGGGCCACTATCAACGCTTTTTGGGAGTCGGTGAACACCACCGGGCCGATCGTGGTTGAGCCGGAGGAGTCCTCGCCCCGGCTTTGTGCCATAAAGGAGGGGGTCTTCAGGTGCACCGAAAATTCATAGGTGGTGGGGCCGGCGGTGAAGATGACATTCGTGTGCGCAAAGACCAGCGGAATCCGTGCCCCGGGCGCCATCCAGGCCTGCATGCCCCCTGCGGCGTCGGCGATGGTGGCTGAGAGCATGGTTCCTGCGTTGGTCAGCCACCAGATCCCGTCGTAACGGCTGATCTCAAGGAATTTCCGGTGCAGGTAGGGGTTGTCATCGATCTCCAGGTCCCCCTCACGGCCAATCTTGAAGACCTCTTCGGGTGCGGGCTCGTACCACTCACCACAAAAATCAATGGCTAGTTCCCCCATGGCGGCGCCGTTCCTTCCCAAACTCAATTGTTGACTGAAAAATCTCTTGCTGCCCTGCGGTGCACCCGTCAGGGGAAACACTTCTTGGTTTCCGGCGAGGTGGCACCGTTTTTGCGGAGCAGCATCACCGACACGCACGACGCCTCGTTGGAGTTGTTCGTGACAAAGACGTGGCCTTCGGTGATCGGCTTGAATTGGCCGGCCTCCACGGCACTGATGGCCGCCCACAGGTATTTGTCGCCGTCTTCGGGCGCCGGGTTTGTCCACGTCCAAACAGCGCCACCGTTGCTCGCGGTGGCCACCAGGTCTGTGAGGGCAGGAACCTCGGCCCCGGCCATCACTGCCGGCGGGGGCGTGGAGGGCCCGGTAACGAACGGATCTGCCTGTGTGGGGGCTCCCCCGTTGGTGAAGAGTACAATGCCCACCACGACGGCGGCTGCCAGGACACCGCCTGCACCAATTCCCAACCACAAGCGTTTTTTGGATGCCGGGGCTGGCACCAGGTCCTGGGCTGGGGCGCCAAGGGCGCTGCGGTGTACCGTCGAGGCCAGTACCGCGTCGGTGTCCGGTTCCTGCGCTCCCCGGGGCGGTGGGCTGGCCCACTGGGTGGGTGAGAGCACGCTGGGGAATCCACGCACGGTGGGGCCCGCCGCGGTGGGACCCGCCGCGGTGTCGACGAAGGCATCCGGCCGGGTTTTGGAACCGGCACCCTGGGACGGGACGGTGGACCCGTTTTGCGTCAGCCCCGTAGTGGAGCCGGTGACGCCGGGAACGCTGTTGATCTGCGGGCCCTGGCTCGCAGGGCGCGCCCCGATTCCCGGGTTGGAGCGGGGAACCACTGACGGGAAAGTGGGAGCGGACGGGTGAGAGTCCGGGTCGATGGAGACGACGCTGCGTACCCGGGTGGCCTCGAAGTGGGTGTCCGGATCCGCCTCCTCGTGGACAATGTCTTCTTGCACCTCAAACGGGGTCACGGACAGGTTCAGGTCGGTTTGAACCCGCATCAGGTCCCGGGCAAACGCTTTCGCCGAGCTGTATCGGGAGGTGGGCGACTTTGACATTGCGGTGGCCAGCACCAGCTCCAGCGCCTCGGGCACGTCCGGCCGGCCCAGTTTGGGGAGGGGGGATGAGTTAATGCGGGAGATCAGCTCCCGCTGCGAGTTGTCGGCTCCCGGGATGACGAACGGGGAATGCCCTGCGAGCAAGGTGTAGAGGGTGGCTCCCAACGCCCAAATATCGACCTTGACGCCGTCGCTTGCCCCGGCGGCGAACGATTCCGGCGGCGACCACGGGATGGACATGCCGGCGTCGTCGTCCTGCGCTGCGTCCATGGTGCCGGAGATGCCAAAATCGGTCAGAGCGGGGCGGTTGTAGTCGGTGACCAGAATATTGGCCGGTTTGATGTCCCGGTGTGCGATGCCTGCCCGGTGGGCGGTCTCCACGGCCGACGCCACTTGGATGCCCACGCTCAACGCCTCGTCAACGCTGAAGCGGGCGCGCCTGTAGCGCACGTCCAGACTGGGACGGGAGCAGTACTCCATGGCCAGGTAGGAGTGCCCGGCGTCGGTCACCTCGGCCTGATAGATCGTGACGATGTACGGGTGGGTTGACAGCTGCGCCATCAAGTTCGCCTCGGACTCGAAACGACGGCGCGCGCCGTCGGTTTTCAGGTCAGCCAGCAGCACCTTGACAGCCACTTTGCGGCGCGGCCTGTCCTGATCGTAGAGGTAAACATCGGAGAACCCGCCGGAGCCCAGGACCGAGATGAACGTATAGCCTGGGATGTCCGGAGGCGCAACGGGAGGGCGCTTGCTGCTCACAGAAGTCCTTCAAAGAGCAAGGAGACGCCGTCGCCGAGTTCTGCGATGTCGCCGTTGAGCAAGATAGCTTGTTCGCCCTGGCCGAGGCGGCGCGGGGCCTGGCCTTCACGGACCAAGACGGTGCCATTGGTGGCTTGCAGGTCAACCAGCAGCACCTCCCAACCGTCCAATCGGACCTCAACATGGGAGCGGGAAATATCGCCGCTGGCGCTGTGCACCTGGACCAGCCGGGGCATGACGCCACCTTGCACGCGGGAGACCGACGGCTGGCGGCCGATGATCAAGGAATGGTCCAAGTCAAGGACCTCCCCCGTGGAAACATGCATGCGTCCCAGGCGCGGGCGGCCCACTTCACGGGGTTCGGAGTTGATGGCGGCGCCGCAGTCCGAGCAGAGCGCGCGACTCGGCGGGTTCGCATGCCCTTGCGGGCACAGCCGCGCTAAAACCATCGGTCCCGTGGACGGGCGTGCCTGAGCTTGCTGCCCAGTTGCCGGGGTGTCGGGGAGTGCGTCGGGGAGGTCGCCACGCATGAGCGTGTACCCGTCGTGGTCTGGATTCTCCCCTGGAAACCCTGTTCCTGGTTCACCGCTGCTGGCCGGGGTGTCGGCGCTTCCCCACGGCACCGAGTCGATGAGCACTCCCGACGGCGGCTGCCACGGCAATTCGGTGTCGGCGTCTTGGCCCTCCTGCACGGCGGCGTCGCCCGCGACGGGCAGTCCTGCGTAGTTGCCGACGACGGGGGGCATAGGTGGCATAGGGGGAACGACGCCGGGCTCCTCCTTCGGCAGTTCCTGACCGTTTTCATCCAGGCGGACGGCCGCGTCTTCCACCGAACGCACCTCGGTGGCACCAAAGAGGTGGTCATAGTTGGTGGTGAAGCCGTCCACGTCCGACTCCCCTGCGTCAGGGGCGTTGCGGTCGGCACCAAGTAGATCAGCACTGTCTTCGCCAACACTGTCCGCATCAGGAGTGTCTGCAACAGCACTGTCTTCGCCAGCGCTGCTTTCACTGACGCTGCTTTGGTCGCCGTCATGGCCGCCCGGTTCGCCCAGGTCATCCGCGGCTCCGTCAACCACTGGGTTCGCGTGCGCGGCCTCCCCGGCAAGCCCTTCCTGAACCTCACCGGGATCTGCGTAGGCAGAGTCCTCCTCCGGCCCGTGGTCTGGGAAGATCGTCAAGCCCATGTCTGTTTCTCCGTGGGCATGATCTGTCCTCTCAACGGCGGGCTGTCCGCCTGTGGGGTCGCCCAGTTGGGCGCTCCACTCGGCGTCAGCTGCCAGGGCGAAGCCAGCGTAAGCGTCCGCGCCATCCTGGGGGGCGTGGTCGGCATAGATGGCGTCCATGTCCAGCGGTTCATCGAAGGAGAGCCCCTCCCCCGCATCGAACACCATCGGAGGAAAATCGGCGCCCAGCTCAGCATCTGGCTCAGCAAAAGCCCCTGCCGCAAGGTCGGCAACGGAGGCCACTTTGGGCAGCCCCACCGGAGGAGTGTGCGGCGGTACCGGCACTACCGCAACGGGCAGTCCAGGGCCCCCTTGAGTGGAGGCTTGTGTGGCTGCGGTTCCCCGGGACATTTCACCCAGGTACACCACAGCCTCGCCCAGGGGCAGGGTCAGCGTCGCTGCAGGTACTTCCCCGGCAGAGTCCACTGCCGCACCCAGTGTCAGGGTCCAGGAGTCGGGCAGTTGCAGGGAACGCTCGCTCCAGGTGGTGACCTCACGCCCGGACATCGCATCCGCATGGCCGGCGGTGTCCGCAATCAGGGACATCTCCCCGCGAAGGATGACGTGCAGCCGTTCGGTGTGGACCAGGATGGCAAATTGCGGCATGCCCGTCAGCTCGGTGCCAAACCTGGCGGTGACGGCGTTGAGCACGCCGTGGATGGACGGGGTTTGCGCGCCAAGGTAGTCCCACAGGGCGGTGACCGTGGCCGGATCCGTGCCGGCCTCCAGCACGATAACCGAGCCCGATCGCACAATGCCCAGCCAGGGACCTGTGCGGTAAGTGGTGTTATTCATGGTTCTCATTCCCCTGTTTCCCCTGTTCGGGGGATGTTTCCACAGCAGCGTTTTCGCTGCCGTCTGCCGCGGATTCGTGGGTGGCCGCAGGTGTTGCCAGCTCTTCTGGAACCCCTGTCACCAGGAACTCTGCCGGGGCCTGCCCGACGCCGGTCCCGGCCCCGCCCTGGCCGGCTGAGTCGGCGTCGGGGCGCGGTAGCGTGTCTTCCACCATTGAGGCCTGACTGCCACCGCTTGCCGTACCGGTTCCGCCTGTCACGTTGCTGGCGTCGGCAATGACCACGGTGATATTGTCACGGCCCCCGGAGCGCAGCGCCGATTGGATCAGTGAGTCAACAGCGTCCTGGGGATGGGGCAGGGTGCTCAGTGCGCGGTGGATTTGCTCATCATTGACTTCACCGGTCAGGCCGTCCGAGCACACCAGCATCCTGTCGCCGTCTTCCACAGGAATGAGCCAGAAGTCGGCTTCGGTGTCGCTTCCGGTGCCCAGCGCCCGCGTCACCACATGGCGCCGCGGGTGAATCAGCGCTTCAGCGGCGGTGATGAAACCGGCGTCGAGAAGTTCCTGGACCTCGGAGTGGTCCACGCTGACCTGGCCAAAGCTGCCCTGGCTCAGGAGGTAGGTGCGGGAGTCCCCCACATTGAAAACCAACCAGTATGGGACTCCCCGTTCTTCCACGAGAACCACACCGGTGACGGTGGTGCCGGCGCGGGCGTTGCAAATCTCCCGGATCCTCTCATCGGCCTGGCGCAGGGCCTGCTGCAGGTCTACTGCCGTGGCACCCCGTGACCCTGCGGAGAGGACCGGATGCTGGCTCAGCATGCTGATGCATTCGCGGCTGGCCACTTCGCCAGCCTCGTGCCCGCCCATGCCGTCGGCCACGGCGAAGATGGGATCGGCGGCCAGGAAAGAATCCTCGTTGAGCTCGCGCCGCAACCCACGGTCGGAGCCGAACCCAATGCTCAGCCGCACCCCCGACGACGCCGGGGCGCCCTCATCGCCGCGGGCTGCGGGGGATTCGCCCTGGGCCCCTGTAGCCCCTGCTTCAAGGCTCATGCGCGACCCACCAAGAAAGACCTGTCACCGAAATGTACCGTGTCACCGATGTCAGCCAATTGGGGCACCCCGCCGGGTAGCGGCGATTTCAGGCCGGACGGGTGGGTGATGGCGCTGCCGTTGGTGGAGTTCCTGTCCGTCACCCAAAGCCCCTCGGGGGCCACCTGCAAATGCAGGTGTGTCTTGGACACGGAGCGGCTGGAATCCTGGACGGAGACGAGGCGTTCAATCATCTCCCCATCGTATCCGGCCGGGTTGCGGCCCAAGAGCGCCACGGTCGCCACGGTTTCGGTACGCCCGTCGTCGAAGGTTAGGCGCAACCCGGAGGTGGCGGCGGCTGGGCGGACCCTGGTCTCGCCCAGATCGTCCTGGTCCGCTGGCATGGGCTGGGGCACTGCTGCAACGGGCGCGGGCACGGGACCGGGTGCGGCAAGGGGACCCGGCGCTGCCGGCTGCCGGGCGGGCGGGGCAAAGGTATCCACCGCGGGCGGAGCAAACTGCTGGGGCGCCTGAGGCATCTGCGCTAGGGGCGGATTGGTCGGGGGCATCTGTGCCTGGGGCGCCTGGGCTAGGGGCGAGTTGACGTGGGAGATGGCCGGCATGGGCGCGGGCGCAAAGGAAACTCGTCCGGCAAGCCCACCGGTTTCCAGCGGGTCCCGGCCGGCTTTGACGTTCCAGACCAAGGTGTGGGCCACCTTGTCGTGCCAGCCCTGCCTTTTGCCGTTGGTGTCCCAGGCGTTGGAAACCACCAGCAGCACACTGCCCACATAGGGCACCACAGAGCCAAGGGCAATGATCAAGGTGCGCAAGAAGATGGCCAGCAGTCCTGGCGGGCCACCTTCGATGTTGGTGGTGCGCAGGCCCAGCATCACATTACCGGGGGTCTTGCCCGCCTTGGCCTCCCAGATCCACAGCCACACACGGTAGCCAAGTGAGAGCAAAAAAGCGATGCCTGTGAGGATCAGCAGCCAGGAGAAGTCGATGGTCCGGTATCCGCCCTCCACCTTCTCGCTCATCAACGCGATGCCGACAGCAACGGCCACACCGATCAAGATGCCCGGCAAAACGCTGTCGATCACCCACGCCAGCAGGCGCCGTCCAGCCCCGCCCGGGACCAAGTCGGTCCCGTCACTCAGGCGTGGATCGGTGCCCACCTGCTGCGGTGGCACCAGCGGCGCCGGTTGTGTCAGGCCCACCGGGATGACGCCGGGCACGCTGTTGACCGGCGGCATCGTGCTTGGCTGTTGGGTGCCGGGGGCTCCCAAGGGAACCGATCCGGGGGCTGCCACAGCAGCCCTGTTGGGCACGGACGCCCCACACAGTGTGCAAAACGCTGATCCGGGAGCCAGCGCCGCCCCGCAATTACGGCAGGGTTCGGCCACTTTTCGCGCCATTTACTTTGCACCCCTCTGGAACTTCTTGATGATCTGGGCCAGTCTTGACGTTTGAGCAGTGCCAGCCTGGTGGTTCGTGGGCTCGCTGACGGGGTGGGAGCGGGCCAAAGCATGACGCTTTGCCCGTGCCCTGGCGTCGACAAGCAGCGACCGCGGCGAGAACTTTGCCCGCTGCCGCTTCCAGAATCCTACAGACCCACTCATGTCTTTGAGTGATTCGTTGACATGTTGCCAGTACGTGGCGACCTCATGCTCGCTCGGTTGACCCGGCCCAAAGATGGCGGCGTCGGCGCGTTCGGCAAGGACCGCCGTCGTCCCCTGGCTTGTAGGAAACGCTTCATGGAGGACGACGGCGGTTTCCCGGCGGGTGCTATTGCGCTCCATTCCGGCCCCCAAATCGGTGGCCAGGCTCATCACCTCGGACCAGCCCCCGCTCACCCGATCGGTGGGCAGGCCCTGCGTAAACCGGCCCGTGCGGCGCCGTGATTTGAGCACCGCGATCAAGATCAGCGGGAGCGCGATGACAAGGATGGGGATCCCCGCCACACCAAGAATCATCAAAAGGGTGCCAAGGATGCCAGCCCCTTTGTCCTTCTTGACATCGGTGTCCAACGCATCCGGGGCACTGTCCGGCGGCAGGTCGGCGGCCTCCTGCGGCGGCGGCGGGGGCTGCAACACCTGCGGCTTGGGCTTGGACGCGTTCTGCGGTTCCGGCGGGTTGGGAATGTGGTCCTTGTCGGGGGTGGGGTTGAACGGTACCCAGCCTTGGCCGGCAAAGTTCACCTCAACCCAGGCGTGCACGTCGGAGCCCTTGAACGGCACGGACTGCCCGCCATTGCCGGGGTCCTTCTCATCGAGGTAGAAGCCCATGACAACCCGTGCCGGGATGCCAAGCTGGCGGGCCATCAAGACCATGGCTGTCGCGTATTGTTCGTCGTCGCCCACCATTTCCTTGCCGGAGAGCAGCTTGGTGATGCGGGCGGCGCTGTGGCCTGAGTTGCTGGGCGTCTGCCCCTCCAGACCGTTGCTGAACTTGCCCTCACGCTGGAGGGCGCCTTCCAGGGCTTGCACCTTCTTCAACGGCGTGTCGGCCTCGCCCACGATGTCGGTGGCTTTGGTGGTGATTACCTGGGGCACGTTTTCCAGCTTGGGTAGGCGCACCGAACCGAAATCGGAGCCGGCCAACTTGTTCGGGTCCACAGCCGGAAGCTGCACGTTCATGGTGTAGGCGTCGTCCTTGAGCACGCCGGCGAGGTTCAGCGCACTATCTGAGTCCTTGTTCAGGTACAGCGTGGGCGTGGGCCCTCCAGCGCTGCGGTAGTTCAGGCTCTGGGCCACCGACATGGTCGGAATCCAGACCCCGGTGTAGTTGTCAATGACCACCCCGACGGCGGTCCCGTCGGCTGCCGCCAACTGGTTCAGCGCCGTGGGGTCACCGATGGGAGCGAACGATGCCGAACTGTTGGGGTCCACGGTGAAGACGACGCCGTCGTAGTTGTCCAGGGCGGCGACACGGACGCGGCCGTTCTTGGGCAGCCCGTCCACGGTGAAAAGGACGGTGTCCTTCTGGTTCTTGACGTAGTCACGGAATTTGGTCAACGGCGAGGGCAGCTTGTGCAGATCTGGCGGGGGAATAACAGAATCGCGCAACACTTCCCGGCTAGTGCTGGTGGTCAGGGCTGGCGCTGCGGCCGTGGTCACGGCGGCAGCCACCAGGAGAACCCCTGCTGCCAGGCCTATCCTGCGCAGGATGGCGGTACGGGCACCGACGGCGTCCTGCACCGGCCGGTTCGCGGAAATGGCGCCGGCCATTTCGCGGCGCCGCATTTCATGCCTGTACGCCAGCCAGGCGATGGCCCCTACCGCCAGCAGCGAACCTCGCAGCACGGGCAAGAACACCACAGCCGTCCCGAAGAGGATCCCTGTCAAGAACAATGCCAGCAACGGCAGCACTGCCCAGTAAGAGCGGCGCAAGCGCCAGGCCAGGGTGCCAGCAACAACGGCCGCCAAAAACGCCGACAGGTACGGCACCACCATGACCTCAACGCTGGAACCCACAGGCGGTGCCAGCGTGAGCAACTGCTTCCAGGACAACATGATGCCCAACAGCAAACCGCGCAGCGACTCAAGGCTGGGGAACACGCCTGCGATCGCCTCTCCCGAAGCGGCCAGGGCGCTGCCAAAAAGCATGTATGTGACAAAGGCTAGGCCCACCATGATGACTAGGCCTAGGCGCCAATGCGCACCCGCGGCGGCCACCCCCAGACCGATCACGATGGCGCCAAACCCGGCCACCAGGTAGCGGTAGTCGTGCCCGAAGGTGGGGCCGAATCCCAGGACGCCGATGCCCAGCAGCGCCGCCAGGACGGCGGCGTCAACGGCAAAGTGCCAGGCCTTGCGGCCACCGGCAAAGGCCGACGGCTTGCGGGCAGCCATGGTCCGCGGCTGGCCCTTGTGCGGGCGGCTCTTGGGCGCTTGGGTCTTGTGCGGGCGGTCCGCGCTTCTAGGGGCGCTCACGCGACGGCCTTCCTCAGGACTGCTGCCAGGTCACCCAAGTCGCCCAAAGTCAGGACGGTCAGATCGGCAATATTGGCCCGGGCGGATTGGGCCCCGGAAAAACAACGGATGGCAAAGGAGCGCACACCCGGAGGCACTGACGCCGCGGCGCTGCGCAGTTGGGAGGGGGTCACCTTCGAACCCACCACAAAGAACACCACCGAGGCGTTGGGCACCACATCGGAGAGTGTCCGGGCCAGGTCCACAGCGTTGCCGCGGCGGGTGTTGCCAAAAATCCGGGTCATGTCATCAAGCATGTTCTTACCCGTTTCACAGCGGATGGGTCCGCGCTGGGTGACCACGCTCAGTTCTCTCGCTTCCTTGATGGCCTGTCGTCCTAGCGAGGCGGCAGCCGAGACGGCCAGCTCGAAGTCTTCTTCTCGCTCATATTCGTCGGTGTTGATGGATAGTGCCACGGCCATGTGGGCGCGGCGTGTTTCCTCAAACTGGCGGACCATCAACTTGCCCGTGCGGGCGGTGGTCTTCCAGTGGATATGGCGGCGGTCATCCCCGGGCACATAGTCTCGCAGGGCATGGAAGGAAACATCTGCGCTGGAGAGTTCGGTGGTGGGCAGGCCCTCAAGGTCCTTCAGAAACCCTGCGGCTGGCCCGTCAAGGCCCGTGGTGCGCGGGTGGACAAACAAGTCTGTGGGCTCCGTCCACAGCACCTGCCGGCGCAGCAAATTCAGCGGGTCGGCACGAACCGAACGTACCGGGCCCACCGTGATGACAGCGCGCCGGGTGGTGGGGATGGTGAACAGGTCCTCGTGGACCTCCTCCGGCTTCATCCGCGGCAGGTGGAACAGCGCCGTGGCCGCACCCACGGGCAGTTCCAGTGCCGATGGCAGCACGGCCCGGGGCGAGGTGTTCGTGACAGCGATGCTGCCCACCGCATTGTCCCCCACAGCCACGCGGGTACGGGCAAGATCCAAGGTGACGGCGTACCTGGAGGTACCCAAGATAAAGACGATGGCAATTAGCAACAGCACGCTGGCCAGCAAGGCAGCCACCTTTGCTTCCTGCCAGCCGAAAGCAGCACCTAAAATCCACAGCACCACGGCTGCGCCCATCACCACCGCGCCCAAGACGCTGACTGTGCTCAGGACGGGGCGCACGCAGCGGGCCAGCCAGGCGGCCACCTTTTCCCACACCGGCGCCACATAAATGCTTGCCACGTTGGCCGCCTCTGCCCACAACGAGGTGGGGTGCAGGCGCGTGGGGGCACCGTCACGGTGGAAGGGCCGGGCCAGAAAGGCCACTGCCTTTCCTGCGCTGGATTTGCTGCTCATATTGTCCTTTAGGCGGTCCGTGATGAAATGCGCTTGTTTAAGCTGTGGCGCGTTGCTGCGGTGCGGCGACCTCGGCCATGACCCGGCTCAGGACAACTTCCGGCGTGGCTCCGGCGAACTCCGCTTCAGGGTCCATGACAAAACGGTGCATCCACACGTAGGGGGCAAGTTCCTTGATGTCGTCCGGCAGCACGTAGTTGCGGCCCTTGGCGGCCGCCCACACCTTGGCTAGGCGCACCATGGCGATGGCGCCGCGGACGGAGACACCCAAACGGGTTTCCGGTGCGCTGCGGGTCTCTTCACACAGGCGCGAGACATATTCGAGCACTGCAGCATCGGTATGCGTGGTGGCAGCAAGATCGGCCATCTCCGCGACGGCCGCTGGGGTGATGATGGCCTGCATGTTCGACGTCCGGTCACGCTGGCCGGAACCGGAGAGCAGTTGCACCGTGGAGGCGTGATCGGGGTAGCCAATGGAGGTCTTGATCAGGAAGCGGTCAAGTTGAGCCTCGGGCAGGCGGTAGGTACCAGCTTGCTCAATGGGGTTCTGGGTGGCCAGGACCATGAACGGGCGCCCCGTCTCATATGTGGTGCCATCGACTGTCACCCGCGATTCTTCCATGACCTCCAAGAGTGCAGACTGCGTCTTCGGGGAGGCTCGGTTGATCTCATCGGCCAGTACGATCGTGGCAAAAATCGGCCCCTTGTGGAACTCAAAGATCTGCGTCTTTTGATCGTAAATAGTGACACCGGTGACATCGGAGGGCAGCAGGTCCGGGGTGAACTGGATGCGCGAATTCGAGCCCTTGACCGTGGCCGAGAGGGCGCGCGCCAGCATGGTCTTACCGGTGCCCGGGGCGTCCTCAAACAAGACATGTCCTTCAGCCAGCATGGCGGCCAGTGTCAGGCTCACCACATGCGACTTGCCCAAGACTGCCTGCCCAACATTGGCCACCAGCTTTTCAAATGTTCCTGCAAACCACGTGGCCTGTTCGGGCGTCATGGACATATTGTCTCCTCTTTCATTTGCTCTGCATTTCTAAATGCCTGCTCGAAAACCTGAAGTAGTTTATCCAATAATTGGGGTTATTCTGCATTCGGGCTCGCCTACCGAGCCGGCGGCACTGCCCCAGGCTCAGCACTGCGACTCAACACTGCGGTATTCCGCTTGTACTGGGCCTGTTGGTGGTGGCTACTTGGACGTGGTTCCACGTCTCATAGCCCGGAGTGATGATGTGGTACCAGGGTTGGCTTCCCCAATTCCTGTAACAGTTCACTTCGACCGGAACGTTCGTGTCCAACCATTGCGAGGTGCAGGTGGGTGGCGGGCCGGGGAAGTAGTGATTTTCGTTCCCGGTAGCGATATCCAGGCAGCTTCGAACCGGCGATGCCTGGACCGTCCAGGAAGTGGGCTTCGGCGGCGTCTGTGCCCCGCTCCTGGGCGTCACAGTTTGCACCGGACCAAAGGTGCCCACGGAGTTGACAGTCCTAGCGTTGATGGTGACAGTTTTGTTGAATGCCCCGGTGTTGTAGCTGGCGCTGCCATTGCTGGCCTTGGCGGACCATGCGCCACCGTCGACCTGCACCTGGACACTGACCGTGTCCGTGGCCCCGCCAGGGTAACTCCAAGAGTAGGAAACTAGTTGGCTGTCCTGCGCACCGTTGCCCCCACTAAGACCTGCCGTCCCCGGGACACCGTACGGCGTGGTCGCGCCGGAGGTAACACTGCCGCTCTTCTCGGCCGTGGCGCTTGAAGTCACCTCGATGGTGACGGTGGTTGAGGCTCCATTTGAGGCAGTCAGCTTCGCGCCGGAGGCGATGGCCGTTGGTGTGCCGCCGGGAGACACCGTTGCCATGTACTTCAATTCACCGGGAGTGGAACCACCCAACGCCGCACCACTGGGCGGGGTGAAATTCACGGTGATTTCCCGCCCGGCGGCGCCCGTGTTGGAGGGGGCAATGCTCAGACCGCTGACAGGCCCGGGGGCACTTACGGAGCGTCGGGCCTTGGATTGTGGGCTCAGGTCCGAGATGTCAACTTCCGTGGATACGGCCACGGCAAAGGTGTAGTTGCCTGTGCCGTTGGGCAGTGACATGACGGCGGTGGGCTGGGTGGTGGTGGTGACCCCCTGGCTGGCGCCATCGAGGTATTTGGTCACCGTGTAGTTCTTCAGGATGCCGCCGTTGAGGTTCGGCTGCACCCAATCGAGCTGAACCTGGTTTGCCGAGCCTAGGGTGTTCAGGACCTTCAGGACCGGCGCCCCGGGGGTGAACGGCTTGCCCGCGGGTTTGCCTGCCAGGGAGTAGGTGCTCCACGCCGACGGTTCCGGGGCACTGTTCACTGCCTGCACCCGGAATTTGTAGTCGGTGCCGTTCGTCAGGCCCTTCCACGTCAGCGTGGTTCCTGCCACCGCGGTCTTTTGCGGGTTTTGCCCTGCCGGGGCCGGGGAGATCTCCACGTTGTAGCTTTTCACGGGTGAGTATTCACCCACGGGTGCCACCCAGCCCAGATCCAAGCTCAGGTCCCCACGCTTTACCGTAGGAGCGGCGGGAGTGTCTGGGGATGCGTCGGGAGTTGCCGGTGCCGATGCCTTGGAGAACTCGGAACTGCCCACGGCGTTGTTGGCCTTGACCGTGAAGGTGTACGGCTTGGCATTGGTGAGCCCGGTGATCAGGCACGTGTTGGTGGCGCACTCCTGTGTGCCGCCGTCGCTCTTCATGACCGTGTAGCCGGTCAGGGGCGAACCGTTGTCAACGGGCGTGGTCCATTGCAGCATGACCTGTTTGCTTTTGACTTCCTGCACGCGCGGCGCCGCGGGGATGCCCGGTTTGCCCTTGACGTTCAGGGTGATCTTGCCATCCACCCAGCGGTTCTTGTCCCCCGTCTTGTCCTCGATGGTATAGCCCACCACCACGTTGCCGGTGAAATTCTCCGGGGCGGTGACATTGACCTTGGAGGAGGTTTTTTCCACCGCCGTGCCGCTGGCGCCGGTGATCAGTTTGACATTCACCAGTTTCAGGGCGGTGTCGGGGAACGGGTTGGTGTCGTTGGCCAGGACGTCCACGCTTTCCTGCCGGCCGGCGTGGGCATCGGGCACAGTGTCCTCGTTGGCAACAGCCAGGGGCTTGGTGGAGGATATGACGCGCACACCCACGGAGGCTTTGACGGGATCGCTCTTGCCGTCGGTGACCTCGAAGTCCAGCGTGATCGTGGAACCGAGCTTGGCGTCCTTGCCAGTGGCCACGTTCAAGGTGGCCCCGTCCAGGGAAGCGGTGATGTTCGCCGGCTTGTCCCCGACCAGTTTGAAGGTCAGCTTGTCGTTTTCGGGGTCGCTTGCCAGCCTGGCCAGATCCAGTGTGGCCGATTCCAGCTGCGCCACCTCAAGCTGCGTCCCCGTCACCTTCGGCGGCAGGTTCTTGGCCGGCGACGGCGTCACCTCGGTCATGACCGTCAGGGTTGACTTCAGCCCGTCCGGATCGTCGGGCCCGGCGCCGTCGCTCACCTCGAAGGTGATGGAGCCGGGTCCGTAGAAGTCCGGATTTGCCGCGTACACGATCCCGTCGCCACTGGCGTTCACGGCATTGGCCGACGGCGCACCAATCAGTTTGATCTTGTCAGCCTGGGTCAGGCGTGGGGTGCGGCCCTCACGAACCTTGACGTAGTCCAACAGGTTCAAGGTGGCTGAGGTGCCTGCCGCCAGCTTGATGGGATCACTCTTTTTTAGCACCGGGTACTGGGCGCCCGTGCCTGGCAGCCAGATGATGGCGGTGGCGCTGAGCTTGTCCTGGTCGGTCACCGTATACGGGATCATCTGCGGTTCGGGGAGCAAGGTCACGCGCACGGTCCCGGCGGATTCTATGCTGGCGCTCTCGCTGGGCCGGGTCAGGGTGACCTTGAGGTTCTCTGCGACACCGTCGGGGTCTTCGTCGTTTTTGAGCACCGGGACCTCAACGGTGTTCTTGCCCAAGGCCTCCTGGACTGAGACGGAGTCGTCGCGGGCAATGGGTGCGCGCAGGGGGGCCTCGGGGGTGACCGTCATGCGGATGTTCGCCTTGACGGTGGCACCGGAAGGGTCAGCCACCGTGTAGCTCATGGTGACCATGCCCGGGGCGGACGGTGAAGTGACAAGCACCCGGCCCTGCTCGGTGACCGAGGGTTTCATCTCCTCGGGGCCCTCAAAGCCGTCCTTGCGCACAGCCAAGGTGTCGCCGTCGGGGTCGGCATCATTGAGCAGCACATCCAGGGCCACCTGACGCCCAGGCCTGATGGTGATGTAGTCATCTTGGGCCTTGGGCGGGTGGTTGTTCCCTTCCGTGGGGGCGATGCCCACCTGGACTTGGCCTATGCCCTCAGCCCCCAAACGGTCCTTGACCTTGTAGGTGAAGGAGTCGGTGCCCGCCGAGTTGCCGGCCGCCGTGTAGGAGATAAAACCGTTACCGACAACCGCCGTGCCCAGGGCTGGCGGGGTGTCGATACCAAGTAACTGGACGGAGTCGCCGTCGGGGTCGATCCCGTCCAACGGGATCTGGATGCGTGTGGAGGATCCGGCGATGACCCGGCCCTGAACGTTGCGCGGCGCCGGCGGGAGGTTCCGTTCGGGGTCCTGTGCCATCACGGTGATGGTGACGGCCGCGGAGTCCGCCTGCCCGGAGGTGTTGGTGATCTTGTAGATGGCGGAGTAAGTGCCCGGGGTGTCACCGGCCAGGAAGCGCAACGAGTTTTGATCCACCCACAGTTTGCCGGCCGACTCGTCGGGGGCCTGGGTGATTTCGGGACGTTTCAACACGTCTCCGTTGGGATCAGAATCGTTGGCCAGCACGGGGATGCGCACCACGTCGCCCGTGCGGACAGTGGCGGCATCTTCCTTGGCGATGGGCGGCTGGAGCGTGGAGGGCGCCGGAATCGTCACCACGGCGATGGTACCCACGGCCGTGGCGTGACCGTTGGAGATGGTGTATTTGATCGAGACGGGTGCACCGGTGCCGCGTACGTCGGCGATCTTGACCACCTTGTGGTCAAGGACGGTCACGGAGAGGCCCGCTTCCTCGGGGACCTCCACGGAGCGGACCACCAGGATACCCCCGGCCGGGTCCGTGTCATTGCCTAGGACATCCACCAGGACGCTACCGCCTGCTGGCAGCATGGCGGTGTCCTTTACGGCGATGGGAGCCAGGGAGTCATCCGGGGCCACCACGTCGATGCGGATCAGCCCGGTGGAGCTCTGCGGCCCGTTGGTCACCTGGTAGTTCAGGTACACGGCCCCGGGTGTGGAGGAGGTGAAGGTGAAGGTTCCGTTGTCGGAAATCGGCGAACTCGTGCCCACCGTGGGCTTGTCCACACTGGCAAGGCGCAGCTCGCCTCCGCCGGGGTCCTGGTCATTTTTCAAAGGCGCCACCACGGCCGTGCGTCCTGTCACGACCCGCACATAGTCGGCGTTGGCCACGGGGGGCACAGCCCCGGAGGGCTTGACCGTGACGGTGATCTTTTTCTCGGTAACTGCCCGTGTGTCCGAGACCGAGAGGGTGAGCGTCTTTTGGCCCACGCTCTGGCCGTTGTCGGCGTAGCTGAGCTCTCCATCCGGGGTGAACTTCACCTCTGCTGTGTCGTCGCCGGCCGTGGCACCCACCAAAAAGATGTCATCGCCGTCAGGATCAATCATGTCGGCGAGCACGTTTTGGCTGATCGTCTGGCCTTGCACCACCACCATGGAGGTAGCACGCATGGATACCGGGGCGGAGTTTTCACTCTCAGGGACCACCCGGATCGAGACTGCGCCCGGTGCGGTCCCGCCGCGGCCGTCGTCGGCGGTGTAGTTGAAGCTTTCGCTGCTAGCAGGGGTGCCTGCCGGGACCGCCAGCTGCAGACCCGTGCCACCGTAGATGGTTTCCAGCTCCCCCGCCTTCAGCGGAGCGCTGACGTCGCGAACCGTCAGGACGTCACCGTCAGGATCGGAGTCGTTGTACAGCACCGGCAAGATGGTGGTGGACCCGGCGCGGACGCCAAAGGAGTCGGCGGCAGGTTCCGGGGGCCTGTTCGGCTTGGTCCGGTCAGGGAGCGTGTTCACCACGTTGGGGTCTGCAGAGTCCTTGTCGACGTCGTCCGCCTTCTGCTTGTCGGTGGTGAGGTCGTCCCAATTATTGACCAGCATGAGGTTGTTGTTGACCAACCACACGTCTCCACCGGTCATGTCATTCAGGACCACCACATCCCGGTTTTGCCTGAACACCAAGGCGGAGCCGGCACCGGCCTTCGGGATGGCTTGGGCTTGATTGTCTTGGCCGGCGCAGTACAAAAGGTACTCGTTCACGCCCTGCCATGCTGCATGCACGCAGCCGTCTTGCGCCACGGGGGCTATGGGCTTGCCCGCCGCCTTCAGGGACGTTCGCACGCCCTGCCCGCCACCTAAGGGCTGCACCATCAGGCCCTTGGAGGTTTCCACGGCCACCGAATCGCCGGAGGCACTGGGGTGCTGCACACGCGCACCCTTGGCATCGGGGACCGCGACCTTCTTGTTGCCGGGCAGGAACAGGGTGCCGCCGTCGGGATCCAGCACCACTGCCTTCTCCCCCACGGCGGTCAGCTCCAGATTGGCGGAATCCGGCAGCCCGTCAATTATTGCCACCGCCGATTCCAGCGTTTTGCCTTCAGGGTCCACTGTCAGGGTGGTCAGTTCACCGGCTTTGGGGTTCAGCGCAAAAACAGTGCTGGCGCTGGCCTCGCCATCTTTGCGAACCACGACTGCCTGGGCGTTGGGCATGTCGGTGAGGGCGGCCTTGGTGGTTTTCTCACCGAAGGAGCTCACGCCTTTGTTGGAGGTGACCCACACTTTGCCGGAGGCCGGGTCGGCCACGGATGTCACAAGGGTGCCCAGGGAAACTTGTTTGGAACCACCCAGTACCGCGTCCTGACTCAGCGACATGGCGGGGACGTCCACCTGGTTCAGGAGGGTGCCGCCGTCGTTGTTCATAAAGACGCTGCCGGCACTTTGCAGGACGTTGAAATTCTCGGTGGTAGCGGTGAAACCGCCATCGAGCACCTTGGATTCGGCGTTGAGGTGGGCCACCATGTTCATGCTGCGGTTGGTCACCCACACGCTGCCGTCATTGAGGTCAACATCGGCCCTGGTGAACCCGGGGTAGATCACCGCACCGGCCACCACTGTGGCAATGGCCGCCAGCATGCCACTGGCACCAAGGAACTTTTTGTTCCGGTAAGTCTTGGCGGACAACGACGCTAATGACATGGACTATCCTTGCTCGATTGCTTTGCACTGCTGCGGGCCGGATCGTGTGCACATCGGCGCCCCGGATTAGTTTATCCACTTATTGGTGTTATTCACCAGTTGAGGGACAACAGCACGGGCGCAGAAGACTCAGCATAGCGGAATCGGCGCGATGGGGTGGGCGTTTCTATCCGTGTTGAAGGCGTCCCATCGCGCGTAGAGGCCGTTGTTCGCCGCGTTTGGCCCACTTACTTGCCTATACCACGGGCCTGGCAGGGACCCTCCCCTGTTGATGTAGCACGTTGTCGTCATGGTTTCGCCCCTGTTTAACCAGTGGCCGCCATTGCAGCCGTTGCCGGTCCAGTTGGTCCCGCCGGCAGGATCCATGCAGGAGTCGTTGCCGGAGTTCGTCAAGTTCCACTGCGTTACGGGGGGCGGCGGGGCCGATCCTGCCCGTGAGGTCACCGCCGGGGAGCCGGCGCCGCAAGCACCTGCATGGCAGGAGCGCACGCTCAGCGTGGCGGTGTCGTTGAAGTTGCCGGTGGCAGTGGAGTAGATCCTATTGCCGCCCACGGAGGCCCACCCCGCACCGTTAAGGCTGATCTCGTACCGGACTATGTCACTGCCGTTGGCGTTGGCCACACCCCAGCTCCAGCTGACCGTCTTGACCTGTGCGGGGGCGGTGGAACCGGCCACCGTCGGCGCAAACGGCACTCCGTATGGTGCCACGGTGCCCGAGGCGGCCGAGGCGTCACCGGCGGAGGACCAGGACCCTGCCGTGGCTTGGGCCCGCACCGTGGCGTAGACGACTTCGGCATTGGGTGAAGCCAGCTTTGCTCCCGAGGGCACGCCGCAGGCTTCGGCTGCCGTGGACAGCTTGACGCAGTATTGCACCTCCCCCGCGGCATAGCCGTTGAGTTGGTTGGCGCTCAGTGGCGTGTACGTCACGGTGACGTAGCCGCCATTTCCGTTCGGGTCCACAATGCTGATTGCGGGGGCCGCCATGACATCCACCTTGCCCACGGCACGCTGCGGGGCGGACGCGGCGCCATAGGCTGTGGTGCCTGCCTTGTTGGTGGCCCGCACCCGGTATTGGTAGCCCTCGGTGGAGGTGCTGACCGAGAACGTGGCGGTGGTATTCGTGACGATTTGCGTCGTGGCGCTTTGGCCACCGCCCGTACGCTCCACCTCGTAGGCACTGATCGGGTCACCGTTGTCAGTGACCGGCGGCCAGGTCACAGCCACCTGGCTGTTGGTTCCCACCGCAGCCCTGGTGTCGACCCGGGGTATGGCCGGGACGGTGGGCAGGCCCGCGGGAATGACCGACGCCGAGTATTTGCCCCACTCGGAGGGGTTCGGGGCGTTGTTGATAGCCTGGACCCGGAACTGGTACTCGGTGCCGTTGGCCAGACCTGTCCACGTCAGCTTGTTCCCGGTGACGGCGGACTTTTGGCCGTTTTGTCCTGCCGGGGCGGGCGAGATCTGCACATTGTATTTGGTCACGGCGGAGAACTCGCCCACGGGGGTCACCCATGAGAGGTCAACCTGCTGGTCGCCAAAGAGGGTCTGTGGCGCTGCCGGGGCGTCGGGCATGCGGTCGGGTGTGGCACTGACGGAGGACGGCGACGGCGCGGACGTGCCGACGTCGTTCGTGGCAGTGACAGTGAACTTGTACGCCTGGGCATTCTTCAGTCCCATGACGGTGCAGGTGTTTGCTGCACAGTCCTGCCGGCCGCCCACCCACTCAACCGTGTACCGGGTGATGGGCGATCCGTTGTCAGCGGGCGGGACCCACTTCAACAGCACCGACTGGTCCTTCTCCTCCACCACCTGCGGCTTGGAGGGGGCGTCCGGCTTGCCCTTGACGGTGATGCGAATGCGTCCGTTGGCGTACCTGTCGGCGTCCTTGGTCTTGTCGGCGACGATGTAGCGCACCACCACCGTGCCCTTGTAGTTGGGCTCGGTGTTGACAGTGACGGAATCGTCCTTGTTGCTGACGGTGATGCCCGGGCTGCCCGTTTCCATGGATGTCCCCACCACCTTCAACGGGGTGTCGGGGAAGGGGTTCACATCGTTGAGCAGCACCTTGATGACTTCTTCGCGACCCGCGTGGGCGTCAAGGATGATGTCATCGTTGGCAACGGGCAGCGGCTCCGGGGAGGAAGTGGCCTTGAGTACGACGTCGGCGGCCACCGGTTCACTGTTGCCGTCGGTGACTTGCAGCCGGATAGTGCCTGTGGCGCCCACCTTGGTGCCGTCATTCTGGGTAGCCGTCAGTACGGTACCCTTCAGCTCCACCTTGAAGCCCGCCGGGGCTGCGCCTGCCATGGAGTATTTGAACTTTTCCTTGTCGCCCGGGTCTACGTCGAAGGCCAGCGGCCCCACGTCCAAAGTGGCTGTCTTTTGAGCCGGAACCTCGAGCGTTGAACCGGTAAAGGTGGGAGGAGTGTTCTCCTTGTCCTTGTCCGCCGCATCCGAGGACGCGGGGTCAACGATCGTCATGACGGTCAGCGTGGACTTCAGGCCGTCTGGGTCATCAGGACCAGTTCCATCGGTGACTTCAAAGGTGATGGACCCCGGGCCATAAAACTTGATGTCCGCGGCATAGTTGATGCCTGCGCCGTCGCCCACAATGACGTTGTCGTTGGCGGCGCCTAAAAGTGAGATCTTGGAGGCCTCGGTGAGGCGGGGTTGGCGCCCTTCCCGGACCTGCACATATTCGGAGAGCTTCATGGTGGCGCTCTGGCCCGCCGTGACACGGATGACGTCGTTCTTGCCCAGCACCGGGTACTGCTTGTCCAGGCCTGGCACCCAGATGATGGCCGTGGCCTGCAGGCCGTCCTGGTCGGTGATGGTGTAGGGGATCATCTGCTCGGCGGCTTCCAACGCCACACGCACCGCGCCGGAGGAGGTGACGGAGGCGCTGGTGGTGGGCATGCCGGGGGCGGAGACCACACTGACCTTAAGTGTCTCGCTCACACCGTCGGGATCGGCGTCATTGTCAAGGACGGGCACGTCAACGGTGTTCCTACCCAGCATTTGTTTCACCGTGACCCGGTCGTCGCGGGCGATGGGCGCCTTCAAGGGCGCGTCCGGGGTGACGGTCATGCGAATGTTGCCGGTGGCGGTGGCCCCGAACTTGTCCACCACCGTGTACATCATGGTGGCCACGCCGGTTTCCGTGGGCGAGGTCAGCACAACCTTGCCTTGGGGCGAGACGGTGGGCGCCATTCCCTCAGGACCCCTGAAACCGTCCTTCACCAGTCCCAGCACGCCGCCGTCGGGATCGGAGTCGTTGAGCACCACGTCCAGGGCTACCTTGCGCCCCGGCCGGATGGTGATGAAGTCGTCCTCCGTGACGGGTGGGTGGTTCATGGCCAAGGGAGGCGCCACGCCCACATCCACGCGGGCGATGGCCTCGGCGCCGAGCCTGTCACGGACCCTGTAGGTGAACGTGTCCGTCCCTGCAGAACTGCCGCCGGCTGTGTAAAAAATGTAGCCGTTGCCGGTTTCCGCCGTGCCCAGTTTGGGCGCCTTGTCGATGCCCACCAGTTCCACGGAGTCCCCCTCGGGGTCAATGCCGTTCAGCGTGACAGGGATCTTCACCTTGTCCCCGGCGATGACCCGGCCCGTCAAGTTTTTGGGTGCCGGCGGCAGGTTGCGTTCCGGGTCGGCGGCAACAATGGTGATGTCGACGGGGGCAGAACCCATCTGCCCGGAGCTGTTGGCCACTTGGTACACGCCGGTGACCTTTTTGGGCGCCTGCCCGGCAATGTAGCGCAGCTGGTTTTGGTCGGCAAAGAGCTTGCCGGCGTCCGGGTCACCGGCTTCCACCACAACAGGAGCCTTGAGTACCTCACCGTTGGGATCGGTGTCGTTGGCCAGGACGGGGATGCTGACAACGTCCCCCACCCGAACGACGGCGGTGTCCGGCTCCACGCGCGGAGGCAACAGTTTATCTGACGCCGGGATCCTGATGACAGAGATTTCCCCGACCGCACTGGCGACGCCGTTGGAGATGGTGTATTTGATGCCCAGGGGTCCGTTAAGGCCCCGCACGTCGGTGAGCTTGATGACGTTGCGTTCAATGATGGTGGCCGAGATCGGCGCCCCGCCCGGGACATCCACCGACTGAATCACCAGCACACCATTGGCCGGGTCCGAGTCGTTGCCCAGCACATCCACCAGCACGGAACCGCCCGACGGGAGCATGGCCACGTCTTTCACGGCCACCGGAGGCCCGGCGGTGTCGGCGGGGTCCACATCGACACGGATCAGACCGGTGGCGCTCATGGGCCCGTTCGTCACCTGGTATTCCAGGTATACCGGGCCCGGCACGGTGGCGGTGAACGTCACGGTGCCGTTGTCCGCGATCTTGGACACGGTGGCGTTGGCGGGCTTGGACACGCTGGCCAGGCGGAGTGTGCCACCAGCGGGGTCCTGGTCGTTTTTCAGCGGTGACAGTGGCACGGGCTGGCCCACCACGGATCGGAAGAAGTCGGCGTTGGCCACCGGCGGCACCGTGCCACCCACTTTGACGTTGACCTTGACCAGTTGTTCGGTGCTGGCCTGGCCGTCGGAAACCGTGATCGTCATGGTCTTCAGGCCGGGGCTTTCGCCGTCGTCGGTGTATTGGAGCTCACCGTCGGGGCTGGTCTTGATAACGGCGCTCTGATCGTCGGAGACGGCGTCCGTCAAGAAGATGTCATCGCCGTCGGGGTCGATCCAGTCGGAGAGCACGTTTTGGCTCATGGTCTGGCCCGCCTCCACCACCATGGTGGAATCACGCACAGACATCGGCGGCGAGTTTTCACTGGGCGGAACCACCCGCACGGACACGTCGGCACGGGATGTGCCGCCACGGCCGTCATTGGCGATGTAGCCGAACTGCCCGGAACCTTTTTGCCCTTCCGGAACGTTGACCTGCAGACCAGTGCCACCATAGATGGACTGCACGGCACCTATGGAGGGTTCGACGGCGGGGGGCTCCACCGTGAGCACGTCACCATCGGGGTCGGAGTCGTTGAACAAAACCGGCAGGATGGTTGTTCTCCCTGCCCGGACGCCAAAGGAGTCCGGGGCGGCCTCCGGCGGGCGGTTTGGTTTCGTCCTGTCCGGCAGGGTGCTGACCACGTTAGGATCGGCGGATTCCTTGTCGGCGTTGTCAGCTTTTTTCAGGTCCGTCTTCAGGTCATCCCAGTTGTTCACGAGCAGCATGTTTTGGTTGACGAGCCACACATTGCCGGTGTTGATGTCGTTGAGCACCACCACGTTGCGGTTCTTGCGGAAGACGAACACTGAGGTGCCGCTCGCTTTGGGGATGTCGATGAGATCCCCGCTGTCCGGGCACGCCCGCACATACTTGTTGGCCCCGGACCAAGCGGCGTGGACGCAATCGCCCTGTACCACGGGGGCCACAGCCTTACCGGTGGAACCCAACTCAAGCACCGTCGCTGCGGACCCGTCCAAAGGTTGACGCAGTAGTGCCGTGGCGCTTTCCAACGCCACAAATTTTGCGTCATTTGTTGGTTGTGCCAACAGCGCACCCTGGGCGTTAGGGACCCCCACGCTCTTGCCGCCGGGCAGGAACAGTTTGCCGGCCTCGGGCGAAAACGCCACAGGATTGCCACCGGCCACGCTCAACTGCACGTCTTTGAATCCGGCCAGGCCCGCCAGGTTCACCCGCTTCTGGGAGGCGACCTTGCCGGCGTCGTCCAGCACCGTGGTGATCAGGTCCCCGGACTCAACTTCAACTGTGTAAATGGTGTCATCCGGGGCGGTCACGGAAACGGCGCCGCGCAGTCCGGTAAGAACCGGGGCCGTGGCTTTGTCATTGAATCCGGGCACGTCCAGGTTCGCCACGGCCCACACCTTGCCGGCGCCGGAATCGCTCAGTGCAACAATGTTTCTGCCCTGGGAAACCTGTTTTCCGCCGCCCAAGGTGGTTTCCGAGGCCATGGCCATCATGGGGATGTTTACGGGGTTCAGCAAGGTGCCGCCGTCGTTGCCCATGAAGACGTTGTTGTCGTTTTGGACCACGTCAAAGTTGGTGGTGGTGGCCGTGAATCCGCCGTCGAGGACCTTGGACTGGTCGTTGAGGTGGCCCACCAGGCCGTCGGCGCGGTTAGTCACCCAGACACTACCGTCATTGAGGTCAACGTCGGCGGTGGTGAACCCCGGATACACGATGGCACCTGTCACCACTGCCGCCGAAAGAACCAGCGCACCAGTTGCGGTGAACAGCTGTTTTTTACTGGCGGACCGGGTGAAGAGGTGGTGCAATGCCATGGCTAACCTTTGAATCATCCGAATCGGGAGGGCACTCGGGTGTGAACCATCCGTGAACTGGGATAGTTGCGGCACCGCCATTATCCTAGCTGATTGCTCCACACGATCGATTAATCGATTTTTGCTGGCGACTTATGGGTTGCTGGCGGGGCGCCCGCTTAGCCACGCAGGACTGGGAAGGCCTCCGTCAGGGCTTGTGCTGCGCTGATGTCCAGGGTGGTTCTACCCAAAACAAAAATGGCACTTTTGTGCGGGTTGGGGACCACGTGCCCGCCGCCAACAACCGTGTACAACTTCACCGGATCCCGACCCTGTTGTGCGTAACTGGTGAGTGTGACGTACGTGCTGCCGCTTTCTGCTCGGTGCGGCAGGCGTGAGACGAGCGGCGGGGCAGTGATGTTGTTCCGGGCGGCAAAATAGCGGGCGGTTTCCGGAGCGGACGGTCCCCTGTTCCTGAAGCCGAGGCCCAGAAAACCGGCATCACCGTTGTAGGGAACCACCAGGTCCCGTGTCCCGTGTATCAGCACCACAGGCATCGGCTGCTGTTTGTCGGCAAAAGCCAACCCACCAGAACGGGGAAGGGTGGCACTGAAGATGGCGGCGCCGTCGAGCTTCCCAGGAATCTCATGGATCATCCGGATCACCAGCTGCCCGCCGTTGGAGTAACCGGCCGCTATGACGGGAAGGAGGCCGTGCAGCTGGTGAAAATGCTCCACTAGCGCCGCCATGAAGGACATGTCGTCCACGGCCCCGGCGCCCGCACGCGCATGGTTCCAGACACTCCTGTGGCCATTGGGGTAGACGACGGCCACGCGGCCGCTCACCGCCAGGCCGTCAAGGCTGTGCCCGCTAAAAGCACGCAGCTTGGGCCCCGTCTGGTTGGAGCCGTGCAAGAAAATCAGGACAGCGGCAAGCTCGGGGGTGGGCCCGTTATTTCTCGGGGCGGCCGTGACCATGGAGTAGCTCCGTTCCTGCCCGTCAACCAGTATCCGGTGATCAGTGGCCATCAGATCGGCCGTCGTCCACGCATGCTTGTTGCCCATGGGTCATGTGCCTTGGGTGGAGGGCGCAGCTCCGGTGGCGGGCGTCGCCTCCGAGTACTTCTCGATGAGGTTCCTCATCTGCACCTGAACATAGCGTTGGCCGGCTACGGAAAGGTGTACGCCATCTGGGCCCACCAGCCCGGGGGCTTGACCCAGGAACCAGCCTTGGGCGATGGGATCCACGAAGGTCACCCCTGCAGCCCCTGCTGCCTTTTCCACCGCGTCCCGGACTGCCAGCGTTTGCGCGTCGGGCATGTCAGTGTACGACGGCGGCCCCACCACCAGCAGCGTGGCCCCCGGAGCTGTTGCCTTGGCTGCGGCGTAGGCTGCCATGGCTGCGTTGGCTATGGCTGCCGGTTCTTTCCCCCGGTCATTCACCGAGCCAAAGAACAGGACCAGCCCGGTGTTGTCCTCCACTTCCTGCTCCACCTGTGAACCAAACGTTGAGCGGTTGTCCCCGATGGCCGTATAGCCACTGCCATTTTGCGCGGCGCTTTTCAGGTCCGGTTTGTGGTCTGTGTCGTCTGTGTCGTGGGGATCGGCGTTGATCAGTTGCGGCCAGGCATACTCCGGGGACGTTCCGTAGCCAGTGCTGAGCGAGTCGCCAATGACCACCACTTTTGGGTTGTGAGCGTGGTTGGACGCCGCTTGTTCGGGTGCCGTTGGGTTGACGTTGCTTCCTTGGCAGCCAAGCAGGGACAGAATGAGCCCCGATAACCCCACAAGCAAGGTCACGGAGCCTAGCTTCAGTCCCTGCCCCGGCCACGAACGGGCAGACGCTGCCCCCCGGCCATGTATCCTCATGCACGTCACCCGCCCGACAATTGTTGAATCTGCTTTCCCGCCCCCGGCGAACCGTGGCATGAAAACCAGAGTACGCTGCCATCCTCATTGTTTCCTATGGATCTGTTTCCCATGGCTTTGTTCCCCATGGATTCAATCCACTGCGTGACACAGGTCTAGGGGCATTACGCCGAGTTGACTTGGTTGACTTGGTTGACTTGGTTGACTGATTGGCTGCCAGAATTCATTGGTGGTTCCTTGATGGTTCCTCCACATGCTAGTAATTGTGGGTAGTTGTCCATTTTCTGGTATTAATCTTCTAATAGTGTCGGTGGGTGCCGGTAAAGTTAGGGGTATGGAAGCAACGGCAGGGAGGCCGGGTTATCCCGGATCCACAGGTAGCGGCACTGGTATTGGTGGGCACATCCACCAATTACTGGCCCTTGCCACGGCCCTAGCCCGAACGGCCACCCCGAGCTTTGCAGGCACCGGCCCTGCCACGGCTCCTGCCAGCACTGGCCCTGCCACGGCTCCTGCCAGCATGGCTGAGGGGTCCTCGGGGGTCGGGCGGGCCCCGTTCGGGTTGGAGCTGGGTGCGCTCAGCGATACCGAGTCCATGGACTGGGCACAAACCCTCGAACATCTCTCCCGGCTCCTGGCCGGGCTGGGGGTGCAGGCCGCCGCGGACCTCGCGGACCGGGTCCGGGCCGGCCGGTACGACAAAGACGGCTTCCGGACCCCGGCAGAGCTACTGACCAGCTCCTTGAAACTGGGCCGGGGCGAAGCCCACCGCCGGCTCCGCCTAGCCGAGCACCTCCTGCCCGCCACCGATGGTTTGACCGGCACCATCACAGCCCCGACACAGCCGGTGCTCGCAGCAGCATTCTTTGCCGGAGACGTCTCACTCGAGCAGGCACTGATCATCTCTTCCTTCACCGACGAAGCCACCCACCTAGCCCAAGCCGGCCAGATCCCGGAAGGCACAGACCGGGAACTGGAGGAAACCCTCACCAGCTACGCCCTGGTAGAGCCCCCAGACTTCCTACGCCCCCTGGGCCTACAAGCGGTGAACCTGCTAAACCCCGACGGGCAACGCCCCACCGAGGGTGAACTATTAGCCAAGCAAGGCATCTTCTTCCGCCGCCCCCACCGCGGACTGGTCGGCTTCGACGGCCATCTCACCATCCTGCAATACGAAACCATGCTGGCCAGCATCGACTCCGCCACCAACCCCAACCAACACAAACACAAACACAGACACAGACACAGGCGCCGACAACGGCAACGGCAACAGTGCTGATGCTGGCACCGGCAACTCTGGTGCTGGTGCTGGTGCTGGTGGTGGTGGTGGTGGTGGTGTTGGCGGCATGGGCCCGGAGAGCTGGCCGCCACCCTCGCAGGGCCCGGCCCCGGCATGGGCATGCCCCGGCAGTCAGGAGCCCTTCACCACCGGGTGGGAACCCACCATCGATAACAACGAGGACTGGTCCACGATCCACGCACCCCACCACCCACCCAACAACCCTGGCGGACCTGACAACTGCGGCGGCCCTGACAACCCTGGCGGACCTGACACCACCCAGGACCGTGGTGCCCGTCCGTGGCCACACCTACTCAATGGCACCAGCGTGCCCGAACCCGGCAGCGAAGAAGACCTACCCGGCCTAGACCCCATCGATCCACACTCCACCGACCCAGCCGTAACCGACCGACGCACCCACGGACAAAAACTCCTCGACGGGCTCATCGACTGCCTCAAACTCGCCGCCCGCACCGGCCTACTCCCGATCACCGGCGGCCTCAGACCCCAAGTATTCATCAGCACCACCCAAACCGAACTCGAACGCAAGAACACCGCCGGGGAACCCCTCGGCATCGCACTAGCCCCCTACAGCGGCCCACAACCCCTAGCAGCCTTCGCCGAAACCCTCTGCGACGCCGACATCACCGGCACCATCCTCGGCGACGGCAGCGAGATCCTCAACGTCGGCCGCACCCAACGCCTCTTCACCACCGCACAACGCAAAATCCTGCTCGCCCGCGACCTCGGCTGCACCTTCCCCGACTGCACCAAACCCGGAACCTGGACCGAAGCCCACCACATCATCCCCTGGTACGAAGGCGGGGAAAACAACATCAACAACGCCGCACCACTCTGCGGCCCCCACCACACCCTCACACACCAAGGCCACTGGACCGTCCGCCTCAACCAAGGCATCCCCTTCTACACCCCCAGCTACAACGTGGACCCCACCCAACACGAACGCCGCAACACCTACCACCACGGCACCCCCCGCACACAAAACCCCACCAACCAAGACCACCAGGATCTCGACAAGCGCGATCACCGAAGACACACACGACCAACGTTGGGTTGGGGAGAGGGTTGGGCTGTTGGGCCCACGACGGCGAGGGACCCGCTGCGAGCTTGCGAGCAGTGGGAGCCGGTGGGGATTAGTCGACGACGATTCCCTGGCCGCGGCCACGTTGGAGCAGAACCGGGGAAATCTCACCAAAACCGCGTACGTGTTCCATGGGCAGTTCTGTGAGGATGAATCTGTCGTCACCAGCCAAAGATGCAGCAGTGACCGAGTCAATCAACACGGTGCCAGGTTCGGCGAGCGAGGTCAGACGGGCTGCAAGATTCACTGTGGGCCCGTAAATGTCACCCAACCTTGAGAGCACCCGCCCCCAGACCATGGCCACGCGGGCCTCGGGCAGGAAATCATCGGCTTCCATCGCTTCAGCCAGCGCCAGGGAAATCTGGGCACCAGCCACCGGGGTTTCACAATTGAACAACACCTCATCGCCGATGGTCTTCACCAATCGCCCGCCACCAACGCTGATGATCTCGGCGCAGACGTTTTCAAAACGTTGCACCAACTTGGCCAGGGTCTTCTCATTCATCCGGCGAGACAAGGAGGTGTAGCTGACCAGGTCGGCGAACCCCACGGCGCGGGCCAGCGGCAACGGGGTGTCGTCTTCGTCCCCGTCGCGGCCCAGGGCGCTTGCGGCCAAGCCTTCTTCGGCCCGCACGGCAAGACGTTGAACGCCGGCATTGAGCTGGCGCCGGTACGAATAGACCAGCAATTCTTCCAACGGGGCAATCAAGTTTGGCAATTCGGACACCACGGCACGGCGAGCCTCGGCGTCACTGACTCCGTGCTCGGCCACCAAATCCTCGACGAGGGCTTCAATCTGCCACACCGCCATGCGGTCCGTCATCTGACCAATGGAACGGGTGACAGAGATGGCGGTTTCCTCGGTCAGCAGACCCTCCCTGACCATGGTGACCACAAGTGCCAAGGCGTCCTGGTCACGTTGGGTGAACGCGACGTCGTCGTCCCCTAGATTGGGGAAGCCCATGGCGCGCCAAATTTTGCGAGCCGAGAGCAGGGAAACGCCGGCACCGGCGGCAACTTCGCGCCGACGCATGGTGCGTTCGCCGCCCAATAGCTGGGCTTCGAGGGCTTGTGTCTGGCTTCGTGAGGCGGGTAGGAGCGAGGGCTCGGGGGGATTATTGCTCTCTTCCAAGCTTGCGTTGCTCCTTTCCTATTGATTGGCTCTCACTGGGGTCGACTTCCTCAGCGTAGTACCCCTGACCGGGTGCTGGCTGAAAGGACGCACGGAACAATTTCATCCACGCCTCGTGTGTGTAGTTCTTGAATTCTTGAATGTGCGGGACATCGTGGACGGTCCGCACTCCCCCGGTCACCATGTGAAAGTCCAACTCCCCGGCCCCCACCATGCGTTGGCGTAACTTTTGGCGCGTGTCGACACTTTGCACCCGCGCCAGGACAAAGTCATCTTGGCTCCTGCGCAGATTTCCCCGCCGAATCACCATGCGCTGGTTGGTGAGCACATACCGGGTGTTGGCCCAGCGGATCACCCGCCGCACCGGGTAGGCGATTTCTATCAACAGCACCGCTGTCAGCAGCAAGACGATTCCCGGCTCACGCAACTGTGCCGCCCCGGGTGCCCAGCTGGCGAACTGTGCCGATTGCAACTTCGCCAGAGCCGCGGAGGCCGCCACTATCAGCAGCAGCCCCATCGTGATGGGCCAGACCAAGATGCGCGGATGCGGCCGGCATTTGACGCTGACCTGTTCACCCTCGACCAGCCAGCTACGCATAGCCCACATCGGTCCCGTCAACGCGCCGCAAGTGGACAACGTCCCCTGCGCTGACCTTGTGGATGGTGCCGTCATCGGCCTTGACCTCCAGCCCGCCGTCGCCCCCTAGCCGCACAGCCGTGCCATAAAGCATTTCGCCGCCAGGAAGTTCCGCCCTGACAGCTGTTCCCAGGGTCGCCATCAGTGCCGAGGCCAGCGAATGCGCGGACTCGCCCCCCGCTAACGGGCGTAGGGCGTCGCCGCCCACAGCCACAAAGTCCTGATACAGGCGGGCAAACCGGTTGAGGTAGGCGGGCAGAAGCACGTTTCGATCAAGCATCACGGCACCAGCCAGTGCCAGCGAGGTGGCCCGTTCAACGGGCAATTGTTCGCGTTCCTGGCTGATGTTCACGCCCGCTCCGACGACGACGGCGGGACCCGGCCCTGCGCCGTCGCCCTCGGGAAACACCACCTGCGCCAGGATGCCGGCAAGTTTGCGCCCGTCTACCAGCACGTCGTTGGGCCATTTGAGCGCGGCAGGAACACCGGCATCAGCGTTCACGGCCTGGCACAGGGCGATGCCAGCCAGGATGGAAAGCCATCCGTAGCCAGTCGGTAGGAAGGCCGGAACACCCGGGTGTGCCGAAGCGTCCACGGGTCGGAGCAGGACACTTGAAATCATGGCAGCCCCGGCGGGAACCTCCCACGTACGTCCCAGTCGACCCTTGCCGGCACTCTGCGAATCGGCGATCAGCACACTGAGATCGGGCCACCGGGCTGGCTCTTCGGCGGCGTGGGCTGCCAGGTCCGCGTTCGTGGACCCCGTTTTTCCCAGCACCACGACACGCCGAAAGCCGCCCAAAGGGTATGTGAGCGCACGGTCAAGGGCACTGTTCTCCAGTGCGGGAATTGTGCGGATCATGGCTCAATCCTATCCGGCGTGGCGCGGGGTTCTGGCACAGCCGGGGCGCTGCGGCCGGACCGATGCCCCAGCGGTGGAGGAACCTCAGATTGTGAACCGTCGACTTTGTAGGGTTTCTACACAGTCACTGACCATATCGGTTACTAGACTGTCAGTAGTGATTGCCCTTTTGTGCGTTTCCTACTTAAGGGTTGCTAGCCGTCAACAACTTGAGCCGGAGTACCTATGAGCCACGACCTTTCGACAACTGCAGGCAAAATTGCCGATTTCCGTGACCGCTTGGCTCAGGCGGCCATCCCCTCCGGTGAGGCCGCCGTCGAAAAGCAGCACGCCAAGGGCAAGAACACTGCCCGCGAGCGCATTGAGATGCTCGTTGACCCGGACTCCTTCGTCGAGTTCGACGCCCTCGCCGTGCATCGTTCGCACGCCTTCGGCATGGAGAAGAAGAAGCCCCTGGGCGACGGCGTCGTCTCCGGCTACGGCACCGTGGATGGCAGGCTAGTGGCCCTGTACAGCCAGGACTTCAGTGTCTACGGCGGTTCGCTGAGCCAGGTCAACGGCGAGAAGATCGTCAAGGTCCAGGAATTTGCCATGCGCAACGGCTGCCCCGTGGTGGGCATCAATGACGGCGGCGGCGCCCGCATCCAGGAGGGCGTGGCCTCACTGGCCATGTTCGCGGACATCTTCCGCAACAACGTCCACGCCTCGGGTGTGGTCCCGCAGATCTCCCTGATCATGGGCCCCTGCGCCGGCGGCGCCGCCTACTCCCCCGCCCTGACGGACTACGTGGTCATGGTGGATAAGACCTCCCACATGTTCATCACCGGACCCGACGTCATCAAGACCGTCACGGGCGAGGATGTCGACATGGAGACCCTCGGCGGCGCCCGCCAGCACAACACCACCACGGGTACGGCCACCTACCTGGCCGCCGACGAGGCAGACGCCATCGAGTTTGTCCGTGAACTCCTGGACTTCCTGCCCTCAAACAACCTGGCCGAGGCCCCCGTCACAGAGCATGAGCAGGAGCTGGAGCTCGACGACGCCGACCTCGCCCTTGACGCGTTGATCCCGGACTCCGCCAACCACCCCTACGATATGCGCCGGGTCATCGAGCAGGTTCTCGACGACGGCCACTTCCTGGAAATGCAGGCACTGTACGCCCCGAACGTGATGATCGGCTACGGCCGGATCGAGGGTCACACGGTCGGCATCGTCGCCAACCAGCCGATGCAGTTCGCCGGCACCCTGGACATCAACGCCTCCGAGAAGGCTGCCCGCTTTGTCCGCAACTGCGACGCCTTCAACATCCCCATCATCACCCTGGTGGACGTCCCAGGGTTCCTGCCCGGCAAGGATCAGGAATTTCAGGGCATCATCCGCCGCGGCGCCAAGCTGCTCTACGCCTACGCCGAGGCCACTGTGCCCAAGCTGACAGTGATCACCCGCAAAGCATACGGCGGAGCTTACATCGTCATGGGCTCCAAGAAGCTCGGCGCCGATTTGAACCTGGCCTGGCCCACCGCCCAGATCGGTGTCATGGGCGCCCAGGGCGCCGTCAATATCCTCTACCGCCGCGACCTTGCAGCAGTGGAGGCCGACGGCGGCGACGTAGAGTCACGCCGGGCCGAGATCGTCCGTCACTACGAGGACGAACTCCTCAACCCCTACCAGGCCGCCGAGCTTGGCTACATCGACGCTGTCATCGCCCCCTCCGACACCCGCATCCAGCTCATCAAGGGCCTGCGCGCCCTGCGTGACAAGCGGGCCAGCCTGCCCGCTAAGAAGCATGGGAACATTCCGCTGTGACGAACGAGAACAGCCCGGCGATCGAGCCCGTCCCGGCGGGATTTCTCCAAGCTCAATCACCGCTGCTCACCGTGACCAAGGGCAATCCAGACGCCGAGGAACTAGCGGCGGTGACCGCCGTCGTGCTTGCCATGCAAAGTGGCGCCGACGCGGCACCGGAGCTCCCGCCCACGCGGCAGTGGGCCCGGCGCACGCAACTCAACCTCGCCCCCAAGCCGGGACCGGGTGCCTGGCGTCGTTCGGTCCGCTGACCCAGAGCACGTGCCAGCGCGTCTCAGTCCTGGTTCACCGCGCCTCCCTTGGCCTGCCCGCGCAGCAGGTGCACCATGGTGTCCAGGGCGTTGGCGATCCTGTCCGCGGCATCCAGGACCGCAGGGCGCAGCGTCCCCGGCCCCGGGGCAACTGCGTCCAGGGAATCCTTCAGGAGCACGAACGCGTTCCGCATAGCTGGGGCGCCCTGTGGATTTGAGCCGGCAAAAACGGCATTTTCACAGGAAACAAGCGCGGTTTGGCAGTCGGCCACGAACGGCGCCAGCTTGCCCAGCAACCCCTCCACAGGCTGGCCCTGGGCGTTCATGGACTGCCGGGCGGCGTCAATGATCATGACCGCCTGAACCATCACATGGCTCTGCACCAACACACCCTCACCAATATCCAAGGTAGTCCGTGCCGCCACTGGCTCACCCCGGGTACGCTCCAACGACGCCAGCGCGTTGGAGCGTGCCAGCCGGGCCGCACTGCGGGCAGAGTCCAGCTTGGTCTTGCCAGCTGTAGTATCAGCCACCAATGCCAGGTAGCGTCGGTACGCGGCCAACATTTCACCAATCCGGGCGGGCAGGTAGCTGCGTTCCCAGGCCGGCCACACCACGGTGGCTGCAACGGCCAGCACCCCGGCCACCAGCGTGTCAACCATGCGCGGAACCACCACCTCCTCGGCAGGATAGCCTGCCAAATCCAGCAGCGCCACCAAATAGGCGGCCGTCCAAGTGCTCATGAAGAACGCGTTTGGCGCCCCGGCCAGGCGCACCCCAAAGACAAACACCACCACCAGGGCCACAACGGCCAACCGCCCGCCAGGTGCGGCCAGGTACACCGCCCCGGTGCCGATGCCAAGCCCCACGAGCGTTCCGGCTAGACGGGCACTTGTGCGCTGGAGAGTGGCAGCAAAGTCCGGGCGCAGCAGCAACAACACCATGAGTGAGATCCAGTAGCCCCTGTCAGCGCCGGGGAGCAGCCGGGCCAGCCCGTCAGTGGCCGTGACCAGCAATGTCAGACGGATAGCGTGCCGGGCAATGGCCGAATCCCAGCGCAGGTTGGCCCGGACCACCTGCACCGGGGCCTGCACCGCCAGACGGATCCGCCCTACGCGCGCGGCAACCTCGCCCACCCGGCCCTCCACGGCACCCGGCGTCGCCATGCGTCCACAGGCACGCAGCTGGCCCGCAAGGGCCCGCGCGTGCACGGCGGCAAACCGTCCCGTAGGCGAATCCGGATACCCCGCCATGACGTCTTCGAGGCCAGCCAGTGCTTCCTTGACGGGCAGCAGCTGGGCGGGATCGAACACCGATCCCTTGCGCAGGCATGCCGCCACAGCGTCAAGGGCCGTCCCCGCAGCGGCCAGAAGCCCGTACACGGCGTCCCGATGGTCCAGCCTGTCCACGCGCTCAAAGCGTTCAAGACAGTAGGCGAGCGCCATGATTTCCAGCCGGATCCGCTCCGCCTCGTCGAGCAGCCCCCGGTAGGACTGCATGCTGGGACCGTGGCCGTGCCCAATTCCTGTGATGGTGGCCCGCGCCTTGTCCAACAACGTCCCGGCCCCGGGGGCCGCCATGCGGGGGTGCGCCTGCCGGGTCCGCGAGGCCAGGCCGCCGTAGAGCTCGGCCAGTACTGCCCGTTCGGGGGCGTGCCGGTGCAGCGGCCACCCGGCGATGGCCAGCAGGCTTTGCAGCAGCCCGGCCGCCACCACTAGGGCGGCAATGCCCAGCGCGTCGGCCGGCGGCATCGGGAACCGGTTCAGCACAATGGCCACGGCCGTGGCGGCGATCCCGATTTGTGAAACATTCACGCCCAGCGAGAGCGCCATCCCGGTGATGAAGGCCAGCACCGCGATGAGCAGCAGCGACGCCGGCACCGAGGGCGCGCACAGCACCGACAGTCCGCCTGCCAGCCCGGCGGCCAGCGAGGTTGCGCTCATCCGGGCCAGCCGCAGCCGGTAACTGCCCGGCCTGTCCGCAAACGCGGCAAACATGGCCCCCACGGCCCCAAAGACGGCTATGGCGGGGTTGCCCGCGGCAATCCCCAGGACCAACGGGACGCCAACCCCGAACGCGTTGCGCCCCGCAACGACAGGGTCCGACTGGGAAAAATCAAAACGCAGGGATCGCTTAAAAGTCGCTGAGACTGCTTGCATGGCGGACACAAAGCTAAGTATTGCAGTCCGCGGCGTTTGGCAACACGGTGCCCGGCTGCCAAGTAATAAGCTCGTGTCATGACACTTGAGCCGAACCGCCTGACCCGTCCCGCCAGCGCCATCGATGCCGCAGCCAACGCCTACACCGAACGGCTGTTGGAGCTGGATCCGGGTTTCGCCACGGAACTGGGCCGTCCCGGCCATGAAACCGAATACCGCGACCTCTCCCCTGCAGGCCTGGCAGCCTCCGCCGACGCCGCCCTGCACGCCCTGTCCGAACTGGCCGGGCTTGAGCCGATGGACGACGTCGATGCGCTCACCCTGCACGCCATGCGCGAGCGTCTGGGCCTGGCCCTGGAACTGCACAAAAGCGGCTGGCCGCTGGCCGAGCTGAACAACATCGCCTCCCCGGCCCAAGAAATCCGGGCCATCTTTGACCTCATGCCCACGGCCACGGTGCCCCATTGGGAGCACATTTCCGGGCGTCTGGCGAACGTGCCCGACGCCGTTGCCGGGTACATTTCCTCCCTCCGCGAAGGTGCCGCCCGCGGCATGGTGGCGGCGCAGCGCCAGGTCGCCACGGTCATCGAGCAGTGTGAACGCCACGCGGCCGCGGACGGATTCTTCGCCACTCTTGCCGCCGATGCCGCCTTGGATCCGCCCGGGCTTTCCCCGGACGCGGGCGACGCCGGAACCTCCCTCCCGGCCGGGCTCACCGCAGCACTGGCAGCCAATGTGGAGCTGGCGCGCGCCGGTTACGGATCGTTGGTTGAGTTCCTGCGCACCGAATTGCTGCCCCAGGCCCCCGCCAAGGACGCCGTGGGCGCAGCACGCTACGCCCTAGCGTCGAGGGAATTCCTAGGCTCCGCCGTCGACCTTGAGGAAACGTATGCCTGGGGCGTGGCGGAGTTGGACCGGATCATCGCTGAACAGGAGGCCGTGGCGGCGCAGATCGAGCCCGGCGCCTCCATTGCCGAGGCCAAGGCGCTGCTTAACGCGGACCCTGCCCGGCAATTGCACGGCACCGCCGCACTGACCGAATGGATGCAGAGCCTCTCCAACGCGGCGGTGGCCGATCTTGCCGGCACCCACTTCGAGATCCCCGAGATCATGCGAACCCTTGAGTGCAAGATCGCCCCCACGCAGGACGGCGGCATCTACTACACCGGCCCGTCGGAGGACTTTTCCCGGCCCGGGCGCATGTGGTGGTCGGTGCCGGAGGGCGAGGACACCTTCACCACCTGGGCCGAGACCACCACCGTCTATCACGAGGGCGTCCCGGGCCACCACCTGCAGGTCGCCACGGCCACCTACCAGAGCGGGCTGCTGAACAACTGGCGCCGCAACGCCTGCTGGGTCTCAGGCCACGGCGAGGGCTGGGCGCTGTACGCCGAACGGCTCATGGACGATTTGGGCTACCTGGCCGATCCCGGCGACAAGCTGGGCATGCTCGACGGCCAGCGCATGCGCGCAGCCCGTGTGGTGTTCGACATCGGAGTGCACCTGGAACTTCAAATTCCGGCCCAGTGGGGCTCCGGTACGTGGACGCCGGAGGCGGGCTACCACTTCCTGGCCAAGAACCTGGACATCTCCGCCGGGCAGCTGGACTTTGAATTCAACCGGTACCTGGGCTGGCCCGGGCAGGCGCCGTCGTACAAGATCGGCCAGCGCCTGTGGGAGGACATTCGCGACGCCCGCGCCGCCCGTGACGGTGCTGCGTTCTCACTGCGGGACTTCCACACCCAGGCCCTGAACTTGGGTTCGGTCGGCTTGGATACTCTCAAGACCGCGCTGCTGGGCTGAGTTCCTGGCCCGCCGCGGGCACCATCCACCAGCGAATCCGAAAACAAAACCCGTGCCGCGTCATAGACGAAAATTGATAGCCGTAACACGGGGAAACACAAATTCTTTGGTGTTATTGTCCCCGGCCTACCGTTGAACCATGACTTCCACAGCAACCACCGCCAAGGTGTCCCGGTTCCCCAAGTGGGCCAGCAACTTCGGCGTCCAAATCATTGCCGGCCTCATTGCCGGCCTCGTCCTGGGCCTGATCGCCCGCAGTCTTGGCGGCGACCCCAAGACCGACCCCAACGGCCTCGTCACCACGCTGGGCCTGATCGGTTCAAGCTATGTTTCCCTGCTGAAGGCGGCAGTGGTCCCTCTGATTTTCACCGCCGTCGTCTCCTCCATCGCCAACCTTCGCCAGGTGACCAACGCCGCCCGACTGGCCTGGAACACACTGCTCTGGTTCGCCATCACCTCCTTGATCGCCGTGAGTATCGGCATCGTCCTGGGCCTGGTCTTCCAGCCGGGCGCAGGCACCGGTACGGCCGCGCCCAAGGATTACACGGGCAAGTCCGGTGACTGGTGGGCCTTCCTGATCGGCTTGTTCCCCTCCAACTTCCTAGGCCTGGGTGCCTCCACCAAGGCGGTCGACGGCGGCGCACTGGTCACCAGCGTGAACTTCAACGTCCTGCAGATCCTTGTCATCGCCATCGCCATCGGCATCGCCGCCCTGAAGGTTGGCAAGGCCGCCGACCCGTTCCTGAAACTCAACGGTTCCGCCCTTGCCGTTATCCAGAAGGTGCTGTGGTGGATCATCCGCCTGGCCCCGATCGGCACCGTGGGCCTGATCGGCAGCGCGGTTGCCACCTACGGCTGGACCACCATCGGCTCACTGGGCAAGTTCACCCTCGCCATCTACGTGGGCCTGGCCCTGGTCCTGTTCGTCGTGTACCCGGTTCTGATCAAGTCACACGGGCTCTCCATCAAGCAGTACTTCTCCGGTGTCTGGCCGGCAGTTCAGCTCGGTTTCGTCTCACGCTCCTCTATCGGCACTCTGCCCCTGACGCAGCGCGTGACCGAACGCAACCTGGGCGTCCCCCGCGCCTACGCCTCCTTCGCCGTGCCGCTTGGCGCCACCACCAAGATGGACGGTTGCGCCGCCATCTACCCGGCCATCGCCGCCATCTTCGTGGCCCAGTTCTTCGGCATCCAGCTCGACCTGGGCCAGTACCTGCTGATCGTCTTGGTCTCGGTGCTGGGTTCGGCGGCAACCGCCGGAACCACGGGCGCCGTCGTGATGCTGACACTGACGCTCTCCACGCTGGGACTGCCGCTGGCCGGCGTCGGACTCCTCCTGGCCGTGGACCCCATCCTGGACATGGGACGCACCGCTGTGAACGTGGCCGGCCAGGCACTGGTCCCCACCATCGTCTCCAAGCGCCACGGCATCCTGAACGAGGAACTGTACAACGCACCGCGCAACGGCAACCCCTTCTCCGATGACAGCACCGAGCTCCTAGGTGAAGTCTCCGATGAAAAGGGTGCTAATCACGACGCCGGTGAGCCCGACTCCCAGCGCGAGCTCGCCAACGCCTGAGGTGACGCTGGCCTGAGGTGACGCTGTAGGAACGCCATCACGCAATCCCGCCACGGACTGGTCCCATTGGTCCAGTGGCGGGATTTTGTGCGTTCACCCATAGGCTTTCATAAGAAAACAGCAATCCCCGGCCACGGTATTGGCCGGAAATCGAAAGGCCCCGCCATGATCATCGTGACAACCAACGACCTTCCCGGATACAAGATTGACGCCGTCTTTGGCGAGGTCATGGGACTGACAGTGCGCTCACGCCATGTCGGCGCTCAGTTCACCGCCAGCTTCCGCGCGTTGGGCGGCGGCGAGCTGCCCGAAATGACCAAGGCGCTGTACGAAAGCCGTCAGGAAGTGGTGGCCCGCATGGTGACCGAGGCACATGCCAAGGGCGCCAACGCCATTGTCGCCACCCGTTTCGACACCTCCGAAATGGGCGGCACATGGACAGAAGTGTGCGCCTACGGCACCGCCGTGTACGCCATTCCGCTCGCCGAGGGTCAGCCCGGAGCCACCGGCCAGTCCATCTATCTGGCCGCCAACCCGCAGGCCCAGTAGCCGCGCAAGGCAGGTGAGACGGGTGAGCGAACTTATAGCATAAGAAGCTTTCAACTTGCACAGTGTGCAAACTTGCACTTAGTGTAGAGAGGTGACTTCGCCTCCTCCCATCCTTTCCGTCCCCGCAGTCTCTCGTCGCGAGTTGAACAAGGCCGCCACCCGGGAGGCCATCGCCGAGGCAGCCCTAAATTTTCTACGCACCAGGGAACTCAATGAGTTCACTGTTGACGACGTAGCCATCGCGGCAGGGGTTTCCCGGCGCACGTTCTTCAACTACTTTTCCTCCGTTGAGGCGGCTGTCGCCAGCTTCACACAGCGCTACCTGGACACGGTGATCACGGAGCTGGAAGCCCGCCCCGTCGAGGAACCCATCCTGGAATCGGCACAGTTCGCGCTCTCCGCCGGGGGCAGCCCCCGCGACCTGGCCATCCTGGCCGAGACGTTCACCCTCACCCAGGACCCCTCGCTGGGCAGATTCCAGCTGCAGGCCTGGGACGAATGCAGCACCAAGATCACCGAGGTGGCCCGCCACCGGCTCCCCCCGGGAACGGATGAACTGTACATCAACGCACTGGTCGGCGCCATCGTCGGAAGCTGCCGCGCGGCGGTGGGAGTCTGGTTCAGCCTGCACGGCACGGACACCTCCGAAGAATCCCTAGCGCATCTACGCGAGCTCCTGAGCACCACCATTTCCTTGATCCGCAACGGTTTTGCCTACTAACGTTTCACCCGCATGGCGCCCGCCCGCGCCGGCCATCAAACAAAAAAGGATTCATCATGGCTCTTTTGCTTTATCGACTCGGCCGCTTTTCGGCCCGCCGCGCATGGCTGGTGATTGCCGCCTGGGCCGTGATCATCGGCATGGTGGGGGGCGCAGCAGCACTCTTCATGGGCCCCATGTCCAACAACTTCCAGATTCCTGGCACCGAGACCCAGCAGATGGCCGACAAGCTCCAAGCGGATCTGCCCGAAGCCTCCGGCGGAACCGGTTCCGTGGTGTTCACCAGCACCGACGGCCAACCGTTCACCCCTGCGCAGCAAACGGAGATTTCACAGGTCCTGGCCTCGGTAACATCCGTGCCTAGCGTCAAGAACGTCATCGACCCGTTCCTAACGCAGGAGTCACTGGCCCAGGCCAAGGCTAAACTCGCAGACGGCGCCCAGCAATTGGCCGCGGGCGAGGCACAGCTCGCCCAGGGAAAGGCCACCCTGGACGCCACCAGTGCCCAGCTCGCGGCCGCCCAGACCCAGCTTGACGCAGCACAGGCCCAGCTGGATGCCCAGGCAGCACAAATTGCCGGATTGCCTGCCGGGTCCCCGCAGGCGGCCGCAGCGTCGGCCCAGCTCGCCGCGGGCCAGGCCCAGCTAGACGCCCAGAAAGCAACCCTCGCACCCGGCCAGGCCCAACTGGCCGACGGTGAAGCGAAGTATGCCGCCTCCGTCAAGGAACTCGCCGCCAAGAAGGTCGAGCTCACCACCGGTCAGCGTTCCGCAGAGGCCGCCACCGGTATCAAGTTCGTCGCCGACAACGGCAAGGCCGCGATCGGCCAGATCCAATTTTCCGAGTCAATGAACGCCGTGACACCCGCCAACCGCCAGCTCGTCCAGGACAAACTAAACACCCTTGACAGCAGCGGCGTCACAGTCAACTACAGCAAGGAAATTCTCGAGGACGTCTCCTCGCTCTTCGGCATTGCCGAGGTGCTGGGCATTGCCGTCGCGGCAGCGGTCCTGATCATCATGCTTGGCACCTTGATTGCGGCCGGGCTGCCCCTTCTGATGGCTGTAGTTGGCGTGGGTATTGGCGTGGGCGGCACTATGGCGCTCACCGGCGTCATCGAGATGTCCTCCATTTCCCCCATGCTGGCCCTAATGCTGGGGCTGGCCGTGGGGATCGACTACTCGCTGTTCATTGTGAACCGGCACCGCCAGCAGCTGCTGGCGGGGATGGAAATGCGCGAGTCCATTGCCAAGGCCACAGGCACCTCGGGTAATGCCGTGACGTTTGCCGGTCTCACCGTCGTCATCGCCCTGGCAGCCCTGTCCGTTACCGGTCTGCCCTTCCTGGCTGTCCTCGGGCTTGCCGCGGCGGCCACCGTTGCCGTTGCCGTCCTCATTGCCCTGACTCTGACCCCTGCCATCCTGTCGCTGATGGGCCGCAAGGTGATCTCCAAACGCGCATGGGCCAAGAGTGTGGTTGCACATAGCAAGCACGACGCCGAGACGGCCGGATTGTCGGTCCCCGAACGGGCAGCCGCCGACCAGTCCAAGGAAGTCCGGGCCAGCGCCAAGGGCTGGGGCGGGCTTGTTACCAAGCACCCCGTCATTTCACTTGTCACGGCAGTAGTGGCGCTTGCCGTCATCGCTATCCCGGCAGCAGGCCTGCGCCTGGCCCTGCCCGACGGCGGTTCCGAACCCGTTGATTCCAGCGCTTTCAAGGCCTACACCATCACGGGCGACAACTTTGGTGAGGGCATGAACGGGCCCATCATCGTGGTCGGCTCACTGCCGGCAGGTCTTGACCAGGCCGGCGCAACAGCGTTGAACCTTGATGTGGCGGACCAGTTGCGCAAGGTTCCCAACGTGAAGGCAGCTGTTCCGGTCACGGTGAGCAAGGACTTGCGCACCGCCGTTTACCAAGTGATCCCGGCCGAAGGCCCGGCAAGCGCCAGCACCGTCCAGGTGGTCCACGATCTTCGGGCTGAAGGCACCGCCATCAAGACCGATCTCAACGTAGGCGTTGGGCTCACGGGCCAGACCGCAGCCAACGTTGACGTCTCAGCCAAGCTGGGAGCGGCGTTGCCGCCATACCTGGCGATCGTCGTCGGACTGTCCTTGATCCTGTTGATTCTGGTGTTCCGTTCGATCCTGGTTCCAGTTTTGGCGACCGCGGGTTTCCTCCTTTCGCTCGTGGCGGCATTTGGCGGCGTGGTAGCCGTGTACCAGTGGGGCTGGCTGGGCGGCATCTTCGATGTTGCCAATCCGGGGGCTGTGCTCAGCTTCTTGCCCATCATCTTGATAGGCGTGTTGTTTGGCCTGGCCATGGATTATCAGGTGTTCATCGCCTCCGGCATGCGGGAAGCGTACGTGCACGGCCAAGACGCGAAGCAGGCTGTCCGCACCGGATTCAAACATGCAGCACCCGTGGTCACTGCCGCGGCGATCATTATGACAAGTGTGTTCTCCGGCTTTATTTTCTCCCATCTGACCATGGTGCGCCCGCTCGGCTTTGCCCTGGCGTTCGGTGTTCTGATCGACGCGTTTGTGGTCCGTATGACCATCATCCCCGCCGCCATGCACCTGTTGGGCAAATCCGCATGGTGGATCCCGAAATGGCTGGATAAGATCCTGCCAGATGTGGATGTGGAGGGGGCAAAACTGGAAGCGCCAGCTCCGGACGCTGCCTCCCACGGCACGCTCGGAAAGCAGGACGCCACTATTCACTAAGCAAAACGGGCGTCTGAGTAAAGCAGGCACCTAGGCGAAATGGACACCTAGGTAAAACGGGCAAGGTCCTGACGAAGGGACGAGCAGTGCTGATGCGCTGCCCGTCCCTTCCGCGCAACCTCAGCCCTGGTGCACTAGACTAGTGATTCACGACACATTTCCTTCCGTGGTGGCGTGTCCCTTTCATTCGCGCTTTGGTTTTGGAGAGTTCATGCCCTTGACGCACCCCCTACTGCACGATCTTCCCGCCTTGCGACCATTGGTTCGTGAGTCCTGGCAGCGATCCCTAGGGACCCTGAACACCCCGGCGGGACTTTCCCCGCCCGTGGTGTGGGAGAGCCGGGAACTGGCCGAGTTCCGCCGGGACCACCCGCTCGCGGCCATCATGCCTGTCATCACCAAACTGCTCGTGGAGCCAAGCCACGACACCGGACTGCTCATTGCCGTGGGAGACGAGCACGGCCGCCTGCTCTGGGTCGAGGGCGACTCCGCCGCGCTCCGCCACGGCGAGCACATCAACTTCGCCACCGGCGCCGACTGGTCCGAGTCGGTGGTCGGCACCAGTGCCCCGGGCACGGCACTGGTGCTGGGATGCAGCGTGCAAATTGTTGGTCAGGAACACTTCAACCCGGCCGTGCACTCTTGGAGCTGCACGGCGGTGCCCGTGCACGACCCCGATTCGGGCTCCCTCCTGGGCATTGTTGACATCACCGGCGGGCCGGACGCCGTGGGCGCCAACACACTCTCCCTGGTCCAGGCCACGGTGGCCGCTGCCGAGGCGCAACTGCGCATCCACCGCCTAGAACGCCGCATGGAACGGAAAGGTCCAGTCAGCACCGCCACCCCCAACAAGCCGCTGTACCGCGACAGCCTGCAAATTTTGGGCCGCGACCAGGGCCTGCTGCACATTGCCGGGGAGGCACTGACACTCAGCGAACGGCACTCTGAAATCCTCACCATGCTGGCCTTGTACCCGGACGGTCTCACAGCGCAGGAACTCACAGACAAGGTCTACCCGGAGGGCACGTCGCTGACCAGCATCCGGGCCGAGATGGTGCGCCTGCGCAAGTTCCTGCAGGGCGCCGCCGCCTGCCTGGTACCGGAGTCCCGGCCCTACCGGCTCCCCCGGACACTGGTGGTGGATGCCGAGCAGGTGCGCAACTACCTGGACCGCGGCGCCCACCGGCTGGCCCTGAACATCTACAAGGGCGAGGTCATGCCGCGCTCAGCGGCACCGGAAATCAAGGCCATCCGCACCCGGGTGACCATCCAGTTGCGCGAGGCGATCCTCAACGACGCCAGCCCGGAGGTGCTGCTGAGCTACCTGCAGCTTCCCGAGGCCGCGGACGACGTCGACGCCTGGCGCACAGCCCTGCGCTTACTTCCGCCGCGCTCACCCAAGCGCGCCGCCGTCGTCGCCCACGTGGAAACGCTAGAGGCTTAGCCGGCTCCGGCCAAGCCCGCGGCCACGCCCACCTGCTCATGCAACGTGGTTGCAACGTTGCTGCCCGTACTCTTCTGGACAAGGACATCGACGTCCCCCACGCAGAGGAGTTTAGACAATGACTGTTTATGCACAGCCCGGTACACCCGGTTCCAAGGTCACCTTCAAGGACCGCTATGAGAACTGGATTGGCGGGGAATGGGTGGCCCCCGTCAAGGGACAGTACTTTGAGAACATCACTCCCGTCACTGGCAAGGTTTTTTGCGAGGTTGCCCGCGGCACGGCCGAGGACATTGAGCTCGCCCTGGACGCCGCGCACAAGGTGGCCCCCAGCTGGGGCGCCACCTCGGCGACTGAGCGCGCTGCCATCCTGAACAAGGTCGCCGACCGCATTGACGAAAACGTCGAGCTCCTGGCCGTTGCCGAATCCTGGGACAACGGCAAGGCCGTCCGGGAAACCCTCAACGCCGACATCCCGCTCGCAGCCGACCACTTCCGCTACTTCGCCTCCGTGGTCCGCGCCCAGGAAGGCTCCCTGACCCAGATCGATGAGAACACCACCGCCTACCACTACCACGAGCCGCTCGGCGTGGTCGGGCAGATCATCCCGTGGAACTTCCCCATCCTGATGGCAGTGTGGAAGTTGGCGCCGGCACTCGCGGCGGGCAACGCCGTCGTGCTTAAGCCTGCCGAACAGACACCGGCCTCCATCCTGGTCCTGATGGAACTGCTCGCAGACATCCTCCCCGCCGGCGTCATCAACGTGGTCAACGGCTTCGGCGTGGAGGCCGGGAAGCCGCTCGCCTCCTCCAAGCGCATCCGCAAGATCGCATTCACCGGCGAGACCACCACGGGCCGTTTGATCAGCCAGTACGCGTCCCAGAACCTGATTCCGGTCACGCTCGAACTGGGCGGCAAGAGCCCCAACATCTTCTTCAACGACGTCGCGGATCAAGACGACGCCTTCTACGACAAGGCACTGGAGGGCTTCACGCTCTACGCCTTCAACCAGGGCGAGGTCTGCACCTGCCCATCCCGCGCCGTCGTCCAGGGCGGGATCTACGATTCCTTCGTGGCCGACGCGATTGCCCGCACCGAAGCCATCATCCAGGGCAACCCGCTGGACACCGACACCCAGATCGGCGCGCAATCCTCCAACGACCAGCTCGAAAAGATCCTCTCCTACATCGACATTGGTAAGCAGGAGGGCGCCAAGCTGCTCACCGGCGGCGAGCGCAACATCCTTGAAGGCGACCTGGCTGGAGGCTATTACGTCAAGCCCACCATCTTCGAGGGCACCAACAACATGCGCATCTTCCAGGAGGAAATCTTCGGCCCCGTCCTCGCAGTGACGAAGTTTGATGACTACGCCGACGCCCTGCACATCGCCAACGACACCCTGTACGGACTCGGCGCCGGGGTCTGGTCGCGCAACGGCAACGTCGCCTACCGGGCGGGCCGGGAAATCCAGGCCGGGCGCGTGTGGGTCAACAACTACCACGCCTACCCCGCAGGAGCTGCCTTTGGCGGCTACAAGTCCTCGGGTATCGGCCGCGAGAACCACGCCATGATGCTCGACCACTACCAGCAGACCAAGAACCTTTTGGTCAGCTACAGCGAGGACAAGCTCGGCTTCTTCTAACAGCCGCCCCAACGCCGCATCAGCAATGACGCGATATTCACCAACGCTCCCTCACCTTTCGGGGGGTTTTGGGGAAGGCTCCCTTATCCGTTCACGTTCGACGCCGGGCACCTGCCGCGGGTGCCCGGCGCACCACTGTCGCACAACACCACAAACAGGAAAGAGATTCTCATGTCTACGATGCAAGCAGCAGTTGTAAAAGAATTTGGCGCACCCCTCACCGTCGAGGAATACCCCCTGCCCACCCCCGGCCCCGGCCAGGCCCTGGTCAAGCTGATTTCCAGCGGCGTCTGCCACACGGATTTGCACGCAGCCGAGGGCGACTGGCCCGTCAAGCCCAGCCCGCCGTTTGTGCCCGGCCATGAGGGCGTCGGCGATGTCGTTGCGCTCGGCGAGGGTGTCACCTCCCTCGCCGTGGGCGACCGTGTCGGCAACGCTTGGCTGTGGAGTGCCTGCGGCGACTGTGAATTCTGCCGCACCGGTTGGGAGACATTGTGCGAGTCCCAGCAAAACGGCGGCTACAGTGTGGACGGCTCCTTTGGCGAATACATGCTGGTCGACGCCGAGTTCGCCCCGCGCATTCCCGACGGTCTGGACCCCGTGGAGATCGCCCCCGTGCTGTGCGCCGGCGTCACCGTTTACAAGGGCCTGAAGATGACCGAGGCCCGCCCGGGCCAGTGGGTCGTCATTTCCGGTATCGGCGGGCTCGGGCACATCGCCGTGCAATACGCCGTCGCCATGGGCCTTCGCGTGGCCGCCGTCGACATCGCCGAGGACAAGCTGGCCCTGGCCCGCAAACACGGTGCCGAAATCACGGTCAACGCCCTGAGCGAGGATCCGGTGTCGACCATCCAGGCACAGACCGGCGGCGTCCACGGCGTGCTCGTCACCGCCGTGCACCCGGCCGCGTTTGGACAGGCGATCGGCATGACCCGGCGCGGTGGCACCATCGTATTCAACGGACTTCCCCCGGGCGACTTCCCGGCCCCGATCTTCGACGTGGTGCTCAAGGGTCTGACCATCCGCGGCTCCATCGTGGGTACCCGCCAGGACATGACCGAGGCCATCGATTTCTACGCCCGGGGCCTGATCCACCCCACGGTCTCGACCCGCAGCCTGGGCGAGATCAACGAGGTGCTCGCCGAGATGAAGGTCGGGGCGATCGATGGCCGCGTGGTCATCAAATACTAGCCACTCCCCGGATCTGGGCCGTCCTCCCTTTCGGCCCGGATCCGGGATCCACCCCATATATAAGGAGCAGTTCCATGGACGCTCTTCCAGAAATCCTGGATGCCGCCATCACCATCCCGGGCGAAACACGGTCCCGGGTGGCATTGAGTGCCACGGCCGTGGAATTGCTGCAGAAAATGTGGGCGCTGCACGGCCCGCTCATGTTCCACCAATCGGGTGGCTGCTGCGACGGCTCCTCCCCCATGTGCTACCCGGCGGGCGAGTTCATCACTGCGGAGGCGGACATACTGCTGGGCCTCTTCCAACTGCCGGGGTGCGGCCCACTGGAATTTTGGATGTCGAGGGAACAATTCAACTATTGGTCGCACACCCATCTCACGGTCGACGTCGTGGTAGGTCGCGGCAGTGGGTTCTCCGTCGAAGCACCGGAGGGCAAGCGATTCCTGATCCGCTCCCGCCTGGTGGAGGGATTTGAACCAACCTTGATCACCAGACCCGTCAGTTTCCCGTCGTCGAAGGTGTAGATTATTCGATGATCCCTGACCCGCACCCGGAGCTGCTCAGGCCTGCCGGTCAATGACTTGGCGGAGGCTGGCCGCGGCGTCTGGCCAAGCATCTCCAGAGCACCAACAACCAGCAGATGGGTCGGTTTGTCCAGTTTCAAAAGTTGTTTCCTCGCCGCCGCGGTCAACTCGACGAGGAACTTCTCAGTGAATATGTTTGAGCACCTCCAATGCTTCCAAAGCGCGGCGGGCAAAATCAGGGTCCATCACCACAGCTACTGTTCGGGCATGACTGGTGATGCTGACAGGCTCATGTCGTGACGCATCCAAGGTTTCAGCCCAGCGCTGGCGGGCCACGGTGGCAGATATTGGATTCATGGATGCGCCTAAGCGCTGTTATGTACATTTTAGCGAAAGTAAGGGTGAAGCCCCCTATTTCCGGCGATCCCTGGACTGTCGGCTCTTTTGCACAATGACAACCACTACGGCCACAACAATGGCCCCGGCCATGGCGATTTCCATATCGCACCTTTCCTCGAATCCAACGCTTAACCATCCCCCAGCATAGGTGAGACGGTCCGGTGTCGTGCCTGGCCGGTTGGGCGGTGTCGTCCCAGTGCCGGCCGCTGCGGCTCATCCCTGTCGCCGACGACCACAATGCCCCGCGGGTGCCACAGCCAGCGGCGGGTCCACATCGGCACCGGCCAGCAGTTCCTCATAATGTCCCAAACCAGCGGAGCGAGCTTCGGGAGGGCGGTGGGCGACAGTCCGTCTAGGCTTGAGACATGACTCCACGCCTCATCCTCGCCTCCGCATCCACTGCCCGCACCAAGCTGCTCTCCGACGCTGGCATCGCCCACACCGTCCGGGTCTCCGACGTGGACGAGGACGCCGCAACCGCCGCGGCTGGCCCGCTCACGCCGTCGGATACTGCGTTGCTGCTGGCCCGTGCCAAGGCCGAAGCCGTGGGTTGCGTGACCCAAGGTGGGGACGACGCCCTGGTCGTCGGCTGCGACTCCATTTTTGAATTTAACGGTGAGCCGTACGGCAAGCCCTGGGAGGCCGACGCTGCCCGCGAACGCTGGCAGCTGATGCGCGGCCGGTCCGGGGTGCTTCATACCGGGCACTGGCTGATTTCTACGCACGACGGCGAATCCACCGGACACGGGGAGGTCACCAGCGCCGTGGTCCACTTCGAGGACGTCACTGACGCCGAGATCGATGCGTACGTTGCAACGGGCGAGCCGTTGCAGGTTGCAGGTGGCTTCACGATTGACGGGCTGGCTGGCGCCTTCATCACCGGTGTCGAGGGCGATCCGCACACGGTGGTGGGTCTGTCCATTTCCACGCTGCGCCGCCTTTTGGCTAAAACGGGGGTCTCCATCACCGATTTCTGGAGCTAGCTCCCAGCGGCTGCGCGCCATGTCACCCCAATGATGCGCCACTTTCGAAGTGGCGCATCATTGGCAGGTAACGGGGCGCAGGATTCGCGGCCCTTGAAGCAGCACGGGACAGAACGCGGAAAGTACTTGACACTATGGAAAGTACTTTCATACACTGATGCAAGCGACGTTTCCCAAAACACCAGCGAGAGGCATCACCATGAACGAGCACCACGGCAACCCGTCAGCAGCAGAGGCGCAGGAACTTCTCGCCAAGGCGCAGAGCATCGGGGCGTCCGCTACCAGTGCGGCAGGCTGGCCCACCGCCATGGTTTTCAATTCCCTGGCCATCCTGGGCTCCATGATGATGGTGGGATTCCAGATCGTTGCCCACACGGGGTACGGCGCCCAATTACTGGCTATGACCATTGGCATCTGGGCCGCCATCACGGGCCTCACCTGGTCCTTCATGCAGCACACCACCAAGGCTGGCTTCACCAAACGGTTCGCCACCTCACTCATCGCTTACATGGTGCTGTATGTGATTGCCATCGCCGTCGGATCCCTCGTGTTCCCGAACGGTAACCTGGCGTACTACATTTGCGCCGCCGTCGTACTGGCAGCAGTGGGCATGGCTGCAGCCCTCCGTGAGCTGCGAGCATGAACCCCGAATCAGCTGCCGAACCGGGCCGGGTCCAGAGCCAGCACCCCCGCCACGAGCTCAGCGACGTCCTGCACCAGCCCGTGAGATTTTCCATTGCCGCTGCACTGGCCAACACGGAGACCATGGACTTCAAGGACATCCGCAACACCGTCCAAGTCAGCGACTCCGTTTTGAGCAAGCAGCTGGCCGTGCTGGAGAAAGCGGGGCTAGTGGAAATCAAGAAACTGTTCGTGGGCAAGTTTCCGCGCACCTCCGTAAAACTGACGGCGGAGGGTCAAAAAGCATGGACGCATCACCTGGACACCTTGCGCCGGATCGCTGGCGGATCAGTTCCTTTGTAGGAACCCCACAAAAGATGCTGGCTTCACACGCTGAAACAGCATCATGTGTGGGCCAAACCCTCACAACCGCGCTAGGCTCTCTGGAGAATAGAAGGAGTCTCGTGTGACCAACTCACAGTCCGCCGGTGCAAACCAGCTCACCAAAGTCCTGATCGCCAACCGCGGCGAAATTGCCGTCCGCATCATCCGGGCGGCCCGCGACGAGGGCATCGCCTCTGTAGCCGTCTACGCAGAGCCGGACAGGGAAGCATTGCACGTGCGCATGGCCGACGAGGCCTTCGCCTTGGGCGGCACCACCGCAGCCGACTCCTACCTGGTCATGGAGAAGATCCTGGCCGCAGCCAAGCAATCCGGGGCTGACGCCATCCACCCCGGCTACGGCTTCTTGGCCGAAAACGCCGACTTCGCTCGAAAAGTCATCGACGCCGGCCTGATCTGGATCGGCCCCTCCCCCGAGGCCATCGCGGCCCTGGGCGACAAGGTCCAGGCCCGCCACATCGCCGAAAAGGTGGGCGCACCCTTGGTGCCGGGTACGAAGGACCCCGTGGCCTCCGCGCAGGAAGTCCTGGACTTCGCCGACGAATTCGGCCTGCCGCTGGCCATCAAGGCCGCTTACGGCGGCGGCGGCCGCGGCATCAAGGTCGTGCGCACCCGCGAGGAAATCCCCGAAATGTACGAATCGGCCGTGCGCGAGGCAGTCGCGGCTTTCGGCCGCGGCGAGTGCTTTGTGGAACGTTTCCTGGATTCTCCACGCCACGTGGAAACCCAGTGCCTAGCGGATGCCGCGGGCAACGTCGTCGTCGTCTCCACGCGTGACTGCTCGCTGCAGCGGCGCAATCAGAAACTGGTGGAGGAGGCCCCGGCACCGTTCCTCTCCGACGAGCAAAACAAGCGCCTCTACGAATCCTCCAAGGCCATCATGAAGGAAGCGAACTACGTCGGCGCCGGCACCTGCGAATTCCTGGTCGGCACTGACGGCACCATCTCCTTCCTGGAGGTCAACACCCGCCTGCAGGTGGAGCACACCATCTCCGAGGAAGTCACCGGGATCGATCTGGTCCGCGAGCAGTTCCGCATCGCCCGCGGCGAGGACCTCGGCTATGGCGACCCCGAAGTTCGCGGCCACTCCTTCGAATTCCGCATCAACGGCGAAGATGCCGGCCGCGGTTTCATGCCGGCACCGGGCACCGTGACCAGCATCGATCTGCCCACCGGCCCCGGCGTGCGCGTCGACTCAGGCATCACGACCGGGGAAATAATCGGGGGGAACTTCGACTCCATGCTGGCCAAGCTGATCATCACCGGTGCCACCCGCGAGCAGGCCCTGCAGCGCTCCAGCCGCGCCCTAGGGGAAATGCATATCGGCGGCCTGCCCACCGTGCTGCCGTTCCACCGCGCCGTGGTCGTCGACCCGGCCTTCGCCCCCACTGGCGGAGCCCCGTTCACCACGCACACGCGCTGGATCGAAACCGAGTTCAACAACACCATCCCCGCCTTCAACCTCGCCGGTGCTACCGGTGCCTCGGACGACGCCGGCACCCGGCAAAGCGTTACCGTCGAGGTGGGCGGCAAACGGCTTGAGGTCACGTTGCCGGCGTCGTTGGCCGTCAGCACCGGTAGCACCGGCGCGAAGAAGGCCAAGAAGGCAGCCCGCGGCCGCAGCACTGCCCCGGCTGCGGCCAACGGCAATGCGCTCACCTCCCCCATGCAGGGCACCATTGTCAAGGTTGCCGTGGCTGACGGCGACGTCGTGGTCGAGGGTGATCTGCTGGTTGTGCTGGAGGCCATGAAAATGGAGCAGCCCCTGACGGCGCACCGTTCAGGCACCGTCACAGGCCTTAGCGCCTCGGCCGGGGACACGGTCTCCGCTGGTGCAGTCCTGGCCACCATCGAAGACTAGGCCCCCTCACGTTAAGGGGTGTTTCACCTGATGGTCCCTCACCAAACGAGCCACATATGACAAACGCTCCCTCAACTGAATGAACTGGGCCCCGAAATTTGGACTCGGTAAATAAAAGTCTACGCGGCCAGTGCCTGAGCCCGATATTCCATCGGACTCAGGCACTGCAGCGTTAACGAGATGCGGTCATTGTTGTACCAGTGGATATAGTCGTCCAGCTCCGTGCGGAACCCGTCGATGCCGGTGAATTTTTGGCGATGGAACATCTCTTCCTTCAGGTGTCCGAAGAAGTTTTCCATCACCGAGTTATCTAAACAGTTGCCCTTGCGCGACATGGATTGGGCCATCTTGGCGTCGCTGAGGAGCTTCTGCCAGCTGGAGTGTTGATACTGAAATCCTTGGTCTGAATGCACCATCGGGGCCTCGCCCGGCGCCAGGGTGCCGATCGCTTCGATGAGTGATTCGGTGGTGAAGGCAACGGTCGGCGACTCGGAAACCGAGTAGGAAACGATCGAGCGGTCGAACAGATCTAGCACCGGTGAGAGGTAGACCTTGCGCTCGGCGATCTTGAACTCGGTCACGTCGGTCACCCATGTGGTGTTTGGCGCATCGGTATCGAATTCTCGTTTCAAAAGGTTGTCGGCGATCTTGCCGACCTTGCCCTTGTAAGAGGAATATTTGCTTCGGGTACGGACCTTACAGACCAGGTTCTCCTCACGCATCAGCTTCAGCACGGTCTTGCGTGCGACCTGCCAGCCTTGGCGCTTCAGGACCGCGTGGATGCGCCGGTGGCCGTAGCGGCCCTTAGCTTGGATGAAAGCCTCGTGGATCTGGGCTCGAAGCTCAGCGTGCCGGTCAGGGGTCTGCAGGGCCGCTTGGCGGTGGAAGAACGTGGAACGAGGCAACCCCGCTGCTTGGAGCAAAAGGGGCAGGGAATGGGATGCCTTGAGGGCAATCACGGCGCTGACTTTCAGCGCCGTGGTTGGTTCCTCAAGGCCCGTACTTTTTTTAGGTAGGCGTTCTCAGCCGCCAGACGCTCGTTCTCGCGGCGTAGCTTCTCCAACTCACTGACTTCGACCGAGGGGGTCCTAGTCACAGACTTGGGCCGGCCCTTGGCCTTGGAGCGCAGGCCCTCCTCACCAAAGTCCCGATAGGCGCGGATCCATGCTCGCAAGAGGTCTAGAGAACTGAGTTGATGCATCCGGGCGAGGTCCTGCCGCGTCCCCTCACCGTCAAGATATTGGCGAACAATCGCCAGCTTGAACTCAAAGGAATACACCTGCCTAGTTGGTTTGATTTCCAATGCTGCTCTACCCCAGATCTTGAACCGACTCTCCAACTTGCAAATAGCCGACGCGCTGACTCCCAGCTTTGAGGATACCGCGCGATACCCAAACCCTTCCTCAAACAGATCGACGGCAGCTAGCCGCTGCTCGGCTGTCAATGAACTATGTGGACGCATGAAAAACTCCCCGAAAGTAAGGTACTGAATTATTCAGTCCAACTTTCAGGGAGCAGTTCATTGTGGGAGCGTTTGCAGAGTGCGTCAGCTGACGTTGGAGGTGTACTCCAAGTCGCGTGTTTCCTTCATGATCACCAGCGCGATCAGGGTCAGCACCGCCATGGCGGAGAGGTAAACGCCTACCAGGACAGGGCTGCCATCAGCGGACTGCCAAAGTGCCACCGCGATGAACGGTGCCACGGCTGCGCCGAGGATGCTGGACATGTTGTAGCTGATGGCCGACCCTGTATAGCGGACGTTGGTCGGAAACAGCTCCGGCAATAGCGCACCCATGGGGCCGAAGGTCAGGCCCATCAGGGTGAAGCCGATGATCAGCAGCGCCATGACGCCCACCAGGCCGGCACCGAACAGCGGCACGAAGGTTAGGCCGAAGACTAGGATTCCACCGGTGACCCACAGGAGCGTCTTGCGGCGGCCGAACTTCTCGGCCAGCGGACCGGAGACGAGTGTAAAGATGCCGAAGAACACGACACCGATGATCAGCATGATCAGGAACTCATTGCGCGTGTAGCCCAGTCCGGGTACCCACGAGGCGATGGCGTCGGCCGTCATGGGCTTGCCGGCAGCCACGGCCTTGGCCTTGGCCGCCTCAATGGTGGCCGGGGTGGTGCCGTAGGACAGTGTGAACGTGGTCATCAGGTAGAACAAGACATACGTGGCCAGCATGACGAAGGTCCCAAGGATCAGGGGCCGCCAGCTGGTCTTGAACACGCGGCCCACAGGCAGCTTGGAGACTTCTCCCTGGTCGATGACCTGCTGGAACGCCGGGGTTTCAACCAGCTTCAGGCGGACGTACAGGCCCACAATGACCATGACGGCGCTGAGCAGGAACGGGATGCGCCAGCCCCAGGACTGGAACTGCTCGGCACTCAGGCCAAAGCTCAGGGCCAGGAAGATGCCGTTGGCCAGGATAAAGCCGATGGGTGCGCCCAGCTGCGGGAAGGTTCCCCAGATGGCGCGCTTGCCGGCAGGGGCGTTCTCGGTGGCCAGCAGGGCCGCGCCGCTCCACTCGCCGCCGAGTGCTAGGCCCTGCATGAAGCGCATGACCACCAACAGTGCCGGTGCCCAGAACACCCAGCCGGGCACAAGCGCCGTCGGCAGGCAACCAATCAGGAACGTGGCAATACCCATGGTCAGCAGGGATGCCACCAGGGTCCCCTTGCGGCCCACCTTGTCACCAAAGTGGCCGAACACGACGGAGCCCAACGGCCGGGCGACGAACGCCACACCGAAGATGGCAAAGGAGCTCAGCAGAGCCGTGGCTGCGTCGGCGTTGGGGAAGAAGAGTGCCGGGAAGACCAGCACGGCTGCCGTGGCGTACACGTAGAAGTCGTAAAACTCAACGGTGGTACCAATGAGGCTGGCGACAATGACCCGCCCTCGGCTGTTTGCTTGGGGGATCTGCACTGCTGAGATCTCCATTGGCTCCGCTTCGTGGGGAGTGCTCATGGGATGGCTTTCTCTTTGGCCGTATCAGAGATGGGTAACCCGATACGAGGCGACGGCGTTAGACGATGATGCCCGTCCACAATACCCAAAAAGTCCACCTACTGGACAATTCGCGCCACCATGCGGACAGTTTGGGGATGCGCGGGGATACGAAAATGGACCCCCACCCACTGGGCGAAGGTCCATTTCCAACAGCTCAAGAATTACACGTACACGTGGAGCCTGCGGGCAGCTTCGGAGATGGACCCCGACAGCGACGGGTACACCGTGAACGTGTTGGCGACGTCGTCGACGTGCAGTTTCTGTGTCACGGCTAAGGCGATCGAGAAGATCAACTCACAGGCCCCGGCACCAACCACCACACCGCCAATGACGGTGCCAGAACCCTTGCGGGCAATGATCTTGATGAAGCCGTCGTTGACACCGCGCATCTTGGCCCTGGCGTTCGTTTGCAGGGAGAGCTTGACCACGTCGCCCTGGTACTTCCCGGATTCCAGATCAGCCTCGGTGACGCCCACGGAGGCGATCTCCGGCGAGGTGAAGATGTTCGAGGACACCTGGGTCAGCTTGAGGGGACGCACGCCGTCACCGATCAGGTGGGCCACGGCAATCCGTCCCTGCATGGCGGCAACGGAGGCCAGCGCGAAGACGCCCGTGCAGTCGCCGGCGGCGTACACGTTGGGCGCACTCGTACGCGAGACGCCGTCGACCTTGATGTGTCCGCTGGGTGTCAGCTCAACCCCGGCAGCCTCCAGGCCAATCCCCCCGGTGTTGGGGATGGAACCGACACACACCAGGCAATGCGTGCCGGTGACCTTGCTGCCATCACCCAAGGTGACAATGACGCCGTTGTCCGTGCGTTCGACCTTCTCGGCGCGGGACAGTGAGAGCACACGCAGTCCGCGGCGGGCAAAGACGTCCTCCAGCACTGCCGCGGCGTCGGAGTCCTCCCCCGGCAGCACCTGCTCGCGGCTGGAAATCAAGGTGACCTTAGAGCCGAGGCCGTTGAAGGCGGAGGCGAACTCGGCGCCCGTGACGCCCGAGCCGACCACGATCAGATCCTCCGGCAGTTCCTGCAAATCGTAAATCTGCGTCCAATTCAGGATGCGCTCACCGTCGGGTTTCGCCGTGGCGAGCTCGCGCGGGTGGGCACCCACGGCGATCAGGACGGCGTCAGCCTGGATGATCTCCGTGGTTTCGCCACGATCGACTTCAATGGTGCGCGCATCCAGCATCTTGCCGGTGCCGATCACGATGCGCACACCAACGGCTTCCAATCCGCGGCGAATATCACTCGACTGTTCGCGGGCAAGGCGCATCACCCGCTCGTTGATCTGCTGCAAGTTGGCGCGCATGGCGGTTTTGGGGTTGCCGTCGGGGCCGTTGAAGTCGACGCCCAGTTGTGTGGAATCGACGCTGCGGTTCATGGCTTCGGCTGTAGCGATGAGGGTTTTTGAGGGCACGACGTCGGTCAGAACGGCCGCGCCGCCCAGCCCGGCACGCTCGACTATGGTCACTTGCGCGCCCATGGAGGCCGCCACCATCGCTGCCTCGTAGCCACCCGGGCCACCGCCGAGGATCGCTAGGCTGGGAACTGCAAAGGGCTTGAATGGATCTTGAGAGCTCGTCACAATAGTTCATTCTTCCTTAGCTTGTGCTGTGCACCAACTTCTCCCCCCATGTACTGACGGCGCCTGTGCCCTGTATGTTGAATCCGTGACTAACCTTCATTTTTTATCTGACCCCACCGATCTGGCCCGCGAGGCCGCCACCTACATTGCCGAGCACACCGGCGTGCCCTTCCATGACATAGCCGTGGTGCTGGGCTCCGGATGGGGCGAGGCGGCAGGCCTCATTGGCGAGACCACCGCCGTGGTGGATGCCGCCGACGTACCGGGGTTCTTCGCCCCCGCAGTAGTGGGCCACACCGCCACCCTGACTTCCATCCGCACCCCGGGCGGCAAGAATGTGTTGGTGCTTGGCGCGCGCACCCACTTCTATGAGGGCAAGGGCGTCCGGGCCGTGGTGCACGGAGTCCGCACCGCCGCTGCCGCAGGAGCCAAAACCCTGGTGTTGACCAACGGCTGCGGCGGCCTCAACGAGGCTTGGACGCCAGGGACACCGGTGTTGATTAGCGACCACATCAACCTCACGGCCACCTCGCCGCTGGAGGGCGCCACGTTCGTGGATCTCACGGACCTCTATTCGGCGCGGTTGCGTGAGGTGGCCCGCGAGGTGGACCCGTCCCTGGATGAGGGCGTGTACGCCCAGTTCACCGGCCCACACTACGAGACCCCGGCCGAGGTGCAGTACGCGAAGCGGATTGGTGCCGACCTGGTGGGCATGTCCACGGCGTTGGAGGCCATCGCCGCCCGTGCCGCCGGGATGGAGGTGTTTGGCATCTCGCTGGTGACCAACCTGGCGGCCGGCATCAGCTCGGTCCCGCTCAGCCATGCCGAGGTGATTGCGGCCGGCCAGGCTGCCGGGCCCCGCATCTCCAAGCTGCTGGCGGAGATCATCGCCCGGCTGTAATTCCATTCTGTTGTGCGCCGCCGTCCGGTCCGGCCGTGGCGCACAACAGTGTTGTGCGCCGCCGTCACCTTAGCCGTGGCGCAGAACGGATCATGGCCAGGGCCTGTGACACCCAAGCCAGCATGATTTCCGGGTGGTAGAGCACCACTTCGGCGGGAATCCGCAGCCGCCAGACGCCGCGCAGAACATACATGGTGTCCCGGCGCAGGTCTTCGCGCCAGCCGTTCTCAGTGTCATGGAACTCTCTCCCATCGACTTCGACGCCGAGCACGCCGTCGACCAACAGGTCCAGGTGCCCTGCATTCCTCACATAGGCCTGGCCCTGGACGTTGTGCCCGGCCATCCTGAGGTGATATCTACCCACGGTCTCTGTTATGGCCATTGATTGCGGGTCGATCATCTCCACGATTGCGCGGGCAGCCCTGTCACCGCGCCGCGTGAATTCCACCTGCAGGTCAAAGATGGTGCACATCTTTGCCACCACGGCCGATTCAAGGGTGATGAGCCCCTCCAACTCGGAGCCACAAGCCACGCACTGGCGCAAGATCCCCATCAGCGTCTGACCGGCAGGACGTTTGTGCACCACACATCCGGGAATCGGGCGTCCATGCGCCGCCGCCACATGGACCTTTTCCGGCTCATGCAATTGCCACAGACCCAACTCCGAAACCCGGCTCAGACATGTCCGCCGCGCCTGATAACTGGCGAGATGGATGTCCATCGAGCTCACCCCCGGCAGCCCGTAGTGGCCACGTGCCACCTGCACCACAGTGCCTTGTTCAACGGCGCCCCTGAGCTGGCGGGTGGAGATGCCCAGCGCCAGTAGCTCGCGCAGCCTCGCGACCTTGCCAAACTGAGAAATTGCGGCCGCAACGGCCTGGTTCCTGGCGCTGGTTGTGGAAGTCATGATTCCAGCCTGAACCGAAAACAGCCGCGGCGGCAGCCCCGTCGCACCAATTGTGGACAGGCCCGGCTCCAGCTGCCCTGTGGAGGACTCATCGCCACGGACTGTTCTGCGCCACGCCCGGTGCGGCCGTGGCGCAGAACAGTGTTCTGCGCCGCCGTCATGCGACGCATGGAGCAGAATAGGACACGTGGGGCTAGATTTATCTGGTGAGACATTCCAATGACGCTTCCGAGTCCAACGCCGCACTCGAGATGGCGGCCCTGAAGGCCGCCGCCGAACAATGGGCGGGCCATGACCCCGACCCGGCTACTGCCGCGCAACTGCGCGACTTGATTGCCGCCTCGGACTCCCCGGAAGCCGCGGCGGAGCTGGCGGACAGCTTTTCCGGCAACCTGCAATTTGGTACGGCCGGGTTACGTGCGGTCATGGGTCCGGGCCCGAACCGCATGAACACGGTGGTGGTGCGCCGTGCTGCCGCCGGTGTGGCCGCCCACCTTAATGCTCTGGCGAACGCGGACGACGCCGGTACCTTCTACCAGCCCCGGGCCGTGGTGGGCTACGACGCCCGGCACAACTCGGAAATCTTTGCCCAAGAGACGGCGGCCGTTTTTGCCGCCTCCGGGATCAAGACTTTCCTGCTGCCGCAGGCACTGCCCACCCCCATCCTCGCCTTTGCCGTCCGGGCCCTGGACTGCGAGGCCGGCGTCATGGTTACGGCCAGCCACAACCCGCCAAAAGACAACGGCTACAAAGTGTACTTGGGCGGTCGGTCCGTAGCCCCGGAAGCCCGCGGCGTGCAGATCGTGGCCCCGCATGATGCCCAGATCGCCGCGCACATTGCGGACTTCTCCGCAACCGACGAGGCGGGCGATACGGGCAACATCGCCCTCGCCACCAGTGGCTGGACCGTGCTGGGCCCGGACGTTCTGGAAAATTACAAGCAGGCCATGACCGGGCTGAGCGACCCTGCCGCGTTCCCGCACCGCGAGCTGCGCATTGTGCACACCTCCATGCACGGGGTGGGAAATGACACGGCCCTGGCCGTGCTCCACAACGCCGGGTTCACGGATCTGCACGCTGTGGCCGAACAATCCGCCCCGGACCCGGATTTCCCCACAGTATCCTTCCCCAACCCCGAGGAGCCCGGGGCCATGGATTTGGCGTTCGCCCTCGCCGAGAAGGTGGGTGCCGACCTCGTGCTGGCCAACGATCCCGACGCCGACAGAGTAGCAGTGGGGGCCCTGGACCCGGCCACCGGCCAATGGTATAAGTTCCATGGCGACCAGGTGGGGGCGCTGCTCGGCGCACACCTGGCAGCCAGGGGCGGGCGTGCAGGCACTACCCAGACGCGTGCAGGCACTGACAAGAACGGTGAGGGCGCAAATGGCAAGCCCGTGTTTGCCAATTCCATTGTGTCCTCACGGCTGCTGGCTCGCATCGCCAAGGCCGCCGGTTTCAACCACGCGCAAACCCTGACCGGTTTTAAGTGGATTTCCCGTGTCCCACACCTGAGCTACGGCTATGAGGAAGCACTGGGCTACTGTGTTGCCCCGGAGGTGGTCCGCGACAAGGACGGCATGTCCGCCGGGTTGCTCGTCGCGGAAATGGCCGCTGCCCTAAAAGCTGCCGGCGGCACACTCTTTGACGTGCTGGATGATTTGGCGCTGGCGCATGGACTCCATGTTAGCGAGCAGCTCAGTTTCCGGGTCAGCGATCTGGACATGCTGGGAACCCTCATGGAGGGGCTGCGGCGCACACCCCCTGCCCAGCTTGCCGGCTCCGAGGTGGTCCATTTCACCGATCTTTCAGCGGGCTCACCGGAGTTGCCGGCCACCAATGGCCTGCTGTACCTGACCGAGAACGCTACGCGGGTCATCGTGCGCCCCAGCGGCACCGAGCCCAAACTGAAATGTTATATGGAAGTCATTGGGCCCGTCGCGAACCGGCGCGATCTCGCTGCTGCGAAGGCTTCGGCGAAAGAACAACTGGCGGCTGTGGTGGCGGATCTGAAAGAAGCCTTGGGCGTCGACGGGTGACCTCTTCACCAACCCTTTCCGGGCGGCGCATCGGTGTCACGGCCCACCGCAAAGCGGAGGAACTCATTGGCGCATTGGAGCGTCATGGCTCCGCGGTATTGCACGCCCCGGCGCTAAAAAGTGCCCCGGTCCAGGACGACGCACAGTTGCTCGCCGAAACCTGTGCCATCATTGCCGCCAAGCCGGAGATCGTGATGTTGACCACCGCCTACGGGCTGCGACGCTGGGTCGATTCCGCTGCGGCGGCCGGGCTTGAACAAGACCTGCTAGGAGTTTTGTGCGCCACACAGTTGTACGTCCGCGGGCCCAAGGCACGGGGCGCGGCACGGGCATATGGGCTCGCTGATGTGGGAATCAGCCCGGATGAGACGACGTCGGCCCTCACCGAGCTGGTGATCCGCAACGGGGTGGGTGGCGGGGATCTGGCGGGAAGAACGGTGGCCCTGCAGCTCCACGGTGCCACCGACGCAAGTTCACGTGCAACGCTCAGCTCGGCCGGCGCCGTCGTACTGACAGTGAGCCCCTACCGCTGGGTCAGCGCCCAGGAAGGGGATCGGCTCAGCCAGCTCATCTCTGCCGTCTGTGCGCACGAACTCGACGCCGTCACCTTCACCAGCGCCCCAGCCTTTGACGCGGTCCTCAGCGTGGCCCAGGAAAGTGGGCTGCGCGAGAGCTTCATACAGGCACTGGTAACCGGCGTACACCCAGTCGCTGTGGGCCCGGTTACGGCACAACCGCTATACGATCTTGGGCTGACGCCGTGGGTTCCGGAGCGGTTTCGCATGGGCGCCATGGTCAAACTCCTCGTTGAGCGGCTTGGCCCCTGCGCAGGAACCAAGCTGCTGTGACACGATATAGCTAACGATCCCCGTGACAAGGAAGGCCCACCATGACTGAGCGCACCACACCCCAGGACGCCCACCCCGAGCTCGCCGCCTTCATCGACCACACCCTGTTGAAGCCCGAAGCCTCCCGTGAAGATATCCTGCGCCTGTGCAGGGAAGCTGCGGAGCACCATTTCAAGGCGGTGTGTGTGAATCCGCTGTGGGTGGAGACAGCCAAACTGGCCTTGCGCGGAACAGGCGTGCTGACCTGTACTGTCATCGGCTTCCCGCTGGGCGCCAATAACACCGACGTCAAGGTTTTTGAGGCGCGCGGAGCCACCATGGACGGCGCGGACGAGGTGGACATGGTCATCAACATTGCCGCGGCCCGCGCCCTTGACAAGGAGACACTCGTCAACGATATCTCAGCGGTCGCCGAGGTGGTCCATGGTGAGGATTCTCTGTTGAAGGTCATCATTGAAACGTCCCTGCTCAGTGACGCCGAAAAGGTGCTGGCCTGCCAAGCTGCGCTCGAGGCCGGAGCCGACTATGTGAAGACCTCCACAGGGTTCAACGGCGGCGGTGCCACCGCCCAGGACGTGGCCTTGATGCGCCAAACTGTGGGCCCTCAGCTCGGGGTGAAGGCCTCCGGCGGGGTACGTACGGTGGAGAAGGCCCTGCAAATGATCGACGCCGGGGCAACCCGCATCGGCACCAGTTCCGGCATTGCCATCGTCACCGGCGCGCAAAGCACGGCTTCCTACTAAAAACGTACTAGGATCGTGGGTAGATAAGAGCGCCGGTCCAAACGGTGCACCCATCCAGTTCCCCGGTTTTGGGGTGAGGAGTACCTGTGTCCAACGAACGCTACCAAGGCGAGAATAGCCTTGGCCAGTCCATCATCTTGTTCGTCATTTTCTTCGGACTGTTCCTGGGCGGCATCTTCGCCTTGTCCTTCTGGAGCTTGGAGAGCTTTGCCCACGCCTTTGTGCCCGGCGCCTTGGGCCTTGGCCTGTGCTTCTTGGCTTTGGTGATCCCGATGACATGGATCGGCCGTTCCAACTCCGCAGGCGAGTAGCACCTTTTCATCTAGGTACGGGTTGTTGCTGTTTTTCACGGGTTCTCCGCGAAAAAAAGCAATAGGCCGTACCTAGTTTTTGTTTAAGCCCAATGCCGCAGCAGGTTACTCGCCTTTATACGTGCCTCGAGACCCGACTACGTATCGACATGGCCTTGCACCTGATCCATAATCTCCCTAATCGTTGTATTCCAGTAAGGCAGGGGCCGGGTACTCGCACACCTTCGCCCACAATAGGTGTGAGGGGACCGGGCAATGGAGCTTGGAAATAGGCAGTGGCGCACGGTTGCAGCAGTGACTATGGCATCCATGTTGGCAAGTACCCTGGTGGCGCTGTCTGCAGGACCGGCAATCGCCGATCCGGGCGGGATCGTCATTTCGGAGTTAAACTATCACGCGGGTTCGGATCTTGACGCTGACGATTTCTTGGAACTGGCGAACACATCGGATGCACCCGTCGATATTTCCGGCTGGTCCTTCAGTTCCGGTGTAACCGGAACCATGCCGGCGGGAACCGTTGTTGCCGGTCACGGCTTTTTTGTGGTTGCCAAGGACGCCACCGCGTTCACCGCCACCTACGGTTTCGCGCCCAGTGCTGTTTATGGTGGCAACCTGAGTAACAGCGGCGAGACAGTGACAGTGGTCGACGTCGCTCTGGCCGTGGTGGACACCCTCACCTATGCGGACACCGTTCCGTGGCCGTCCGCCCCGGATGGTAACGGCCCTACCCTTGAACTACGCGACCTGCTCTCGGATAACACCCTGGCCACCAATTGGGGGGCCAGCCTGAATCCGGGAGGGACACCCGGCGCCGTCAATTCGATCGACGGGACCTCCGGCACACCCACCCCCACAGTGAAAGCGCTCACCGCCACACCTGCCCGCCCCACCCCCAATCAGTCGGTGGTAATCTCGGCGGCATTGGAGCCGGGATCAACAGCAGTCCTGAGCTACAAAGTGATGTTTGGCGCCGACGTCGAACTTCCCTTCAAGGACGATGCCACCAGTCCTGGCGGGGCTGGCGACGGCACCTATGCGGCCACCATTCCAGGCCAACCGGCCGGCCAGTTGATTCGCTATAGGGTCGATGCGAAGGCGGGTCTGTCTTCGTATTCGGAACCCGTTGCTGGCGACTCCGTGCGCTATCGCGGCGTCGTGGTCGTGAACTCTGCGGTGCTCACACAACTGCCCGTCATCGAGTGGTTCATGGATGACGCAGTCTACGATGACATTCTCGCCAACCACCGCCTTGACAAGTTCCAGGGCGCAGCAGTGTGGGCGTACAACGGCCAAGTCATCGACGGCGTCATGATGAGTGTCCGCGGCAACTCTTCACGGACCGCGGCCAAGGTCAGTTGGAAGATACAACTGCCCAAGGGCTATACCTTTGATCTTGGCGGGAAACTACCCTACCCGCTGGATGAATTTGCGTTGCAAAACTACTCGGACAACTTTGCCGACGTCGGTTGGGCAACCGTCGCGGCCGCTGGCAACCGCGGGCTGGGAATTGTCCCGGTCCGCACCCAACGTAACGGCGTATTCTGGAGCATCGGTCGGGTCATGGAAACCGAGGATGGCTCCTGGCGGGCCGCCCAAGGCGTCAAGGAATGGGCCATTTACAAGGGCGACGGCGGCAGCGTGGGACGCTCCGCGTCGGCGGCAACCCTGGCAGCCTCAGGCTGGCTGGACAAGAAAACCCGCAAGGATGAGGATTACAGCGACGTCCTGGCATTGTCCAACACCGTTGACGCGGCACCGTCGGCGGCCCAACGAGCCTGGATCTACCAAAATGTCAACATCCCGGAACTTGTCAACTATATGGCCATCAACTCAATCATCAGACATCAAGACAGCGGCTGGTACAACTGGTGGCTCGCCAGGGACACAGATGGCACCGGCAGGTGGGAGATGTGGCAGTGGGATTTGAACTGGATCTTCACTTTGCCGCAGTCTGATGGAAAGGGCTTGTTCCTCACACCGGACACCTCCAACCGTTTCACGCAAGCCATGCTGGCTGATCCAGAAATCAAGGCCATGTTCTACAGAAGGCTGCGTACCTTGGCCGACCAATTCCTGACCCCGGGGCAATATGAGGCCCAGTGGGATGCCATCACCGCCACCATGGTCAATGACTGGAATCTGGACACGCAGAAGTGGCGTGGCTACTCGGCCACCGGGGCAAGGAGCAACTTCCTTGCTGGTTTGGCGGATCGCCGCAATGCCATCAACAACAACACCGGACCAGGCAAGCCAGTGCCGGTCTCGCAGTCGGCCAGTGCCGCCGTGGTGATCAACGAGATCCAGTACCACCCAGCGGGGAACGGTGGCGAGTACATTGAGCTGGCCAACCCCAGCAGCGTCGCAGTCGATATTTCGGGCTGGAGGATCGACGCCGTGGGAATCACCATCCAGTCGGGCACGGTGATCCCAGCCGGCGGCTATGCCGTGCTCGTGGCCAACGACAAGGCGTTCCGCCAGGCCTACCCGACCTCCAATCGTCTGGTGATTGGCCAGTTCGCTGGTTCCCTGGACGACGCCGGTGAGACGGTGGCGCTCCAAGACGGGCCCAGGACGGTCAGCAGCGTCGCATACTCCAACACCGGTCCTTGGCCGGCAGACGCCGACGGGACCGGCCCGTCACTGGAACTTGTTTCGCCCTCGGCCGATCCGTCATTGGCGAGCAATTGGACCGCCACGTCAAGCACATTCGGCACGCCGGGACTCATCAACACGGCTTCTGTTCCGGAACCGCCGGTGAATACGGCGCCGGTGGCCGCGTTTACGAATACCGTCAGTGCATTGGACCTTGGGGTCAACGCCGCAGGGTCAACCGACGCGGACGGCTCTATAGCCTCCTACGCGTGGAACTTTGGCGATGGCGCCTTGGGCAGTGGGGTCACCGCAACCCACAGCTACAGCGCAGCCGGAAGCTACACGGTCACCTTGACCGTCACCGACAACAAGGGCGCCACAGGAACCGCTAGCACCACTGTCTCGGCCACCACGGCACCAACAACAACTGTGCTCGCCAAGGACACCTTTACCCGCTCCGTCACCGGCGGGCTTGGAACAGCTGAAACCGGCGGCCCCTGGACCCTCTCCGGCACCGCCGCCGACTTCAGCGTCGACGGCAGCACGGCAAGAATCTCCAGCCCGGCCAGATCAACCAGGTACGCGTACCTGAACAGCATCTCCTCCACCGACACGGAGGTCCACGCCACCATCGCCTTCACCAGGCCCACCGCCAGCAGCATCTACACCGGCGTGATCGCCCGCAGCAGTGGAAACGCCCACTACGGCGCCCAACTGGTGACCAACACCAACGGCACCGTTCAACTCCAACTCGAACGCGACTCCAACACCGTCTTGAAGTCCCTGACCCTTCCCGGGCTCAGCTACGCCACCGGTGACAAAATCCAGATCAGCGTCCAGGCCACAGGAACCTCCCCCACCACCATCCAGACAAAAGCGTGGAAAGTGGGCACCACCGAACCAGCCAACTGGCAGCTCACCACCACAGACACCACCGCAACCCTGCAAAAAGCAGGATCCCTCGGCCTCTTCAGCTACCTCAGCCAAACGGGCACACCCACCCCCATCCCAGTCACCTTCGACGATCTATGGGCTGGCACCACGGCTTCTGTTCCGGAACCGCCGGTGAATACGGCGCCGGTGGCCGCGTTTACGAATACCGTCAGTGCATTGGACCTTGGGGTCAACGCCGCAGGGTCAACCGACGCGGACGGCTCTATAGCCTCCTACGCGTGGAACTTTGGCGATGGCGCCTTGGGCAGTGGGGTCACCGCAACCCACAGCTACAGCGCAGCCGGAAGCTACACGGTCACCTTGACCGTCACCGACAACAAGGGCGCCACAGGAACCGCTAGCACCACTGTCTCGGCCACCACGGCACCAACAACAACTGTGCTCGCCAAGGACACCTTTACCCGCTCCGTCACCGGCGGGCTTGGAACAGCTGAAACCGGCGGCCCCTGGACCCTCTCCGGCACCGCCGCCGACTTCAGCGTCGACGGCAGCACGGCAAGAATCTCCAGCCCGGCCAGATCAACCAGGTACGCGTACCTGAACAGCATCTCCTCCACCGACACGGAGGTCCACGCCACCATCGCCTTCACCAGGCCCACCGCCAGCAGCATCTACACCGGCGTGATCGCCCGCAGCAGTGGAAACGCCCACTACGGCGCCCAACTGGTGACCAACACCAACGGCACCGTTCAACTCCAACTCGAACGCGACTCCAACACCGTCTTGAAGTCCCTGACCCTTCCCGGGCTCAGCTACGCCACCGGTGACAAAATCCAGATCAGCGTCCAGGCCACAGGAACCTCCCCCACCACCATCCAGACAAAAGCGTGGAAAGTGGGCACCACCGAACCAGCCAACTGGCAGCTCACCACCACAGACACCACCGCAACCCTGCAAAAAGCAGGATCCCTCGGCCTCTTCAGCTACCTCAGCCAAACGGGCACACCCACCCCCATCCCAGTCACCTTCGACGATCTATGGGCTGGCACCACCAAATAGGCCGAATCCCCTGACCAAATCAGGTACCAGGTGCCTAGCTGCTGGAGGCGGGAGCCTTCTCGAAGATCGCCTCCAGCACGCCCTGCGCCCAGGTGAGGACCTCGGCGTCGGCCAGATCGCGGCCGCCGATCCGCGCAGTCTTCGGCTTGGGGATCAGGATCGAGTTCAGCGCTGGCTTCACCAGTGATCCCGGGTACATGCGGTTCAGGCGCATCTCCTTGGACTCGGGCAGGTCCGCCGGGGCGAACTTGATGAAATTGCCTTGCAACGCCACATCGGTGAGCCCGGCGGCCCGGGCGTGCACCTTGAAACGGGCCACCTCAATCAGGTTCACCGCGGCGGGCGGCAATTCCCCGTACCTGTCGATGAGCTCGGTGACGACGTCGTCGATCTCCAGGAGCGTGGTGGCGACGGCGAGCTTCCTATAGGCCTCAAGACGTAGCCTCTCCCCCGGCACATAGTCGTGTGGCAGGTGGGCGTTGATGGGCAGCTCGATTTTCATCTCGGCGGCGCGCTCTTCGCCCTCGCCACGATATTCGGCCACGGCCTCGCCCACCAGACGGATGTACAGGTCAAAGCCCACCCCCTGAATGTGGCCTGACTGCTCGCCGCCCAACAGGTTCCCGGCCCCGCGGATCTCAAGGTCCTTCATGGCCAGTGCCATGCCGGCACCAAGTTCGTTGTGTGCGGCGACGGCCTTGAGCCGTTCCAGGGCCACCTCGCCTAGCGGCTTGTCCGCCTGGTACAGGAAGTACGCGTAGGCGCGTTCGCGGCCGCGGCCCACACGCCCACGCAACTGGTGCAGCTGGGAGAGCCCGTAGTTGTTGGCCTGTTCTACGATCAGCGTGTTGGCATTGGAGATGTCCAGGCCGGTTTCAATGATGGTGGTGCACACCAGCACGTCAAAGCGCTTTTCCCAGAAGTCCACAATGATCTGCTCGAGCCGGGACTCGCTCATCTGCCCATGGGCCACAGCCACGCGGGCGTCGGGCACCAGCTGCTGGATGTGTGCGGCGGTACGCTCAATCGATTTAACCCGATTGTGCACATAAAAGACCTGGCCTTCGCGCATCAGCTCGCGCCGGATGGCGGCACCCACCTGCTTGTCCGTGTAGCCGCCCACATAGGTCAGGACCGGGTGGCGTTCCTCCGGCGGGGTAGCCAGCGTGGACGTCTCGCGGATCCCTGTCATGGACATTTCCAAGGTGCGCGGAATGGGGGTGGCGCTCATGGCCAGCACGTCCACATTGGTGCGCATCTTCTTCAGCGCTTCCTTGTGCTCCACACCGAAGCGCTGCTCCTCGTCGACGATCACCAGGCCCAGGTCCTTGAAGGCAAAGTCCTTCGAGAGCAGCCGGTGCGTACCAATGACCACGTCCACGGACCCTGTCCGTACGCCTTCCATGATCTCCTTGGATTCCTTGGCCGTTTGGAAGCGCGACAGTGCCGCTACCCGGACGGGGAAGCCGGAGAAACGTTCGTTGAAAGTCTCGAAGTGCTGCTGGGCCAGGAGCGTGGTGGGCACCAGGACAGCCACCTGTTTGCCGTCCTGGACAGCCTTGAACGCGGCACGGACCGAGATCTCCGTCTTGCCGTAGCCGACGTCGCCGGAGATGAGCCGATCCATGGGGACTTCTTTCTCCATGTCCGCCTTGACCTCGTTGATGGCCACCAGCTGGTCCGGCGTCTCCACATAGGGGAACGCCTCCTCCAGCTCCGCCTGCCACGGGGTGTCGGGCCCAAAGGCGTGCCCCTTGGAGGCCATGCGCGCGGAATAGAGCCGGATCAGCTCACCGGCAATCTCCTTGACAGCCTTGCGAGCCTTTGACTTGGTGGCGGCCCAATCCGAACCGCCCATCTTTGACAGCGCCGGGGCGTCGCCACCCACATAGGCCGTAACTTGGTCGAGCTGATCGGTGGGCACAAACAATTTGTCCCCGGGCGCACCACGCTTGGACGGCGCGTACTCGAGCACCAGGTATTCGCGCAGCCCCACGCCTGCGCTGGTCGAGCCTGCCCGTCCGGTGGTCGAGCTTGCCGAGGTCCCGGCAACCTTGCGCTGGATCAGCTCAACGAACTTACCCACGCCGTGCTGTTCGTGGACCACATAGTCACCGGCGCGCAGCTGAAGCGGGTCCACAACATTGCGGCGCTTGGAGGGGAGCTTGCGCATGTCCTTCGTGGAGACGGCAGAGGCCCTGCCCAAAAGATCGGCCTCGGTCAACAGGCCCAGTTTCAGCGAGTCCAGCACAAAACCACGGCCCACATCCGCTGTTGTCACCTCGATGATCCCCGGCTGCGGCTGGGCATCCAGGGATTCCACGCGCGACGCCGGAATGTTGGCTTCGTGGAACAGCTCGGCCAAGCGTTGAGCCGGCCCGGGGCCGTCGGTGGCCACCACCACCCGCCATTGGTTTTTCACGCGGGAGCCGATGAACTCCATCATCTCTGCCACATCGCCCCGGTAGCCTCGGGGTTCACGGGCGTGCAGGTTCACCACGTCCAGTTCCGGGAGCAGTTCCTCATCCTGGGCCAGGGAGTTGATAGACCACCAGCCGACCCCGTGGGACAGGGCGCCGTCGCGGGTTTGCGCCAGCGATTTGAAGCCGCCGGCGGCCAGATCCACGCCGTGGGCCGCCAGATCATGGGACGCCAGGTCCAGGGGTGCGGTGCCGCCGTCGGAGGCGGTGGACCAGGCGGCCTCCAAGAACTCCTCATTGGTGGATTCCAGGTCGTGGGCGCGGGCACGGACCTTCTCCGGTTCCAGCACCACGGCCAGGGACCCGGCCGGGAACAGCGAGGTCAACGCAACCATGCCGTCAACCAGTGCGGGGGCCAGAGATTCCATGCCTTCCACGGCAATGCCGCCAGCGATCTTTTCCAGCATGGCCGCGGCAGAGGGCATGGAGTTTTTCAGCTTCGCGGCCCGGCCCATGACGGTGGGGGTGATCAGAATTTCCCGGCACGGGGGCGCATACAGCTCGGTGGGATGGGCATACTTCGCGGAGCTCGAGCCAGTTGAGATCGCGGTTGAAAGCGAACGCTGGTCGGCAATGGAGAACCAGCGCATTGCCTCCACCTCGTCACCGAAAAACTCGATGCGTACAGGGTGGTCCTCGGTGGGCGGGAACACGTCCAGGATGCCGCCGCGCACAGCAAATTCTCCGCGGTGTGTCACCATATCCACCCGGGCGTAAGCGGCGTCCGCCAGGCGTTTGACAAGGTCGCTAAAGCCAACCTCCTCGCCGACTCTGACGCGCACCGGCACCAGCTCGCCCAAGCCCGCCACTATGGGCTGCACGACCGCCCTGATGGGTGCCACGACGACGCGAAGGTGGTTCCCGGCGTCGTACTCGGGATGAGCAAGACGGCGCAGCACGGCGAGCCGACGTCCCACGGTGTCCGAACGGGGCGACAGGCGCTCGTGCGGCAACGTCTCCCAGCTGGGGAACTCGGCCACCGCATCCGCCGGGAGGTAGGAACGCAGAGCGGCCACGGTGTCCTCTGCCTCGCGCCCGGTAGCCGTGACTGCCAGCACGACGCCGGTGTGCCCGGGGCCGCCGCCAGCGTCGGCGAGTCCGTCGGCCACCTCTGCCAGCAACACCGCACGCATGCCCGCGGGGGCGCTGAACTGCAGGTCGCTGCTGCGAGAGTCAACATCGGCAGCGGCGTAGCCACGCACCCTGGCAAAGATGGGATCCTCTGTCAGTGCGCTGCGCAATCCTGCAAGACTCATGGGTGTTTCTCTCCTCGGCGCCTCAAGGCGACCTTGCTTTGGAACATTGGTGGCGTGCTAAAAAACAACACGAAGGCCCGGAATTCGTAAAGTGAATGCCGGGGCCAGCTTTCAGTTTACTCCGGCACGAATGGGCCTTGCTATCCTAGGACTTGCCCTTCCGCCCCAATCTTTGTAAGGAACCATGGCACTCACCGCCTGTACCACCTTGTCCGCCACCGCACAGCGAGTCACTGACGTCTTCGCCGACGAAGAATTCATCAAGCACGTCAGCACCACTGTTGGCGGCGAACTGAAGTCCTTTGAGATCAGCGGCCCCACCACTGGCGCGTTCACCACCAAGACCGTGCGGACCCTGCCCACCACACGGATGCCGGAGATTGCAAGGAAGGTTGTTGGTGCCACGTTGACGGTCACCCAGCTGGAGCAGTGGAGCGCCCCTGCCGCCGACGGCTCACGGTCCAACACCATCAAGCTCACGGTTGCTGGTGCCCCGTTGGATGTTGCCGCCACCCAGAAACTGAGCGTTTCACCCGATGGCACACTCGTGGAGCTGGAAGGCGAGGTGAAGTCCTCCATCCCGTTTCTGGGTGCGAAGATCGCCAGCGCCGCCGAGCCTGTCATAGGCAAGGCGCTGAACCTGCAGGCAACCCTGGCACAAAAATGGCTGGACAGCCACTCCGCTTAAGCCGACAGGGGCGTCCCGCCGAGTGCGAACCGCCCCTGTTTTTCTGCCCTAGTTCTTGTCTTTGGGAGCCAGCAATTCCTGGACCTGGGCGTTGGTGAACAGCTTCCACGGTGACGACGGGGCGCCCTGCAATGCGGCCAACGGACTCTCGTCGCGTGTCCACCACTTGGCTTCAAGGATGCGCCCGTCGAACATCACCCGGTCCCCTTGCAGGTAGGTCGTTGTCCCCGTCCACGACGGATATGTTCCATCGGGCACCGTCACCACAGGTGCGGGTTTGTCTCCGGGCAGCACGGGACCGATCAGTTTCCACGCCGTCAGGCCGTCCTTCGCCACCGGATTGTCGGGCACCTCGTCCTGGGTCCACCATTTTCCGGCGTACACGTTCCCGTGCCAGACCACCCTGTCCCCTTCCACATAAACGGCAAGGCTGCTCCAGATCGGATATGGGCTGGTGGCCGGGTCGTCCGCAGGCAGTGTCTCCTTGATGGCGGCCTGCGCGCTGGCGCTGGCTGTTGTCTCAGCCAGTGGTGACTTTAGCCCCTCGCCCAGCGTTGCTGAGAACAGCCGGTCTTTTTGCTCCACACCGCTGCAGCTGTCCGAGACCCGGGTCAGGTCCGGATAGTTTGGCCCGCATGTTGCATCACGGTTCAGGGACCACATCGAAACCCTGCCAACACCCTTGGCCACGGCGAAGTCACGCAGTCCATCGGCATCCTGCAGCGTGAAAATCTCACCGACAATGTCATTTTGGCCAATCATTGGAGTCAGGCCGATCTTCCGCCAAAGGGAGTCGGAGCCAAGATCCTGCCCGTCGGCCTTGTAAATGGTTGCCAGCTGCCCGTGCGTTGCCTCGGCCGCAGCCGTGGAAGCCGCCAGCATCGTGGTCCCGGCGGGCTTGCTGCCACCAAAGTCCATGGTCATGACATTGACGCCGGCAAGGTCCACCTTGGCATCGAGCATGGCAGTGACTGCGGCCGTTCCTTCAGCGGTCAGCCCGGTGGGAGCCACCGGGAGCGTCAGCCACACTGACAGCGGCTTGTTCGCTGCGAGGCGATCGGCTTGCAGGGCTGCTACGGCTTGGGCCCGGCGTGCCAGCGCTGCCGTGTCGCTCAAGCCTGCACCCTCCAAGTCCAAATCGATCGTGGAAAGGTTGTAGCGTTCCACTACGGAGGCGTATGCGTCCTTCAACTGATGGGCGTCCGTGCAGGTAGTGGCGAGTTCAGCATTGGCCTGGCCGCCAAAGGACACGGAAACCGACCCGCCCAGTTGGGTGAGCCGGGCAATCCGCCTGTCCACGTCCAGGTCCTGCCCGGCCTGGTCCAGGGAGTAGAAGTTGCCCCAGCTCGGTTCGCACGGTTTGTCCTTGCCGGCCACAATGAAGGACAGAACCACGGATTTGGCAGCATCGTTGACGGGCTCCTCAAAGGTGTAGCTAGGAGTGGCGGTAACGTCCACGTAGCCGGCAAAAATGGCCGGCTTCGCTGAGGCGGCGCGCGCATCGTTGTACCGGCCCCAGCCGATGTAGGCACCTCCGGCGAGGAGGGCCGCAACGACAACCACAACAGTCAGGCGGAATACGGAAAGTTTCCGCCCTGGAAAGCGCTGAGACAAGGGAACCCCAATCATTACGTTCTTGCAAGAGAGACCTGCTGGGGCAACGGCCCGCTTGCATTATCATAAGTGTAATAACCAACGTCCGGTGACTGGTCTCACTTTTTCCCGGCCGCCTATTTCTCTGTGCGATGTTGTGCGCACACCAACGTTGTATGGGGGATTGATGTCTGAGGTGCTTGTTAGAGCTGGCGAAAATGAGGCGGAGACAACCGAGGCGTCTGACGTGGGTGCGGATAATGAGCCCACGGCAAAGGTGGGCCCACGCCGTCAGTGGGGATCCGAGAAACGTTCGGAACCGCTCTCGATCGTGCACCCGAAGCCCTCGGGCCGCAAGATCACCTTGGGTCGACTGGCCATAGTTGTCACCATTCTCGCCTGGCTGCTGTACCTGTTCACCACCGTGGTCAGACAGCTTGCGGACAACCCCAATGCCGGGTTCCGGTTCCAGGTCGAAACCGTCTCCTATGTGCTGGTGGTAACGTTCCTGACTTTCTCGGCGCTGATGTACCTCATGGCCCGGCAGGGCGCCCTGTACCGCTTCCGCGACCACAAGCGCGTGCCGCGCGGCGAATTGGACCGCCACTTTGCCAACTACCACGACGGCATCACAGTACTGGTCCCCTCCTACGCTGAGGAAGTGCAGGTGGTGCGCGGCACTTTGTGGTCTGCCGCCCTCCAGGAGTTCCCCGATCTGAAGGTGGTTCTCCTGCTCGATGACCCACCCGCCCCCACGGACCCCGCCACTGCGGCGAAGCTGGACGCGACCCGGGCCCTGGCGGAGGAAATCTCCCAGGCACTGTCCGCCCCGGCCGCACGGGTGAACGCCGCGCTGGCAACCTTCCGCGGCCGGGCCGCCAGTACAGGACCGGTGCCGGCAGCGGAACTCGAAGCGGTTATCGCCGAATACGAATTTGCCGCCGCCTGGCTGGAAGAGATGGCCGAAGCGGAAGTGGTGGCCGACCATGTGGACGAATTTTTCGTTGACCTGGTACTGATGGGGCTGGCACGGGAGCTGCGCTTGGTCCTTCTGGCCTTGGGGGCGGCCCGGGCGCAGTCCACCGGGCCGGACTCGGTCCGGGTTGAGCAGTTATATCTGCGTCTGACCTGGATCTTCAACGTCAAGACCGAATATTTTGAACGCAAGGCCTACGCCAGCCTCTCCCATGAGGCCAACAAGGCCATGAACCTCAATGCCTACATTTCCTTGATGGGCGGGCGCTGGCAACATGAGGTCACCGACGGCAGCGTGGTGCTGCGCCGCCGGGACGTGGACGACGCCGGCGAGGCGGAGGATCTGGTGGTCCCGGACACCACTTATCTGTTGACCCTCGACGCCGATTCTCTTCTTCTGCGCGACTACTGCCTGCGCTTGGTGTACTTTCTGGAATCAGCTGGCAATGAGCGCGTGGCGGTGGCTCAGACACCGTATTCCTCCTTCCGGGGCGCGCCCACCCGCATCGAACGGATCGCCGGGGCCAGCACGGACATCCAGCACATTCTGCATCAAGGCATGACCTACTATGGGGCAACTTTCTGGGTGGGTGCCAACGCGGTGATCCGCAAGGTTTCCCTGGAAGACATTGTGGAAATTGAGACAGTGGGCGGGTTCGAGATCCGCACCTATATCCAGGACCGGACCGTGATTGAGGACACGGAATCCAGTGTGGACCTGGGCACGCACGGATGGACCTTGTCAAATTATCCCGAGCGGCTCAGCTACAGTGCCACTCCCCCGGATTTTGGCTCCTTGGTGGTCCAGCGGCGACGGTGGGCAAACGGTGGGCTCTTGATCCTGCCCAAGCTGTGGAATCAAGTGCGCCGGCGCCGCCAGCGCCGCGAGCCCATACTCTTCCGTGAAATTCTGTTGCGGGTCAACTACATGTCCTCCATTGCCTGGGCCAGTTTTGGGCTGCTGTTCTTGCTTGCCTACCCTTATGACAGCCGGCTTCTTAGCCCTCTTGTGCTGGTGGCGGCCCTGCCGTATTTCTTGGCTATGGGCAGCGATCTGCGTGATTGCGGCCATCGTTTCAGCGACATTTTCCGCATCTATGGCTTCAACCTTGTCCTCTTGCCGGTCAACCTTGCTGGCGTGCTCAAGTCCCTCCAACAGGCGTTTACCGGGGACAAGATTCCGTTCGTGCGCACGCCCAAGGTGAAGAATCGGACAGCAGCGCCCGGGCTGTACGTGCTGGTCCCATATCTAATCGTCCTCTTCTCGGTGTTCACGTTGTGGCGTGATGGCATGGTCGGCAACTGGGGCAACGTTGCCTTTGCCGCGCTGAACGCCATTCTGGCCGCGTTCGCCATCCGCGCCTACATCGGGGTGCGGAATTCCGTGGTGGATTTCGGCTTGGGCACGCTGAACTGGCTGTATATCAAGCCGAAGGTGCCCCAGACTGCTGCACCGGTCGTGGTGCCCAAGACGGCTGAGGAAGTCGACTGGCAGGCTCTGCTGTACCACGGCGACAGGAGACTGAACCGAGATCTTCGCGGCGGCTCTGACCGGCGGCGCCGGGTGTCTCAACGATGAGCGGGCCCGTTGGAGATGCCACCACCTGTGGACCGTATTCCATTGACAGTTGAAACCACAGACACGCGCCTGGCCGAACTCGTGGACGGCATTGAAAAGATCGCCAGCGGGCAGCTGACCACCCGCATCCCGGTTTCTTGTGCCCAGGACCAGCTAGACACCGTCATTGCCGGCTTTAACCAGATGGCTGAGGAGCTCATGACCTCCCAGGCACAGCTTGAGGCCCGGGTAAAGACCAGGACAGCCATGTTGATGGACGCCTTTCGCAAAATGGAGCTGATGGCCCTAACCGATCCGCTCACCCAGCTGCGCAACCGGGCTGCACTGGAAACTGTCCTGGAATCCAGCCTAGCCGAGTCCGCTAGCAACGGGGCGCCGGCACTGCTGCTGCTTGACCTGAATTCCTTCAAGAGCATCAACGACACGTTGGGGCATTCCGCCGGTGACACGGTCCTGAAAGTGGTGGCGGAACGCCTGAAGGCCTCGGTGCGCAAGGAGGACACGGTGGCACGACTGGGCGGGGACGAGTTCGCCATCGTCCTTCAGAACACCCCAACTGAACGCGCCCGGCAGGTGGCCACGCGGATCGTTGTTGCCTTGGCTCAGCCGGTGACCGCCGAAGACACGGAGCTGTCCATTGAGGCCAGCGTGGGAATCGCCGTTTCCAAGCCGGATGACTCCGCAACGGATTTGATCCTTTATGCCGACACCGCCATGTACGCAGCCAAGAACAAAGCCAACGCCAAAGTTGTCGTGTTCAGCCCCAGACTGCTCATCGCCCGGCAAACATACAGTGCCATGGCGGCCGAGCTCCAGAATGCCATTGATAACAATGAAATGGTGTTGCACTACCAACCAATTGTGGAGCTGGCCACGGGCACGCTGGTTGGTGTGGAGGCTCTCATCCGATGGCAACACCCCCGCCGCGGACTGGTCATGCCCGGTGAATTCATAGGCCTTGCCGACGAGATCGGAGCCATGGCGGGGTTGTCGGCCTGGGTGCTCCAAACAGCCTTGGCACAGTTGCGGCAGTGGCAGAACACCTTGGAGCTAGATCCACGCTTCACCATGCGGGTGAATATTTCAGCCACGCAGCTCCAGCGCCCGGAATTGCTTGATGACGTCAAGCGCCTCCTGATGGCGGAGAAGATCGACCCGGCGGCCCTGGTGTTGGAACTGACCGAGTATTCCATGGTCACCGGCAATGAGTGGGACCTTTATTCGTTTCGGGGTCTGCGAAACTTGGGGGTGGGGCTGTCCATTGACGACTTCGGCACCGGATACTCTTCCATCAGCTACTTGCGTACCCTCCCGGTGGATGGAGTGAAGCTGGACAAGTCGCTGATCGGGGACCCCTCCGATTCTGCCAGCCAACGCCCCTTCATCGCGGCCATCCTGCAACTGGTCAAGTCCTGCAACTTAGCCACCACCTTCGAAGGCGTGGAAACCCGGGAACAGGCGGCTATGCTGGATGAGTTGGGCTGCGATACCGGCCAGGGCTACTACTTAGGCCGGCCCGTCCCGGCAACGGGAATCAATGCCGCTTGGCTGCAAGGCTTCCGGGGCAGTCCGTGGCGAGCGGGGCAGGATCACGCCCCCCAGGAGCTAGGCTCCCTGCACCCATAAATGCCTTCATGGCACCAATGCACAGCGTATTATGGTTATCACTGCTTCAGCGCCCGCAACCAGCCGGGAGCGGCAATTCCAGATCACATCGGTTCCAGACGGCCGGGGAGGGACTTCGGATCATGAACTATTCTTCCGTACCCTTAGTGTGCATGGAATCATTGATTGCGCTCGAGGACTCCCTCGAAGGACAAACCGCGCTCACACGCGGTTTCGTCGGCCGGTATGTTGAGATGTGGCCCTCACGCTATTTGCGTCTGAGTATTGCCTTCTCCGCAGGGCAATGGGAGGAGGCCACTGATTCAGCACTGAGCCTCTTTTCTTCCAGCGCCATGGTGGGCGCGGACAGGCTGGGCCAGATGAGCGGGGACCTGGTGGAACTCCTCAAGCAGGGCCGGCAGGAACAAGCGCAGGATGCCTTGGAAGAGGTGGAAAGCTGCGGGAATGAAACCGTAGCCGAATTGATGGCGCGCTACGTCCAACCCGCCAGCTGAACAGTCCGGGCCTAAGACTGCGCACGCCTGAACTTCAAGAAGTGGCGAAGGACTTGAATCCAAGTCCTTCGCCGGCGGGCCGCGTTAGTGGACCAGGCGGTAGCCCACGCCCCGGACGGTCTTGATCCAGCGCGGGTCCCGCGGGTTGTCCCCCATTTTGCGACGCAGATTGGCCATGTGCACTTCGATGGTCCGTTCATCGCTGTCGCTGATAAAGGAGCCGACGTCGTATTCCTCGCCACGGAGTCGGCGCACCAAATCCGATTTGGTGCGCACCTGCTTGCCGCTATCTACGAGTGCGTGGAGTAGGTCAAACTCGCTGCGGGTCAATTCCAGCTCGTTGCCGTCCACCATGGCGGTACGGTCCGCGCTGTCAAAGACCAGGCCGTTGTGGGAATGCGGGCCGGATACCACGTCACGGTCTGCTGAGTCGACCAGGGGCCCGCTGGCCGGCACGGGCAACGCCACCACCTCGGCGCTCTCCATGAGCGGCACGGGGGACGCGTCGGCAGCAATCCTGGGCCGACGCATCATGGCACTTATTCTGGCGCGGAGTTCACGCGGGCGGAAGGGCTTGGTCAGGTAGTCATCTGCACCGGTTTCAAGGCCCAGCAGCGTGTCCATCTCATCAGCACGCCCTGTCAGCATGATGATGTAGGCGTCGCTGAAAAGCCGAATCCGCCGGGCCACTTCGAAGCCATCAATATCCGGCAGGCCCAAATCGAGGGTCACGATAGCCGGCTTGGTGGCCCGCACAGCCTCCACCCCCTGAGCACCATTCTTGGCGGTGTGAACGTCAAACCCTGACTGGTTCAAGATCACGCTGATAAGTTCGCGGATATCCTCATCATCTTCAATAATGACCGCCACACGAGGATTGTCCATTTTTTCCCTCACCAAATTCGCTAAGACCAATTTAATCGCTTGCTGGTCGACACGACGTCGCGCCAGCCAGTGCCTACGTACCCCAAGTATGGCATCATCGTAAGCATCGGTGCTGTGGTTCTTAGCACAGCACCGCTTAATCTCAAGTTCTCTGCCGTCACTTGGCGGTGCTGAGCCGCGCACCAAACTTTGAAGAAGCCCCATACAACGGAAGTAATCTTGACTGACACCCCTGCAAACCAGTTCATCGGCCGGTTCTTCTATCAGCAACCCCTGCGGACTCGGGTGATCCTAGCCCAGCTTCCCTTCAGTTTGACGGTGGCATTGGCTGTGGTGATGATTGCCTTTTTGTATCCGTCGCTTCTGAACAATCCCCAGCTGGTCATCAGCCTCTGGCTGAATGGCTTCCTGCTTGGCGCCAGCATCTTGGTTCCATGGGACAAGCTTCCCCGTGCTTCCTTCCTTGTGATCCCCTACCTGGATTTTGTGGCTGTCGCATTCTTCCGTGAGGGCATCCAAGCGTTGCTGTCCTCCGCGGGCGTATTGGTGCTGTTTCCAATATTTTGGATTTGTGCCTCAGGCTTTGCCCCCAAGACAGCGGTGATTTCCAGTACTGTAGCTAGTCTGCTCATCGTCTGGAACCCGATCTTCCAGTCCGGCCAGCCAACCCCGGAAGCTTTGATCAGGCCGCTACTTTTCCCGTTCATGATGCTTGGTTTCGCCATTGCTGTGGTGTTACTGACCAGCAGCATGAATGGACAGCGCGCCACATTGGAGGCCAAGGACCGGCTGCTGCACGCAGCCTTGACGGAAAGCCAGAAGCGTGAACGGCTTCTCGAGACCATTGTGGACACTGTTGGTGTTGGAGTGGTGGCGGTAGACGCTCAGGGCAACGATCTCCTGATGAACGCCACACAGGCGGCCATTCACGCCTTGGGCCGCCCACATGACATCGCGGACCCTCGGGAGAAGGAATTGTTGCTCTTTGCTCCCGATTGGGCTCCGCTGTCCGAGGACGCGCGCCCGGTGCGCCGGGCCATCTTGGGAGAATCGTTTACCAATTATCAAATTTGGATTGGGGCTGGGGAGCAGGCCCGGGCGCTATCCACCACGGCCCGGACCATTCACTACGATGACAACACCACTGATGGGGCCGTGATCGCCTTCCATGACGTCACTGACATGGTCAACGCCCTGGCCGCCAAGGATGACTTTGTCGCTAATGTCTCCCATGAGTTCCGCACTCCCCTGACAGCCATCCAGTCATATCTAGCCCTGGCCCTGGAGACGCCGGGCCTTCGCCCCCAGGAAGTCGAACAGTATCTGGAAATTGCCGAGAGGAATGCCCAGCGCCTGGCCGGGCTGGTGTCCGATCTGCTGACCACCGCTTCCCTCACTGTGGAGCGCGCCCCCAACGATGTGGCCCGGCTGCTTGCTGACTCACTGAGCTCGGCGGCCCCGGCAGCTGCCGCCAACGCGGTTACGGTGGAATCGCACTGCCAGGAGCCGCTTCTGGCCATGGTCGACGGCGTCCGAATCAGTCAGGTGTTGGATAACTTGGTCTCGAACGCCGTGAAGTACTCTCCCGACGGCGGGACCCTCACCGTAAGGGCGTGGGCCGACGGAACGGATCTTCATTGTCAGGTCAAGGACACCGGGCTGGGCATGAATACTACCGAGCGGGCCGGGGTGTTCACGAAGTTCTTCCGGGCGGGATCGGCCCTGGAACGCGGCATCCCCGGCATTGGCCTGGGACTGATGATTTCCAAAACCATCATCGACACCCACGGCGGCACACTGACCATGGACAGCGAGCCGGGTGCGGGAACCACCATGAGCTTTGTGATTCCCGCCTGCGTGCTCAGCCCTGACACGGACCTGAACTAGTCAAGCATGACGAGTTTATTGGCCATGTACTGAATGTCCTTGTACACGGGGTCTCCGGGCGTTGTTCCATTCATCGGCTGGATGCGCAGCGTGTAGTTTCCGTAGAACGCCGCATAGGCTGCGGGTTTCCCGTTTGCGTTCAGCACCCGGGGCGGAAACGTGAGCGTGGTGCCCAGGGTTGCTGATGGGAACTCCGTACCATAGGTCGAGTTATCTGACTTAATGCTCACCACATAGCTGGTAGCCCCACCAGCTGGTGCGGTCCAGCTCAGATTAATAGCGTTGTCAGTGGGGCGCGGAGCCGGGGGTACTGTGCTGACTGTCAAAGTGGCCGGAAGAGGTTCCTGGTCATAAGTAACCCAGCAAGTGGTACTTGAGTAGAAGTAATTCAAGGTAACGGTTTTGTAGCTCGGATCACCAGCAGTACCGCCATTCATAGGTTGGACTCGAAGGATGAAGTTGCCAGTTCCTGCGAAACCTCGTTTCATGGAAAAAGTGGCCTGACTGACATCGACGATCTGGGTTTGGTTGTAGCTGGTCCCTGAAACACTCATCAAGGTCACCACATAGCCGGTGGTGTTTGGTTTGCCACCAGTCCATGTGAAAGTGAAGCGAGCATTTTGCTGGTCGGAGTCATCCGGCGTGCACAGGCCCCAGTACGGGAACTGGATAGCGGTTGGCCGTGTGGCGAACACAGGACTAGCGACGACGTTGCTAGGGCCGGCCGGCGGCGTCGGCGGTGCTGTTGGCGGCGTGGTCGGCGGCGTGGTCGGCGGCACTGTTGGCTTGGGCGTCGGGGTGGGTGCCGCTCCTGCGGTGATGGCAATGGTGGCGGTGGTGCTTTGGTTCCAGTTGGCAATTGCCGTGCCGCCAACACCAAGGACCACTACAAGGACAAACGCAACCGCCGCAAAAGTGAAACCCGGAATGTCACGAAGGCTTCGACGGGTTCGCGTTGCAGGATCCTTCGTTGACGGGCCGCTTTCCTGCGGCTCTTGGGGGTTCATCGAGTCCTTCTCCGTCTCCTGAGTGAGATCACCATGTACGCGCCTGCGCTGATCAAGACCAGCCATGGCCATGCGCTGCGCACATTAGCTGCAACATTACTTTGTAGTAGTGCATCCAGCGGCAATTTAGCATCCGGCTGCCCTAGTGGCAGTTGTTCAGCATCACGGCCAGCGGAAATATCGGCCTCGCCCGCATCTGCGGCGGTCGCTGCCTGCGCTCCAGTGAATTGTGAACCACCGGCTGTACCGCCAGTGATGGCGACGGTGCCAACCGATACGGCGGCTGGGGATACCTCGAGTGCGCCGCTGCAAGGAGTCACGAGCCGTCCGCCGTCAAGGCCTTGCAGAACGAAGATCAGCTCGAAGTCCGACACCTGGTTCCTGGTGGAATTGGGCGCTTCCCAGTCTAGGCTGAGTCCCAGATCCAAACGAATGGTTTCTCCTCCGGTAAGCGTCCAGCCGTCAACAACCGGTTTGCAACTTCCAGAATCGGGTAGCACACCCGTTGCTCCACGGTGATTGAGGGTCGCGGCCTGCATGTGCAGGTACGCCGGAAGGGTCGAGCTGCCAACAACACTGGTGTTTTTCACCCCGAGAGAAAAATGCCCGTCGTCGCGGCTGGCATTGCGCACCCAGACGGTGCCTACCCGGGATTCACCTGGAACATACCCGCTGGTGTTGTTGAAAATGTCAGGGACGGTGCCAGCGGTGAAGTGGATGCCGTCGCGGCTCAGCTCCAGGAGGGTGCCGCTGTCGTCGTCGGCTGCGGCGGGCGCTGCCAAGATCATTCCCATCGCAACGGTGCCGGCAGCCACGGCCACAGCCAACCGCGCGTGACGGGAAAGGGTGGCGCCGGTGATGTTCGCGGTCACTGACCGTGCCGGGCGGCGTGCCGGGCCGGGCGCTTGGTGCGCTTCTTCTCAACGGCCCCCCTGATCATGCTCAGGGCACCAAATCCGATGAGGCCTACGGCGATGGTCGGCAAGATGATCGCCCTACCCTGGCCCACTGCATTGGCAGCAAACCCCACGTACGGCACGGCATAGAGCAGCTTGCCCTTGACCTGCGGTTCTTGGACGGGGTCGGCGTCCGCCAGTGAATTGTTGTCGCCCTTGGTGGTCAGGACCCGCGCCCCGCTTTGTTCAGTTGTCACGGCAGTAATTCGGTGGGAGACAACCCCCGGTTTGCCGGACTCGATCTGATACGTGATGATGTCGCCCACCTGGAGTTCCGCGAACGGGGCAGGCTTGACCACCAGGAAGGTTCCTGGAGCGTACTTAGGGGCCATGGAATTAGTCAAGACGGTATACGTCTGGGATCCGGTGGCCATGGGAACCACTATCATCACCAATGCTGCAAGGGCTGCGATCAGCAGCAGCACATAGGCCATTCCGCGGCCAATGGTGCGCACGTGACCTCCCTGACGATGTGCCGTAGCGACTTCTTCGTTGCTGGGCTCAACAGGGGTTTTGGCTTGGGTGATGACAGACACGGTGTTCCCTCTTAGAGTTGGTTGACGACGATCGGGACATCGACTTTTGCGGTTTTTCCGCTAAGGTTCGCAGGCATCGTGGCGGCAAGCGAGACCTCAAAGCAGAACACCCCGGTGGCTGCCTTGGCTATGTCCTGGGTCGCAGCTCCTGCGACTGGTGCCGCTGTGTAAATCGCCGGCTGGGTGCACTGCGACAGTGAAGTGGCATTCACAACCTTGATGCTGAGCTGGGACGCCAGCTCAGATCCTGGGCTGACAATGACTGGGGTAGCTGTGGTGGCCCTGACGGTGAAGTCTCCCCCGGCGTTGGTCCGATTGCCCAGCTGAACGCCAGCATAAGTCTTCTGTCCGGGAATGAGCACGCCCGTGGCCATGGTTTTCAGCGACAGTAGCACGGGGGTTCCGTCGTCCCTGGTCATATTCTCGGTGACCTCGCCGGAGATCGCGTCCGTGAGGCTGATGCGAAAATCTGCGGCCTGGACAGTTCCGGCGTTGGCCGTAGTGGACTTGTTCCAAAGCGCGTAACTCCCCTGAACTGTCAGCAACCCCAGCACCACGGCAATCAGCACAAGGCCGGTTGCTTTCAGTGCTCGTGTGCTCTTCATGGCTGCTTCCGTTGGGAGGGGTGGTGGTGTACCGGTTCCGGCACACCACCGGGGTCTACAAACCAGTGGCTACTGGTTGTTGCTGCTGACTGGGGCTTGCTGCTCGAGCTTGTAGCCGATGCCGCTAAGGTCGACGGCGGCCTTCGTCGCGTCAGTTCCCGTCGTCGACTTCTTGAAAGTGAAGGTGGTCGATGCGGTGACCACACCACTGTCGGTTGGGACCAGTACGGTATCCGGGAGCACTTTCCCGCTCTTGCTGTTGGTCAAGGTGGTAGGGGAAACTACAGCACTGTCACCAAAACCGTTGGCAGTTGAAGCGCCGGTGACGGCGAGCTTGGCGGTCATCAAATTCCCGGTCAGTGTGACGGTCAGCGGCTGCGTGTACGTCAGGGTGTCCCCCGGAACCACCTTGTAATCGGCGATCTTCGCGATCGTGGTGCCAGCGGCGTTGGTCCACGCGCCGGTACCGGCAGTCAAGTTCAAGTCACCGGCCACGACCGAGCCCATCGACGCATTCTGCGCTTGGTTCCAGGTGGCGAGCGTTCCGCCGCCGCCTACCAGCAGGATAACGCCAACACCGGTTGCAATTGCGCCTTTGGCAAGCTTGTTCATGAAAGACCCCTTGTTCGTGTTCTTCTCGGCAAGCGTTCCTGCCGATGAGAACAACAATGCCGCCCCGAACTCAAGAAACACCACCGAAAAGCCGGAAGTTTCTCAAAAGATAAACGCAAGATTTACCCTCGCACCCCAAAGACCGAACAAAAGCTCAAGAACAGCTCAAGACAGGGCCGCTCGGCGGGAATCAAGGCCCCTGGTTTGCCAAGCGTTAAGTCACTAGCGAGCAAATTTTCCGCCGTATGGCATTATCAGTAGCGAAACTGCGCAAGAAGATACTAAGTGGCAACGTTGAGAGATGGACATGATCATGAGTCGCACGGGCACCACCGGAAGGCTCGGCCACCAAATGTTCCCGCTCCACGGTTTGCGGAAAAGGGTCTTCCTCACACAACTGCCCTTGACGCTTCTCATGGTGGTTGCTGTGGGCATAGCCGTGGTCTTCTATCCGACGTCATTTCAACAACCAGCTTTCATCGGATCCCTGGTTCTGCATTCACTTCTGTTCTTCGCAGCGGTTGCCGTTCCTTGGGACCGGCTTCCGAGGGGAGCCTTTCTGGTCATCCCCTACCTGAATTTCGTGGCCATCGGGTTGTTTCGGGGTGGCAACCAGCAGTTCCTTACAGCCGTGGGGTTGCTAATCTTCTTCCCTGTTTTCTCTCTTGCTTCCTCGGGGATAGCTAAACGCACAGCCATCGTGGTCAGCGTGGCGGCCGCCTTGCTCATCGTGTGGCTGCCGGTATTTTTCTCCTCCGACGGGTTCACACTCGAGCAATTGGCCAAGCCCTTGCTCTTCCCCTTGGTTGTGCTCGCTTTCGCCATCACAGTCAGCGCGGTCACCAACACGTTCAACCTGCAAAGGAAGGCCTTGGAGACCAAGGACCTTCAATTGCGTGCGGCGTTGAACGCGAGCCAGCAACGCGAGCGTCTACTGGAAACCGTGCTGGATACTGTCGCCGTCGGCTTGGTGGTGGTGGATTCTTCCGGCCATGACATGCTCATGAACGCAACACAGAAGGCACTCCGCGCCCATGCACTGCCCCACCACCTCACAGACCCGATGGAGAGGGATTTGCTGGTGTTCGCCGGGGATGCCAGCACCCTGCTTGACGCCGAGGACCGTCCTGTGCGCCGCGCCATCAAGGGCGAAGAATTCACCAACTACCAAATTTGGTTTGGATCCGGGGATACGGCCCGCGCCGTGTCTACCGCGGCACGTCCCATGCTGGATGCCAACGGTGGTTTTGACGGGGCAGTGATTGCCTTCCACGACGTTACCGAGATGATGGCCGCCCTTGAGGCGAAGAATGATTTTGTCGCGAACGTGTCCCACGAGTTTCGAACCCCGTTGACATCGATCCAAGGGTATTTGGAAATGGTGTTGGAGGAACCCCACGAACTGTCCGCTAAGACACACAAGTACCTGGGGATTGCAGCCCGGAACGTGGACCGCCTGAGGTCTTTGGTTACGGACCTTTTGACAACTGATTCGGTTACACTGCAAGTTTCCCGAACCGATGTTGCGCAGCTGATTTCTGAGAGTTTGGGTTCGGCGGCGCCAGCGGCAGAGGCAAACGCGGTAACTCTGCGGTCCTCCGTGCGGGCGCCGTTGCAGGCGTTTGTCGACCCGAGGCGGGTTGGGCAGGTGTTGGACAACCTCGTCTCCAACGCCGTCAAGTACTCGCCCGACGGCGGAACTGTCACTGTATCTGCCTGGGCCAATGGAACAGATTTGTGGTGCGAGATTGGTGACACCGGCATGGGGATGAGCAGTCAGGAGCAGGCTGAGGCCTTCACTAAGTTCTTCCGCGCCAGGACTGCCGTGCAGCGGGCCATTCCGGGCATCGGTTTGGGGTTGATGATTTCTAAAACCATTGTGGCCAGCCATGGCGGGACCATCACCCTGAGTAGCGAACGCGGCGTGGGGACCACTATCAGTTTTATCCTGCCAGGATGTTTGGCAAGCCTCCACGGGGCCCCACGGCCCAGCGAGGCACCCTAGAGCCGACTTGAAAGACGTAGCGAACGCTCAAGAAAAGCTCAAGATCACCGGCCAAATATTACAGAATCTAGTCAAAAGGTTAGGACCAAAAGCTCCAGAATCGCCCGTTTGCTTAAGGTTGCGTCAGGTTGTTGAAAATAAAGCAAAAAAGAGTCAAATGGACGCTTTCAAACGTTATTGTAGGTAATCAGCGCAGGTTCGATGCGACGGCAATGGATGGTCAGGAGGCAGGCGAAAAGCATGACAGTTACCATGTTGCCCCTCGTGTGCACCGCCACGCTTCACTCTCTTGAAGAGTCCCTCGACGGCGAGCAAGCGCTCTGCCGGAGTTTTGTGTGCCGTTATGTCGACATGTGGCCGCAGCGCTTCAACAGAATTTGTGACGCTGTCACGACCGGTCAAAAAGACGATGCGATGGATGCGGCCCTGAGCCTGCGAAGTTCCAGCATGATGGTCGGAGCCGCCAGGCTGGGAGAATTGGCCACTGACCTGATCCGATCGCTCGAAGGCGGGTGTCCTGGTGCAGCCGCCAAGACACTGCCGGCACTGCAGTTGTGCGGGAACCAGACCGCCTACCACTTGAAAACCTCGTACGTCAACGCCGCGTAGCTGCACCGCAGCCGCACTGGCGCGTTGTAGAATAGATTCAGGTGCGCCGGGAAGTCTGGTCGGCAATATTATTGTCAACCCCGTTTGATCTCCGACGATCGTTCGCTCCACTTAAGTAGGCTAAAGCCCATGAGTCTCCCCTCACCCCGAAGAGTATTCGCCCGCGGAAGTTACTCCGAATCCGTGCGCATCAGCGAAATTCTGCGTTCCGAAACCGTTGGTGGGGCACTCCTGCTCGCCGCCACGGTCATAGCGTTGGTCTGGGCCAACTCCCCCATTGCTGAAAGCTACTTCGCCCTCCGTGACTTCAAGATCGGTCCGGAAGCCTGGCATCTGAACCTCAGCCTGGGCGGCTGGGCTTCGGACGGGTTGCTGGCCATCTTCTTCTTTGTCGCCGGCCTTGAGCTCAAGCGGGAGTTTGTGGCGGGAGATCTGCGCAACCCGGCCCGCGCCGTCGTCCCCATCACCGCGGCCGTGGGCGGAGTCATTGTCCCGGCCCTCTTCTTCGTGCTCATCAACCTCACAGCCGGCCCTGAAGTCCTCAAGGGTTGGGCTATCCCCACCGCCACCGACATCGCCTTCGCTCTGGCAGTCCTTGCCGTCATCAGCACCCACCTGCCCAGTGCCCTGCGCACTTTCCTGCTGACCCTGGCCGTGGTGGATGACCTGATCGCCATTGCCATCATCGCCGTCTTCTACCCCGGCGAGATGCACTTCGGCTTCCTGGCCTTGGCCGCTTTGCCGTTACTGGCGTTCACCTGGCTGGTGCAAAAGCGTATCCGTTCCTGGTATCTGCTGCTCCCACTGGCCTTCGCCACCTGGACGCTCGTCCACGCCTCTGGCGTCCATGCCACGGTGGCCGGTGTCTTGCTGGGCTTCGCCGTTCCCGTCATTCGTTCAGCCAAGCGCGGCGGTCCCGACGCCGGACCCGGCCTCGCCGAGCACTTTGAGCACGTCGTCCGTCCCGTCTCCGCCGGAATCGCCGTGCCCTTGTTTGCCTTCTTCTCCGCCGGGGTCGCCCTCGGTGGGGTGTCCGGGCTCAAATCGGCCTTCACCGACTCCGTGGCCATCGGCATCATCGCGGCCCTGGTCCTGGGCAAGTTCGTTGGCGTTTTTGGCGCCACCTGGCTTGTGACCAAGACCACCAAGGCCACGCTCGACGACGGGCTCGCCTGGATTGATGTCGTCGGACTGGCGCTGCTGGCCGGGGTCGGATTCACCGTGTCCTTGTTGATCAGCGAACTCAGCTTCGGTGACGATAGCCCGCATTACAGCCACGCCAAGGTGGCCATCCTGGCCGGTTCGCTCGTCGCAGCCCTGCTGGCCGCCGTCGTGCTGCGCAGCCGGAACCGGCACTATCGCAAGCTGGCGGAGCTGGAATCCCTCGACGACGACGGTGACGGCATCCCGGATGTGTTCCACCGGCCCGGTGGTTGAGCCCGCTGAAACCGGTGCGAATCCTGCCGCGTTGCCTCGTGCGGTCCTAGACTGAACAGCGTGAGCACCAGCAGACATCGCGCGGCATTGATTCTGGCAATCGTATATTTTGCGGCCCTTGCCGCTATCGCCTTTTGGCCTTCCCCCGTGGATAGGCCCATCGATGCCATGCTCGTGGACCTCTTCAAGTGGCTTCACAGGCACGGTGTGCCTAGGCGGCTGCCCCTGTACCGAATGGTCGAATTTGGCTCGAACATCTTGTTGTTCGTGCCCTTCGGGGTGGTCCTTGCGCTGCGGCTTGCCCTCCGGTATTGGTGGCTCGCAGTAGTGATGGCGGCCGCTACCTCCACCGCCATCGAGCTGACCCAGTCATCGGTCCTTCCCTCACGGGTGGCCGATTGGCATGACATGGTTGCGAACACCAGCGGAGCCTTGCTGGGGGCCGTGTGCGTCCTGGCCGTTAGGAGCCGCCTTCTCCGGAGGGCCCGGCGAAAGTCCGCTCACAACAGTGTCCCCACTGTGGAATAGCCCGCAAACTTGGGGTAAAAAACCTCAGTACCCTACGAGCCGGACTTTAGCGGGTCTGGTTTAGCGCGTCCTCGGCGGCCACCCAGGCAAGCATGGCGCACTTGACCCTGGCAGGGAACTTGGAAACGCCGGAGAGTGCTGCGGCGTCCCCGAGGATGTCCTCGTCGGCCTCCAGCTTCCCGCGGGAGCGCATAACTTCTCGAAAGTTGGCAATCAGCCCGTGCACCTCGTCAACACCGAGCCCCTCTATGAGCTCGCTCAGGATCGACGCCGATGCCATGGAAATGGAGCAGCCGTCCCCGGCCCAGTGAATCCCCGACACGGCCCCGCCAACGGTTTCCACGCGCAGCGTGATCTCATCCCCACAGACGGGGTTGAGCTGATGGCATTGCCCCACACCGGCGGGCAGATGCAGTCCCTGCAACTGGTCGTTGGGCAGATCCGCACCCGTGCGGGTCTTGGCATGTTCCAAAATGATCTGCTGGTACAGCGAATCCAAGGCGCTCATTGCTTTTATGCTCCTGTCACACCGAAGTACGGGCGCACCCGGGCCACTGCGGCCAGGAATGCATCCACCTCGGCTGTGGTGTTGTAAAGGTAGGCGCTGGCCCGGGTGGAGGCGTTCAACCCGAGACGGCGGTGCAGCGGCTGGGCGCAATGGTGACCCACGCGGACGGCGATGCCGGCGGAGTCGAGGTACTGGCCGACGTCGTGCGCGTGCACGCCGTCCACCTCAAACGCGGCCAGCCCCGCCCGGGGTATGCCCACTGGAGGTCCCAGCACCCTGATGCCGGGGATCGCATCCAGCCCGGCCACCATGCGCTGGCCCAGCAGGGACTCCCACTGGTGGATCCGTTCCATGCCCGTCTCGGTGAGGTAGTTGACGGCGGCGGCCAGGGCGGCTGCCTGGGAGATGGCCTGGGTGCCGGCCTCAAAGCGTTGCGGCGCGGGCAGGTAGCGGGCTTTTTCCATGGTGACGGTGGTGATCATGGAGCCCCCGGTCAAGAAGGGCGGCATGGCGTCGAGGAGCTCGGCTCGGCCAAACAGCGCTCCGATGCCGGTGGGGGCCAGCATCTTGTGCCCGGAGAATACGGCGAAGTCGATGTCCAGGGCCTTGACGTCCAGGGCCAGGTGCGGCGCTGACTGGCACGCGTCAAGGATCACCAGGGCCCCGACGTCGTGCGCCATGCGTGTGAGCTCCACCACGGGGTTGATGACGCCGGTGACGTTGGAGACGTGTGTGAAGGAAAAGACTTTGGTGCGCTGGGTGAACAGTGCGGACGCGGCTTCCATGTCCAAGGTGCCGTCGTCCATGACGGGGATGAATTTCAGCCCCGCCCCGGTGCGACGGCAAAGTTCCTGCCACGGGACCAGGTTGGCGTGGTGTTCCATCTCAGTCACGAGCACCTCATCCCCGGGCCCGACGGCGAACTGGCGGGCTTCCGGGGGGACCTCGCCAATACTGGCGTTGCCGAAGGAGTACGCGAGCAGGTTCAGCCCCGCCGTGGCGTTGGCCGTCCAGATAAGCTCGTTCTCTTGGGCGCCGATGAACGCGGCAACGGTTGCACGGGCATCCTCAAAAACATCGGTGGCTGCCACCGCCAAGGTGTGCGCCCCGCGGTGCACGGCAGAGTTGCGCTGTTCATAGAACTCCTGCTCGGCCTCCATCACGCTGATGGGCTTTTGCGAGGTGGCCCCGGAATCCAAGTACACCAATGGTTGCCCGTTGACGTCCTGGGCCAGGATGGGGAAGTCGTTGCGAATGCGGAGCACATCCGTGTCCGTCAATGCGGGCATGGGTGCGATCAACCGATCGGGGTGGGATGAGACAGACACGGTACCTACTCCAAGTGAATTAAGCGTTGATAATCCATTCTCCCACTTCCACCCGCGCCTCGGCACGGGTAGACCGGGGTTGCCTCAGATGCTACTAATTGAACATTACTCATCGGTGAGATGCCGCAATTAGACGAATGGAACCGCACGTGGCCAAAAGAATCCATACCGCCTCCCATCTCCCCCGCGCACCTCGCCTCCTCAGAGTCAAAATCGGGCTTGCGATACTCGGGCTGACCATTGTAACGGCGTTGGTCTTTGTGACCGCGAACATGACACCCACTCCAACTGCCAGCAGCCCGATGTCGGGGGCAACTTCAACATCCAGCCAGCCAAATCCCCAACACGTCTTTGTCATCAACCTAGAGAACACCGACTACGCCCGGGCGTGGGGGCCCGCCTCGAAGGCGCCCTACCTCTCAAAAACCCTCCGCGCAGACGGTCTATTGTTGGATAACTATTACGCGATCTATCACAGTTCACTGCCTAACTACATCGGTCAGCTCTCAGGTCAGGGCCCCAACACCAATACGATCAATGACTGCGCCGTCTATCACTCGTTTGTGTCAACAGGCGTTACCGACTACGGCCAGCAAGCCGGAAAAGGGTGCCTCTACCCCGCATCCGTGCAGACCGTTGCAGGGCAGCTGACGGCCAACGGCCTTTCCTGGAAGGCGTATATGGAAGACATGTCAACACCGTGCCGCCACCCAGTGCTCGATACTGCAGATCAAACCAAGAAGGCCCGAGTTGGCGATCAATACACCACCCGCCACAACCCCTTCATGTACTTTGCAAGCATTACCGGCTCCACCGACTGCGCCAGCAATGTTGTGGACCTTTCTGAACTGACAAATGCCCTGAAATCGACGGTCACCACGGCTAACCTCAGCTACATAACACCAAACCTGTGCCACGACGGGCACGACAACCCCTGTGTGGACGGAACCCCGGGCGGGCTGCCTGCCTCCGATGCGTGGTTGCGTGAATGGGTGCCGAAAATTACCAACTCTCCTGCTTTCAAGCAAGACGGGATGTTGGTGATCACCTTTGATGAAGGCGACGAAGAGGGTGCAGCCGGAAGCCTCGCCTCTAGCGAGGCCGCAGCAAAGGAAACCGACCAAGGTCCAGGTGCTCCTCTGAAAGAAATTTTTGGTCCCGGCGGAGGGAGAGTCGGTGCCCTAATCTTGTCGCCGTTCATCAAGCCGGGGTCCACCTCAGAAACTGTTTACAATCACTACAGTTTGCTTGGCAGCATTGAAAACATTTTCAGCCTTCCCTACCTTGGCTATGCTGGCGTCCCGAACCTAAACAAATTCGGAGTCGATGTCTACAACGCGAAATAGTTTCATTCTGGCGCACGCATGGTTGCAGGATTTCCCATGGCGGTAAACCCTGGCGGCACGTCCTTCGTCACCACGGCGCCGGCTCCAATTTTGGCACCTGCACCAATCGTGATGCCACCAAGAATGATGGCGCCAGCACCAATCTCAACATCATCTTCGATCACGGGGCATGGCCCCGCCACACCCTTGTTGCCGATCGTGACGTTTTGCCGAATACCAACGTTGTTGCCAATGATGCTCTGGTCGTTGATGACGATGCCCACGCCATGATAGAGGCGAAGTGGCACCCCGATCTGGGTCCGCCAGGGAATTTCTATGCCGAGTACCCACTCGACGAAGACCCGGTATAGGACGCCCACGAACTTGGCCGGCAACGATGGTCGCTTACCCAAAGGCTTCCTGGCCGCATTCGCAATCCGGTAGGCAATGGCCACCACCTGACCCTTCTTCTGGTTGCGGTTGGCGTGCATATCAGCTTGAATATCGTCTCTAAGTTTGATGGCTTTCCTCCTGTGCTATTGGTACTTTGATGCTTTCATTTTTCACTGGCTCCTTCAGAGCGACTGCTGCAGCAACGAACATAAACACGAGACCTGTCGTCAGCATGCCGTAGTAGAAGATTTCTACCAAAGCAACCAACAGAACCGTGTTGCCGGCCAAAACCACGGGATTAGTGTGCCGAATAGTTGCAAAGAACAACACAATGAACGCCAAGGTGAAGAATGCGACACCAACGAACCCATGGGAATACAGAACCATCCAGAACTGCCCTTGGGTCCCCACTGAAGGAGCGCCAATTGTCGTGGATGGCCGTGGAGCTCCAAAACCAAACATGGGCGACTGCAACGTCTCAGTGAACGCCTCGACATAGAGGTTCCCCCGATCTTCAGTGCTGGTGCTTGACTCCAGCCGCGCCTCGACGAGTCGTGTCACCGGAAATAGTTGCAAAGCAACCAGTGCCACCAGGCCCAACGTCAGGACTCCGCCGATCCCTTTCTTATTTCCGGCGAGCGCAAACCTGGCCCCGGCGTAAAGAAGTGCAACCCCAAGCCCAAGAAACATGCCCCGATTCAGAGTTAGTACAGCCGGCACGAATGAAATCGGCAAGGCAACGAGAATGAACCAGAACTTCTTTTCACCCTTAACTTTCCAGAGATAGGCCGCTACCAATGGCAGTAATAGGGAGAACGCTGCGCCCCAATTGTTCGTATAGAGGAATGGAGCACTGGGGCGAGGATCAATTTTAAACCAAGCATCTGGATTGTATTGCGTCAGTCGCCTGATAGCCATTTGATTCAAAAGCTCATTTTGCATAAGTGATTTAGGGAGTATATAACTGAGGGGCGTATTGATGACAACAGTTGGAAACATCAGACCAAGATAGCCTCCAATAATTATAAACACCCAAAAGATTACCAAATTACCCAAGACTCGACGGCTTGTTAATGCGTCAGAGTTGTAAACATATAGAAATATTGTGGTAACAGATACATAAATGAGAAATCTGTATATGAACCCAAAGAGCCGGTCGGGGCTATCAATCTGAATTCCGGAACATGTCATCCAGATTAGGAAGAGTAGCCAGATTCCGAACCCGCGCGGCACTTGCACAGCACGGAACCTTATAAGGTATAGAAACATTATTCCGCCGGCGGCGAGCCAGATGAAATCGCTGAGACCCAAGAGCCACCACAATGGATATCCCACGAAGACCAAGGCAAACGGCCACGCCGGAAGATGGGCAGTCCCGTTCAAATTTCTGGGCAACAGCCCCTTGTCTTCGTTACGATTTCTCCGAAACGGTAGCTTACGAGACTCCTCTTGCAGTTCCGAGATCATGCCCCCGCCCATCCTCGTTTCGGTAGTGAATCTCAGTATTACAAGCGGAATGCCATTGTGGCAACGGTTTCAACCAGAGTACCCGGCAGCGTCTTTGGCACTACCTACAATCCGAAGGACTACCTGTATACGTTTCCGGTCGCGAATTATAGGATCTGATCAATGGTCGCGTCCCGACACCTCCCCGATTCATCACGATGGAGTGTGTTTGGACGCCACGCTGCAAGCTGGGGAAGCGAATAGAGGAACAAATGGACGACAAATCGTCTGTCGGTCTCGGACATTATGCCGTTGTGATGCGCCGACAGTGGAAAACCATCACGATGCTTACTATTTTGGGAGTCGTAGTTGCAGTTGGATATATTTCTTTGACGCCAGTCAACGTGACGGCATCAACGCTAGTGAATCTGAATGTCATTGTTTCGGATCCATTCAGCCCCGCAAAGGCTGGATCTGCCCTTCTCGATGCCACCACGGAGACGCAGTTGGCTACCTCCTATGAAGTGGCAAAAGCCGCGGCAGAAACGCTGCACAACGGTGACAGCGTCGAGGCCTTGCGTGCTGGCGTCGCTGTTGCCACTGCGGCCAACGCCACCACCATGAAGATCTCATTCACATCGACATCAGATGTCTTGGCACAGTCGGGTGCTGATGCAATCGCTAATGCCTATATTGCTTATCGGCAAGCTCAAGCAACGGCGAAGAAGGAAAAACTCCAAAGTCAGCTTTCTGACCAGCTGACCGCTTTGGATACACGCCTCGCTTCGGCGAATCTTACAAATGCGCCGTCCATCCAGGCACAGCTCGGTAGCGTTCAGTCACAGCTGAACCTGCTGTCTTTGATAGACACAAGTGGCGGCAGCGTCTTGAATCCGGCCACACAGAATGCCGTAACCTATGCACCCCAGAAGAGCACGGTGCTGGCAACGGGACTCCTCGGTGGTCTTGTCTTGGGGCTCATCGCGGCCTTTGCAGTGAATATTCTGGACCGCCGTGTACGGGACTGGTATGACGTGCGTGGCGCCGGAGCCGGGCCTGTGCTGGCCAAATTGTCTCTGGCCAAGGCGTCTGTTCCTGCGGTTGGCAAAGATCTGGATAGCTTTCGCGTTATACGCGAACGATTACTGGCCGACGTTGGCAAACACCTGAGGGTGCTCACCGTCATCGACGAAACCATCGGTAGTCCCTCCGATGTGGCGACAAACCTGTCGATTGTTCTCGCTCAGTCGGGTACCAAAGTCAGGCTAGTTCTCATGGGCGTTTCAGATTCAGAGATGCGAGCTGGTTCCAATGGGATGCAACTGGTAACCGACGACCCGCAGAAGGGCACCGTAGTGTTCCGCTCGGAAGTCATCAGCTCTTGGTCGGTTCTGCGCACAGCCCCAACCATTGCCGGTTCGGGAGCTGATGACTTTGTTACGGAGGTGGTTCGCCGGGAAATCGTCTCCCAAGAAACGGGAACCCTCATAGTTCTTGCACTGCCACCTGATGCGCCCCACGCCAGCCGACTGGCGGCCGGGCGTCTGTCGGACTCCGTCCTGATCGTGGGCGAGTGCCTTCGGACAAGAATTGACGCGCTGGCTGAAAATGCCGCTGAGATGAAGGACATTCAGGCATCGCTTGTGGGTACTGTCCTGGTCCCTCCCGGACGTACCGTTTCAGAGCCTCCCGTTAGAAGGAAACCCACCAAGAGCAAGCACATGGAACAGGAGGCCGCAAGCACACCGGCCTAGCCGCAGCGAAGAAGAGATCCGTGCCACGGTGGCCGTTACCTCCAAGCCCCGAAGTTTGTCAGGGTGTCGGCTAGCAGTCGGAGTTGTCGGGGAAAGACAACTTGCTGACAAGCCAGGCTCCGGCGTCATTGCGCGTCATCGTCAGTAAGTTAAGCGCCCGATCCGAGCTAGTTCCCGCCCGTATCACTGTCCCTTCCGCTGTCACCACGTTCACCTGAGAGGAGTCGACGCACACGCCCAGTGTCATGGTCTCTGGGCTAGCCTTCTCGTCATAGCTAATCACTCGGGTGTCGACAACAGCCGGCAGTCCCACCTGATGCCAACCGTTGTTGTCGAATTCAGCGAAGCTGGCCAAAATACCGTCATAGGCTGACCCCGTTGCCACCGCGGCAAGATCAACTGTGTTCGGCGCGTTGTTAGTTAGCAAGACGGCAGCAGACTTGTCTATAAAGCCGGTTGCGCCCGTGGCGGCAACCTGCTTTTGAGCGTCAGCGCTTGCCGGGTCTGCATTCGCAGTTGGAATAGGTGTCCCGACGGGAGACGGTACCGCTGCTGCCGCTGTGGTTGTGGAAGTGGGAGGAGGCGGCACCTGAACCGCAGAGGTTGAGGTGGTTCCAGCCGGTGCCGCTGTTCCGTCAGTGTTGCCCGGGAACCATGCGATGACAACGCCAGCAATTACTACCATTACGACAAGGCCAGCTACGAGGATGGATACTCTGCGTTTGCTAGTCAGATGAGGCACAGGCATGACTATCTCCTCCGCTACCACCTGCGATCGGGGATGGGTCTCTAGATCGTCGGGTGTTGATGAAGTACTGTACACGTTATGTCGATGGGCCGGAAAATGGGCCGGCAAGATCATTCGAAAGGGCTTCGTTGAGTAAATCGTCAGGGGCTATCTCAGCGGTACAAGGCACCGAGCTCAAACAGGCTGCGCGTGGCGGTTTGGTAAGTATTGTTGGCGCGGGTATCAGCGCTGTCATGGGTTTCGCTTTAACATTTGTACTCGCAAGGTCCTTCGGGGAGTCAGGATCCGGAGTCGTGCTGCAGACGGTTGCAGTATTCACCATTTCCTTGGGCCTTGCCCGAACTGGCATGGACACTGCCGGCGTGTGGATTCTGCCGCGACTGGTATTGACTGACCGATCTAAGATTCGAGGTGCAACCACTGCTCTTTTGGTACCAACGGTCATAGTAGGCATGGTGCTGGCGCTGCTGCTTTATTTCATAACACCGTTGGTGGACACCTCCAGTGACGGATACGGCCAGCAACTGGTCCAGGCCATTCAAGCCACCAGCTGGTTTCTTCCGTGTGGTGCAGTGGTCATGGTGGCGCTAGCCGCGACGAGGGGCTTGGGGAACATTGTCCCGTACACCGTCATTGGCAGCGTTGGATTGCCGGCACTCAGGCCAATTTTGGTACTTGGGGTAGCCGCGATAGGCGGGACTGCAGTTCTAGCATCCGTAGCTTGGGCAGCCCCTGCAGCGTTGGCAATGATCGTGGCCCTGTTCGTCCTTTGGAGGCGCATACGTGCTCAGGAACGGGTTCATGGCATTCCGGGAGGATGGTGGCCGGATAAAGACACCCACGCCAAAATCTGGAAATTCTCTTTACCTCGCTGGTACTCCTCTGGCATTGAGCAATCGATCATTTGGTTTGATGTGGTTTTGGTCGGGGCAATAGCGGGCGCCAGTGCGGCTGGCATATACGGTGCCGCCAGCAGATTCGTCAGTGCTGGGCTCATCATTTCCACGGCCATGAGGATGGTGGTTTCGCCCCAGTTCAGCGCACTGCTCAGTGAGGAAAAAACTGCCCGCGTTCAGGAACTGTATACGACTACTGTTACTTGGATTGTCATGCTTGGCGTGCCAATTTATGGCATCTTTATGTTCTTTTCGCCTACCGTGATGGGCTGGCTGGGCCCTGGCTTTGAAGCGGGCGCCCCGTCACTGGTGGTCTTGTGCTTTGGGGCCATTGCCTTCCTCATAGCAGGAAACGTGGATGCGTTGCTGATGATGAGCGGGCGAAGCGGTTGGATGGCCTTCAATAAGTCTGTGGTGTTGGCAATTAATATTGCAGGAAACCTGATTTTGGTTCCCATATGGGGCATTATGGGAGCAGCAGTTTCGTGGGCATTTAGTCTATTGCTGGATTCTTTTTTGGCTTCAGTGGAGACCCGAATTTTCCTGGGTATCAAGTTTGGTTTTAGCCGCACCGCTTATGCATTCTTCATCGCGGTTTGCAGTGTCGTACCTATCAGTCTTACCGTCATTCATTTCATCGGCCGGTCGACCCTTGGCGTATTTGTGGCGGGGGTCGGCGCCATGGTGATCCTTGGCATCTGGTGCTGGCTGGATAGGCGGCGCCTGCGCCTCAGTGAATTGAAGGTATTCTCCCGCAAGGGGAACAAACCCTCGAACAACACACCCGTTTTCGATTAATTCCGATGATTGGGATCAACTATGGCACCGCTTGAAAATCTCAAGGACAAGTCCCCCCGTTGGCTGAAGGATGTTGGGGATAGGATCACCCGCAGCTATGCGGTGGGAACGCAGTCGTTCCGTCCCGCACCAGATTTTCTCATTGTCGGGTCCAAAAGGGGCGGGACAACCTCGCTCTTCAACTACCTGCTGATGCATCCTGGCGTACTGGGCCTTTTTCCCCAGATGAGGGGTAAAAAAAGTACCGATTACTTCTTCAAGGAACAACATCGGGACTCTGACTGGTACCGCTCCCACTTTCATGCTGAACCTTACCGCGCCATCAAACGCCGGCAACTAGGTTACCGACCCATAGGCGGCGAAGCTTCACCGTACTACATGTGGGATCCCCGGATTGCCCAGGCGGCCGCCCACCTATCACCAGCCATCAAGGCCATTGCCTTGCTGCGAGATCCGGCGGAACGGGCCTTCTCTCACTACCAGGAGCGCGTCCAAAATGGCGTTGAGCCCCTCAGCTTTGAGGCGGCATTGGCTGCCGAGCCCGACAGGCTCTCAGGTGAGCTTGAGCGTATGGCTACCGATCCCGGATATTACAGTTCGGCGCATGACTTCTACTCGTACAGGTCACGAGGAATATACCTTCCACAAATTCAGAACTGGCAATCCTTTTTCCCCTCGAATCAACTGCTGGTGCTGCGCAGCGAGGACATGTACGACGACGTGCAGGGAACCTTTGACATTGTCTGCGATTTCTTGGATATTCCGCGCTTTGCACTGCCAACCACCAAAACGTTCAATGCCAGCCAAAGGTCATCCATGCCCGCGGCAGCCCGGGAAGATTTGATGGCCTTTTTCGAACCTCACAATGAACAACTTTCTGCATACCTGGAAAAGCCTCGACTCTGGCGCAAATGAGTGTTGCGCCTCTGCGCTTCTGCTTCGGACTCCGCCACCATCATCCCAACAAGGGAGCAGTCAATTTCCCCTCAGCAGCGTGCATCAAGTCCATCAGTTCCTTTGGCGAAATCCACGATCTGACCCAGCCACCGTTCTCTCTCGCGAGCGCCCAGGCCCGTTCTGTCATAACCAGTGCGTAGATTGCCGCAAGATCGGCCCAAGAATCCGTGCGGAGTCCTGCCGCGTGCAAATGCTGGCCCGCCTCGAGAATGGAAGCACTCAAATTTTCGGTGCTGGCGCCCATGCCACTCTCCCGGCGCACACTAAACGCCCAATGCACGGCGTCAAGCCCTGCTACCGCGTCCCTTTCCGAGGATTCCCAATCCCAACACCACAACACTCCTGCGGTGTCCCGCGCGGTGTTCCACGGCACAAGATCGCCATGCCACCGTTCGGCTATTGGCATCCGAGGATTCCGCTCCCGCAGCACACCGGCTAAGTGATTCGCCACGCCCAGCAGTTCGAGATCACCTGCCGAAACTGGCGCTGACAGTCGCTTGCAAAGCTGCTGGAAATGAATGGAGGTGGCTACGTGATCCATACGAACCACCGGACACAGTGAATAGAACTCCCTCGAGGTGGGCGGTTCGACGCCACGACGTACCGCCCTCACATCGGGAGGAAGTGGGGCAGTGACGAGGTAAGGGAACCCGTGTAGTTCACCGGAGCACAGCAAGCCCGGGGCGCGCATGGCCGCTGAGCTATTCCCAATTTCTTGCAATACGGCAGTTTCTGTTGTGATAAATTGCCTGCTGCTCTCATTCCAGGCCACTTTTGCATACCCCGCGGGGCGACCCAACGAGTCGATCAATTGCAGGGTTGGCTTACGATTGTCTCCCGTTCGAATTCCTATGGATGCATGAAGTTGCACGTGTTGATCCACAGAATTTTGCAGCGCCTGAAGCTGTCCTTGCACCTCGGCGATAGGCAGCCGAGACGCGACCGGTGGCCCTTCGCGTCCTACCAGTGCCTGCACAGAGAGCCGGTGTAATCCGGGCCGGACTCCGGTATGCGCCACGTACCCGAGTCCGTTGCGGACCACGTTGGCCTTCCAAGGCCGCAGCGCACTGTACTGCAAGAGGCTCCCCGCAGTGACACGACGGTCAGCCCGCGGCACCAGAATCCTGGCATGAGCAATCCCTGGCAATACCCAATACGATTCCTGTTCCTGCCAGTTAGGGTTGGGCGCCGGATCAATGACAACTCTTACCTCACCAGTGTCCACCTGACCCTGCCACAACTGCTGGACTAACTGGTCCAACGGCGTTGAGCCAGAACCAGTGACGACACGATCCAAGTTCAGTCCCATGCATGCTCCTCTATGTTTGGGGAGCCGAATTTGATAATGGCAGTGTGAGACCCCTGTGCTCGAATGTTCCGCACGCGCGTCCCCGAGTCAAGCGCCCGGCACCTGCCCGAGTAGGACTGTCATGAAAGTAGGTAGTTGCCCTCATTCCGCACGTATCTTCCGCTAAAAATCGGGTACAAGATGACGCAAATTTCGCTTATCCGCCGCGCAGTCCCCGTCCTATGCTTGCCTCACTTGACCGGCCTATTTGGGCGATGGTCTTGGGTTCGGAGCCATAAAAGTCCCAACCCATTTCAAGTTCTTAGGAGGCACCCAATGCCGAAGCCGCTCAAGGCTCTGGGGCTTTTAACGTCAACAGCCGTTGCTACTGCCCTGCTCACAGGACTCTCGGTGAATGCCGCGACAGCGGCACCGCCAGTGTTTGACGGTGCCGCAGCTAGCACAGCAGCTGCATCCTGCTGGGAAATCAAGCAGGACAAGCCCGACGCGGCGGACGGGACATATTGGTTGCTCACCCCGGCAATGAGCGCACCCGCTCAGTTCTACTGCGACATGACCACCGACGGCGGTGGCTGGGTCCTCATTGGCAAGGGCCGTGAAGGCTGGACAGACCATAACGAGGGCAAGGGTTCGCCCTCGGCACTACGTACCGCGGGTTTGAGTCCGATGTCCTCGGCCACCACCCAATACTCGGCCCAAACGATCAACGGGCTCTTGAACAACACCAATGTCGATGCACTCCCAGACGGGATTAGGATCAAACGTGCAAAAGACGCCGCGGGAGCTGCATGGCAGGAAGCCAGGTTCAACACCAACAAGGGTGACCGCTGGGTTTGGACATTCGGTGCCGAACACCAGGTGGCGTCGTTCTCGTTCGACGGCTCCAAGGGCTCAGGCGGATTGACCTCCAGCTTTGGCACAGATTCAACCTACAACCGAGTAGACATGTCGAGTCCGCAAAACCAGGGCTACACCCTTGGGTTCGCGTACGGCAGCAAAGTCACGGGCACCAATAGTGCCACCACGTACCTTTGGTCAGCCACCACGGGGGTCGGCAGCGCCAGGCCCTACACCGAAATGTACCTGCGCCCCATGCTCCGCTCCCTAGATGCCGGCTTCCAACGCATTGTCGATGCCGGGACCAGCGCCTCAACAAACACTCCCGTTGCACAGTCGTTGGCATTGAACAGCCCTTGGGGAGTCTCCGGTCTGGGAAATCCCTCGGCCCGGGAAGGCGACAATGAAGTCCAAGCCTTTGCCCAGATCGGGAACACTATGTACGTTGGCGGAAACTTCCGCTACGTTCAAAAAAGTGCCACCTCCACCGGCACGGACAAAGTGGACCAACCGTTCCTTGCAGCGTTCAACGTCGCCGACGGAGAGTTGATTAGAACCTTCACACCCAAGCTGAACGCCTCCGTCGAGGCTTTGACTGTGCTTCCCAATGGAAACCTTGTGGCGGCCGGCCGCTTCAATTCTACCAACGGGCAGCCAACAACGGCGATCGTTGCCCTCAACCCGGTCACAGGAGCCACTGCGAGTGGTTTCAATCTAAAAGTTGAGAACCGACTCACCTCAGGCGTGCTGGATATTCGCAGTCTGACTGTTAAAGACAATTGGCTCTATCTCGGTGGAGCATTCACGCACTTGACCGGCCCTACCGGTGGAGCCGTCTACGCCCGGAGTGCCGGACGTGTCTCAGCCACCACCGGCGCACCGAGCACCGACTGGAATCCGGATTTCAATGGTTCGGTTGTGTCAATCGGTTCCTCCGCCGATGGTGGCCGGCTGTACGCGGCCGGCTACTTCACCACATCCCAGACGTCCGCCGCGAACAAGGCTGCCGCGGTTCAAACTTCCACCAACGCACCGCTTGCTGCGCAAGTATGGAGCCCTGTGTGGAGTGCCGCGGCCAGCTACCAGCAAGCCATTGGCGAGGTGGGGAACCGGGTATGGGTCGGTGGATCCGAACACAGCTTCTTCTCCTACGACACCACCACGTTTGACCGGTTGTCCGGAAACATTGGCAAGAACCACGGCGACTACCAAGCCATGACATCTGGAACCAGCGGGATCGTTTACGCCGGCTGCCACTGCAACGACTGGAATTATTCCAACGCCTACACTTGGCCAAACGTCGGAACCAACTGGACCGAGGCCGACTCCCTTGGCTGGGTCGCCGCCTACAACGGGGCAACGGGTCAGGTGGTTCCCAGTTTCACCCCCACCATGAGCATGCGCAAAGGTGAGGGTATCTGGGCACTATCAACGGATAGCACGGGAACTTTGTGGGCTGGCGGCGATATTACTTCCGCTGCGACGGCATCATCCATGGGCCGCTGGGCCGGAGGATTCGCCAGATTTGCGCAAACCGATGCAATCGCCCCAACAACACCAGCCGCTGTCACACCTTCAGCGGACGGAACTTCCACCGTCAAGCTGAGCTGGTCCCCGTCAACAGACAATAGCGGCAGCGTCACCTACCAGATCCTCCGTGACAACCGGGTCGTTGCCACCACGTCCTCGACCACCGCAACCGTGCCCAAGGCCGGAGAAAATCGGTTCTTCGTTCGTGCGGTGGATGCCGCAGGCAACCTGTCCCCGAGTTCACCGGTGGTAACGGCATCAGGCGGAGTTTCTCCCCCAGTTGCTGCATTCACTTCCACCGTCGCCGGGCAGGACGTTTCCGTTGACGCCTCCGGCTCCACCACCAGCGGGACGTTTGTTGGATATGCCTGGGACTTTGGTGACGGCACAACGGGTGCAGCTGCGGTGATGACACACACCTACGCCCAGCCAGGCAGCTACACCATCCGCTTGGTCGTCAAGGACAACACGGGCGGACAAGCCAGCTTGGAGAGGACCGTCAAGGCCGTTCGGCCAGCCCCGGCAGATCCTTATGGAGCCGCTGTCTACAACTCGGCACCGAGCCTATACTGGCGCCTGGACGAATCAAGCGGCTCGCTTGCACAAGATTCCAGTGCTTCGCTCTCCCCTGGCACCTATTCAGGAACAACCACTCTCGGCGTACCCGGGGCCATCGCTGGCACATCGGACACCGCCGTCGGACTCAATGGTACGACGGGACTTATCACCAGCAACACAACTTACTCCAGCCCGTCAACCTATTCCCTGGAACTTTGGTTCAACACCACCACCACAAAGGGTGGAAAACTCATCGGTTTCGGTGACCAGCCGACAGGACTGTCCAGCAGCTACGACCGGCACATCTATATGCAGGACAATGGGCAACTCGTTTTTGGCACCTGGACCGGGGTGGCCAACACCATCACATCCGCATCCAACTACAACGACGGCAAATGGCACTCTGTCACTGCTACGCAGTCCAGCAACGGCATGAGCATGTACGTCGATGGGAAGTTGGTAGGAACTAATCCGCAGACCCAGGCCCAGCCGTATACCGGATACTGGCGAGTTGGCGGGGACCAGACGTGGGGTTCCAGCAGCGCCTACTTTGCCGGAAAGATCGACGAAGTTGCCGTATACCCGACCGCGTTGAATGCGGCGAGCGTCAACCAGCACTATGCCCTGGGCACGGGCCAGACTCCCGTTGTGTTCACGCCACCCACAGACACTTATGGTGCTGACGTGTTCGCCGACCATCCCCAGTTGTTCATGCGCATGGATGACGCAACAGGCTCTGTGGCCGCAGATTCTAGCGGCACGTTCAACACCGGCGACTACGCTGGCGGTGTCACTTTGGGTACACCATCAGCGTTGGGCTCCGGGTTCGGAACGTCGGCGACATTTGACGGTATCAACGGGACAGTTGCCAATCGGACGCCCATTTCAAATCCAACGACCTACACGCTTGAGACGTGGTTCAAAACCGACACCACCTCCGGCGGGAAGCTGATCGGCTTCGGCAACTCGGCAACGGGACTTTCCAGCAACTACGACAGACACATTTACATGAAAAATGACGGCACGCTGGTCTTTGGCACCTACACAGGCCAGGAGAACATCATTACCTCTTCCTCCGCCTACAACGACAACACCTGGCATCACATGGTGGCCACGCAGTCCTCAGCTGGAATGGTCCTGTACGTGGACGGCAGCAGTGTCGGCACGAATCCACAAAGCGGGGCACAGAACTACGCCGGATACTGGCGAATCGGCGGGGACACGACTTGGGGCGGAGCGTCAAGCAACTATTTCAAAGGGGAGCTGGATGAGGCAGCCGTCTATTCAACGGCATTGTCCGCGAGCACCGTTGCACAGCACTTTCAGATCGGTTCGGGGACACCGCCTCCGGCCAACGTTCCTCCGGTTGCCGTCATTGCAACCACTGTCAGCGACCTGCACCTTGCCGCTGACGCGTCCAACTCAAGCGACCCTGATGGACAGGTGGTGTCCTACGCTTGGGCTTTCGGCGACGGCGCCGTCGCAACCGACAAGACCACCGCACATGACTACGCGACAGCTGGAAACTACACGGTGACGTTGACCGTTACCGATGACCAGGGCGCCACTTCTTCGGCAACAGCCCCGATCACGGTGACTGCCCCACCGGCACCCGTGGACGTGGTGGTTGTGGCAGCAAAGTCGGCGTGGAGTTGGCGCTTCGCAGCTCCTGCTCCGCCCACAGGCTGGAAGGCCCCTGGTTTCGACACCTCACCGTGGGCTTCAGGCAACGGTGTGATGGGCTTCGGGACAACGGGTCTTGGAACCAACATTGATATCTCAGGGCCCACCACGAGCCGACCCGTCACAGCCTATTTCATCAAGACGGTCACCGTCCCGTCAGCAGCAAAAGTCGTCAAGCTGACCATCAACACCGCCGGTGACGACGGGGTGGTGGTTTACGTCAATGGGACCGAGGTTGGCCGAAGCAACATGCCTTCCGGGACCATAACGGACACCACGTATGCCACCAGCGCGCGCAGGACGGCCGTGGCCAACGCTGCGCCGTTGATCATAGACGTTCCTGTTGGACTACTGGTCGACGGCGTCAACACGATTGCAGCTGAAACCCACCTTAATTACCGGGCCACACCGGACATCAGTTTCGACCTGAACGCCACTGCCAGCGTTCGCCCCTAGAGGCAGTCCACACAGGAAGAGGAGATTCACATGCGCGCAGCAAAACCGCTACACGCCAAGAGGCTTAACGCCCTCCCGAACCATGAACGGATCCTGCTCGTAGGTTCCAGTGGCGGCCATTTGGCCCAGCTGCTCTCGCTCAAGTCCTGGTGGCAGGGTAATGACCGCTGCTGGGTGACTTTTCCCACGCCCGACGCCACGTCTGCATTGGGCAAGGAGGCCGATGTAAACTGGGCCCACTCCCCCACCACGAGGAACCTTCCGAATTTGCTCCGAAACACCCGACTCGCGTTCTCGGTCATCCGCCGCTTCAACCCGACGGTCATAGTTTCCACGGGAGCAGGAAGTGCCCTGCCATTCTTCGTGTTCGGGAAAGTGCTCGGTATCTCCACCATCTACATTGAAGTTTATGACAGGGTTGAAAGCCCAACCCTTACCGGACGATTGTGCCGGCCATTCTCGGATCTCATGCTGGTCCAGTGGCGAGACCAGTTAGGCCTCTACCGCGACGCTCAACTAGTAGGCAGGCTCCTATGAGCACCCGAGGAGCCCGAACCATCGCCGTCCTTGTGGGTACTGACCATCATCCATTTACCCGCCTGATCTCGTGGGCCGACACGTGGGCTGCTGCCCACCCGGACGACGACGTGGTGGTGCAATACGGACACAGCCCTGCGCCGCAAATTGCCCGCGGCGACGCCTTCCTGCCGCCATCGGATTTGACGAACCTCATCGAAGTCAGCGACATCGTTGTGGTTCATGGTGGCCCGGCCACCATTTCAGGTGCCCGCGCGGCCGGACACTTGCCAATAGTTTTTCCGCGCGATCCGCACGAGGGTGAACATGTGGACGACCACCAGCAACGATTTTCCCGTTGGTCCGACGCCAGGGGTCTTGTCACATGCGTCGAATCCTTAGAGCATCTCAGTGCCCGAATTGAGATCCTTGCCGCCACAGAAGAAGGCAGCCATGTTTTGTCCGATGTGATTTTTCCTGGAACGGAAGGAACTGCATTCCAGCTCGCTCGACTCTTGGACCGCAGACGACACCAGGCAAACCGATCCTCCGATGGGGCACCGGTGCTTCTTTACACTGTAACCCGGTCTGAAGAGGTGTTGGAAAGTCTCTGCCAAGACATCTCCCGGCAGGTACAGGTGACGGTCCTGGGCGACACCCAGAGAATCTGGGAGGGCGGGGTCCTGGCGAATGAAGATTGTAGCTGTGGCTTGCCATTCAACGCATGTGATTTCTGGCAGGAGACAGGAAAGATGGCCTTCGGCGGCTGGGACAAGATCAACGTTGAATCGGTCCTAGGTTTGCGAAAAGCAGTTGAAAGACGTGCAGTCAGGATCAAAAGCACCTCAAGATTCGAGACCTCCCGACTGCGCGGCATACTCTCCAGCTACTCAAGCATCCTTCAGTCAATTTATTCAGCGGCACGTGACGTTACAGGTTCTGATGTCTTGGTGCACACGGACACTGATTCGGTTTTAGCCATGGCGCTAAGCCACAACAGGGAGATTGATTTGAGGTACGTTGACGCAACGGATAGCCTGCAAACTGCTCATCCGCACAACGCAAAGAAACCATATTTTCCGAACCTTTTCTCCGGACCTGCCGTCCAGCGACGGCTTGGCAGGAGGGGAGTCCCTTCGGCCACCCTGCTGTCACCAGCTCCCGGCATGGGTTCCAAGCGGTGGGACCTGATCTGGGGGCAGTTGGGTATTTCACCAACCGAGATCACCAACACTGGACCCGATTTTCCGGTCCCCGCGCACCATCGGATGATGGCATGAGCGGCGGTGCGGATGCGCTGATGCGGCCAGTCACCACCATTATTGCAACTAGAAACCGTCCAGAGATGTTGCGTGAGGCAATAGCCAGCGTGGTGGGACAGTCCTACACAGGAGCTATTGAAGTACTTGTTATTTTTGACCAGTGCGAACCAGATATGACGCTGCAGTCCGCTAATCCTAGGCGAATCGTTAGAGTCCTTTCCAATGCCCGGGCACCGGGATTAGCTGGCGCCCGGAATACTGGGATCGAAGCTGCCTCCGGTGAATTCATCGCATTCTGCGATGATGACGACTATTGGAAGTCGGGAAAAATCGCTGCCCAGGTCGAGCTGTTGACAAGAAACCCTGCAGCCGAGTTTTCCACCTGCGACATCAGCGTCAACTACAGCGGCGAGTTCCATGACCGGCAGCTAGGAAAATCCGTGATCACCTTTCAGGATCTGCTTCGCGATCGGCATACTGAACTGCACCCGTCCACGTTTCTCATGCGTCGCGACGCCGTCGTTCAGGGGTTCGGTTTGGTTGGCGAGGACGTCCCTGGTGGCTTTGGTGAGGACTACGACTTTCTTCTGCGGGTTTCACGCAGACACCCCATTGTTCACGTGGCCCAGACGATGACGGTGGTCCGCTGGGGAGGCCAATCATTTTTCTTCCAACGGTGGCAAACCATGTTGGAGGGACTGTCCTGGATACTGGCCAAATATCCTGAATTCGAGACGGTGCCAGCTGGTTCAGCGCGCATTCGAGGACAAGTCGCGTTTGCCCACGCCGCCTTGGGCCAAAGAAAAAAGGCATTGCGTTGGGCGACATCAGCCGCCCAACGCAATCCCTTTGAGCCTCGCGCTCCCCTTGCCATTGCCGTGGCGTGGGGTCTGGTTTCCCCTGAACGGGTAATGCGGACCCTACACAGCCGGGGGAGAGGAATCTAGCCTCCCCTAACCCGTCACCAGAGCCTTCCATGCATTCGCAGAAGGTGCATCAGTCAAGCGGTAATCCCCAATCGAAACCGCCGAATCCCAGTACGCAACGAATACGGCATTGTTTTCCTTCAGGTACTGCCCTACTTTCGTCAGCCAAGCCGCGCGGCCTGCTCCTGTCGGGTCAGAGGGTATGAGGCGACTACCCGTTTCAGCAATGGCAAATGGCTTGTTCACGGATTTGCTAACGGCTACGACACCGTCGTAAATCTTTGCCGGATCCGGGTAGCTCTGCGGTCCGGCAACACTGCCAGCATCGTTGTATGGATCCCACCCCATCACATCGATAAATTCATCACCGGGGTAATAGTCTCTCCAGTTCAGCTTCGAGGACGGATTGACAGTCCACCCCATGAGAATCAAAGTGGAATGCAGGTGAACGTTGTTGGCCTGCTTCGCAAGGCCGGCGATCCGCTTCCAGGCAGCCCGGTATTCGGCCGCTGTGAACTTACCCGCAGAAATTTCTGCTTCCGGTTCATGCACGTAAGACCAGTAGGTCTCGGACGTCGTGGGGGCATTTTTGAACCAGTCAAGTAACTGGGCATCGTAAGTCCCTGCCAAGACATCGGCAGGCAGAGGCCGGAATGAGATTACTACCGCTTTGCCCTGCAGTGGGCCCAGGTTTTTCCAGCTGGACGGCAGGACATTATCGAACGTCCGTACTACGCCAAGTTTGCCAAACCGGTCCTCTTCACGGGCTAGTGCCGTGACCAGATTTCCACCGGAACTTGATATACCCAAGCTTGAACCAAACACGGTCTTGGAGGACAGTGTCGGCTCAGGCGCAGGTGCAGGCGGCAGTGTCGGCTCAGGCGCAGGTGCAGGCGGCAGTGTCGGCTCAGGCGCAGGTGCAGGCGGCAGTGTCGGCTCAGGCGCAGGTGCAGGCGGCAGTGTCGGCTCAGGCGCAGGTGCAGGCGGCAGTGTCGGCTTCGCCTCTGTGCCAGTGGCTAATTGCATGGAGACGTCATCAATGAGAAGTTTCTGTTCAGGTTTCATACCCCACGTCAAAACATTCAAGTCCATGACGGCGCCGTCAACCGGGCTGGACACGGTGAATTCGACCTTGGTCCATTGGTTGGTGGTCAAGTAAAAAGACTTGGCCGTCAGCGGCGCGGAGCCTTTGCTCTGCATGACCCGCACCTGCCCGGAGATGTTTGGGGTGTCTGTCCGCACCCAGGCGCTGACAGTGTAATCATCACCGGCTGTGGTGGATTTGACTGTATTGACGGCGTCGTTTAAGACTGCCGTCTGTGGCGCGATGGTGGACAGTTCCATTGCCGATTTGCCCGAGTGTCCGCCCGGCACAGTGCTCAGTTTTTGGTTGGAGGCGTCATTGGTTTTCCACCCTGACACACCATTTTCCATTCCACCGTTGGCCACCAGCTCAACCGAATCGGCTTGGGCGGGCAACGTGGCGAGGGTAGTGGCACCGAGAGCAACAGTCAGTGCTACACCGCCAGCGGCAAGCACACTCTTCGTCTTTTTTCGGTTGAAGAACGGGGCTTTCACCCGTGGCAAACTACTAGTATTCAATAAACTCAATTGGCTACTCCTGGGCCCGCAGGCCATAAATCACGATGCACAGTGAGACCGGCTGCGATCAGGAATTTTTATCGGACCTCAAAGGGCCCGTACTTACAGGAAAAGAGTTTACAACATTTTGGTAACGAAAGGAAACTTTCGTGCCGCATTTGCGGTGCTTGGACTAGATAATCATGCCCGCTCCCACGGTTCGGTACGTACGTTCGTCTATGAGGACAAAGCCGCCAGTCTCGCGGTTTCGGCCGTAGGTATCGGCGAGCAGCGGCGTCGTCGTCCGTAACTTAATCCTCCCAATTCTGTTGAGTTTTAGCTCCGTCGCTTCCTCGTCACGGTGTAGCGTGTTCACGTTTAGTTCGTAGTGCAACTCTTTGACGAGGGTCCGGGTCCGGCGTGTGGTGTGCTTGATGACCAATTTTTGACCGGGCCGTAGTGGCTCCTCACTCATCCAAGCCACCATGGCATCGATGTCCTGGGTGACTTGGGGCTGATTGTTTGGCCGGCAAATCATGTCGCCGCGGGAAATGTCAATATCGTCTTCCAGACGGACCGTCACGGACATGGGCGCGAAAGCCTCGGTAATTTCCTTGCCGCCATACTCAATGGCAGAAATTTTTGACGGCAACCCACTCGGCAGGACCACAACGTCATCGCCGACTTTCATTACGCCCCCAGCAATCTTGCCCGCATAGCCCCGGTAGTCATGGAAGTCGTTTGAATGCGGGCGAATGACGTACTGAACCGGAAACCGGCCGTCAACCAAGTTCCGGTCACTGCCAACATAGACGTTTTCCAGGTGATGGAGCAGCGACGTACCGTGATACCAGGGCATGTTCTCCGAGCGGTTGACCACGTTGTCACCCTCGAGCGCTGAAACGGGGATGACCGTCAGATCCGAGATTTCCAGTTTCGCCGCAAATTCCATGAAGTCCTGGCGGATCTCTTCGAACACGTCCTGAGACCAGCCCACAAGGTCCATCTTATTGATGGCCAGCACCAAGTGCGGGACACGAAGAAGGGAAACCAGGAACGAATGCCGCCGGCTTTGTTCCAGAAGTCCTTTGCGGGCGTCAACTAGCACAATTGCCAGGTCAGCCGTTGACGCCCCGGTCACCATGTTGCGTGTGTACTGGATATGCCCTGGAGTATCGGCAATGATGAACTTGCGCGCTGGGGTTGCAAAGTAGCGATAAGCCACGTCGATGGTGATTCCCTGTTCACGCTCGGCACGCAATCCATCAGTGAGCAAGGCAAGTTCGGTATATTCCGCGCCCATGTTCACGCTGGTACGCTCAATTGCCTCAAGCTGATCCGTGAAGATTGACTTGGAATCGTAAAGCAGCCGTCCAATGAGCGTACTTTTGCCATCGTCAACTGATCCTGCTGTTGCGAACCTGAGTAGATCCATCAGAAGTACCCCTCTTTTTTTCGATCCTCCATGGCGGCTTCACTTACTTTGTCGTCGCCTCTGGTTGCCCCGCGCTCGGTGATTCGAGTCACGCAAATCTCTTCGACAATCTTTTCAACCGTGTCTGCATCTGAAAGCACCGCCGCAGTCAAAGTTGCATCACCAACGGTCCTGTACCGCACTGTTTGCCTCGAGGTGGGCTCGGTCTCTTTGGGCCGGCAAAACTCGTTGGCCGCGAACCACATGCCGTTGCGTTCGAACACCGTACGCTCATGCGCGTAGTAGATCGCAGGAACCCCTATCCGTTCCTGTGCGATGTAGTCCCAAACGTCCAGCTCAGTCCAATTGGAGAGAGGAAATACCCTGATGCTCTCCCCCGGGTGAACCTGGGCATTGAAGATATCCCACAATTCGGGGCGCTGGTTCTTGGGATCCCACTGGCCGAATTCGTCACGGAAAGAAAATATGCGTTCTTTGGCACGAGCTTTTTCCTCGTCCCTACGGGCACCACCCATGAGCGCATTGAAGCCGTGTTTCGCTGCCGTTTCCAACAGAACCGGGGTCTGACTCCGGTTCCTGGACCCATTTGCTTCCTCAAAAGCGACGCCCCGGTCAATGGCGTCCTGGACGGAGCCAACTATCAGGCTGACCCGATACTTTTCCACGCATCGGTCCCGAAATGCCAGGACTTCAGGAAAGTTATGCCCGGTATCGATGTGCAGGAGCGGAAAAGGTATGGCTGCCGGCGCAAATGCCTTTGCCGCCAGATGGAGCATGACGATTGAATCCTTGCCGCCTGAGAATAGCATGGCCGGATACTCAACTTCGGCGACAATTTCACGGATGATGTAGATTGCCTCGGATTCCAGAGTCTGAAGCTGGGTCAGGTTCCGTTTTACCCGCGCACCACGCACGTTCATCATGGGAGAGTCCTTTCGGCTGATGTCTTCGTTGATTCCGTGCAATTAACCGTTGCGTTCTTGATTGCCCCCAAGAGGAGTGGACTGTCCGCAACACGGCAGATGAGCAAGTCAGGAAGGTACGGCACCGGCTCGTTGTAGGTCAGGGCTGAGCCGTCGATTCTGCTGGCATGAAGTCCGGCACTTTGCGCAGCAAAGACGGGGGCCGCCGAGTCCCACTCGTATTGCCCGCCAGCGTGGAGGTAGGCGTCCACCTGTCCATCAACAACGGCCCAAGTCTTAAATCCGGCCGAGCCCATGGGTACCAGCTCGGCGTTGAGCTCTCCCGCCACTCGCTCAGCCACCTCAGGCGCCCTGCTACGGGAGACTGCGATGCGTAGTTTCTGGTTTTCCGGAGGCGCGAAATCAACCTGCTTGATGCACGCGCCGATTACGCGACCTGCAGATGGCAGCGCCACAGCGCCGGCCGCCAAAGCCCCGTCTTCCCACAAGGCAACATGAACCGCCCAATCGGGTCTGCCTTCGGAAAACTCCCGCGTTCCGTCAAGGGGGTCAATGATCCACACGCGTCGGGCGGACAACCTATCCCGGCTGTCCAAGCCTTCCTCCGAGAGAATGTCGTCGCCGGGACGGAGTCGGCCCAGAACGGCTGCGATAAATTCTTGGGAGGTCCTGTCGCCGTCGTCCTTAAGTTTTCCGCTGCCAACCCCATGGTGAATGGCCCATGACTGGAGCCGTCTCAGAGACTCGCCCGCGTGCCACGCCACAGACTCGGCTAGGACCTGGTCTGTGGCGTGGTCGATGTCCAGGTCAGCTGTTTCACAGATCGAAGTTTGAATATCCATGAACATAGTCCCCCAGATCACTAGTATGCCCCTTGAGATTTGAAGAGCATTTTGGCGGTCCGCCACAAAATGATGACGTCACCGGTCAGGGACCAGTTTTCAACGTAGTAGAGGTCTAATCTGACACTGTCTTTCCAGTTGAGTTCCGACCGCCCGTTGATCTGCCACATTCCCGTCAGGCCGGGCTTGATATAGAGGCGGCGTTGCACTCGGGATTTGTAGGCGTCCACTTCGCAACGTAGTGGCGGACGCGGCCCCACAAGGCTCATGTCTCCTCGTAGGACATTCCAGAACTGCGGGAGCTCATCTAGGGAGTACTTGCGCATCCAACGTCCAGAACGTGTTACCCGGGGGTCGTCGTGGATTTTGAACAGTGGACCGGCTCCCTCGTTCATTTCCAACAAAGAAGCCAGGTCATCCTCTGCCGTTTGAACCATGGAACGGAATTTGTACATCATGAACGGTTCTCCCGACCTTCCTATGCGCTCCTGACGGAAGATTGCCGGTCCCGGGCTGTCACGACGAACGATCACCGCCAGAACAGCCAGAAGCGGCGTCAGGACCACTAAGGCCATGGCCGACAAAGCCACGTCCAGTAACCTTTTCAGAACATGTTTGGCTCCGGAATATTGGGGAAGTTCCACGTGCATCAAGGGCAAACCCTCCACTGGTCTGGAGTGGATTCGAGGGCCGGCAACACTGGTGAGCCCGGTGGCCAAGACCAATTCCGTGGCTGATTCCTCCAGTTCCCAGCCGAGTCTCTGTACGAATTTGCTGCCACCTTTGACGGGGCCGGCAACAATGACGGCATCTGCGCGCAGCTGCTTCACTGCGTCTACCACTGTATCGATCGTGGATACGAGGGGTATCTTGTTGTTGCCCACCATCAGAAAACCCATGTCGTGGCCGCCGGTCAGTGCTGCACCAATGACTTGGTAGGCTGCGCCGGATTTCTTCTGAATCTGACCAATCACATAACCGACGTCCTTACTGCTGCCAAGGACAATTACTCTGGAAAGGAAGTGACCGTAATTTCGCTGCCCCGTCAACCAGTTCCTCAAAGCCCAGCGGGAACTTAGTAGTCCTACTACTCCCAATGAAAAGGCCAGCGCAAAATATCCCCTGGCAACGTCGATCTTAAACAAAAGGGACACAATGGCCAGTAGTCCCAATAGGGCGATAGTCGCTGAGACCACCCGCTTGTATTCGTCAGCGCCCAGTCCCACCACTTTTGGATCTCGGCTCCGGTAAAGGCCCAGAGCCGCCATCCAGCACACAAAAACGGCTACTGACACGAATAGATAGCCTATTTCGGCACTGCCCACTGCTGCTTCGCCGCCATCGGCTCCGAATCGCAGGTAGGTGGAAAGTAGGAGGACGACGATCAGGACTAGGGCGTCCGAGACTAATAGGGTGCGGTGATACTTCACAGCCCACGCTACCCCGGAGACCGCGGCTGTTTCTGTCGGAGACCCCGTCCGGGCGTTGCCCGGTTTCCTAACGCGGTCAAAGGACACATTTGCGCCGAACAGTGCTCGTTCGTTGAGCTGGCTCACGCGGGCCACCTCGAGACTATTTCGGCTGTGGAGGGGACCGACGACGGCTGGGGGAAAGTCTTGGTCTCAGAAGACTTCACCGCCGCCGGCCCCGAATGTGGGAGCCGCCAGTTCAAGGATTTGGTTCCTTGAAGGCTTATGGCTCGTTCGTGATAGTGAGGAGAGTGTGGTTGCGCCGTAGGCGCAAAATGTTGGTGGGAGGAAAATCGACAACGAGAACGCATATTGAGACCCGCCTAATACCAGTTCAGAATGCAAGAATTGATGATGCTTCCACGGTATTAGGATTCAGATCTTGGCACATGAGTAGAGCTCACCCGTCTTTTGGCACCGGCTACCCACCCGCCCAAATGCGCTACTTGTTTTAGGCCCGTCCCACTTGTTCGTGAATTAGCGGCGGGCCCAAACGCCTGGCTGGCCCAAAAGTGTCACGACTTCCTCCGGCAGTGATTTGCGAGCAACATCCTGCATTGAGGTCATCTCCAAGACTGCTCGCAGGCTGGCACGCGCAGCAACCCATACTTCTCGCAGGTGGGAACTGGAGTCAGGATAGAAAACATCTTCGGGGCGTTCGCCCCGCACACCTGCCAGTGGACCATCGACAGCTCTGATCACATCTGCTACTGAAATATCTGCCGCCGGTCGGCCAAGGTGATACCCCCCATTGACGCCTCGCTTGGCGACAAGTATTCCGCCCCTGGTGAGTTGGGCCAGTATAGATTCGAGAAACTTTGTTGGAATCTGCTGTTCAGAGGCGAGCCGTTCCCTGGTGACGATCTCGCCGTCGTGCAGGACGAGTTCCACAACCGCGCGAAGTGCATAGTCAGCCTTGGCCGTCACATGCATTGAAGCCTCCTGCTTTGAGTCGTCCGGCCATCTTCGTCCCTGCAGACTATCGTGCTTGGTCCATGATCCCACCACCTAGGCCACGGCGTCGTTGGAGGCCCTCAATTATGGCGGGCAGAGCCCTGTCAGCTCCCATCCCGATGATCAAGATGACCGCCATCACTCCCGAAGTATCTGAAAACACTCGGAAATATTGCAACGAGACCCCCAAGGACGGCTTGGAGGCAATGATGACCACGAGTTCACCGGCCATGAGGCTTCTCCACGCAAATGCCTATCCCCCTTTGAGGCCTGAACAGTATGCAGGGAGAGTCGCTGGAATGACGAAGAACGGGTAGAGCCTGACACCTGTTGTCCCCATCGAACGGGCGTTTCGGATGACGGCGACCGGTGTCTCATCAACTCCGGAAATCAGTCCGTTGGCCACCGACGGTGCGGCTCCCAACAGGACAACAAAGAGGATTGCTTGCTCGGACAAACCAACCAAGAAGATGACAAAAGAGAACCATGCGATCGATGGCACGGTTTGCATGCCAGTAATCAACGAACGCACCGTTGCCCGAAAGGCCCTTTGGCTAATTTCAGCCATGCCAAAGCAGGTCCCGACGACAACTGCGGAGCCAAACCCGATGGTGGCTCGAAGAAGAGTCGTGGACACCCCCACCCAGAATTTCCCGTCCGAGACCATCCCCACCAATCGTTGCCCCACCATAAAGGGCGTCGGCAAAACGTAACCGGGACGCCAGCCTGAAAGGTAGATCGCGTCCCATAGAGCTACCACCACAGCAGCGGCAATCAATGGCGAAACGAGCTGTCTCATGCGACGGCGCAATGTTCGATGTGGCGCCGATCGCGCCTTCAACGCCGGCCCACCCGACGAGGTCCCTTGAAACATCCCGGACCGGCTCACGGCTGTTGTGTCCTTATGTGGTGAGTGAGCTGGGCCGCCACGGCGGAAAACTCAACACTGTCAGCGTTGCGCGGGTGGGGCGGCATGATTGCCATGTGTGCCTCTACCCGGCCCGGCGTCGGCGCCATGATGACGATTCGGTCAGCGAACCGGACGGCCTCCCGCGAATTATGCGTCGCAAAGACCACCGTAAGTCCGCGTTCGGCGTGGATTCTTCTAGTTTCATTATGCATGGCGTCACGGGTAAAAGAGCCGAGGGCACCGAATGGTTCATCCATGAGCAGTATCTGGCAGTCCTGGGCCAAAGTTTTGGCCAGCGCAGCCCGTTGGCGTATACCACCGGAGAGCTCATGGGGGCGGAGCTTGGCCATGCCGGGCAGCCTCACTGACTCCAGCAGTGAGGCTGCCCGTTCCTTGAACTCTGCATGAGGCACACTGAATAGACGTAGCGCCAGTTCGATGTACCCCCGGACCGTCAGCCACGGAAAGAGATTGTCGTCCTGGAACATCACCCCACTTTTCGCCGGCCAGTTTCGATGACGCCGCGGGTAGGAGAGTACAGTCCGGCAATCAGGTTCAAAAGTGTGGACTTGCCGCACCCCGACCGCCCCAATAGGCACACAAACTCGCCGTCCAGGACATCCAATTCGATGTCAACCAGCACCGCTGTCAACATCCCATTCCCGCGATATGTCTTGCCCACCGATTTTACCGAGATACTGACTTCCGAATCCAAAAGGCTGCTGCCGTGGCGGTCCAGCGGCCACACGGCAGTCATGGTGCCTTCACCGTGCTCAGTCCTCTGGCAACAAGGATGGAATTGAGTATTCGTACATCAGAAAGTCCGGACAGGTCAACTTTCCCCTGCAACCCGACGGACTCCGCATTTGCAGCACCGGCCAACAACCTTTGTGCCAGTGGATCGTCGCCAAATTTCACGTTGTTCCAGTTCCGATCAAGTACTGCGGCATCAATCGATTTGCCGGTAATCGTGTGAATTCCGGCGTTGACGACGGCCTTGGCCTGGTCGGGATGGTCATTGATGAATTCAATCGAGTCGAGCTCTTCCTCCACCACGGCGGCAACTGTCTTTGGGTATTTATCAAGAAAATCCTTCTTGGCACCACATTTGTCACTACAAATGAGCTGTACGGCCACAGGCTGCTTTCATTGACTAAAATGAGTCCCTCACCTGTCAGCAGCAATTGGGAAAGCCAGGGTTCCGGGAGCCATGCACCGTCGATGACTTGGCGCAAGAACGATTGCAGTGCGGTGGCGTTGTCTTGAGGCAGAATGCGCACGTCACCGCCGCCTTCAGTGTAAGTGCTCAGGCTCTGCCCCTTTAGCTCGTGACTCAAAGCAACATCCTGAGTATTTCCCAATTGCGTGGTGGCCAGTTTTGCCCCCCCCCCCCCCCCCCCCCGCAACTGAGAATGAGTGTCGATCCCGGACCGCACCACAAGTCCGGCCCCAACCGACGCGGCACCCGCCACCACCCGCGAGGCTTCTCCGTTTCTCTTGCTGTAGCCGTTGACCGTGGGATTTGGCCCGGCAAAGACCATGTCAACGGCCCCCGGGAACAGGTCCTCAATGGCCGACGGCCCGGCACTGAAGATGACCGGCTCGAGAGTGGTCTCCTTCAGCCGAGTGGCAAGCAACCCTTTCCGCCCTGACGATTGCCGGGGCATGTGTCAGGTTGGAAAATATCCAATCCGCACTGACTTAGCACTGCCGCCGCCCATGCCCTCGCTCAGCGAGCTACCTGAACCGGCGGGAGTAAATGCGCTGAGGGCGGCGATGACTGCCACCCCCCCCCACCAGCAAGTGAGCTTTGGCTCGAGAATGGTTCATGCCGACATCCTTAAGGTAATTAACCCTGCCAATAACACACTATCCAGCTAGGTCACAGGTGTTGAAAGTGCTTCGGTAGAGAATCTAATACTCGTTTTACCTATCGGACTACTGTGTTTTACCTAGATGGGCACTCGACGGCAGCCAAAATTACGCGTGGGCTGCCGGCCGCTCCGGTGACACTATTGTTTGCTATGGACTCATGGGTCGTTTTGGCAGCGTTTGGCGTAGGAATAGTTGTTGGCCTGACCGGGATGGGAGGCGGGGCACTCATGACGCCTGCCTTGGTCCTAATATTTGGTGTTCCGCCCTTGGCTGCCGTCTCCAGTGATCTGGTTGCCAGTGCCGTCATGAAACCCGTGGGCTCGTGGGTTCACCTTCGCCAGAAAACCGTCAATCTGGAACTGGTCAAATGGCTGGTTATCGGCTCAGTTCCGTCAGCATTTTGCGGAGTCTTGATCCTTAAGTGGATGGGACCGGCCGAAGCTGTGCAAAACGGCGTACGTATTGCGCTCGGCGTCGCACTCCTTGTTTCCGCACTATTGCTTGCAGTGCGGGCGTATCTAAAAATCGTCGAGCGCACCAAGGCACAGCGTCACGGTCAAGACGCCCCCACGTCGCTACAAAACGGCCCCCTTCGCGCCCGCCCCCTTCCGACTGTCCTCCTGGGAATTGTTGGCGGGGTCATCGTTGGGATGACGTCCGTCGGATCGGGGTCCATCATCATCATCGGATTGATGATGATCTACCCCGCACTCAAGACCAACCAGCTGGTGGGAACAGACCTGCTGCAGGCCGTCCCACTGGTTGCGGCGGCCGCGTTTGGGCACACCCTCTTTGGTGATCTGGACCTCGGCCTGACGATTCCCTTGATTATCGGCAGCATTCCGGGCGTCTTCATTGGCGCCCAACTTTCCAGCCGGCTGTCCGGCGGGTTTATCCGCCGCGCGTTAGCATTCGTCCTTCTGGCATCAGGGCTGAAGATGCTCGGACTGGAAAACCACCTAACGGCACTAACCCTTGTGGCTTTCTTGCTCGTGACTCCACTTGCATGGATGGCCATCAGGCTTCACTTCGGCCTTCCTGCACTCGCCACCAGGGAACGAATGCAACGGCGCAACCAGCTTGGCAGCCAAGAACTTGCCACCGGAGAGAATGTTGAAGCCCATGAAAAGTGAGAATGATTTTGCCGCCAATCTACCGCAACATGCCATGTCCGGAACCGATCTGGATGAGTTGGAGCTCCTTGCAGGCGGCTTATTTGCCCCTGCAAATGGCTACTGCCTTCCTCACCAAGTGCCCGAGGGCTGGCCAGCCCCATTTCTCCTTCGTGTCCCATCCGGTGTTGCCCAAGAAGCACTGAAGAATCGGGCAATATTGCTGACCGATCCGGATGGAACGCCCTTGGCACGGTTGGATGTCACAGGGACCTCTCCCCTTGCCCTGACCCCAACAACAGACACAAGATATTTGGCGGGCTCCCTATCCGTTCTCCGCTGGGCGGAGCATCCTCCGGCACGCAGCATCCGGCTAACGGAGCCACTGGCACAAGCTTCCGACGGCAAGCAAACAGTACTCGCAGTGTTCTCCGAAACCCCTCGAAACTCACAGGTCGCTTTGGCCATAGAATCGGCACATCAGGAGAATGCGGTCCTTTGGATCGTGGCTGAATGCGGGCCGCAACCGCACGGACGCTACACGGTCCAAGCCTTATTGGATGAACTGTCCCAGATTGTTGACAACGTCGACGGCGCCCGGCTGGGAATGATTGTCTTGCCCTCAAACAGGACCGATCCGCACCGTGGGAAGATTCTTCATGACCATCTTCTACAAACACTATCCGCAGATCGGGTACTGGATTTCTCCACTGTTTCAGCAACCGTGAACACTTGGACGCCTAGTGCGTCCTTGCCATCCCGGCCAGCCCTCAGGGACGGTGCCGCGCAAAAAGGCGTGGTGGTCTTCCTGACCGGACTTTCCGGCTCGGGCAAGTCCACTGTGGCAAGGGCATTGTCTGAACGCCTTGTGCTGGATGAGTTACGGCCGGTGACATTGCTTGACGGCGACGACGTGCGACGGACACTGTCCCCAGACCTAGGGTTTACGCGGGAGGAACGGGAAACCAACGTACGCCGGCTCGGGTGGGTTGCCTCGCTGATTGCCGGTGCTGGCGGAATGGTGATATGCGCACCCATCGCTCCCTTTGACAAGACCAGACAAGAAGTCCGGGAGATGGCCGAAGCCGTGGGCGTGTTCCTGCTTGTCCACGTTTCCACTCCGCTGTCCGTGTGCGAATCGCGGGACAGGAAAGGCCTGTATGCCCGTGCAAGGACGGGCGAGTTGAAGGACTTCACAGGTATAGATTCAGCCTATGAAATTCCAGCTGACGCCGACCTTCAGATTGACACCAGCGTTCTCAGCACTTCCGAAGCTGTTGAGTCGATTATCCTCGCAGTCGCCAGACATTCCAAAGGCGCTATGGGGGAATTCTCCAAAACTTAGACCAACGTTTCCCTTAATTCGGCCCTTGAAGCAACTTGCAGCTTCGAATATATCTGATACAGGTGGCCTTCAACAGTTCTTACAGAAATATGCATTTTTGCTGCGATATCCTTGTTGCTGGCACCCGAGGCCGCGTGCACGGCAACTTCTTGCTCACGGCCCGTCAATCGCTGCCCGTCTTCGTCGGAAACTTTGACCTGGCCCAGCTTGAGCACGCCCCCCCGGATGAGCTGCTGTGCGAGCCGCATACCAACCCTGTCAACATTTTCACCCGCAATTTTCAAAGCAGATCTGGCAATGTCGCGCGAGAACAGGGCGTCTCCTTGCGCGGCCGCGACCTCAGCAACCACTACCAGAAGGTTGACATCCCGACTCACAATGCCCCGTCCAAAGCTTTCACACAGACTCGCCAGTGGTCCTTGAAGCCCGGACGCCAGCGTCAGTAGTCTCTGAGCGCCAGTCACACTCCCCAGGCGAACTGCCGCATGGACGAAGACCATTTCCACAGCAGTCGTGCGAAACTGACGTTCCTCATCGGCCAGCGCAAACAATCGAACTATCGCCTTTTCCTTGGACGCGAGCTCTGCCGACGTCAGTACTTGAAAATAGCTACAAGCGGTGGAGACCAGCCGGGCACAATGGCCAGCGCCTTCCTTGCCTTGATTCAAATACTCCAACGCCATGTCATTGTCACCCTTGAGGGCGCAAGCATAAGCAATTGCTGCGATGGCCAACGACCATGTGCCCCTCTGCCCCAGCTCCTTCAACTGGCTGGCTGCAGGCACCAAATACTCCAGAGCGTTGTCAGCTCGCCCGCTATATACCGCAACCAACCCTTCAGACAATTCCGCGAAGCAGGCAATACGCGTGCCCATGAACATGCCTGCCGGCACCCACAAATTATGCCGCCCAATTCTCTCGGCCGACAAGGATGCAATAACGGCCGCCACAAGCGCAGAGCCGGTCTTTTCTGACGATGGAAAGTTAATGTTCCCGCCCAGATTTTCTAGGTCGATTTCCCTCGAAACCCTCGCCGCATCGACGGCGCTTCCTGTGAGGGTCAATGCCTGCGTCAGCCAGCTCCCTGCCAACAGCCTAGTCTCACTTGAGCGTCCGGACTGATGAAGCTCGCGCAGTTCCCTTACAACGGCACGGTACCGCCCATCATGGATGGCCTGCTCAATAACTCCAAGCGTCAAGTCCTCACGCATATCAAGTAACTCGGAGTCCGCTGAATTGGCCTGCTGAGATGCGCTGTCACCGTCCCTGCAGTTCAGCCGGGTGTTAATACGCTCCAGAATTTCGCCTGCTATCTCCTGACTCTGATCCTGCAAACGAGCCAATGCTGCCCGCAAAAGCATAACGTCAACCCAATGACGATCCGGCAGTTGGTCTATTTGCAGGTCCGGGTTCAAAATAAGATTCCTCGCGGCCCCGAATTCACCCAAGGCAATCCGCGCGCTAACCAACTCCGGCAAAATCCTTGGAAGTGATCGGTGCCCAGGCAGCGCCTCCAGAAGTCGAAGTGCATCACGGGGATGGCCGGATTGAGTAGCGTCCCGCGCTGCGAGCAAAGTCTGATCCAAGTCGAGGGGCACACCACAGTCAAGGGACCAGATCGCTTCGGAAAAACTCAAGTGGACTGAACGGTCACTTGCATCAACTGCTTCAAGTACCCGCCGTCGTAGTTCACGGCTTCTGCCAGCAGGGACTTGCTTCCTGAGCACCTTGGCCATCAGCCAATTGGAGAGCCGGACATTGGCAAATTCTCCTTGAGAAATATCCAAGTAGCCTCGTTGCTGCAAAGAATCCAGGGCTGCAACGTCAACAGCACTCATGATTTGATTCAGGGGCATTCCACCTGACAGGGCAAGGATTTCCGCAATTAACCGCTCCGACTCTGAAACGGTGCCAAGCGCTGTCATCACGGTATCAACGCCATTGCCGCCGCAAACGAAAGCCGACCCGGTAACCACCCACACGTTGTCGGTTTTCACCAATGTTCCGGCCTCAATTTGTTCGTGAACAATGACATCAAGAAACCGCGGAATTCCGCCACCTGCAGACCAGAGCGCGCGCGCGGCGGCTTCGGATACCCGTGCGCCAAGAATTAATTCAAACCATTGCCGGGCCTCGGGGAGAGAAAATGGCAACACATCGATTCGTCGGATGATCCCATCCCGCCAAAGTCCCACGATCTCACGGGGCACCTCGGTCAGCGAATTGCAGGCAGCCAATAGACGAACAACACCGTTGACCGCCAGTTGCGTGAGAATCAGTGCCGAACTTTTATCGAGGTATTGGATATTGTCGACGAAAATCAGGACGCCTCGCCCCGCAGCACGTTCATTGAGGTTCCTTGTGATGCCCTGAAGGACGGCCAGCGGGCTGCCTAAGGCTTCCTGTTCAAGATGGCTCATCAGCGGGCTGATTGCACCGTACTCTATGGCTTCCGTACTTGAACTGCATCGAAGTGAAACAACCAAGTTCTCCAGGGCGAGCTTTTCAATGACTTGCCGTGCCACGAAGGTCTTACCAACACCGTACTCCCCGGCCAGAATGACGCCTCGCCCATCGCCATTGTCAAGGGCTCTGCATACTAAGTCCACGACGGGACGGCGGCCGGAACGGCGGGCTTCACCTCGCTCACTGGAATCGTGAGAATCCATGACCCGTGCAGGGTTTTCTACATTGAATGACGAAGTTGAGATTTTCATGATTGAGACCTTCGATGAAGTTTTGATCGCTACGTGATCAACTCTATGAAGATGTCTCATTTTCAGCACCAGTGCTGAGTACTCGTTAACCACGTACTTAGACACTCACCTCCAAGCACGTGTACTTGCATCAAGTAGTCGAAGCCAGTATTAAGGAGCTTGTTCCGGGCAAATAACACGCGCAAGGCTTAAGAACTAGCCGGACAAATCAACAAATCAGGGCGGACTACTCGTTTGGCATAATATCGGAGAAGTCGCTCCTGCCGGTGATGCCTAGCTTCGCGTAAGCGCGGTAAAGGTGCCCTTCCACTGTACGAATAGACACGTGGAGGGTCGCTGCAATCTCACGATCTGCCTGCCCCGCAGCAGCCAGCCCGATAACTTCATTCTCACGCTTGGTCAGCCTGCCAATACCCACACCTGACTGAGTAGGGACGGATGGCTTACTATCAATTTGCGTACCCATTGCACCACGCGAGGTGGCAATCATCTTTCGTGTGTACGTTGAGTTTCTGTTTGACCTTGCCCCGTCCTGAACTGATGCTGCATTCACAAAGATTACGTGTGCAAGGACAATCCAGCCCTCACGCAGCAGCAGTTCACCCGTCCGAAGTAACTCGTAAACGTCTTCAGTGTCGATGGCAAGACCAACCCTTTTCAGTGCGCCAGCCCAGTCCCCTTCAACCCGTGAGGCCAAATGGATAAATCTTTTGAGGGCAGTAATTTCCCCCAATTCAAGGGCAAGATATAGGGAGTTCAGCTCCAGGAGTTCAAATCCTGCAAGGTGCGCGTCGTCTGCTTGATGCCGCAGTGCCGTCAATCCGGCGCCGTCGCGCAGGAGGTACTCCAACCCAGCGGCCATGAACGCCCGTTCATGAGCTGCGACAAGGAACATTCCGGTTTTTTCGGAATACCCATCGGACAGTCCTTGGGCCAACTCCCAGATACCCAATTTGGCGGCGGCATAAAGCGCCATCGACGTGCAAAATCCAAGTAGTTGCTGGGGATCACTCAGCGTCAGCGCATCCATTCCCGGAAGAAGCGCCTGCAGTGCGTCAGCCAACTTGCCTTGGCGGATGAGAACCATTCCCCGGACAACATTGAAGCCTCCACCAAACGACCAAATGACGGGGCCGGCATCAGCGGTGAACTGTTCCAGAATTTTGCTCGCCTTATCCCAGTCGCCGGCGCACAGGACAGCGCAAAGTTGGCGGATGATGATCATTTCCGGCAAAAAGAATACGTGGTGGTCTTCAGCATGAACAATATTGAAGGCTTCCTCGGCGCGCGCTTGTGCCTGCACAGGGAAGCCCTGGACAGTAAGCCGCTCGGCATCCAGGGCAAGCGCCACGGAGCGATTGAGTAGTTGTTCCTCGCTGGGTGGGTGCTTTCCCAGCGCGCAAACGGAGTCAATCAGTGGCGGCATGGCAGCGTAGTCGCCCTGCCGCGAGAGAACGATGAGTTCCAGGACGTTCGCCCGTTCCTGGGTTTCCGTCAAGATAGCCCCGGAGGCTTCAGGTAGTACAGCGGCGAGCCGCTCGCCCGCGGCCCGCAGAGCCGCTGCGTCCGTTGAAATATTTCTCGCGGGGTGCCCCAGTGCAGTATGCGTGGCCGCCATCAGGAGTGATCCGAATAAGAGTTCCTTCAAAGTCCTTGCCTCACCGGCAGAACCGTCCAGGAGCTCCGCAGCGGCTTCGTAGTCGCCGAGGTTGAATCTTGCGCGTGCTTTCACCGCGCGGGCACGAAGGGCGAATTCCGGGGTATCGACTGCATCGACCAGGCGCAGCGCCATTGGTGTCTGATAAAGTTTGCACGCATAAATTGCGGCCCGGAGAAGTTGCTCATCGGCAACGTCCATGCCGCTCTCCAGCGCCCAGCTCACCCGGCGAAGGTGCACTTCTGGCGTCGATATCTGCGGATCGAACCGGCTCATCAACCGTTGGTGCAGTAGCCTGCTTTGCGTGGTTGGAACTAGTTCGCGAATTACTTCACCGTAGATGGGGTTGATAAGGCGCAATTGCCCCGATTCTTCTTGTGGTTCCCGTACCAACTGTCTGGCCAACAACTCATCGACGGCGCTAGCTCCAACCAGTCCACTGACTGTTATGATGTCGACTGGTTCAGATAATGCCACAAGATTTAGGGCTTCCCTCGCCTGTCGTGTCAAGCCCCGAATTTGCTGGCGCACCAGGTCCTTTAGGTCCTGACTGCGTGTTTGGGCATGCTGTTCGGCGACCCAAACCCCCTGCCTGAGATTTAGCTGGCCGCTGTTTGCTGCGTCTTGAATTACCAAACTCATTAACAGAGGGTTACCTCCGGCCGAGTGCCAAAATAGCCAGCTAGTGCTGCCCAGCACTGGTCCGCCCAGCATCTCCACACAAAAGTCATGAGCTTGTTCCTGCGTCAAGGGAAGCAACTCGATACCCTCGGCCATTCCTTTGGCCCACAGCTTCCGCATTGGTTCTGGCAACGACTCACTATGCCGGTAGGAGGCGACAAGGGTCACGGTGCCCGCGAGAACCAGACTCACCACCAGCTCGGCAGTCGCCGAATCCACCGCATTCGCATCGTCAATTATTATGAGTGCCGCACCCGGCGACTGAGTTGCTTGTTCGGAGGACAGGCGTTCCCGCCTGGCCTCCAGTGTTTGCAGGATGACACGAAGCACATTGACTCGAACCCCGACGTCGTCCACCGACAGCATGGTCAGAAATGGGGCCAGGACTCCGTATGGAATTGTCGACAAGGCCGGAGTGCCATGGATGGATAGGACTGGAATGCGGTTCTGTACCTCACCTGCCACGGCCCTGAGCATGGTCGAGGCGCCCATACCAGTGTCAGAAGTGACAAATACTGCCCGGCACTCATCACCTTGAAACGCTCTCAGGACATCACCGAGCTCGGCTTGCCGGCAGAAAGGCGAACGCAGTGCCAAGTCGTCGGAATCTGAGCGTTTCATGAATCTCTTCATTTCCTACAAGCCTTCGACCTGATCTAATTCGGCCCTTGACATGATTCCAAACTTAGCAAATACCTGGTAAAGATGGCCTTCCACTGTGCGCACCGATATCCCGACCCTGTCCGCTATGGCACGATTACCCAGGCCGCGCACAGCCAACTTGGCAATTTGGAGCTCCCTTTGGGTCAATCTCACGCCCGCGCTCCGAGGGGCCCTGGGCAGGATGGGTATGCTGAGGGCGAGGCGGTCCAACCTCAACTTTGATTCGTACACCAAGTGCTTATCTCCGGCATCGCGAGCAAATTCGAGCGCTAAAACCATACACCTGGATTCCACCGCGATGAGGTCCAGCTCATTGGCGATGGTCGCTGCCTCCAGTGCCATAGCTGCGCTCTTGGTCCGAGAGGCCCGGGCGAAGACGGAGTTCAGCTTCGCCATGGGACCTTGCCTCCGCAGCGACGTTTCCTCGAGCATTGCGAAGTCATGTTCGGTGCCATTCACCGTGGCACCAAAGAGGCTGACGGATGCGGTTGTGAACCTGCCCTTCACAATGTCGGCTTTCGCTGAGGCCATAAGTCGGTCCACAGCCGTTGGGTCATCGATCCAACGTAAGGCCATGAACCGGAAGAACTCGGCAATAGAACGAAATACCCAAGCCGTCAGTGCCGGTGTCTGGTTGGTCAACGCAATGTACTTTTCGACACCGGCCACATCCCCCACTTGCGCGTGAGCGAAGGCGAGAGCGGAGTACGCCAGATTCAAGGCATTGTAGGATTCCCTAACTTCCAACTGCGCGGCTGCAGCCATGAGAACTTCGGCGGCCTCGCGTCCCCGGCCCGCGTAGGTGTATGCCAGGCCGAGTGCAAGTTCAAGTGCCCCGCCTCCAAACTGGGCCGAGTGGGTCCCATCAGCCAGCAAATCATCCAGAACACTCACGCATTCACGCCACTGGCCGGTCCACAAGAGGGCCAAAATTATGCCAATATGATGCAGATCGGGCCTGACCAACGCGATGTCACGTTGCTGGACTTCAGCGGCAACCGAACGTGCCAACCGCACGGCTTCCATTTCGCGACCAGTGACTGTCCACACCAAAACGAGAGTACTGGCGCAATTGAGCCTGTACTCATCGTCGCTTGATTGGAGAGCCGCCTCGAGGTCCGCTGCGACGTCGGAAAAGTCACCGTTGTGGACCTTGAACTGGAACCAAGCCACGTCAAGACGCTCCGTTGCGTTCATCGGCCCTCCGGATTGCTCCACTCCATCTTGAAGTCGTGATCGCGCCAGACGGAGAAGTTCGGGGATCCGAGCGCACCCCTCAGGAACCCACAGTAGCGCACTCATGAAAGCAGCCGCCCACTCCGCGTATGATTCCGGGTCGAGTCCAGCCACGATGTCCTCGGGGATCCCTTCCAGCTCCCGTGCAGCTTTCCCATATTCGGCAAGAACGATATAGGCGCCACTGCGATATATAGCGGCTTTGACCCACGACGGGTCTCCGGCAGGAACGTGCTCAGATAGCTTCAGGGCAAGGACGGGGAAATGCAAACGGATCGCTGTAGCAGTCGCCGCCAAAGCCAATTCCGGCGCCAAAGCCACGTTCGAGTCATGGGCCCACTCTGCAAAGCGCAACAAGTCTTGGTTACCTAGGGCCGCGGGGTCCGGGGAAATAGTGGATGAAAACTCCTGAAAAAGGACGACCTTCTCCTCCATACTCAGCCCCTGGCGGACGGTTTCGCCAATATATGGCTCCATCAGATAGGCCTGCATCCGGCCGTTGTGGCTCACCCCGAGGTATCCACGCTCTTCCATCTCGGCGACCACTTCCGCTCCCAGGACGGCGATGACCACTGACAAGGGCGCCGTTTGAATCATCGCCATTTTAGTGACCCCAAAACGCACATTTTCGCTTTCGCGGGCTAGCCTGGATTTCACCAACTCTCCCAACGGGCTTGGGGCATTCGAGGTGGAGCCGCTCTCGATGACCCAGGTCCCGTTGTGTTGGTTGAGAGTGCCGTTTCCCACTTGCTCGCTCACCAGTGCATGAAGCACCAATGGATTCCCGGTGCTGGCGGCGAACAATGCGGAAACTGCGGCGCCAGAGACTGGCCCACCCAACCCCCTTCGGAGGAGTTCCCGTACCTCCGCACGAGATAAGTTCTCCACCCTACGTTCTGCCAACCTTCCATCTTTGAGAAGCCACAAGAAGTCGTCTGGAAGGTCATTGATGTGGCGGGCGAGGACAAGTATCCGAGCGGTGCCGCTGAGTAGCAAGTGCATCAGCACGCTCAAGCTCAGGCTGTCAACGCCGGGTAAATCATCGAGAATCAGCACGACATTACGGCCGCGAGCATCTTGCCTGATGAGCTGGGAAACTCCGTGAATGATGGTTGTAGCAGACTCCGATGCGCCGATAGGCAGGCGCGCCATCAGCATTTCCAATATCCCATAGGGCACCACCGTCTCGGAAGAACTCCCAAACAGCCGTATTATGTGGGTCTCGCCTGCTAGTGCGGTGTCAACGCCCCGGGCCAAGGTGGACTTTCCAACACCCCGTGCACCGATGAGCGTGATGCCGAAGTAACGCCGGTCTTGAAGGGCCGCAGCTATCTCCGCGATGTCGTTTTGACGCACGAACGAGGACCACCGTCGCCTGTCCTCGGCTCCCATGGCAAGCCTTCTTGCTAACTGGTCACCAACCGCAGCACGCTGCGGAGTGGCAACCCCTTCGCCCGTCATAGTTCGAGACCTCAACTACACGATGACGTCCATGGCTTTTCGGCTTAAAGCTTCTGGTCGTGATTAGCTCAGATCATAACAGCCTCAAGCGTCAAACCAAACAGTCATTTTAGCGGCGCTATGCCTGGTGAAACTTCTCCTGGGCGGACAGCAGGCCCTCAACAATGAGCACCTCGGTGGCATCGGCGGCAGCATCGATCAGGAACGGTAGTGTTTTGGCCTCCGTGGAGGAAAAGTCCCGCAGCACGTGACTGGCAGCATCAGCTCGCCCGGGCGGGCGGCCCACTCCAGCACGCACCCGGTAGTAGTCCTTGGTTCCCAGCGCACGGGAAATATCGCGTAATCCGTTATGCCCGCCTTCGCCGCCGCCGACCTTCAGCTTCACCGTGTCAAAGGGAATATCAATTTCGTCATGGATGGCAACCACATGATCGGGCGCAAGGTTATAGAACTTCGCAAGTGACGCCGTCGGGCCTCCACTGAGGTTCATGAAAAGTGTAGGCTTGGCTACAATAATTTTTGGCCCGCCCACGCCCATCCGGCCCGAGGCGATGAGCGCGCGAGCCTTGTGGGTCTTAAAAGTGGCGTTCATGCGAGAGGCGAGTTCCTCAGCCACCATGAAACCAATATTGTGCCGGTTACGGCTGTAGCCGGGCCCGGGATTCCCGAGCCCGACTACAAGCCAAGTATCACTCATCTAGTGTTATTTACTCTGCTGCTTCTTCTTCAACGTCAGCAGCAGCGTTTGGCTCCTGGAGGTGAACGATCAACAGGGTGGGATCGGCAAGCAGCTCAACGTTGGCCGGCAGGACCAGGTCGCTGGCGTAGATGTGCTGGCCGGCGATGCGCCCGGTCAGGTCAACCTCTACGTGCTTGGGCAGGAGAGTTGCATCAGCGGAGAGGCTGATGGTCATTTCTTCCTGGTTGGCCACGACTGACGGGGCCGGCTCGCCAATAACAACGACGGGGATGTCTACAATGACCTTCTCGCCCTTCTTCACCGTCAACAGGTCGATGTGCTCAATGATCTGCAATACGGGGTCGCGCTGGATGTCCTTGACCAAGGCGAGGTGCTCGGTTCCGGCAACATCGACGGTCAGCAGCGCATTGGCGCCACGTACCGCGCGGAGGGTCTGCAAGATGGGCAGCACAATGTGCAGGGGTGCTTCACCGTGACCGTAGATGACCGCGGGGATCTGGTCTGCACGGCGGATGCGGCGTGCTGCACCCTTGCCGAACTCGTTGCGCAATTCGGCATTCAATTTGATTTCAGACATAAAAATAGCTCCTTCAATATTCAGGTGGCAATGCGTGGACAAATAAGGTCTACACACATTCCATCACCCGAAAGTAGTGGAGCTGTGAGACCCAGTCGATCACGGACACTCGTTGCGGAGCGTCCCTCGCCAAGGTTTACTGAATAAGTTTATCAGAACGACGGTGGCCCGCTTGCGACACCCACCGGGCCGCTATGCGCCGGACTCCCAAGGCAATTTCACGCATAGCGGCGCTCATTTTTTCTTGTGCGCCAGACCCATGCCGGGTTTGGCGCCGGTGGACAACATGCGCCATATCCACCTCTGGTCCGGCGCATAGGCCACGTGGCGGCACCTCACTGCGGCGCGGAATTGATCACGGCAAGCGCCTGACGTACCCAGCTCAGCATGATGTCCGGGCGCCCCAGTACCAACTTTGCGGGAATGCGAAGGCACCATACCCCCTTGATGACCAGCAGGTTCTCCCGCCGCAGGTCTTCCGCCCACCCCTGCTCCGTATTGTGGTACGTTTCCCCGTCCGTTTCCACACCTAAAACGCCTTCAACCAGCAGGTCGATGTGGCCCACACCCTTCACATAGAACTGGCCCTGCACGTTTAGCCCGGACTTGCGCAAGTAGTATCTAGCCACGGTTTCGGCAATGGACATGGCCTGGGGGTCGATCATGTCAATGATGGCCCGTCCCCGAGTGTCCTCTCGCCCGGCGAATTCAGCACGGAGCTCGGCAATACTGCACTTCTTGAGCACCACTGCTGATTCCAAGGCAGCCAAGCCCTCCACCTCGGAACCGCATTTGACGCATTGGCGCAAAATGTTCAACAACGTCTGCTCCCCGCTGACTTTATGAACCACGCACCCGGGAATCGGAGGGCCATGAGCCGCGGCAACATGCAGTAAAGGCGGGCGCTTGATGACCCAAAGGCCCAGTTGTTCGGCCTTGGTGAAACACGTCCGACGGGCCTGATGCAGGGCAAGCCTCACATCCAAGGGATCGGCATCCGGCAACGCATAGTAGCCGCGGGCAATGCGCCGGATGAGCCCTGCCTCCTCGGCCATCTTCAGGCTCCAGGCCGTGCAACCCTTGGCAAGCAGGTCTTTGCGCCGGGCAACCTTGCCGTACCAGGCGACTTGATCCTCCACTGAGCGGGTTTTTACTTCCTTTGAACTCACCATGCCACCCAGTGTGTCCACGAAGCGGCGGCCGCGGTAGCCGCGCCGTCGTGATTGTGGACGAGCGGGGCCCGGGCTGAGGCTGTGGAGGAGCCAATGACTTATTTAATGCGCAAAACCAGCGCCCGGATTCCACGCATACCATCCGCACAGTTCCCCTATGCGCCGGACCCGTGACGGGTCTGGCGCCAGCGGACAACATGCGCACAACCCAGCTCCAGCCCGGCGCACAAGGGTTGCGCGCAGCTCTGCTTAGGCGTTGCCGTCGAACAGGCTCGTGACCGAGCCGTCCTCGAAGACTTCCTTGATGGCGCGCGCCAGCAACGGCGCAATGGAGAGCACCGTCAGGGTGGGGAAACGCTTGGATTCGGGGATGGGCAGCGTGTTGGTGACAACCACTTCGCGGGCGCCACAGTTGGCCAGACGTTCCGCGGCCGGGTCGGAGAAGATAGCGTGCGTGGCGGCGATGATGACATCCTTGGCGCCGGCGTCCTTGAGTACCCGGACCGCCCCGGCAATGGTTCCGCCGGTGTCGATCATGTCATCGATGAGCACACAGGTGCGTCCGGCAACCTGACCCACCACGGTCTTGGACACGGCCTGGTTCGGCACCGTCAGGTCACGCGATTTGTGCACGAACGCCAGCGGGGCCCCACCCAGGCGCTCCGCCCACTGCTCAGCCACGCGCACACGTCCGGTGTCGGGCGAGACGACAGTGACGTCGTCGTCCCCCACAATCTTGCGAATGTGGTCGGCCAGCAACGGGATGGCAAAAAGGTGGTCCACGGGGCCGTCGAAGAAGCCCTGAATCTGGGCGGTGTGCAGGTCAACGCTCATGATCCGGTCTGCGCCGGCCGTCTTGTACAGGTCCGCAACCAGGCGGGCGGAGATCGGCTCGCGGCCGCGGCCTTTCTTGTCCTGGCGTGAGTAAGGGTAGAACGGGGCCACCACGGTGATGACGCTGGCGGAGGCGCGCTTCATGGAATCCACCATGATCAGCTGTTCCATGAGCCAGTTGTTCAACGGTGCCGGGTGGGCCTGGATGATGAACACTTCCTTGCCACGTACACTCTCCCCGGAACGAACGTAGATTTCCCCGTTGGCGAAGTCATAAGCCGACATTGGCAGCAGCTCAGTACCCAAACATTGCGCCACTTCTTCGGCTAGCTCGGGGTGCGCGCGGCCGGTTGCCAGCACCAGTTTCTTGTCGACATTGTGGCTAAGTTCGCTCATGGGATCGCTTTCTCGCAGGGGTGGGGTAGGTGAGAAGTCTTAGTTGCTGGCATTGTCGGCAGCCTTTTGCGCGGCCAGCGCAGGGATGCTGCCGGGGCGGTTAGCCGCCGTCCAGCCCTGGGCGTTGCGCTGCGGTGCCACCGTCAAGCTCAAGGCCCCGGCGGGGACGTCCTTACGCACAATGGCGCCGGCACCGGTGAACGCCCCGTCCCCCACGGTTACGGGAGCCACGAACACGGTGTTGGAACCGGTACGTACGCCGGAGCCGATGACGGTGCGGTGTTTGTTCACGCCATCAAAGTTAGCTGTGATGTTGCCACAGCCAATATTGGTGTCTTCGCCGATCTCCGCATCCCCTGCATAGCCCAGGTGGGAAAGCTTGGAGCCGCGGCCGATCGTGACGTTCTTCGTCTCGTAAAACGCGCCAATTTTACCGTCGGCTCCCAGGACCGTGCCGGGGCGCAGGAAGGTGAACGGGCCAACGTGGGCCCCTTCGCCGATGATGGCGCCGGTGCCATGGGTGCGCGTCACTTCAGCTTTTTCGCCGATCTGCACGTCGGTCAGTGTTGAATCGGGGCCGACGACGGCGTCACGCGCCACAGTGGTTTTGCCGTGGAGTTGGGTGCCGGGCAAGATGGTGACGTCTTCCTCCAGCTCTACGGTGGAGTCGATCCATGTGGTGGCGGGGTCGATGACGCTCACACCGGCACGCATCCAGCCTTCAACGATGCGGCGGTTGTGTTCGGTGCCCAGGGCGGCCAACTGCACACGGTCATTGGCGCCTTCCACCTGCCAGCGATCGGCGGTGACCACGGCGGCGACACGGCCGCCGTCGTTCCTGGCCAGGCCCAAAACATCGGTGAGGTACATCTCGCCCTGGTTGTTGTCAGTGGTGACCTTCTTCAGGGCAGCACGGAGCACCTTGGCGTCGAAGGCGTAGATCCCGGAGTTGATCTCACGGATTGCTCGTTCAGCAGCCGTGGCGTCCTTGTGCTCACGGATGCCCAGGACCGTGCCGTCGCTGTTGTGTCGCAGAATGCGGCCGTAGCCGGCGGCATCCTCCAGAACTGCCGTAAGGACGGTGACAGCATTGCCGTCCGTAGCGTGGGTTTGCACAAGTTCTCGCAGCAGTGCGGTGGTCAGCAGCGGGACATCGCCGTAGGTGACAACCACGGTGCCGTGGACCTCGTGCTGCGCGTCGAGGGCTTCCAGTGCGGCCTGCACAGCGCGTCCCGTGCCGGGAATATCGTCCTGGTCAACGATGAGCGCGTGGGCGTCCAGTGCCTGGATGTGTGCCGCCACCGCGTCGCGTTCAAACCTGACCACGACGGCCAAACGGTCGGGGTGAAGCCCCTGCGCCGCGGCCAAGGCATGGCCCACCATGGAAATGCCACCGATGGGATGCAGGATTTTGGGTGTCCGAGACTTCATCCGGGTGCCAGCACCGGCCGCCAGCACAATCACGGCGGAAGGGTTGAATGATTTGGTGTCTTGGGGGCTCACTAAGTGGCGCTCCTACCCGGACCACAGTCCGTGTTCAAACGTACGCAATGGGAAACAAGTCCATATTACCCGTTCACGACCTCTGCCGGATTTCACCAGAGTTCCGCCCATAGGATTCGAACCTATACTCCACAGCTCCAAAGGCTGGGGTGCTGCCATTACACCAGGGCGGAATGTGATCTAGTGCCATAACGCGTAGCTCACGAGAATATAGTGTGCCACGGCAGGGCGCCCTTTCGCGAGTTGAGAGCCATGGAGGGGCGAAATTCCCTCCTTGAACGTGTCAAATTTCACAGTCGACTCGAGTCCTGCGCACCATTTCGGGTGAACCGTGCGCCACTTTCACAGCTGCGCGCGGTTCGCGGTCAACCACGCGCAGAGTTAATCCCCCGAAGCGCCATTCGCACCAAGTCGATCATGGTTTGGGGGTGATACAACGCATCACTGGCCCGGATGTGCAAAGTTGGCACACCACGGATGGCAAGGACGTTGGAGCGGCGTAAATCTTCGGCCCAAGCTTGGGCTGTGTTGTGAAATTTCTCGCCGCGGTCTCAATTCCCAGGACACCCTCAACCAGCAGGTCCAGATGGCCCATACCTCGAATGGCGGCCTGTCCTTGCACCTTGTAGCCGGCCTTCCGGAGGTGATAGCGCCTGGAAGTTTCGGCAATGGAGTGCGATTGCGGATCGATCATGGCAATGATGCGGCGGGCACGGGCATCCTTGCGCTTTTGAAAATTGTGGTGAAGTTGCTCCAGGGTGCATTTCTTGAGCACCACGGCGGATTCCAGGACGCAGAGCGCCTCGACGTCGGTACCGCACTGCACGCAATGTCTGAGGACATCCCAGAGCGTCAACCGGCCGCGAACCCTATGCACGAAGCACCCGGGAACGGGCCTCCCATGCGCGGTTGCCACGTGGGTGGCCTCTGGGGTTTCCAGCACCCAGAGGCCCATTTGTTCGGCACGGCTGAAACAATCCAGATACGCCTGGTGAGCGGCCAGGTGCAGGTCCCGCTCACTGGCATTTGGCAGCGCGAACACGGCCCGTTCCACCTTGAGAAAGCGGCCGGATGACACGGCTTGGACGAGGTCCCAGTCAGTCAGCCCGCTATGTATCAAATCCTTACGCCTGGCAGCAGTCCCTCACCGTTCGATAACGGCTTCAACCGATGTCCTGCGACTGTCTGCCGTTCGCTTCATGGCACCAGCTTGGCCCAAAAAAGCTGGGTTCGGGGGCCCCTGCATCGACGGTGTGGACAAGCTCCTGGGCAGAGCGGGCTGTGGAGGGAGGACCCGCTTTGGGCCTGCGTACGGTTCCGCATAAATGGTGCGCCACTTTCACAGCGGCGCACCATTTGGCCAGAACGGTGCGTAGAACTAAAGCCCTACTCGAGGACCTCTGAGGCCTCAAGCCATTCCAGTTCCAGACCGGCCCGCTCGGCGGCAAGCTTGGCCAGTTTGGCGTTGAGCTCGGCCAGGGCGTCATAGTCGCCCACGCTGGTGGCCATTTGTGCATGCACCTTGGCGTCCGCAGCGGAATTCTTTGCCAGCTGTCGTTCCAGCCGGTTCAGGACCTTGCGGGCGTCTCGCTTTTGGGACTCGGAGGGCCCCGATGGCGCTGCGGGCCCCTGGGACGCCGCGGAGCTGGATTTGCCTGACAGTGCCGCTTCACGCAGTTCCAGGTACTGGTCCACTCCCCCGGGGAGCCCGCGCAGCTGGCCGTCACCGAGCAACGCCATCTGGTGGTCGGTGACACGCTCCAACAAGTACCTGTCGTGCGAAACCACCACCAGGGTGCCGGGCCAGCCGTCAAGGACGTCCTCTACGGCAGCCAGGGTGTCCGTGTCAAGATCGTTGGTGGGCTCATCGAGCATCAGCACGTTAGGCTCGCCCACCAGCAGGCGCAGCAACTGCAGGCGACGGCGCTCACCACCGGAGAGGTCCTTCACCGGCGTCCACTGCTTGTCCTTGGTGAAGCCGAGCTGTTCCACCAGTTGCCCGGCGCTCATGTCCTTGCCGCCAACGTCGAAGGAGCGTTTCTCCCGCTCAATGACTTCAATGACGCGCATGTTCATCACGTCATCGAGTTCGCGCACCTCCTGGGTCAGCACGGCGGTCTGCACCGTCTTGCCACGCTTGAGCTTTCCTGCGGTCGGCTCGATTTCGCCGTTGAGAAGCCGCAGCAAGGTGGTCTTGCCGGCACCGTTGACGCCGACGATACCCAGGCGCTCACCCGGGGCAAGGCGCAAGGTGATGTTATCGAAGAGCTCCTTGTCCCCGTAGGACAGGGATACGTTTTCCAGGTCCAGTACGTCCTTGCCCTGGCGGGCGGTGGCCATCTTGGACAGGGCAACTGTGTCGCGGGGCTCGGGGACGTCGGCGATGAGCTCATTGGCGGCCTCGATGCGGAACTTCGGCTTGGCCGTCCTGGCCGGTGCACCGCGGCGCAACCAGGCAAGTTCCTTCTTCACCAGCTGCACACGCTTGGTTTCAATCACGGAGTTCATCCGGTCCCGCTCGGCCCGGGCCAGCACGTACGCGGCATAGCCGCCGTCGAACGGGTCAATGATGCCGTCGTGAACTTCCCAAGTGCGGTTGCAGACTTCATCCAGGAACCAACGATCGTGGGTGACGACCAGGAAGGCTCCCTCGTTGGCGCGCCAACGTGCCTTCAGGTGTTTAGCCAGCCACGCCACACCCTCCACATCCAGATGGTTGGTGGGCTCATCGAGCATGATCACGTCGTCGTCGCCGATGAGCAGCTTGGCCAGTGCCACGCGGCGCTTCTGCCCGCCGGAGAGTGAGTGGATGTTCGCATCCCAGTCCACCTCACCGACCAGGGCGCCCATGATCTCGCGAATCTTCGGGTTGGAAGCCCACACGTGATCGGCGGACTCACCCACGATCGCAAAGCCCACCGTGCTTTCGCCGTCGAGCACGTCGGACTGGTCCAGGTACCCCACATGCACACCGCCACGGACCGTGACCCGGCCGGAATCGGCGGTTTGCCGTCCGGAGAGCAGGCGCATCAGTGTGGACTTGCCATCACCGTTGCGCCCGACAATTCCGATCCGATCTCCCTCTTCAAGCCCCACCGTCACGCCGTCCAAGACAGCGCGGGTAGCGAAGGCGATGCTGAGATTTTCTCCTCCAAGGAGATGTGCCACGTCAAACCACTTTCATTGAGGAAATCATGCGTCAAAAACTCTGTGTGCCCCATGGACGGGGCCTTCCACGGCCAAGGCGTCATACCCGGCCGCCGTCAACTCCGCCACAACATCGCTGGCGTGCCGCCCGTGCGCAGCCAGCATGGCGACGGTGGGGCCGGAGCCTGACACCATCGCCGTCAGCGCGCCCGCGGCGATCCCGGCCTGCAAAACAGTTGCCAGCCCTGGGGCCAGCGAGAGCGCCGCCGCCTGCAAGTCATTGCCCAGGCACGGCGCCAGCAAGGCAGCGTCCCCGGCACGCAGGGCCGCCAGGATCAGCGGATCGACCCCGGCGGGTTCTGCCACGTCAACGCCGGCCCGCAAACCGTCCAGGGTGCCGTAAACAACAGGGGTGGACAGCCCGTCGTCCGAGAATACCAAGACCCAGTGCAACGGCTCGGGCGCCAGGGCTGCGGTGAGTTTGTCCCCCACACCCAGCCCGACGGCGGCCCCCCCGAGAAGCGCGAACGGCACGTCTGCGCCGAGCTCGGCACCGAGGAGTGCGAGCTCCTCGCGGGAGAGGCCCGCATGCCAGAGCGCGTCACAAGCCACCAGCGCGGCGGCTGCGTCGGCCGAGCCCCCACCCATGCCCCCGGCAATGGGGACGTGCTTGCTGATCTCCAGGTGCACACCGCAGGCGTGCTCGCTGATATCGGCCACGAGCCTGGCAGCGCGCACGGCCAGGTTGCTCCCGTCCAGGGGAATGCCGGCCAAAAGGTGCGGGGCCAGCGAACTGTCCTTGCTGATGCTGACGGTGACCTCGCTGGCGGGCGTGCCGGGCTTAGCAGTGGCAGTGACTTCTTCGTAGAGGGAGACGGCCAGGTAGGTGCTGGCCACCGAGTGGTAGCCGTCGGCACGCAACGGGCCCACCTTGAAGGAGGCGTTGATCTTGCCGGGGGCCTTGACCCGGATGTGCCGGGGCCGGCCCGCCCAGTCGTAGTCGCCGGACAGTTCTCCGGGATCACCGGCGCGCATGCTCTCTCTCACCCCCGGACTCAAACCAGCAACGGGTTCTTGGCTTCGGCGATGCGGGCAAACGCGTTCACGTCGATCACTTCGCCGCGGGCGCTGGGATCGACACCGGCCATGCGCAGGAACCTCTCCGCTTCCACGGCTCCCCCTGCCCATCCGGCCAGTGCGGCCCGCAGGGTCTTGCGCCGCTGGGCAAACGCGGCATCGATCACGGCAAACACTTGCTCGCGGCTGGCATGGGTCACAGGGGGTTCGCGCCGGGTGAACTCGACCAGGCCGGAGGAGATCTTCGGGGCCGGCCAAAACACGTTCATGCCGATCACCCCGGCCTTGCGCATCTGCGAATACCAGGCACCCTTGACCGACGGCACACCATAGGTTTTGGAGCCGGGCCCGGCCACCATCCTGTCAGCCACCTCGTCCTGGACCATGACCAGGCCATGTTGCAGGGACGGGAAGTGCTCCAACAGGTGCAGCACCACCGGGACGGCCACGTTGTAGGGCAGGTTGGCCACCAGGGCCGTGGGTTCGGCGGGAAGTTCGGTGATGCGCATGGCATCGGAGAGGACGACGTCGAGGTTGCCCGCCAGTGCGGGGCGGAACGCGGCCACGGTGGAGGGCAGTTTTGCCGCCAGCACGGGATCGATCTCCACAGCCACCACCTTGGCGGCGGCGTCGAGCAGGCCCAGTGTCAGCGAGCCCAGTCCGGGGCCCACCTCCAACACCGTCTCGGTGGGGTCAATTTTGGCCGCTGCCACGATCCGGCGGATGGTGTTGCCGTCAATAACAAAATTCTGGCCCAACGTCTTGGTGGGGCGCACACCGATTTCCTCCGCAAGGCGGCGGATCTCTGTGGCACCCAAAAGAGGCTGGGGTGCGGGGCTGGGCTCGGGCTTGGTCACTGGACAATCGTATCCGCTATTAAAAAGGCACGCTCCCCGTGCGGCCCTGAGGCCGCGCGGGGGGCGTGGATGTGCTTGGTCCTCACGCCTGGGTTAGCGCACCACGTGGGCACAACCCCACGGGCGCAGGCCAGCTTTGGCGTAGTAGGTGTTGGCGACAGCAATCTGCTGGGCCTTGGTGGCCAGGCTGGCATTGGGGGCGTACGCACCGCCGCCATTGGCCAGCCAGGAGGAAATGTCGAACTGCAGTCCGCCGTAGTAACCGTTTCCGGAGTTGATGGACCAGTTCCCGGTGGACTCACACTGGGCGATGGCATCCCACATGGCCTCATTGGACATAGCCGGCGCCTCCGCGCCGGTGTTGGCACCGGTTTCCTTGGCCGGGCGGTCCTTGCCGCCCACGGTGACCTGTTCTGCCACGGCAGCGGTCAGCGTCTTGGTACCGGTCTCGGCCTTGCTGACAACGTTGCCATCCACGGTGACCGTGCGGAACGTCTTTTCCAGCGTGCCGGCCACACCGGCACGGGTGGTGGTCTTCTGGTCCTTGAACAGGGCCGGGTCAACCACATGTTCAGTATCAAAGGGAACGGCCGAGGTCTCGGAGGCGGCACCGTCAGTGTTGACGCGGGAAACCTTGACCACCATGTTTTCCACCACCTTGGCCACGCCCGGGACGGAAACCAGATCGGCAGGGGCAACGGTGACCCCGGAGGAGGCAAGGACCTCGGCGACGGTCTCGGCTGTGGTGGTGGTGACGTTCTTTTTGCCGTCCGCGATCACCGTGACAACTTTGGGGGTGATGATGCTGATGTCGCTGGCGTTGGCCAAGATGGCGTCTGCGGGAACCGACACCCGGGCGTTGGCGGCGACGCCGAGCTGGCTGATCAAACCGCCAATCTTGGCGGAGGTGGTGGTGACGTTGTGTTCGGCTCCGTCAAGGTTCACGGTGATCTTCTTGGCCGTGTTGACGGTGATGGCGGTCCCATCGCTCACCTGCGTATTCAGGTCGGGAGTGACCTGATCGCTGGCACCAACTTGCACCTGTGCCCGGTCAAGGACCTGCGCCACCGAGCCACCAAAGGTCTGGACTGAACTTGCTTGGCCGTCAACCATGACCGAGACGGACTTGTTGGTGCCGGCGAACATCACCAGTCCTGCCACGAGGGCGATCAGGACCGCGGCCTGCCCGGCAATCTTTAGAACATTCAGTTTGCCATCGGCGGAGTAGAAAAAACTCACTTTTTCCCATAACTACTAGAGCGCCCGGGCACGGGGAATGGCGGACGATCGTGCGCCTTTTAGCCCAGCTTTCGCCTCGGCAAAAGGCGCACGATTGTTCGTCACGAACGGCAGCACAGCTCTCCAAAGTGAACGGTGGATCACGGTGCAACATTTCCGTTGGTCTTCCCCGACCACGGCTAATAGTTATCGAGCGTAACCTGTTCGTTACCAATTAGACAAGGGATGGTAACGACCACCACTTCGTTTTAGCCCGCCCAGGAGCCGTAAACAGCCTCGGTGTTGGAGCGCAGCAACTGCCCCATATCGGCAAGGTCGCGCCCCAGCAATTGACCCATGGATTGCACCGTGTACGGCAGCATGTAGCTGGCATTGGGGCGCCCGCGGTGCGGGTGCGGGGTCAAAAATGGGGCGTCGGTTTCCACCAGCAGCAGGGCCGGATCTGCCACGGCCAGTGCCTCCCGCAAATTATTTGCATTTTTAAACGTCAAGGTCCCGGAAAAGGACATGTACCAGCCGTTCTCGTTGCAGATCCGGGCCAGGTCGCCGTCACCGGAGAAGCAGTGAAACACTACGCACGACGGCGGTCCCTCCTCCCGCAGCACGCTCACCACGTCGTCGTGCGCGTCACGGTCATGAATCTGCAACGCCAGGGACCGTTTCTTGGCGATCTCAATGTGCCGCCGGAACGAATACTTTTGCCCCGCCACACCCTCCTGTCCGGTACGGAAATAGTCAAGGCCGGTCTCGCCAATCGCCCGGATTCTAGGGTGCGCGGCCAGGGCGTCGATCTCGGCCAAGGCAACATCGAGCAAAGAAACACCGTCAGCCGTTGTGGCACCCGCCAGTTCCGGGGCGTCGTTGGGGTGGATGGCCACGGCGCCGAGCACCCGCGGGTCAGCCTCCACCGCCTCCACCGTGTAGCGCGAGGATGCCAAATCACAGCCCACCTGCACGGCCCCGGCGACACCCACGGCCTCGGCGGCATCCAGTGCGTCCTTCAGCCCCACCCGGCGCCCTAGTGAGGAGTCACCAAAGTCAAAGTGTGTGTGGTTGTCATAGACGGGGACGGGCAGGCGCAGCGGCGCCGGGGCAAAGCCGGGACGAGGCTTGCCACCGGCTGGCTGCTCTGGCGGCTGCTTTCGCGGCTGCAGGGACTCATGGACGTCGCGGCGGTAGGGGCGGGGAACTTCCTGCGTGCACATGCTGTCAACTTTACCCAGCCGCGGCGCTCATGTTCTGCCTTCCGCAACGCATAATAGTAGCGTGGGAGAGAATTAGATGAGATGAAGAACACACTGACGTGAAAGGTTGGGCATGCAGCCGCACGAGACGCTGACGCAAGCACTCACCACCGAGAATCCGGCCACCTTGGACGTTACCGCCGCTGCGGCCGACCCTCTGATGGGTGCGCAGAGTTTTGCACAGCTCAGCCGCGAGATCATGGCCGCCATGAATACGGTGATCGACGGTAAGCAGGAGGCTGTGGCGCTGGCGTTGACGGTGTTGCTGGCCCGGGGCCACCTGCTGTTGGAGGATGTGCCCGGAGTCGGCAAGACGTTGTTGGCCAAGACGCTGGCGCGCACCATTGACTGTTCGGTCAGCCGCATCCAGTTCACCCCGGATCTACTTCCGAGCGACATCACCGGCGTGTCCATCTACAACCAACAAGAACAGTCCTTTGACTTCCGCCCGGGCGCCATTTTTGCCAACCTGGTCATCGGCGATGAGATCAACAGGGCGTCAGCCAAAACCCAGTCCGCGCTCCTGGAATCCATGGAGGAACACCAAGTCACCGTTGATGGCACCTCATACCCGCTCAGTGAACCGTTCATGGTCATCGCGACACAAAACCCGATTGAGATGGAAGGCACCTATCCGCTGCCGGAAGCGCAACGGGACCGTTTCATGGCCCGAATCTCCATGGGCTATCCGGATACCGCGGCCGAGCTTGCCATGCTGGAAACCCACCAGTCGGTCAACCCGCTGGACGCAGTCCGCGCCGTGGCGACCTCCGCCGATGTGGCCGCCATGCTTGAGGTGGTTGCCGCCACTCACGTCTCAAGTGCCGTGAAGGAATACACCGTTGCCTTGGGCGCGGCAACGCGCGCCAGCGAGCAATTGCGTCTTGGTGCCAGTCCGCGAGCGCTTCTGCAGTTGCTCAGAGCCGCCAAGGCCGCCGCGTCCCTGGCCGGCCGTGGGTTTGTCCTCCCTGATGACATCCGTGATTTGGCGGAGCCGGTGTTGGCCCACCGCCTGTTGGTTGAGCGGAAGGCCGCCAGCATGGGCATCACAGCCGCTGATGTCATTGCCGACGCCCTTGCCCGGATCCCTGTCCCGTCCCAGCCTGGCGGCTCCGCCAGCGGCCAAGGAACTGGCGTGCCGGGCTCCGCGGCACGGCGGGCTGCCCGGGCGGGGTAGTTGATGAGCTGGATTCCTGAGTACATTTTCCGTCCACGCGGGTGGCTGCTCATGGCTGCCGGCGTGCTGGCCTTGTTGTTGGCGCAGGTGCTTGGCCGTCGGGACTTGATGGTGGTGGCCGTGTTTTTGCTGATGCTGCCACCCTTGGCGAGTGTCGGCTTACGCCTTTTAACCCCGGGGTTCAGCGTCAAACGCCACTTTGCGCCAGCGTTTGTGGAAACCGGCACCACGGCAACCGTCACCCTGGAGGTGCGCGGGAGCACACCGGGGGGCGGGCGGGCCAGGATCGTGGAAACCTTGCCGCCCTACCTCATTGACGTCCCCCGCTTTGACTACCCGCAACCGGTGGCCCCGCGCAGTCTTGTCAGCCGGTATAGCTACACGTTCCACCCCACCCGTCGCGGAGTGTTCACCATTGGCCCGCTGACCGCCAAGTTCGGGGACCCCTTCGACGTGGCGCTTCTAGAGCGCAAGCTCGACGCCGGTGACACGCTCACAGTGGCCCCGACCGCCGTCGTGCTCCCGGAAATTTCGTTGACCAGCGGACGCGGCCAGGATGGGTCACGGATGACCCGCCAGCAGGCCAACCCCAGCGACGACGACGTCATGAACCGCGAGTACCGCCACGGCGACCCCCTGCGCCGCATCCACTGGCCTGCCACCGCCCGGCAGGGCAAGCTCATGGTGCGGGCAGAGGAGTCGGTGACAACCCCGGAGGCGGCGTTGATCCTGGACCAGCGCCTGTGGTCGTACGGGGGGCATGCCAAGCTGTCCCGAACGGCAGATGCCCTGAGCACCTCACCGGCGTTCGAGTGGGCGGTGGTGGCCGCGAATTCCGTCGCCTCGCACGTGTTGGAGCGCAACTACAGCCTGCGCGTCCTTGACCACCGTGGACGGCCTGGTTTTGCCTCCTCTCGCTCAGCCCAGGAACCGGACCGGGAGGACTTTTCCGGCGCGTCGGGGGCGTTGGCGGTGGCACAGTCCCTGGCCGCGCTCGAACTGGCTGACTCCCCCATCGACGCCGGCCAGACACAGGCACCGTTGGCCGACGTGTTAGCCGATAAGTTGCTCCAAACCCGGCGCCGCGGACCGCTCATCGCCATTACCGGGGAACTCACCGGCGCCGACGCCATGACGTTAGCGGCCACCGCGGAAGCCGCCGAGGGCACCTTCGCCCTGCTGGTGTGCTCGGACCCTGCCGCGATGGCCGGCCCGTTGAAGATTCTGCGCCGGGCCGGCTGGCAGGCCGTTGCCCTGACGCCGGGGACCTCTTTACTTCACGCCTGGGACCAGATGGACGCCCCCGTGTTGGTGCCGCCACCGCCTCCGGGAAGCGGGCCCCGTCACCAGCCCGGAGCCGGGGGCGCAGGTCCCGGGGGCGCCACCGGCCCTCACATTGCAACCACAAGGCCGCTGCCATGACCGGGACGTCCACCGGTGCCCGCCCCCCACAGCACCACCGGCCACAGGGATCCCCGGCAGAGTCTGGCGGCAACACGGGGTCCTCCCGCCGGCCAGGGGGCGTGCGCAACTTTCTGGGCGCACCAGCCACGGGGCCTGCACGTTGGGTGCTCGCACTGGCGGTCTTTGGCGCCGTCATGGGAACCTCCCTGGGCCTGGGCAGCGTTTTGCTCGGCAACAGCTGGCTCCCCCAAGCCTTCTTGGTGACAGCGATGACGCTACTGCTGCCGGCACTGACACGCCGCTATCCACGCCTGAACTCTGTCGCCCCCATCGCAGCGTTGCTGGGCTGGTTTATGGGGTTGACGCTGGCCTTCTTTCCCGGCACCGCCTACCTGGGCGTCATCCCGTCCCCGCAGACAGTGGATGCGGCGGTGGAACTTACCACCGAGGCCGCCACACGAATCCTTGTCAGCAACACACCCGTACCGACCGATGACGGGATCGCCTTTGTCATCTGTGCCGGTCTGGGCTTCGCTGCGCTGCTGATCGACACCCTGGCCATCACGGTGGCGCTGCCCGCGGCCAGCGCCATTGGGCTGGTGCTGATCCTGCTCCCCGCTGCGCTGACCACCCAGGACGGCATTGGAGCAGCGGGATTGGTGGGGGCCGCCACCGGATACCTGCTCATTCTGGGTTGCTGCCGCTGGTACGCGCCAGAGGGGCAGCTGCGGGCCGCCGCAAACCGGGCCGCGAGCGGAACCCTCACCCGGGCAGCCGGGCTGGGGGCCGCCGTCGTACTGGTCATGATGCTGGCCTCCGCGCTTGTCCCAGGATTCTCAGCGGGCAGCTTCCCCCAAGGATCACGGCTGGGCTCACCGGGGAACGTGTCGGGACTGGATCCGATGATTTCGCTGGGCAACGACCTGCGCTCGCAGTCGACAGCCATCAACATGACGTACCTGACCAGTGCGCCGGGACCGTTGTACCTGCGCATGAGCACTCTGGAGGACTTTTCCGGTAAAACCTGGAAACCGTCCCCGGTCCCGGCCGGTCTTAGCGGCACCCTTTCTGGCCTGCAACCTGCGCTTGGCCCCAACCCGGCGGTGCCGCAGACTCTCACCACCACGCTGGTTTCGGTGCTTGATCTCTCCAGTACCTGGCTCCCGGCACCCTTGTCGGTGGAGAACGTTGATTCGCTGCGCGGGCAATGGAAGTGGGACCCGTCAACGCAGACCATCACCGGCAACGCCACCACGGCCGAGCAGTCCTACACAGTCACCAGCAGAATGCCGGACCTGACCCCCGAACTGCTCAGCGCCGCAAACCAAAAACCCGACAGCCGGCTGGACCCGGTGTTCGCCAAGCTGCCCAACAATGTTCCCGCCATCATCAAGACCACGGCCGAGAAGGTCACGGAGGGCCAAAGCAGCACGTATGGGCGTGCCCTGGCCATCCAGGACTACCTGCGCTCGGGCACCTTCACCTATAGCGTGAAAACCCCGGTGCAGGAGGGCTACGACGGGGCTGGCATGAACGTCCTTGCGACGTTCCTTGAAGTGAAGAGCGGCTATTGCGTCCACTTTTCCGCTGCCATGGCTGTCATGGCACGGGAACTGGGCATCCCCTCCCGCATTGCGGTGGGGTACGCGCCGGGCCAGGCAACGCAGACGACCGACACGTTGGATGGTTTGGATCTGCGAGGCTACGAAGTGGCCGGTCGCGACGCCCACGCCTGGCCCGAACTGTATTTTGAGGGGCTTGGCTGGGTGCCCTTCGAGCCCACCCCCTCCCGCGGCGACGTGCCCGCCTATGCCCAGGAGGTCTCGGCCAGCAACCCCCGGCCGAACAACAACGACCTCCTCAACGGGTCCAACTCCAGACCCTCAGCCTCTGCCCCCGGGACTCCCAGCACCGCCGCCACCTCCTCCGCCGCGGCGACTCCTGTGCCGGCCACCCCAGAACCTGCCAGGATAGGCGCCGGTTTCATGGCTGCGGCGCTGGTGCTGGTGCTGCTGGCTTCTCCTGCCTTCACCCGCGTTCTAGTACGACGGCGGCGCCTGGCCCTGGTGCGCGGTGCGGCTTCCGGGCGGGCGGCTTCCCGGCGGGCGGGAACTGGTGGTGACCGCACGGACCCCCGCGACGGACCTGAGTCCTTGGCGTGGCGGGAATTGCTGGCGGGCGCCGTCGATTACGGCTACCGTTTTGACTCGTCGTTGACGCCGGCCCTGCAGGGTGCGCGTATGGCGGCGCTGCTGGGTGACGGAGGTACACGGGACGTTGATCTGGTGCGCAGCGCCTACGAGCAGGTGGTGTACGGCCCCACTGCGAGCGGCACGCCGGCCGGCCGGGACGACCTCGCAGATGCACTCGAGCGGATCGGCGCCCAGCTGACCGGCCGGGCGACAACTCCGGCCCGCATCCGCGCGGCGCTTCTGCCGCCGTCGCTCTTCTCTAACCGCCGGTGAACGCACAAACCGTTGAGGGGGCACAACACCCCACGCACAGACCGTTGAGGGGACACAACACCCCATGGGTGATGTGCCCCCTCAACGAGGTACTAGGCGTTGTGCGGGTTCGGGAAGCCGATGTACTGCGTGTACTGGTACTCCTCGATGCCCTCTAGGCTGCCTTCCCGGCCAAGACCGGACTGCTTGACGCCGCCAAAGGGTGCTGCGGCGTTGGAGATCACGCCTGCGTTCAGGCCCATCATGCCGGTTTCGATCCTGTCCGCCATGCGCAGGCCGCGGGCGTAGTCCTTCGTGAAGACGTACGCCACCAAGCCGTACTCGGTGTCGTTGGCCAGAGCCACGGCCTCGTCCTCGTTCTTGAAGGTGACGATGGGGGCCACGGGGCCGAAGATCTCCTCGGCCAGGATGCGGGCACCGGGCTCAACGCCTTGCAGGACCGTGGGCTGGTAGAAGTAGCCCGGGCCGTCGACCGGCGCTCCACCAACCACCACGCGGGCGCCGTCGGCGAGCGCGTCAGTGACTAGGGAGTGAACCTTGTCGCGGCTCTTAGCGTCAATCAGCGGCCCCACCGTGGTTGCCGGGTCGGTGCCGCGCCCGATGGACATGGCCCCCATCTTGGCTGCGAACTTGGTGGCAAACTCCTCGGCGACGGACTCGTGCACCAGGAAGCGGTTGGCAGCCGTGCAGGCCTCGCCCATGTTGCGCAGTTTCGCGGCCATGGCACCGTCGACGGCGGCGTCCACGTCTGCGTCCTCAAAAACCAGGAATGGGGCGTTGCCACCAAGTTCCATGGAGGTTCGCAGCACGTTTTGTGAGGCGTCGGCCAGCAAGCGACGGCCCACCGGCGTGGATCCGGTAAAGGAAAGCTTGCGCAGGCGGGTGTCCTGGATCAGCGGGCCAGTCACCGCGCCGGCCGTGCTGGTGGCGATGACGTTCAGAACCCCGGCGGGCAGGCCGGCGTCGAGCAGGACCTGTGCGAAGAGCTGGCTTGTCAAGGGCGTGAGATTGGCGGGCTTGAGCACCATGGTGCAGCCTGCCGCGATGGCCGGGGCGATCTTGCGGGTGGCCATGGCGAGCGGGAAGTTCCACGGGGTGATCAGCAGGCATGGACCCACAGGCTTCTTCTGCACCAGGATGCGGGCGGTGCCCTCGGGGTTGGAAGCATAGCGCCCGTTGGTGCGCACCGCTTCTTCGGAGAACCAGCGTAGGAATTCAGCACCGTACGTGACCTCGCCACGGGCTTCGGCCAGCGGCTTGCCCATTTCCAGGGTCATCAACAAGGCAAAGTCGTCGGCGCGGGCGGTGACCATGTCAAAGGCGCGGCGCAGGATCTCGGCACGGGCGCGAGGCGCTGTGGCCGCCCAGTCGTCCTGGGCAGCCACAGCGGCGTCCAGGGCTGCCGCACCATCCACGGCACCGGCGTCGGCCAAGGTCAGCAGAACCTTGCCGGTAGAGGGGTCCTCTACATCAAAGGTCGCCCCCGATGCTGCTTCACGCCACACACCGCCGATCAGCAGCCCTGTGGGAACACTTTCCAGCAGGACATTCTCGCGTTCGGTCAACTCGGTGGCAACGGTCATGGTGACTCCTTTGTCGGTATTCACTGCAGCGGGGTGTGCGCGGGCAATGGGGCAGCTGATGGTGCATTTACGTTCACGGTAGTTCCCACGCGGCGAAAGTGTCTACGCGTGGGCGCACTACTGAACACAGCTCTCACTGTGCACTTGAACAACACCGGGCGGACGTCCCGGTCTGCGATGAACAGGACTGACAGGTGGGTCCCGCTCATCAGGTGACGGTCCCCTGCATGGCTCAACACCGGCGCACAAGGACCCTTGACCGGAAACCGACAAGGGAGAATTGCGCCAGGCCTTCGATCCTCGGCACAAGATCGATCAAGGTGTCAGAGGCCGGGTGGAAGAGGGAGTCCGAGCTCACAAAAATAAAGGGGCCCGCCCAACGTTGAGGGGGCGGATCACCACCCCAAAAACGGGTGGTGATCTGCCCCCTCAACGAAGGACTACCCGCGGGCCGCCAACACGGCACTGTAAAGTTCGCGCTTGCTCACATGGACGTCGTGGGCGATGACCGCGACGGCCTCCTTCATGCGCATGCCCTGCTCCATGAGCGCGTTGACTGCCGCCACGTGGTCCTCGGGCGTGCCCGGGTCAGTGGCCGGGGCGCCGGCCACCACAATGGCGATCTCGCCGCGAATCTCCGCCGTTTCGGCCCATTCCAGGAGCCCGGAGAGTGGTTTGCGGATCACTTCCTCATACGTCTTTGTCAGTTCGCGGCACACTGCTCCCTGACGGGCAGGCCCAAACGCCGTGTGCAGCGCCCGTAGCATGGCCTCTAAACGGTGGGGCGCCTCAAAGAACACCATGGTGCGCGGCTCCACCGACAGCTCGTGCAGACGACTGGCCCGCTCCCCGGACTTGCGCGGCAAGAACCCTTCAAAACAAAAACGATCGGTGGGCAGCCCGGACAGTGCCAAGGCCGTTAGCACGGCGGAGGGCCCGGGTGCCGCCGTTACCCGCACGCCTGCCTCCACAGCGGCCGCCACCAGTCGGTACCCCGGATCGGAGACGGCCGGCATGCCGGCATCGGTAACCATCAGCAACACCTTGCCGCTTTGGACCTGGGTCAAAAGTTCGGGGGTCTTGGCCGCCTCGTTATGCTCGTGGTAGCTGACAACCTTGCCCGTCACTTTCACGCCCAGACTCGTGACCAAACGATGGAGCCGGCGGGTGTCCTCGGCTGCGACGATGTCGGCGGTCCCGAGCCAGGAGACCAACCGCGCGGAGGCGTCCCCCATGTTTCCAATGGGGGTTGCGGCCAAGATGATGTAACCCTGCCCGGGTTCGCGTAGGGGCTGGCTCCCCGCCTCCTCCGGCACAAAGGAGACAAATCCTTGTTCTTCTTGCCCGTCCTCGGGCGATTGCGCGTACTCAGTCTGAACTGCCAGATCTTCTTCCATAACACCAGCCTAGTTGTCCGGCGCATCGGCGGCGCACTTCGGTACCATTGGCAAGGTGCAAGCCAATACCAGGGATACCCCTGCCCCCTCCCCGGACGCCTCACCCACCAGCGACCCCAGCCACGGCACCGGCGGCGGAGTAGACCCCAGTGGACAGGGCCCGTCCCGGAAGCCTGCGCCCATGGCGCCCCGGTGGCTGCGCGATCCCCACAGGGCCTTCACCCGCAACGCCCTGCTCACCAGGCTGATCGGCGCCCGCGCCTCCTTCTCCACCACACCGGCCAGCCTGCGCCTTTGGTTCTGGCTGGCACCGACACTCACCGCGTTCGTCGGCGGGCTGCTGAGGTTTGTCCGCCTGGGGCAGCCGGAATCGTTGGTCTTTGACGAGACGTATTACATCAAGGACGCCTACAGTTATCTGCAAAGCGGCTACGAACGCAATTGGGCCGAAAAGGCCAACGACCTCTTCAACCGCGGCATCTTCACGGCCCTGGAGAACACTCCCGAATACGTGGTGCATCCGCCCGCGGGCAAGTGGATGATCGCGTTTGGCATGTGGCTATTTGGCCCCGACAGCACCTTCGGGTGGCGTTTCTCTGCGGCGTTGGTGGGCACACTTTCGATCTTCGTGCTGGCCTTGATCGCCCAAAAGATGTTCCGCTCCACCATTTTGGGTGCCGTGGCCGGCCTGCTCTTTGCCGTGGACGGCCACGCCATTGTGCAGTCCAGGACGTCCCTGCTGGATATTTTCGTCATGTTTTGGGCGTTGCTGGCCTTTGGCGCCCTCCTGCTGGACCGTGATGATGGACGACGTCGGCTGGCCGCGCGCCTGTCTACCCTCGCCAAGGCCCATGGCGGGGTTCCAGGGAAGAATCTGCTGTATGGGCCGTGGCTGGGTGTGCGTTGGTGGCGGTTGGCGGCAGGGGTGTCCCTGGGCCTGTGCATCGGCACCAAGTGGTCGGGCTTGTTCTTCCTGGCCGCCTTTGGGCTGATGACTGTGGTGTGGGACATGAGCGCGCGCCGCATCGCGGGCATCAAGTACTGGGTCGCCGGCGCCATCGTCAAGGACGGGATCTTCGCGTTTGTCAGCGTTGTCCCGGTTGCGGCCGTGACCTACCTGGCCACCTGGACCGGATGGTTCCTCTCCAAGGACGCTTACGACAGGAACTGGGCGCCGTCGAATCCGAGCACGACGTGGGGCTGGATCCCTGACGCCTTGCGGTCCTTGTGGCATTACCACTCAACCGCGTACAACTTCCATACGGGGCTGGACTCGGACCACCCTTACAAGGCCAATGCGTGGTCTTGGTTTGTCATGGGCAGGCCTACCTCTTTCTACTCGCAATACCCCGTCAAGGGTGAGGATGGCTGCACTGCGGACAAGTGCGCGACCATGATCACCAGCCTGGGCAACCCGCTGATCTGGTGGGGAGGTTCACTGGCGATCCTGTTCCTGATCGGGGTGTGGATTGCCAAGCGCGACTGGCGTGCCGGCGCCATCCTGGTGGGCTTCGCCGCCGGCTACGTACCCTGGCTGCTCTACCCCTCACGTACCATCTTCTTCTTCTACGCCATCGCGTACGAGCCCTTCATGATCCTGGCGCTGACCTTGGTACTGGGCATAGTTATGGGAAAACTGGGCGACCCCCCGTGGCGCAGGCAGCAAGGGGCCCTCTTCGCCGGAATTTTCGTGGTTCTAGCGGTGGCCCTGAGCGCCTACTTCTACCCGATCTGGGCGGCCGAACAAATCCCTTTTGAATACTGGCGCCAGCACATGTGGATGCCGAGCTGGATCTAGTCGTCTCGGGGATTGAGCCTGCCGAAATCAGCGGGTCTCGGCGACACGGCGGCTACACGGTGGCTGAACGGCGCCCCGGGCGCTTGGCCTTGGCCACGGCCTGGCGGCGGTCCCTGGTGGGCCAGGTGAAGGCCAGTGTCAGGGAGGAGACCACCAGCACAAACCCGCCGATGAAGATGCCCGAGTCCATCCAGAATTGGCTAGGGAACAAGCGGATCAAGGTGTCGTCGGTGTAGAACGTCCAAGTGCCGTTGGCGAAGAAGATCCTGTGGAACTCGGTGAAGAACGCCTCCCACCCCAGAACGGCCACCACACCCAAAGCAATGATGAGCACCAAGGTCGCGATGGAACCGGCAAAGAGCCCCCGGCGGACACCACCTGGGGTGCGCTTGGACAAGTGGACGATGAAGACGGTCATGGCGATGGCGAGAACCAGTCCCAGCAGGAAAGCCATGGTGATCACGGATTTCACATCAGCCATGTGTGCCACTTCGCGGGCAAGGAACAAGGGGTTCTTTTTGTCGTTGACAAGGTCCCCCAAGTATCTGGGGCCGGCAAAGTTCAGCAGGTAGTCAATGGTGTAGGAACCGTAAGTGGTCCTGTCATCGGTGGTGAAGCCGAAGGAATCAGCGGGGAACCCCGGGCGGTGGTATTCAACCCAGAGGAAGACGGAGGTGGTTATCAGGCGGATGGCCAGCACCAGCAGCACCACCGGGTAGAACACGGCCAACAGGACCTGGAACACGCGCGGCAGAACAGGTTTGGTGTTCGCAGCCGCCTCCCGGGCAGCCAGGCGCTTTTCCACTTCTTCCTGGGGTGGGCGGATCTGCAGCATGGTGGTGGGCGAGGAATCCACAAACACCTCCGGTTCTTGGTCCGGTGCAGCGTCCAGCTCAGCCGGTGTGGGCAGCTTGGGCATGCGGGCAGCCGGGCGCATAGGCTCGGGCTCGCTGCCGTCAAGGGGCATGTCCACTTTGATCTTGGTGGGGGCCTCAGCTTTGGGTGCCGGGCGCACCGTGTCCGGCCCGTGCGATGGAGGGGGCGTGGTGCCGGATTCTTCGGGGATTTTGTTCTCGCTCACACCGTGAAGAATACCGGGAGCAGGCACCTGATCCCCGGTGCCACCCCGTGCCGTTGCCAAACTGACACCAACGGCACAGCTTGGCGAACAACCACAAAGCACAGCGCAAGTCTCAGCTGGCGGGCACCACTGCGCCGGCGTCGTCCTCGGAAAGGTCCCCGACTTCCCCCGCCAGCCACGCCCGCCGGCCCAGCACCAGCGCATAGGCCCAATACGCGCAAAGCACCAGGGCGCCGATGCCGATCTTGGCCCACACCGGCAGCGGGCTGGGCGTCACATACGCCTCCACCAGGGCGGAGATGAACAGCACAAAGACCAGCCCGACGGCGGTTGTCATCAACGCCCGACCCTCCCGTGCCAGCGAGTCAAGGCGGCTGCGCGGTCCCGGCCGGACCCAGGCCCAGAAGATCCGCAGGCCCGCCGCCTGGGCAATGAAGATGGCGCTGAGCTCCATGAGCCCGTGCGGCAGGATGTAGCTGAAGAACACGTCCCCGCGGTCGAAGGCGAACATGACCCCGGCGCTCATGCCCACGTTTTGGGCGTTCATGAACAAGGAGTACGGCACAAAGACCCCGGTGATGCCAAGCGCCACGGACTGGGCCGCGATCCAGGCGTTGTTGGTCCATACGGCACCGGCAAAGGACGCCGCAGGGTTTTCGGAATAGTAATTCACAAAGTCGTGGTTGACCAGCTGCTGCAGTTGCGCGTCGCTGCCCATGGCCGCCAGGACCGCCGGATTGCCGCTGGTCCAGACGCCGAAGAGGACGCTGATCAGGACAAACACCGCACCCACAGCTAGGGTCAGCCAGCGCAGCCGGTAAAACGCCACGGGCAAGGAGATGGCAAAGAAGCGGGCCACGTCCACAAAAATATTGGACCGGGCGCCGGTGAACCGGGTCCTGGCGGTGGCCAGGATCGCGGACAGCGACGCCGACAGGGGGCTCTCGGCGGCCACCGAACGGATGAGTGAGAGCTGGGCGGAGACACTTTGATACAGCTCCAGCAACTCGTCCGCTTCCGCCCCGGTGAGCCGGCGTTGGCGCGCAAGAACCTTCAACCGCTCCCACTGCGGGCGGTGCACTGCCGTAAACGCGTCCAAATCCACACGACCCAGCCTATAGGGCAGGCGGGGGCATACCCGCGCCAGCTGCGTGGTGGCCGTATGGCTAGACTGATTTTATGTCCACGATCATCACCGGCGAGGCCGTCGTCCTGGAGTTGCGCCCATCCTCCTTTGCCGCCAGATCCTTGGGCTGTGCCATTGACGTTGCGGCGACCATCGTGTTGGTATTCGCCGCCCTGTTCACCATAGGCGCCATCCCGTTCCTCGTTGACCCCGCGGCCACCCGTGTGGTCATCCTGGTGACACTGGTGACGCTGCTTGTGATCGTGCCCATCGCCGTGGAGACCCTCACGCGCGGCAAGTCACTTGGCAAGCTGATCATGGGCCTGAGGATAGTGCGCGACGACGGCGGCTCCATCCGCTTCCGGCACGCCTTGGTCCGTGGCCTCCTTGGGTTCTTTGAAATCTATGTGTCCCTGGGTTCGGTGGCCTTTTTGGCCTCCTTGTTCAACACAAAGTCCAAGCGGCTCGGCGACATGCTGGCCGGCACTTACGCCATCCGGGACCGGGCGCCGGAACCCAAGCCGCTGCAGGTGTCCACCGTCCCGGCCTTGGCCGGCTGGGCTGCCCTGGCCGACATCGGCCGCCTGCCCGACACCCTGGCCCGGCGGATTTCTATCTTCCTTCGCCAAGGCGGAGCCATGGCGCCCGCTTCACGGATTTCCCTGGGGAACGAACTGGCCGGGGAAGCCAGCAGGTATGTGGCGCCGCAGCCACCCCCCGGCACTCCCCCGGAAATCTTCCTTGCAGCACTGATCTCCGAACGGCGGGAACGGGAGTTCACGCGACTTTCCGCCGCAGCCAGCGAGGCCGCACATTTGCGGGCGCGGCTGAACGGCCACGGAGCGGGAACTAGGTAGCCGGCAACGGCTACTTGGAAGACATGAAATTGGCGTCCAAAGCGGACCACCTCCATGCCAGCTGCGCGGCGCACAGCATGGGAGGGAACCAGCCCGGGCGAAGTGAGCCGCGCCTTTGGCTAGCGGCTGGCGTACTGCTCGAAGGGGATGTTCCAATCGCCAAAGCCGTCGGTGGGAGCAATGGTCGCGTTCGGCGTTCCTACGGTGTGCACAATGTCGCCGGGGTGCATGTTGGCGAACACCCAACCCGCCCCCTCAGCGGAGAGGCCGATGCAGCCGTGGGAAAGGTTCACGACGCCAAGATACGGCATGGCAGACGGCGTGGCCTGGTGGATGAAGATGCCGCTATTGGACAGGCGGGTGGCAAACTCCACATCCACCGAGCCGTAGTCGCCTGGATCGCCCGGCTTCAGGCCGATGGAGGAAGCCTTGAACGTGGCGTACCGCTGTTTGTCGCTGGTGAGCACCATGTACCCTGAGGCCGACGGAAAAGCAGTATCGCCCAGGGTTGCCGGGAAGCTCCTGGCCAGTTGGTCATTGACGAAGATACTTACGCTCTTGGCGGCGGCGTCGGCCTCCATCACCACCTTGTTGCCAATGTTGACGTTGCTGGTTTTGGAGAAGTTACCGATCATCCCGTTGCCAAAGTCGACACCGAAAAGGTTCATCTCAACGGTCAATGCGGTGTTCGCGGGCCAGAACTCTGCGGCACGGTAACGCACCCGGGTGTCGGAGTACCAGTGGAAGGCTCCCACCTGACCCGTGGCCGAAGTGATTTTAATGGCGCTCTCAACGGCTTCCTTGTTGATGACCGGTTCGCTGAAATTGAACTCCAACGGCTGTGCCACGCCAACGGTGGCATTCGCGGCGGGATACATCACCAGGTTGGCCTCGTGTGCTGCGGGCACGGTGGTGAAGGTGCTGACGTGGGTTGCCTTGGTTCCGGCAGAGTCGGCGGTGGTGACCTCGAAGCTGTAGCTGGTGTTGAACTTCAGCGGCCCCTGGGAAATCCACTTCTGGCCGCTGACAAACAGCTCACCGTCAACTGTTTCGCCGGTGGCGGTTTCTTTGAGCACGGCACTGAAAACTGTGCCATTTTGGGCTTGCGCCACGACGGGCGCCCCAGGGTTGACAGACGCCGTGCCGGCCTCGGGCGTTACGGCGAGCGTCACGGGAATTGCTGGAGGCGTGGGGGTGGGAGCCACCGAGGGTGCCGAACTCGCCGACCCCTTCGATGAATCGGCGGATGGCAGCCATGAGGGAGCTGTTGCGGCTCCCACACCCCCTGCGACGATGACAAGAGCAACCGCGGAGATCATGGCGATCTTCCAACCTCTGCGAGGCTTCTTGGTCTGGTCCAGCTCAGACATTCAATCTCCCCATTCGGTGGGCTTATTCGGCGTTGCCAATTTTGGGCACCTACCCAGCACGGCTAATTTTACGCCATGGACACTACTCAGGTGACCACACGCAAGAACACTCCAGGAGGGCGGCCCGCCTGCTGAACTAAACCGTGCGCAGGTAGTCCAGCTGGGCTTCCACCGACAGCCGCGCAGCCCCCTGCAGGTTGGCAGGCACGTCACCGTAAACTTCGGCGGTCACGGCAGTAGCGTCGGGAGCGGTCCCTGTGCGTTCTTGTAAAAGTACGACGGCGGCACTGACCTGTGCCAGCCGCTCCCGCCGGTGGTCCTGGTAGCCAGCGGCGGCAGCGGCAAGGCTGGCAAGCACGGGCCCATGCCCCGGCAGCGCTTTGACTTCCTTTTGCGCCAGTCCCGCGAGCCGCAACTTCTGAAGGGATTCCAGGTAGTGGCTAAGCCGGCCGTCCGGATAACAAATGACGGTGCTGCCCTGGCCCAGAACGGTGTCTCCGGTCAAGACCGAGCCGTGCCCGCCGTCGTCCGCCAGCACAAAACAGACCGAGTCCAAGGTGTGCCCCGGCGTGGCGAGCACCGTGATCTCAAGGCCTGCCGCGCGGATGACTTCCCCGTCATCCAGCGGCTCCCCCATGTGGCAAAAGTCGGGGTGGGCTGCGCGGACGGGGGCACCGGTGAGCTGGTGCAGCCGGGCGCTGCCGTCGGTGTGGTCGCCATGGTGGTGGGTGATCAGGATCAGCCCGACTTTTCCCGACGCGGCCAACGCCTGCAAGTGCTCCTCCAGGAGCGGGCCCGGATCAACCACCACCACGGTGGAAGAATCCGCCCCCGCAAGTACATAGGAGTTGGTCCCGTCAAGTGTCATGGGGCCGGGATTGTCCGCCTTCAGGCACCTGGTATAGGCGCCAATCTGCTGCCAGTTGCTCATGGAAAACCTGCCTGTGGTGATCGGGTGTGCAATGGAGACGCCGTGTACTGCCTACCCCGCCAGCTGTTCGGGCCGCAACAACAAGGCGATGCCTTCGTCGATCGAATAGCGTACAGGCTGCCCGTCGGCGCCGGGTGCGGTGCTGACCAGCTCCTCGCCCTCCTGCACCAAGGTGGAGCCCGTTACGGGGCAGCGCAACACCGACAGTAGTTGTTCACTCATCTTTGCCATGACAATCTCTTCTCTTCACAGTGCTTAGCCTTGATGCTACCGGGTGCCGCTAGTCGCGCAGGATGTGCAGATGGGCGCGGCGGCCAGTGCCTTGGGGGCTGTTAGATGCTCCGCGGGGTGCCGCAACGGGGCGTTCCAGGGAACCGCGGGGTTCACGCTGGGCCAGCGGGCCGTCGTCGTCCGGCTCCTTGTACGCCGCCTCACGGACGGCGTCAGCCAAGGCCAGAAGGTCATCGGGCCCGGGGGCGGGAGGGGTGTTGGAACGGGCCAGGTGGATCACTTCCCACCCCCGCGGAACAGTCAACCTGGCCGAGTGCTTGGCACAAAGGTCGTAACAATGGGGTTCGGCGAAGGATGCCAGGGGGCCAAGGACCGCTGTGGAGTCCGCGTAGACATACGTCAGCGTGGCCACGGCCGACTCGCGGCAGGCGGACCGGGTGCATTGACGAAGAGTTCCCACGATCCCCAAGATTACCCGTGTTTGGCGCAATTGCCTTCCACGGCGCACTGTTGCCCGGTGAACTAGAGTGAAATCATGCAGTTCAACCAGCACGAACCAGGGTTTAGCGTCACCTTTAACGTCACTGCTTTTAAGGACACTGCCGCGAACGACGGCGGTACGGCCCCGGGGAAGCCGCGGCCCTTTGCCCGACGCCGCCGCAACCGGCACGGTCGCGGCCTGCGTGGAACACTCCTGCCCGCCGGCTTGCCCGCCTCACGGACCCGCAGTGAAATGTTTGAGGACCTGGTGGTGGACTCTGCCGAACGTCTGCGCGAGCTGTGGGGCGCACCTCTGGAGGACGTGGAATACCTGGTGGAGGAAGTCCCGGATAACCTCGAAGCGCTCATCGCCTCACGGTCCCAGACACCATTGGGCAAGTACCGGGCAGCGTCGACGCCCGCACCGGGCAGGAAGGCCGAGCCTGGCGCCATCATCATCTACCGCCATCCAGTGGAGGCGTTGTGTGAAGCCCCGTGGCAAACCCGCGAACTTGTCCATGAAGTGCTCATCGAGCAAGTCGCGGGCCTGCTAAACATCGACCCGGACACCGTGGATCCGCTTTTTCGGCGCTTTCGCGGCCACTGACGGCGGCGGTCAGTACCCGGTGACGATTTTCAGCGACGGTGATTCTGTGGGCGGGCTGGCGACGGGCAGCACGGCAATGTTTGCCGAGTCCGTGTTTCCCAGCAACTGCGTACCAAACACGGGGTCACCAGCGGCGGATACCAACACGGCGGCGGCGTCGGCCCCCAGAAGCGCCGCAGGATCAACCACGTTGGTGATGCCCGGCTTCAATTCCACCGTCTTGGCCGCACCCAGCACCCCGGTTGCGGAGATCGGCACCAGTGTCACGGTGGCGGATCCCGCAGGTGCAGTGAAGACAAGGCTGGAGGCAGCCGAAGCAGGCAGCGTCAGCAGGTGGTTGTCGCCCAGGCGCCGGGTGGATGGCGCGAAGGCCAGGTCGACGGCGTCGCCGGCCTTGGTGGCGTTGACCAACCGAACAGTCGCCGTCATGGCGTAGTCGGCTCGCACGCTCAAGGTGTAGCTCCCTTGCGCCAGTCCTGCCAGCGAGAGTTCATTGACCTTTCCGGCACGGGCGGTGAACACGCCACCATTGGGCAAGGCCACCTGCCCTGCCAGGCCGTACGCCTTCACTTCCACCACAGCGTCGGTGGCACCAGGGACTGTTACCTGCAACGCCGTGGTGGCGTCGGCATAACCGCTCTGGGCGGAAATGCTGGCCGCGAGTGCGGGGTCCTGAACCCTCACGCCGGGAATGGTCTGCGAGGTGGCTGGTGACTGCGCAGGTGCCAGGAAGTCCACTCCGCCGGGGGTTAGTCCGCGCAACACCGACTGTTGAATCACCGCGGAGACTGCTCCCCCAGTGCTTTTGACGTGTACGCTGACGAGTTCCTGGTCCGGAACCAATCCGGAAAGCACCACCGACCGTGAAGCCCCGGGTGCCACCACCAGGCCCTTGCCGCCCGGCGCCTGGAGGGGACCGCCGGCCCCAAAAAACTCCAAGCTTACCGTGGCGGGGCTGCTCGTGGAGTTGGCCAGCGTCAACACAGCTGTGCGGCCCACCGTAGTGCTGGCACCGCTCAACCAAAGATCGTTGGCAGGGAGTTGGCAGGTACTCGCGGCCATCCCCTGCAAATCACCGTCGCTGGAGCTCACGACCACTGCCCCGGCGCTGCGGGAATTCAGCCCGCCCAACGGCAGCGCACGCAACACGGACACACCGTCGACGTCCTTGTTGGCCACGACGGCGGCCTTCTCCTTCGCCACGCCCGTCACCGGCGCTAGGCTGGCCGGCGCCGAGGCAGACGCCGAGGCTGTGCTGTCGCCGCCCGCGTCCGGGGACTCCTGCGGTGCTGTGGAGAGGGTGAACAGTGGCGCAGCCGTCGCATCCAGGCGGTTGACAACGGCACCGGGGAGCACCCCGTCAGCATTACTCAGTGCCACCGCGCTCAACAACGACTTGGTTGAGGAGGAACTTGGCGAAAATTCCGGGTCGGCACCTGCGGCCGCCCCACTTAGCAATTGGGTGGGGCCGGAGCAGTTTGCCAAAGACACTCCCACCGGCAGCACTTGAGTGTCGGCCGTGATGCGGGCGCTCGCGTCCGCGCCCGGCACTATAGAACCGGCGGCCACCACGGCAACAGCGAGCACGGCCGTGGCGGATCCGGCCAGCACCAGCGGCCACCGCTTCCGGCCCTTCTTGCTGTCCTTGCGTGTCAAGCCCTTTCCAGACACAGCCGTGGCAGGCACAGCCGTGGAAGGCACTGGGCGTTGACGCTGGTCCTTGGAATCCTGGTGTTCAGACACCTCTACCTACCTTTTGCAATGACGCCTCGTCCCGGTATGAGCCGGTCCGTCCACGCCGTGCCCGCAGCGGAATGGCCAGCAGTACCGTCAGTCCAAGCAGGACCATCTGCACCAGGCTCATCACCGTGTTCCAGGGCTGTACATATCGAATGTCGAGGGTTCCAGCCGTTGCCGGAAGCTCAAAGGACTGCGCCCAACCATCTTTGCTGCCCTGCAACTCTTCGCCGTTGAGCCAGGCACTCCAGCCTGGATCAAAGCGCTCGGCTAAGACCACGCGGCGGCCCTGTTGGCCCGCCGGCACTACGGTGTTGACGTCTTGTCCGTTGGACGGAAGCGGCAGCAGCGGCGCACCCTGGGCGTCAACCACCCTGACCCTGGTCACCACATCAGTGGTTCCGGCGTCTTGGTAGCTCGGTTTGACCCGCCACAACCAGCCGGAGCTGGTAGGGCCAACAGTGTCCAGTCCTGGCACGGCTTCGAGCTCACCAGCTACCAGTTCCGCTGCTGTGTCACCGTTTTCCAACACTACAAAGCCCACACCGAGTTGCGTGAGTTCCGGGCGCGGATCGATGCCCGTTTTGGCCATCATCGCTGCCACGCTCTCGCGCAGCATCGAGGTGGCCGGGTCAGTGTCCTTAAGGGTTTGTGCACCCGGCGCGCCTGTGATGCGCTCGGCCGAGGCAAGGCTGGAGAGGGTGTCCAGCACCGTACCCGAACCCTGCATCAACGTGGCCTGGACACCAGCGTCGGGAAGTACGCGCAGCACAATAGTGCGGCTTGCCTCAGGACCGGTTCCCCTGTCAGCGGCCGTGGCCGGTATGCTTCCGGCCGTCAACGGGTTCACCAGCACGGATCCCGTCAGCCCGGCACTGTTGCCGGACAGGCTGTTGGCGCTCCACAAACCCAGGCTGGCTACCGGGCCCGCCACCAACACCACGCTCAGGACGACGGCGGAGAGCCGGGCGCCGCGATGACCTCGGGAAACACCGGACACCTCGCTGTTGCCCGATCCCGTCCGCGGAAGGTCGCGGGCGTCGTACGCGGTGCGATAAACGGCGTCGAACCCCAAAAGTGCTGCCCCCAGAAGAGCAAACAAGGCAACCGAAACCGCGGGTCCGTTGAATGCGGTGACCAGGGTCTCGCCCTGCAGGGCCACGGCGAGCAGCTTGCTGCCGTAGGCCACCGCCAGGGCCAGGACGGCCACCAGCCAGAGTGTCCGCACGGTTCCGGCACGTCGCAGGGGTGCCAGTAAAGCCAGGAACGCCACCAGCACCACGGGGACACCGATGACCAGGACAGCCACCCAGGTCCAGAGCGGATCGGTGGCAATGGCGTACGTGCCAAGCAAGTTGCTGGCAGGCGCAATCAGCTCAGGGAAGCCCAGAAGCTGCTGCCACAGCGGGCCCGCGGCACCGGCGAGGGGCACGCCGGGATCCCCGAGCAGGGCCCGCGGGTTCGAAAGGGCCGAGTAAACAAACGGCAAGTACAAAGCGGCCGACGGCACCAGCGCCCACCACAGGGTCTTGCCCCGGCGGCGCAGGGCCACGGTTGCCGCCAAGATGGCAATGAAGGCCAAGGGGAGCAAGCTTGGTGCAGCAACCGTTAGGGCCGCCAGCGCCAGTCCCGCACCGGCAGCCGCCGTCCAGGACGGATTGCCGTCAACCCCCGGCCGGCCAAGTTTGACGGTGGGGGATGCCTGCGGGCCCTTCTTGGGCGCTGCCCCGCCCTTAGCGCCGACGGCCCCGCCAACTGCGCGGACAAGCCCCAAGATGACCAGCGGAATCAGCACATGAGCTAGCAAGGCACCCAAACGGCCCTGGCCCAGCGCAGTTTGCAACACCGGCGCACCGGCCCAGATCAGGCCGGCGATGACTCTCGGCCACCTCTTTGCCGTAAAGGCCCCCGCAGCCAGCCAGGCGGTCAGCCCGGACAGTGGCACGGCCAGCACCACCAGCCACAGGACAGCGGTGGAGCCGTCGCCGAACCCCAGGGCAGCAAGGAGGAACAAGATATAGTTGAACGGTTCGCCACGCCCCGGCAGCCCGGATCCCAGGGAGATCCACCAGTCGGTGGCGTGCCGCCAGAGCGAGCCGATGTGTTCGGACAGCGGCAGCAGTGCCCCGCCCGTTAGTGCGGGGGCACCGAGGAAGCGTGAAAGCGTCACAACGGCCAGGAGCGCCAAAACCAGCGCCAATGCCAGCCCGCTGACGATGGGTGCCGTCTTGCCCGTGACCAGGGGCGTCACTGCCTCATTGTGAGCATCGCCTGTGGGCTCCAGAATGGACGGCATGGCCGCGTCAAGATCACCGGAGTCATCGTCCGGGCCCACAGCCTCGCGCAGTGACTTGAGCTGGTTCAGGGATTCCTCCCGGCCCGCCATCAGGCCCTTGTGGGCTGAGCGTGGCTGGACCCTGGTTTTCGCCAGGGAAGCGCGGCTGTTCGCCAACGCAACGGGCCGCATCACCCCGGCGAAGGTTGCCGCAAACATGGCAACGGCATGGCCGGGAGCTTTCAGCAAGAAACCGGCAAACAGCCAGTAGACGGCCGAGAGCACGGCGCCTACGATCAGCAGTGGCACCTGCCACAGCGGGGCGTGCTTGAGCCGGATGAAAATGGCGGCCTTGCGGGCGGCCGACGGTGAACCCAAGGCGTTGGCACGGTTCACAACATGGAACATCCGTGCCCCGGGAACCACCAGGACGCGGTGCCCGGCCAGCCGGACCCGGGCACAAAAGTCAATGTCGTCGCCGGGGCCAGGCAGTGCCGGGTCAAAGCCGCCCAGCTTCTCCCAGACGTCGCGCCGCACCAGCATGCCGGCCGCATTCACAGCAAAGAAATCTGAGCGGTGGTCGTACTGCCCTTGGTCCAGTTCGTCAAGGTTGACCATGGTGAAGCGGTCAAACCACTTGTTGGCCTTCAGGCCCACATCCACCAGCCGCCGGGGCGCATCCCAGGCGAGCTGCTTGCAACCGACCACGGTGGCGGTGGTGGAGCGTTCCACCGACTCCAATAGTTTTTCTAGGGCATCGGGGGCCGGGGCAGCGTCGTCCTGCAACAGCCAGATCCATTCCTGGGCGGCCGAGTCCGGGGACACCGCAGGCCCGGACGTCGCCGTAGCGGAGGAGGCTGTTGCGGAGGGGGGTGTGGCGGAGGGGCCGGCGTCGTTGCTGGCCGAACTGCCGGTCAGGGCGCCAACCAGCTGGCCTGTCTTGGTGCGTGATTGGTGCTCCAGCACGGCATTGACGGCGGCACCATAGCCGCCCTTGCGCCCGTCGAAGGAAATGACATTGCGTTCGCCCAGTTCCTTGCGCAACAATTCCCCGGAGTTGTCGGAGGAATCGACATCCGCTGCAAGGACCACCGCGGCGGCCCGTGTTTGATGCGCTAAGGCTGTGAGGACTGTGGGTAGGTAGGCACCGCCATTGTGGGCGACCAGAACGGCGGTGACTTTTACTGCTTCAAGAATTAGACCGCTCGCTTCCGCAGCCGCCGGCGTTCACGCTCGGACAGGCCGCCCCAGATTCCAAACCGCTCATCATTTGCCAGAGCGTATTCCAAACACTGCCCCTTGACATTGCAGGCACCGCACACCTTTTTGGCGTCACGGGTGGACCCGCCCTTTTCCGGAAAAAAAGCCTCCGGATCAGTCTGGGCACACAAAGCGTCCGTCTGCCAGCCTAGTTCACCTTCGTCACTGAAGTCGTCAAGGCCGGGCCGGAAACCAATCCAGACAGGGGTGGCAACGGCCGGCTCCGCCTTGGGTGCACCGTCGCAGACGCGCAGTTCGCCGTCGTCGTGGTGATCTTGGAGGAATGCCGTGGAACGGGCTCCCAGCGCCTCCTTGCTGGCCTCCTCATACGATTGTGCCGCCGACGGATCTGCTGGATCGACAAACCAGTCCGACGGCACGCCGCGCCCACGACGAGCGGCGGAGGCCTGACTTTCGACGGACTCGGGATGATCGTCCCTCACGCTCAGCTGCGCTTGCCCCATGATCGTCCTCCTGAATGTTGTTGCACTAACAAATTTTGGCCGCGATCTGCGGTTCTTATGCCTTTTGCGGCGGGTCGTGGGTCTAATTACATCGGTGTAAGTCATGTTCGTCAAGCGGGCAGGCGATCATATCCGTGCTCAGGACCAATAAAGCCGCACGCCACGCCCGGCAATTTCATACCGTTACACAGCGGGGATTGGCGATTCTACCCTCCGAGCAGTGGATTACCTGAGAATATTCACGTGATTCCGCGCTTTTAGCGATTCGAACATGACTTTGATGTGACACACGTCATGAACGCGTTTGCAATTTGTAAATTCGAAAGAAAAACTTTTGTTCGTCGACATGCAAAGATCGGTTCCATGGCTGAACTCCCACACACCCCAGAAGACCTGCTGCTCGCCTTCCGCACCCACAACGCCACCTCACCGCGGCTGACTTGGTACGGTCCGGATTCCGAGCGCGTCGAACTCTCCGGGCGTGTCCTGGAAAATTGGGTGGCCAAGACAGCCAACTACCTCGTTGACGAGCTGGACGCCGAGCCTGGCAATGTTGTGGCCGTGGACCTGCCCGTGCACTGGCGCTCCCTGGTTTGGCTGCTGGCAACGTGGGCGGTGGGTGCGACGGCGCTCCCCCAGTCCCCCCGCGGTCATTCGCTGGGCGCTGAGTCCGGGAATCACACACGACTAGCCGACGTGGTGGTCACCACCGACCCTGTGGCTGGACTTGCCGCCAGCAACGCCGGCGGTAGGCTTCCCTTTATTGTGGCAGTGGCCCTGCCTGCCTTGGCGATGCGCTGGGTGGGCGAGCTACCGGGCGACGCTCTGGACTATTCCGGTGGTGTCCGCGCCCACTCCGACGTCTTCTTTGCCGGGGACGCACCCGCCGGTGATGACATCGCCTGGGAATCGGGGTCCACCACCGTTTCCTTCGCCGAACTGCTCACACCCGCAGCCACCCCAGAACGGATCTTGCTCCAGGCAGGTGACGGTTGGGACGCCGTCGTACCGGCGGCACTTTCCACGTGGGCGGCAGGAGGATCAGTGGTGTTGCTGGATGCGTCGGTGGAGGCCACGGACCACCTGCGCTCCATGGAGAGGGTGAGCGCTGGTTAGGGGCGGAATCAGGGGGCGAGGTCCGGCTCGATCAGTTTACGGTCGTCGGCGAAGGCCGGGTCCTCATCCAACTCTGCCGTGAACACCCAGAAGCGGTAGGCGAAGAACCGGAAGATGGTGCCCAGGACCAGGCCCACCACGGATCCGGCAATAAAGTCGGCCTGGGTGCTCTCAAAGCCCAGCACCCAGTGCGAGATGTAAACACAGGCACTGGCGATGCCGATGCCGATGGCGTTCATGAGGATGAACATGGTCACTTCGCGGACCATGTTGGCTTGGCGGCGGTGACGGAAGGTCCAGTACCTGTTGGCCAGCCAGGAAAACACGGTGGCCACAAGGGCGGAGATGATCTTTGCCTTGGTGGGGTGACCGCCCATGGAACCATTGAGGAGCCAGAGGTAAATGCCGGAGTCGATGACAAAGGCAATGCCGCCTACAACGCCGAACTTGGCCACTTCACGCCAGAAAAGGCCAACGAGGCCCCTGAAGCGCGCTGTAAGTTTCTGGTACATGTTCCTCCGTGTAGCGATCACCGCCAAAATAGCTTCCGGCAGTTCGTCCTACGCTAAATTCTAGGCCGTGACGGCGTGTCCACCTGACGGCAATTGTCGATTATTGCTCCAAGAATGCCTAAAAGCAGGTTTCAGCATACTCTTTCGGTACTCTGGGGACTGTGACTTTTCCTGTAATCGGCGTAGTAGGTGGTGGGCAGCTAGCCCGCATGATGGCCCCCGCAGCCGTGGCCCTTGGTTTTGAACTGCGTGTTTTGGCGGAAGCCCCTGACGTGTCGGCGGTGGCTGCCGTGGCCCAGGCCCCGGTGGGTGACTACCGCGATCTGGACACCTTGCGGGCCTTTGCCCGCGGTGTGGACGTGCTGACCTTTGACCACGAGCACGTTCCCAATGAGCATTTGCTCACACTCATCGCCGAGGGTGTCAACGTCCAGCCGCGCCCCGCCGCACTCATCAACGCCCAGGACAAGCTGGTCATGCGTGCCGCCATCGAGCGCCTGGGCCTGCCCAATCCTGCGTGGGCGGCTGTTGCCAGCGTGGCGGAGATCACCGCCTTTGGTGACGTTCACGGCTGGCCGGTGGTGCTGAAAATGCCGCGCGGAGGCTATGACGGCAAGGGCGTGAAGATCCTCGCCTCCGAGGCCGACGCCGTGGCGGCAGCCGACTGGTTTGAAGCCATGAGCCCCTTGCTGGTGGAGGAGATGGTGACATTTTCGCGTGAACTCTCCGCGCTGGTGGCCAGAACACCCGGCGGTGAGGCACGCGCCTGGCCGGTGGCGGAGTCCATCCAGGTGGACGGGGTGTGTGACGAGGTCATTGCCCCGGCCCCCGGCATCCCTGCGGAGGTGGCAGAACAGGCCCAGGCTGCCGCGCTGAGGATCGCCAGCGAACTCGGCGTCACCGGGGTCATGGCTGCCGAGTTGTTCCAGACCCCCGGACGTGCCCCCGGCTACCTTATTAACGAGCTGGCCATGCGCCCGCACAACACCGGCCACTGGACCATGGACGGTGCCGTAACAAGCCAGTTCGAGCAGCATTTGCGCGCCGTCCTGGACCTGCCCCTGGGCGCCACCGACGCCCTCGGCGCCATTGTGGTCATGAAAAACTTCCTGGGCGGGGCCAACCAGGACTTGTTTAGCGCCTACACCGCCGCTCTGGCCTCCGAGCCAACGGTCAAGGTGCACAACTATGGTAAATCGGTGCGCCCGGGCCGAAAGATCGGCCATGTCAACGTGATTGGTTCCAAGAACGACGACGTCGCCCGGGTCCGCGCCCGTGCCACCACTGTGGCAAACATCATCCGTGACGGCCACCAACTTGACGGCCAGTAAAGGAACCACCATGAACGAAATTTCCTCCCCCCAGAAACCGCTGGTTGGCCTTGTGATGGGCTCAGATTCGGACTGGCCGGTGATGGAGGCCGCCGCCGCCGCCCTGTCCGAATTCGGCATCCCCTTTGAGACCGACGTGGTCTCCGCGCACCGCATGCCCACCGAAATGATCGCGTACGGCAGCAACTCCGCCGCCCGCGGCATCCGCGTCATCATTGCCGGGGCCGGGGGCGCCGCACACCTGCCTGGCATGCTCGCCTCGGTCACCACACTGCCCGTGGTGGGGGTCCCGGTCCCGTTGAAGACCTTGGACGGCATGGATTCACTGCTCTCCATTGTGCAGATGCCCGCCGGCGTTCCCGTGGCCACCGTCTCCATTGGCGGTGCCCGCAACGCCGGACTACTGGCCGTGCGCATCCTCGCGTCGGGCACCGATGAGCTGGCGGCGACCCTTGCCGGCAAACTGGCGAACTTCGCCCAAAGCCTCAACGACCAGGCCTGCGCCAAGGGCGCCGCCCTGCGTGAGAAGGCCACGGTAAATTATCCGCTGTCAGTCCCGGCCGGGCCGCGGTAGGGCACCCATATGAGCTTCAGCAGCCCCAAGGTAACGCGTGCCTCCAACCGGCCGCCCGTGTTGACGAACCCTGTCCGCTACCCGGAGTCAGCCCCCGCCCCCGTGCGTTCCAAACGAGCCTTTTTGCTGCTGCTGCTGACCCTGGTGCTGCCCGGTGCCGCCCAGATAGTTGCCGGTAACAAGCGTCTGGGTCGCCTGGCCCTGCGCTGCACACTGACCGTGTGGGCTTTGGTGATCGCCGCCGTCGTGCTGGCCGTGGTGCAACGTGAAACACTGCTGAACCTGTTCACCAACCCCGTCACCTCCTTGCTGATCATCGTGGTGCTGGCCGCCGTGGCAGTGGGGTGGGCGTTCATGTTCTTGAACACGCTCAAGATCATTCGGCCCGCGTTGCTGGCCCCGGGTATGCGCGGGCTGGTGGGCGGGGCGCTGGTGGTGCTCATGGTACTCACCAGCGGTTCCCTGGGATACGGGGCGTTCCTGATCAACTCGGGGCGCAACGCGATCACCGACATCTTTGCCAGCGGCCCGGACATGGCGCCGGTGGATGGCCGCTACAACTTCCTGGTGATGGGCGGTGACGCCGGCGCGGACCGCTCCGGACGGCGCCCCGACTCCATCATGGTGGTCAGCGTGGATGCCAAGACCGGCACGTCCGCCACCATCAGCATTCCGCGCAACCTGCAAAATGCGCAGTTCTCCCCCAAATCACCGCTGTGGGGCGTGTACCCGGACGGTTACAACTGCGGTGACGAGTGCATCATCAACTTCCTGTACACCGATGTCACCAACAACCACAAGGACCTTTACCCCAACGCCGCGGATCCGGGCGCCGCAGCCATGATGGATGCGGCCGGCGGCATTCTTGGCTTGACCGTCCAAGGCTATGTGCTCGTTGACATGGCAGGGTTTTCCTCGCTGATCGATGCCCTGGGCGGGGTCACCATCAATGCTGGCGGCTGGGTTCCCATCAGCGGCGATGACCCCAACGGGACCGGCAACCACCTGCCGCCCACAGGCTGGATCGCCCCGGGTGTGCAAAAGCTCGACGGATATCACGCACTCTGGTATGCCCGTTCGCGCGAGTGGGTGCTGGAGTACGCCCGTAGCCAACGCCAGCAATGCATCCAGGCCGCCATGCTCAAGCAGATGGATCCGGCCACCGTGCTAACCAAGTTCAACAGCATTGCCGATGCCGGCTCCAAGGTCATCGAATCCGACATCCCCGCCGGGCAGCTGGGCAGCTTCGTCTCCCTGGCGCTCAAAGCCAAGGGCCACCCGTTGGCCCGCCTGACCATCGGCCCGCCGGACTTCCCCATCGAGTTTTCCACCTACCCAGACTTTGATGTCATTCACCAGCGAGTGAAGGGGCTGCTGAACCCTGTTGCTGCCACTCCGGCGGCACCGGACCCCGCGGCACCTGCGCCGGCACCTGCGCCGGGCGACGCCGGGACACCCGGTGACGCTGCGCCCCCGGCCGGGCAGGCACCGGCCCCGACCACTGACGCACCTGTCATCACAGAGAAGTACCTTCAGCAGCTGGCCATCAACGGCGACGCCGTCATGTTGAGCGCACTCCTGGACAACAACGGCACCTGCTCGGCGGGGTAGTCCCCGGCGGGTTCAACAGCTTTCAGGCACCAAAAACTGCAGGTGTGCGGTTCGGTCTTCCAACCACGAGGAGAGAAAATGTTTGCACTGACCAATGTCATGCGTGACTACCCCTGGGGTTCCGCCACAGCGATCGCAGAACTGTTGGGCACCACCCCCAGCGGTGGGCCCGAGGCCGAGTTGTGGATGGGTGCGCACCCGGATTCCCCATCCGTCGCGTTGACACCGGATGGCCCGGTCGCCTTGGATGAGCTCATTTCCGCGCACCCTCACAGCATGCTGGGAGAGGACGCCCTGGCAGCTTTTGGGGCCAGGCTGCCGTTCCTGGCCAAGCTCCTTGCCGCAGACAAGGCACTGTCGTTGCAGGTGCACCCGACGCTGGAGAGGGCCCGGACACGATTCGCGGATGAGGAGTCCGCCGGCGTGGCCAGGGACGCCGAGCACCGCAATTACAAGGACGAGAACCACAAACCGGAAATGCTCTTTGCCCTGAGCAACTTTGAGGCCTTGTGCGGGTTCCGGCCCTGCGCAGAGTCCGCTGACCTCTTCCGCTCGGTGGCCGACGCCATCACCGCGGCAGGAGTCCTAGTGCCGGCGCTCCTGTCGGAACTGACCATGACCTTGAACTCGCGCATTGCCGAGCCCCTGGTGATCCGCCGCGCCTTTGAGGCCTTGATCGACGGTGGTGCCCACGCCAGCGAGCTCGTGACCGTCGCAGCCGCAGCCCTGGCCCGTGCCCCGGAAGGCGGGCTGGACGCGTCGCTGCGCACCGTCGTCGAGCTTTCCAACCAATACCCCGGCGATCCCGGTGTGCTGATCTCCTTGCTGTTGAACCGCATCTCCCTGGCGCCCGGGCAGGCGGTGTTCCTGCCGGCCGGAAACATCCACGCTTACCTCTCCGGGCTGGGCCTGGAGGTCATGGCCTCCTCCGATAACGTGCTGCGCGGTGGCCTGACGGGCAAGCATGTGGATACGCCGGAACTGTTGGAGACCGTGGAATTCGCGTCCACGGCTGTTCCGTTTGTCCCCACCCGCACCACGTCCTTGGGTCAACACGTGTGGGAGCCGCCCTTCGCCGAGTTTGCGTTGCAGCGGCTGGAAATTTCTGCCGGTTCCGAGCCTGTCCCACTGGTACAAAACGGGCCGCTGTTGGTGCTAGCCATATCGGGTTCGGTTCTGTTGGACTCCCCGCGCGGCGACATGGTGCTGCCCCGTGGCGGGAGCGTTTTCGTACCGGCCGCGGAGAACCCCGTCATGGTCCACCCCCACGCGAATGCCGCCGGGGAGACTTCCGTGGTCTTCGCCGTCACCGTTGCCGGCTAGCGCGTTCCCACCGGCCAAGACGCGCCAGCACACGCCCCAATAGCGTCTCTTGGGGCGTGCGCTGCGAAGTGGACGCGGCAGCTACCGCTTGATCAGGCCGCGAGCCTTTCGCATAGCCTTGCGGGCTGTGGGCAACGCCTTGGCGAAAACCGGGTACCACGGTGAGAGCCCCTTATCCCAAGTCCCCGCCAACAGGTCCTCATGGTCGGCAAAGCCAAACTTGAACTTCGACACCCCGTCATTGAGCAGCCCGTTGAAGTCGTAGCGGGCAACCCCGCGGGCCTTCATCTCCTGGATGGCCAGCCATTTGAGCGAGAAGTTGGCTTTCAGGTTGCCGCCGGTCTCGTTCATGCCGCCGTACAGCTCGAACGCCGTCGCCCCGCTGGCGGCCAGCCACAGAAACGCCACCACGGTTTCGCCATCAAAGGCGGCATATACGGGCGACCCGGCGCCCAGGTTGTTGAAGATGTCCAGGTAGTAGTCGTCGGCATGGATACCAAAATCGGCACGTGCAGCGGTTTCCTTGTACACGGCCAGGCACTGCGGGAGCTCCGCGGCGCTCACGGCACGGTAGTCCAGTGCCTCCCGGCCCGACTTGCGAATGTACTGGCGCGTCTTCTTCGACATGGCGCCCAGCAACTCGTCCTCGCTGCGGTTCAGGTCCAAAATCAGTGTGCGCGGAATCAAGATCGTGCTCTGGCTGCGCTGCCACCCGGTGGCCGGAAGCGCCGCCACGGCGACCGTACCCTCGGCCCAGTCCGGTTCAATGCTCAACGCAACGGACTTGTGCACGTTCTGGACATACTGTGCGACGGCGGTCAACACCTGAATCTCCTGGCCCGGCGCTGCCTGTGGTCCCCTCGCCAGGTACGCGAGCGAGCGGAACGGGAAGGGCAGCTTACGCACCAGGATCTGGGCGGACCCCACCAGCTTCCCTGCGTCGTCGTTGACCAGAACACGGTCGACACTCCAATTGTGTGCCGCCTTCGTTTCGCCCCAACCCCAAAGCTGCATGGGGTGCCCCTGGTGAGTGTTGACGGCGGAATCCCACTGTTCGCGGACATGGCAAGGCACAACGTTCAAGGTCATGCTTCAACCCTACCGGCTGCCGGCACCGGCCCGGTGTGCCCCACCTCCGGCGGCGGCCCGACGTTTTCCGGCCATTTCGCCAGAACGGGGCCAACCCGCGAACGCACCGACAAGATACACCGTCCACGCGGGTTGGCCCCGCCCTCGGCGAAACCGGGCCGGATCGATCACCGGTTAGGATCGGCGGGCGTACGTCTCCCACTTGGCGCCCTGGTGCTCGCCGTCGACGAAACGGATGGTCCCTGACTTGGAGCGCATCACGATTGACTGGGTCAGGACGCGGCCCTTGTCGTAGCGCACACCCCTGAGGAGGTCGCCGTCGGTGATGCCTGTCGCGGCAAAGTAGCAGTTGTCACTGGTGACGAGGTCGTTGGTGGAGAGCACACGGTCCAGGTCGTGTCCGGCGTCGATTGCCTTCTGCTTTTCCTCATCGCTCGTGGGCCACAGGCGGCCCTGGATGACTCCGCCCAAGGTCTTGATGGCGCATGCTGCAACAATGCCTTCGGGCGTGCCGCCGATACCCATGAGCGCGTCAACGCCGGTACCTTCGCGGGCTGCTGCAATGGCCCCGGCAACGTCGCCGTCCAGGATGATCTTGGTGCGGGCGCCAGCATCACGGATCTCCTGGATCAGCGGCTGGTGGCGGTCGCGATCAAGGACCATGACGGTGAGCTGGTTGATTTTGACACCCTTAGCCTTGGCTATCAGGTGCAGGTTTTGTTTGACTGGCAGACGCAGATCCACCATGTCGGCGGCTTCCGGGCCCGTAACGAGCTTCTCCATGTAGAACACGGCTGAGGGGTCAAACATAGTGCCGCGTTCGGCCACTGCCAGCACGGCAAGGGCGTTGTTGATGCCCATGGCGGTCAGGCGGGTGCCGTCGATCGGGTCCACCGCAACGTCGCACTCCGGTCCTGAGCCGTCACCAACCACTTCGCCGTTGAAGAGCATGGGGGCTTCATCTTTTTCGCCCTCACCAATGACCACCACGCCGTTGAAGTGGACTGTTGAGAGCAATGAACGCATGGCGTCAACTGCTGCGCCGTCGGCCAAGTTTTTTTCGCCGAACCCAACCCAGTGGCCTCCGGCGATGGCCGCGGCCTCGGTGACACGCACCAGTTCCAGGGCCAGGTTGCGATCTGGTTCGTCGTCACCCACGGCAAGGTTGGGGGACAACTGTGAATAGTCTGCCTGTGTTGCTTTATCAACCACGTGAAAACCTCATTTTCAAAGTAGGCATCGGGTCATCGCGTGCGACGGTGCACGCCCCTCCCATATGGTCACCTACTTCATTCATCATAGAGGAACGCCTCCGTGCACCGTCCTAAAGCTGACTTAAACATGGTGAGCTGTGACACGGCGCAGCGGGACAACATTTCTGGGACAATGAAGCCGTGAGTGAATCCCCGCAAAACATCCCCGTCAAGCCCGTGATCGCAGCTGCTGCGGCAAAACGCGCCAATGCGTCCATCATCGGCATGTTGCTGGCCATGCTGTCCACAGTGGCCATCGTCCTGGTCATAGTGTGGCTAAATCCGCAGCAAAAGGCCGAGACCTACCGGCAGACCGTTGATGTGGCCGCCATTTCAGCCCACGCAGCCGACACTGCCGGGTTCACGCCGTCGGCCCCGGTCCTACCTGAGGGCTGGTACGCCAACTATGCGCGGTGGAACGGGGCCGGCACCGACGGCGTGGCATTCTGGGACGTGGGATTCGTGACGGGCGCCAACACTTTCATTGCCCTGAAGCAGTCATCCTCGGCCAATCCCACCTGGACGTCCACGCAAGCGCAGAACGCCCCTGTGACAGGGACACGCAACATTGCCGGACATACGTGGGAACTGCGTGATAAACCTAAAGGGGACCGCAGCCTGGTGCTGACAAGCGGCGGGGTCACCACCGTCTTGACCGGAACTGCTGACTTCAAGGAATTTGATGTTCTTGCGGCCGCCACGACCAAGACTGTGCAGTCCCCAACCACCTCCTCTGACCACGTAACGAAGGACGCAAAATGACTGGCGGCGAAGACGGCAACATCAACGCAATTGCAACCCACCCCCACACCCCCTCGGCGGCTTGGTCAACACTGATGGCCGGCAACGCCCGGTTTGTGGAGGGAAATTCCAACCACCCCAACCAGGACGCCGCACGCCGCGCCTCCCTGATGTCCACCCAGCACCCCTTCGTGATGATCTTTGGTTGCGCGGACTCCCGCCTGGCCGCTGAGATCATTTTCGACCTGGGGTTGGGCGACGCCTTCGTGGTCCGTACCGCCGGCCACGTCATTGACAACACCGCCCTTGGCTCGCTCGAGTACGGCGTGGAGTACCTGGATGTGCCCCTCATTGTGGTCTTGGGCCACGACAGCTGCGGGGCCGTGACGGCCACGAAGAACGCCGTCGCTACCGGCAAGATGCCCGCCGGCTTCATCCGCGACCTGGTCGAACGCATCACACCGTCCGTTCTGACCTCCCTGCGCAAGGACAAGGACAGCGACGTCAACGCCATGGTGGAAGAACACGTCAAGCAGACGGCCGCCCGCCTGGTGGAGAACTCCCCCATCATCGCCGGCGCCGTCACCCGCGGGCGCGCCGCCGTCGTGGGCCTGACCTACCGACTCAACGACGGCCGCGCCGACCTCGTCTACAGCAACGGTTCGATCGGCTTCTAAGCACTCCCCGCGCGGGGATGGGCGGCGGCGGAACTAAAGCTTCCGGCGTTGCCCATCCCCTGATAAAGGGCAAAAGTTTTTGGCTGCGCCCACACCGGCGATATGGTTGGAAGCATGACTGATACAGCCGCGGCTAACGCACAAGAATTCCGGATTGAACACGACACGATGGGCGAGGTCCGGGTTCCGGCCAACGCCCTGTACAGCGCACAGACCCAGCGCGCGGTGGAGAACTTCCCAATCTCGGGCATGACGCTGGAGCCGGCCCACATTGCGGCCCTGGCCCGCATCAAGAAGGCCGCCGCCACCACCAACGCCGAGCTCGGCGTCCTGGATGCCGAGCTGGCCCGGGCCATTGAGGCCGCGGCCGACCAGGTGGCTGCTGGCAACTTTGACGGCGACTTCCCCATCGACGTGTTCCAGACGGGCTCTGGGACGTCCTCGAACATGAACATGAACGAGGTCCTGGCGTCCTTGGCCAACCGCGCCCTCGTGGCTGCCGGCTCCGAAAAGGTGGTCCACCCCAACGACCACGTCAACGCCTCGCAGTCCTCCAACGACGTCTTCCCGACCTCCGTCCACGTGGCCGCCACCTCCGCGCTGATCAACAACCTGATCCCGGCTCTGGCCTACCTGGCCGAGTCGCTGGAGCGCAAGGAAGCCGAGTTCGCCACTGTCGTGAAGTCCGGGCGAACCCACCTGATGGATGCCACTCCCGTCACGCTCGGCCAGGAATTTGGCGGCTACGCAGCGCAGATCCGCTACGGCATCGAGCGCGTCGAGTCGGCACTGCCCCGCGTTGCCGAGGTCCCCCTGGGCGGTACCGCCGTGGGCACCGGCATCAATACCCCTGCCGGATTCCCCCAGCGCGTGATCGCCTTGCTGGCGCAGGACACCGGCCTGCCGCTGACCGAGGCCCGCAACCACTTCGAGGCCCAGGCGAACCGCGACGGCCTCATCGAAGCCTCCGGCCAGCTGCGCACCATCGCCTACTCGATCATGAAGATCAACAACGACCTGCGCTGGCTGGGCTCCGGCCCCAACACGGGCCTGGGCGAAATCAACATCCCCGACCTGCAGCCCGGCTCCTCGATCATGCCCGGCAAGGTCAACCCGGTCATCTCCGAGGCCGCCATCATGGTCGCAGCCCAAGTCATCGGCAATGACACCACGATCGCACTGTCCTCCACGAACGGCGCGTTTGAGCTGAACGTGGGCATCCCGGTCATGGCCGCGAACCTGTTGCAGTCCATCCGCCTGCTGACCAACACCTCGCGGATCATGGCCGACAAGATGATCGACGGCCTCACCGCCAACGTTGAGCGCGCCCGCTTCCTGGCCGAGGCTTCACCGTCCATCGTGACCCCGCTGAACAAGTACATCGGCTACGAGAACGGTTCCAAGATCGCCAAGCACGCCATCGCAGAGGGTCTGACCATCCGTGAAGCAGTCCTGGCTCTGGGGTTTGTTGACCGCGGCGAGATCACCCTTGAGCAGCTGGACAAGGGTCTGGACGTCCTGGCCATGACGGTCGCCCCGAAGTAGCCCCCCTCCCAACCATCCCAACCATGACGCAGTAGTTGCATCGGATCTTGAATTCTTGGGGTGATTGCAACACTGGGGCGGCGCTGTTCTCAAGCACGACGGCGGGAGGTCACCTTTTCAAGGTGGCCTCCCGCCGTCGTATATGAGCGCCGCCACACCATGGCCCCGTCGCGCTTACACCTGCCGCCGCCGCGAGAACGGTGCCTACCCGCGAGAACGGTGCATCTTCCCACCTGTTTCGCGGGTTGCCCCCGGTTTGGGTGAAACGTGGATGACACTGGGATTACGCGTGGGTGGAACCGGGCCCGGACACTCCGTTTTCACAGCACCTCGCCCCGGCAGTGAGAATATGACGAACGCCACATTCGCGCGATTTTGCACCTTTGTATTAATAGTGCAAAATTTTACTTTGTGACTGAGAGTGCAAATAATTGTCAGGGCCACGGCCTGCGTGCCCGCAAGCGTGAGGCAACCCGTTCCGCCATCACCAAGGCTGCCCGGCTGGCCACCGCCCAAAAGGGGCTCAACGGCTTCACGATTGAGCAGTTGTGCGAGGACGTGGGTGTGTCCCGAAGGACATTTTTCAACTACTTCCCGTCCAAGGAAGACGCCATCATCGGCCACCTGTTGGACGATTTCCCTGCAGAAGCCGTGGCCGCCTTCCTGGCCGCAGGCCCGGATTCCGGGGCCGAACGCGGACCCCAGGGGCTGACCACAACACTGCTGCGTGACTTGTTGACTCTGACCTCGGCCATGGCGACGGAAATGAACCTCACCGGGGACCACGTCCTGGAACTGGTCAGCGTCATGAAGAAGGAGCCCCACCTCATGCTGAAGGTCATGGGCAGTGCCCAAGGCCGGGAGCAGGACTTTGCCGCTTTCATTGCCGAGCGGGAGTCCCGCCCGGCCAACGACCCCATGGTCGCTATGGCGGCGGCCGTGTTCGGCACCTGTTCGCAGCGGGCCAGCTATGCCGTCTTCTCCGAGGAAAACACCACGACCTTCTCGGAACTGTTGCTCAACAACCTGCACATGGCTCAACAAATTTTCCAATCCTCCCTGTTACCCCTTGAAGGGACCCCATGAGTACCGCAGTAAAAGCAGGGGAACCGCTCCTGTTGACCCAGAAAAGAATCTGGATCATTTTCTCCGCCCTCATCGCAGGCATGATGCTCTCCAGCCTCGACCAGACCATTGTGTCAACCGCCATGCCCACCATCGTGGGCAAGCTGGGCGGTGTGGAACACCAGACCTGGATCACCACCGCCTATTTGCTGGCCACCACCATCGTGATGCCCATCTACGGCAAGTTCGGTGACATCCTGGGCCGGCGCAACTTGTTCCTGGCCGCCATTGCCATCTTCACCCTCGCCTCTGTGGGCTGCGCCTTGGCCACGGACTTCTGGGGCTTTGTGATCTTCCGGGCCATCCAGGGCCTGGGCGGCGGCGGGCTGATGATCCTCTCGCAGGCCATCATCGCCGATATTGTCCCGGCCAACGAGCGAGGCAAGTATATGGGCCCGCTGGGCGCCATCTTCGGCCTCTCCGCCGTTGCCGGCCCCCTGCTCGGTGGCTACTTCGTGGACCACCTGACCTGGGAATGGGCCTTCTACATTAACATCCCGATCGGTATCATCGCGTTCATCGTGGCCTTCTTCACGCTGACCCTGCCCTCGAAGAAGGCGGATAAGAAGATGGACTTCATGGGGGTGGCGTTTCTCTCCATCGCCACCACCTGCCTGATCTTCTTCACCGACTTTGGCGGCAAGAGCGACGGCTGGACGTCACTGACCACCTGGACGTGGGGCGCCGGTTTGATTGCCTCACTGGCTCTGTTCATCTTCACCGAGGCCCGAGCGCAGGATCCGATCATCCCGCTGTCGCTTTTCAAGAACCGAATTTTCCTGAACTCGACAGCCATCGGTTTTGTGCTGGGCATGGGCATGTTCGCCGCCTTGGCCTTCGTGCCAACCTTCTTGCAGATGTCCTCGGGCACCTCGGCAGCCGAGTCCGGCCTGCTGATGCTGCCCATGATGGTGGGCCTGATGGGTACCTCCATCTGGTCCGGTCTTCGCATGACCAAGACCGGCAAGTACAAGGCATTCCCGATCGTCGGCTCCATCCTGACTATCATCGCCATGTTGTGGATGACCACTCTCTCTGCCGAAACCCCCATCTGGGTCATCTGCGCCCAGCTGTTTGTCTTTGGCGCCGGCCTGGGTCTGATCATGCAGATTGTGGTCATCGTGGTGCAGAACTCGGTCCCGGCCGCCCAGCTGGGCACCGCGACCAGCACCAACAACTATTTCCGCGAAGTAGGCTCGGCGCTGGGTGTGGCAGTCTTTGGCGCCATGTTCACCACTCGCCTAGCCACGTCCCTCAAGGTTGTGTTCACCGCCGACGGCGCATCTGCCGAGCAGGCGGGCAGCGCCATGTCCACCCTGGACCCACAGGAGCTGCACAAGCTGCCGCAGGCCGTTCAGGACGGCATCATCAACGCCTACGCCGACTCACTGGCGCCGGTGTTCTGGTACTTGATCCCGTTCATGGTGATCGCGCTGATCCTGGCCCTGACCATGAAGGTCATCCCGCTCTCTGGCACCTCCGGCATGGTGGCCCGTGGCGAGGCCATCGGCGGGGAAGAGGCACTGCGTCTGGAGGCCGAGCGGGCCGCAGGCAAGATGGCAGTTTCGGAGCCACCCGCCGCGGAGTCCGCGGCCGAGGGCACGGACACGCTCCTGCTCACCGAGGATGCGCCAAAGGAAACCCCAGATAAACCCTAAGGTTGCGCTGAAAAGGTGAGTGCCGTGCGTCGTGCTTGGGAAAGTACGACGCACGGCACGCACCTTTTGCGTTGGCGTAGACTCGGCAACTGGCCAGGATTGGAGTGCGAATGGATTACGACACCGTTGAATTGCTGGTGGGCGGTGCGCTGGCGCTGATCCCGATTGTTGCTCTGGTTTTCTACGGCACATGGTGCCTGAAGAAGCCGCAGAAGCGCATGGCCTGGTTCTTCTTTGTCGGGCTGTTGGGCTCGCTGGCTTATGGCTGGTTTGCCGGGCAGCTTGCCTTTGCGGTGTTTCGGCCTCCCTACGATGAGTACTTCGCGGGCGGAAACGGCCTGGACCTGCGCGGCATGATCATCATCGGCGGCGCAATGCTCGGCGGTGCTGCCGGCGTGCTCACATCGATGGTCCTTTGCGGGGCGAACCTGGTGCGGCAGTTCCTCCAACGGCCAAGGGTCACCCGCGGGACGGTTGCCACGACGGTTCCCGAGGGCCGCTAACGCTCGAAGTGCGGCTGCCCGTCGAACGCCACGGCGCGCTGGATACAGGACAAGTGGCCGGGGCGCAGCGGCGGCAGCTCGTCGATGGCGAACCAGCCCACGGCTACGGATTCATCGTCGTTCACCCGCGCCGTCCCGCTTTCGTGGCGGGCGATGAACTCGATGTTCAAGAAGTCGCACACGTCCCCGTTGGGGAACGTCACCGGCCCGACGGCGGCCACCCCCAGCAGGTGCTCGATCCGTGCCTCCACAGCCGTTTCCTCGAAGATTTCCCGCAGCATGCCGGGGCCCGGCTCCTCCCCCGGCTCCAGGATGCCTGTGATCAGGGCCCAGCCGCCGGTGTCGGAGCGTTCACCTAGCAGCACCCGGCCGGCGTCGTCGAACACCACCGCGCGCACGCCCGGAAGCCAGAGCGGATCGTGGCCAATTTTTTCTCGCAGCTTGAGAATGAAGTCAGGTGATCCCATACCATCAGCGTAGCCGCTGCACCGTCCTACACCGGGAAGAACACCATGGTCGCCATGGCCCCTCCGATCATGGACGGGCCAAACGGGATGCGTGACTTGACGGTGCCGCGGCGGCTGAGAATGAGGGTCAGGCCCCACAGCCCTCCCGCCACGAAACCCGCAGCGGCTCCGATCAGCACGTGCTGCCAACCCAGAAACCCCAGGTAAAGGCCCAGCACACCGGCCAGTTTGACGTCTCCAAAACCCATGCCTGCCGGATACACCGCCCACAGGACCCAGTACAGGGCGCCCAGCGCCAGCGCCCCGCCCACCACGGGCACTAGGTGCCCTGGATTCCCTGCCAGCAGGACACTGGCCACCAACAAGGTCCCGGCAAAGCCGTAGGCGGGCAACACATAGCGGTTCGGCAGGGTGTGCGTACGAATGTCGATCAGGCTCAGCATCACCGCCAGATACAGAAAGTACAGGCAGGCCAGCAAGGCACAGAAGAATGCCAAGGGGCTCTGTTCCCACAAATCCGCCAATTGTGTCACCATAGCGTGATGCTACGCCACCGGGCACCGTTTCGGGACGCTATTCTCCGGCTCCGGCGTAAGCTGTGGATATGAATGGCCAAGCGCTCACTGACGACACATTTCGCCACCTCTGCCGGTCTTCGCCTTGGCGTTGGCAAAGCCTGCGTTTTGAGCTGCACATGGGTGTTGCCACGGCGGCACAGGAGGCTGGCGCCCGGGAGGGGGACCCGTCGTCGGATATGGAACTCAAGGCCATGAAATGTTGGGTGCGCCGGCCCGGGGCGCTGCGGGTGGAGACGCTGGACCGCAGGCTTTTGGCTTCCACCACCAAGATCAACGACTCCAAGGACAGCCTGTTCATCAGCGGTAACCGCAAGCCTTGGCTGCTGCCGCCCTCCATGGCCAACCCGGTCAAGGACAGCCAAGGGTATGTGGTGCGCCGCCCCGAAGCCCTGTACGGTGAGCCCGCCTATGGGTCCGGGCGTTTCGCCTCAGCCCTTGACCCGGTGGAACTGGCAGGCGAGCGCCCCGTCCCGCTGGAGAAGCCGTTTGCCAATGTCGCCGAGATTGAGAACATCACCCGCGTGGAGCATCACGGGCGAGCTGCCATCCAGGCCGTGTTGACAGCCAACAACAGCTACGCCCCGCTCTTCCCTGCCGCTCCCCTGCTTTACCCCGGGCGGACGGTGGTGCGGATCGACCTGGAGACGGCCGTGTGCGTGGCCAGCCAGTCCCTGGATGGTGACACCGCCGGTGCCGGGCACTCGATGATCCTGCTGGGCATTGACGAGTACATGCTCGATGACCTTTTCGAGGAGGTCAGCATGGGCCTGACCGACGTCAGGAACCATATCCCGTGGGATCTTGGCCCGGGCGCATAACCGCTAAGCACCCGGGCCGCAAAGGGCCCTGGCCGGGATGGCCCGCGCGCTAGATTTCCGCCCGTTCCAACATCTCCGTCACTAGCGCCGCGATGGGCGAACGCTCAGAGCGGGTGAGAGTGACATGGCCAAAGAGCGGATGCCCCTTGAGGGTTTCAACGACGGCGGCGATCCCGTCATGGCGGCCCACCCGGAGGTTGTCGCGCTGTGCGATGTCGTGGGTGAGCACAATCTTGGAGTTTTGCCCGATCCGGCTCATGACCGTCAGCAGCACGTTCTTTTCCAATGACTGCGCCTCGTCGACGATCACGAAGGAATCGTGCAGGGAGCGGCCGCGGATGTGGGTCAGCGGCAGCACCTCCAGCAGGCCGCGCTCCATGATCTCCGCCATGACGCGCTCGGTTACCACCGAGCCGAGCGTGTCGAAAACCGCCTGCGCCCACGGGTTCATCTTCTCGCTCTCCGAGCCCGGCAGGTAGCCCAGCTCCTGGCCTCCCACCGCGTATAGCGGCCGGAACACCACCACCTTGCGGTGTTCGTTGCGTTCGAGTACCGCTTCCAGCCCGGCGCACAGGGCCAGGGCGCTCTTGCCCGTGCCGGCGCGCCCGCCGAGGGAGACGATGCCGACCTCGGGGTCCATGAGCAGGTCCAGGGCCAGGCGCTGTTCGGCCGAACGCCCGTGCAGCCCAAACACGTCCCTGTCCCCTTTGACGAGCCGCACCTGCTGGTCGGCCCCCACCCGGCCCAGTGCCGAACTGCGGTTGCTTGTCAGCACCAGTCCCGTGTTGGTGGGCAGGGCGGCGGCTTCGGGGATCAGCACGGGCTCGTGATTGTACAGGGCGGTCATGTCCTCCTCACCAAGCTCCAGTTCCGCCACACCCGTCCAGCCGGAGTCGTGGACCAGCTCGTTGCGGTATTCGTCGGCGGCCAGGCCCATGGCGGAGGCCTTCACCCGCATGGGGACGTCCTTGGAGACCACCACCACGTTGCGGCCCTCGTTCGCCAGGTTCTTGGCGACGGCGAGGATGCGGGAGTCGTTGTCCGTTCCCCGGATCCCCGCGGGAAGCACCTCCGAGGAGACGTGGTTGAGCTCCACACGGAAGGATCCGCCGTCGTCGCCCAAGGGGATGGGTACGCTCAAGCCGCCGTGCCGTGCACGGAGGTCATCGAGCAGGCGCAAGGCGGTGCGGGCAAAATAGCCCAGTTCGGGGTCGTGCCGCTTGGCTTCCAGCTCGGAGATGACAACTATCGGGACAATGACCTCGTGTTCGGCGAAACGCAGGATGGCCCGCGGATCCGAGAGGAGCACGGAGGTGTCAATCACGTAGCTGCGCAGTTCCTGCCCCAGGCGGGTGTGCTGTGAATGCTGTTCGAGTTTCATTGTCTCAACCATGCCGACTCCAGCCTTCCGGGCCAGTGCTCGACCCGAAGATCAATAGGTGTGGCGGGCGGGGATGCCGTGGCCACTACTGCCAAACTACTCCGGAGAGGGCGGCTGCGGCTCGCACCCCAGGCTCGTGTCGGGTGTCTTTCCGGTGAACATTTGGTTACCTGGTGGCCGGCTCTGCCTTAGCTGCCGAAACGGCGGCTGCGGCCGGCGTAGTCGCGCAGGGCCCGGAGGAAATCGATTTTTCTAAACGCCGGCCAGAGCGCCTCACAAAAGTAAAACTCGCTGTAGGCGCTTTGCCACATCAAAAAGCCCGAAAGTCGCTGTTCGCCGGAAGTGCGGATGACAAGGTCGGGATCGGGCTGGCCGCGGGTGTACAGGAACTTGGAGATGTCATCCACGCTCAAGGTGTCGGCCACTTCTTCCATGGTGCGCCCGGCGCTGTCCGCGTCGCGCAACAGTTCACGGACGGCGTCGACGATTTCCCGGCGCCCACCATAGCCGATGGCCATGTTCACATGGATACGCTCGGTGGCGGGGACCCTGGTGGTCAGGGTGGAGAGGCGCTCGGCCAGGTAGTCCGGGAGCAGTTCGGGGGCGCCCATGGCGTGGACGCTGATGTGGGCATCGGCGTCGAGCAGGTCAAGGGTGTTGGCGATGATCCCCATGAGCTCGTCCAGCTCCTCCGGGGAGCGGCTCATGTTGTCGGTGGAGAGCATGTACAAGGTGACCACCTTGATGCCCAGGTCCTGGCACCATCCCAAAAATTCCAGGATCTTATCCGCACCGGCCTGATGGCCCTGACTGGTGGGCGCGTTGAACTGCTTGGCCCAGCGGCGGTTGCCGTCCACCATGACGCCGATGTGCCCGGGCACGCTGCTGGCGTCGAGGGATTTGCCGAGACTTCTTTCATAGTAGTTGTACAGGAATTTGGGCATCTGCAGCGGGCCGGGCATCAACCTCACGAGTGTGCACCATGCCTTTACCAATTGTGGCCTGCCAGCCGGGGAAACGTACTAGACCTAGATTACCCGGCAGTGCCGCGCATTTCCGCCAAGAACTAAAACAACAAATACTACTGTCCAGTAACATGGTGGGTTCGGCGCTATGATTTTGACCATGACACGCCCCCTCACCCCCGACGTCAAGCCCAGCTGGCGCGGGTGGTTGCACGCAGTCACAGCACCTTTGGTCTTGATCGGCGGGGCGCTTCTGGTGCTGCTGGCACCGGGGACCACCGCCAAGGTGACGACCTTTATTTACACCGTGACGGGCGTACTTTTATTTGGTACGAGCGCGCTATATCACCTCGGGAACTGGCAGCCTCGGACCAAGCGGCTGCTCAAGCGCGTGGACCACAGCAACATCATGCTGGTCATCGCCGGCTCCTACACGCCGCTTTCGGCACTGATGCTGCCGCCTCCCACCGCCACCTTGCTGTTGTGGCTGATCTGGTCCGGAGCTCTGGCGGGGGTGCTCTTCCGGGTGCTGTGGGTGGGCGCCCCGCGCTGGCTGTACGTGCCCATCTACGTCTTGCTGGGCGTGACGGCGCTGTTCTTCCTGCCGCAATTCTGGGCGGCGGGGGCCCTGCCCACCATCTTGATCTGCGTGGGTGGCGCGTTCTACATTGCAGGAGCTGTCATTTACGGGATCAAGAAACCCAACTTCAGTGCCCGGCACTTTGGCTTCCATGAACTGTTCCACGCGTTGACCGTGGCAGGGTTCGCCACCCATTTCCTCGCCGTCGTGCTGGTGGTCCTTAACTAGCAACTACACCTGCGGTGGTTCAACTTGCCAGCGCGAGAAAACCTGTGATGCCTGCCCTCTATGAGACCTTCAACGGCTCAGCTAGCCCTACACTTTGGTCTAAGGTTTCCGCTCTCTTCGTCGAGATCTTTGCAGCCGAGCCCTATTGTGAAGACCCTGCGGAGCTACTCCAGATCGTGGACTGGGGACCAGCCCAATTGGCCCAATCCGCCGGACGACTTCTCACCTGCTCACATGAGGAGCAACTCCTTGGGTTTGCTCTGGTTCACAGCTTGCATGGCGATGACTCTTGGCAGAACATTCTCGCAACGATCGCCCAAAGCGTTGGGAAAAGTTCGCAGCTCCCTACGGACCCGCAGGAGGTCCTCGTCGTTCATGAACTAGCCGTTGACCCGGCGGCGCGTGGCCAGAGAATTGCCAAGTCAGCCCTAGCTACCATCTTTTCCGGCAGGGCGGAAACCCACGTAGTGCTCGGGGTCTATGGGCAGGCCACCACCGCAAGGGAGGTGTACCAACGATGGGTTTTCACCGAACTAGGTATCTTTACGACCCAGAACAACACGGTCGATCTGCACGTCATACACTGCCAGCTTCCCTGTCCCGCAAAGCAATAATCACCAGTAGCGGGGCGTGCTAAAACCTTATGGCGTCCATGACCTTGACCCTGATCGCCACGAGCGCCGGGATGGCACCGGCGAGCGCCCCCACCAGCACCGAGGCCCCCAACCCCAACAGTGCGGCCTCCACAGGGAAGGCCGGGTAAAGGTCCAGGCCGGGCGCCACCTTCGATTCGATGAACGGGTTCTTCACCACGACCACTGCCAGCATCACACCCAGCGCGCCGGCCATGGTGGTCCCCACCACCGACTCCATCATGACGCCGGTGAAGATCCGCCCAGACGTGGCGCCGAAGCTGCGCCGGATGCCGATCTCGCGCACCCGGTACCGGACGGTAACCATGGAAACATTCAACAGCCCCACGGCGCCCAGCAGCAGGATCAGGGCCGCAATGCCCGAAACCAGCAACTGCACCATGGCAAAGGGGTCCCCGTAGGCGGCGTAGTCGCTGCGATACACGTTCACGAACCTGCCGGGCAACTGCGCCTGCAGCTGCGGGCCCAGCACACCCACCAGCTGTTCGGCCATGCCAGCCGGCGCCCAATCCGCAGTTCCTGGCCCATGCCGCCGCCCTGCATCTCACCAATGCCCACGGCCGCCGCCGCCTCCGTGAGCATGAACGCCTGCGGCATCGCTTCCGGATAGGCGTTGGGCATGACCCCGATGATGACCGCGGTGGAATTTTGTTTCCCCAACACCTGCACTTGCGGCTGTGCAACCAGGTTCGGCCGTCCGGCGGCTGCATAGAAGGCTTCGTTGACGACGACGGCGGGAGCCAGCCGGGCGGCGTCGTCCGCGGCAAACCAGCCTTCTTGGGTGACGTCCACACGGTGAATGACACGTACTGCGGATCCACCACCTTCAGTTCAACGTTTTGGACCCCCTGGGGGAACTGAAACCTGCCCTGGGTTTGCATGATGCGGGAGGCGTGCGTGAACCCGTACCGTTCAATGGCGGCATCGAGCACACGGCTAGTCCTGGCGGAATCCGTGGCTGCCCCATGGGATCCGAGTAGACGGACACCGAGAGGGTGGCCTCGCGGCCGCCATCACGTTCGGAGTTCATCCGCATACCCTCCCTGGCCAAGTTGCCCACCCCCACCACGGAGGTGAGGACAGCGACGGACAGGGCAACTCCGATCAGGTACAGCAGGACGCGGGTCTTGTGGATGCGCAGCTCGGAGAAGGCCTCCACCACGGTGGAGATCAGCGCCGTCATGCCGGCACCCCTGCGCCCGCACCGAGCAGCTGGTCAGTGGCTGACAGCACGCCGGCGTCCAGCCGGTAGCGGGTGCGGGCACGGGCGGCCACGTTGGCATCGTGGGTGATGGTGAGAAGTGCCGCACCAGATTCCGTGGCGATGGTGTCCAACAGGTCCATCACCGCCTGACCGGTTTCCAGATCCAGCGCACCGGTGGGCTCATCGGCGAGGATCAGCCGCGGCCGGCGCACCAGGGCACCGGCAATGGCCACGCGTTGCTGCTCGCCACTGGAGAGCATGTGCCACCGTGTTGGTCACGGTGGCCCGAACCGGTGCAATGGGGGGGCCTCGATCCGCGCCTGCGGCACCAGCGACTCACCTTCGGCGTTGATGCCGTCGATAAAGGCCATCTTCACCAACGCGATGGCTATCGCACTAAAAAATCAGTAGCCACGCAAGGGGAAAATCACACGTCGCAGTACTCGCACACCAGGCCCATTTCGGAAGATCCCCCACTGCCCGCCGGACGGGGAGGTGTTCAGAACAATCTAGCCGATCACCGTGCTGGCCCCGGCGGATGCTCGTCACAAAGGGGGGGTGGCTGGCAAACGGCGGGCCTGAAAGCTCAGAGCAGCAGCTTTCCCAGTTCCTGCACATCACTCACGGGCCGGGCGCACACCATGCCCTGGCAGACATAGGCCAAGGCGGTGGGTGAGCCGCCCCGACCCTGGAGCAGCGGCACAGGGGCGGCTCCCACCCCGTCCCACACGGCAATCACCATCCCTGGTGACCCCGACGCCCAGGCCCGTTGCACCAACGCGTCGCGATGTGCCCCGGCCGGGCCCACAACGGCCACTTCCCGGGGTCCCGCGGCCAGGGCAAGGGACGCGCCCAGCATTCCGCCGGCGGAGCGGGGCGCCCTCCGTGCCATCTCGGGCACGGTTCCCAGCAGATGGTGCGCGAGTTCCAGGTGCCGGGTTGAGCCGGTGTAGGCCGCCCAGGCGATGACGGCGTCGGCCAGCATGGCCACCCCACTGGCGGTTGCGTTGTCAAAGGGATCGGCGAAACGTGAGCCGTGCAGCCCTTGGCTGGGGCCCGCTGAGGCGCCGTTATGGTTGAGCACCACCCCGTCGGCGATGAATTCGGATTCCAGCGCGGCCATGAGTTCTCCGGCAAACTCAAACCACCGCTGCTCCCCCGTGGCCGCATACAGGGTCAGGTAGCCGTTGGCGCAGGCAGCATAGTCCTCCAGCAAGCCCTTGATGCCGCGCGCCGTTCCCTCATGGGAGACCCTGAACAGTTGCGCGCCGTCCCAATGGACGCTCTGCAAGTATTCGCCCAGTACGACGGCGGCGCGTACGTAGGCGGGCTCGGCCAGGACAGCGCCTGCTTCCGCCAGGGCCGCCATGAGCATCGCATTCCATGATGCCACCACTTTGTCGTCGCGTGAGGGCATGAGACGGTGGGCTCGTTGCACCAACAGGGCGGGCTTGATTCGCAGCCAGGAGGCGCGTTGCTGCCCGCCCAAGGAACGTCCCGGATTAAGCGGCAAGGCCGGCGCCCCGTCGACGCCCATGCTCCGTGCCACCGAGGCGGCCAACTGCAACGCGTCCTGACGCTGCTGCACTATCAGCTCTTCCACAGCCACCAGGTGCCCGGCAGCCAGGGTGCGCTCGGCTGCGAACGTCGACAAGGCTGCCGCCGTGAAGTCAGCCATGCTCCATTGGTAGCTAGCGCCTTCGCGGTGCACCCCGTCGATCACGGTGTCCGCATCCAGGGAGGAGGCAAAGGCGCCTGTGGGAAGCCGCATTTCGCGCATGAGCCAGCCAACACTCGCCTCCACGGCGGCCCGGGCATCAGCCACATCCAACCGTTCCGGCAGGTCCTGGGTATGGTTGTCGGCCACAGCGCCGCCCGCCTGGGCCAGCCGAATCCAATGCACCAGCACCCGCAGCAGCCCGGCGTTGTCGTAGAGCATCTTCTCATAGTGCGGTTCGGACCAGTCGGCGCTGACACTGTACCGGGCAAACCCGCCGCCCAGCTGGTCAAACAACGCTGAATGTACCATCGCGGACAGCGTCCGACCCGCCAGCCCGAAGGCCACAGCACCGGAGGAGGATGCGTCAGAAGAAGCAGCGTGGCGCAGCAGGAATTCCAAGACCGGCGTCGGCGGGAATTTCGGTGCCATCCCAAATCCGCCGTTGACCGGATCCTGTGCCCGTGCCAAAGCCAGAACAGCGCAGGATGCCCCCGCAGACCAATCGGGAGTGTCCGGCGTCGTCAGCTCAACAGCGCCGACGCTCACTTGGAGCAGCGGCTGGGCCAAGGCCTCCGCGAGTGAGTCTGCCGTTTCAAGGACTTGCATGCGGCGTTGCGTCCACGCCTCTGTGACAGCGCTCAGCACTTGCGCAAAGGAGGGCCGCCCGTCCACGGGATGGGGCGGGAAGTACGTGCCGGCGTAAAACGCCAGCCCGTCGGGGGTGAGGAAGACGCTCATTGGCCAGCCGCCCTGGCCGCTGAGGGCCTGGGTGGCCGCCATGTAGGCGTCGTCAACGTCTGGGCGTTCCTCCCTGTCCACCTTGATGGCCACAAAGTGCTCGCCAAGGTAACTGCCAATGGCCGGATCCTCGAAGGACTCCCTCGCCATGACGTGGCACCAGTGGCAGGCGGCATAACCGATCGAGAGGAAGACGGGCACATCCCGCCGGCGGGCCTCGGCGAACGCGGCGTCGTCAAACGGCTGCCACTCCACAGGATTTTCGGCGTGCTGGCGAAGATAAGCGCTAGGTTCGCCAGCAAGCCGATTCATGATGTGGCCCTAGTTTTTCTTTACAGTTCCTGCGGGCGCACCCGTGTCAGTGCCGGGCCCGTCCTCACCGTCGTCGTCCTCGTTGGTTGAATACGCGGCCGCACGGGTAGCCTCCTCGGACATGATGGGAATGCCCATGTACTCCGCGCCGGGCCCGTGCGAGCCACCCACTAGGCCCTCTTCGACCTGTGCGCGGTAGCGAACGCGGCGTACACGCTTGGTCATGTCGCGGATCAAGAAAAACATGACCACCACAATGCTGAAGGTGATGACGAAGCCCAACAGTCCCGGCGTGATCTGGTCTTCACTCAGGCCCGGGCGCAATGTCGGCAGCGGCGGGCTGGGCGGGGTGGTGGTGGCGATCAAAATCAATGTGTGCACAATTCGTCTTTCGTTTCATCCCCGTCGGCTAGGTGCACGCGGGAAACGTCCACTACCTATCGTAGGCCAGCAAACAGGTCATTTTCGGGCACGGTGGTCGGTACCCGGAAATCTATCAGCGAATAGTCTTCCCACGGCCACACTTTGCGCTGCATCTCAGGAGTGACGGCAAAGAAGAAACCGGCAGGGTCAACCTGTGTGGCATGGGCGCGCAAGGCATCGTCGCGCTTTTCAAAGTACTCCCCGCAATCCACCTGGGTGGTGGCGGGGTGTGAGCCGACCGGGGGGGTGTGCCCCTCGGTGTCCGCCTCCAGCCAGGCCGCCAGTCTCTGTGCGTACGGGGAAGCCAAGCCGGCTTCCTCCAACGCGAAATGCAGGGCACGGAAGCGCTGGGGGTTGAAGGCGAGATCGTAGTACAGCTTCTGCGGTTCCCAAGCTGCACCGGTCCCCGGGTAGCGGCCGGGATCCCCGGCAGCGTGGTAAGCCTCCACCGTGACCTTGTGGGCCATGATGTGGTCCGGGTGCGGATAGCCGCCGTTCTCGTCATAGGAGATGATCACGTGCGGGCGGAACCTGCGCACCAAACGCACCAACGGCGCCGCAGCAATTTCCAGCGGCGTCAGCGCAAAGCAATGGGCGGGCAGGGCTGGCAGCGGATCCCCCTCCGGTAGCCCGGAATCGGCAAAGCCGAGCCATTGCTGCTCAATTCCCAAGATGGCGGCTGCCTTCGCCATCTCCAGACGGCGGGCGCCTCCCATGTCACGGCTCGAATGGGGGTCACCCTCCATGGCCGGGTTTTGAATGCCTCCGCGTTCGCCTCCTGTGCAGGTGGCAACCATGACACTGACACCGGCCGCGGCGTAGGAGGCCATCATGGCGGCACCCTTGCTGGCCTCATCGTCGGGGTGCGCATGGACAGCCAACAAGCGCAGCGGTTCGGCGGGATTCCCCTTGGTGGTGGTCACGTCGGCTACCTTCGATTCTTAGAGCTATGGTGGAAGATGAAGTCTGCTCGAATGAACGCTAAACTTGCCCTGTCCGTATTCCGTTCCCTAGGGGGACGGCCAGCCCGCGATGTGAACCGCGGAACACGAGCGTGGATGCAGTGACAAATTTGAATTCTCCAGCAGCTACCAGCCTAGCTAATCGTTACGGCACTCCAAAGCGAGCGCTGTCCAAAAAAGCCAAAATAATTATCCTGTCAGTTGTGGGTGCCCTGTCACTGACGTGGATTCTCTGGGTGGTGGTGGGAGGAAATACCGGAATCTCGCAAAAACTTGTCAGCTATGAAGTGGTGGATCCCACATTGGCCACTGTTGACATCGCCGTCACCAAAGATCCCGGCGCCACAGCCCAGTGCGCGGTGAAGGCCATGAACTCCACCTACGCGACCGTGGGTTGGAACATCATCACCATTGGCCCCAACGGTACCGCGGATGGCAGTGAAAACGGGCGGACGACGACGGTGCGCGGGCAGATGCGCACCGACTCCCTCGCAGTAACCGGAGTTGTCGAAAACTGTTGGATCGTCGAGTAGGGGTAACACGCCCGCAACGATTCTTGGGTTTATCCAAGTTATTGACTAAACTGAGTACTATTACTTGTGCCCCGCTTGGTCACCTTTGAATGTTCCGCGTTTGGAACGTGCACATCACGCGATGTTCGCCCCAGCTGCGTTTCACCTTTGGAACGGCCTTTGGCGGGGTCTTTGCTTTTTTGTACACTCAAGGAGAAGACCGTGCCTACCACCAACAGGGCGTCAGCAGCCTGGCTGACGCAGGAAGCATTCGATCGACTGAAGGCCGAGCTGGTGCAGCTTTCCGGCCCCGGACGGGCCGAGATCGTCAGCAAGATCGAGCAGGCCCGCTCCGAAGGTGACCTCAAGGAAAACGGCGGGTACCACGCCGCCAAGGATGAGCAGGGCAAGATCGAAGCCCGCATCCGCCAACTGAGCGAGCTGCTGCGCGACGCCCATGTGGGCGAAGCCCCCGCCGACGATGGCGTTGTGGAGCAAGGCATGGTGGTGGTGGCCTTGATCGCAGGAGATGAGACACAGTTCCTGCTCGGCAGCCGTGAAGTTGGCAGCACCGACATGGATGTCTTTAGCGAACGCTCACCTCTCGGCATGGCCATCATGGGTCACAAGGTTGGCGACAAGATCAGTTACGTTGCACCGAACGGTAAGACGATCGACGTCGAGATTCTCGCCGCCAAGCCACACAAGGCGTAAGCCCCAACAAAAAAAGCGGTGACTGGACAGCTGTCCAGTCACCGCTTTTTCATTGCTTTAGTGGACCACTATGGGCTGGAAGCCTTCGGCGCGCAGCGCGGTGAGCACCAGTTCGCAGTGTTCATGACCCTTGGTTTCCAGGTCAACCGTGATGGAAACATCGCCCATGGAGATGGAACCACCCACGCGTGTGTGGTCCACTCCGGTGACGTTGGCGTCGTTCTCGGCGATGATCCGTGAAATGGTGGCCAGGGCGCCCGGCCTGTCGTTGAGCATCATGCGCACCGTCAGGAACCTCCCGGCGGCTGCAAGACCGCGCTGGATGACCTTGAGCATGAGCATCGGGTCGATGTTGCCGCCGGAGAGGATCACCACCGTGGTGCCCGGATTTTCAATCTTTCCTTCCATCAGCGCGGCAACGCCCACGGCCCCGGCAGGCTCGACCACCATCTTGGCGCGTTCCAGCAGGAATATCAGCGCCCGGGCTAGGGAATCCTCACTGACCGTGATGACGTCGTCGACCAGTTCACGAATGATGGAGAAGGGCAGCTGGCCTGGCCGGCCCACCGCGATGCCGTCGGCCATGGTGGAGACCTTTTTCAGGGGCACAAGTGCGTCCGCTGCCAACGACGGCGGGTAGGCGGCGGCGTTCTCGGCCTGCACCCCGATCACCCTGATTTCGCGCCCCAGTTCCTTGGCCCGGGCCTTGACGGCCACGGAGACGCCTGCGAGCAGCCCACCACCGCCAACACCCATGATGATGGTGTCCACGTTGGGCACCTGGTCAAGAATTTCCAAACCGATGGTCCCCTGCCCCGAGACCACATCGACGTTGTTGAAGGGGTGCACAAACACGGCGCCGGTCTCATTCGCATACCGCTCGGCTTCGGCGAGGGATTCATCGACGTTGAAGCCGTGTAGCACCACCTCGGCCCCGTGCCCGCGCGTGGCAGCCAGTTTCGGCAGTGCAACGCCCACGGGCATGTAGATCCGGGCCTGGATGCCCAGTGCCTTCGCGGCCACGGCCACGCCCTGGGCATGGTTGCCTGCCGAGGCCGCCACCACGCCGCGGGCCCGTTCCTCGGGTGTCAGCCGTGCCATGCGAACATAAGCGCCACGGACCTTGAAGGAGCCTGCCCGCTGAAGGTTCTCGCACTTGAAGAAGACCTCCGAGCCGGTCATCCGGCCTAGTGCGCGCGAGCTTTCGATGGGTGTGAGCGCAATAATTTCCTGCAGCAGCTCCCGCGCACTTTCAACATCGGCAAGGGTTACGGGAAGGTCGCTTGTTGCGTTCACTTTACTGTTCTCTTTCTCAGGATTTCTTCGGTGGAGCGGGGACTAATGGAAAGTGGGCATGTTCTAGCTGGGGTCCTTGGGTGACCCCGGCGCCATAGGCGGCTCGTGCGAAGGGGTGGACTGCGCGGCGGTGGCTTGCGACTCGGCGGCCACGGCCGCCCCACCGGCCCGCAGACCATAGATGTCGGGCAGGGCGGCATCATCTTCCCAGCTTCTGCCCGCGATGTAGCGGATGAAGGAATTTGCCGCAGCCAGCACCGGCACCGCGAACAAGGCGCCGAGGATGCCGGCGACGCTGGATCCGGCCGCAACCGCCAAGATGACGGCCACGGGGTGCAAGGACACGGCCCGGCCCATGATGAACGGCTGAAGCAGGTGGCTTTCCAGCTGCTGTACCAGCAAGACGATGCCGAGCATGATCAGTGCATTGACCCAGCCGTTGGCCACCAGGGCCAGCAGCACGGCGACGGCGCCTGTCACCAGGGCACCGACCACCGGGATGAATGAGCCGATAAAGACGAGCACTCCCAAGGGCAGGGCCAGAGGAACCTGGATGATGGCGGCTCCGGCGCCGATGCCCACGGCGTCCACGGCGGCCACCAGGATCTGCACGCGCACGTAGTTGCCCAGGGAAAGCCAGCTGCGGCGGCCAGCCCCATCCACTGCCGGGCGGGAGCGGCGCGGGAAGAGACGAACCATGAACGCCCAGATCTTCTCGCCCTCCAGAAGGAAGAAGATCAAGATGAACATTGTGAGCAAAAGCCCCGCACCGAAGTGCCCAAATCCGCTGCCGATTCCCAGCGCGGAGGAAACAATGGTGCTGCCATTGTTCTGCACTGCGTTGAGGACGTCTTGGAGATAATTGCTGATTTGATCACTGCTCAGGCTCAGCGGCCCGCTCATCAGCCAGTCCTGGATCTGGATCACGCCCGTGACGGCGCCTTCACTCAGTGCGGTGACGCCGGAGACCATTTGCCGGCCCACCAGGTATAAGCCGCCGACCACCACGGCAATGAGCCCCAGTTCGGCGATGGCAACGCTGAGCCCGCGTGGGAGGCCGAGTTTACCCAGCCCCTTGACCACAGGAAGCAGCAGGGCTGCCAGCAGTGCGGCCACCATGAGGGGGATAATCAAAATAGTGACGTAGCTGAGCAACCAAATCAGTATGCCGGCGACCACGACGATCGTACCGACCCGCCAGGCCCATGCTCCGGCAACTTTCATGCCAAAGGGGACCACTGATTGTTCACTGTCTTGGTAGCGCTCTGAGGGCTGTTGCGAGGGCGTCATATGTCAATAATTCCCTACCCGGCAAAGATATGTTAAACGCCGTCCATTTGCGCCGTGTCGCAGCTGGTGGGAAGTCCCTTATTCGAGGACAGAATCTATGCCCCAGCGCATGGTGAATGAGGCTCCTGGCTCCAGCCACTTCAGGCCCTCGCCGGAGTTGAACGCGTTGGCCGGCCCGGTCATGGGCTCCATGGCGACGGCCAGGGAGCGGCCGGGGAAAGTTTCGGTGATGTAGACGTGGACGTAGCGCACAGTGCCGTCGTGCCACAAACTCACGCTGCGCCCATCCGGTGCGTGCAGCGTGTGCCGGGTCACGCCGTCGTCCGCGGAAGGACCGTCGTCCGCGGCGGAGCCGGCAAGGTGCGTGAAAGCGGTATCCATGACAGCGTCCTTGACGGGGCGCCCGTGGCGTAAATCGTAGATGCCACCCACCGGAACCCGGTCCGTGGGGATCATGCGGTCCGTGACTGCCAGGCGAGTCTGCGCGTCCACCATGATGGTCAGTTCCTCCGGCGCCGTATTTCCTATGCGGAAGTACGGGTGCGCCCCCAGGACGAAGGGCGCCGGTGTCGGTGAGTCGTTGATTAGCGTCTGTTCCACGCGCAGTTCCCCGGACTCGAGGAGCTCGTACCGGACTTGGTGCCTGGCCAGGAACGGGTAGCCATGCTGCGGGAAAATGCCTGCCTCCAGCAGCACGTGATGATCGGAGGACTCCAGTGCCGTGTAACCGGTATTGCGCAGCAATCCGTGAATGGCGTTGTTGCGCTCAACTTCGGTGATGTCCAGTTGCTGGACGGTGCCATTTAGCTCCCATCGCCCGCCGTCCACCCGGTTGGCGAACGGGGCAAGGGTGATGCCGGCCGCGCCGGGAGCGGTCCCGTCCGTGCCGTAGCTTTCCACCAGTTCAACACCGGCGCGGTCGTAGTAGCGTAGCCCTGCCGCTAGGGACGCGACGATGACGCAACCGCCGCCGCGTCGCAAAGTGAACTGCTGGCCGCTGGCGGCAAGAATCCTTGGAGTGTTCATACAGCCAAGCTACACGCCCAACACGCTGGCAAGCGGACCAGCATCGCCACGTTACTAGCAAAATACCCCAAATGATGTAAGAATTTGTTTGAAAGTATTCTTTTTAGTCCGAACATGTAGCTCCTGAGCAGAGGATTCCCATGCTGGCACCTGAACGTCAGTCACGCATCTTGAAGGAACTCCAACTCCACGAGGCAGTGCGGGTGACCGATATCGCCGCGACGCTCAATGTCTCCGAGATGACGATCCGCCGCGATATTGAAACCCTTGATCAGCAAGGGCTCGCCAGAAAAGTCCACGGCGGTGCCATGGGCCTGGTACGGCTCAGCGCTCTGGAACCTGGGTTCTCGCTGAATGTGGATAGAGAACTGCAAGCCAAGACCTCCATCGCCCGCGAAGCTTTGGCCCTGATCCGGCCCGGCATGGCGCTGGCCCTGACAGGCGGCACCACCACCTACCAGCTGGCCGTTCACCTGTCCGCCGCCATGGAAACACTGCACAACCTGACAGTGGTGACCAACTCCTTGAAAGTGGCCGAACTCCTGTACCGCCATCAAGGCGATTCCCAGTGCCATGTCATTGTCACCGGTGGCGAGCGCACCCCGTCGGAAGCCCTGGTGGGTCCCATCACGCTGATGGCGCTGCGCACCCTCAACACGGACCTGTGTTTTATGGGCGCGCACGGTCTGGATGCCCAGCGTGGCCTGACCAGCCCCAACCTGCTCGAGGCCGAGACCAACGCCGCGTTCATCGAGTCCACCAGCCGCCTGGTGGTGTTAGCCGACAGTACCAAGTTCCAAGTCCGTGCGCTGGCCACGATTGCTGCGGTGAGTGCTGTGGACACGATCATCACCGACGACGGCACCAGCGTGGCCATGCGCGAACTGTTCGCCTCCCTTGTCCCAAACTTCACAGCTGCGGCACCCGCCACCCCGAATGCCCTTGCGCCCACAACAGGAAAGCCCCTATGACGATTGCCACCAGCACCCACTTGGCCGACGGCCGGGAACTCATCTACTTTGACGACGGCCAACACGCCAAGGCTCACACGGCCCTGGACACCAGGCCGCTTGATCCGCGCTCGGAAGAGAACACCGGCGAGCTTCGCTTCGACGCCCTGACGGGCGACTGGGTGGCCATTGCCGCACACCGCCAGACCCGTACGTACCTTCCACCCGCAAACCAGTGCCCGTTGTGCCCCACCACCGGGGAGAACCTGTCCGAGATTCCCGATTCAAGCTACGACGTTGCGGTATTTGAGAACCGTTTCCCCTCCCTGGGACCAGCCCTGGGCGCCATTGCCCAGGCCCCGGTCTGGGGCACCAAGGGGCGCGCGTTTGGCCGCTGCGAAGTGGTGGCTTTCACCCCGGAGCACACCGGCTCCTTTGGTGGGCTGTCCACCCAACGTGCCCGCACCGTCATTGACGCATGGGCGCAACGGACAGAGGCGCTGAGCGCGTTGCCCGGCATCAAACAGGTCTTCCCCTTTGAGAACCGCGGCCAAGACATTGGCGTGACGCTGCACCACCCGCACGGGCAGATCTATGCATATTCCTACGTACCACCGCGCAGCGCCGTCATGGCCACAGCCGCCCTGAAACACTTTCAGGCCCACGACGGCCGGGAGACACTTCTGGGCTCCATCGTGTCCAAGGAGTCAGCGTCAGGCGAGCGGATGATCGCCCAGGGCAAGCACTTCAGCGCCTATGTGCCGTTTGCCGCGCACATGCCCCTGGAAATCCACCTCACCCCGCACCGGCAGGTAGCCGACTTCACGGCGCTCAACGACGCCGAACGCGACGAGCTCGCCGTCATGTACCTTGATGTCCTGCGCCGCGTGGACAACCTCTACGACACCCCCACGCCGTACATTGCCGCCTGGCACCAGGCGCCGCTGGATTCGGCACTCCGCGCGCCGGGCCGCTTGCACCTAGAACTCACCTCCCCGCGCCGCGCCGCCGACAAGTTGAAGTTCCTAGCCGGTTCCGAAGCCGCCATGGGCGCCTTTATCAACGACACCACCCCTGAGCAAACGGCGGCCGTGTTGCGTGCCACCTCCACCGCACTAAAAGCTCCCGCCGGAGCCAAAGTGACAGATCAGAAAGTTAGGATCCGATGAGTGAATCCTTGAGCCCGGAACAGATCGTGGAAGCGTTCACCGCCGCGTTTGGGCAGGCACCCGATGGTGTGTGGTCCGCTCCCGGGCGGGTGAACCTGATTGGTGAGCACACCGATTACAACGAAGGCTTTGTGCTGCCGTTCGCCATTGACCGCACGGCCGGTGTTGCCATTGGCCTGCGCCAGGACAGCACCGCACGGCTGCTCTCCAGCTACGGCGACCAGGGCGTGGTCACGGTGGACATGGACTCGCTTTCGCACGACACCATGAGCGGCTGGACGGCTTACCCGCTGGGCGTGGTGTGGGTGCTGGGCCAGATGGGCGTCAGCGTTGGCGGCTTTGACCTGTTCTTGCACTCTACGGTGCCGTCAGGGGCCGGCTTGTCCTCCTCGGCAGCCATCGAGTGCGCCGTGGCGAGCGCGTTCAACGAGCTGGCCGCCGCCGGATTGAGTTCCAAGGAGCTGGTGTTGGTGGGCCAGCGGGCGGAGAACGAGGTGGTGGGTGCTCCCACGGGCATCCTGGACCAGTCGGCGTCGTTACTGTCAACCCAGGGCCATGCCGTGTTCCTGGACTGTCGCACACAGACCTCTCGGCCGGTTCCCTTGGATCTGGCCGCGGACGGGTTGCTGGTCCTGGTCGTGGACACGAAGGTCACGCACGCCCATGCCACGGGCGGCTATGCTGCCCGGCGCGCCTCCTGTGAACTCGGTGCGCAGGTCCTTGGTGTTGCGGCCCTGCGCGATGTCACCGCGGCGGATCTGGGGGAGGCTGCCGGCTTGCTGGACCCTGAAACGTTCCGCCGGGTGCGCCACATCGTCACGGAGAACCAGCGTGTCCTGGACACTGTTGCCGTGCTGGACGACGCCGGGCCGGGGGCCATTGGTGCGCTTCTCACCGCCAGCCACGCCTCCATGCGCGACGACTTTGAAATCTCCTGCCCCGAACTTGACCTCGCCGTGGACACGGCCCTGGCGCACGGGGCGTTGGGGGCCCGCATGACAGGTGGCGGCTTTGGCGGTTCGGCCATCGCCTTGATTCGCGCCGCCTCCGAAGCAGCCGTCCGCACTGCCGTGCTGGCTGCCTTTGCCGACGCGGGGTTCACCACTCCTGACATCTTTGCCGTCTCGCCCGCACCCGGAGCGCGACGGCTCCAATAACTGCGCAAGGCGAGTCCTGCCGTCGTGCTTAAACAACTGTGACGCACTCGTTGGACCCAAACCGTGAAATTCACGAAAGGGCGCAACAAGTGCGTCACAGATTTTTAGAGCGGGCTTACTTTTTCAGGTAATCCTTGTGCTGCTGGTGAGCCGTGGCAATCTGCTCAAAGATCTCCTCGGAGTCCTTGTGCTTGTCACGGTACTTCGGCTCCATGGTTTCGATGGCCTTCTCCTCGACCATGAGCAGGCTGTAGACACGCTCGCGCTCGCCCTGATCTGCTGTGTAGTCCAGATCCAGGTAGCTTTCGGCGTGGCGGCGGGCGTTGTTCAGGACCGTCTGGGCCTTACCGGACTTGCTGACGAGGGAGGCGATGATGGTCACGGCCAGGACGCCGATGATCACCATCAGGGACAGGCCCGTGGAGATCTCGAAGACCGGGACGTGCTCGCCACCGTTGATGAACGGCAGGTTGTTCTCATGCAGGGCGTGCAGGACCAGCTTGACACCGATGAAGGCCAGGATGGTGGCCAGGCCGTAGGAGAGGTAGATCAGCCTATCCAGGAGGCCGTCCAGCAGGAAGTACAGCTGACGCAGGCCCATCAGGGAGAAGGCCGTCGCGGTAAAGACGATGAACACGTTCTGGGTCAGGCCGAAGATGGCCGGAATGGAGTCCAGGGCGAAGAGCAGGTCGGTGCCGCCAATGGCGACCATGACCAGCAGCATCGGAGTGAGGACCTTCTTACCGTCGATCTTGGTGAAAAGCTTGTCACCGTCGTACTGATCAGAGGTGTTGAACAGGCGCTTGGCCAACTTGATGATGAAGTTGTCGGCGCCTTCGTCGTTGCTGTCCTCCTCCTTGAGCAGGTTCCCTGCCGTGATGAGCAAGATGATGCCGAAGATGTAGAACATCCAGGACCAGGTGTTGATCAGCGCGGCACCGGCAAAGATAAACGCTGTGCGGGCGATCAGGGCGAAGACGATGCCGAAGAGCAGGACCTTCTGCTGGTCTTCGCGGGGTACCTTGAAGCTAGCCATGATGACAAGGAAGACAAAGAGGTTGTCGACACTCAAGGCCTTTTCAGTGATGTAGCCGGCAAAGTACTCCCCGCCCATGGTGGCACCGCCGAGGATCCAGACCACCACGCCGAAGACAAGGGCCAGCCCCACATAGATGGAGGACCAGATGGCGGCCTCACGCAGGGTGGGAATGTGCGCCTTACGGATGTGGAAAAAGTAGTCAAAGGCCAGCAGGGCCAGGATGACGACAATGGTGATGCCCCAGATCAGAGGGGATACGTTCATGAGGTACTTTCGCTTGTGGCAGGGTAGCAGGTTCTGCCGGATTTTTTTGGTAAATGGGATTAAAGCCCGGCCTGGTATACAGACCGGGCTATCCGGGTGTTAATTCTTGGGGCGGGACGCTAGTTGTTGCCGCGCAGGATGGCAAGCAGGCGCAGGATCTCCAGGTACAGCCACACCAAGGTCACCGTCAGGCCAAAGGCGGCCGTCCAGGCGTATTTGGCGGGCACGCCGTTCTGGACGCCCTTTTCGATCGAGGTAAAGTCAACGATCAGCGAGAACGCGGCCAGCCCGATGGCGAACAGGCCGATGACCACACCGAACGGGATGTTGGTTCCGGGAATGTTCATCCCGTTGATGCCCCAGGGGGTCGTGGTGACGTTGAAGACCATCAGGAAGAAGTTGATCAGGGAGAACAGCGCGTAGCCGGACAGGGCGATGATGAAAAAGCGTGTCATCTTGGGTGTGGCACGAATCTTGGCGTTGCGGAAGAGTACCAGCGTCACCAGGAACACGCTCAGGGTACCCAGCACGGCCTGGATGGCGATACCCGGGTAGACCTGTTCCAGAATTCCGGAGATGCCCCCCAGGAACATGCCTTCAAACAAGGCGTAGCTAAGGATCAGCCCCGGGGAGGGCTGCTTCTTGAAGGAGTTGACCAGGCCCAGCACAAGGCCCACGATCATGCCGGGCCACATCAGCACCGGCACGAACCAGCCAAGGGCCGCGCCAACAAGAACCAATGCCAGGGTGAAGACAGTCTTCATGATGACGTCGTCGTAGCTCATGCGCCCGGTCTGCGCACCCTTGGCAGAGGGCTTGTTGTACAGGTCCTGCAACTGACGGGCAGAAAGCTGTGCCTGCCCCGGCATGGTGTCCGTACCGCCGTTAATGTAGCCGCCCTGTGAGGCGGGAACTTCCTTGAAGTTCTTGTTGTTGGCAAAGACCGGGTTTCCACCAAGTGCCATTGTGCTGATTCCTCCAGATTGGGGGTAAATAGTGCTTCTACTCTATCAAGTACGACGCTCGGAGCATCCAGTTTGTTCCCGCAGAGCGTCATTATCAGGGATCTACCAGCTAATGTTCATCTGCTGTTCTTCCAAACGTCAGTTCAGGCACTTGAAACGCGGCTAAAACTCTCGCTGTGGCTGGTGCCCCAATGAGAAAGGGCCACGGCCCAGAATCCCTCACAAGGGCTTCCGGACCGCGGCTTTAGTGGTACCCCAGGTCGGACTCGAACCGACACTTTACAGATTTTAAGTCTGTTGCCTCTGCCATTGGGCTACTGGGGCGCGGGTATGGCACCCGGTGTCGTTAACACTACTGGAATTTGGGCAGGGGCCGAAAACTCTCACAAGTTGTTAAAAGGTTCCGCATATTTGAAATGGCCGCGGATGCCGGTATGGAATCCAGCCAGCGGCAGGGCCATGAAATGTGAACCCCACGACGGGTCCGGGGAAATGATGCCCACGGAATCAGCCGGGACAAAGCCAAACCGCGGATAATAGTCGGTACTGCCCAGCAAGAGGACAACGGGTTCACCCGCGGCATTGGCCGTGTCGATGGAAGCCTGCATCAGTGCCGAACCCACACCTTGTTGTTGGTAGGCGGACAGCACCCCAATGGGACCGAGCCCTAAAGCGGGGCTCTCCCCCACCCAGCCGCGGGTACTGATCACGTGGCCAAGGATCTCCCCGGACTCCGATTCTGCGACAATCGACAGTTCCGGCAGGTACTCCCTCGAGGCAAAGAGTTCCCGCAGAAGTTTTGCCTCCACCGGTTCCGGGAACACCTGCTCAATCAGGGCAAAGATCTCCGGCCTGTCGGCTGGCTTTTCACGTCTAATGATCATCGGATTAGTCTATTCCCCGTTTCCGCGCCCACAACCGGCGATTCTCCGCATACCAGCTGTTGAAAAACAACAGGTATGCGGAGAATCGCCGGTTATGCCCAATATGCGTAAAAGGCCCGAACTACTTCGAAGCTGTCACTTCTTCTTTGGCTACCTCGGCCGGCTTTGCAGCAGGCTTGGGTGCCGGGGTTGCGGCGGCGACGAAGGTGCGGCGGGGGGCCTGCAGGTTTTCCAGCTGGGCCAAGTCACGGCCCGCCAGCATGGTGACGAACCAGTCCATGATGACGCGGAACTTGCGCTCCACCGTGGGCATGGCCAGGCCGTGGTAGCCGCGGTGTGCCAGCCAGGCCAGGGGGCCCTTGAGTTGGATGCCCATGATCTTGGCAACACCTTGCCACTCGCCGAAGCCTGCAACGGCGCCGAGGTTCTTGTGCTTGTAGCCCTTCAACGGCTTGTTGAAGCGGCTGGCCCACAAGTTCTTGGCGAGACGCTTGGCCTGGCGCAGGGCGTGCTGGGCGTTCGGGACGCAGGTGCCGTCCGGCAGTCCGCCGGTGACATCCGGGACGGCTGCAATGTCGCCGGCAGCCCAGGCGTTCTCGATGACGCCGAATTCTCCGGTGACCTGCAGATTCGTGTTGGTGGAGACACGGCCGCGGGGTTCCAACGGGAAGCCGGTGGCGCGGATCATGGGGTTGGCCATGACGCCGGCGGTCCAGATCAGCGTGTCCGCATCAAATTCCTGCGCCACGCTCTTGTCCGGCAGGTTGATGAGCTTGATGCCGTCGCCCTCGGCGTTGTCCAGGGAGGTGTTTAGCAGAACTTCCATGCCGCGGCTGCGCAGGTGCTCCACAACCCAGACGGCCTGCTTCTCGGTGACCTCGGGCATGATGCGGCCCATGGCTTCCACGAGCACGAAGCGCAGTTCGGACTGCTCCACGCGGTTGTTGAGCTTGACGGCGGCGCGGGCCATGTCCTCGAGCTCGGCAATGGTCTCGATGCCGGCAAAGCCGCCGCCGACGACGACGAACGTCAGGTGGCGCTTGCGCACAGCCGGATCGGTCTCGGTGCCGGCCTGCTCGATGAGCGAGAGCACCTGGTTGCGCAGCGCAACGGCTTCTTCAATGGTCTTTAGGCCGATGCCTGATTCGGCCAGGCCCTTGATCGGGAAGGTGCGGGTGATGGCACCGGCAGCCATGACCACGTCGTGGTACGGCAGCTCGAACGGGGTGGCACCGTCAACCGGGGCAATGACTGCCGTGCGGTTTTCATGGTCGATGCTCGTGACGGAGCCCTGGATCAGCTCAGTGTGCTTGAGGTGCTTGCGGTGCGACACCACTGCGTGACGTGCCTCGATGTTGCCGCCGGCAACCTCGGGCAGGAAGGGCTGGTACGTCATGTAGGGCAGGGGATCAACAAGGGTGACGATGCCACCGGACTTTGCGATCTTCTTCTGCAGGTTAAGGGCCGTGTACAGGCCGACGTAACCGCCGCCAACTACAAGGACGCGTGGTCGTGCTGAGAATGTGGGTGAAATTGCCATATTCACATGATACTACCGTTTGTGAAAATATTCACTAACAGGTTACAGGCATTGCGTAACGCAGTTGCTCAGCCCCGTTTTGAGTGCTCCAGGCCCTGTTCGGCGGGCACGCCCACGCAGGGGGTGCACGCCGGGTGGGAACGGCATGGGGGCTAGTGCTTGTGACCGACCCTCTCGGCTGTGGTGCCGCCACCGTCTGTGCCGGATGCGACGTCGGCTCCAGCAGTTCCCGAGGGTCCCGCGCCTCCCGCCGTCAGGAGCCGGCGTCGCACCAGCAATAGATGCGTGCCTCCACCGGCTAGGATCAGCACTATCAGGCCCAGGAATCCCAGCGAGATCAGTGCCGGGGCGCTACTTGTCAGCTTTTCCGCCGGCAGGGCCTGGGGGGCCGCTGCCTCGATCAGTGTCGGTTTGCTTCGTGGTGCGGTGGGCGCGGAGCTAACTGTGGGCGGCGCTTCACTGACTTGGCCCCGGCGGTGCACATGAATCCAGTCGGCAATGCTGCCGAGCGGGTTTTTCTCGACGACGGGCACATCGGTCTTCAGGGCCGCGTCGGCGTCCAGTATCCCGTACCCGTACAACGCATTAGGTACGCCGTCACCCTTGGGTTTGGCGGTTGAGATGATCCGGTTGATGACCTGCGCCGCAGACATTTCCGGGTACTTGGACCTGATCAGGGCCGCCACCCCGGAGACGATGGGTGCTGCACCGCTGGTCCCGCTCCACCGCGCATAGCCGCCGCCCGGCAGCCCGCCGGCCAGATCCTCGGCAGGGGCGCTCACCCCAATGCTGATGCCCTGGGAGGAGGAGTCCACACTGGCGTTGCCGTCCTTGTCCAGACCACCCACGGCTAGGACGCCGGGAATCGTGGCTGGCGCGCCGACTTGTTCGCTCCCGGACTTGCGGTTTCCTGCGGCTGCCACGATGACCACGTCCTTAGCTTCGGCATAGGCAAAGGCGTCATCCCAGCTCTGCGGCCATGCAGTGGAGGTGCTGCCCAGGGACATGTTGATGACCTTGGCGCCGTTGTCAACAGCCCATGTCACCGCGGCGGGGATTTGGTCGTCAATGTTCTTTCCTGACGGGTTTTCGCTTCCGAGCCAGACGGACACGCTGAGCATTTCGGCTTTGGGTGCCACTCCGATCACGCCGTCGGGGCCGGCGCCGACGGCGGGCTCTGAACCCGGTTTCGCTGAAGCGTCGGAGTGTCCGCGGCCGCCGAGCATGGTGGCCACGAGCGTGCCGTGCTCGGGCTCGGCGCCCACACCCTTGGTGCCCTTGGCGTCTCCGGAGCCGGACATGTCGGTTCCGCCCACCACTGCACCCTTGAGGTCAATGTGGGTGGTGTCGATCCCGCTGTCGATGACGGCAACCTTGACGCCTTCGCCCTGCGAAACTTCCCAGGCTTTAGTGATTCCTGACTGTTCCAGCCAGTATTGGCGGTTGCGGATGTCGTCGGCCGAGGCCGCAGGGGCGCCTGCCAAGGCCATTGACGCGGCCATCGCCAGAGTCACGGCGGCGGCTGCGATGCTGCGCAACCGTGTCCGTTGTTGTTGTGGCCGTGGCGCTAAGGCCATGAATGCTCGTTTCCGTCGAGGGCGTCCGGGCTCAGTCGAGTCTCCCGGCCGCGCCTAGGGCGATTCCATCCAGAATATCGTGTTCACTGGCGGTTGCCGATTCCAGGCGCCCCTGGGTCAACACGGCAAGCCTGCGCAGCACCGTCCGCCAGATGAGCGAACCGGCGCCAATCACATCTACACGCCCCGGGTGCATGAAGCCTAGGCTGGCTCGTTCTGCCCGGCTCATGCCCAGCAGTTCGCCAGCCGCCTTGTCCATGTCTTGCAGGGGTACGACGGCGGCATGGATGGCCTCGCTGTCATAGCTGGCCAGTGCGAGGGCTTGGGCCGTGATGGTGGTGACAGTGCCTGCCACCCCCACCACCCGCGTCACAGCGGCCAGGGGTACCACGGCCAGGACATCGACCAGTTTCGCTTCCACGGCTGCCTCGGCCGCTGCGATTTCCGTAGCGGTGGGCGGGTCGCTGAGCAGATACCGTTCGGTGAATCTGACGCAGCCCATGTCGGTGCTGATGGCGGCCTGGACGCCGTCGGCGTTTCCCACCACAAACTCGGTGCTGCCCCCGCCTAAGTCAACGACCAGAACCAGTTCATCCTTCAGTGTCGGCAGGACGCTGGCGGCACCGGTAAAGGACAGTCCGGCTTCCTCCGCTCCGCAGACAACGACAGGTTCCACACCCAGCCGGTCTTTGATGCCGGCAACAAAAACGTCACGGTTGCCGGCGTCGCGTGTTGCACTGGTGGCAACAAACCTGATGCGGTCTACGCTGTGGTCCCGGATGAGTGCCGCGTAGTCCTCCGTCGCGGCAAAGGTGCGCTCAAGCGCCTCGTCGGCCAGCATTCCCGTGGCGTCAACGCCCTGTCCCAACCTCACCACGCGCATTTCGCGAAGGACGTCGGTCAGTATGGGAGTTTCGCGTTCCCGCCCGTGGCCGCCCGTGGCGACGTCGGCGATGAGCAGGCGGATGGAGTTGGTCCCACAATCAATGGCGGCGACGCGCATCTGGCAAACCGTCCCTTCGGGTTGGGCGAAAACTGGCTGGCAAACTTTTGAGTGGCGTTATCTGGCGGGCGGTGTGGCTTAGCTTTTTTGTTCGCCAGCTTGTTTGGCCGCCAGGGCATTGAGGTGTTTCACATGGCGGCTCAGGTCCTTGCTGGGCACAGGCGCGCTGTCGTTCCAGGCGCCTTCGCAATAGCATTTCTCCGCGGTCCACCATGGAGCTAACGCCGCCAGCACTTCATCGCCTAGCGGGTTGACTCCCGGTCCGGCGGCCAGGGCATGTCCGGCCAGAACGTGCAGGCACTTCACCCGGGTGGGCATGCCGCCAGCGGAAATGCCGGCAATTTCCGGAACCGGCCCGGTGCCGGCCCGTTCGCCGATAGCGACCCGTGCGGCGATGTAGGCCTCGTGTGCCTTGTGGTAGGCAGCGGCTAGATCGGCGTCGGTGGCCAGGCGTTCGCTCATCTGAGTCATCATGCCAGCTGCTTCCATCCGTGAAGCGGCCGCGGTGATAACCGGGTGTGTGAGGTAGAACGTGGTGGGGAAAGGGATTCCGTTGCTTAGCCGTGGAGCCGTAGCTGCGACCAGCGGGTTGCCGCACACGCAGCGGGCCGGGATTTCAACGACGTCGCGTACGGGACGGTTGAGTTGGCGGCTCAACGTGTCGAGATCGTGCTGCGTGGGTACGCGCCCGCTTGTCGCGGAGCTTGCTGATACGGGCACCGGCGTCCTTCCTGAAGGAATTCTCATGTGCGCACATCCCCGGGGAATGGGGCGCCCGCACTTGGATAGCTGTTCTATCCAGCTAACTATTTTAGCGTGCCAGTCCGCACTTAAAATTCGGGCGTTATTAGTTTGCTGGTGGAGTTGCTGGTGGGTTCGAAGGAACTGGCGGCGCTACAGGTGTCTGCACTGCCACTTCGGAGGACTTTTGAACGGAGGACAAGAGCCTGTCCACCCACGGTTCGGTGCTGATCTCGGTGGCATTCTTGGCCGAGGTGGCTGCCGCCGCGGCTGCCTTGGCGGCGTCGGGCGAACCCGCTATGGCCTCAACGCCGTCGGCGCCATAAACCCAATACCCTGTTTCTCCCGGCATCAGCATGCTGACCCGGTCGCGGGCTTGTTGCTTGACGAAGGCGGGGTCATTCCAGCGGGCAAGCTCTGACTGATAACTGGTTTGTTGCGCCGTCTTCTCCGCGATGTCCAGTTTGAGGGCCGAGATCTCCGCCCGTTGTTCCATGAACGTGTGCACATTGGGGGCCAAAACCACTGTAAGGGCCGCCATGGCCAGGCCGATGACCAGCAGCCGGCCGGAAAATGAGCGGGCCGGCACCGGCGTGGTGCTGGCGTCGTGAATGACGCCTTCTTGCCGGCCACGGTCAAGCCCCGGCGTGGCATGCTCGCGGTTGTCGCCCATGGCGGTGGGCGCTGCGGCGGCTGGGCGGCCAGGATCCTTGACGGAGCGTGATTTTCCGGCCGACACCGGGGTTCGATGCGCATTCTTTTTGGAGGCCGCCGTCACGGTTGTTTCAGCGGGCGTGGGCTGCTCCTTTGAAACAGCTGGCGCCTTTGCTGACCCGGTGGTGAACTGCGCACTGGGCACTTTGGGACGACGCGTGGCCATGAATCTCCTGATACTTCTGCTGGGAACTTCGGCAGGCCAACGGGGAAAGTCCCTCGTTAACGCCGAAAGGCGCGGCAACTGGTTTAGGTGTGTATTCCACCTTAGCGAGTTGCCGCACCCTACTGCAGGATTTAGCCCTTGAAACGCGGGAAGGCGCTGCGGCCGGCGTAGCGTGCAGCATCTTCGAGGTCTTCTTCGATGCGCAGCAGCTGGTTGTACTTGGCAACTCGCTCGGAGCGTGCCGGGGCGCCGGTCTTGATCTGACCGGCGTTGGTGGCTACGCAGATGTCGGCGATGGTGGTGTCCTCGGTTTCGCCGGAGCGGTGCGAGGTGATGGTGGTGTAGCCGGCACGCTGGGCCATGGAGACTGCGTCCAGGGTCTCGGTCAGGGAACCAATCTGGTTCACCTTCACCAGCAGCGAGTTGGCTGTCTTGGTCTCGATGCCGCGGGACAGGCGCTCTGGGTTGGTGACGAACAAGTCATCGCCCACGATCTGCACCTTGTCGCCGATGGCGTCGGTCAGAGTCTTCCAGCCTTCCCAGTCGTCCTCATCCAGGGGATCCTCGATGGAGACGAGCGGGTAGTCGGCGACGAGTTCGGCGTAGTAGGCGCTCATCTGGGCTGCCGTGAGTGCCTTGCCCTCGAACTGGTAGGCGCCGTCCTTGAAGAACTCGGAGGAGGCCACGTCCAGTGCTAGGGCGATGTCCTTGCCTGCAACGTAGCCTGCACGCTCAATGGCAACCAGGATCAGGTCAAGTGCTGCGCGGTTGGAAGGGAGGTTCGGTGCGAAGCCGCCCTCATCACCCAAACCGGTGGAAAGGCCCTTTTCCTGCAGGACGGACTTGAGGTTGTGGTAGACCTCAACACCCCAGCGCAGGCCCTCGGAGAACGTGGCTGCACCCAACGGCACAATCATGAATTCCTGAATGTCGACGTCGGAATCGGCGTGGGAGCCGCCGTTGAGGATGTTCATCAGCGGGACCGGCAGAACGTGGGCGTTCGGACCACCCAGGTAGCGGTACAACGGCAGATCGGCGGAGGCTGCCGCTGCGCTGGCAACGGCCAAGGAGACGCCCAAGATGGCGTTGGCGCCGAGCTTGCCCTTGTTCGGGGTGCCGTCCAGTTCCAACATCATGGAGTCGATCAGACGCTGTTCCATGGCGTCCACGCCCTCGAGCTCGGGTGCGATGACTTCCAGGACAGCCTCAACTGCCTGCAAAACACCCTTGCCCTGGTAGCGGGCCTTGTCGCCGTCGCGGCGTTCCACGGCCTCGAAAGCACCGGTTGAGGCGCCAGAGGGAACCCCTGCGCGGCCTACCGAGCCGTCTTCTAGAAGAACTTCGACCTCGACGGTCGGGTTTCCTCGGGAGTCCAGAATTTCGCGTGCATGAATGGCTTCAATAAGTGCCACGTGTTGCTCCTAATCGTCAGCTTCGAGCGGATAGTTGTCGACCACGCTGTCGGACTCAATCCTAACGCGTAAGCGTGACCCGGCACTCATTGCTACGCGGAGCGCGCCAGTGCACCCTCCAGGACCGCCTATCCGGGGTGAAGTAGCCGGTGCGCACCGAAACTAGTCCGGCGCAGGCCCCCGGCCCGGGCCTGCACAAGCACCGTCGACGCCACCGGTCACGGCTTTAGCTCTGAACGCGGGCCAGAAAGCGTTCGGTGCGCTCGCGCAGTCCCCGAATTTGGCGTTCGACGACGACTGCCGGGTCCGGCTCGATCTCGTTGGCGGACGGTTCCTTGCGGACGCTGGCCGAGCAGATGAAGTCCGCACAGATCAGCGTCCCCACCGAGTTTCCATCACGACCCGACTGGCCTGCACGTTTGCTGACCCACAGGTGGACATCTTCTTCGGAGTAAACGTCGCGGCACAGTTCGCACAGGATCCTGCGCTTGGCTCCGCTGCCGCCTTCCGGCGCCCGGAGCATAATGCCCACCACCCGCTGGTCAGTGCGGATGACAAGGTAGCCGCGCATCGGCATTTTTGCGTCGCGCCAGCCCAGGAAATCAAGCGATTCCCAGTCAAGCGTTGCAAAGTTGGTTGGCAGGGTCAGCTTGGCAGCTTCTGAACGGCTGGCGTTCACGAAGCAGGAGCGGATTTGTTTTTCAGAGATTTGTTCCACAGCGATGAGTCCTCAAATATAGAAAAGTGCCCTCTCGGGCGGGTAGTACACCACGGCCCAGGTGTCCATTGGCCGTGGTTCACGCTGGGCCCGTAAATAGCTAGTGGTTGTGCAGGTCAGTGAAAAATTGTGGCCTCTGGAAGGCCCGAACGGCGTGCCGCAGGGCCCGCTCCGCATCCAGGCCCTGGGCGCGTGCTGACCGGACGACGTCGAACAACAACTCCCCGAGTTCGCCTTCTGTCATGCCGGACTCGCCATCACCGCAAGCACCCCCGCCGCCCAGGGGCAGGCCGGCACGCTCGGCCCGGTCAAGGCTTTTTTGCGCCAGCGCCAGCGCCGGCAGGGCCGCCGGGATACCGGCAAAGGCATCGGCCCGCCCGGCCCCGGCCGCCCCTGGAGCTTGTGCCCGTTCGGCACGCTTGACCGCGTCCCACGTCGCCACGATCTCGGCAACGCTCGCCGGAAAGGTGTCCTGCAAAGAACCGTCGGGACGGAATACGTGGGGGTTGCGGCGAACCATTTTATCTCCCAGCCCGCGCGCTACGTCGGCAAAGTTGAACGAGCCTGACTCCTGTGCCAGACGCGCGTGCACAGCCACCTGGAACAGCACGTCCCCGAGTTCTCCGGCCACCTCGGAAGCCGCGCCACCTTCAAGTGCTTCGATCAGCTCGTAGCTTTCCTCCAGCAGGTACTCGGTGAGCGAGGCATGCGTGAGCGCTGCGGTCCAGGGGCAGTGCTCGCGCAGATTGGCGATGATGCCCAGCAACCGGGCCGTCTGCGCGGGAGCAGAGTCGGCTCGGTCACATGGCACCGCCACGGCGTCGGTGTTGGTATCAGTGCTTCTTGTCACCGGTGTCAGCCATGAACGTGGCCAGCGTGGTCTTCAGCGTCGCCGGAAGCATCACCGGAATCGTCGTTGTGAAACACGTCGTCGTAGCATTCGATGATGTAGTCGGCGAGCTGCTCACGGGCCTCGATGGGCAGGAACGCTGCGTGGACGGCGTTCAGTGTCAGTTCCAAGACGGTCTCGAAGCTGTAGCCGAAAGTGTCCATCAGCAGTTCGAACTCGCTGGTCAGGCTCACCCCGCTCATCAGGCGGTTGTCGGTGTTGACGGTGACGTTGAAGCCCAACTGGTGCAGCAGGTCGATGGGGTGTTCACCGATAGTGGTGCCAAAGTTGGAGATGGCGCCTGTCTGCAGGTTCGACGACGGGCACAGCTCCAGCGGGATCTCCCGGTCACGCACCCATTGGGCAAGATCGCCCAAGGTGACGGTGCCGACGTCGTGCCCGTCCTCCTGCTGGACGTCCAGGTGGATGTCCTCGGCAATGCGCACGCCGTGGCCCAGGCGCAGTGCCCGGCCGTGGACTAGGGCGTCCTGGATACTATCCAGCCCGGCACCCTCACCAGCGTGGACGGTGACGGGGAAGTTGTTCTCCGCCAGGTAGGTGAACGCTTCGGTGAAAAGGGAGGGCAGGAAGCCATCCTCGGCACCGGCGATGTCAAAGCCCACCACGCCGTTGTCGCGGTGACGCACGGCCAGCTGGGCGATCTCGGAGCCGCGGTCACCCTGGCGCATGGCGGTGACAATCTGGCCCACCTCGATATAGCCGCCGGCCTCGTCCACAAGGTCCATGCCTTCCTCCAACCCGTCCTGCACGGCCTCGACAGCTTGATCGAGTGAAAGACCGGCGGTGAGGTGCTGCTCGGGTGCCCAGCGAACCTCGCCGTACACCACGCCGTCGTCCGCCAGATCCTCCACGAACTCCCGCGCTACACGGACCAGGGCCGCACGGGTCTGCATGACGGCGACGGTGTGGTCAAAGGTTTCGAGGTAGCGCACCAGGGAGCCGGAATCCGCGGAGTCGACGAACCACTGGCGCAGCTCTTGCGGATCCGTGGCGGGCAGTTCATAGCCGGCCTCGGCAGCCAGTTCAATGATGGTGGCCGGGCGCAAACCACCGTCAAGGTGGTCGTGCAAAGACACTTTGGGCAGGGACTTGAGGTCAACGGCGGTTGAGGAATCGGAGCTCTGGGTGTCAGTTAGATTAGTCACAAACCCCACTCTAGGGATGTTGGCGGCGCCTGCGCTAGTTCTTGCCCGTGCCGTGCGCTACGGGCGTATCTTGACTTCCGCCAATCCCAGGACTTGCATGCACGACGCCGGCCCCAGTCACCTCGGTGACGGGCGGCGTTGCCGTGTTCGCTGCGGTGCCCATATCGGCATCCGGGGCTGCAGCTGGTTCACGCTCCCGGGCTTGCTCATGGGCTAGGGCCTGCGCCACGATCTGGGCGGCCCTGTGACCGGGTTCGTTGCGTGGCGCCACCTTTCCGCGCTTTTCCAGCAGGTGGTGCAAATACTTCATGGCATGGTCAACAATGAAGCCGATCACAATGGCGAATGCGATGGCGATACCCACTCCCAGCAGGGGATTGTGGTGGACCCAGCGGCCGGCGAAGGTGCCCACGGCCACCGAATAGCCTGCCCAGGTGACCACGGCGATGCCGTCCAGAATCACGAACCGGCGCCAGGGGAAATTTGTGGCGCCTGCTGAGAAATTCACGGCTATGCGGCCCACTGGAATGTAGCGGGCCGTGAAGATGAGGATGGCGCCGCGTTTTTCCAGTTCACGCCCGGCCCAGGCGAACGCCTTGGCGCCGCGGGGGCGCCTCATCCACTTGAACCGGCTGGTGCCCAGCTTTCGCCCCAAAAGGTAGGCGATATTGTCCCCGATGCTGGCCCCGATGCTGGCACCGAGGATGAGCAGCCAAATATTCGGCGAACCTATCCGTGCCGAGATGGACGCCAGGGCCACAATGGCCGTCTCACTGGGCAGGAAGAGGAAAAAACCGTCGATCAGACAAAACAGACTAACCAGCGGGATGATCCACCACTGGGCGGCCGAATGGGCAATCACAAAGTTGATCTGATCGATGATGTGCAAAAAGTCCACCGGGGATGTTTCCTCTCCTCTGGCGGTTGTCACTATCTAGTTTGTCACGCAATTGTGAAAGCAGGTATCCACCTTGCGGGGGATATTTGGCGGCGTTTTTTACACCCAGGGGATGACAACGCCACCTGTCCCCCGCCGGCACCTCAATCGATGCGTTCGATGATCAACTCGCGCAGGGGCGGCACATCTGTTGGTGCAATTCTTACAGCGCCGGCAAGCGCCTCTTTGGCCCGGTCGAATTTCTCCGGAGTATCAGTCAACAACGTCATCAGCGGCTCACCGGCACGCACCACGTCGCCCGGTTTGGCGTGCATGCGAACCCCCGCGCCGGCTTGGACTGCGTCTTCCTTGCGGGCCCGCCCGGCCCCCAGGCGCCATGCGGCCACCCCCACGCTCAGTGCGTCAAGTTCGCTTAGCACCCCGCTTGCCGGGGACAGGATGACTTCCGATTCCTTGGCTGCGGGCAGCGCCGCGTCCGGGTCGCCGCCCTGGGCGGCGATCATCTGCCGCCACACGTCCATGGCCCGCCCGTCCTTCAACGCGGCTGCCGGGTCGGCGCCGTGCACGCCTGCCGCCATCAGCATTTCCTCGGCCAGCCTGACGGTGAGTTCGACGACGTCGGAGGGGCCCCCGCCGGCCAGCACCTCCACCGACTCCTGAACCTCAATGGCGTTGCCCGCCGTCAGGCCCAGTGGCGTGGACATGTCGGTGAGCAGTGCCACGGTGTTAACACCGGCGTCCTTGCCCAGAGCCACCATGGTTTGTGCCAGTTCGCGGGCCATGGCCAGATCCTTCATGAACGCCCCGGACCCGACTTTCACATCCAGCACCAGCGCACCGGTGCCTTCGGCGATCTTCTTGCTCATGATCGAGGAGGCGATCAGCGGGATCGCTTCCACCGTTCCAGTGACGTCACGCAGTGCGTACAGTTTCTTGTCGGCCGGGGCCAGGCCGGCACCGGCGGCACAGATGACGGCCCCCACCTCGGAGAGCTGGCGCATCATCGCCTCGTTGCTGAGGTTGGCCCGCCAGCCGGGGATGGCCTCGAGCTTGTCCAGGGTGCCGCCGGTGTGGCCCAGTCCTCGGCCGGACAGCTGCGGGACGGCCACGCCGAAGACCGCCACCAGGGGCGCCAGCGGCAAGGTGATCTTATCTCCCACACCTCCTGTGGAGTGCTTGTCGGTGGTGCGCATGGGAGTACCGGCCGGGGTGCGGAGGCCGGAAAAGTCCATCCGCTCCCCCGAGGCGATCATGGCTGCTGTCCATTGGGAGATTTCCGCACGGTTCATGCCGTTGAGCAAGATGGCCATGTTAAGGGCAGCCATTTGCTCGTCGGCTATGGTGCCGCGGGTGTACGCGTCAATCGTCCAGGCGATCTGTTCGGCGCTGAGCGTGCCACGGTCCCGTTTGGTCCTGATGATGTCGACGGCGTCAAACGCCGCTCCCGCGTAGCGTGCCGAATCAGGTGTGTTCATGACGGGTTCTCCAAGTTCTTCGGGCCAAATGCGTCGGGCAGGATTTGCCCCATGGTCTTGATTCCATGGCTGGTCATCAGGACCATCCCGGGGGCGGCAAATTCATACAACAGCTGGCGACAGCGCCCACATGGCATCAGCACGGCACCGGCCTCATCCACGCAGTAGAAGGCGCTAATCCGGCCGCCGCCTCCCATGCGCAGGGCGCCCACCAGGGTGCATTCCGCGCAGAGGGTCAGCCCGTAGCTGGCGTTTTCCACATTGCAGCCGCTGATGGTGCGCCCGTCATCAAGCAGGGCTGCGGCACCCACGGGGTACTTCGAATAGGGTGCGTACGCGTTGCCCATGGCGGCGGTGGCCGCCTTCCGCAAGGACTCCCAGAGGACGTCGTCGATTTCAGTGGTCATGAAAAGTCCCCTATCCCTTGATGTACGGATCGCCGTCGGCCGCGGGAGCCCGCGACTTGCCGACGAATCCGGAGACGGCCAGGATGGTCAACGCGTACGGGAGCATGGCCAGAAACTGCCCGTCAATGGGAGTCCCCGCCAGTGAGAGGATGCTTTGCAGGTTGCCGGCGACACCGAAGAGCAGTGCCGCGAGGGCAGCACCAATCGGGTTCCAGCGGCCAAAGATCAACGCTGCCAGGGCGATGAAGCCCAGGCCCCCGGTCATGTCCTTGCTGAAACTGCTCACGGCCACGAGCGTGAAGTAGGCGCCGCCAACCCCAGCCACCGCCCCTCCGGCCATCACGTTCAAGAACCTGGTCCGGTTGACGTTGATACCCACCGTGTCCGCGGCCATGGGGTGTTCGCCCACGGCCCTGATGCGAAGCCCCCAGCGGGTGCGGAACAAGCCGAACCACAGCGCCACCACCAGGACCATCATGAAGTAGCCAATGATTGACTGCCGGAAAAGCATGGGCCCCAGGACGGGGATTTGGGACAGGAACGGGATGGGCAAATCCGGCAGGTGCACCGGCTGATTGTAGATGGCCACACCGTCGACCTTGGTCTTCATGATCTTCTCAAACAAGAACCCGGTCAGGCCCGACACCAATACGTTCAGCACCACGCCCACAATGATCTGGTTGACCACATATTTGATGCTGAAGGCTGCCAGCAGGAAGGACACCAGCATGCCGGCCACGGCGGCGGCGAAGAGGCCCGCAAACGCATTTTGGGTGATCGAGGCAACCAGTGCCGCGGTGAAGGCGCCGGCCAGCAGCTGGCCCTCAATGGCGATGTTGACCACGCCGGAACGCTCACACAAAACCCCTGACAGGGAGCCAAACACCAGGGGTGTGGTGATGAGCATGGCCCCGGCAAACAAGCCCACCAAGGTGATGTTTTGGGTCTTGGTCCCGCCAATGATCCACACCATCAAAGCAATGACGAAGACCACGGCAAACGCCATAGTCACCCATTTGGCCACGCGGGCCTGCTGCTTCAACTGGACCCAGGCCAAAACTGCCAGCCCCATCAGGACCAGGGAGGCAACCACACCGAAGGCCTTGGCCGGCAGCACCAGGTTCGGGACCTGCCAGGTGTCGTTGTCCTGGGATATGCGGAAGGTGGCGTGGCCCTCGGGGCCGAGGATGACAAAGAGCACCACCGCCACCAAGGCCAGCACTGCCAGCAGCATGGGAGTTCGCCAGCTGCGGATGGCCACCCGGTCAGCAAGTTTTGACGGCGCTGCCTTCGCTACGACGCTCATGCGTTGGCTCCTTCATGGCTAACTGCCTTGATTCGGAAGATGGAGCGGATCAGCGGCGGGGCTGCAATGAACAGCACAATCAGCGACTGCACTACCGCGACGATGTCGATGGAGACATCGGCGTTGACCGCCATGGAGGTCCCGCCAGCCTTGAACGCACCAAACAGGAGGGCCGCAAAAAACGTGCCCCATGGTTTGGAGCGGCCCAGCAACGCCACCGTGATGGCGTCGAAGCCGATGCTTCCGGCAATTTCGGAGTCGAGGGACTTTTCCGTGCCCGCTATTTGGCTTACCCCGGCCAGCCCGGCAAGGGCACCAGAGATCAGCATGACGGTGATGTAGCCGCGTGAGACCAGCATGCCCGCGGTACGGGCGGCCTTGGGGTTGGCTCCGATGGCCCGGTATTCAAAGCCCAGTGTGGAACGGTTCAGCAGCCAGTCCACAGCTATGACGGCCAGGACGGCCAGGATTAGCCCGGCGTGCACCCTAAAATTGGGTCCCAGCAACAGCGGGAACATGGCGTTGGCGTCCATTTGCGGGCTGATGGGGTTGGTGCTGTCCGGGGCCTTGAGCTGGTTCTTGAGCAGGTACAGGACCAAGGAAACGGCGATGTAGTTGAGCATAATCGTCACGATCACCTCGTGGGCGCCTGTCCGGGCCTTCAGGAAACCGGCAATGCCGCCCCAGATGGCACCGCCCAGTGCACCGGCAAGGATGACGGCCAGCAGGTGGACGACGGGGGGAAGATGCATTTGGAAACCAACGACGCCGGCAAACGTGGCACCCATGATGATCTGGCCCTGCGCACCGATGTTGAACAGCCCCGTGCGGAAGGCCAGCGTTACGGCCAGCCCCGCCAGGATCAACGGGGTGGCAAAAGTCAAGGTTTCAAAGATCCCCAGCTGGCCCTGCCAGGTCCGGGCGGTCGGGTCGTAGGTGGCTCCTCGCCACAACGCCCCGTAGGCCTCGGAGATGGACGCCCAGACGGCGGAAAAAGTTGCCCCGGGGTCGGCAAAAAAGTAGCTTGAGGAGGCTATTACCCTGGCGTCGGTGACGGCTATCAGGATTCCGCCGATCACCAGTGCCACAACGACCGCCAGCACGGAAATGATGGCGTTGCCGCTCATGATCTCCCGGATCACCTGCGTGGCTTGGCCGTCGTGCTCGTGCTTGGCGCCCTCGCCGTGTTTGGTAGGGCCGGCTTCCGGTGGGGGTGGCGAAATAGTGGGTGTTTCACTCATGGGCGTTCTCCCTTGTCTGTTGCCGCAGGGGCGTCCAACTGTGCTTGCGCGTCGGTAGCGTTCAGCCCGGCCATCATCAGCCCGAGCAGTTCGCGGCTGGATTTTCCGGGCACGATGCCCATGAGCTTGCCAGCGAACAGCACCGCAATGCGGTCCGCTAATTCAAGCACTTCATCAAGTTCGGTGGAGACGATGACAATGGGGGTGCCGCCGTCGCGTTCGGCCACGATCCGTTTGTGCAAGAACTCGATGGATCCCACATCCACGCCGCGTGTTGGTTGGGAGGCGATGAACAGTTTCAGGGGCCGGGCCAATTCCCTGGCCAGCACCACCTTTTGCTGGTTGCCACCGGAGAGGGTGTCGGCGGTTGATTGGGCGGACTGGGTCCGCACATCAAACTCGGCCACTTTTTCTGTAGCATTTTTCGCGATGACAGCCCGGTTCAGGGTGCCGGCACGGGAATATGGTGCCTTGGTATACAAGTCCAGGATCAGGTTCTCTGCGATGGAGAACTCCCCTACCAGCCCGTCATCCTGCCTGTCCTCGGGCACAAACCCCACGCCTGAGTCAAGGACTTCGCGCACGCTCTTGCCAACCAGTTCCTCACCGTGCAGTGTGATGGAACCCTTTATATGCTTGTGCAGGCCCAGCACGGCCTCGGTAAGTTCGGTCTGGCCGTTTCCCTGGACACCGGCGACGGCGAGGATCTCACCCGTGGCGACGGAGAAGGACACGTCGTCCAAAAGCCGTTGTCCGGCGTCGTTCATGACGCTGAGGTTCTTCACGATGAACGTGACCTCGCCGGGTTGGGCGTCGGCCTTGTTCAGGGTCAGGTTCACGGAGCGGCCCACCATCATGGAGGCCAGTTCTGTGGTGGCGGCCGTGGGTTCGGCGGAACCGACAACTTTGCCACGGCGGATCACCGTGATGGTGTCGGAGATAGCCTTGATCTCGCGTAACTTGTGCGAGATGAACACGATCGAGGTGCCACCGGCCCGCAGCTGGCCCATGATCTCCATCAGCTCGTCCGTTTCCTGGGGTGTGAGCACGGCCGTGGGCTCGTCCAGGATCAAGATTTTTGCGTTGCGGACCAGGGCCTTAATGATTTCCACCCGCTGCTGTACGCCCACGGGCAGGTCTTCAACCAGGGCGTCCGGGTCGACGTTAAAGCCGAACTTTGCGGAAATCTCGCGAATCTTCCTGCGGGTGTCCTCCAGGTTCAGGATGCCGGCAAATTTTGTGCTCTCCCCACCCAGGGCCACATTTTCGGCAACCGTAAACACTGGGACAAGCATGAAGTGTTGGTGCACCATCCCGATGCCCGCGGCCATGGCATCCGCTGGGCCGGAGAATTTCACGGGTTTCTCATCAATGAGAATTTCGCCGGCAGTCGGTTCATACAGGCCGTACAACACGTTCATGAGGGTGGATTTGCCGGCGCCGTTTTCGCCTAGGAGGCCGTGGATTTCACCAGAGGCAACCACCAGGTCAATATGGTCGTTGGCCACGAGGGCACCAAAACTTTTGGTGATGCCCCTGAGTTCTAGTTTCAAGGTTGTAACCCGTCTACGTAAGAAGGTGTGCGGAAGTGGTGGCTGAACCCAAGCTGCGCCGCACCGCCAGCAAACGCTGGCGGTGCGGCGCAGCAGGTCCAAGGGTTATTACTTGGGGCTGGCCTTCGAGGCAACCGTGATGGAGCCGTCGATGATGCCCTTCTTGATGGCGTCCAGCTGTGACTTGGTGTCCGCGCTGACGGCGGCGTCCAGGTCGTGGAACGGGGCCAAACCCACGCCACCGTTCTTCAGTGTGCCGATGTACGGTGTCGGGTCAAACTTGCCGGCCAGGTCGTCCTTGACGATGGTTTCCACTGCCTCGCCCATGGTCTTGATGACCGAGGTCAGCAGGATGGATTTGAAGGTCGGTGCGGTCTGGAAGCCGTCGGAGTCAACCCAGATGAGCTTGACGTCCTTGCCGTCCTTGTTCGCGGCCAGGATGGCATCACCTGCACCGGTGCCCAGCGGGCCTGCGACCGGCAAGATGACGTCCGCGCCATCGCCGATGAGGTTGTTGGTGGCCTTGGTGCCTTCCTGGATGATGTCAAAGGTGTTGGCGAAGACGCCCTGCTGGGTGTCAGCGTCCCAGCCCAGAACCTGGACACTCTTGCCCATCTTCTCGTTGTAGTACTTCACCCCTTCGGCAAAGCCGTCCATGAAGATCGTGACGGTGGGGATGTTGACACCGCCGAAGGTGCCCACCTTGCCGGTCTTGGAAACCGACGCGGCCGTGTAGCCGGCCAGGAACGCGGCCTGTGCCGTGTCGTAGACAATCGGCTTCACGTTGGGCAGCACGATGCTGTTGTCATCGATGATGGCGAAGTGCAGGTCCGTATTGGCCGTGGCCACCTTCTTGGTAGCATCTGCCAACAGGTAGCCAACCGTGAAGGTCAGTTTGCAGCCAGCGTTGGCCATCTGGTTCAGGTTTGGTTCAAAATCCGCTTTGGTGGTGGACTGGGCTTCCTTCATCTTGATGCCCAAATCCTTCTGGGTCTTCTTCAAGCCCTCATATGAGGACTGGTTGAAGGACCTGTCATCGAATCCGCCCGAGTCCGAGACAATGCAGCCCAGGTAGTTGGATGCGGCGTCGGTGCCGCTCGTGCTCCCACCGCCGGCAGGCGCTGGCGCCTGCCCGCAACCTGTCAAAAGGAGCGCCGTTGCTCCCAATGCCACGGTGCCGACGGTGGCTGTGCGCTTAAACGCGCCCAATAGTGATGTCTTCAAAATTCCTCCATAAGGTCTCAACTTGTATTCGCACAACCCACAGCGATAACACAATGTTAGTCAGTACACTAGTGGCAGTTTCAACCGTCCGGTAGGGCTCGGAGGGTTCTTGGGTGCATCGTTGGAGAACTGTTACCGAAGAGGTTTACGCCGCGCGCACTCAGCGCCCAACGCAGCGGCACGCATTCAGCGCGCCGCTCAGTGCGCCGGAGCCCGCAGGGTTCGCAACGCTGCGGCGCACAGCACCCGAATCCCCACCGCCAGGGCGCACTCATCAACAATGTAGTCGCCACGGTGAAGGTCGTATTCCTCGCCACCGGGGACATGGGTGCCAAGGCGCATCAACGAACCAGGGATTCCTTGCAGGAACCAGGCAAAGTCCTCCGCGCCCATGGACTGCGGGGCCAAAACCACTGACTCCTCCCCCAGTTCCGCACGGGCCGCCGCCTCGATCAACGCTGTTTCATGCTCGGAGTTGACCACAGGCGGCACTCCGCGGGTGTGTTCAAGGTGCACATCAACCCCGTAGGGGGCGGCAATCTGCGCCACCACCTCGTCGAGTAGTTCGCCGGCCGCATGCCAGGCCTCCCGGTCAAGGCACCGCATGGTCCCGGTCATGACGCCGTTGCCGGGGATCGCATTGGGGGCGGAACCGGCGTTGATAGATCCCCACACCATGGAGACGCCGCTGCGGACGTCCACGCGCCGGGACAGCACTGCCGGGACGTCGATGGCGATTTGTGCCAGTGCGAAGACCAGGTCCTCAGTCAGGTGCGGGCGGGAGGTGTGCCCGCCACGGCCGGAGAGTTCGATCTTGATGGTGTCTGAGGCGCTCGTGATGGGCCCGATGCGGGTGCCGATCTTGCCCACGTCGATCCGGGGATCGCAGTGCAGGGCCATGATGCGCGGCACCCCATCCAGGGCGCCCTGGTCGATGCAGGACAGCGCGCCGCCGGGCATGGTTTCCTCGGCGGGCTGGAAAATGAGGCGGATGCTCCCGCCTAGCGGGGAGGCTGCATGCATCTTGGCCAACACCAAGGCGATGCCCAGCATGGTTGCCGTGTGGAAATCATGGCCGCAGCCGTGAGTCACCCCGTGGTTGCGAGAGGCGTAGGGCAGGCCCGTCTCCTCGATGACGGGGAGGGCGTCGATGTCCCCGCGCAACGCCGTCGTAATTGGGCCCTCACCAATGTCGACCATGACCCCGGTGCCCTCAAGCCTGCGTGGCGCTAGCCCGGCCGCCAGGAGCCTGTCATAAATCACCGTGGTGGTCCGGTATTCCTGAAAGGAAAGCTCCGGGTGTGCGTGCAAGTCGCGCCGGAACTCGATGATCTCATCGATCAGGGGCTCCAGCCAGGGGCCGACAAGTTCTGTGGGTTCTGTTTCCAGCGAGTAATTGCGCACATCACAAACTCTAACCACCTACCTCAGCTGTGGCGTCATTGGCGGCGCCGCGTTACTTCACTGCAAGGCAGGGCGTGGCAAACGCGTGCTGGCCCACAGGGTTTGTTGGGCCCACAGCCGCGAGGGACCCGCTGCGAGCTTGCGAGCAGTGGGAGCCACGGGAAGCGATCTGTTGGGCCCACAGCCGCGAGGGACCCGCTGCGAGCTTGCGAGCAGTGGGAGCCACGGGAAGCGATCTGTTGGGCCCACAGCCGCGAGGGACCCGCTGCGAGCTTGCGAGCCACGGGAAGCGATCTGTTGGGCCCACAGCCGCGAGGGACCCGCTGCGAGCTTGCGAGCAGTGGGAGCGGCTGGGGACTACAGGACGTCGGTGTCGCCCTTGGCCTTCAGTCCGTCGACGGCGCGTTTGACCAACTGCGAATGCGCGCGGGTGGTGACCAGGAGCGCGTCGGGGGTATCAACCACCACCACGTCCTCAATACCGATCAAAGCGATGACCCGTTTGGTGTCGCTGACCACGATGCCGCTGCTGTCCTCACTGAAGACGCGGGCGCCCTCACCCATGACGGTGACGGCGTCGACTTCGCGTGCGTTGTTCAGGCGGGCGATCGCGGCAAAGTCTCCCACATCGTCCCAGCTGAACGTTGCCGGGATGACGGCGACGTCGCCGGCGTCGGCTGCCGGCTCGGCCACGGCGTAGTCGATGGCGATCTTAGGCAGGGTGGGCCACACCCGTTTCTTGACGGCGATGCGGTCGGGGGTGTCCCAGGCCGCGGCGATCTCCATGAGGCCCTCATAAAGCGCCGGCTCATTGGCCTTCAGATGGCGGAGCAACAATTCCACCGGGGCCACGAACATGCCCGCGTTCCAGTTGTAGTCGCCGCTGACAAGGTACTCGTGAGCAACTTTTTCGCTGGGCTTTTCCACAAACTTCACGACGGCGTGGGCGCTGGGGGCCCCGGCAATCTCCAGTGCCGCTCCGGTACGGATGTAGCCGAAACTAGTGGAGGCATGGGTAGGCTTAACGCCGATCGTGACGATCTTGCCTGTCGCGGCCGTGTAGATGGCCTCCTTGACGGCGTCCTGGAATTTTTCCACCGGGCTGATGACCTGATCTGCGGCAAAGGAGCCCATGATGGTCTCCGGATCCCGCAGGAACAAGATGGCCGCGGCCAAGCCGATCGCCGCTGCGGAGTCCTTGGGTTCGGTTTCGAGCACCAGGTCCTCGTCCGCCACCTCGGGCAGCTGCATACAAACGGCGTCGCGGTGGGCTTCCCCTGTCACCAGCATGACGCGGTTTCCGCTCAGCGGCTCCAGCCGGTCATAGGTTGCCCGTAGCAAGGTACTGCCGCTGCCGGTTAGATCATGCAGGAACTTCGGCGCCGCGGCGCGGGACAGGGGCCAGAGCCTGGTTCCGACACCCCCGGCCGGGATCACGGCGAAAAACTTCTCGAAGGGGTCTGTGCCTGGCTGGCCGGCGAGGGTCGAGCTTTGCGTATTCATCAACCCCAGCGTAATCGATGTGGCTAACAGAGCGTTGTTTCAGCGGAACTATCACCCCCGCGCCCTTGCTGGACATCCGGCGTCGTGCCCGTAAATTCCCGCGGCAGAGCACCGGCACCAGGCATTTGTGCCCGTCTTGTGATTTATTACACAGAGCAAGGAGCGCCTAAGTTGAATATGCTGTTAGCAAAGCCTAAATTTAGGCTTCAGTTATGAGTGCTCACGCCGTGTGCGTTTCCCCGCGTGGAACCACGCCAGCGTCACGGTGATGCAGGAAGGTTTATTCAGTGCCGACAAAACCAGCTGGCACTCTGTACCGCGGCCGTGAAGGCATGTGGTCCTGGGTGGGACACCGTATTACCGGTGTGGTGATTTTCGTATTCTTGTTGGTGCACGTTCTGGACACCTCTTTGGTGCGTGTGTCTCCGGAAGCGTACACAGCAGTTATTGGGGCGTATAAGAACCCCATCATGGGATTGGGCGAAGCCGGCCTGGTCGCAGCAATCGTGTTCCACGCCTTTAACGGTTTGCGCATTATTGCCATTGACTTCTGGAAGAAGGGCCCCAAATATCAGCGTCAACTGCTGTGGGGCGTTCTGGCGCTTTGGGCCGTGACCATGATCCCGTTCCTGATCCGTCACCTCACCATTGTCTTCTCTAATTTCTTCGGGGGGCACTAAATGAGTTCCAACATTATTGATGCACCACGTTCCAACAGTGGCGTGTCGCCCAAATACACCCGCTCCAAGGGTTCCGGTTCCAGCTTTGAGATGCTCGCCTGGCTATTCATGCGCCTCTCAGGTGTTGTGTTGATCGTGCTGATCTTCGGCCACCTCTTTGTGAACCTCATGGTTGGCGAAGGCATCCACGCCATCGACTTTGGCTTCGTGGCCGGCAAGTGGTCAAACCCGTTCTGGCAGATGTGGGACCTGGCCATGCTGTGGCTGGCTATGTTGCACGGCACCAACGGTGTGCGAACCATCATCAACGACTATGCGGAGCGCTCCGGCACCCGTATGACCTTGAAGACGGTCCTGTTCGTTGCCTCCGCCGTGATCATCGTGCTGGGCACCTTGGTCATCTTCACCTTTGATCCGTGCCCGGCCGGTGCAGTCACCGACCTTCCGTCCTTCTGCACCGTTCCGTAACTTTTCGCGGACGCCGCCTTGGTTTCAGGGCGCAGCAGTGACAAAAGATGTTTTAGTGCAGTAAATGAGAGAAAGAGCATCCAGTATGCAGGTCCACAAATACGACGTCGTAATCGTCGGGGCCGGTGGCGCAGGAATGCGTGCCGCCATCGAATCAGGCCAGCGAGCCCACACCGCCGTCCTGACCAAGCTCTACCCCACCCGCTCGCACACGGGAGCGGCCCAGGGTGGCATGTGTGCGGCCCTGGCCAACGTGGAGGAAGACAACTGGGAATGGCACACCTTTGACACCGTCAAGGGCGGGGACTACCTGGTTGACCAGGATGCCGCCGAGGTCATGGCCAAAGAGGCCATCGATGCAGTGATCGACCTGGAAAAGATGGGCCTGCCGTTCAACCGCACGCCCGAGGGCCGCATCGACCAGCGCCGCTTCGGCGGTCACACCCGCGACCACGGCAAGGCTCCGGTCCGCCGCGCCTGCTACGCCGCCGACCGTACAGGTCACATGATTTTGCAGACTCTGTACCAAAACTGCGTCAAGCACAATGTTGAGTTCTACAACGAGTACTACGTCTTGGATCTTTTGACGGTTGAAGAGGAAGCCACCCGCGAGGATGGCACCGTCTACCTGCAGAAGAAGACAGCTGGCGTGGTCTCCTACGACCTGGCCACTGGCGAACTGCACATCTTCCAGGCCAAGTCCGTCATCCTGGCCACCGGCGGCGCCGGGAAGGTCTTCAAGACGACCTCCAACGCACACACCCTGACCGGCGACGGCATGGGCATCGCGTTCCGCAAGGGCATCCCGCTCGAAGACATGGAGTTCTTCCAGTTCCATCCGACAGGCCTGGCCGGTTTGGGCATCTTGCTCTCCGAAGCCGCCCGCGGCGAGGGTGCAATCCTGCGTAACTCCGAGGGTGAGCGCTTCATGGAGCGCTACGCCCCCACCATCAAGGACTTGGCTCCGCGTGACATTGTCGCCCGTTCCATGGCCAACGAGGTTCGTGAAGGCCGCGGTTGTGGCCCGAACAAGGACTACGTTCTCCTTGACTTGACGCACCTGGAGCCGGCTCACATTGACGCCAAGCTCCCGGACATCACCGAGTTCGCCCGCACCTACCTCGGTGTCGAGCCGTACACCGAGCCCGTCCCGGTGTTCCCCACGGCCCACTACGCCATGGGTGGTGTTCCCACGAACATCACCACCGAGGTCCTCCAGGACAACGACACAGTCGTCCCGGGCCTGTACGCCGCCGGCGAAGTCGCCTGTGTCTCCGTTCACGGTTCCAACCGTTTGGGCACCAACTCACTGCTGGACATCAACGTGTTCGGCAAGCGCGCCGGTGTGGCCGCTGCCGAATACGCTCTCACGGCTGATTTTGTTGACCTGCCGGAGAATCCGGAAGCTGGCACCGTTGCGTTGTTGGATCACGTACGCAACTCCGACGGCGGCGAGAAGGTTGCTGTGATCCGCAAGGACCTGCAGGACACCATGGACGCGAACATGCAGGTTTTCCGTACGGCCGAGTCCATCGACAAGGTGTTAGCCGATATCGCCTCCTTCGAGGAGCGCTACTCCCGCATCACCGTCCAGGACAAGGGCAAGCGCTTCAACCTTGACTTGCTCGAGGCCGTTGAGCTGGGCTTCTTGCTGGAACTGGCCAAGGTCATGACCGTGGCGGCCCTGCACCGCCAGGAGTCCCGTGGCGGACACTACCGCGAGGACTTCCCGGACCGGGACGATGAGAATTTCATGAAGCACTCCATGGCATACCTGGATTCGAATGTCACGGTGGAAAGCTCCGCGGAGTCCATCGCCGGTATCCGTCTGGAGACCAAGCCCGTCGTTATCACGCGCTACCAGCCGATGGTGAGGAAGTACTAATGAGCACCGTAGAAACCGCTGAAACCGCTCCAGAGCCGGCTTCCAAGATTGAGTTGCCCGCCCACCTCGGTGGCGGCGGTGAAATCCCCACTTTCGATGTCACCTTACGTGTGCGCCGCTACAACCCGGAGGTCTCCTCCGAGTCGACGTGGGAAGACTTCACCATGACCATGTACGGCACGGACCGCGTGTTGGACGCCCTCCACAAGGTCAAGTGGGAGCAGGACGGTTCATTGACCTTCCGCCGTTCCTGCGCCCACGGCGTGTGTGGTTCCGATGCCATGCGCATCAACGGCCGCAACCGGCTGGCCTGCAAGACGCTCCTGAAGGACTTGGATACCACCAAGCCCATCACGGTTGAGCCCATCAAGGGTTTGCCGGTGGAGAAGGACCTCATCGTGGACATGGAACCGTTCTTCCAATCCTTCCGCGAGGTCATGCCGTTCCTGGTCAACCGCGGCCACGAGCCCGCCAAGGAACGCCTCCAGTCCGCCGAGCAGCGTGAGCGTTTCGACGACACCACCAAGTGCATCCTGTGCGCCGCGTGCACGTCCTCTTGCCCAGTGTTCTGGACCGACGGCCAGTACTTTGGCCCGGCGGCGATCGTCAACGCACACCGCTTCATCTTCGATTCACGCGATGATGCCGGCGACATGCGCCTGGAAATCCTCAACGACAAGGAAGGTGTGTGGCGTTGCCGCACCACCTTCAACTGCACCGAAGCATGCCCGCGCGGCATTCAGATCACGCAGGCAATCGCCGAGGTCAAGCAGGCTATTTTGTCCCGCCAGCTCTAGCACCTGCCCTTCAAGCGAAGGCGCCGCCCCCAATTTTGGGGGCGGCGTTTTTGCGTCGACCTCAGCGAAACGGGGTTATCCACAGATTGGAAATTGGCCGGTTTTGGTGGCCCTTTTGACGCCATCCTTGAAAGATGACACCTCAATCTTCCTTTTTAAAGCACGACGGCGCAGCCACCACGGGCGGTGGAGTTGCGGACACGGGAGCCAGCTCGTCCGCTAATGTGGCGACGACCGCACGCTTCACGGCTGCCTTCACGGCAAAGCGGGTTGTGTGGCGGACTGCTCAACTCTGTGAAGCGGGGTTCGGCTCGCGGTCGATTCGCCGCCTGCTCGCCACCGGCGTACTGGTCCGCCTGCGCCACGGCTGTTAAATCCGCGGTTCGTTTTGGGCCAAACAAACCGCCGTGAGCCGCCTGCGCAACAGTATCCTGATTCATCATTTCGCGACTCTAACCACCTTCCGGGCCGGCTTCGTCGACAGCCATGTTTCGGCGGCCAGGCTCCACGGGCTTTATCTGTGGCAAGCCGACGATTTCATCCATCTCACCCAGGCCGGCAAGCCATCCAGCATTGGTTTCGGCAAGTACACCCGCGTCCACAGCCGGGCGCTTGGCCCGGAGGAGACCATGACGATCGACCGAGTCCGCGTGACCACCTTGGAACGGACCGTCATCGACTGCTGCCTAACAATGCACTACCGGCAAGCCCTAATCTTGACCGACCATGCGCTGCGGCTCGGAGCCTCCTTGAGCAAGCTCCTAGCGGAGGCGGAGAAGTTGCGGACCCACCGCGGGATCCGGACGCTCCGCAAGGTGCTGCGCAACGCCAACGGCCGCTCGGAATCTCCCGGCGAGACACTGGCACGGGACCTGATGCGCGAACTCCTCATTGAAATGTCGGAGCTACAGTTATGGATCTCGACCCGGCTTGGCCGCTAACGGACGGACTTCGCCTGGCCGCAGCGCCGCCTCATTCTTGAATTTGACGGGAAGGGCAAATACTCCGACCACAGGCCCACAGATGAGGCGATCTACCGTGAGCGTAAAACGCGAGTCGGACCTGATCGAGGCTGGCTGGACGGTGTTACGACTCGAATGGAAGGACCTCTTCAACGAGCCCGCCTTCAAGTCGCGCATCAAAGCCGCCATGAACCAATGACACCCCCGACGCCGAAACCGACGGATCCGTGCCGAGGTCGACGGAGCGATTCTGATGTATCGCACGCTTCCGTCTACCTCGGCGTGGGGGGAGGTACAGGTGCGTCTACCTCGGAGAGGGGGATGTGCGGGTGCGCAGGTCCGCGGCCCGCACGGCCGCTATGGCAGCGGCAATCAGGTACACCTGGCTGAGTAGGTAGAACCAGACAAAGAGGCCCAGGATGACGGCGAAGGGCGCCAGCAGCGTATTGTTGGTGATGCCGTTGAGCAGCAATGCGCTGAAGAAGCGCAAAACGGTGGCACCTGCACCGGAGAAGACTGCTGCCAGCAGCAGAACCTTGGACGGCATAAGAACGCGAGCGGCAAGGCTGAACATCACCATGGCCACGGCCACGTCAAGGATGAACATCAAGATCAGGGAACCGGCCTGGGCGGCAAAGCCGGTCAAGAAACTGCCCCAGCCCAGCCAGTCGCTGATGGTGCCTACGGCGGCCGTGTTCAGTACCCCCAGAACGCTGGTGATCACCAGTGCCACGGCCAGCACCACCAGGGTTCCGGCGTCGCGCAGCTTGGACAAAATGGGGTTGGTGCGATCCCGGGCCAGGCCCAGCACCGAGCGGATGCCCTCACGCAGGCCGTTGATCCATCCCATGGCCGTCACAATCAAGGCGGCCAAGGAGATCACCAAGGTCAGGCCGAAACCGCTGGTGCCCAACAGCTGCTCGGGTGTGGCCAGGCCGCCGTCACCGGTGTCGATCAGCCCCGGTGTGCTTTCTGCGACAAGGTTGACCACGGCGTCGCGGAGCACCTGGTTGTCCGCGGCGAGCAGGCCGAAGATGGCGAAGCCGGCCACCAGCATGGCACCAACGGAAAAGAACATCAGGTAGGCGTTGCCGGCTGCCAGCAGCGGCCCCCGGCGGCGTCCATAGAGGTTCAGCACACGCATGGGGAACAGCTGGCCAAGCCGCGCATTGAACCACTGCGAGAAGGCGGTCCCACGGGAAACCAAGGATCCGCCATCCATGGCCGAGCTCAGTGCCGCCTGCTTGGACTCGGTCCACGCCGCCAGCGCTGGGCAGTCCAGGGGGCTCGGTGGCGGTTTGAGGGGCGCGGCGAGGGAACGCTTGGCCCGGATGCCGGGGGCGACAGTGCCCGGAAAGTAGGCCATTGTCATAACCTCCTTATGCGCCTTCGGCTTTTCCAAGGGGTAACTCCTCACACAGTGACCAGCCGCCGTGCGAGTAGTCGTAGAGGCCTATGCTGAGCACCTGGAAGTCGGCCGAAAAATCTGCCATCTCCCGCTCGGCCCGTGCCATGGTCTCGGCGTCCAGGTCGTGAGCCACCGTTAGGTGGGGATGGAAAACAAAATCCAGCAGGTGCTCCACCGGCCCGTCCAGCAGCCTCTCATGCAAATCCAGGCAGTTATCCACACCATCCACCAGATTCAGGAAGACCACCGGTGAGATAGGCGCGAAGGTTCCGGTCCCGCGCAAGGACACCTCGAAGGGCGCCCAGGACCGTGCCACGGACCGGACATGCTCCGCAGCGTGCGCCCAGGTACCGGTGGCCCGGCCGGAGATCAGGGTGATGTGAGGGGGAACCGCCGCCACATCGGGGCCGCCGAACATTTCCCGCCATGCGCGTAATTCCGCGGCAAGGGCCGGGGGCATCGAAATGATGACCCCCAGGCTGTCGGGGTGGGGCGCCGGTGACGCCCCGCTCTGGCCAATGCCCGGCATGATTATCCAACCGTCCCGAGCGGCGGCAAGAAACCAACCTTGGCGTACACGTCCGCCAGCGTCACCGACGCAATCTCCCGGGCCTTCGCCGCACCCTTGGCCAGCAGGGAGTCCAATTCGGCGGGATCGTCAAGGAGCTCAAGTGTGCGTGCCCGGATGGGCTCAAGGCGGGACACAACGGCGTCGGCCACATCAGCTTTCAGGTGGCCGTACATTTTGCCGTCGTACCCGGACACCAGCGTCTCCACCGGCGTCCCCGTCAACGTGGAGAGGATTTCCAGCAGGTTCGTGACGCCGGGCTTGGCCTCGCGGTCGTGGGCAATGACGGTGTCGGCGTCGGTGACGGCCGACTTGATGCGCTTGGCGGTGACCTTGGGTTCATCCAACAAATTGATCAGCCCGTTGGGCCCCGACGCGGACTTGGACATCTTCGCCGTCGGATTTTGCAGGTCATAGATGCGCGCACCCTCTTTTTGGATGAACGCCTCCGGCACCACGAAAGTGTCACCGAAGCGGTGGTTGAACCGCTTGGCCAGGTCCCGGGCCAGCTCCACGTGCTGGCGCTGGTCGTCCCCCACCGGTACGCCCTGGGGGCGGTACAGCAGAATGTCTGCGGCCATCAGGACGGGGTAGGTGAACAAGCCCACGCTGGCTGCATCCGCGCCGCCCTTGGCGGACTTGTCCTTGAACTGCGTCATGCGTGCCGCCTCACCGAACCCGGTGATGCAGTTCAGCACCCAAGCCAGCTGGGCGTGTTCGGGCACGTGTGACTGCACAAACAGGGCCGACTTCTCCACGTCGATGCCGCCAGCGATGTACTGTGCCGCCGTCTTGCGTGTCCGCTCCCGCAACTCGGCCGGATCCTGAATAACCGTGATGGCGTGCATGTCGGGGATGAAGAAGAGCGTCTGGTAGTCGTCCTGCGTTTTGACCCAGTTGACCAGGGCCCCTAAGTAGTTGCCCAGGTGCAGCGAATCCCCTGAGGGCTGCATGCCGGAAAGAACACGGGGACGGGTAGTGGTATCAGTCATGGGAGAGGCGAGTCCTTTAGAACTTGTAGTCGACGACCAGCGGTGCGTGGTCGGAGAAGCGGGATTCGTAGGACGCTGCACGGTCCACGACGGCGTCGCTCGCCAGGGCAGCCAGGCCCGGCGTGGCCATGTGGTAGTCGATGCGCCAACCGGTGTCGTTGGTGAACGCCTGGCCGCGGTTGGACCACCAGGTGTAAGGCCCGTCGACGTCGCCGGCCAGCTCGCGGGCCACGTCCTTGAAACCGATCTCCTCGCCAAAGAAGCGGTCAAAGTAGGCTCGTTCCTCGGGCAGAAAGCCTGCGCGCTTCACATTGCCCTTCCAATTCTTGATGTCCAACGTTGTGTGGCCTACGTTCAAGTCGCCCACCACCAGTGCGTGGTCGCTCGCGGCGGCCAGCTGGGGAAGGCGGGTGATCATGGTGTCCAGGAAGCGGTATTTGTCCTCCTGTTTGGGTGTGCCAACCTCGCCGGAGTGGACGTAGGCGCTAACCACGGTCAGCGTGGTGGGCGTGCCGTCTGAGCCCGTCAGGGCGTAGTCGGCTTCAACCCAGCGCCCGGTGGTGGCGAAGTAGTCCTCACCAATGCCCAGACGCGTGGCAACCGGCGCCAGGGAGTCCTTGCGCGTGGCGATCAAGACACCGGCACGTCCCTTGGCCTCGGCCTCAGCGTGCAAGAGGTGCCAGTCCTCGCCCAGGAAACCCTCAACAATGGCATCGGGTGCCCGGACTTCTTGCAGGCACAAGATGTCCACGTCGCGGGCGGCCAGCCAGTCGGCCATGCCGTGCTTGTAGGCGGCACGGATGCCGTTGACATTGACGCTTGCGATCCTCAAATGACCGTTTTCTGTTCCCATGCTCACTTGCTCAACCTTACCTGTTGCGTGTCGGTTCGCTGCCTTAGTCCACGACGACGCCGGTTACGGGTTCGTCGTCGACTCCCGGTGTTGCGGTCCGGGCTTCGGCGGCACGGGCCGCGTTTTTCTTCTCCATGGCGGCGTCCATCTTCGCCTCTTGAGCTTCCCAGTTCGGGTTGATCATGCCGCGGCCGTTGCGGGCGGTGATGTCGATGGTTTCCAGGGCCCGGGCCACCATGGCGTCGTCCTTGCCAAGGTACTCGTTGACCACCCCAACCTGGACGCTGATGATCTTGAACGAGTGGTCAAGTTTGAGCTGCTGAGCCTTGGCACCGGAACGGGACCCGGCGTCGTCGTTCACCAGGTAGGTGCCGCCGTCGGCCGGGGCATTGGCACTGTTGTGCTGCGCCATCTGGGCCTGGGCCAGGGCTACCTGACGGGCACCAAAGGCGGCCGCCTTGTGGACGCCGATATAGACGGCCGTGGAGAGGGCCAGCCAGCCGAAGGCGATCGCGGCGATGACCCAGCCCAGCACCGTGCTGTTGTTTGCGGCAAACACGATGGCCACCAAGAACACGATGGCCAGCACGACGGTGCCTAGGCCGGTGAACTTGCTGGGTTTGGACATTTTGCCGGTTCCAAGAGAAGTCATGTATCCATTCTCTCAAATTGTGCAGGTCCTGCCGAGCATCTTCCACCACCGGCGAACGGGCGCCACAGGGCGTCTGCCGGGTCGTTACTTAAAGGGGTTCCACGGGGCAAGCGGCGCCACCGCGGACAAGCCCGCGCGCAGCAGCAAGAACCCGACGATGCCCACAACCCACAGCAGGGTTTCGCCAGCGAACTTGCCCATTTTGCTGCTGATGCGAAGCAGCAGCGGATCCAGCCGGGCACCCAATGCCACACGGAGCACCAGCAGTGCGAGTGCCGGAAGCAGCATGAGCAGGCAGTACAGGGTCAGGATGGTGATCTCGACCGGCAGTGCCAGGGTTGCATTGGCCAGCAAACCGATCGCGGCCAGATACGGCAGCATGGTCGGCAGTTCCAACAGTCCGGCAAGCAGCGCCAGGGTCACCATGCCGCCGGGGCTGCGCAGCGCCGCGGCCAGGCGCGATTGCCACTTTTGTTCGGTCGCCGTCACCTCCGCGACGTCTGCACCCGGTGCGCCCGCCACGACCTTCGCCGGCTTTTTGCCCGAACCGGCAAACAGGGAGTAGGCCAGCATGGCGCCACCGGCCAGGACCATGCCCCATTGGACGGCGGGGAGATGCGTAAGCGAATCGGCGCCGAGCCCGCTGAGCACCCAGCCAGCACCACCGAGCACCGCAATGCCGATCAACAGGTAGAACCCGGCCAATACGCCCAAGTAGAGAAGTATCCGTGGCGCCACCCGCCGGGCATCGGGGCGCAGCAACAGCCAGAGCGGAATCAGCAAGGTCCCTATGCTGGTGCTGTCGATGAGGGCCAAAACCGCCAACTGAGCATAAATTGCAATCGTCATGTTCCCAGCGTGCCAAACGTGCGCACACCCGGCGTCGGCCATCGGGGGCAGCTGCGGGTCATACCTTAGTTGTATGGCGCCGCGGTTGGCTTGCCTGAGGGGAACTGCGCGGCGGAAGATGGGTTCATGGAAAACACGACAACCGCCGCCGTCGCGGTGCCTGTTCGCCTGTTAAACCGTTGGCGGCGCATGGATGTTCGCAGCATGGCGACAATCCATGTTCAGGACATGGCACTGGCCGGCGGCTATTTTGTCGTGTTTTGGCTTTTGGCCGAACTCAACCTGAGGTCCTTCGGCGAGCTCCAGGTGGCGGCTTTCGCGTCCGCCTGGCCAGTCATCGCCGTGGCGGGCTGCACAGGTGTCCTGTTGCGGCGCGCCCGACCCCTGACAATGGCATGGTTGTGTGGAAGCGCTGCGGTTGCTTTTGTACTCGCCGGGCATTCCGGGGCTTTTGTCCTGGCCTTTGAGTTCTTCTTTTCACTCGTGCTGTTTGGCTCCCCCCGCGCGTCCCAGCTGGCAGCCCGCAGTGCCTGGGTCTTGGCTGTCCTGCTGCTGGTGGCGGCCTTCACCGTCTCCCGCAGCGCTGCCGCAACCGTCACCGCCGCAGTCATTGCCGTTGTCACTTTGTTGACCCCGGTGGAATGGGCGGGCAATCTGCGCAAGGCAAATCAACTGGCGGCGAGCGAATCGGCCCGCGCCGATGCCGTCCAGGACGCGGCCCGGCAGCGGTTGCTGGCTGAACGTAGCAGCCACGATCTCGCCCTGGAGCGGGAACGCCAGCATATGGCGCGCGAACTCCACGACGTCATCTCGGCCCGACTTTCGGCCATCGCCTTGCAGTCCGGGGCCGCACTGCACATGGCTACTCCTACTGCCACTGCCCCCAGCACCGTCCTGCTGCGCCGCATCAGGGCTGAGAGCGTGGCCGGATTAGACGAGCTCAACGCCATGATCCGGCTGCTGCACACCGGCGCCGCGCCGGAATCCACTGGGGAACTCGAGGATCTGGCCGAACTCGTGGGAGCGTACCGCAGTGCCGGCCGGGACGTGCGGCTGGAAAATTCCCTGCCCGGCGGCGGCGCTCACCTGCCGCCGCCGGTCCAAACCGCCCTCTACCGGATAGCCGCCGAGGCCCTCGTCAACGCCGCGAAACACGCACCGGGCCAGCCTGTGGAAATCGTGGTGAGCCTAGCCCACGGCGGTGGTCCCAGCCGTGGTCCCGGCCGTGGCGATGAGGTGCTGTTGGTGGTGAGCAACCCGCTGCCCAACTCTGCGCCCGGCACAGCCGACAGCACACCGGACGGCACAGTCGACGGCACAGCTGACAGCACAGTCGACGGCACAGCTGCGGGCCCCGGGTCCGGAACCGGCATTCCCAGCATGCATTTCCGGGCCGCCCACGCCGGCGGATCCATCACCGCCGGAGCAGCCGGGGGGCAGTGGAAAGTGCTGCTTCGGCTGCCGAACCCCTCTGAAGTTGACCCGTCATGACACCATCCCCAGGTACCACGCAGCCCCGGATCTCCCTGTTGCTCGCCGATGACCATGCCGCCATCCGTTTGGGCATGCGCATGGTTATTGACACTGCCTCTGACATGGAAGTGGTAGGTGAGGCAGGTGACGGCGCCAGTGCCCTGGGCATGGCACGCACGCTCCGGCCCGACGTCGTCCTGATGGACTTGCGCATGCCCGTCATGGACGGTGTGGCCGCAACGGAGCTCATTTGTGGCCAGGGCCTGGCCAAGGTGCTGGTGTTGACCACCTTTGACCATGATTCGTACTTGTTCGGGGCACTGCGCGCCGGGGCAGCTGGTTTCCTGCTCAAAAGTGCCGACCCGGGCGCCATCACCGAGGCGATACGACGCGTCCACGACGGGGACCAGGTCATTGCACCGGAAGTCACAGCCAGGATCATCGACGCAGCGCTCAGCCACGGCGGCGGGATCGGGTCGCGCCCTGAACCGTCTCTGCTGGACTTGCTCACGGAGCGGGAACGGGAAGTTTTTGATTGTCTGAGCGAGGGCCTGAGTAACTATTCGATCGGGCGGCGGCTGGGGATTTCCGAGGCCACGGTCAAGACCCATATGTCACGGACGCTCTCGAAGCTGGGCTTGCAGTCAAGGGTGCAGGCGGCACTGTACCGGGGCTAGGCTCTGCCAAGCGCGGACATCTAGAGAAGAAACGCCTCCTCGGTGAAGGTGACGTACTCGTCCGGGTGGGTTACAGGCGCTGCGAGCATGCCCGCACACGAGTCGATCAGGAAGTAACCTACCCCCGTCCAGTTGGATTTCTCCCCCTTCTGCACGCGCTCTTCATAGGCGGCGCAGCTTCCCAGGACCATGGGCCCCAGGATCGCAGCTCTCCCCCGCACCACCGACGACGGCAAATGCCCCAGCGCAGACTCCAAGCGATGCGTCAACGCTTCAACTTCGGGATTTAGTCCAGCCGAAGCTTTCAGAACATCTGTCATGGATGGAATGGTGCGTACTTGAAACAAAAAACGTGCATGCCAGCTGGTCACGGGCCGATCTGCCAAATACTGAATCCAGGGCAAGATCATGCAGGCCAGGATGTCCGTGAGGTCAGCGTCATCCGCCACCTTGGATATCATGACGGCACGGCGACGGTTCATCTCCTGAAGGTGGCGGCTGAGCAGCGCCCGTAACAGTCCCTCCCGATCGCCAAAGTGGTAAGCGATCGCAGAATGGTTAGCGGTGCCGGCATGCTCGGTAATCCGACGGTTGGACACGGCATCGATGCCGTGGAGGGCGAAGAGCTCAGCCGCGGTATCCAGCAGGACTTCCCGCGCCTTGTCACTGTGCCGTCCCATGCGAGATTCTCTTTCATCGTTGTTCAATGGCAAGGCAAAGATGCCGATGACCACGTACCAGTCTGCCTCACTTTTCTTTTTTACGCCACGTGGCGTAAAGTGAGACTGTTGGCTTATCCAACCACAGGCCAGGCTACACAGGCAGCCACTTCGATGAACCTGTCACAAGCCCGCATACTCACGCGACACTCAGGAGCTAGACGTTGAACAAAAAGTCCCCCCAACCTACCACCAAGCCCCCCGGCGACGGCTATCCCGAGAATGACGCCGTCGAACTCTCACCCGAAGGCGCAACAGCCGCAGCCGCAGCGAAAAGGGCTAGGGCAGAGACCATTGGGCGCTATGTAGCCATGTTCGCGATGCCACTGATCATGGTGGGCATGATGATTACCGGCTACTTGGGTACCATGCACGCTCCCGCGCCGAACAATATGCCGATTGCCATAGTGGGCACCTCCGCTCAGGCCAACCAGTTCATCGGTTCCCTCGTGGCGTCGAATCCTGACGCCGTCGCCATCCGCATGGTCGACTCCGTCGAAGATGCTCGCCAGCTTGTGATTGACCGCGAAGTCTCCGGAGCCGTGTCCATCGCTGATGGCACGGCCGCTGTCTACACGGCGAGTGCAGCGGGCTCTTCTCAAGCTTCCGTGGTCAGGGCCATGCTGGTCCCCCAGGTGCTAGCCGAGGGTTTGACACTGCAAGCCCAGGACCTCGTCCCGCTCCCGTCAACCGACATCGCCGGTTTGGGTGCCATGTTCATGGCAACCGCCTTGGTGATGGCCGGGTATCTACCCTTTAGCATGGTGCTCTCCAACTCACCGGAACTCTTGCGTTTCCGCAGGGCCATCCCCTTGCTGGCTGGCTGGGCGGCACTGGTTGCTGGCATTGTCTGGGCTGTTACGGGGCCCATCCTTGGCGTGATTGAGGGCCACACACTGCCAGTTCTGGGCATTGCCTGGTTGGGCGTCTTCTCGATTGGAGCCGTGCAGTTACTGCTCACGCGCTTCTTGGGCCCGATGGCCGTCATCGCCGCCCTGCTGTTGTTGACGGTGCTGGGCATGCCGGCCTCCAATCTGAGTCTGTCCGTGCACACCATGCCCAGCTTCTACGCCTTCTTGCATTCCTTCTTACCGACCCCAGCCATTGGCGAGGCCCTGCGTTCGGTCCTGTATTTTGATGGCGCCGGGGTTTGGCGCCACGTGATGGTCTTGATCGTCGGTGGTGTGCTGGCCTTGCTGCTGACCCTGGGTGCTGATGCACTCAAAAGTCGCCGCAAGCCCAACGCCACCGGCCCCAAGCCCACCATTCCATCACTGCACGGCGGGCCGCGACCCAAGAGCCGATTCTGGCGTTACGGAGCCCTGCTGCTCTTCCCACTGGGAATGGTAGTCATGATGATCTCCGCCATGCTCGGCGCCATGTCCGCACCTGCTCCCCAGAACATGCCCATCTCGATTGTCGGATCCACGGTCGCCCAGGCCCAGCAAACTGTTGACGGGCTCAGCGAAAAGATGCCGGGCCTGTTTGACCTACGTGCCCTTGACTCGGTCGAGGTAGCAAATACTCAGGTGCAGGACCGCACCGTCACCGCTGCCTTCATCCTTCCCTCTGCAGACAAACCTGAAGCAATCTTGCTCACCAATCAGGCCGGCGGATCAAGCGCACAACAAGTGGTTAGCAACGTGTTCGGCCAGATCGCCGCCGCGCAGAAGCTCGAGCTGGTAAAGCATGAACTGGCTCCGCTGCACTCTAACGACAACATGGGTTCAGTGAGCATGTACCTCGCCATGGGGTGGATGCTAGCGGGCTTCATGATCATCATCGTTGGCTCGAGCGCAGCACCATCCTCGCGCCCCTTACGCAGGCTCGTGCCGATCGTCGCCGCCTGGTCGGTGTTTATTTCTGCGGTCCTGTGGCTGATTGCCGGACCCATCACCGGCAGCGTTGACGGCCATTTCTGGCAGTTGTGGGGCGTGGGCGCTCTCTCGGTCTTCAGCGTTGCCATGTTCTCGGCGGTGATTGAGCGCCTCATCGGCATGCTGTCCATCATCCCGGCCATCGGCATCCTACTGCTGATTGGCATACCGGCCTCCGGTGGCGGACTCTCCGTCTATATGGAGCCGGCCATCTTCCGGGTATTGCATGACATCCTGCCCATGCCAGCCGGAGTGGAAGCTGTCCGATCAATCCTGTACTTCGGTGGCGACACTGTGGCACATCACCTGCTGACGTTCGGGATCTGGGGCGTCGGGTCCCTGATACTGCTCGCCATCATCGACGCGATCAAGCCACCGCGCACCGAATTGCACCCCTTCGACGACGAGCCTGCAGCGGCCGGTCCGACGCCTAGCTCAGCGTCAGATTCGAAATCAGAACCGGAGTCGGGCTCAGCGTCAGAACCGGAGACGGGCAAGGATCTCGCCACGGTGTAGCCGCCAGTTCAAAAAAGGAGGCCGACGCCAGAACATGAGTTCCGGCGTCGGCCTCCTTTTCGTTCCCAAGGCTCGCAACGTCGGCTCAGGGCACTCACGGGCGTGGTCCAAGGTTAGTCGCGCTCGGCGGCCTCCACCACGTTGGCCAGCAACATGGCACGGGTCATGGGACCCACACCGCCCGGGTTCGGGGAGATCCAGCTGGCCACAGAGGCGGCCGCAGGTTCCACGTCGCCGGTGACAACAGCCTTGCCGTTGCCGTCGTCCACACGGGAAACACCGACGTCGAGCACGATCACCCCTGGCTTCAAGTCAGCGGCCTTGATCATGTGCGGTACGCCGGCGGCGGCAACTACCACGTCCGCCTGGCGCAGTTCAGCTGCCAGGTCCTTGGTTCCGGTGTGGGCCAGGACAACGGTGGCGTTGATGTCGCGGCGGGTCAGCAGCAGGCCCATGGGCCGACCGATCGTCACACCGCGGCCCACCACCAGCACCTTCTTGCCGTCCAGCTTAATGCCGTGGCGTTCCAGCAACACGATGCAGCCCTTGGGCGTGCACGGCAGCGGGGAGACCATGGGCCGGTTCACGTTGGCGACCAGGCGCCCCAGATTCATGGGGTGCAGGCCGTCGGCGTCCTTGTCCGGGTCGATAGCTTCCAGCACCACGTCCTGGTCAATGTGCGCAGGCAACGGCAGCTGCACAATATAGCCGGTGCAAGCCGGGTCCTCATTGAGCTGGTGCACGGCGGCCAGGACCTGCTCCTGCGTGGCCGTCTCGGGCAGGTCGATGCGGATGGACTTGATGCCAACTTCGGCACAGTCCTTGTGTTTTCCGCCCACGTACCACTGCGAGCCCGCATCCGAGCCAACCAGGATGGTACCCAGGCCCGGCGTGATACCACGGGCGGCAAGGGCTGCCACCCGTACGGTCAACTCGGCTTTGATGGCTGCGGCTGTGGCCTTGCCGTCAAGGATTTGAGCAGTCATGCCCTTTACCATTCTTCCTGGCCGGGGTAAAGCGGGAAGTTGGCGGTGAGGGCCTTGACGCGGGCGCCGAGGGCGTCGACGTCGGCGCCACCCTTGAGCGCTGCCGCGATGATTTCGCCAACCTCGGTGAACTCGGCCGCACCGAAGCCACGAGTGGCCAGTGCCGGGGTGCCGATGCGCAGACCGGAGGTCACCATCGGGGGGCGGGGGTCAAACGGCACAGCGTTGCGGTTCACGGTGATGCCGACCCTGTGCAGGAGGTCCTCGGCCTGCTGGCCGTCCAGGACGGAGTTGCGCAGGTCAACCAGGACCAGGTGAACATCGGTGCCGCCGGTCAGCACGGACACCCCGGCTGCTGCAACGTCGGGCGCGTTCAGGCGCTCGGCGATGATCCTGGCGCCCTCCAGCACTCGGGCCTGGCGTTCCTTGAACTCTTCGCCTGCGGCAACCTTGAAAGCCACGGCCTTGGCGGCGATGACGTGCATGAGCGGGCCGCCCTGCTGTCCGGGGAACACGGCGGCGTTCAGCTTCTTGGCCCATTCCGCCTTCGCCAGGATCACACCGGAGCGAGGTCCTGCCAGGGTCTTGTGGACTGTGGAGGTGACGACGTCGGAGTACGGCACCGGGCTCGGGTGCAGGCCTGCTGCAACCAGTCCGGCGAAGTGGGCCATGTCCGTCCAGAGGAGTGCGCCAACCTCGTCGGCGATGGAGCGGAATGCGGCAAAGTCCAGCTGGCGCGGGTACGAGGACCAGCCGGCGATCAGGACCTGGGGCTTCTCGGCAATAGCCTGGTCGCGCAGCTTGTCCATGTCGATGCGGAAGGTGTCCGGCTCCACCTGGTACGCGGCAACGTCATAGAGCTTGCCGGAGAAATTCAGCTTCATGCCGTGCGTCAGGTGACCGCCGTGGGCCAGAGAGAGGCCCATGATCTTCTCGCCGGGCTTGATCATGGCGGCGAGCGCTGCGGCGTTGGCCTGGGCACCGGAATGCGGCTGGACGTTGGCGTATTCGGCGCCGAACAGGTCCTTCACTCGCTGGATGGCCAGATTTTCGGCGACGTCAACGTACTCGCAGCCGCCGTAGTAGCGGCGTCCCGGGTAACCTTCGGCGTACTTGTTGGTCAGGACGGAGCCCTGGGCTTCCAAGACGGCGCGGGGTGCGAAGTTTTCGCTGGCGATCATTTCCAGCGTGTCACGCTGGCGGCCAAGCTCGTCCTTGAGGACGGCGGCAATTTCGGGGTCCAGCTCGGAGAGCGGGGCATTGGTCACGGACGAGGTGGTGTTAAAAGACACGTAAAGACTCCTGGATGGACGACACGAACATTCTCTTCCATGCCAGATTATCCGGTGAACGTGCAACAGCGCAGGCGTAGCGACTCACATTAAGCACGGCACTTTGTGCATCGTCAGTTATGGCACAAGCGCGTTAATACTGCTGTGTGTCCCCGACGGTAGCTGACGTTCACCGCCAATCATGACATTGGCATTTGTGACCTCTCGTCCCAGGCGTACGATCCTTGAGGTCATCCATCGTGCTGCTCCCCGGTGGTGTCCCACCTCATCGCCAGTCGCAACCCCTTAACTGTAGTACAGGGGCGCCTACTGGCGGTAACGTTGCACAGGTGACTGACTTGAACGCCGCCGCCGCGATCCCCCCTGTCCCGACGCCCTCCCGCCCGGACACTACTGCCGGTTTTGTCCTGACGCTTTCGTGCGATGACCGGCCAGGCATCGTGCATGCCGTGACGGGTTCGCTGCTGGAGGCGGGCTGCAACATCACCGACTCGCAACAGTACGGCAACCCTGACACCGGTACCTTCTTCATGCGTGTTGCCGTGGAAACCTCGACGACGTTCTCCCGGCTCCGCGAGCACCTTGAGCTGGTGGGGGCCGAGTTCAACCTCCAGTGGCAGTTGCACAGGGCCGGCTCCGCGGTGCGCACGCTGATCCTGGCATCCAAGGCAGCCCACTGCATCAACGATTTGCTGTTCCTGCAGCGTTCAGGCACCCTGCCCATTGAAATCCCGGCCATTGTCTCCAACCACCGCGACCTCGAGCCCCTGGCACAGTTTTACGGCATCCCGTTCTATTACATCCCGGTCACCGCCGCGACCAAGGCCGAAGCAGAGGCCGCCCTCCTGGAGTTGGTGGCGGAGCACGACGTAGAACTGGTGGTACTGGCCCGCTACATGCAGGTGCTCTCCGATGAACTGTGCAACCAGCTGGCCGGGCGGGCCATCAACATCCACCATTCCTTCCTGCCGTCCTTCAAGGGTGCCAAGCCTTACCACCAGGCCCACGCTCGCGGCGTTAAGATCATTGGCGCCACAGCCCATTATGTGACGGCGGTGCTCGATGAGGGGCCCATCATCGAGCAGGAAGTGATCCGGGTGGCCCACGGGCACTCTGTGGAGAAATTCGTCGCGGTGGGACGTGCTGTGGAGGCCCGCACCCTCGCCCAGGCCGTGCAGTGGCATGCCGAGCACCGGGTGCTGCTCGACGGGCACCGCACCGTCGTTTTCGACTGACCAAGCCAGTTTCGGCCGAGGTAGACGGAACGTGCCGAGATGGTGGTAGCTTGACGTCTACCTCGGCATTGGACCGTCAGGCTCGATGCGTTCCATGCGCTTTTCCCGTTCACACAGAGAAGGACCCCTCATGAACCAGCTCATCACCTTTGACGGATTTACCCCCGCGGTTGACCCGAGCGCCTTTGTGGCCCCCTCGGCACACATCATCGGCCAGGCAACCATGGGCCCGGCATCCAGCGCGTTTTACGGTGTGGTGGTTCGCGCCGACACGAACACCATCACTGTCGGCGCCGGATCCAATCTGCAGGACAATGTGGTGCTCCACGCGGATCCGGGCTTCCCCACCAGCATTGGCGAGAACGTCAGTGTGGGGCACGGCGCCGTGGTCCACGGCTGCACTGTGGAAGACAACTGTCTAATCGGCATGGGCGCCACCATCATGAACGGCGCCGTGATCGGTGCCGGATCCCTCGTGGCCGGCGGCGCGGTTGTTCTCGAAGGTGCCATCATCCCGCCAGGATCGCTCGTGGCGGGAGTGCCGGCAAAAGTGCGCCGCGAATTGGCTGCCGAAGAACGCGAACACGTTCGCGAGAACGCAGCCCACTATGTGGTTCTGGCTGGCAAGCACAAGGCGATCCACGCCTAAACTCGCCAGGGGGACCACCCGAGCTGAAAAGCATAAAGGCGCCGCGAAAACGGCTGGCTGAACGTCCCCGCCCATTTGTTTAGACCTTGAACAAAGCAGTTAATATTGCATTAACTTCTTGACTACAAGGTGAGCGTAGTGCAGTCTTCTTAGTATGGCCGACGAAGACCGCTCCTCGAATGTGACAACCAGTAGAGCCAGCAACCCCGGCTCGCAAACCTCACTTCGCCACCGAAACCAACGCCGACTCACGGAGCAACTGCTCAAGGGCGGTCCGGCGACCCAGGCGGACCTCGCCCGCAGCACGGGCCTTTCCACTGCCACTGTCTCCAATATCGTCAAAAGCATGGCAGCCGCAGACCTCGTGACCCTGACCCCGGTCACCAGTTCGGGGCGGCGGGCCATGTCTGTGAGGTACAACGGGGACGGCGCCATAGCAGCGGGCATCGACTTCGGACGCACCCACGTTCGCGTAGTGCTGGCAAACACCGGCTATCACGTGGTGGCAGAAAAAGAAATGCCTCTTCCCATGGGACACCGGGCCGCGGAGGGGATCGCCGCCGCCGCCGACTTGTTGGAGAAGCTCATGGCCGAGGCAACCGTCTCCCGCGCGCAACTCATCGGTGCCGGCGCCGGAATTCCGGGCCCGATCGACAACCGCAACGGCAAGGTCATCCGCGGTGCAATCCTGCCCGAATGGGTCGGGATCAACCTCCACCGTGAGCTCGAGGATGCCCTGAAAATGCCGGTCTTTGTCGACAATGACGCGAATCTGGGCGCACTGGCACAGCTCACCTGGGGAGACCAAGGTGGTGTTCGAAATCTGGTGTTCGTCAAGATTGGCAGCGGCATCGGTGCCGGTATCGTCCTCAACGGCGAACTCTTTCACGGCAGCTTCGGTGTGACGGGGGAAATTGGCCACGTCACCATCGATGAACATGGCACCATTTGCCGCTGCGGGAACAGGGGGTGCCTGGAAACTGTCTCCTCAACCGCCGTCATGGTCGAGCAGCTGAGCAGGGGCCGCAAGGTGCCGATCTCCACCGCCGATATTCTCAGCCAGGCTGCGGCAGGCGATCCGGCAACACTGCGCATCATCGACGACGCCGGGACAGCTGTTGGCCGAGCCTTGGCGAATGTGGCCAATTTGATCAGCCCGAGCGTCATCGTTATTGGCGGCCCCTTGGCGGAGCTTGGTGAAGTGCTCTTGTCACCGATCCGGCGTGGGCTTCGACGCCATGCAGTACCTGTTATCGGAGACAGCATCACACTCGCCGTGTCGCCCCTTAGGTCCCGAGCAGAGGCCCTCGGTGCCGCCGCTTTGGTCTTCCAAAACGATCCTACAACGTTGATCTCCTAAACCGTTACCAACTCGTAGCGTTAAAGACTTGACCACAAGAGTGTGATCGAGTTAACTTTCTTCAGTACCCTTCATTTGTGGTACTACCGTGAAAGCCAAGTCGCTCCACGGAAAAGCTAACAACCCGCCTTCAAATAAAGCGCTGGCGGGGCATCGACAAAGAAGTCCGTTGTGGAAGGCGTAAGCATTATGGTGTCCGCGAACCCAGTTATTCTCCAGATGCGATCCATCACGAAGGAGTTCCCCGGAGTCAAGGCTCTCTCCGAGGTATCCATCACTGTCCGGGCCAGCGAGATTCACTCCATTTGTGGGGAGAATGGTGCAGGCAAGTCAACGCTCATGAAGGTTCTTTCGGGCGTATACCCGTTCGGCAGCTACGAGGGCGACATCGTCTTTCAGAACGAGATCTGCCAGTTCAAGGACATCCGCGCCAGCGAAAACGCCGGGATCGTGATCATCCACCAAGAACTGGCGCTGATTCCTGAGCTGTCCATCACCGAGAACATCTTTTTAGGCAACGAGCCCACCAGGTTTGGCGTCATCAACTGGAGCGAGGCCCGCAGGCGGGCATTGGAGCTGATGGCCCGTGTCGGTTTGTCCGATGACCCCGACACCCCGGTGAAGGAGATCGGCGTCGGCAAGCAGCAGCTCGTGGAAATTGCCAAGGCCCTGAACAAGTCTGTCAAGCTGCTCATCCTCGATGAGCCAACGGCCGCCTTGAACGAGAACGATTCCCAGCATCTCCTTGACCTGATCAGGGGACTGAAGGGCAAGGGCATCAGCTGCATCATGATTTCCCACAAGCTCAACGAAATTGAGCAGGTCTCCGACTCCATCACCATCATCAGGGATGGCAAGTCGATCGAGACCCTGGACGTCAAGGCCGACGGTGTCGACGAGGACCGCATCATCAAGGGCATGGTGGGGCGCACCCTTGAGTCCAGGTTTCCCGAACACACCCCCACCATTGGCGAGGTCTTCTTCGAGGTCAAGAACTGGACCGTGGCCCACCCGCAGATCGCAGACCGGCTTGTTTGCAAGAATTCCGCCTTCAATGTCCGGCGTGGCGAAATTGTGGGTTTTGCCGGTTTGATGGGTGCAGGACGCACCGAACTTGCCCGTTCCCTCTTTGGCCGCTCCTACGGCAATTTCATCTCCGGCCAGATCATCAAGGACGGCAAGGAAATCACGCTCCGATCCGTCCCACAGGCCATCAAGCACGGTCTGGGGTACGTCACCGAGGACCGCAAGACTCTTGGCCTGAATCTTCTGGACGACATCAAGACCACCACCGTCTCCGCCAACCTTGGCGCTGTTTCAAAACACACAGTGGTCGATCTTGGCAAGGAATACGCGGTGGCAGAAAAGTACCGCCAGCAGTTGCGCACCAAGACCCCCAGCGTTGACGAGGGCGTCTCGAAACTCTCCGGCGGAAACCAGCAAAAGGTGGTGCTGTCGAAATGGATGTTCACGGACCCGGATCTGCTCATTTTGGACGAGCCCACGCGCGGCATCGATGTCGGGGCCAAGTATGAGATCTACGGGATCATCCAGGAGCTGGCCAACCAAGGCAAAGGAGTGATCGTGATCTCCTCCGAACTGCCCGAGCTGCTCGGAATCTCCGACCGGATCTACACCATCTTTGAGGGTGCCATCACCGGCGTCCTGAACAAAAACGATGCCAGCCAGGAGGCGTTGATGAAACGCATGACCGCTGCCAAAACCTCTACCTAGCCCAAGGGAAGAAACAGGACACACACCATGAACGCCATCAAACAACTCTTCGGCGGCAACACCCGCCAATTCGGCATGATCTTTGCCCTGATCGCCTTGGTCTTATTCTTCCAATGGCGGACCGATGGACTGATCCTGACCTCCGACAACATGATCAACCTGGTCAACGGCTATTCCTACATCTTGATCCTGGCCATTGGCATGGTGCTGGTCATCATCGCCGGCCACATCGACCTCTCCGTGGGTTCCGTTGCCGCCTTCGTGGGCATCGTCGTCGCCCTCACCATGCGGGATTGGGGCCTGCCCTGGTACATGGGAATCCTGGTGGGCCTAGCCCTGGGCGCATTAATTGGCGCATGGCAGGGCTTCTTTGTGGCCTATGTGGGCATCCCGGCGTTCATCGTCACTCTTGCAGGCATGCTGTTGTTCCGTGGCGCCAACCAGCTGTTCGGAAAGTCATTGACCATCCCAGTTCCCAAGGACTTCCAGTTCATCGGGGCCGGCTACCTGCCCGAGATCGGCCCGGACACCGGCTACAACAACCTGACACTGCTGATCGGCTTCGCGGCTGTCGCAGCCCTCACCTGGGGTGAGTTGCGAGGCCGCCGCAAGTCGCTGGCCCTGGGCTCGGAGGTCAAACCACTATGGGTCATGGTGTTCAAGCTTGTGGTCCTGTGCGCCGTCATCCTCTACGTGACTTATCTCTTTGCCACCGGCCGTCCCGGGACGTCCTTCCCGGTTCCCGGCATCATCTTGGGCGTGCTGGTTCTGGTCTACGGCTTCGTCGCCTCACGCACCACCCTTGGCCGGCATGTCTACGCAGTGGGCGGCAACAGGCACGCCGCCGCGCTCTCCGGTGTCAAGAGCAAGCGCACGGATTTCCTGGTCATCATGAACATGGCTATCCTGGCCGGTCTGGCCGGCATGATCTTCGTGGCCCGCTCCAACGCCTCCGGGCCTTCCGACGGCGTTGGCTGGGAACTGGATGCCATCGCGGCCGTTTTCATTGGCGGCGCGGCCGTCACCGGCGGCGTGGGTACCGTGGTGGGCTCGATGATTGGTGGCCTGGTCATGGCGGTACTCAACAACGGCCTCCAACTGCTGGGCGCCGGCTCCGACTGGACTCAGATCATCAAGGGCCTGGTTCTGCTAGCCGCCGTGGTCTTCGACGTCTACAACAAGAGCCAGGGCAAGCCCTCCTTCATTGGCTTCATGACCAAGAAACTCGGTGGCAGGGGCAACCCGGATCTTGAGGTTGCCGTGCCACTGAAAGACACCGTCAAGACCGAATCCTAAAACTTTGACCTCTCCATCTCACGTTGCACCATCCAATAGAAAGCGAACCCCCATGTTGAAACTGAACAAGACTGTCAAGTCGATGGCCGTCCTCTTGGCCGTGTCCTCCCTGGCACTGACCGGCTGTGGTCGCGCAGATACGCCGGCAGCATCATCCGATGCTGCTGGCGGCTTCGCCGCAGATTCCCTGATTGGCGTGGCCCTTCCCCAGAAAACCAGCGAAAACTGGGTACTTGCCGAAAGCCTCTTCAACGACGGCCTGAAGGCGGCGGGCTTCAAGGGTGATGTACAGTTCGCCAATGGCGGTGTATCGGAGCAGCAGAACCAGATCAGCGCCATGGTCACCAAGGGTGCCAAGGTCATCATTGTAGGTGCCATCGACGGCGGCCAGCTGGGCACCCAGCTCAAACAGGCCAAAGATGCCGGCGCCACCGTCATCGCCTATGACCGCCTGCTGCTGAACACCCCCGACGTGGACTACTACGTGGCCTACGACAACTTCAAGGTCGGCGAACTCCAGGGCCAGGCCCTGCTGGACGGCATGAAGGCGAAGAAGCCGAGCGGCCCGTACAATATCGAGCTTTTTGCCGGCTCCCCCGATGACGCCAACGCCAAGGTCTTCTTTGACGGCGCCATGAAGGTCCTCCAGCCCAAGATCGACGACGGGACGGTAAAGATCGTTTCCGGCCAGAAGTCCTTTGAGCAGGCTGTAACCCAGGGCTGGAAGGCAGAAAACGCCCAGAAGCGCATGGACTCCCTCCTTGTTGGCAGCTACGGCAGTGCCGAACTGGACGGCGTACTGTCCCCGAATGACACCCTGGCCCGTGCCATCATCACCTCGGTCACCGCCGCCGGAAAGCCTGTCCCGACTGTGACCGGCCAGGATGCAGAAGTCGAGTCGGTCAAGTCGATCATGGCCGGGATCCAGTACTCCACCATCAACAAGGACACCACTGCGCTGGTCACCCACGCCATCCAGATGGCCAAGGATCTGCAGGCCGGTAAGAAGCTGGAGATCAACGACCCCACCTCCTACAACAACGGCGTGAAGGTTGTTCCGGCCTACCTGCTGGTTCCGCAGATCGTCACCAAGGCAAACGCCGCTGAGCAGTTCGCCAATGACAAGGTCCTGGGCCCGCTGACCAAGTAGTCCAGCACCCAAGGCAGCATCACAGCACCAGGGCCCCGTTCGGCGTCGTACACCACGACGCCGGACGGGGCCTTCGTCCATGTCCGGTAGTCATGTTCGCCCGTGCCTGGGCGTTACTGGCAGAATTGGCCCATGACCACTCCCCGTTTTGTCGGCCGTCCCCACTGGTACACCACGTTCAACCCCGAGACCCTTGCAGCCACGGGCACTCCCCTGCGCTGGGGTGTTGTGGCCACGGGAAACATCGCCCACACGGTCACAGCCGATCTGGCCCTGCTCGAGGATGCCGTCCTGCAGGCGGTGAGTTCACGCAGCGAGTCCAGCGCAGCAGCCTTTGCCGCGGAGTTCGGCTTCGCCACCTGCTACTACGACGGCGGGCCGGCCGGGACGGGTGCCCCAGGCTACGTCCAGCTGGTCCAGGACCCCACCGTGGATGTGGTGTACATCGCCACCCCCCACGCCCAGCACTACGACATTGCCAAGGCCGCTTTGGAAGCCGGCAAACACGTTTTGTGCGAGAAGGCGCTGACCATCACCGCGGCCGAGGCACGTTCGCTGATCGTCCTGGCCCGGGAGAAGCAGTTGTTCCTCATGGAGGCCGTGTGGGCCCGGTTTGTGCCCGGTTTTCAGCGTGCGCTGGAGATCATCTCGTCAGGGGAAATCGGCGAGGTGCGGTGGGTCCGGGCCGATCTGGGCTTCCCGGCACCCCTGGACGACACGGCCCGGATCTGGGCCCCTGCCGATGGCGGCGGCGCCCTCCTGGACATCTCCGTCTACCCGTTGCTCTGGGCCTGGGCGACGCTGGGAAAGCCGGCCACGGTGTCAGCGACCGGCACGCTCACGGCCCTCGGCGTCGACAGTGAAAACACGCTCACCCTCGGCTACGAATCGGGTGCACAGGCCCAGCTGATCAGCTATCTGACCGCCCACGGGCCGCGCGTGGCCACGGTGGCCGGGACCGCCGGCTACATCGAGACGGTTGGCTCGGTCAACAATCCTAAGGGGCTGCGCATCTCGGTGGGATGGAACAGTGAGCGCATTGAGGAATTTGAGTACCCTGGCAGCGGCTACACGTACCAGCTGCGCGAGGTGACCCGCTGCATCCAGGCTGGACTGAGTGAGAGTTCCACCATGCCGCTGGATGACACCTTGGCCATCATGGAGCTGTTCGACGGCGCCCGCCGCCAGCTGGGAGTCAGCTACCCCAACGACACCCGCACCGACCTCTAACCACCGTTGAGGGGACACATCACCCGAAACGCCGTTGAGGGGACACATCACCCCGGCACCCAGCCCAAGGTGACCCTTGAGATGGGAGGGGTGATGTGTCCCCTCAACGGGAGCAGTGGTCACCCGACGCCCAGGTAGGCCTCCTTGATGGCCGGGTTTGCCAGCAGTTCCTTGCCGGTGCCGCTGTGCGTGATGGCTCCGGTCTCCAGCACAAAGGCCCGGTGTGCGCGGGCCAAAGCCTGGTTGGCGTTTTGTTCCACCAACAGCACCGTGGTGCCCTGGGTGTTGATCTCGGTGATGATCTTGAAGATCTGGCGAATGAACTGCGGAGCCAACCCCATGGAGGGCTCGTCCAACAGCAGCAGCTTGGGCCGGGACATCAGGGCACGCCCGATGGCCAGCATCTGCTGCTCGCCACCGCTCATGGTGCCGCCGTACTGCTTCTCACGTTCCTTCAACCGCGGGAACAGATGGAAAACGCGTTCCAGATCTTCCGGAACCCCGTTTCTGTCCTTGCGCCCAAAGGTGCCCATGTCCAGGTTCTCCAGGACGGTCATGGCAGGAAAAATGCCGCGACCCTCGGGTGCCTGAGAAATCCCCTGGACCACACGGATGTGCGCCTTCATCTTGGTGATGTCCTCGCCCATGAACTTGATGGTGCCACCCGAGGGATTCAGCAGCCCGGAGATGGTTTTCATGGTGGTGGTTTTGCCGGCCCCATTGGCCCCGATCAGGGAGACAATTTCGCCTTCTTCCACCGTGAAGGACATGTTGTGGATTGCCTGGATCCGACCGTAGTGGACCGAGACGTCGTCAAGCTCAAGCAAAGTCATCTTCAGGCTCCCCTAGGTAGGCGGAAACGACCTTCGGGTCTTCCCTAATCACATGCGGCACGTTGTCGGCAATCTTCTTGCCGAACTCCAGGACCACAATCCGATCGGTCACTCCCATGACCAGTTTCATGTCGTGCTCAATCAACAGCACCGTATAACCGTCGTCGCGAATGGTCCGGATGAGCCCCATGAGCTCTTCCTTTTCCGCCGGGTTGAACCCTGCCGCCGGCTCGTCAAGGCACAGCAGCTTGGGATCGGTGGCCAGGGCGCGGGCAATCTCCAGGCGCCGCTGGCTGCCGTAGGACAGGTTGCGGGCCAGTGAGCCCGCGTCCTGGGCGATCCCCACAAATTCCAGCAATGCCATGCCACGTTCGATCGAGGCTTTTTCCTCACGGATGTGGCGCGGGAGCCGCAACAGCGCCCCAATGACCGAGGTCTTGTTGCGAGCGTCAAGACCCACCACCACGTTTTCCAACGCGGTCATCTCGCCAAAGAGGCGGATGTTCTGGAAGGTGCGGGCCATACCGGCCCGGGTGATCTTGTGCTGCTTCATGCCATTGAGTACCTGTCCCTCCAGCAGGACTTGCCCACTGGTTGGCTTGTACACACCGGTCATGGCGTTGAAGCAGGTAGTTTTCCCTGCACCGTTGGGGCCGATCAGGCCCAGGATTTCACCACGCTTGATGGTGAAACTGACATCATCAAGGGCCACTAGCCCACCAAATTTGATGGTCAGATTCTTCACCTCAACCAGGGCGTCACCCACGGCAACGTCGATCTCGCGTTCCGGGGCTGCAGCCTCGGCTACGGCCTCGGAGACGGCAACGGCACCGGGTTCCTGGGCCGAAATGTCACTGGAAACTGGCAGATCTTCACTATGTGCACCCATGGCTATGCCTCCTTTTCGGTGACAAGCTCAGGCGGCGTGGACCGGTTTCTTCGCACCTTGGCATACGCGATATGCCCGTAGGCGAGAAGCCGCTGCCGCGCGGGAAGCAGCCCCTGTGACCGGTAGATCATGATGATGACCAGGGCCAGACCAAAGATCAGGTACTTGTACTCGGCTATGGCGGTGAACCGCAGCGGAATGTAGGCGACGAGGGCGCCACCCAAAACCGCACCAACCTTGTTGCCCGTTCCACCAAGCACGACGGCGGCGACGAACATGATGGAGGTTACCACGTCGAACTTCTGGTTGTTCACGAAGCCAATCTGGCCGGCAAACAATGCACCTGCCATGCCGCCCACACCGGCACCCATCGCAAATGCCCACACCTTGTACTTGAACGTGGGCACGCCCATGGTCTCGGCGGCGTCCTCATCCTCGCGGATGGCGATCCAGGAACGGCCCACACGGCTGCGCTCAAGGTTGCCGGCCAGGAACAGCACGATGATCAAGATCGTCAGAGCCAGCCAATACCACGGTGTGCCGTTGGAATTGGCGAAGATGGGTATCCCATCCGAGCCCATCCCTGGAGGACGGCCAACATTTTGGAACCCCACCTGGCCTTTCATGGCCGGGATCAAGGTGGCCAGAATGCGGATGATCTCACCAAATCCAAGTGTCACAATGGCCAGGTAGTCACCGCGCAGGCGCAGGGTGGGGATGCCCAGGATCACTCCCACGCATAGGGCCACCACAACGGCCAACGGGATGGTCCACAAGTACGGGACCTTAAAGAAGGGTGAATCCGGGCTTGTCAGCATCGCCGCAGTGTAGGATCCCACGGCAAAGAATGCGATGTATCCCAGGTCCAGCAGGCCCGCGTAGCCGATCACGATGTTCAACCCGACCGCTGCCAGGGCATACACGGCCATGGAGAACAAGGCCAGCGGGAAGTCGTTACCAGGCTCGGTGGAAAGGATGGGCGGGTTGATGATCGGAAGCAGGTAGGCAACCACCACAATGACAACAAGGTAAAGCCACTGCTTCTGGCGAGGCATGTCCCGCCATTTATCGCCCCAACGACCAAACCAGCCGTGCTTACGTGAGGCGTCAGCGCTGCCACCGGGGACTTTATCGGAGGCCTGCCGGTCAGCCTTGGCCTGGCCGGCTTTCGCACCGGGCAGTGGTGTGGGGCCATCTATTGTACTCATGCCTTGCTCCTTCCCAGGGAAGTGCCCAGGATGCCTTCGGGACGGATCAATAGCACCAGTACCAGCACCACGAACGCCACGACGTCAGTCCATTGTGAACTGCCCAGCAGAATCTGGCCATAGTTGCCGATCAGACCCAACAGCAAACCGCCAAGAAGTGCGCCGCGGACGTTGCCGATGCCGCCGAGGACGGCGGCCGCGAAGGCCTTAATACCGAGAATGAAACCTCCGTTGTACTGCACCCCGGAGGGGATTTTCATAACGTAGAACAATGCGGCGGCACCGGCCAGGATACCGCCGATCACGAAGGTTGTGACAATGATCTTTTCCTTATTCACACCCATCAGCGTTGCCGTGTCCGGGTCTTGGGCCACGGCTCGGATGCCACGCCCTGTCCGGGAGCGGCGGATGAACTGGTCCACCACCACCATCATGATGACGGCGGCCACCACAATGATGATCTGCTGCGAATCGACGATGGTGCCGAACACGTCAAAGACCGGCGTCGGGATAAACATGGTCAGAGCCGGCTCGGGAAGCGGGCTTCTGAGGAAGAGCAGGTACTGGATGGTGAAAGAGGCGCCGATGGCGGTGATCAAGTAGGCCAGGCGCGGGGCGTTGCGTTTGCGCAACGGCCGGTAGGCTAACCGTTCCACAACCAGCGCGGTCAAAGCCGACGCCACCACTGCTGCTAAGAGTGCCAGTAGCAGGTTCAAAATGATGGCACCCATGCTGAGGTTAGGCGCCGATGGGCCAAAGCCCAAGAAACTGAGGGTGAAGAAGACGGCATAGCAGCCCATGATGAAAACTTCGGAGTGGGCAAAGTTGATCAAGTTCAAAACGCCGTACACCAGCGTGTAGCCGAGGGCCACCAGCGCGTAGATGGCGCCGAAGGTGAGTCCGTCGAAGGTGGCGCTCCAAAAGTTTTGGATGAGCGAGGGAACGTCGAAGTTGATCCAGTCGCTGTCTGCCGGGATTGCTGTCAGTACTGTGGAGAGCATATGTACTTCCTGATCCAGTCAGGCACGGAACGTCGCTGTCCCGCACCGGACTCGTTGAACGGACGAGAGGGCCGTAACCACGTAGATGCTGTGGAGCGCCGGATCTGCGCGCCCCACAGCATCTAAGAGGTGCTGGACTATCCGATGGCGCCGATGGGAACGATCTTGCTGTCCTTGACACGGTAACCGTAGACGGCCGGGGCCTGAAGCTCGCCCTTGTCGTCCCACTTGTAGTGCTTGCTCAAACCGGATGCGTCGTAGTTCTTGACCCAGTCAAGCAACTTCGCACGGTCCTGGTTTCCTTTGTCAATGCCTGACAACAGCACGGTGGCCGCGTCGTAACCTTCAATGGAGTACGTGCCGGGAGCTGCGTTCGTCAATGCGGTGTACGCGGAGGCGAACGTGGGGATCAATTCACCGGGGATGCACGGGCAGGTGAAGAAGGCGTTCGCTGACGCATCGCCTGCCTGCTTGATGAACTGGTCATCCTTCAAGCCATCGGGGCCCACAAACGCGCCCTTGAAGCCCTTGGCTACCAACTGCTGGTCAAACGGTGCGCCTTCGGCGTAGTAGCCGGAGTAGAACACCGCGTCGGCCTTGGAGTTGATGATTTTGGAGATCGTGGCCGAGAAGTCCTTCTGCCCGGTGGTGACCTTGTCGGAGCCGATCAAGGCGTCACCCAAACCCTTGGTGGTGGTAGCCCCCAAACCAATCCCGTAGTCCGAGTCATCCTGTACCAGGTAGACCTTCTTGGCCCCCATCGTCTTAGTCATGAACGTGGCGGCTGCGGGTCCCTGCACGGCGTCATTGCCCAGGCCACGGAAGAACGTGGTCCAGCCGTTTGTGGTCAGGCCCGGGTTAGTTGCAGCGGGGGTGATGTGGACGAGTTTGACCTGTTCGAAGATATTGCCGGTGGCCTTCGACTCACCGGAGAACGGCAAACCGATCACACCGATGATGCCGTCTTCCTTGGTTGCCTGTGTTACCGGGCCCGTGGCCTTGGTGGGATCACCTTCGGTGTCAAACTTCTTGAACGCCACCTGACATCCGGGGTTGGACTTGTTGTGCTCGTTGATGGCGAGCTGGACCCCGTTGAAGATGTTGATGCCGAGCTGGGCGTTTGCGCCGGTTTCTGCACCAATATAGGCCAAGGTGGTCGACGCCGGGCAGACAGCCTTGCCGTCGCCTGCCGGCAGCACCGCGTCCTTGGGAGTCTCGATGGACGTCAGCACCGGAATATCAAGATTCAGGCCCGATCCACCGCCCGCGCCGGTGCTGGTGGAGCCGGGCGCGGCTGCCTGATTCGCGCACCCACCAAGGAGCAGACCGAGAGTCGCTACGGTCGCAATCGTGGTCATTACTTTTTTACGATTCATAAAAATTGCCTTCCAGACTAGGCCGCATGCTTGGCAGGACGTCATCGTCCTGCCATCGTCATGCGCTTCACGTGATCTGACATTACCCTCACAAATGTGGCGGATCACACATTTACGCGTAAAGATCTGGTAACGGCCGAAATTGCCAGTCCCGACCATGGACGACGGCGGCACACCCGGTCACGAAAAAGCCCGCCTCCTGTGGGAGGCGGGCTTTCGATATCGCGTAGCTTACAGTGTGGCGATAATCTTGTTCAGCGTCACCGACGGGCGCATGATGGCGGCAACTTTGGCCTCATCCGGGTGGTAGTAGCCGCCCAGGTCGACCGGGGAGCCCTGAACAGCGGCGAGCTCACCAATGATGACATCCTCGTTGTCAGTGAGCTCCTTGGCCACGGAGGCAAACGCCGTAGCCAGCTGCGCGTCGTCGTTCTGGGCGGCCAATTCCTGTGCCCAGAACTTGGCGAGATGGAAGTGGCTGCCGCGGTTGTCGATCTCGCCGACCCTGCGCTTGGGGGACTTGTTCTCCAACAGGAACGTACCGGTGGCGCGGTCCAGGGTGTCGGCAAGGATCTGCGCGCGGGCGTTGCCCTTGGTGACGGCAAGGTGCTCGAAGCTCACGGCCAGGGCCAGGAACTCTCCTAGGGAATCCCAACGGAGGTGGTTTTCCTTGATCAACTGCTGCACATGCTTCGGGGCAGAACCACCGGCGCCGGTCTCAAACAAGCCTCCTCCGGCGATTAGCGGCACGATCGAGAGCATCTTGGCGCTGGTGCCCAGTTCCAGGATCGGGAACAGGTCCGTGAGGTAGTCGCGGAGCACGTTGCCGGTGACGGAGATGGTGTCTTCGCCGCGGCGGATGCGCTCCAGGGTGAAGGCGGTTGCCTCTTCCGGGGACATGATGCGAATGTCCAGGCCCTGCGTGTCGTAGTCCTTCAAGTATTCGGTGACCTTGGTGATCAAATTCGCGTCGTGGGCGCGCGTCTCATCCAGCCAGAATATGGCCGGAGTCATGGAGGCGCGGGCACGGGTGACCGCCAGCTTGACCCAGTCGCGGACGGGGATGTCCTTGACCTGGCAGGCGCGCCAAATGTCACCGGTGTCGACGTTGTGCTCGATCAGGACCTCGCCGGCGCTGTTGACGATCTGCACGGTGCCGGCTTCGCTGAGCTCGAAGGTCTTGTCGTGGCTGCCGTATTCCTCGGCGGCCTGGGCCATGAGGCCCACGTTCGGGACGGTGCCCATGGTGGTCGGATCGAACGCGCCGTGCTTGCGGCAGTCATCAATGGTCACCTGGTAGACGCCGGCGTAGCTGCTGTCCGGCAGGACGGCCAGGGTGTCATGCTCCTGGTTGTCCGCGCCCCACATGTGGCCGGAGGTGCGGATCATGGCCGGCATGGAGGCGTCCACGATCACGTCGGAGGGTACGTGCAGGTTGGTGATGCCCTTATCGGAATCGACCATTGCCAAGGCGGGACCGTCGTCGTATCCCTTCTTGATGGCGGCTTCGATGCCCTCGCGAACCTCTGCAGGCAGGGCGTCCAGGCCGTTGAGGATGGACGCCAGGCCGTTGGCCGGGCTCAGGCCGGCGGCGGCCAGTGCGTCGCCGTAGTTGGCGAACAGTTCCGGGAAGTACGCCTTGACGACGTGGCCGAAGATGATGGGGTCCGAGACCTTCATCATGGTGGCCTTCAGGTGCGCGGAGAGCAGGACGCCTTCTGCCTTGGCGCGGGCCACCTGGGCGGTGAGGAACTCATCCAGGGCGGCAGCACGCATGACGGTGCCGTCCACGACCTCATCTGCCAGCACTGCGAAGGCGTCCTTCAACACTGTGACCGTGCCGTCGGCGGCAACAAACTGGATCTTGATCATGCAATCGGCGGCGATGACCACGGACTTCTCGTTGTGGCGGAAGTCGCCGTTGCTCATGGTGGCGACATTGGTCTTGGAGTCAGCGGACCAGGCGCCCATGGTGTGCGGGTTGGCGCGGGCGTAATTCTTCACTGACAGGGGCGCACGGCGGTCCGAGTTGCCTTCGCGCAGCACCGGGTTCACGGCGCTGCCCTTGATCTTGTCGTAGCGGGCGCGAACGTTTTTTTCCTCGTCAGTGGAGGGGTCATCCGGGTAGCTCGGAAGCGCGTAGCCCTGGCCTTGTAGTTCGGCGATGGCCGTCTTGAGCTGAGGGATGGAGGCGCTGACGTTGGGCAGCTTGACGATGTTGGCGTCGGGATCCTTGGCCAGTGCGCCGAGTTCGGCGAGTGCGTCTGCGATGCGCTGGTCCTCGGCGAGGTAGTCGCCAAAGACGGAGATGATGCGGGCGGACAGCGAAATGTCGCGAGTCTCGATGTCAACGCCTGCCGTGGAGGCGAAGGCCTCAACGATCGGGAGCAATGAATAGGTCGCCAACATGGGCGCTTCGTCGGTGTGGGTGTAGATAATCTTTGCCATGGGTGAGGCGTCTCCTACGAAAATTCAGCGGATATCTGCTCAACTGCTTTTGTTTTCTTTCCCCTCCAACCTACCCGAGGGGGCGCATTTGCCCGCTATCGGCCCTGGCCGGGGGAGGGTTTGTGACCGGTCAGTCAGCGCCGGTGGGCAGCGCGGGCGGCGGCCCGGCCGGCCCAAATGTCTGACAGCGGGGCCCGTCTGCGCTAGCGTGGAACCATGAAACTCACCGGAAAATTGGAACAAGCCATCAACGACCAAGTGACCATGGAAATCGAGGCGGCCGTTGTCTACCGCCAGCTGTCCATTGAAATGGACGTCCAAAATCTGCCCGGAATTTCACGATGGTTCCTGGCGCAGTCCGACGAGGAACTGGTGCACGCCCAGAAGTTCATCACCCACATGAGCGACCGAGACGCCCACCCCCGGATTGCGGCCATACCGGCCCCGGGGTTGGAGATCAGCACCGTCCTGGATGCTTTCAAGGCCTCGCTGGCGCATGAGCAGAAGGTGTCAGAGTCCATCCGCGCCCTGTACCGGATGGCCCAGGCCGAGGGGGACATCGACTCGATCCCACTGCTGAACTGGTTTGTCAGCGAACAGTTGGAAGAGGAGGCCACCGTGGCCGAGATCATTGGCCGCGTGAAGCTGATCGGCGAGGACGGCAACGGCCTGCTGCGCCTTGATACGGAGTTGGGCGCCCGGATTCCCGGCCCGGCCCAGTAACACCACATCACCTTCTGGCGCATTTTCGCCCAACGTCGCCTGACCCGGTGATACGGCGTTTGTGCACAGTACGACGGCGGCGGGTCACCTTTGACATGAAAGGTGACCCGCCGCCGTCGTACTAGGGCTCAGGACTTCTAGTGGAAGAAGTGGCGCGCACCGGTGAAGTACATGGTGATGCCGGCAGCGTTTGCCGCGGCAATGACCTCGTCGTCGCGGACGGAACCGCCGGGCTGAACCACGGCGCGAACGCCGGCGTCGAGCAGGATTGCCAGGCCGTCGGCGAAGGGGAAGAACGCATCCGAGGAGGCCACGGCCCCGATGGAGCGCAGCACCGAAACGCCGGTGGCACCCGAGGCTCCGCCAGCAGCGTCAACGTCAGACTCAACCGAAACGCCCAGGGTGTTGGCGCGTTCGACGGCGAGCTTACAGGAATCCACGCGGTTGACCTGGCCCATACCAATACCCACGGCGGCACCGTTATTGGCGAGCAGGATCGCGTTGGACTTGGCGGCACGGACAGCGGTCCAGGCGAAGGCGAGATCCGCAAGTGTGGCGGCATCGGCGGCAGGGCCGGCGGCGAGCGTCCAGTTGGCCGGGTTGTCTCCATCGGCGTCGATCTTGTCGGCCATCTGCACCAGCATGCCGCCGGAGACCTGGCGAACCTCGGCCGGGTAGCGTCCGTAGCCCTCCGGCAGGGCCAGCAGGCGGATGTTCTTCTTCGCGGACAGGATCTGTACGGCTTCGGGCTCGAAGTCGGGGGCAATGACAACTTCGGTAAAGATCCCTGCAACGGTGCGGGCCATGGCGGCGGTGACGGTGCGGTTAGCCGCAATGACGCCGCCGAAAGCGGAGAGTGGGTCGCAGGCATGGGCCTTGGCGTGGGCGTCGGCGATGGGGTCGACGGCGTCCGGGGAGGCTACCGCCACACCGCAAGGGTTGGCGTGCTTGACCACGGCCACGGCGGGTTCGGCAAAGTCGAAGGCGGCGCGCAAGGCGGCGTCCGCGTCGACGAAGTTGTTGTAGCTCATAGCTTTGCCGTGCAGCTGGTCGGCCTGGGCAATACCTGCCGGGGCGGCCTTGTCCACGTACAGGGCTGCCTGCTGGTGCGGGTTTTCGCCGTAGCGCAACACTTCCGAGCGTTCCAGGGAGTAGCCGGCGTAGGAGGGCCAGTCGATGATTCCGTCACCGTCAACGTCCAGGAACTGCGCGGAAGTCCACGCAGCCACGGCGTTGTCGTAGGCAGCGGTGTGGGCGAACGCGGCGGCGGCCAGGCGCTGGCGGGCCACGAGCTCAAAGCCGCCGGCGGCAGCAGCGGCAATGACCTCGCCGTACTTGGCCGGGTCAACAACCACGGCAACGGAGGGGTGGTTCTTGGCTGCGGCGCGCACCATGGAGGGGCCGCCAATGTCGATCTGCTCAACCACGGCGTCCTGGCTGGCACCGGAATTGACGGTGTCCACGAACGGGTACAGGTTCACCACCACCAGGTCGAAGGGCTCAACGTTCATCTCTTCGAGCTGGCGCACGTGGTCCGGCAGGCGGCGGTCGGCCAGGATGCCGGCGTGGACCAGCGGGTGCAAAGTCTTGACACGGCCGTCCAGAGCTTCGGGGAAACCTGTTACCTCGGAAACTTCGGTTACGGGAACGCCGGCCGCGGCAATCTTGGCGGCTGTGGAGCCGGTGGAAACAATGGCAACACCGGCGGCGTGCAGGCCGATGGCGAGCTCCTCCAAACCGGTCTTGTCATAGACCGAGATCAAAGCCCGGCGGATGGGAACACGGTTAAGCGGAACGCTGGTCACAGAAATTCTCCGTAGGTAGCTCGGTAATGGCGACATATAAAGTTTAGGACACTTCCACGCCGGTAGGATTTCATGCATGAGCACACGTGATCTGAACCACTCCCCCACAACCGCCGCCGAGCTGCGCGGGCTGGTCAACGCCGTTATTTTGCCCGGATTTGTGGGAACGACGGTACCTGGCTGGTTGGCGGGCGCCCTCAAAAACGGTTTAGCCGGCGTCGTATATTTTGCCCACAACATTGACCCGGACGCGCCCGGCCAGGTGGCTGCACTGTCCGCCGGGATCCGTGCCGCCAACCCCAACGCCGTGATTGGGGTCGATGAGGAGGGCGGAAATGTCACCCGCCTGCAGGCCCGCGAGGGCTCCAGCATCCCCGGCGCCGCGGTTTTGGGGGCACTGGATGAACTGTCGACGACGGCCGCTGCGGGCCGTGCGATCGGGCGCCTGTGCAGGGAGGCGGGGGTGAACCTGACCATTGCGCCGGTGGCGGATGTGAACACAAACCCGCTCAATCCCGTCATCGGTGTCCGGGCGTTCGGCGCCGACACGGCGCTGGTCAGCGCCCATACGGTGGCCGCTGTCCAAGGCATTCAGGCGATGCGGGTCGGTGCCTGCGCCAAGCACTTCCCCGGACACGGGGACACCGTGGCCGATTCACACATGGATGCGGCCCGGGTGGAGCTTTCCATGGCGGACATGCGCGAACACCACCTGCCCCCGTTCCAGGCCGCCGCGGATGCCGGCGTCGCCGCCATGATGAGCGCCCACATCATCATCCCGGAACTGGGTGAGGCCCCCGCGACGCTGAATCCGCTGGCGGGGGCGCTGCTGCGCGACATGGGCTTCGACGGGCTGCTGATCACCGACGCCCTGGACATGGCCGCCGTGCGGGCCACGGTGGGCCCGGGCGAAGGCGGCGTGCTGGCCCTGCTGGCGGGCTCGGACCTGTTGTGCGTGGGCAACCCGCTGAACGCTTACACCTCCGGCCGGGACGACGCGTCCTGCTACACGGAGGTGTATGACGCCTTGCTGGCGGCCGCGGAGTCGGGTCGCTTGCCCGTGGAGGTGCTGCGCCGGGCGGGCGCACGGGTGGCAACGTTTGTGCAGTGGTCCCAGCAGGAACCGGCCGCGCCCCTCCCCGTGACGGAGCCGGACTGGGTTGAGGTCGCTGCCCGGGCCTGCCGCGTGGATCAGGGCGCGGCAGTCCTTACCGACTCGGAGGCCGTGGTTACCCTGATCGACGCCAGGACGGGCCACAACATGGCCGCCGGGCCCACCGAAAATTTCCTCGCCTCGGCCCTGATGGACTGGCACGAGGTTCAGGAGGTGGCCGCGGCCGCCGTTGACGCTCAAGCCCTGGCGGAGCTGGCGGGCACAGAGGAGTCCTTGGGCGAACCTGTGCTGGTGCTTGTCGACTGCCTGTCGAGCCCGGAACAGCGGGCTACCCTGGCTGCTGTGGCCGCGGTGGCCCCGCACGCCGTGTGCATCAACGCCGGGCTGGCACCCGCCGCTGGCACGCCGTCCGCCACGGCACTGGCAACCATCCACTGCCACGGCTTTAGCCGGGTCAGCGCCGCCGCTGTGGTGCGCCTGCTGACACCGTAATTGCCGCGTTGCCCAACCCGGACGCCCCACCGAACGTCCCACCGAACGTCCCACCGACGAAAGGCCACCACGTTGTCCACTTCTGAGTCCATTGCCGCCATTCGCACCGAACTGGGCACCCTCACCACCGAGTCCTCCAACAGCCGATACCCGGACCTGGGCGCCCTTAATACCGGGGAGCTGGTGGCGGCCATGAACAGCGAGGACGCACTGGTGCCCTCCGCCATTGAGACGGCGCTGCCCACCATTGCCGGCATCATCGATGAGATTGCCCGGCGCATGCACGACGGCGGCCGGCTCATCTATGTGGGCGCCGGCACCCCCGGCCGTATGGGCATCCTGGACGCCAGCGAATGTCCTCCTACCTTCGGCACCGACCCGTCACTGGTGGTGGGGGTCATCGCCGGCGGCACCAAGGCAGTCAACCAGGCGGTGGAAAACGCCGAGGATAGCGAGGCCGCCGGCGCAGCCGACATGGCGGCCCTTAATCTCAACGGCAACGACTCCGTGATCGGCATCGCCGCCTCGGGCCGCACGCCGTACGTGATCGCCGCCATCAACGCTGCCCGGGCCCGAGGCGCCTTCACCGTCGGCTTCTCATGCAACAACAACTCCCCACTGGGTGCAGCCGCGCACACTTCCTTGGAGATTGAGGTAGGCCCCGAGTTCCTCACCGGTTCAACCAGGCTGAAGTCTGGCACCTGCCAAAAACTGGTCCTCAACATGATCAGCACCATCGTCATGGTTCGCCTAGGCAAGACCTATAAGAACTTCATGGTTGACCTGCGCGCCACCAACGACAAGCTGCGGGCTCGCAGCGAACGCACCCTGATGCGGGCCACCGGCTGCGACGCAGGCACCGCCGCCAACACACTCCTCGAGACCGACGGTCACGTCAAAGCGGCGATCCTGGCGATTATGGCGGGGATCCCCGCCAACGCTGCCGCGGCCCTGCTGGAGCAAAACCACGGTTTCCTGCCGGCCGCCATCAGCGCCGGCACCCCTTAAAGTTCGACGACGGGACTCAGCCATGGCGCCAAATCGCCGACACGTGGGACCAGCTATCCGGCGCCTCCTAGACCTCGCCGTCACTGACGGGCTCGCACCTGCGGTGGGCTGCGCCGTCGTACTAGGGGGCGAAGCGCTGCCCATCATCACAGCCGGTGCCGCCACCTCGGACACGTTTTTTGACTTGGCGTCTGTGACCAAGCTGTTCAGCACGGTCACGGCGCTGGCCCTCGTGGACGCCGGTTTGCTGACCCTCGAGGAACCCGTGGGGCAGGTGCTGCCGGCGTACAGTCAGGGCGCCAAGGCCGGTGTGACGTTGCGGCAGCTGCTCACCCACACCTCCGGTCTGCCGTCGGAATGGTCCGGCTGGCAACGGGCTCTGGACGAAGGGCGCGCCTTCGACCGTGCGCTGCTGCTAGAGGATCTGCTGGACACGGCGCTGGAGGCCCCACCCGGGACCCGTTTCGAGTATTCGTGTACGGGGTTCAACACCGTCATGGTACTGGCTGAAGCGGTGAGCGGGCAGCCATGGCCTGCTCTTGTCCAGGCCATGGTGTTGGACAGGCTCGCCACGGACGGCCTCACCGGCACCCCGCAGGTGGAACGTTGCGCCCCCACCGAGTACCAGCCCGAATATGGCCGCGGTCTCATCCAAGGAATTGTGCACGACGAGGCGGCGTGGTCGTTGGGCGGACTAAGCGGAAACGCCGGCATGTTTGCCACGGCGGCCGGGCTAAGCATTTTTGGTGAGGCCCTGAGGACAGGGCTAACCGGCATCCTTTCCCCCGTCATGGCTGCACAGATGTGGCGGCGCCAGCTGCCGGAACTGCTGGGCCAGCATTTCAACCCGAATGATCCAGGTTTGGGGCAGGGGTTGGGCGTGCGGATCAACCAGCAGCCGTGGATGGGCTCCCGGGGAACCCATGCACGCGGCCACGGCGGCTTCACGGGCACCTCCTTGCTGGTCGACAGGCGGGAAAATCTCACGGTTGTACTGCTGAGCAACCGGGTGTCCCCCAGCCGGGCCGGCGATGACGCAACGAGATTGCGCAAGGCAGTGTCCGACGTCGTTTATTCTGGAGCTTGATCTTGAACCAGAGGAAGGCACCATGAGCACCAATGCGACGATGTTGACCGGCGATGTGGTGGTCCAGGAGTTGCCGTGGCGGTGGCGTGTGCAGGGCAGCATCTTTCTCATCGGCGGGCTCGGTTTCATGTTCGACGCCTGGGATGTGACACTGAACGGTTTCCTCATCCCGCTGCTGTCCAAGGAATGGGGTCTGGAGCCGGGGCAGGCGGCCTGGATTGGCACAGCAAACCTCATTGGCATGGCCGTGGGCGCGTTCGCGTGGGGTTCCATCGCGGACGTGATTGGACGCAAGAAGGCGTTCACACTGACCCTGCTGATCTTCTCCCTCTTTACGGTGCTGGGCGCGACGTCCAATGACCTGAGCATGTTTTGCATCTTCCGCTTCTTGGCCGGCTTTGGCCTGGGCGGCTGCATCCCCGTGGACTACGCCCTGGTGGGCGAGTTCACCCCGCGCAAGCACCGGGGACGGGTGCTCACAGCCATGGATGCCTGGTGGCCCATCGGAGCGACACTGTGCGGGGTGGTGTCGGCCGTGCTGATGGCCACCCTAAACGACTGGCGCTACCTGATGCTGGTCATGGTGTTGCCGGCCCTGTTGGTGTTTTGGGTAAGGGTGGGGGTGCCGGAGTCACCGCTGTACCTGGTCCGGGCCGGCCGACCGATGGAGGCCAAGAAGGTCATCGATGAGCTGATCCGCCGCACCGGCGCCGAGGTGGGGCCTTGGAAACTCCCGGAGCCGGCCGACGCCCCCAAGCTTTCCCTGGGCAAGGTCACCGATCAACTGGCCGGGCTGTGGCGCTTCAACTGGCGTATCACCGGCATCGCCTGGTCCTTGTTCCTGACCATTTTGCTGGTGTATTACGGGGCACTGACGTGGATGCCTTCCATTCTGGTGGCAACCGGGTATGCGGAAAACAAGGCGTTCATGGCCACGGCCGCAATGACGGGCATCGGACTGCTGGGCGTGGTGGCCGCGGCACTACTGGTGGAGCGGGTGGGGCGGAAGTGGATCCTTGCCATCACAGGCCCACTGGCCGCCTTGTCCCTGGTCATCTTTGCCCTGGTCCTGGATGCCCCGTTGACCGCGCAGATCTGGTTGCTGGTGTTTGGCTTTGTCATCCAAGTGGCCATCCCTGTGCTGTACACCTATGTTTCGGAGCTGTACCCGACACACTTGCGGGCCACCGGATTTGGCTGGGCCTCCACCGTTTCCCGGGTGGGTGCGGGACTGGTGCCACTGATTTTCGGCTCCCTGCTTTGGCCTGTCCTGGGGCTCCCGTTGACGTTTGCACTGACCGGCGCACTGGTTCTGCTGGCCGTGCTCTGGATGGCGGTCGCCGCCCCGGAAACCAAGGGTGCCACGCTGCAATAGCCGCCGCGTCACCCTGAGTCCTCCCAGCGCTCACCCATTTTGACTCGCTAGCGTGGGCATCATCCAATCAACTACCTGAAGGAAAACCATGAGTGCCTTGCTGCCCACCGTCCTGTCCACCGCCGGTTTGCTGGGCGGCTATCAGAGCGCCCGCGTCACCAAGAACCGCCAGCTGGGCGGCGCCGTGCTCGCGGCAGCCGGCGCGGCAGCGTTTGTGGGTTGGAAGAAGAACGCGGGAACTGGCACCGCCGTGGCCCTGACCGCCACCTATGTGCTGGCGTTTGGCGCCTCACACCCCTTGGCTAAAAAGATGGGTGCCTGGCCTGCCGTGTACACCGTCACCGCCGCCACCGCCCTCGCCTCCTTGGTGTTTGGCCGGGCCCGCAAGTAACCGCAGCCTGGGCTACGGCGTACGCCCCGTAGGATTGGGATGACGGAACCACTAAGTGCCGCCACTGACCTTCCACTTTCGAAAAGGCACTACATGGATTTGGCGTCCGACTCCTCAGCAATCCTGGGCACCCTCTGGATCTACCCCGTGGGCGCAATCTTTCTCATGCTCTCCGCCCTGATCCCACCGATCCCCAGCACCACGGTGTTTGTTGCCCTGGGCGCCGTGGCCGGGCTCGACGGCGGTCCCAAGGCCCTGCTGTTGGTGGCGGCCATGATGGCCGGGGCACTGGCAGGGGACCTTGCCACTTATTGGCTGACAAAACTGTTTGGCCACACGAAATGGGGCAGCACGCGCGGCCCGCGACGCCAGCGCGCGGTGGATGCCGGCACCCGCAGGCTGCAGGAGCGGCCCTTCATGTTCATGCTGACGTCCCGGTTCATCCCGCTGGGCCGGCTCTCCTCCAACGTTGCCGCCACCGTGGCCGGGTTCTCGTTGCGCAGTTTTGCGGCCTATTCCCTGATTTCGGCGTTGGTGTGGTCGCTGTACTCGGTGGGCGTGGGAATTGCCACCCGGTTCTGGCCAGGCATCTCCACCCAGACGGCCGTGATCGTTGCGATCGTCGCCTCCATCATTCTGGGCTGGCTGCTAGGAAAGGTCTCCACCTGGGCACTGGACGGGAAGCACTCCAAGCAGGCCCCCGCCGTCGAACTCTAAGGACAGCCCGATTCAGGGGCGGGCGAGCTCGCCCAGCACCGTGATGAGCAGCTCACGTTCGGCAACCTTGATGCGCTCGTGGAGGGTTTCCTCGGTGTCGCCGGGCAGCACCGCCACGGGGGTTTGGGCGATGATGGGGCCCGTGTCCACGCCGGCGTCGGCAAAGTGAACGGTGCAGCCGGTCACCTTCACCCCGTAGGCCATGGCGTCGCGCACGCCGTGGGCGCCCGGGAAGGACGGCAACAGTGCCGGGTGCGTGTTGACGTAGCGTCCGGCAAACGCGTCGATGAAGGACGGGGCAACGATGCGCATGAACCCGCTGGAAACCACGTAATCGGGACTGTACGCGGCCACCGCCTCAAGCAACGCCGCGTCCCACTGTGCACGGGTGGCGAAGTCGTTAAAATTCACCACAAACGTTTCAAGCCCGGCGGCGGCGGACCGCTCCACGCCGAAGGTCCCGGGGCGGTCCGCGCCCACGGCGGCGATCTCCACGCCCAGCCCACCTGAGGCGACGGCGTCGATCACTGCCTGCAAATTGGAGCCGGTCCCGGAGACTAAAACAACTATGCGCATGGCCACAATTTTAGTGCACATCCGAACGCACACTATTCGCCGCGTCGCAGCAACGGCGTTGCGGCCTTGTCCTGTTCAATCCACGGCGCCAGCAACGCGCCAAGTACGACGCCGATGCCGACTTCCGCCCCCACCCACAGTGCCGCAACGAGGGGGTCCGGCCCGATTTGAGTCAACCGACCCAAGCCAATGGAACCGCTGGAAAGCCAGAAGAGGGCCCCGGCGACAACTGCCCCAACAGCGCCCACTATGGCGCCCAGGACCAGTGTCGACAGGGGCAGGGAGAGCCAGCGAAGGCGAATTTTCAAGGAGAGCCACTCGTCAAAATGGTTCTCCCCCGCACGCACAAACCACCAGCCAGCGAGCAGTCCGCCGATGACGGGAATGATCAGGGCGGCAAATCCCCAGCTCAGGTTCCCAGCCGGCAGGGCGGCCAAGAGGGGAATGGCCGGGACGGGCGCCACAGCTGTTTCAAGCGGGCTCACTGAGGATCCGACACCCAAGGAAAACCCGGCCCCGCTGGACCAGGCCAGAGCCCAGGCCGCCAGGTTCGGCGCGTAGCCCAGCTGGGCCAATGTCAACACGGCACCGCCCACGGCGCCTGCCTTAAGGCCCTGGTACACGCTGACGATGTCTGCCCAGCGCACCGCAATGTTCACCGCCAACAGGAATGAGGCCAATGACAAGGACGCCACCACGGCAAGGAAACCGGAGCGGACCACTGTCCAGGCGTAGGACCCCGCCCAACGCTGGTCCTGGCTGGTTTTGGAAATCCAGTCGGCGGCGTTGACACCGATGAGCCGGCCCCACGAACCGGCCTCGAGCCTAGCGCCAATAATTAGCCCGAGGGCTGCCGTGCCCAGGGGAAGGAGCATGCTCGACAGCAGCCCAGCCTGCACGTCGGGGGTGCTGCAGACAAACCCTGTGGCCAGTCCGGCACCGCCGTACACCACAATGGCACCGAGCAGGGGCTGCCACAACTGGTCGGTGTAGGAGGCCCGAGCAAGCCTGCGCCCTGCTCGCCAGGACAGGAAGAAGGGGATCAGGACCAGTCCCACGGGCAAGAAGCTGAACACCCCTGTTTGTACGGAGTCAGAGCTGGGGCCCGTGGTCACGGTCAGGTGCAAGGGCACCCCGTGGATGGCCAGCCATATTTGACCGGCAAGCCGGGCCATAACTGATGCGCTCTGCTCGGCGAAACCGCCGGAGAACCAGACGGCAGCCACGGGAATCACCACCACCAACCCGGAAATGACAAAGACTTGGGTAGCCTCGAAGGCTCCCTGCAAGCCCAGCGGCATGGGAAGTCCGGCGCGTTGGCTGCGGGCAGCTTTGGTATTCATCGTCTTCTATGGTGTCACACCGAGCCCGCTGCGCCTGTGAGAAGCGCCGATGCCCTTCGGACACAGCTTCCGGCAAGGGGTTTGTTCGGGACGTGGGAGCGCAGTCGTGGGCGGCGTCGTGGGTGGAAGTCGCAGGCAATAGGGTGGTTAACCACGAATAGGGCCCCGGATTCCGGGACCCTATTCGCTCCAGCCTGTAAAGACTAAAGAAGGTGCGCGGTTGCCCGCACGGTTTCTTTAGAAATTAGATAGCCTGGATGTTTACTGCCTGAGGACCCTTCGGACCCTGCTCAACATCGAAAGAGACCTTCTGGTTCTCTTCGAGGGAGCGGTAGCCCGAGGAGTTGATCGCGGAGTAATGCGCGAAAACATCCTGGCTCTGGTCATCCGGAGAGATGAAGCCGAAGCCCTTTTCAGCGTTGAACCATTTGACGGTACCTGTAGCCATTATTTCTATTTCCTTCTGAAGTTGGAGATTCCGCCCGACCTTCGGGCCTCCGATTTACGGTGTAAGTCCGCTTCTCCAGAAAAGCGACGGTCCCCCCGAAGGGGTGTCGCCGCTTCAACTACAAAAAACGCAACACTACAACTACGTCCAAGTATACATATCTATTGCGGGAATGCCAGTATTTCCTGAGAGGTACATCACGCAGGACCTGGCGATGCACCATGGAGCGCAAAAAATCGTTGATTTGCCGCGGATCTTAAAAGTCCGCACCGTGACATGACACTCATTGTTACCCTGCTGTTCACGGTCCCGGCGGACGAATTTCTCTCCATGCAGGAGAGAACCACGCCGCAAGCCGGCTTTCCTGCGCCCCTTCCCCCGACTGGGCAACAGGCAGCTGACGTATAGTAGGCAAAATGTGCCATGACCGGCCCAGGTAGGCACCACGGGTGAAAGGACAACGGATGCGAGGCACAAGCCCTAGCTTCCGTCTCCTCACCCACGCACTCCTGCTGGCGTTCGCAGCATTCGCACTTGTAGTCATTGGCTGCACGGGAGCACAGGCCTCCCCCGCCACAGTGACTTCCCCCACGGCCCGGAGTTCCACCGTGCAGTCCGCCACGGCTCAGAGTTCCGCCGTGCAGTCCACCGCACCGGGTTCCCCCAAGTGCGTACCCGGACGGGACAAAGCCAAGGTGGAACGCAACACCGTTGCACCGAATCCGGCACATCTGCAGCCCTCACCGGCGAACCCGGACTCCGCACGGCCAGACCGCGCCCGGGCGGACACGTCCGTGCTGCAGTTCTCGAGCAGGGACCCTGCGGCACTGACACATCTGGATCTAGGGATTGTAAGGACGTAGACCACGTGCGCCCGCGCCCACCCCGGCCCAAGAAGCATGGGTGGAGGCCGGCGTCGAACGTGTCCTTGTATATACGCATGGCGCACTGCCGCCGGACCGCAGTGAACTGCGGCCGCGGGAGAGCCGTGCCTGCACAATCCTGAAAGTTTGCTCATGAATACGAAAAAAACCCGGAATATCCTCCTGTCCCTTGTGCTCGGTGTTGCTCTTGTGCTGACAATTGTTTTCGTTGGCGCGACCGCCGGTGAGAACCGGGCGAAGCCCGCGGAACCGTCGGCCGGGGCGGTTGCCTCCTCCGCCGGCTCCGAGGCTCCGGCGGAGGAGTTCACTCTGGCGCGGCGGATCCCATCAGACCCCTTGGCCCTTGGCTCGGTAGATGCACCCGTTGTCATGATGGAGTACTCCGACTACCGGTGCCCCTTCTGCGGTGTGTACGCGCGCAAGACCCAGCCCGAAATCGTGAAGAAATATGTTGATAGCGGTCAACTGCGCATTGAGTGGCGCGACCTGCCGGTCTTTGGGGAATCCTCGGAGAAGGCCGCAGTGGCTGCTCGGGCGGCCGGGGAACAAGGCTTGTTCTGGGAGTTCAATGAGGCTGTCTATGCCGCGGCCCCGGAAAAGGGCAAGGCCGAACTGGCCGAGCCGGAATTGCTGAAGTTTGCCGAACAAGTTGGCATCCCGGACATGGCCAAGTTCGCCGCGGACCTCAACAGCCCCGAACTGCGGGCCCGGGTGAAAGCCGATCTGGCCGAGGGCACCTCGCTGGGGTTGAACAGCACGCCCACCTTTGTCATTAACAACCAGGCCATTCCCGGGGCACAACCCCTTGACGTGTTCAGCCAGGTCATCGATGAAGCATTGGCACAGGTCAAGTAGCCCATGGACATTGGATATACAGGGGCGTTTCTGGGTGGCATCCTGACCGTTCTGAGCCCCTGCTCAGTCATGTTACTTCCGGCGTTCTTTGCCTACGCCTTCGCCAGCCCCACCAAACTGCTGGGCCGGACCGCACTGTTCTACGCCGGTCTGCTGACAACGCTTGTGCCCCTGGGCCTGTTGGCCGGGCTGCTCGGCTCCTTGGTGCTGCAAAACCGGACCGTGCTGATCACTGTTGCGGCGGGCGTGGTCATTGTCATTGGAATTTTGCAGATCATCGGAGTTGACTTCCCGGGCCTGAGCCGACGGGCCGGTGCCGACGGTACCTCTGCGGTGTCCGTCTTTGTGCTGGGCTCGGTGTACGGCGTGGCCGGGGTGTGTGCCGGCCCCATCCTCGGTTCGGTGCTGGCTGTGGCTGCTGCGGGCGGCAATCCGGTCTACGGCGGGATCATGCTGGCGATCTTCGCACTCGGCATGGCCCTGCCGCTGGGGGTCCTGTCGCTGCTTTGGACTCGCCTGCGACTGGGCGAGCGTGGCTGGTTGAAACCGCGCCGCTTCCAGCTGGGCCCGTGGAAGAACTCCGTGTGGATGGTTGTCTCGGGCGTGCTGTCCATAGGGATTGGCCTGCTGCTACTGGCCACCCAGGGCACCTCCTCCCTGGGCGGCATCCTGACCATCGACGCCCAATACGAGGCTGAATCGTGGATCGTGGGGATCTCCACCAAGGTCTCCAACGTTGGTTTCGGCATTGCCGCGCTGGTGGTGCTGTTCCTTGCAGGCGGGGCTTACCTGTGGCGGACCCACCGTGCCGAAAAGCGTGTCGAGCGGCCGGCCGAACAGGCCCCCGCCGCGCGCAGCACCGCAGACGGGCACTGAGATGCTCGGCACTGTTGTAAGCAATCTCCGTGGGTGGCCGCGGCGGCGCTGGTTGGTGGGCGCCGCCGCGGCGGTCACCACGTATGTGGTGGTCGCCATTCCGACCGACCTGATCCCGAACCCGTTCTTTGGCCGCGAAATCCCGCCGACGTGGTGGTCCTACGCCGCCCTGGCCGCCAGCTCGGTGCTGACGGGCCTGCTCGTGGCAACGTATGTGGCATCCCCGCTGGCCGGCACGGGCGCAACGAACAAGTCCGGCGTATTCGCTTCGCTGCTGACTTTCTTCGCCGTGGGCTGCCCGGTCTGCAATAAATTGGTGCTGCTGGCGCTGGGGTCCTCCGGAGCCATGACGTTCTTTGAGCCGGTGCAGCCGCTGCTGGCGCTGCTGTCAATCGGGCTACTGGCGTGGGCGCTGCTGCGTCGGGTGTCGCAGGAGAATGCGTGCACGGTCCCGGCGGCGGCCACAGCGTAGACCGGCCCGGCGTGTGTGCGGTCGGTTGGATTTTCGGTGGACCTTTCCAGCGACCAATCCCCGCGTCTGCCAGGAGTGTTTGCGGCGTGTCACCAGGCACTGACAATGAGGTTCTCAGCCGCCCTACGTCCGCGCCAGGATCCCCGCGAAATCCGAGGCGGCTGGCAGGTTGCCGTAGTTGAAGGAGCGGTCCCCTCCCAGCCTGGAGGAGGTGAAGGCGTCCGCCACGGCCGCCGGTGCGAAACGGATCAGCAGTGCGGCCTGCAGCGCCAACGCCATCTTCTCCACCACATTCCGGGCCTGCCCGGCATGGTCTTGCGGGGCCGCCCTCACTGCAGACACCTGCTCGCGCAGCCGCGCCGTGAAGTCGTCAAAGGTGGGGGACGCCCCCGCGGCCAGCCGCAGTTCGGCAAAGAATGCGTCCACCGATTCGGGCTCGGTGGCCATGGCCCGCAGCACGTCCAGGGCGATTACGTTACCTGCCCCCTCCCAGATCGCCATCACCGGTTGTTCCCGGTACCGCATGGCCAGGGGGGAAGTCCTCGGTGTAGCCGTTGCCGCCCAAACATTCCATGGCCTCGTAGGCGTGGTTGGGCCCGCGCTTGCAGACCCAATACTTGGTGACCGCCGTCGCTAGGCGGCGGAACGCGCGCTCGGAGGGGACGGCGTCGTGGTCAAAGGCGCGGGACAGGCGCATGCTGACCACGGTGGCGGCCTCCGATTCCAGGGACAGGTCTGCCAGGACATTGCTCATGGCCGGTTGATCGATGAGTTTGGCACCAAAGGCGCGGCGGTGGCGCGCGTGCCACACGGCCTCGGCCACGGCCTGGCGCATCCCGGCCGCCGAGCCCAGGACGCAATCCAGGCGGGTTTGGCTGACCATACCCATGATGGCTTTCACGCCCCGGCCGGGATCGCCGATCCGCCAGCCCACCGTGTTGGCGAACTCAACTTCGGAGGACGCGTTGGAGCGGTTGCCCACCTTGTCCTTCAACCGCTGGATCAGGAACGTGTTGCGCTCCCCATCTTGCAAGGTCCGTGGCACCAAGAAGCATCCCAGCCCGGCGTCGTCCTGAGCCAGGACAAGAAACGCATCCGACATCGGGGCCGAGCAAAACCACTTGTGCCCGGTGAGCAGGAAGTTCTCCCCGTCGGGCACCGCAACGGTGGTATTGGCCCGCACATCGGAGCCGCCCTGCTTCTCCGTCATGGCCATCCCGAAAAGCGCCCCGGCCTTGCCCGCCACCAACTCCGGGCTGTAGCTGCGCGAGTACAGTCGCGGCAGCCACTGCGCTGCCAGATCCGGTGCCAGCTGCAGAGATTCGACGGCGGCATGGCTCATCGAAATCGGGCAAGCATGGCCCGGCTCCACCTGCGCAAACAGCATGAACGCCGCAGCCCGCGTGGCATTGGCGCCAACCTCCGGCCGTGCCCAGGCGGAGGTGTGCGCGCCCGCGGCCACGGCCTCCCCCATGATCCGGTGATACGACGGGTGGTATTCCACCTCATCGATCCGCTGCCCGTACTTGTTGTGCGTGTGCAGGATGGGCGCGTTCTTGTGCGCCAGCCGGGCGTCCTCCTGGAACTGTGCTGAGCCGACGACGGCGCCCACCGCCTCCAGCCCGCCCGTGGCACTCACGCCGGCCTCACCAACAGTTTGCAGGTACTGGGCCAGCGGGATGTTGGCCGTGTACTCGTTGATCCCGACCCGCGGCGGCGGCTGGTTCAGCACCTGATGCGTGGGGTAGCTGGCGGACGATTCGCTGGTTCCGGCGTCAGTGGCGGTCATGGCTACAGGCTACGCCTTCGGTGGTTGAGCGTGCCGAAACCCTCAGCCGCCGATGTAGCTCATCTCGATCTTCTTCAGCCCCGGCGTGTTGGCGCTGCGCAGCTGCGAGTACCTGTCGGAGCGGGCGCCCCAGAGCGCGGCCAGGGCGTCCTCCAACTCTGCGTCCGTGGCGCCGCCCCGTAGCAATGTCCGCAGGTCGTGGCCCTTCGTGGCGAACAGGCAGGTGAACAGTTTCCCGTCAGCGGACAACCGGGCACGCGTGCACCCGCCGCAAAACGCCCGGGTGACGCTGGAGATCACGCCAAACTCGCCGCCGTCGTCCTTGTACCGCCAACGCTGCGAGGTCTCGCCCCGGTAGTTGGCCTCCAGCGGCTCCACGGGGAAGACCCGGTTGATGCGTTCCACCACTTCCGCCGACGGCACCACCTGGTCCATCTTCCAACCGTTCGACGACCCCACATCCATGTACTCGATGAACCGCAGGATGAACGGTGTGCCGCGGAAATGCCGAGCCATGGCGAGAATGTCCTGGTCGTTGAGCCCCCGCTTGAGCACCATGTTGACCTTGACCGGCCCCAGCCCTGCCTCCTGCGCAGCGTCGAGGGCGTGCAGGACCTTGGCAACGGGGTAGGCGACGTCGTTCATGGCTTGGAAGACGGCGTCGTCCAGGGAATCCAACGAGACCGTCACCCGGTCCAGGCCTGCAGCCTTGAGCACCTGCGCCTTCTGGGCCAGCACAGTCCCGTTGGTGGTCATGGCCAGATCCGGCGGTTCACCCTCCGGGGTCCGCAGCGCGGCGAGCATGCCCACCAGGTCCTCTATGCCCCTGCGCAGCAACGGTTCCCCGCCGGTGAGCCTGATCTTGCGCACGCCGTGGGCCATGGCGATCGACGCCAGCTTGGTGATTTCCTCGAAGGTGAGCAGCTGCTCCTTGGGCATGAACGCGAAGTCGCGGCCAAAGATCTCCTTGGGCATGCAGTAGACGCAGCGGAAGTTGCAGCGGTCGGTGACCGAGATCCGCAAGTCCCGCAACGGCCGCCCGAGCGTGTCCGTCACCTGTTGTGTGTCCATGGTGAAACCCTCTTCGCGTGGCACGGGAAGGAACCGAGCCCTTGTCATCCAGCGTAGGCCGGTCCGACGCCGGCGTCGAGGGTTGGGCGGGGCGCCCACAGTTTCCATATGCGCAGGACCAGGAGCGGGTCTTGCGCATACCAAAATTTCGCTTCCCGCATGCGTGGAACCGGGCGTGGGTTTTGCGCCACAGGACAAGATGAGCTGAACTGGCGAGGTATCCAGCGCATAGCGAAAGAACCGCAGCCGGCTACAAGACAAGAAGGCTACCCGAGAGCCGCGCACGCACTGTCCAAGAACTGCGCAACCTCGCGCGGCCGGGACAGCATGGGTGCATGACTGGAATCGATCCAGGTGACGGTGGCACCCATCCGCTGCGCCATTTCGTGCTGCAGCACAGGCGGCACGGCACAGTCCTGGGTGGCCAGCAGGTAGTGGGAAGGCAGGTCCAGCCACGCGGGTCGCCCGGCCCTGGCCCGGTCAAGGCCGATCCGCACCAGTCTTTGCACCGCTGCTGCTATGGCAATGGCGCCGGCGGGAGCATCGGCTGCTATCACCTCGCCGAAATGGTCCCGGTGTATATAGGTGTAGCCGTCGGAAACCATCACGTGTGCCGGGATCAGGCTGCCGGGATGCCGCCTGGACAGCTCGCTGACGGATTCGCCCTCGGCGGGAGCAAACGCGGCCACATAGGCGAGTGCTTTGACGGCGGGAACATCCCGTGCAGCCTCGCCAATCACTGCGCCACCGTACGACCACCCCACCAGCAAAACCGGCCCAGTGACCGTGGCGAGGGTGCGGCGCACGGAGGCAACGTCGTCGCCCATGGACTCCAGGGCCAGCTGGGCTGCCACCGGATGGTGCCCCAGGGACGCCAGCTCTGTGATGACCGCAGCCCAGCTGGACCCGTCCGACCACAGCCCATGCACCAGCACTATCGTTGCCATCGCGCCCGCCTCACCGTTGAAGTTGTCCCCACGGTAGCAAACGGCCTCTACCTGGCCGGGGCCGCACGCACGTGCACGCGTTCGCCCTGCGGGCCAAAGAGCGTCAGGAATTCCACGCTGTCCGTGGTGGCGCGGCCAAACCAGTGCGGGGTGCGGGTGTCGAACTCCGCCGCCTCGCCCTGTTTGAGTACAAAGTCGCGCGCCCCCAGCACCACGCGCAACTGCCCGCGCAGCACGTACATCCACTCATAGCCCTCGTGAACCTTCGGCTCCGGCTGCGGCAGCGTGGGGCCGCCGGGCAGCAGGTGTTTGAACGCCTGCACGCCCCCGGCGCCCTTGCTCAGCGGCAGGATGGTCTGCCCGTTGCGGATGACCGGGCGCAGGTGGATGCGCGGATCCCCTGTCGCGGGGGCACCCACCAGCTCATCCAGGGGTACGGAGTAGGCGCGGGCCAGCGGCAGCAGCAGTTCCAGGTTGGGCCGGCGCTGCCCAGATTCCAGCCGGGACAGCGTGCTGGCGGAAATCCCGGTCTCCTCCGACATCTCCGCCAGTGTCTTGTTCCGCTGTAGCCGCAGCCCCTTGAGGCGGGGACCGACACCGGACAGCACTTCCTCGGTGTCATCACTCATAAGGAGAGTTTGCCACTTCAGCAACAAACTTTGCCAACTTGGGATGCCGGGGCGCACGCTGGAAGGACATTCAATCCAGCAGAAGGCGGACATCATGACAGAGGTAATCATCATTGGCGGGGGCGCTGCCGGACTCAGTGCGGCGCTTCTTTTGGGCCGCTCGCGCCGCTCGGTCCTGGTGATCGACGCCGGGGCCCCGCGCAATGCGCCCGCTGCCGGCGCCCACGGCTTCCTCACCCGCGACGGCGTTGCTCCTCTTGAGCTGACCCGCCTGGGCCGCGCGGATTTGGAGCCCTACGACGTGCAGATTGAGCACGGAGAAGTTGTTGGCGCCGAACGCACCAATGAAGGGTTCCGTATCTCCATGGAGGACAGCTCCGTGTTTGAGGCGCCGCGCATCCTAGTCACCACGGGTTTGGTGGATGAGCTTCCGGACATCCCCGGGCTGCACGAACATTGGGGCAAAGACCTAGTGCACTGCCCGTACTGCCACGGCTGGGAAATCCAGGACCAGGCCATCGGGGTGATCGGCAACGGTTCCTTCGCCGTGCACCAGGCGCTGCTTTTCCGGCAATGGTCGGCGAACATCACCTTGTTCCTCAACGACTCAATGCAGCCCACCAAGGAAGAGTTTCTCCAGCTCTCGGCCCGCGGCATTCCCGTGTTTTCCAGTCCGGTAGCCCGGATTCACAGTACGGACGGCGCGGTGAGCAGTGTCGAATTGACGGATGGCTCCTTGCATTCGGTCCAAGCTTTGACTGTGCAGTCCCGGGTGATGGCGCAAGCAGGGTTTCTCGCCGGACTAGGCCTTATGCCCTCGGCAAATCCATTCGGTGAGACCATCGACTCCGACGAGACGGGTCTGACCGCCGTTCCCGGAGTTTGGGCAGCGGGCAATGTCACCGACATGAAAACCACGGTGCTGGCCGCAGCCCAGGACGGCGCCAACGCCGCCACCATGATCAACATGGACATGATGGCCGCAGAACTGGCCGACGCCGTCGCGGCACACACTGCCTGACCGGGGCGCCGATCAGCGTGAAACGACAAAGAAGTGCCCCGTTCCCGTGTCCAAAGGGGACACGGGAACGGGGCACTTCTGCAGGATCTCGACGAGCTCGATCACCGCTGCGCCAACCTACGGGCGCATGTCGCCTGTGTCGATGAAGCGCTGATGCCAGGACAGTGCCTCGCCCAGCAGGTGCGGGGTGTGCTTGCCGTAGGAGTCGCGCGACGCCCGGGCAAAATAGTCCTCAAGCATCGGCTTGTAGTCCGGGTGCGCACATTTTTCCACGATGACGCGGGCGCGCTGCTTCGGGGCCAGCCCGCGCAGATCGGCCAGGCCCTGCTCGGTAATCAGGATCATGGTGTCGTGCTCGGTGTGGTCAACATGGCTGGCCATCGGGACGATGCCGGAGATCTTCCCACCCTTTGCTGTGGACGGGGACATGAACACTGACAGGAAGCCGTTGCGGGCAAAGTCGCCCGAGCCGCCAATGCCGTTCATGACATGTGAGCCCACCACGTGGGTGGAGTTCACGTTGCCGTAGATGTCGGCCTCGATCATGCCATTCAGGGCGATGCAGCCCAGCCGACGGATCAGCTCAGGGTGGTTGGAAATCTCCTGCGTGCGGAAGACAATGCGCTCCCGGTAGAAGTCAACGTTACGGTTGAATTCCTCAATGCCGGCCTCAGACAGGGAGAAAGAGGTGGCTGAGGCGAACGCCAGGGTGCCGTCCTTGATCAGTTCCAGCATGCCATCCTGGATGACCTCGGTGTACGCCTTCAGGCCACGGTAGCCGCCTCGGGACAGCCCGGCCAGCACGGCATTGGCGATGTTGCCCACGCCTGACTGCAACGGCAGCAGCTTGTCGCTCATGCGTCCCTTGGCGATTTCGCCGTCCAGGAAGTCCAGCAGGTGGTCGGCGATCTGGTTGGAGGCCTCATCCGGTGCGGCGAATGCGGAGAGGCGGTCCGGCGCGTTCGTCTCGACGACGGCGATGATCTTCTCCGTGTCGACGTGCAGGTACGGGACGCCGATGCGGTCTTCCGGCTCGGTCAGCTGGATCGGCATGCGGTGCGGAGGCAGCGCGGTGCCATAGTAAATGTCGTGCATGCCTTCCATGGCCGCCGACTGTTGGCTGTTGACCTCAATGATCACGGCATCCGCCATGTCCAGCCAGGTCTTGTTGTTGCCCACGGACGATGACGGAATTAGCCGGCCGTCCTCCAGAATTCCAACGACTTCGACGATGGCGATATTGATGCCGCCGTAGAAGCCGAACCAGGTGTGCTGGGCGACATGGCTGAGGTGGATGTCCATGTAGTCGAGTTCGCCGTCGTTGATCCGCTTGCGCAGCGCCGGGTCAGACATGTACGGCAGGCGCAGCTCCATGCCGCCCACCTTCGCCAGGACGCCGTCGAGCTCGGGGGCCGTGGAGGCGCCGGTGAGGACCTTGATCTTGAACGACTCGCCCTTGGCGTGCACTTCCTCCATCTGGGAGGCAAGCGCCTGCGGCACGGCCTTGGGGTAGCCGGCACCGGTAAAACCGCTCATGGCCACCGTCATCCCAGGTTTGATGAGTGCCGCGGCAGCCGCCGCACTCATCCTCTTTTCCAACAACCCGGTATGGCGAATTCGATCGTGCACGGTGGCCCTTTCCTTCAAAAAGCTTGACACACATAGCTTGAATGTCATCCAGACCACTATAGACGGTGACCAACAATACACCCAGTCATGACTTTCGTCTATAGTTTTCGTACTTCTTAAGTGCGACGGCGGCACCTCGTGAAGACTGATAGAAATAGAGCATGACTGATCCCACAATGTCGCCGACAGCTAAGAGTGAACAACTGCTGGCACCCCGTTCGCAGCTGACCGGCACCCTGGCTTCCCTTGTGTGTTGGGCAATAGTCATTGTTCCCCTGATTGTGATGGCGACGATGATCTTCGGACTGGTCATGAACCCCGATACGAGCCTGGCAAATATCGGCAAGATTGCGCTGATTGCCCTCGGTGCCGTCCTGCTATTTTGCATGATCGCCGCGCCGCACTTCGTCGGCCAGGCCGTGATCCACCGGGAGCGAGCCATGTGGCGCGCTGCCCTGTGGACAGGCATTCCCACCGCGGGCGCCATCATTTTCCTGCTTGTTGTGTGGGTTGGCAGTATTTAGTCAGGCATACCTGCTACAAATGACCCATGACCAAACCGCGCCACGAAACCCGATCCCCACGGTTGGCCTCTCCCACTTCCAGCCCGTTGCAAAAGCCGCAACGGTCGGTGGGTTGGGCCATCGGCATTACGCTGATCGGGTGGATCGTGGTGGCCGCGCCGGTAGCCGCGATGGGAATACTCGCCTACCTGCTGATTTTCTCGGCAGGCGGCGAGCCCGATCCCGCAGGACTGATCATGCAAGGAATCCTCAGCGCAGCCATGATGCTCTGCATGATCGCCTTTCCCGTCTTGTTGGGACTGGCTGCCATGAAGCGACGCCGTGGCCTGTGGATCAGCGCCATCATCACCGGCGCCCTCAGCGTGGCGACATTCATCTACGTCTCCGGCACCTACTTCGGGCCGCCAACCGTCTCAGGCTAACTCCCTGATCACTGCCGGTGTTCACTGCCCGACGACGTGGCGGTGCAGGCACACGGCCGCTCTCCCCTCCAACAACTCAGATAAACCGCGGGAAGACACCGCACAAACATGGTGGGCAGAGGTGGATTCAGTCAGAAGATCCAGGATCTTCTGACTGTACTCCCGGACTTGGTCGGCAACTATCTGACCGCTTAAGTCGCCGTGAATGAGCACAGAGATGTTCCCTGACATTTTGGTTGTCACCCTTGCACCCGCCCGCTCCAGCAGGGCGTGAACCTCGTCCCGGTGCTCGTGCTCGCCACGGATCGAAACCTTGCCTGTAGCAATCACCACTTGGTTCCGCAACGTTGTGACCCGCCCCGAGCACGTGCAGTCATTCTTCTTCATGATGTTCAGTCCTATTTGAGTTGGTCTATGCAGCGGTTCGGAGCGGGCGGTCCTGGCCGTCCCAGAAGTCCCCCGCTATCTTTGGAGGTGCGTCCGCACGCGGAAGAACTTCCGCCGGCAGATTTCGGTGAGGGCATTTCCTGGCTTGTCTTGCCCATCTGCCCACGCCTCATGTTCCAACGGCGTGGTTGTTTTCATGACGTCCTGGGCCGACGGGGCCAGATCACTGTCACCGCAAAAGAGCACAATCTTTTCGAAGGCGCGGGACTCGGCGGCTTTGACCAGGTCAAGCCCCAGCCGCATGTCCACCCCTGATTCCTTCGGCGTCTCTCTCCCCCACCCATAGAGCATCGGCTCATGGTGGCCAGCAATTTTGGGATCTTTCCCCCAGCGCGCTCTCTCGTCCCGAGAGATTTGGCCGGCTTGAGGATCCCGCTGGAAGTCGGGGCTTCCGCGGTACAGATACACCTGATCAACCTCCGATTGAATCGACATGAGCTCCACTATTCGGTCCGCTATCAGCAGCGGGTTGATATGTGTTCTCCCCCTATCCAAGTTCGGCGAATAAATGCCATGCCCCAGTAGATGAACGTTCGACTAGTCAAGGAAGACTGCTATTTTCGCCATAAGATTTGCCCCTGTTAACAGTTGAAGCCGCCACGTTTCCGTGACGGCGATTGGCGTTGCACCATTGCTGGACCTGAATTATCCGGCGCAATTCTGCATGAAATTATTAGTGCAAACCTTCATTAGGACTAGTACTTTTCAGGCCAAATACGCAAAAATCCCCACATCAACAGGTGCGGGGATTGCTCTGGCACAAGTTTTGCAAGTCACGGCCCTGGCATCAATACAAACACCAGACTCAGATCCGTGCCCCCGACGTATGAAAAGTGGCGGGCCAGTCGCTGTGGACCAGCCCGCCACGGCTCACGGATCTACTTGGCGTTCCAGTACACGCGCTGGTCTTGCTTGATCGAGAACATGGGCTCGACAAAGACCTTGCTGTCGGCAACTGCGCCTGCCGGAACATCCATGCAGACCTGGTAGTCAGCAGTGGCACCGGTTCCCAGGGTTGGGAGGGATGTTCCTGACTTCTCCAGCGCTGCCATGCAGGTGCTGGTGTCGTACTGGCGGGCGTCGCCGCCAGCAAACTTCGGGGTCAGATCAATCCACGGGTTGCCTTCTTTGGCACCGACATACTTTACGGAGATGTCCACCAACACGTACTGACCCTTGGCCGGGACGTTGTTGGGATTGGCCGCCGCAATCGCATCGCCAGCATTGGGATTGACCCTCATGACGGCTACTTCATAGTCACCACCGACCTTGGCCGTGGCACCCAAGGCGAGGCTGGCGTCGTCGGCCTTTTTCTGGTCCTTGGGTGCGGTGTCAACCACCCCATCCGCACTGTCGCTGATGGACTTGCTGATGCCGTCGAGCATGGACGAGTACATGGCCTGCGAGGCCAGCACCCCGACCAGGGCAACCACGGCAATTATCACCGCAGCGATGGAAGTTCCCTTGGCCTTGGAACGCTTCTTGACCGAAATGATCAGGGCCGGGATGCCGAAGCCCAGGGCCAGCAGTCCAAGGAAGAACACCAGGTTGTTCACGATCGGAACCCAGCACAACACCAACGAGACAACCGCAAGGATCAAGGCGGTGATGGCCAGGGCCTTGCCGGCGCCCTTGTTGCCAGCGGGTTCCGGCAGCGGCGCAAACTGGCCGGGCGGCGGATAGCCCGGACCACCGGCTGGCGGCATGGTCGACGGCGGCGCATAGTAGGACCCTTGCTGCTGGTCCGTTGTTTCATTCCCCAAAGTAGTTCTCCTCATGCGAGTGATGCGAGGAGGCAACTATTGCCCCCTCCAGCGCCGGATTCGAGCGGAATCCGATCTAGAACTCACTGTAGAAGGAGGGTCTGACATTGTAGGGCGGGCAGGTGCCGGGCGTCGTACCGGAACCTGCTCTACGGGGCCAGGCTTGCGGAACAGTCCTTGTCGGAGACCAGGACTGCGAGCGAAATATCGGTGGCACCCTTCTCATACATTCTCAGTTCACCACCGTGCTTGTCGGTCGAACTGATCCCGGTCCAGCCCCCTTTGAGGGAGTCCATGCCCGCAATTTCGCAAAAAGCCGGCATCACTGAGAATCGGGTTGATGGTTTTCATTACCGGCTCCCAGCCGTCGGCGAGCTCGCGCAACGAATCCTGTGAACGCAAGGTGCCGATCGTGAGGGAGCATTTGCCGTCGTCATGGGCCACCATGCGGGTCTGGCGCCCTGCACCGGAAGCCACTGCTGTCCCGAGTAATCCCGTGCCAGGGCGTCCGCCAAATCAGTGGACAACTGCTGAAATTGCGGCCCCGCCTCGGCTGCGCTGGGCAACGACGGGCCGGAGCAAGCCACAGCGGCCAGCCCCGTACAAACCACCAGTACCAGCGCAAGGCCGGGTCGACGTCGTCCATTCACCATGGATTCACCTTACCGGTTCCACCGAATCGCCCGTATGCGGTGAACAGTTGGAGCGCACGGCCGCCACATTTTCTGCCGCACTTGTCCACATCAGAGGGAACGGTCAAGATGCCCAGCGGTTCACAACGACGTGGAACCCGCAGCATCGGGGCCAGCTGACGCGCACGAGACTAGGCTTGCGCCAGGCCGCTGAGGCCCTGAACAAGAACGCCGACGAGCAGGAGAAAGCAAGTGCGGGCGACGACGGCATGCACGGCGGCAACCAGCAGGCCAGCAGGGACAAACCGGGAGACCCCGAGACTGGTGGCATGGGCGAGTACCACCCGCTGCCCATTCAGATTCCCTTGGACAACCGACCTTGACCCGCACAACATGCGGCAGAGAAACGTGGGTGACTACTGGTTCCTGGCGGCGGCCGGCGCGGTGGCAAAGAACGATCCACAATGGATCCGGGACCATGTGTGGCAAAACCCGGACGGGACATGGACAGTTAAAATGTTCAAGGATGGGGAGTCCGTCTATATCCAGGTTGAACCGACCGTCCCCGAGAGGGCAGCCAGCGACGCCCATGGCAAAGACGGGATCGAGGCCATCACCGGTCAGCCAATCAAGTCCACGGGGGAATCAAACTTTGATGACATCTCTGAGCGGCTAAAGAACGACCCGGTCACCGTCGGCACCAAAACTGATCCCAACGGGGCCTGGTTCTTTCAACATAGGGTTGACCACAACCACGCCGTCCCAAATCCCGAATACATCGTGGATTCAGTTGCGGAGCACATCAACCCCGAAACAGGTGAGAGCCAACGGATGATCCACCTGCTCAATCCTTGGGGACCCGACGGTGGAAATCTCGACGGCGACACCCCCACCAGATGGGCCAAACCAGCGCTGGGGCGATTTGTGGCTGACCGAAAAGGAATACAAGCAGAACTCCGACTCGGTTGCTTCCGGTACCGCGCCCAAGAAATAGGAGAGCACCATGGAAACCATCAGCGCAAAACAAGGCTCGCAGCCGGGGACCAGACCATGACACTCACGGAAACCGAATCGATGGCAGTTCCAGGACACGGCCTGTTGACACTCGAACACGTGTCCACAGAGGGGAAGGGCTCGGTCACCATTAGCCTGCACGACGCCGAATAGCTCCAGCCCGGGCCGTTCCAGTTCGGGACTGCTGGCAGGCCGGAACTGCAAGGGCGGGGATTCGCTAGGCGCCGCGCAGCACGTCCTTCGTGGCGTGGTTGTAATGGAAAGTGACGTGACCGCCGTCGTGCGTGAACTCGTGGTTGGCCCCGTCCAGAAACCCGAACGCGCCATAGTTCTGATCCCAGGAACCGTTCGCCACGGCCTTGTAGCTGTAATTTCCGGCTGGCAGTTCGGCGCTCAGCTTCCAGATGCCGGAATGGGCATCCAACACCATCTGCACGCCGGCATGACCCGGGTCCCAGTTCTCCATGGCACCCAAAACGGTGCCAAAGTCGCCAGCCAGGGCGACGGACTGTGGCTGGTCCCCCAGTACGACGCCGGGCTCTCCTGCGGGTGCCTTCGAGGCGGGCTTCCTGGGTGCAGCCTTGGTGGACGGCTTCTTGACGGCGGGTTTCCTGGCGGCCGGCTTCGCCGGTAGCGGCGTGTCAGCCGGAACTGGGGTGGCGTTGGCAAGGGCTGCTGTCAACGATGCGACGTGGACGAACGCGACGGTTGCTTTCAGGCCGTCGTCGGTGATCTCCCACCCGCTGCGACCCTTGGTCATCCAGCCGGCCTTGACCAAATCAGCTGTTGCCTTGGTCAGGTTCTTGTGACCACGGGGATGCCGCCGCTGAGCAGTTCGGCTTCATCCTTAGCGAAGGGAATGCGGGCAACTGCCTCGGCCAGAACTGCTCCCCCGTTCGGCTTCTCGTCCAGCCATGACCCTGCGGCCATGATGTCCAGAACTTCCTTGAGTCGGCGGTTTGTGTTGTCTCGAGCGCTCACAGTTGTCCTCCTAGAAAAGCGGGTACGTTCCTACTGTGGCACCCAAAATGCCCACTATCCAGTAGGTGACGAAGTCCCGAGCCAAGGCCCCACCATGCTTTCGCTGCGCGCCCAAAGGTCTGCGGCCAGGCGGGTGTTATGCGCCTGTTTGCTTGTCCGCGCAATCTTCTGTTTTGCATAGTACTCCCCGGATTCCCAATCCAGTCCAGGCTGCCCAATAGCCAGCCATACCAAGGTCTGCGCACCCTGCGCCGGTGTCAACATGTACTGCCGCATTCCGCTGCCATAGGCGAAGCGCATGAGACTCGTTGACCCTGCGGAGAAGTTGGTGGCCACCCCGCCCGGGTGGAAGGCCGCCGTCGTCAATCCGGTGCCGCTGAATCGTCTGTGAAGTTCCTTGGTGAACAAGATGTTGGCCAACTTCGCATTCCCGTAGGCCCTGTTGGCGGAGTATTTCTTGCCTACGTTCAAATCCTCGATATCCAGTTTTCCGAATAGCTTATGGGCGACACTGGAAGTGTTGATGACTCGGGCGTCGCTGGCAACGAGGATATCGGCCAGCAGTTTTGTGAGCAGGAAAGGTGCCAGATGGTTCACTTGTAGCGTCTTCTCAAACCCATCCACGGTCAGCTCACGCCGCCCCATGATTCCGCCGGCGTTGTTGGCCAGTACGTCGATCCGCCCGTACCGTTCCCGCAAGGCTCCGGCGAGCTCTCGCACCTCGTCCAATCGTTCAAAGTTGGCCACGAAATGCTCTGCACCGATTTCCCCGGCAACAGCCTGGGTTCGTTTCGCAGAGCGGCCAACCACGACGATCGTATCCCCTGTCTGGGCCAAAGTACGAGCCGCGGCCTCGCCGATTCCGCTGCTGGCCCCCGTGATGACAATCGTGCGTGCATCCATGTATCCTTGCCGTCCTTCTCCGTGGTTATTCTCGAAGACCACCGTAGCAACCCAAAGCGGGAGATTCGGTGGAATAGCTACTGCGCAACTGCAGCGGCCTCAATATAAACGTCGGCGGGCATGGGCCGTTGCAGCTTCCAGGTGATCGCAATGGGCTTTTCGCCCTTGTGCTGGACATAGTCGACTTGTCCCAGACACGTGTAGGGAATGGTCAAACCGGTCTCGTCTTCCGCCGCATCACGGGTGAACAACAGAATATTTGAGCCATGGGCTTTACGGTTCAGATACCTCTGGCCAGTGGGGCTCGACGGCGAAGTGGCGTTTTGGGATTCCCAGTGAAATAGCTCAGGACTGAGTGCATAGTCCTTGTACATCGTTGTGGCGGAGTGGTTCGCCTCGTCCTTGTTCAAGGTCACGAAGAATGCGTCTGTCCTGCTTTGTGGACACCAGGCAACACCCTCACGGTGTTTGATGTTCTTCCCGAGTTCCAATGAGCCATAATCCAGGGCTGCCAAGATTTCCTCGCGCCGATAGGTGGCGTGTGAAAACAGTGGAATGGCAGAAAATTCCATGCCGAGGCTTTTTCCTGCCCGCTTTGAGGCTGCGGCACCCAGGGCAACAACCTGCTGAATCTCGTTGCAGACGGAGGGATGCCGGCGCAAGCACTCAAAGCCTTCATCGTAGGATCCGAAACCGCCGGCGTCGTCCCACAAGGTGAAGAACAGCATGCGGGCAAAGACTTGTTCACGCGGGCCAAGACTGGCATAGCTGGGAGCCTGCGCTGACACCAGCCGCGAATAGGCTTCCGCGCGCTCGCGATCATCCACGTGGATCAGTGCGGCCATCCGGCCAAGGAGCTTCTTTTCCTCGACGCTGGAGAATTGCTCGAGCTTTCCTTGCGCCGCTGCCTCGGCCGGAGATACCCAGTCAATGAGACCAGCCAGGCGAAGATACTCGGTCCAGGAATTCCTGGTTGTCTTGTAGACCGTCTTGACGTCGTTCCCGGATTTCTCCAGGTAGGCATCCAACAACAGCTCACCATAGGACCTGATGTCGGCTGCCAACTTCGGCTTGTTCAGGTTCAGCTGCACTTTCAGGTTCGCCAACACAACATCCTTGGCAACACGATCCAGTACAATCTGTGAACCGGACGGCAGGTATGGAAATTCGTCGTCGACAGCCCTCTCCAACTGCTTGCGTCCATAGCCGGTCATCGCCCTGAATCGGACATCAAAGCGGAATTCGCGGTGTTGCTGTCCAATAAAATCAAGCACAGTCAGCACAGACTTCTCCGGTGAACGGCGCAGCCCGCGCCCCAGTTGCTGGATGAAAATTGTGGCGCTCTGAGTCGGACGAAGCAGCAGAATCGTGTCCACTTGCGGCAGATCCAGGCCCTCATTAAACAAGTCGACGGCGAAGATGCAATTGACCACCCGCTGACGCAACTGTTCAAGTGCAAGGGCCCGTTCTCCGTCGTCCGTCTTGCCGGACACCGCAACCGACACAATCCCGGCACGGTTAAACACCGCCGCCATGTACTCGGCATGCTGCACCGAGACGCAAAAGCCGATGGCCCGCATGCCTGCCGTGTCCGTCACCTTGTCCTGCAGCTCTTTGATGACCTTGGCCGCCCGCGCGTCGTTGCCCGTGTAGAGGGCGCTGAGTTGCTGGAGGTCGTAGGAGCCGCGTTTCCATTCCAGGTGGCTCAGGTCGACGTCGTCGGAGACACCGAAATAATGGAATGGCACCAGAAGATCAGCAGCGAGGGCATCCCAAAGCCGCAATTCACTGGCTGTGCGTCCATCGAAGAACTCTTCGGCGACGTGAATTCCATCCCCGCGTTCAGGAGTGGCCGTCAGTCCCAGCAACTCCTTGGGCGCCAGATGATCGATGAGCAAGCGATAGGTAGGCGCGGCAGAGTGGTGGAACTCATCAATGACGACGACGTCGAACCGGTCCGCGGGCAGCTCCAGGATGCCCTTGGCCGAGAGCGATTGAACACTGGCGAAGACGTGCTTCCACTGTTCGGGCTTGTGATCGCCGACGAAGAGCTCGCCAAAGGAGCCGTCCTGCATCACATTGCGGTACGTCGTCATGGACTGCAGAAGGATTTCCTTGCGGTGGGCGACGAAAAGGAGCGAGAGGTCCTTGCCCGCTTGTTGGCACAGCGTCTTGAAGTCCAGGGCGGCGATCACCGTTTTGCCCGTGCCAGTGGCTGCGACGAGCAGGTTGCGGTGGAAACCCTTGACGCGCTCGGCCTCAAGATCTTCCAGCATTTCCACTTGGTGAAGGTACGGCTCAACTTCCAGCCCGGTGTAGCCCGTGGGGGCCGCGGTTTGTTTGCCGCCGTTGCGCTGGAGCGCGGCATCAAGCTTCGCTGCATCTGTTTCGGGGTTGTAGGACTGGAACGCGCGTTGTTCCCAGTAACTGTCAAAGGTGATGGCAAATTTCTGCAGGAGTGCCGGAGTCCCGATGTTTGACAGACGGACGTTCCATTCCAAGCCATCCAGCATGGCCGCCTGGCTCAGATTGGAACTGCCAACGTAGGCGGTGCTGAAGCCGGTGCTGCGATGGAAGAGCCAGGCTTTCGCATGAAGCCTGGTCGATTGGGTCTCGTAGCTGATCTTGACCTCGGCGCCATATTTGTTGACGAGGTGGTCGATGGCCCGACGCTCAGTGGCGCCCATGTAGGTGGTGGTGATCACCCGGAGCTTGCCGCCACGCTCCCGCAATCCCTCAAGGGCCGGTTCCAGAAGGCGAATGCCCGTCCAGCGAATGAACGCGCACAAGAGGTCCACCGAGTCTGCCGATTCCATCTCGGCACGGATCTCTGCAGCAAGGTTCGGATCATCCTTGCCATTTGTCAGCAGCGCACTGTCACTGAGGTTTGTTGTTGGCCTGCGCAACTGGCGCCGTTTCAGCCCATCAGGTCTGTGAAGGGACCGGAGCTGGGTAGGTCCTTGGGTGATCTGGTGTCCAGGACTGATCAGCGTCAGAAGCTGGTTGGTCCTAGCAACCCGGTCCTCTTCCCGGGTTTGCACGAGCATCTGTTCGACGGCTTCACCAACGTGCCTGGCAAGCGCTTCTGGTGAGGCATCCTTGCCGATGCCCTCGACGGTGGGCTGCAAATCCGGCACAGCAGCAAGCCGGCGGCCAAGGGTGTTGGTGTGTAGGAGCTCGTAGAGTCCCTCGGCCAGTTGTTCCGGCACTTCATCCCCATCAAATGTGTTCACTTCGCCAGGGTATGCGGTGGGTGCGACAAAGACGAACGAACGATGACGACCCCCGACTGTCTGACCATGATGCTAAAACTTAGGGTGAGCGCCTTTCCTGCCAGCGGCAACCTGAAACACAACATTTAAGGATTCACTTTGGAGCTAACTGCTGTCTTGATATTCTTCGCTGCCTTGGCGGCTGTGGCAATTCTCGTGGCCAATGCCTTGGGCGCCTTAGCCCAGCGGAACCAGAAACTAAAGTGCGGGCGAAATGGCCCAACCTTACCTCCAACAGGTTCCAGCCGTGTGGAAACGCCCCGGAGACTCCAGCGCCGACCGGGGCCAGTGGTGGCGGCGGAGGCCAGCTCAAAGACCGTGGAGACTCAAGCCATGGCTACTGGAATTCAAGCAGCTGCGCCTATCGATATGGAGGGACGGTCTGATCCGGCAGGCGGCCTGTCTAATCAATTGCCTGCTGCACCTGGGCCCAGCGCTCCCTTAGATTTCGACCTCACATCAGCTATTCAGTACGCATATTCCGTCAAAGGGACCCCTATTTCTTCCCAGGACCGTGATTTCGTGGTTTTCTAGCATGGGCGCGATCGTGAACCCATCATTGCCGAATGGGCCCGGCAGGAGTTTGGGGTCGTCCACAATCAGTACCTGATGTGTGGCACGAATTCAATGCACCTTGCCACCCCGGACGGAACCGGTGACGGATTTATTGTCGAGAACCGCCACTCCCTTGAGCGGGAACACATATGGATCCGCCGCAATGAGGATCGCATTCGCATTCTGGCCACTCACGCCGACTCCTTTCTTGAAGAATTGCACTCATGTCCAAGGGAGGAACCCCAACTTTGGCGGTCGGCCGGTAGCTTTGGATTGTTGCCACCGTCGAAAGGACCCTGCCTTGCGTTGTATTCCACCAGAACCGGACTTCGCCGAGGGCCAGCTTGCCGAGAAGGCGGTCTGGGTTGCCCTGAAGGCCAGCCTGCCCGACGACGTCGTCCTAGCCCACTCAGTCCAGGCCCGACACGGCCGCGCCGAGCATGAGATCGACATCCTGGTGCTCTGGCCAGGGGTGGGAATGGCGGCGATTGAGGTCAAGGGCGGACTCGTGACCAACGAGCACGGCCAATGGTTCCAGTCCGGAGGGAAGGACGGTAAACACAGACTCCAGGACCCGTTGGCCCAGTCTCAAGGATCGATGCACGCGTTCAAGGAATGGATCACAGACCAAACCGGCTCAAAAATGACCAGCCGCTTCGCCTACCTGGCCGCGTTCCCCTACTCCGCGGTCCCCCAAGATTGGGTCAAATCCGGAAACCCTCGCACAATCATCCTGGACCATGCCGACTGCAAGAATCCGGCCGAGAAGATCCGTCACGCGATCGAGACCGAAGGCGGCGGCACTGTCCCGTTGGCGCCGTCGTACTTGGAGCGCATCATCCCCTGGCTCGAGGGCAATCTCGAACAGTCCCAGGGCAGTGCGGCTGGATACGCGGAAGAAGAACACCAGCAGGACCACCTGACCGAGCGGCAGGCGGTTTTAATCACGGCCACCCGCTCTTTGCCGCGCATCCGCTTCACCGGCGGCGCTGGCAGCGGCAAGACCTGGTTGGCGGTGGAGAAGGCCCGCGAGTTGTGCAAGTCAGGCAAGCGTGTGGGGCTTTTTTGCTACAACAAGGGCCTTGGCCTGTACCTGTCCAATCAGGTGGCGCACTGGAGAAGTGCAAGGCCCGCATTCACGGGCGAGTTCCATGAGTACGTGCTCTCGCTCGGCGTGCCGGCGGGTATCGGGCAGGACTATTTCGATATAGAGATGCCCCGGATGTTGAAGGAACTGGCCACGGCGTTGCCGGCGGATGAAAAATTCGACGCGATCATCGTCGATGAGGCACAGGACTTTGCGCCGGAGTGGTGGGACGCTTTGCGGGAATGCCTGAGGCACCCGGACAGCTCTGAAATCTACGCGTTTATGGACGACGGACAGGACGTGTACAAGCGGTGGGATTCGGCGATGGCCCTCAAGGACCTTGTTCCGATCCACATTGACGATAACCTGCGCAATACCAAGAAGATCGCCGAGACGTTCAAGAGCTTCGCCGGGGAAAAGTTCACCCCGCGTGGCAGTACCGGCCTGGCCGTGCGACGGGTTGAATGCTCGCCAGAGGACGCCATGGATGTGGCCAGCGACTGCGTTGATGCCCTCATCAATGATGGTTGGGCAAATAACCAGATCGCATTGTTGACAACCAATTCCCGCCACCCCATTCACCTTGGCTACTTCCAGGACAACACGATCGATGAGTACTGGCGCGAGTTCCACGCCAATGAAGGCGAGTTCTATGGCCACGTCTTGGGATTCAAGGGCCTGGAACGCTCCGTGGTGATCCTGTGCGTCAACGGCTTCAAGGAGATGGAAAGTGCCGCCGAGCGCCTCTATGTTGGGCTATCGCGCGCACGAACCTTGCTGGTCGTAGTTGGCGATTCAGAGCAGTTGCGTGAGGCCGGCGGAAACCAACTTGGCTTGGCCTTGTCCCGGGCACAGAAATGGGATCCCACAGCCAGGTGAAGGCAACACAACCCGAACGCCACGTTCATGAAGGTGCTGAGGGAGTGCGCCCGTATGGTGATTTGAGACAGAGTTTAGGAGAATCTGTTTCATGTCTAATCGTCGTAAGTTCAGCCCGGAGTTCAAGGCCGAGGCTGTTGAGTTGTTGATTTCCTCGGGCCGTCCGATCGTGCAGGTAGCTAAGGAAATTGGTGTCAGTGACGGCACGTTGGGGAACTGGGTGAGGGCCTGGAAGGAAGACCACCCGGAAGCGTCGAAGGATGATCCGGGCCCGGTGGAATGGGCGAAATACAAGGCGTTACAGGCGGAGAATGCTGAGCTGAAACGGGAGATCGAGTTCCTGGGAAAAGTCAGTGCCTTCTTCGCCGCGAAGCAACGATAGACGATTACTACACGTTTATTTGGCAGGAGAAGGCCAACTACAAGATCGACTGGATGTGCCAGCAATTGAAGGTGCCCAGGTCCTCGTACTACCGCTGGTGCAAGCCGGCGGAACCTACCCCGACCCAGATCCGCCATGAAGAGCTCACCGAGGAGGTGTGCCGTGTGTTTGAGCGGGAGAAGGGCATGGCCGGGAGGGATCAAATCACCACGATCCTGGGCCATGAAGGCATCCCGGTCGCTGCGGGAACGGTCGGGGCGATCATGAACAAACAGGGCATCCGGGCAGTACGGATGCGGGCATGGAAGAAGACCACAGTGGTGGATCCTGCCGCGAGGACCGAACACATCAAGAACCACATGCTCGATGCCGACGGCAGGCGGGACTTCACTGCCACAGTGCCGGGAACAAAGCTCGTCGGGGATATTTCCTACCTGAAGACAGGGTCTGGGTGGCTGTACCTAGCCACGGTCATTGATTTGGCGACCCGAATGGTGGTGGGTTGGTCGATGGCATCGCACATGCGCACCGAGCTGATTACTGATGCACTTACCATGGCCCGGGACCATGGCCGCCTTCACCCGGGCGGGGCCATATTTCATTCCGATCGGGGCGCGCAATACACCTCGGGCGCTTTCCAACGGTGGTGCGCTGGGAACGGCATCACCCAGTCCATGGGTGAGACGGGTGTGTGCTGGGACAATTCCGTGGCCGAAAATTTCTTTTCGCACCTCAAGACCGAGATGTACCATCATCACGATTTTCCCAACCATCTGTCCGCTCGGACCGCGGTCATGGAATACATCGAGTCCTGGTACAACAGGCGCCGACCCCATAGCAACAATCAAGGCCTACCGCCGGCACAGGCCCTGACCGAATACCAGAATCAAATCAACCACGCAGCAGCGTAAGAAGAAAAATCAATCAAACTGTCTCAAAAACTTGACGAGCGCAGGAGGCCTGAGTCCGCGCCTAGGATGATGAGATGACAGCCAACAACGCCGCGTGCCCGCACTGCACCGGCGAACGCCCTCCACAGCCGGTGCCGGGCAACTACCTGCGCAGAGTTTGCTAGGAACACTCCCTTGCCTGTGTGGATGGTGTGGCCTAGGGCGTCTGGGAGGACCGGTTTGGCGGCGTGTTCCTTTCTCCTTTGCCAAGCACGGAGCCCCGGGCAGCTTTGGAGGCTTGCGAATTACCTCGATTTCAAGTACCGCCAGCGCAACAGTGATGATTGCCGACTTTGTCAACGTCGATGCCGTCGGCAAGGTCAACATTATTGGCGGCGGCATCCAGCCCCTGGGCCTTAACCCGGTAACCGGCCTGACCGCGTCCTTCTCCGTGTTTGTGAACGTCACTGTGAGCATTCCACTGTTTAGTGACTCCGCAGCCGCGGTGGAGATGGTCCTGGTGAACACCGACGGCCAGCCAGTGACTGTCGCCGGCCCCGAAAGACAGGGCATCATGCGGTTCACCCAGGATTTGGATTTCAGGTTCTCGGGCGAACCGAACATCCAGCAGCCGCCGTTGGGCTTTCCCGGCAGTTCAAACATGGTGCTGAACTTTTCTGGCGGGCTTCCGCTGAATGCTGGCGAGACCTATGAGTGGGATGTGCTGTTGGACCAGAGGAGGTTATCGTCCATCACGTTCTTTGTGGCGGGGGCTGAAACCCAGTGAATAAGCCGGCAACCGCATAGAGTAATGCTGAGAATGCTGCACCCAGCGGTCAGCACCCAAGGCAGAGGAATGAAGTGACGATATTCATCGAGGACGACGGTCCATTAATAGTGGTCTCCTTCCTTATTGTCTGCCTCATTTCCATCGCCATTCAAAGCGCGGAAAACGCCCGCCAGCGCAGAAAACTTGCGGTGGTCGCCGGGCCTAACCAGCAAACCAGGGAAAAGGGCCGCCTCTTCTTCTACACGGTGCTGATCCTTGGCTTGCTCACCCTCGTCGCCAACTACGTTGTGGGCATCACATCAAGCATTGCTGCGGCTCACTTTGAAGAAGTCAGGGATCCGATTGGCCTGTTTGCTCTGCCGGGATTCGACTTCACTCTGCTGACACTTGTCATTTACGCTGTCGCCATCTTGGTCATCGCCAACCTTTTCCTGAGGAACGTGCGAATCGAGCTGCCCGAACTGCTGGCCGATCTCCACGACGCCCGGAAATTCGGCGCTCTGGACAGTCCCCGGCAAATTGCGCACTACACGGCTGAGCTGGAGCAGTTGCGCCAAATGCGGCAGGCGAACCGGACCAAGACGTTCACCTCCGGCGACTTCGACACGTACTTCACCTCTCAGGAGTCCCTTGAACGGCCCACCCTGCGCCAGCAACTCCGTCACCTCAACCACGATCCGCAGCACCGTGCACGGGGCAAGTACTTCCACCGGCGCATCTTCCTCAACTACCGCCTGGCAGCGGGGAAATGGTTGGCGCCTTTCGCCCTGATCGCCCTCTTCTCGTTCTACCTTGCCGTGCAGGAATTGGTGGAGCCGGACGACGCCGGAACCGACTATTCCTTGGCGGTCGCCTGGGCCGTGGCCGGACTTTTGGGGCTCCTGGCCTTCGTCACCCAGTACCGCTGCGAACTGGGCAAGGTGCTGTTGAAATCCCGCAAGGAGTTCATCTCCGAGCAGACCGAAGAAGAATGCAGGAGCATCCTGAAAGAGGCAATTGCAGATCTTCCCACCCTTGCCCCCGCCGGGCCCCCACCCAACCGTAAGGGCGACGGCTGGGAGCCGTGGCTGCGCATCGGCCCTTGGGAAGCCCGGCGCCGGGCCCTGCCCCGGGAAGATATCTAGCCGCAGCCAGAGGCGGGAACGCTTCCCACACCACCTGCCGCCCTCGCCGTCGTCGAACAGGCCCTAATAAATCTTTCGCACCCGGACTATGGTGTGGATATGAGCAAACACCCAGACCGTGACACAGATATAACCCACGACCCCGTCGAACCCGACCCCCTGGCTGAGGTCTATTCGGAATTGGCCTCCCCTGACATTACAGAGATGAACGAACATGCCGCTGCGTTGGAAAAAGCCAGTGAACCCGAGCCCGAAAGCCTCTAGCAGCTCCCCCTCAGTGCCCGGATAGATCCCTCACGAGCGAAGCGAGTGGTGGGAGTGCGTGGGAATCAGGCTGAAGCGTTGATCTGCTGCTGCTTCTGCTTGTTCACAATCCCCTTGACGGCCTCCAAGTCCTGGGCCACACGAGTCAAAGCACTCTTGTACTGGGGCCATTCACTGGACTTGAAACGATTAGCATCAGGACCCTCCCAACGCACCGACTGCGCCTTGCCATCGAGCATCGAGGTGATCTGGTGGATCTGATCCACTGCCTGGCTCAACTTCGCAGCCAATTCACCCATGTCCTGCGGGTCGTTACCAATCATTCCAGCCATGATGCACATCCTTTGAACTCTTGTGGGCGCCGTCCGGATGACCCGGAACACCTCTTAGTAGAAACCTATCCCGGCCCACCCCGCCCGTCGATGGGGTGCACTGCCCATGCAGAAGTCCCCATCCGAGGACGGCCCGGCCACCATCTCCCGGTAGAATCGATAGGACCGTCTAGCACGTCGCTGATGGTTCGACGGAAAGGATGCGCACCATGTCGCTTTCCCCTATCCAGGCCTCACTCCGCTTGGCTGTCGTCTTCGCGCCACTGAAGACCAGCGGGCTTGTTGACGAGGTGTGTAAGCGCATGCAACTTGCAGTGGAATCCGGCCTGCTCGTGAGCGAGCAGCGCTTGCCCAATGAAATTGAGATGTCCGCAGCCCTTGGCGTTTCCGCCGTCACAGTACGTGAAGCACTCAGCATCCTGCGTGCGCGGGGACTGATTCGCACCACGCGCGGACGCAACGGTGGGAGTTTCATCACGGAGAACGCCTCCCCGACGGACGCCCAGACGCACGAGAAATTGCTGGCAATGACCCCGCACCAGATCACCGAACTGTGTCTGCATTTTCAGGCTATTGTTGTGGCGTGCGCGGGGGCTGCCGCTATACGAGCCGACTCCAAGGACGTCGCGTCGATGAGGATGTACATTCGGCCTAAGGAGGGTCCCGCTGACGGCGACCCCGCATTTTTCTGGCGTCGGGCAGTGTCCGAGTTCCTACTGGCTGTGGCGATAGCTGCACGCTCGGAACGGCTGGCTCACGAGCTCTGGAACCTACAGGCCGATTCCGGCACGATGAGCATGATGCCGTTTGTGGACCCGAGTTTTTGTGAGCTGACAGCAACATTGAATGAGCTGATAACCGATGCCATCAAGGCACACGATCCTGTCGCCGCCGAGGCCCGGATGCGGGAATTCTCCGTGGCTTGCAACGAGTGGCTACTGGCCGAGCATGCCCGTGGTCATGACTGAGATTTGCGCAAGCCGCGCCCGCAACTGAAAACAGTGAAGCGTCGTTGCAGGAACCAGGCTAAATCTAGTGCCTGTACCTGCAACGACGCTCGCTTTATTGGAACGGCAGCGGCTACTTGTAGCCCATTGCCAGGACGTTGTTGGTGTCGCGAGTGATCGCTGAGATGACCTCGTCGCTGAGCACGCCGCGGGGCGGACGGCAGGCGCCGCCCTTGCGTCCCACGATGTCCATGGAAAGCTTGATCGCCTGGACAAATTCCGTCTTCGTGTCCCACCGCAGCAGCGCGTGGAGGTCGCGGTAGATTTCCCTGGCCCGCTCAATGTCGGTCACGTTGCCGGAGGTGGAGAGCTTGTACAGTTCAACAGTGCTTTCCGGGATCGCATTCGGGTAGCCCGAAACCCAGCCGACAGCCCCTGCAATACCCATTTCAAGGACCGTGTCATCGGTACCGATGAGCAGGTCCATCTCCGGCGCGAGTTCCTTGATCTCGTACGCACGGCGCACATCCCCAGTGAACTCTTTCACGCCCACAATGAGTCCCTCGCTGTGGAGCCGGGCAATGATCTTCGGCGTCAAGTCCACTTTGGTGTCGAGCGGGTTGTTGTAGGCCACGATGGGGAGCCCCACCTTGGCCGCCGTGCGGAAGTGGTCCATGACCTCTTCCTCGTTGGCGCGGTAGGTGTTCGGCGGTAGCAGCATGACGGACTGGGCGCCGGCCTCTGCGGCCTGCTCCGTCCAGCGCAGGGTTTGCAGTGCTCCGTAGGCGCCAACGCCGGCCATCACGCCAAATCCGGCAGGGGCTGCCTCGACTGCGGTGGTCACCACGCGGGCACGCTCTTCATCTGACAGGGTCTGGTACTCCCCCAACGACCCGTTGGGCGCAACGCCGTCGCAGCCGTGGGCGGCAAGGAATTGCACATGCTCTGCGTAGCCGTCGTAGTCAACGCTGAGATCGTCGTTGAAGGGAAGCGCCGTTGCCACCTGTACGCCGTGCCATGGTTTGCTGTTCATTTTTACTCCTTTGTAAATATCTTGACCGCTGCGGAAGATCCAATACCCCCACAGTACAATGTCACATTGTATAAAGCTAGTTAATGCCCGTTCGGATGGCAGATTCCTCATCAACTTCGCGCAGCGACTTGCCCTTCGTCTCCTTCGCCAGGCTTACCGCCACGATGGAAATCACTGATGCCGCCACCAAATACAGCGCAATGGGCACGGAGGAGTTGTAGTTCCTGAGCAGGGTCAAGGCAATCAACGGCGCCAGCGATCCCGCCAGCAAAGGCGCAAATTGATAACACAGTGACAGCGCGGTGTACCTCACGCGCGTGGGGAACATTTCAGCCATGAGCGCCGAATACGGCGCGTAGGTCATGGACTCGATCGCCAAGCCCAGTGAGATGGCGGCCATGATGATCCAGTCGTTGCCGGTGTCCATCATAGGGAAGCCCACAAAACCCCAGAAGGCCGTGAGGACAGCTCCCACCAGGTACACCGGCTTGCGGCCAATAATGTCCGAGAGGTAGCCCATCAACGGAATCATGAAGAAGTGCAGAGCATGGGCGCCAAACATCAGCAGCAGAATGCGGCTGGTATCCACCTCAACCACCAGCTTTAAGTAGGTGATGGAGAAAGTCACAACAATGTAGTACAGGATGTTCTCGGCAAAGCGTGCTCCAATGCCGATGAGCACCGAACGCCAGTGGTGGCGCAGGACCTCCAAAACACCCAGCTGCTGCTTGCCACCCTGGCTTTGCGCAGCCTGCGCCTCCTTGAAGATGGGAGCGTCATCAACCTTGGTCCGGATCCAGTAGCCAATCAAGACAACGACGGCGGAGAACCAGAAGGCCACGCGCCATCCCCATGCTAGGAACTCCGACTCCGGCAACGCGTTGGACAGTGCCAGGAGCACCAGTGTTGCCACCAGGTTCCCGGCGGGCACCCCGGCCTGCGGCCAGCTGGCCCAAAAACCGCGCCGGTTGTCCGGACTGTGCTCGCTGACCAAAATGATGGCGCCGCCCCACTCGCCACCAAAGGCAAAGCCTTGGACCAGGCGCAGGAACACCAACAGCCCGGGAGCCCAGTAACCGATCTGGTCAAAGGTGGGCAGGCAGCCCATGAGGAACGTGGTGATTCCGACAGCGACCAGGCTCAGTTGCAGCAACTGCTTCCGGCCCAACTTGTCTCCAAAGTGGCCAAACACCAGACCCCCCAAGGGGCGGGCCGCGAAACCGACGGCATACAAGGCGAAAGCGGCGATAATGCCGTCGACCGGGTTGCCTGTCTGCTTGAAAAAGAGCGTTCCAAAAACGAGCGCCGACGCTGTTCCGTACAAGAAGAACTCATACCATTCAGCAACCGTGCCGGCCATCGCCGCAGCGACGACGCGCTTGAGACCAGCCGGGGTTCCGCCGGAGTTGGCCACCGGGGGCGGGCTGGCTTCACGAAGTAGTGACATGCTTTCGACTCCAAATTTGCTATGGACTAGGGACACCTTTGTCGCCTTGTGACGAGAAACACACAGTAGCATGTGACATTGCACAGGTCTAGTGGCTGGCTGCTTTCGCTCCCTGCCCGGCACGCGGTATTGTGAGCGACACGGCTGCGGTTCCTGCCGCCCCGTCGGGAAAGGAGCAGGTATGCCGGCACAAAAGCGGCGCAAGCCCCTCCCCGAGCCAGCAGCAGAACCGGGCCCCCGCCATCTCCTTACCCAATGCAGTTCCGGGGTATCCCTTTCCCAGCATTTGATGGGGACGGAGCGGAACCGGGCAGCTGTCGTCGTCAGTTACACGCACGACGCCGGTAGCCATCGCATCGACGCCGCCGCATTGGCTCGGATTCTTGGCGACGAGGCCGACGTTTTCGAAATCGCCAATGGCGTCGAGACCCGCAAGCTGGAGGACGGACTGCCGCCTAAGTTGCAAATCTATGGCACGGGCGCCCGCGTCTATCCCGCGGGCCCCGGCTTTGCCGCAATCACGCCCGGGGCACACCTGGTGCGTGGGGCATGTAATCTGGCCCGGCTTGCGGAACAGCTTTTGGGCGATATCCGGACTGCGGCACACAGTAGGACACCGCCACCCCCGTCGGCATCTAAGGGCGCGGCCGTGATGGTCACGGGGATCGTCAGAGGCTTCGCTTCCGAAGACAACAGCCGCGCCCTGGTAAACCTTGTATCCACGGAGCAAACCGTCACGATTCGCGCAGAGACCCTTCTGCCCGGCGTCCCCCTGGACTGGTTGCTGACGCCGGGCCAACAGGTGACAGGGCTGCTGAATTTGCAGGACAGCACACTGGACATCCACGGCTCGCTGCTCACGCCGGGCTCCCCCGTCACCGTCTACAGTGACGGCGATGTGGCCCTAGCACGTGTCCGAACGGCGACATCTAATCACGCCCGGGTCACTTTGTGGCCCGGGGCCGAGTTTCGGATCGGTGTGGAACGGATTTCTTCCAACGAGCTCGACTGCGCGGAGGACCTGCTCACCGAGGGTGAAGTGGTGCGTGTTCGCGTGCTCTACGAAAATGGCACAGTTGTGCTTTCAATGCTGGATGTGGACGACGACGAACCGTGGGTGCCGGCCCCGGCACTGACGGCGGGCGGTCCTCCTTGGCTGGATCCTGCACGCCCCTACACCAGTATTTTTGCCCCTCCGGGAACTGTGGCCGGCCCGGGCACCACGACCGCTGGCGAGGCGCACGCACGTGCGCCGGGCTGCGAAACTGCCGGGACCGGCGTCGTGCCCCGTGGCCACGGCCCCGCACCGTCCCCTGCCGAGCGAAGATCCGCACTCAAGTCCACGCAAATGGAGCTCGAAAAAGCCCGCCACACCATCACGGAACTGTTGGAAGCCGCCACCCGACGCGGGGCCACGGACAAGATCGCCCGTGCCCTGCAAGACCAGGTGGAGCAAGCTCACGGTGAAGTCCGGGAACTGGCCCGGCAACACCATCAAGCGCAACACCAGGTGGACATACTCAAGGCCGAGCTGGCGAGGACTAAGACGAAGCTGGTAGGGACCAAACAGCAGCTGCGGTCGGTGGCATCGCGCTCCGAGACAGGATTCACCGGACTGTTTTCAACCCCGGAACAGCAATTCGCTTTTGAACTGAACGCACAGTGGGCGAAGCGGGTGCCCGCCACAGACAAGGCAGCCGAACCTTTGGGTACCTACGTCATTGGGCCTGAATTCCTTGCCTCCATGGCGCTACTGACGGCGGCACAACGCACCAAGGCGCTGCGTGCCGTGGTGGATTTGGTGGCTGCGCGGCAGGGTCCGTTACACAACCGCAAGCCGCACTTTTTGCGCGAAAACGACGGCGCCCACGCCCCTGCACGCACGCGGGGCGAGGACATTTGCATGCGGCTTGCTGTTGAGCAAGGTACCTCAGGGGCGCTGCGGTTGCACTATTGGAAACTCAAGGCCGGCGGGCTCGAGCTGCACGAGGTTGTCACCCATGACGAGGTGAAACCTTAGACTGGAAGGACGCCGTCGGAAAGGACGTCACGATCATGGGTTCACGAATCGAACTGGTCCGGTTGCTCGACGAGAGCGGCACCGAGATTGGCACCGCAGACAAGTCCCTTGTCCACGGGAGCAACACTCCCCTCCATCTGGCTTTTTCCTGCCATGTGTTCGACGGCGAAGGGCACACATTGCTCACGCGGCGGGCTTTGACGAAGCTGACCTGGCCTGGGGTATGGACCAACTCCTTTTGCGGACACCCCACACCCGGTGAATCCTTTGAACAGGCCATTGTGCGGCGTGCCGCACAAGAGCTGAACCTGCGTGTCACCGCGATCCAGCCGGCTCTGCCTGACTTCCGGTACCGTGCGGTGGATGCCTCCGGAGTTGTGGAAAATGAGATCTGCCCCGTTTTTACGGCCGTCGTAGTGGACGACGGCGTGATCTCACCCAACCCGCACGAGGTCAGTGAGTGGGCGTGGGCACCGATCGTTGATGTCGAGGAAGCGGTAATGGCGGCGCCATTCGCGTTCAGCCCCTGGCTGGTCCGTCAAATCGCGGAGGGCATTTACACGGGCGGAACCTTGCCGAACTAAGCCACGGATTCTATGGACTCTCAGCCCAGGCCCACCATGGCAGCGCTACGCTCCCACAGCTCCTTGGCCAGCGCGGCGTCTTCGGCGATCTTGTTGGGCTTGGCAACCTTGCGCTTGGCATAGTATTCCCCCGGCACCCAGTCGACACCCGGTGTGGTGGTGGCAAGCCACACAAGGGTGTCCGCGCCTTGCGCGGGGGCGAGCATGAAGCGTTTGGCAAGTCCGTTGTAGGCCAGTCGGGTGACTCCCCTGGACTCAGCGGAAAAGTTGCTCCCCACAATGCCAGGGTGGAAGGCTGCCGCAGAGATCCCGTGATCGCCGTAGCGCCGGTGTAGTTCCTTGGTGAAAAGAACATTGGCCAGTTTCGCATTCCCATAGGCAGCGTTCGCCGAGTAGTGCTTTTTCGCGTCCAGGTCATCGATGTCAAACTTCGCCATGACCTTGTTGGCACCACTTGAGGTGTTGATGACGGTGGCCCGGCTGGAAACCAGCGTGTCCATCAGCAGATTGGTGAGCAGGAACGGGGCCAGATGGTTCACCTGAAATGTCTTTTCATGCCCGTCAATGGTCTCCTCGTAGCCTCCCATGATCCCACCGGCGTTGTTGGCCAGCACCTCGATGCGCGGGTACTTCTGTGCCAGCGATGCCGCCAACGCCCGCACGTGTGACAGATCGGCAAAATCTGCAAGGAAGTAGTCGGCTTCCACCTCGCGGGCTATGGCCTGGGTCTTCTCCGGCGAGCGCCCCACCACCACTAAGGTGTCACCCGGGTAAGCGAGCATCTTTGCGGCGGCGGCACCAATCCCATCGCTTGCACCGGTGATAACGACTGTGCGTGACATCTTTGCGTCCTTAGAAAGTGATTGGAGCATAACAGGCCTACCTGTTGAAAAACTCTACCTAAAAGCTGTTAAAAGTCTGGTTGCGCACCGGGCATGGGAATAGGATCGCTCTGGTCGTGACCGCGGTCTTCCGATCCGGCCATGTCACGCATCCGCGGCCAACACCGTCAAGCTCAACTGCGTGGCCAACATACCGGCCCCTCAGATTGGCGACTCCCATGGTGCACCCAACGCTGTCTCCGGCCGCAATATTGGCCAGTGCAGGGCCTTGTAGCTCTTCCCCAGTGGCGTGGGTTATGAGATAACGACCCGAAAGTCCGCCGGCCCCGGGGCCAGCCGATACTTCGGCAACACTCCGGGGCCGCAGGACGCCGTGCCAATACCGTGCACGGCAGCGTCGAGCGTTAGGTAGGTGATGCCGTCCGCCACCAGATCGGGGGTGTGCTTGGCCACCGCCACGGCCTCCTGGGACCAGGGCTGGGCGGTGAAGGAGAAATCGCCGCCGGAAAATGTGATCGAGAAACCAGCCTTTTCAGCACCCCCGAGCCGGAGCGTTGAAACACCGGACCTGGCCCCGTTCTCTTGGGGCCGCACATACGGCACCTGAAGCTCCTCCACGGTTGCAGTGAACCAGCCAAGCCGCTGCGCCATCCCGGTGTCGGGGTATTTTTGTCCGGGGCCAAACCCCGCCCACGACGCCTCGTAAAACTCCCCCGGCAGTTCAAAGTCAAAGCCGATCCGTGGCCAGGTGGAGCCCCAGCCCGGACCCGGTTCCACATGTGCTGACAGTTCCAGCCGTTCTCCATCGGCCCTCCACAGGTAGCTCACGTCAACGTGTTGGCGGGCGGATGGTACTCCGTAGCGCACGCACACGGCCAGGCCGCCGCCGTCGTCCTGCATCGAGATGAGCCTGCCCTCCAGCAGGCGAAGCCTGTCCGACGCCCACACGTCAGCATCGCGGGTGGGACCGGAACCGGTCCAATCCATGCCGTTGTCATTGTCCGTTGGGGCGCGCCAGAGGTTGAGTCGGGGACCGTTCACCGGCAGCCCCTTGAACGCCGTCAACTCCCCCGTGGCCGTGCTGAAAGTGGCGGCCCCCAGGACTACGGCTACACCGTCCCTGTGGGTCGCGACTGTCGCATCCACGTTCACGTCCACAAGCGCCGCCGCCGGGACCACGGAGCCCTGTTGTCCCCAGGCAATCTCGTGGCCTGCCGACGCCCACGGCTCATTCCAAGCCAGGGCCGCGGTCACCGTCAGTACCCGTTCGGGCCCGTGTTCAGCGCGTGCTTCGGGGGGGAAGCTCGACGCCGGAGCCCACACCCGCCGCCGTAGCCGGTATTTCCAGCCTGCCGGTGGCTAGCTCGCCGTGGGGGCCATCCACCTGCCAGGTGAACATCAGGTGGGACAGGTCAAGGAAGTCGTACTTGTTGAGAATACCGACAGCGGTCCAGGCAGGGTCGATGTCCATCTGCACCGGGGAGATGACCTTCTTGAAGTCAAGGAGTCCTGGCCGCGGTTCCAGGTCCGCCGAGACCAGCCCGTCGATGACAAAGTTCCCGTCGTGAACCTTCTCGCCGAAGTCCCCTCCGTAGGCGAAGTAGGCCTCGCCGTCCGGTGTGTGCTGTCGGATTCCGTGATCTATCCATTCCCATACAAACCCTCCCTGCAGGCGGGGATACTTTTCAAAAAGCTGCTGGTAGTCTGCCAAGCCGCCCGGGCCGTTGCCCATAGCGTGGACGTACTCGCACAGGATGAACGGCAGGTTCCGCCGGTGGGCGTCCAGCGCTGCGTCCTCCAGCGGCTCTTCGGCCTGGCGGCCGATCAGCTCAACCTCGGCCGGTGTGGCGTACATGCGTGAATACACATCCACGTATGGGCAGTCCCAGTCCCCCTCGTAGTGGATCAGCCTTTCGGGGTCACGGGCCTTGGTCCATTCGGCCATGGCCCGCAGGTTTTCACCCTTGCCCGCTTCATTGCCCAGTGACCACATGATGACGCAGGCGTGGTTCTTGTCCCGCTCCACCAGCCTTTTCATCCTGTCCAACAGCGCGTCCCGGTACTGTGGTTCGGCGCTTGGATTACCCGCCCAGCCGCCTGCCTCATAACCGTGGGTCTCGTAGTCGCACTCGTCAATGACATAGAAGCCCAGCTCGTCGGCGAGCTCCAACAGCCGCGGGTGCGGGGCGTAATGGGAGGTGCGGATGGCGTTGATGTTGTGGGCCTTCATCAGCTTCAGCTCGCGTGCCAGCCGGCCGCCATCCATCACACGGCCCAGGTCGGGATCGTGTTCATGCTTATTCACGCCGCGGAACAGCACGGGCACACCGTTGATGTGGACCTGGGCGTCCTTGACGGTGATGGAGCGGAATCCCACGTTGAAACTGAGCGTTTGGTGGGGTGTCTCCACCGTCAAAGCATAGAGCCGTGGCGTTTCTGCGGTCCACGGATCCACCGGGCCCACCTCCACGTCAGCGCTTCCGCTGTCCAGGGCCATGCTGAAGCCCAGCTCCTTGATCCCAGCCTCGGTCCCGGGAAAGGCCCGGTCAAGCTCCACGTGCAGTATTCCCTTGCCCTCGGCCGTGTATCCCGCCCCCACAAACACGTCCCGCACCGATATGGACGGCGGGTTGGACGTCAGGGTCACGTCGCGGAAAATCCCGGGCAGCCACCACGCGTCCTGGTCCTCCAGGTAGCTGGCGGCAGAGAATTGGGCCACGCGAACCACCAGCACGTTGGTCGTGGAACGAAGGATGCCCGCAACGTCAAACTCCTGCGGCAACCGGGACCCCCGGGTGATACCCAACAGCGTGCCATTGAGCCAGATGGTGCCGGCGTTCTCGATCCCGTCGAAGCGCAAGATGGCACCGTCGATGTAGTCATCGCTTGCGTCAAAAGTGACCCGGTGGTCGCCGATGGGGTTGGCGTCCGGCGGGTGGGGAGGGTCGAGCGGGAACGGGAATTGCACATTTGTATAAGCTGGCCGGCCGTGGCCGTGGAAGTTCCAGCTCGACGGGACGGGCAGCGTGTCCCAGGCACCGTCGTCGAACGCTTCTTCCTCAACACCCACCGGCGCCGTGGCCAGGGACTGCGACAGGTGGAACCGCCACGGCCCGTTCAGCGACATGCTCGGCAGCCCGTCGTTGAAGAGCGCGCGGCTCCCTGCCACCATTTCCCGGACCTGGGTTGCTCAGCGCCATGACCCCCGCATACGGACTTTCGGCGAAGAATCTGCTGGGGCGAGTGGTCTCCATGGTGTCTCCTTGGGCATCGAGAGGTTGCAGGGAAAACGGTGACTACTTGCCGCCCTCAATCATGGTGGCAATTTTTTGTTCCAGGGCAGCGGTAGTGATGTCTGGAAGCACCATCAAGCCCTCCAATTCATGGCGGGCCCGCTTGTACGCGGTTTGTCGCTCGGCGGGGCTTGCGGCCTCATTTTCAGCGATGTTGACCAGCTTGCGGGCCGTGTTGAGGCGTTGGCGCTGAGGTTCGGAGAAGGCCGTGTCCTTGATGCGCTTAGCTTCCTTTTCCGCAATATCAAACGCCACTGCGTATGCGTTGACAGCGTTGCGGTAGTCGTCCCAGCGGATCTTGGAGGTGATCTCTTGGGCAGTCACAGGACGAAGCGCATCGGCGTCGCGCTTGGCCCGCAAGAAAGCAACCGTCAAGGGTTCGCGAACATCGGTCATCATGGGGAAATCTATGAGCTTTCCCACGTCTAGCTCGTAGTCCAGCCAGCGGCGGTTCACGGCGTCGTGCGCATCCGTGGCCTTGTCCACGTCACTTGTGGTGAACTCTTGCGGGTCCTTGGCTAGGTTCAGGTGCCCCACGGAATCAGTCGAGGACACCGGGGTGGACATGCCCGACCCGGCCACTTCGGGATGCTGCAATTTGTACATTTCGATCCTGCGCTGGTGACGGCGCTCATTGTTCATGGACACGGCCCTGCCCCAGCCGCCGACTATGCCGGCCAGAGGAAACGCCAACCACCAGTAGGTTCCCACAAACTCCCAGAATTGCATTCCCCAATCGTGCCACCGGTCACACCGGCACGCTAGTTCTGCACGGAGTGTGTCAGCCCACCAGAACGTGCCAACCCAACCACCACACAAACAGGAGCAGCGTAATCCGGGCCGCCCGTCCCGCTAACACACGCCCAAGCAGCTTTGCCAGGCCCGTGAGGGAGTCCGGTTTCAGGTGCGCCCAACCGGCCAGCGCCACTCCAGCAACAGGTACTAACACATATCCAGCCAAAACCATCGCGTAGATCATGGCCTGCGCACCACCCGGACCAGAGACCCGCAGACGAGAAGCCACGGCAGCATCATGAACCAGCAGCTGGATTCCGCGTCATACAAGGGTTGCAGCAGGTCCGTCAGCGACGGAAGTCGCTGGGCGTCAGCGGGCGCGAACCTGTCAATGAAGTAGGTCACCAGCTCCCAAAGGGCCAGGAACAACAGCACCGCGGCCCATCCTCAGGCGGCACGCCGCATCCGCGGGGGCGCCGGCTGGGTGGCTGCGGGCTGGGCCTCCACTGCGGGCGCCGGGTTCGGCCACGCCACCAGCAACATGGCGGCACCCACTACGGCCACCATAAAAGCCATGGCGCTGCCACTGCCCAGGGCAAGAAAGACCACCGCCATGAGAAGCACACCCACACCCGCGGCCGTGGAGATCCAAAGCCAACGCGGCATGGCCTGTAATCCTCGCGGCGCTCCCCCGGTTGCGTTGGCGGTGGCGGTCACTGGACCGCTGCCGGTACCTGCCACCCCAGGTTCGAGCTGCTGGCAGCGCCCGTGCCGCATGACCGTGTCCAGGGACCGGACCAATGCAGCAGACAGGTAAATCCACCCATCCACAGGCGCGCTGCGATAGAAATGGAATGCGCGCGCGATCCACAAGATGGCCAGCCACGGCTCCGATAGCCACGGCGAGGGGCGGGGTCGTGAAGGTGATTCTCTCGCGTTATTTTGTGGCTGCCGGGGCCGCGCAGCACAGCCACACTCAGGCCCCCGGGCCGGATCCCTGGGATTCTCTGCACGCGCACCACCAGAAATGGGAATAGTCCACCACCCCTTCCAACACGGAGCCAATATGCTTGCAAACCCTCTGGCCACACGGCAGTCCTGACAGCGGGACCCAAGGAAAACGGCACGGTCGGGCAACCGGCGTCGAACCGCTGCCAAGCAACTTCCCGATGCCGTGGACGGCTGGCTGACGGCGGGTCCATAGTGGGAAATGGGAATACAACCCGGCCAACGCCTTGATCAAGCTCGCCAGGGCTGGGGTTGGCGGAAATCCCCGGCGCGCTAAAAACGCCATGGCCCCGCCGGAAGCCTACATCCGCTTCATCCCGGGCATGACAACGACGACGGCAACGTCACCGTCAGGCGCGCGGCAGGGCCGTTCGGGTGTTTTCAAAGAACTCAAAGCACACGTCAACGATCAGTTCCGCGCAGACCGGATACCCGGCGATCAACGAGTCAACCATCACATGATTAACGGCGCCCACCAGCGCCACCGAGGCAATCCAAACTCGGTCTGTGTGGTTGTTGGCGTGGGGTTCGAGGTCTTCTCGCTGCGGCACCGGCTGGGTGAGGACCTGGTGCCGGACAATTTCGGCAAAGGCATCCAGTGCCGCGAAACGTTGACGCTCCAGCTTTTCGGATACCCCGACCACTTCAATCAGCGCAATCCGCGCATACCGGGTGTCATCGAGAAGATATCTCACAAAAGCGGCCAAGCCATTTCTGGCACCGGCCACAATGTCATCCCCGGCTTCTTCAAGGGCACGCCGGGTGACCTCGAAGATCCGCTCCGTTAGGTCAACATATACGGCGTACAACAGGTCCTCGCGGTTCACAAAGGACTCATAAAAATAGCGCTCGCTCAAACCTGCGCCCCGGCAGATTTCCTTGACCTTGGAGCTGGCGTAGCCGGTAGTACCGAAGACCTCGATCGCCGCCTCGACCAACCGCGCGCGACGCTCCCGGACCCTTTCACTGCTCTCCTGGCCCGAGTACCGGCGCCCAACAGCGGCCTGGGTCGCTGGGCGACCGGGCACCACATCCTGGATCTGGTGGCTCTCTTGAGCGTTCATTTTCACCATTCTAGGCCACTTCCCCGCAGACCTTCAGGCCCTCCCGCCACCCGCCCACACCTTGCCGGCTTCCATGCAACCGCACCATGGCGCAGGTTCCAGCACCACAGCGCGCGCTGTGTCCTCGATCAGCGGCTGAGCCCGAGGTGACTGCCGGTGGCGCACGCATTTCGTAGGGCCAGCACGCCGTGAAAGAATAAAGGGGATTTATCATGGAAGCCAAGAAAGCAGTTCCTCAACCGCCTCACACCGGTGGCGACCCAGAAAAACCGGCTCCCAAACGCTACCGGCACGCCAATTCACCGCCCGACTACCGCCGTCGGATGTTTCTTGGGATCATGGGCGCGGCCGCCCTGTCCACCGTGTTCCGAGCCAACATTGCCGCTGAAAGCGTCGTGACGGAACGGACCCAATTCCGTATCACCACCCCTGACAACGACAAAAACCGGACAGCCGCCAACCGTTTCCCGGGAAAGACCTGGTACCTGCTGGGTGGCTTTGGCGTCAGCTACCGTGACGTGGGCCGCAAGCTGGCGGCGCTGCAACCGACCATGAACGAGCGCGCTCCGGCCTCCTACATTGGGTATTCCAACGGCGGGATCGACATTGCCGCGTTGTTCATCGCCATCCAGCAGGACACGTACACGCGCAAGATCGACACCGTCTACTTCTACGGCGACAGTTTCGGGGGCATGGCCGCCGTGGTGCTCGCTTCCCTGCTGGAGGAAAACGGGATCCACGTCAAGATGGTGGTGATGGGGTCCAGCCCCAGCAATGTCCGCGACGTACTGGACCCGGGCAAGGAGTACATTTCCCTGGCCGGCCGCGTGGTGCCGTACCTGGGGCTACTGGGGCGCCTGACCGTGGGCGTGTGGAACGGGCTGGCCAACCCCAACGGACAGGGCATGTACGACGCGGCGCGTTCCGGAATTGACAGTTCCTTTGACCCGGCAAACAACTCCCTGATTCTCAATACCACCCAGGCCACGTTCCTGCAGGCGTTCCCCACCCAGTACGACGGCGGCATCCCCCGCAGCACCGGGATCGGGCTCATGTATGACCCGGCCGATTTCATTGTCAACGCCCGCCTGGCCATTGTGGGCTGGGAGCAGCTGTTCCCGCACAACCCCGTCTTTGTCTACGAGCTGCCGAATACAGGCCACGCCAGCCCCGAAATTCACCCCGAGGTGTACCGGACAGGGCTGCGCGTGGTTCTGGATAAGTTGGATCCCCCGCCGCTGACGTTCAAGCCCGTGCAACCGATCTTCTAACCGCGGTTGAGCCTGCCGCCGGGGTGGCTGGATTACCGGCGCTGCGTCTGGGCCAGGAGCTGCTCAAACGGCAGCGAGGTCATCTCCGTCCGCTCACGGGCGCCGCGCTTGGCCCGGTGGTCGGGCTGAAACCCGGTCACCGGCGTCGTGCTTGGCGCTGAAGCCGAGACGGAGGAAACCGGTGTGGAAACCAGCGCTGCGGCCAGTTCCCCAGCACCCTGGCTGATACGAAATTCCAGGCCCGTGACCCCGCTTGATTGTCCCCAGTCCTCCGGGGAGGCGTAGATGGCCGTGGGCATGGTGTGGGCGCGCAGGTAGCTGAAAAGGGGGCGGATTGCCATATCCAGCACCAGGGAATGTCGCGAGGATCCGCCCGTGGCGCCGAGCAGCACCGGCATTCCGTCAAGGAACTTCGGGTCAAGGATGTCGAAGAATGACTTGAACAAGCCGCTGTAGGATGCGCTGAAGGTGGGCGTCACAGCGATCATGGCATCGGCCGCGGCGACACGGTTGATGACATCGCTCAGCGCTGGGCCGGCATAGCCGCTGACCATGTTGTTGGCGATGTCGGTGGCGTAGTCGCGCAGATCCACGACGTCGAGCACAGCCTGCGCTCCCAGCTCGCCCAGGTGGGTGGAGACGGCCGCGGCCAGCTGGTCCGCGAGCATGCGGGTTGTCGACGGGATGCCGAGACCGGCCGAGATAACCACAATGGTGCGCTTCACTTTGACTCCTAGTTCACTGACGCATTGTCCATGCGTTTGCATCTAATCTAGTCAACTCAAGGAGAGGGTCACTTATTCCCGGCACCGGCTGACGCGCCACTGTGGTGTGCCGCCACGGGATGGGCGTGGATGTCGACGTGGCGGGCTGCGGCAATTTCATTGATCCGGCCACGGGAGAGGTACCAGCCCACTATTAACGCCGGGATGATGACAATAACGGAGGCCACAGTCCAGGTGCCCACGGGGCTGTCGAACGCCATGAGAATCAGGACTGCCAGCAGGAACGCAAGCGTCAGGTAGCCGGTGTAGGGTGCGCCGAACATCTTAAACGAGGGCCGTACGGCCTCGCCTCGCTTCACCAACCTGTGCAGTGCCAGCTGGCACAAGATGATCATGCCCCAGCTGGAGATGATCCCCAGGGCGGCCACATTGAGCACAATCTCGAAAGCGCCGGCAGGCACAATGGCGTTGAGAATAACGCCAAGGACGGCCACCGCGGCTGTCAAGGCGATGCCCCCATAGGGAACGCCTCGCTTATTCAACTTGGCCGCAAATTTAGGCGCAGATCCAGACAAGGCCATGGACCGCAGAATGCGTCCGGTGGAGTACAGCCCGGCGTTCAACGACGACAGGGCCGCGGTGAGCACCACCATGTTCATAATGGAGTCAATGCCGGCCACCCCAATGGAGCCAAAGAAGGTCACGAACGGGCTCTCCCCCGCCTTGTACGCGGAGAAGGGCAGCAGCAAGGATAGCAACACCAGCGAACCAACGTAGAACACGGCAATGCGGATGATCACCGTGTTGATGGCCTTGGGCATGATCTTCTCCGGGTTTTCGGTTTCCCCGGCGGCCGTGCCGATCAGCTCAATGGAGGCGTAGGCGAACACCACGCCCTGCATGACAACTACCACCGGCAACAACCCGTTCGGGAAGAACCCGCCATTGCTTGTTATCAGGCTAAAGCCGACTTCTTGCCCCGCGACGGGGGTGCCGAAGATGACAAAGTAGGTGCCAACGATCAGGAAGGAGACCAAGGCAACCACCTTGATCAAGGCAAACCAGAACTCCATTTCGCCAAACACCTTCACCGAGACAAGGTTCAGCCCCAGTACCAGCAGCAGCGCCGCCAGCGCCCAGAACCACTGTGGTACCGAGCCAATCCACGGCACATACTTGGAGAAGAAGTGCATGTAAAGCGCAATGGCCGTGATGTCCACAATGGAGGTCATAGCCCAGTTGAGCCAGTACAGCCAGCCGGAGACAAACGCCGCCTTCTCGCCATAGAACTCACGGGCGTAAGAGACGAACGAACCCGATGACGGCCGGTGGATGACCAGTTCGCCCAGTGCCCGCAGGATCAGGAACGCAAAGAAACCACAGATCGCGTAGCTGAACATCAGAGCGGGACCGGCGCTGGCCAGCCTCCCGCCAGCGCCCATGAACAGGCCGGTACCGATTGCTCCGCCAATGGCGATCATCTGAATTTGCCGGGACTTCAAGCCCTTGTGCAGTCCTGCATCCTCAGCAGTGAGGGAGGCGCTGGGCACATCCTGGACCAAGTCCGAGGTATCGGACTTTGTTTCGTGGTGCATGAGAATACCTATCGTGAAATACAGCCCGCACAATGGCGGGGCCGGCGATTAATCGCTGAGGTTGGCCAAACGTTCCGGACGCAAAAGCTCATCCAGTTCCTGCGCCGTGAGGAGTTTGTGCTCCAACACCAGTTCGGCCACGCCACGGCCGGAGGACAGTGCTTCCAGGGCAATCCGGGTCGACGCCGCATAGCCCAGGACCGGGTTCAGCGCGGTGACCAGGCCAATGGAGTGCTCCACCTGCTCCCGCAGCTTGTCTTCATGGGCGACGATGCCGCGCACACACTTATTCGCCAGGGTCAGGCAGGCTGCTTCCAGGTGGCGCATGCTCTTGGTCAGGCTGTGGACAATGATCGGTTCGAACGCGTTCAGCTGCAGCTGCCCACCCTCGGCGGCCATGGTGATAGTGACGTCGTTGCCGATGACCTCATAGGCCACCTGGTTTACCACTTCTGGGATCACCGGGTTGATCTTGCCCGGCATGATCGAGGAACCCGACTGCACCGCTGGCAAAGTGATTTCACCAAAACCGGCGCGCGGTCCGGAGGAGAGCAGACGCAGGTCGTTGCAGATCTTGGACAGTTTCACGGCCACGCGCTTCAGGACACCCGAGAGGTGCACAAACGCGCCCACGTCCTGGGTGGCCTCAATCAAGTCAACGGAGGTGGTCAGGGGCAGGCCCGAAATCTCCACCAGATGCCGGCACGCCAGCTCCGAGTACCTCTTGGGGGCGTTGAGTCCGGTGCCGATCGCTGTGGCGCCCAAGTTGATCTCGTGCACCAGCAAGGCCGATTCAGCCAGCCGCGCCCGGTCCTCGCCAAGGGTAACGGCGTAGGTGTTGAACTCCTGCCCCAGTGTCATGGGGACGGCATCCTGGAGCTGGGTGCGGCCCATCTTAACCACCGTGCGGAATTCAACGGCTTTTTCACTGAAGGCCTCACCCAGCACTTCCATGGCCGCCACCAGTGTCTTAGCGGTGAAGATCGTGGCCACGTTCACCGCCGTCGGGTACACGTCATTGGTCGACTGGCTCAGGTTCACATGGTCGTTGGGGTGCAGGAACTGGTATTCGCCCTTTTCGTGGCCCAGGATCTCCAGGGCCCGGTTCGCGATGACCTCGTTGGCGTTCATGTTCGACGACGTCCCCGCACCTCCCTGGATGACATCCACCACGAACTCCTCGTGGAGTTCCCCGGCGATGATCTCCTGGCAGGCGGCGATGATGGCACCGGCGCGCGTGTCATCGAGAAGGCCGAGCTCATGGTTGGCCTGGGCGGCAGCCTGTTTCACCATGGCTAGGCCGATGACCAGGTTGGTGTTGGTGGAGAGGGGCTGGCCGGTGATGGGGAAGTTCTCCACGGCACGCAGCGTATGCACGCCCCAGTAGGCGTGAACGGGGATGTCCCGCTCGCCAATGAGGTCGTGTTCGCTGCGCAATTCCAGCGATTCCGGGAGTTGGAGCGGATCGAGCGGCGTGGTGGCGATGGACATATTTCTCCTTGAAAAATAGGTTGCGCGCCGTTGCGCGGGACAATTTTGCTCGGGCTTTTTGCGCGGGTTTTGTTTGGGTGAAGAAGTTAGTAGGGGATGCCTTCAAGCGATCCCACAGGCTGGCCGCCACCGAGGACAGTCAGCTGGTTGAACCGGCCGAGAAGCGCCGGCTCCACGCCCAACGCCACCAGCGCCGGAACCGCAGCTGGCATGCGTGCCCGGTCGCCGCCGTCGGATATCTTCAGCCCCACGGCACCGCCGTCGGCCAGGGCGATCACCTGGATGCCCTCAAAACCGTCCTTGGCCAGCAGCCCGGGCACCGTGTTCATGAGTACGCTCACGTCACGGTTTTCACCGGCCACCATGTCCGGATGGGCGCGCATGGCATCGGCAACCCGGCGCTCGGGGGTGCCAGGCACCGCCGTCACCAGGGTGCGGAAGGCGCGGGCCATGCCGGTCAGGGACAGCGCGAAGACCTCCGTGCCGCAGCCGTCGGTGCTGATCTCGGTGAGCTCTTGGCCCGTCAGCTCAGCCACCGTGTCACGGATAAGTGCCATCAGAGGATGCGCCGGGTCTAGGTAACTTTCTAGGGGCCAGCCGTTGACCACGCAGGTGGCCAGCAGCGCCGCGTGCTTGCCCGAACAGTTCTGGGCCAGCGCGGTGGCGCCGTGCCCGTCGCGCAACCACTGCTCGCGCTCGGCAACCCCGTAGGGCAGATCCGGGGAGTTCCGCAGGTCCTTCGGCGCCAGGCCCGCGTCGGTAAGAATTTCCGTAGCCACACGTTGGTGGCTGGCTGCGCCGGAGTGGCTGGCGGAGGCCAGGGCCAGGTGCTCGTTCTCAATGTCCAGTCCGGCGCGGAGCATGGCAACGGCCATCAGCGGCTTCAACGCCGATCGCGGGTAGATGCGGGCACCGGGATCCCCGCGCGTCACGAGCGTTTCTCCGTTGGCATTCAGGGCAACCAGCGATCCGAAATGGACGCTTTCCACCATGTCACCGCGAGTTTGTACCGCCAAGGGGACGTGGGCCGGAAATTCGGTGAGGTTCATGAGGTGCTTTCTCCCCTGATCATGGTGAGGGCGTCGTCCACAGCCGAGAGGTGGACGGCCATGGCATGGCCTGCTTCCGTGGTGAAACCGTGGGCGATGGCGTCCAAGATCAGCAGGTGCTCGTCGTCGGACTGGCGCTGCCGTCCCGTGATGAGGTTGATGGTTTCGGATTGCTTGGCCATGGCGTCGCGAATGTCGTTGACCACTTGTTCAAACACGCCGTTGCCACTGGCCCGGGCTACGGCGGCATGGAAGCTGGCGTCGAGGCTGACCCAAATTTCGGGGTCGTCCTCGTGCACCATGGCATCCACAATGCCGCGCAGCTGCTCCAGCTGATCATCAGTGCGCCGCAGGGCGGCAAGTTCCGCGGCCGGCACCTCAATGTGGGGCCTGGCCTCCATCAGGCTGCGGGCGGAGTATTGCCCCAGCACCAGATCGCCTGTGGCACGGCTGGCCACCACAAAGGTGCCCTTGCCTGTTTGGGTGGAGGTCAGCCCTAACGCCATACAGGAGCGCAACGCCTCCCGTACCACTGAGCGGCTGACGCCGTACTGCTGCGCCAGGGCCGTCTCCGAGCTGAGCTTTGTCCCAATGGCCAGTTCCCCGCCCTCAATGGCTGCGCGAATGGCCTTGAAAACTGCTTCGGCGGCGCTGACACGAACAATCTGCGACTGTCCGGCTGTCCAGCTGTCTGACAAGTTCATATAGGAGACTATGACACGGCTCACCTCGGGTGTCAAAAATCGGCACAAGCGCCACCTGGGCCGGTGCCGGTGCCTGCGTCACTTGAGAAATTTGGCTGCTTAGAGTCCCCTAAACAGCCAAAGCTAACCAGTCACGGGGCTTAGCGCATGCTGAACTGGTACGCCTCCGGCACCTCGTCGTCGGGGCAAACCTCTTGCCACAGGGCCGTGATGGAATTTTCGCCCTCACGCAGATCCGCCACTTCCAGCCCGGCCCGGAGCAGCTCCGCGGCCTTCCCGGACTCCCCCGATCGCGCGTGGGCCAGGGCGCGCAGGAACGCAACGCGTCCGACGTCGGCCAAGGACTTTGGCGCCCTGCCCACCATCTCCAGGGCTGCTTGGGGGCGGTTCGCGGCGATCAACTCCGTCATGGCCTCCACCAGCAGCCAGCGGTTGTCTGGTTCCATGGCACACGCGGCCACGAGCTCCGCCACACCCCCTGCCGTGTCCTCCAGGGTAAGCAGAGTCAGGCCCAAACCACGGTGGGCTAGGGCACGGCTGGCATCGCTGAGCTCGGTGTCGGCGAGCGCTCCGCGGTACAATTTCGCCACCACTTCCATGTCCGTTGCCGAGGACGACGCCCTGGCATGGACCATGGAGGCGTGGTGAAAGCGGGCTTCGGCGCTGGAATTGCGTCCGGCCGTCAGCAGGTCTTCCCAATCCAGTCCGCGCACAAACGTTGCGGCACCGGCAAAGGGGTGCCGGACCACGGACGCGGCGGAGGCTTCAAAAGGCTTTTCCACGATGCCGTCGTTGGCGGCCAACAGCTCCAGCCATGGGGCCTGGTCCATGGTGAGGGTTTCGGGGGCAAACGGTGTTCCGGTCTCGTCAATCCAATCAAGGGTTGCGGCACGGCGCCGCACCCCCTCAAGCGCGCCCCAGCCGTTGCCCGCCACCAGCAGTTCGCTCGGAGCCAGGTCCGCCCAGCGGGTGGCGTCGGCGAGCGCGGCATCCACGGCGGCCTCCGAAACCAATGCCGCAATACGTTGTGCCCCATGTGCCACGGCCCCGGACCAGGCACCGTTGCCGATCTCCGGGTCCAAGGCGGCGTTGCCGTAGGCCTCCACCCATTGCCAGGATGCGCCTGCCGGCATGGGCACATGCTCAAACTGGGTCTGGGCCAGCCCGGACTGAATCTCGGCGTAGTGGCGCGGCACCCCGTCCGCGGTGGGCGTCAGCCACTCCTGCCAGCGGTGCCCGCCCACGTTCTCGCCCCACACAAACAGTTTCCTGCCCCGCAGCGCATCCGAGGAAACCAGCGCAAGTCCGTCCCCGGCATCGTCCATGACAACTTCCCAGCGGCGCTCCTGCGGGCCAAGGTCAAAGAAGAAGTCGGCGGCGTGGAGGTTGCGCACTGGATAGGTGGCGTCGACCCCGTGAAAATCGGTGGGCGCCACAATGGACAAGGACCCGTCATAGTCAGTGGCATAAGCTCGGGCGGCCGGGGCGATAGCCCGGGTGGCGGCGGTTTGCGGGACGGCCGCATTCGTCCACCAGTACATGGGGACGGTGAAATCGTTGGGGTTGCGGATGCGCACCGCCACAAACACCACCTTAGAATCGGCGGGCAGCCAGGCGTCAATTTGAAACACCACCTCGCGCAGGCGGTCAAACTCCCACATGCGCAGCACTTCCTGCCCCTCCGGGGTGCGCACCATGGCGCTGTGGAGGGGCGAACACGTAGTTGGCGAGTGCCCGCGCGTGCCAATGTTGAACTCGATCCCGCCGGCAAACCAGGCGTTGCGCAGGGCCAGGTTAGCGAACTGGATCCGGTCCTGGGTGTGCACCAGCTCCTTGCCCGTGGCCTTGTCGGTCAGCGCCCACAGCCGCCCGCCCAGTTGGGGCAGGAACGTCGCCTTGACGTGATCGTTTTCCAGCACGACGGCGGTCAGCTCGCTTGCGCTGGTCTCCCGCGTATAGGCGTCCTGCATCGGGTAGGGGTACAAGTTCTTCGCCTTGCCCCAGCGTGATCCGGCAGCAACCTCCTCCGGGATCCCTTCGCCGCCCACCACATAGGGCGGTTCAAGCAGCGGCTGCACCGAGGGCAGGGGCGAGTCCTGGCCCAGCTCGGCCAGCTCAACGGTGCAGGTGGTGACGGTCAGGGTTGGGGCGGCCGGCGACCCGGGCATGGCAGCAATTGTCATAGGCTAATCCAACCACTTCGCCACCCGTTGCGCCGATAGACTTGCCACCATCGTGCAAATACCGGCATCCTGGCCCGCGTGGTACCGAAATGGAGAAACTGGTGAACGAATCCGCCTACCCCCAGCTGCGACTGAACGCCGCCGCCCTTGAGCGCAACATCGAGATCATGGCCGCCTGGTGCCGCGACACAAACGTGGTCCTGGCCCCGCATGTGAAAACCACCATGTCCGCACCCATCATCGGGCGACAGCTTGCCGCGGGCGCCGTCGGGGTGACCGTGGCGACCGTTGACCAGGTGGGCACCGTGCTGGGCTGGGGCCACCGCAACGTCCTCATCGCCAACCAGGTGGTGGACAGTTACGGCCTAGGCCGACTCAAGGCGTGGCTCGAGGCGGACCCTTCCCTCACTGTGCGCATCTTCGCCGACTCCGTAGCTGGCGTGGCCGTTGCGGCTTCGCTCTTTGCCGGCAGCGGCCGGGCCCTGGACATGCTGGTCGACGTCGGGGCCCTGGCCGGGCGGACGGGCGTGCGCTCCGCCTCCGCGGCCCACGACGTGGCGCTGGCCATCACGGCTGCACCTGGACTGCGTCTGGTGGGGGTGTCCGGCTACGAGGGCGTGGCACCGAACTCCCGCGACGCCATCAACCTGGACGCCGTGGATCGCCACTGCCGGCTGGCCCGCGAGATCTTCATGGAACTTGCCGGGCAGTTTGAAACGCCGGCGCCGATCTTTTCCATGGGCGGATCTGCGTTCCCGGACCGGGTGATCGAATTCCTACCCTCCGGCGTCCCCGGCACCATCAACATGCTGCGCTCCGGCTGCTATGCAACGCACGACCACGGCACCTACGCGGGCGTCAACCCCATCCCGGGTCTCATACCCGCGTTGACTGTCCGGGCGCTGGTGGTCTCAGCCCCGGAGGATGGCTTGGTGGTACTGGGCGCTGGCAAGCGGGATCTGCCGTACGACGCCGGCCTGCCACCTTTCCTAGCCGCGTTCTCCGCCGCTGGTCTTGAGAAGGCGGACGCCACGGCGACCGTGCACAAACTCTTTGACCACCACGCCGTTTTGCTGGGCGCCGAGGGTTTGGCCGTGACGGACATCGTGGAGCTGGGCATTTCACACCCCTGCTCCGCGTTCGACCGCTGGCCGGAATACCTCGTCACCGATGGCGCAGGCACCGTTGTGGACCTCTGGCACACCGACTTCCACCGGGCCTCCATCGGCGGCTAGCAGCCCCGCGATTACCTAACGTTACGACGAGCCACCACCTTGATGACACTGGCCCGGCCCGCCGCTGCACCGAAGGCGAACAGGGCAAAAACCAGGGACAGTGCGGCTAGGCCGCCGATCCGGAAACCCACAAGCGCAATGACGGCGGCCACCGTACCGATGGCGACGGCATGGACCGCCACGTGCCACCACTGGTTCCTTATCCGTTGCAGGGGCCAGGCGGTCAACGCGGCCAACGGCATCCCGACGACCACTGCCGGGACAACCCCAAAGAGGACCGCATAGCCGAACACGACGATCCCTATTGAACCGCCCATACCACCGGCGAGAGAGGAGATGTCCAGGACAATCGCAACCACCAAGCAAAAGGTCAGGAACGTGACCAGCCACCCAAGCAGGAAGGCGGGTACGCCGTAGCGCATCCGGAACCCGGTCACGATTGGGCCCTAGGGGTCCGGACAGGGGCGACCACCGGAACTCCAGCAACGATGTCAGCCAGGGCGCCGCGCAGCGAGGGGAAACGCCAGGTGAATTCGGCGTCGGTGAGTTTTTGAGGCAGCACCCAGCGGCTTTTGAGGACCAGCTCGGTCTCGGTGCAGATCAGCACGGCGCCCATGCCAAGCAACCAGGCAGGCGTTGGCACGCCGAAAGGCATGCGCACGGCGCGGCGGACCTCGGCCATGAGCTCGGCGTTCGTCACCGGCTTGGGAGAAGCGATGTTGACGGGTCCTGCAATCCCTGGCTGCTCGTGAATGAAAAGCACCGCCCGCAGCAGGTCCGTCACGTGGATCCAGCTGTATTTTTGTGTGCCGGCGCCCATGCGCCCGCCCAGTCCCAGCCGCACCAGAGTGACGAAGGGGCGCATAACGCCGCCACCGGGACCCATCACGATGGTGATCCGCAAGGGGATCTTCCGCGTCTCCGGCGTCACTGCTGCAGCCAGGGCTGCTTCCCAGCGCCGCGCCACCTCGACCGAAAAGCCGGTGCCAAGTTCGCCGTCGCGCTCCGTTTGCGCCCTGTCCCGGGCATCGCGGTAGATGGTGCCGGTGCTCGCGTTAAACCAGTCGCGCGGCGGCACTTGGCACGCGGCGATGGCACGGCCCAGCTCGGCCGTGGTCTCCACCCGCGATCGGAAGATTTCGGCCCTATTAGCCGGGGTGTACCGGCATGAGACCGACTTGCCGGCCAGGTTCACGAGCAGGTCGGCACCCTCCAAGACGGCGGTCATGGCGGCCGCGTCTCCCCAGGTGGCATCACCGCTGCGGCCGATGGTGAGCACTGTCCATCCGGCGTCGGTCAGTTCGCGGCGGAAGTAGCTGCCAATGAAGCCGGAGGCACCTGCAATCACCATGGTGCTCATGGCCGGAGCCGTACCTTGAGCGCCAGCGCTTCCTCGACCAGGGGCCGCACCACCGGCAGCCGGGAGAACGAGAGCAGTTTTGCAATGAGCGGTGACGCGCCGTCGATCAGGGTGCGGGTGCGGCGCTGGTCCTCGGAGCGGTCGTAGACCCAGAACAGCACCACGCCCATGTATCCCAGCCACAGCAGTTCCGGCAACTGTGCCCGGAGAAACACGGGGACCTTGGTGCCTTCGATGACCTCGGCGAAGATGGCGATGGCGTCTTCACGGGCCTTACCCGAGGCCTCCCCGAAGGGATTGACGGCAGATTGCGGGGGCAGTGCACTGGAGATGAAGGCCCCGCCAAAGTGGTGGTACGGGGTGAGCGCGTCGACCCCTGCATGCAGCGCGGCCTTCAGGCGCACGGCCAGGCCCGTGGTGTCGGCCATTGCCGCGGAGGCCGCGGCACGCTGCTCCCCCACCGACTCCCTGTACAGTTCCAGAACAAGCTCGTCCTTGGAGGCGAAGTAGTAGTAGGCGCTACCCAGCGAGACGCCGGCTTCTGCGGCGATGCCCCGCATGGTGGTCTTCGTGAAGCCCTTGCTGCGGAACATCCCCAATGCCGTTTGCAGCACCAGGTCCTTGGTTTGCATGCTCTTGTTGTCCATCGCCAACTCCACTCGTTTGAACACGTTCAACTATGAGTAAAGCACGCTTTTTGAACATGTTCAAGAATGGGTTGAGGGCAACGCTGTCATTTTTCGGACGTCACCTGCACAGCACCTGCGAGCCGGGACACTTTGGAGTGACTTAGCACTTGGTGGCTCATGTCACCACTAGTCAAGAGGGCTCCGACGGTTGGGCGGGCCTTCCGAATGCCTCGAAAGCGCAGGGTTTCCCCTGACTGGGACGGACCAGGCACCGAGCGCCAGAGCACCGGCAATTAAGGCGTCAAAGAGGACTTGCGTCGTCCCGGCACCCGCTAGCGCGTGGAAAAGCCCGATGGCTAAAAAGGTAGTTGACGCTACGGCCACACAAACACACAGGACGATCCCCCACGGGGGAATGTTCGGAAGCTCTTTCACAGTCACCAACTCCTTGACTCAAGCGTGAACCCCGGATCTATAGGCCGGACACGGAATAGTTTCGCTTGATGCCCGCCGTCACATACCCCCAGTCGCTAACTTTGACGCGCACTTGGTGAAGCTCAAAGGAGCCGGCATCTTGGAAAGACTCGGAGACGTTCCATACTCGTGGGTCACTTGTCTGGTTCACCTCGAAAGAAATGCACCCAAGTTCAGCACGCGCCAATTCAATATGCCGAGGCAACAACTCTGTAACGACAGCCATCTCTTCGTCACTTTGGCATATCAGCTGTCCAGTCAAATTGATGTTCTTCACAAGCAGGATTGTGCCACAGGGGAACACTTCGGCGAAGATCCGTTCGTCCAGAATTTCGATCGCAAGCGAGCTGCGCTCCGCGCAGGACGGGCCCGGCTGGTCGCCAGAGACCGGCTAAAATGTCGCCCGGCTGGGGTGTGGATTAGTGGGCCCATGCATCCGTCCCGTGGTGGGAATCCTTCAGCGGGCGCTGATTCTATTCGGTGTATTCCACGTCAGCGAAGGCTTTGACTTCTTCGCAAAGTTGCTCGGCGATACTGGCACCCTCCACGTTCCACGCAGTTTCATTTTCAGGCGAACTCCAACCGCCGTCGTACAAATTCTCGGCATCCCAGGCGTCATACCACGTGCGAAGCCGGAGCGTGAGACTCTCTGACAGCCCAAAGTCCGCGGGCTCCATTGTGTATTTCGTCACTCGCCCGGCCGTACTGTCCTCCCATAGTGGCCACCGATGGCCGTAGTCAGGAAACAGGCGGATGACGCGGCGGACGGATGTCTCTGTCATGACCGAATCCTAACGTTCCTTGTATCACGTGGTGGAGGTCCACTGGAAATGGACGGCCAGCGGCACCATGGCATGCGTCCCGATGATTGGAATCTGCACCACCCCCGCATCAGCGTGGATCCTGCTCGCGGTCCTCGTGACCGCCGTCGTCCTCGGCGTTACCCTGTGGCTCCGTCACCGCAACGCCGACAAGCGACCTAAAAAGTAGCAGCCAGAACAGGGGTTTCCTGCCCGCCCACGTCACGCCGAGTGCCTTTTTTGCAGGCACGACGCCAGCCAGATCCAGTTCGCGGACAACGCTCAGCGTCAGCGCACCCACCGGAATGTTGACGATCCCGTGCGCCGTGGTGGGAGCGGCAATCTCCGGCGTGGGGATCTGCGTTCCCGAAGTTCCGGTACTGAAAAGCTCCGCGGTGTCCGGCAACGTTTCAATCTTGCCATCAGTTTCACGGGTTTTCACTGCCTGCGGCTTGCCGGCCAGCAACGCCGCGGCAAGCTCGCCAACATAGACGGGGTCGGCTGTGGCGTCGTACACCCACCGGTCCCCGAGCACTGAATGCTTCATGGTGCCCACCAGGAATGCCTGCGCACCCTCCAGCGGCGCTCCACGATACGTCAGCGGGATTTGGTATACGCGGTTTCCGGCACCGACCAGGAGGGTTTCAACACCCACTTCACCAGCGGGATCGTCAAAGCGGAAGGATCCGCGTTGAACCAGCGGCGATCCACCACCTGAATGCCGAACGTACAGTAGTTGTTGATGTTGTTCGCCAACATCAACAACTACTGTACGTTCGAGGGAGGGGCGGCCCTAGATGTCCAGGTGAGTGGGCCCAAACATCTTCAACAAGACATCAACCACGACGACGTTGGGCCCGTCAGCGGCGAAACCCGCCTTCAACGCGTCCCCGACATCCTCGGGCGCCACGCGTCGGGCGGGAACACCGAACGCCTCGGCCAGCTTCACGAAGTCGGGCCGGGCCAGCTCCGTGTGGGTGGCCTTGCCGAAGGTGTCGATCATGTACTCGCGCAGGATGCCGTAGCCGCCGTCGTCCACGATGAGCCAGGTGACCGGGGCGTTATGCTGCTTGGCGGTGGCCAGCTCCGAGATGGAGTACATGGAGGAGCCATCGCCTGCAACCGCCAGGACGCGTGCGGGCTTGCCCTGGCTCTGCAAGCCGAGCGCCCCGCCAATGGCGGCCGGGAAGCCGTAGCCGAGTCCGCCGGCGCCCTGGGCGGAGTGGAACTCGCCGTCCCTGGCATCCCAGCAGCTCCAGCCCCAGTAGGCGGAGATGGTCATGTCCCAGAAGGTCTGCATGTCCGCCGGAACTGCCTCACGGATGTCGGCCATGAACTTGCGCTCCAGCGCCAGATCCTGCCCGTCCAAGCGCGCCTGCACCTTGGCGAGCGTTTCGGCGACGACGGCCTGCGGGGTGGTTCCGTGCCATTGGGCCTTGTCCCCGTGAGGTTCCGTCAGTGCGGCGTCAAGGGCACTAAGCGCCTGGCCGGCGTCGGCACGGATACCCAGGGCCGGGCGGTTGGATTCCAGAACGCGGGGTTCGGCGTCGATCTGGATAATGCGTCCGCGCGGCTCCATGGTGAAGTAGTTGCTGGAGACCTCACCTAAGGAAGACCCGATGACCACTAGGACGTCGGCATCTTCGAGAACCTCGGTGACGTGCTTGTCCTCCACCCACGACTGCAGCGACAGCTCATGGTTCCACGGGAACGCACCATTGCCGCCGGGAGTGCACACCACCGGGGCGTTGAGCTTCTCCGCGATCGAGAGCAACTGCTGGTGGGCGTTCCCGCGGCGCACGCCGCCACCGGCCACAATGGCCGGGCGCTCGGCGGCGGACAGCCACTTCACGGCCTCCCGGACCAGTTCGACGCGCGGCGGGTTGTCGAAAGGGTCCGCCAGTGCGTCCTCGACCGCGGGCACAAAGATGGGATCGAGCAGCACGTTCTGCGGCACCTCGATCCAGACCGGGCCCTGCGGGGAGGACACCGCCTCCGTCCAGGCATCCTGGATGGCGGACGGGATGCCGGAGGCGTGCTGGATCAGCCGCTGGCTCTTGGTCACGTTGGCCGCTGACGCCTTCTGGTCATCGAGCTGGTGCAGCATGCCCTTGCGCCGGGCACCCAGGCCTTCCAACGGGATCTGGCTGGCCACCACAATCATGGGAACACACGTGGCGTAAGCCTCCTGCAACCCGGCCAGCGCCGTCAGGGCGCCTGGTCCGGTGGACAAGAACAGCACACCCACCTCGCCGGTGGCACGGGAGTAACCGTCGGCCGCAAAAGCGGAGTTATTTTCCACGCGGGAGGAGACAAAGTGCAAGGGCGAGCGGCCCAGGGCGTCAAAGAGCCCCAGGGCGTGCTGTCCGGGGATGCCGAATGCCGTCTTCGCGCCCAGGGCAGCCAACGTCTCCACAACAAGGTCCCCGCCATTGCGCTGGGGCTGGGCCTCGACCAGGATCTGGACGTCCGTCATTTGGCTGCTCCTTCGGTGGCGGTCGGCGCAAATCCGGCGGGCCGACGTCGTTCTTCGGCGTCCAGCGCCTGGGCCGCGTAGCCGGTGGGGGTCCCGAAACGGTCCCCCTCACGAAAGTTGTCAGCCATGAGCGTGACCAATTCAAAGCCGACATGGCTGGCTGCCACACCTGTGATTTCGGCGTGGTCGTAAGCCGGAGCCACCTCCACGATGTCCGCACCCACCAGGTTCATGCCGCGGAAGCCGCGGATGATCTCGATGAGTTCGCGGCTGGTGAGGCCGCCGGCCTCGGGAGTGCCGGTACCGGGGGCGTGCGCCGGGTCCAGGACGTCGATGTCGACGGAGATGTAGAGCGGTCGACTGCCGATCCGGTCGCGGATTTTCGCGACGGTTTCCAGCACGCCCTGGTAGTAAACGTCGGCGGCGGTGACGATACCGAAGCCGAAGCGGTGGTCGTCGTCCAGGTCCTTCTTACCGTACAGCGGGCCACGGGTTCCCACATGGGAGATGGCCTCGGTGTCCAGGATGCCCTCCTCCACTGCGCGGCGGAAGGGTGTTCCGTGGGTGTATTCGGCGCCAAAGTAGCTGTCCCAGGTGTCTAGGTGGGCGTCAAAGTGCAGCATGGCGATGGGTCCGCCAGCGCGTTCGGCCGCGGCTCGCAGTAGCGGCAAGGAGATGGTGTGGTCGCCACCGATGGTCAGCAGCTTGGCACCGCCGGCGGTCAGGTCCAGTGCGTTTCGCTGGATGGTCTCGATGGCCTCGTTGATGTTGAACGGGTTTACGGCCATGTCGCCGGCGTCGGCCACCTGGCAGTTTTCAAACGGTGAGACGTCCCAGGCGGGGTTGTAGGGGCGCAGCAGGCGGGATGCCTCACGCACATGATTGGCGCCAAAGCGGGCCCCGGGGCGGAAAGAGACGCCACTGTCGAAGGGGACTCCAACGACGGCGACATCGGCCGCGGCGACCTGGTCCAGGCGTGGGAGGCGTGCGTAGGTGGCCGCACCTGCGTAGCGCGGGATGCGGGAGGAATCGATCGGGCCAAGGTTGCCGTTGGCCTCGATACGGAGCTCTTTCATGGATGTCCTCGTTTTTAAGAGTTGACCTGCGTCACACGTTCGTTCACCATCGTACAACTGAAGTTGTCTAATGTGAACCAAAAGTTTTCCTTAGATAAAATACAGGGAACCCGGATAAGCTCACTCACCGCGCCTCCGTATAGATTTCGTCAAAACCGGGGCCGCGGCTCGGCGGCGGTGTTAGTCTCACTGAGCAGCAACAGCGCATTTTGTGAGGTACTGCGGCCGATCGGCCGTGCATCCTTGCTAGAAAGGACCCTCGCATGACATCCCTCTCCCAGGCGCCGCCGGACCCAGGGGATCGATTCAAGCCCAAGGGTACGCAGGCACTGCGCCACTGGCTCCTGGAAGGGATGCCTGAAAGTTCGGGCAAGCGGCAGGGCCCTCACGGAAAACCGTCCCCAGCCGACAAACCCCACTCCTGGTGGCGGGTCATGTGCCTGACGGGGCTGGATTACTTCTCAACCCTTGGCTACCAGCCGGCCATCGCCGCCCTGGCCGCCGGGGTCATGGCCCCCCTTGCCACCATCGTGCTGGTCCTGGTCACACTTTTTGGCGCCCTTCCGGTCTACAAGCGCGTGGCGCGCGAAAGCCCGCACGGCGCCGGCTCCATCGCCATGCTCGAACGCCTCCTGCCGAAGTGGTGGGGGAAGCTGTTCGTGCTGGCCCTGCTGGGTTTCGCCGCGACCGACTTCATGATCACCATCACCTTGTCTGCCGCCGATGCCACCGCGCATGTGTTGGAAAACCCGTTTGCCCCGAAGTTCCTTGATGGCCAGAACGTCATTATCACCCTGGTCCTGATTGCCGCGCTGGCCGCAGTATTCCTGCGCGGGTTCAAGGAGGCCATCGGTATTGCCGTGGTCCTGGTGGGCATTTTCCTGACCCTGAATCTGGTGGTGATCGGCGTTTCGCTGGTGCATGTGGTGGGCAGTCCGCTGCTGACGGCCGACTGGTGGACCGCACTGACCACCCAGCACGGCAGTCCAGTCATGGTGGTGGCCGTGGCGCTGCTGGTCTTTCCCCGCCTGGCCCTGGGCCTGTCCGGTTTTGAGACCGGTGTGGCCGTCATGCCGCAGATCAAGGGCCGCCCCAGTGACACCGAGGCCAATCCCGAGGGTCGTATCAAGGGCGCCCAGCGTCTGCTGACTACGGCGGCGCTGATCATGAGCACGTTCTTGATCACCTCGTCCCTGGCCACCACCATTTTGATCCCGGCCGCAGAATTCCAGCCAGGCGGCGCCGCCAACGGCCGCGCCCTTGCCTATCTAGCCCACCAACTGCTCGGCGAAGGCTTCGGCACCGCGTACGACGTCAGCACCATCGCCATCCTGTGGTTTGCCGGAGCCTCAGCTATGGCCGGTCTGCTAAACCTGGTCCCGCGTTACTTGCCGCGCTTTGGCATGGCCCCAGCCTGGGCCGGCGCCGTGCGCCCGCTGGTCCTGGTATTCACCGTCATCGCCGTCATCATCACACTGGTCTTCAAGGCCGACGTCGACGCCCAGGGCGGTGCGTATGCCACCGGCGTACTGGTGCTCATCACCTCGGCGGCCATCGCCGTCACGCTCTCCGCCCGGCGAAAAAAGCAGCGGGCGCAAACCATCGGCTTTGGCGCTGTGTCGCTGGCCTTCCTCTACACCACCGTGGCGAACTCGATCGAGCGCCCCGACGGGCTGAAGATCGCCCTGCTTTTCATCCTGGGGATCGTGGTGGTCAGCCTGCTCTCGCGCATGCGCCGGGCCTTCGAACTGCGGGCCACCTACATCCGCATGGACGAGGCCGCCATGAACTTTGTGGCATCCGTGGACGAGGGCACCATCAGGATCATCTCCCACGACCCCAAGACCCGCAACGCCGCAGCCTACCGCCGCAAACTCAACCACGCGGTGGCGGTCAACGCGATGGGGGATCCCCGCGACGTGCTGTTCATGGAGGTCATTGTCGATGATTCCTCCGACTTTGAAACGGCACTGGAGATCCGTGGCGTGATGCGCCACGGCTACAAGATCCTGGAGGTCCACGGCTCCAATGTGCCCAACACGATTGCCGCGGTGCTGTTGCACGTCCGCGACGCCACGGGCCTGATCCCGCACATTTACTTCCGGTGGAACGAAGGGAACCCGATCTACAACCTGCTCAAGTTCCTGTTCTTTGGCGAAGGCGAGATCGCCCCCGTCACTCGGGAAGTGTTGCGCGAGGCCGAGCCGGACCTCACCAAGCGCCCCTGGGTTCACGTCGGCTAACCCCGCGAGGGCGCACTTTCCGTGCGCGCCCGGCTCCGAGCGCACCCGGCTCCGCTAGCCTCCCGGACCGGAGGCTGCAGGAACCAGGATCCACAGCGCCTCGACGGGGGTGCCGTAGCGGTTTTCCCAGGAGTGTGGTTCGCGTCCTGAAAAGGAGAGCGTGTCCCCTGCCTGCAAGTCATAGGATTCCGCTGTCATGATCAGAGTCAGCTCACCGCTGATGATGTGCAGCACGTCCACGTCGCAGTCCACGGCGTAAAGCTCGGATTCGCCTCGCCCAAACGGGGCAATGGTGGCCGAGAGGATCTGAAGCCGGCGCTCGGACCTGGCCGTGAGCAGCCGCTCCACGATCCCGTCGCCGCCTAGGGAGATGCGCGGTCCCTCGCCGGCAGGGGTGAAGTGCGTCTCGGGGACGGCAAAGAGGTCCCCGATGGAGATGGAGAGAACTTGGCACAATGTCACCAAAGACGCCACACTTGGTGAGGTTAGATCGCGTTCCACCCGGCTAAGAAACCCCTTGGTCAGGCCGGTCGCATCTGCCACATGCTCAATAGTGAGTCGCTGGGACTGGCGCGCTGCCCGAATTCGGGATCCTATGGCCACCGGTGCCGTACTAGGCTCTACGGGCAACGCTTTCATTCTCGCTCCTTCTTGGTTGCGGGCCTGATGCGCCCACCGTGACTCTATACGGGCATCACACACACTTCGATTTTTTGACTGTTACCTCAATCACAGTTTAGCCTATTGGACAACAGATGTTGCCTACCAGGCAATTTTTTTGGGGAATCCCCCTCACAGCACCTTGGAGCACTACGTGACATTGAACATTGCAATAGTCGTCATTTACTTGGTGGCCATGCTGGCCTTCGGCTGGTGGGGCAAGTCCCGAACCAAGAACAATAGTGACTTCCTCGTGGCCGGCCGACGCCTTGGCCCCTTCCTCTACACCGGCACCATGGCCGCCGTCGTCCTCGGTGGAGCCTCCACCGTGGGAGGCGTGGGGCTAGGCTACAAGTTCGGCATTTCAGGCATGTGGCTGGTGGTTGCTATTGGCATCGGGGTACTGCTGCTGAGCCTGCTGTTTGCCCCCACCATCCAAAAGCTGAAGATCTACACGGTCTCCCAAATGCTGAGCCTGCGCTACGGCAAGGAGACCACCAAGATGTCGGGCATCGTCATGCTCGCCTACACGATCATGATCTCGGCAACTTCCACCGGCGCCTACGCCACCATCTTTGTGGTGCTGTTCGGCTGGGACCGCTGGCTGGCCATTGCCGTGGGTGGGGCCATTGTGCTCATCTACTCCACCGTTGGCGGCATGTGGTCCATCACCCTGGCCGACCAGGTGCAGTTCGTGATCAAGACCGTGGGCATCTTCTTCCTCATGCTCCCGTTCGCGTGGAACGCCGCCGGTGGCATCGACGGCATCAAGGAACGCGTTGACGCCAGCTTCTTCGCGTGGGACGGCATCGGCATCCAGACCATCATCACCTACTTCGTGGTCTACACCCTGGGCCTGCTGATTGGCCAGGACATCTGGCAGCGTGTCTTCACCGCCCGCGACCCACAGGTGGCCCGCTGGGGCGGCGCCACCGCCGGCATCTACTGCATCCTGTATGGCGTGGCCGGCGCCCTGATCGGACTGGCCGCCAAGGTAGCTCTGCCCACCATCGACGTCGCCAACCTGGGCAAGGACGTCGTCTACGCCGAAGTGGCCACCCACCTGCTGCCCATCGGCATTGGTGGGATCGTCATGGCCGCCGCCGTGGCCGCCATGATGTCCACCGCATCGGGTTCCCTGATTGCCGCCGCCACCGTGGCCCGCAAGGACGTTGTCCCGTTCGTGGCCAGCTGGTTCGGCAAAACCATCGACACCTCAGACAGCTCCAACCCCGAGCATGACGTCAACGCCAACCGCTGGTACGTGCTGGGCCTGGGGCTCCTAGTGGTCCTGATTTCCATTGTTGTCAACGACGTGGTGTTCGCCCTGACCATCGCCTACGACATCCTGGTTGGCGGTTTGCTGGTGTCCATCATCGGCGGCCTGGTGTGGAAGCGTGGCAACGGACTTGGCGCCGCCTGGTCCATGGTGGTTGGCAGCCTGCTGACCATCGCCCTGCTGGTGCTGTACGCCACCGGCGTGATCCCCAGCGCCGATGGCATCTACGCCAACGAGCCGATCTACTTTGGCCTGCTCGCCTCGCTGGTGGTCTACATCGCGGTCTCCCTACTGACCCCGGCAACGCCCGCGAACATCCGCAAGATTTGGGACGACCGCCTCGCAGCGGCTGCCACTGATTCCAATTCAGATGATATCGACACCGTCATGACGGGCAAGAACAGCACCACCGTGTAGTTCGACCAACGTAGGACGGCGGTTGGTGACGTAATAAATTACGTCATCAACCGCCGTCGTACTTTAAAGCGCTACGGTGGAAACCAGCTTCACGAGATGCGATGCCAAGCTCCGACTGGTCGCACGCCAACCCCATGTTCACAGGGTGGCTCGGATGAGGAAGTGACCTGCGGTGACTGGATCCGCGGGTAAGAGCACCCCCATCAAAGGTTTGATCATGGCAACTATTTCCGCAGACCGTAGCCGCTCTTCTCACAACGCCGCTCCCCGCACGGCCCCACCCTCAGCCGGCATCCCCGTTCTGCCGGCCGTGGATGTGAATTTGGGCGCCGTCACCTTTTTCACCCCCAGGGGTCACCACAGCTACTTCTGCGCCGCACCGGCACTGCTGGTGGACGCGCTGGCGGCGGCGGTGCGTGCCGCCCGCTGGGTACCGGAAATCGGCACGCTGGTGGTCACCATGGCGCAGACCGGTTCACGGGAGAGCCGCAGCCTGGGCTTCAAACTCGAAAAGTACTAGGCCGGCGCAACCCCGGCGGCTAGGCGATGGTGGCAATAACGGCGCCCTGCGCCACCTCGTCACCTTCTTGGACGTGCCACGTGAGCACGCCCGCGGCGGGGGCGTTGATTTCGGCGTCGAACTTGTCGATGGTGACCTCGGCCAGCACCTGGTAGGGGCGCACGGCGTCGCCGTCGGGCACCAGCCACAGGGTCAGCACGCCTTGGTCCTGCGGGTCCCCGGTCATCATCGGGAAAAGCACCTCAACCATTTTCACTGACCTGCTTCCGATCCGTGGCCGCCAACGCTGCGTGATTCCCAGCATATCCGCACCCTTTTTGCGCACGTCCTTTTCTCCGTGGCTAGCCGGGCGAAAGTGCGGTAGGCCGAAACTATTTTTCAAGGATCACCGGCCGGAAATTGCCACCAATACGCGCTACAGTAATGGCTTACTTGAGGAGTTCCCTACTGTGCCAGAACGCATTCCCACCCCCGTAGAAATCAGTCGCTGGCGCCAATATCTGGCCGACGAACGGGCCGAAGCCGCCGTTTACCGCGACCTGGCCAAACGCCGCGAGGGCGAGGAAAAAGCCATCTTGCTGGCCCTGGCGCAGGCGGAGGGCCGCCACGAAAAGCATTGGTTGAACCTTCTGGGCGAGCACGCCGAGCCGCCGGTGGCCGCGTCCGCCCGCAATCAGTTGCTGGGCCTGCTGGCCCGGTGCTTCGGTTCCGTCTTTGTGCTGGCCCTGGCCCAACGCTCGGAATCCCGCTCCCCCTATGCCACCGACGCCGACGCCACCGACGCCATGGCCGCCGACGAATCGATCCACGAAGAGGTGGTCCGAGGCCTGGCCACGCGGGGGCGCATCCGTCTCTCCGGATCGTTCCGGGCGGCGGTTTTTGGCGCCAATGACGGACTGGTCAGCAACCTCTCCCTCGTCGTGGGCATGGCGGCCACGGGCGTGGGCAGCCAGGTGGTTTTATTCAGCGGTGTGGCGGGGCTCCTGGCTGGCGCCTTGTCCATGGGGGCGGGCGAATTTGTTTCTGTGCGGTCCCAGCGTGAACTCCTGGACGCCTCCCAACCCACCCAGATCACCCTGTCCGCAGCTCCGTCGCTGGATCTGGAGAACAACGAGCTGGTGCTGGTGTACCTGGCCCGTGGCATGTCCCGCGAAGCAGCCGAACACCGTGCGGCCGAGCGCATGGGTGGCTTCACCTGCGACTGTGATCCCAGCCTGTCCCTGCGCCCCGACGAGTTCAAGTCCGCGGACGACCACGAAACCCTCGGCACTGCTTGGGGCGCCGCCACCTCCAGCTTCTGCTTCTTTGCCTCCGGCGCCATCATCCCCATCCTGCCGTTTGTGTTTGGCATGACGGGGGTGAGCGCCCTAGTCCTGGCCTGTGTGTTGGTGGGCCTGACGCTGATGGGGACTGGCGCCGTCGTCGGATTGCTCTCAGGCGCCTCACCGCTGTGGCGGGGACTGCGCCAGCTGGGTATCGGCATGGGTGCAGCGGCGGCAACGTATCTGCTCGGGCTGGCTTTTGGCGGGATCGTGGGCGGCTAGGACCATCCATCATGCGTACGACTCGCGACGAGTTTGGCGCCACTGGACAAGTTGCGCCGAAATCCGGGCGGGTCCTGCGCATAGCGGAAGGTTCTCCGCGCTAGCGCAGCACGATGGTCCTGTTCCCCTGGACTATCACCCGGCCCTCGCAATGCCAGCGCACGGCGTTGCTGAGTGCCTTGCATTCGGTGTCCCGCCCGGCAGCCACCAGATCCTCCGGACCGAAAGTGTGGTCCACCTCGACCACCTGCTGGGAGATGATGGGCCCCTCATCCAGTTCACTGTTGACGTAGTGCGCCGTGGCCCCAACGGTCTTCACACCGCGCGCATAGGCCTGATGGTAGGGCTTGGCGCCTTTGAAGCTGGGCAGGAACGAGTGATGGATGTTGATGGCGCGTCCCTCCAGGTGGCGGGTGAGCCCGTCGCTGAGGACTTGCATGTAGCGGGCCAGCACCACCAGTTCGACGTCGAACTGGTCCACCAGCTCCATCAGCCGCGCCTCCGCCTGTGGTTTGGTGTCGGCGGTGACGGGTACGTGGAAGAAGGCGATGCCGTGCCACTCCGCCAGCCGCTGATGGTCTGGATGGTTGGAAACCACAGCCACCACCTCCACCGGCAACTCCCCTGTGCGGGTGCGGAACAGCAGGTCGTTGAGGCAATGCTCAAACTTGGAGACCATGATCAACACCCGCCGCTTGGCGCCGTGCGGGCGCAGCTCCCAACGCATGCCGTGCTGTTTCGCCACCGGTTCCAGCGCCGCACGCAGCGCATCCTGGGTCAGCTCCCCAGCCGGCGCCTCAAAGTGCAGCCGCATGAAGAAGCGGCCGTCCGGTTCCGGCGCCCCGGCCACCACCCTCAGGTGCTGACGGTCACTGAACTGACGCACGTCGATGATGTCCGCGCCCTGCCCCAACAAAACGCCGGAAACCTGGTGGACGATCCCGGGACCGTCCGGGCAATCCAGCGTGAGCACATATTGGGCCGTTTCAACCGGCTCTACCAAAGTGTCCATGTCAGCACTCGATCACATTCACGGCTAGGCCCCCGCGGGAGGTTTCCTTGTATTTGCTCATCATGTCGGCACCTGTTTCCCTCATGGTCTTGATCGCCTTGTCCAATGAAACTTTCTGGCTGCCGTCCCCGTGCAGGGCCAGCCGTGCGGCATTGATCGCCTTGACGCTGGCGATCGCATTGCGTTCAATGCACGGGATCTGCACCAGCCCGCCCACGGGGTCGCAGGTCAGGCCCAGATTGTGCTCAATGCCGATTTCCGCGGCGTTCTCGGCCTGCACGGGTGTTCCACCCAGTAGCTCGCACAGGGCGCCGGCGGCCATGGAACACGCCGAGCCCACCTCGCCCTGGCAGCCCACCTCGGCGCCGGAGATGGAGGCGTTGAGCTTGAAGAGCATGCCGATGGCCGCGGCCGTCAACAAGAACTTCACGACGCCGTCGTCGTTGGCACCCGGCACAAACTTCATGTAATAGTGCAGCACGGCCGGGATAATGCCGGCAGCCCCGTTGGTGGGGGCGGTGACAATGCGCCCGCCCGCAGCGTTTTCCTCATTGACTGCCAGGGCGAAGAGATTGACCCACTCCATGGCTCGCAGGGGGTCCGAGGCGTCCTCGGGCGCCTGCAGCGTGCGGAAAAGCCCTGGCGCACGGCGCGTCACCCTCAGCCCGCCGGGCAGGATGCCCTCGGCGGCGCAACCGTTGGCCACGCAAGCCTGCATGACGGCCCAAATGTTCAGCAGCTTGGCCCGCAATTCCTCCTCCGAATGCCACACCAGTTCATTGGAGATCATGACCTCGGAGATGCTCATGCCCTCCCGGGCGCAGATGGCCAGAAGCTCGTCGGCGGTGCTGAACGGGTGCGGCAGGACGGTTTCGTCCATGACCACCCGGTCCGCCCCCACAGCCTCTTCGTCCACCACAAAGCCGCCGCCCACGGAGTAGTACGTGCGTTCGCGCACCGCCGCACCGGCGTGGTCCAGCGCCCGGAACGTCATGCCGTTGGGGTGGGCCGGCAGCGACTTGCGCCGGTGCAGCACCACATCCTTCTCGTAGTTGAAGTCCACGCGGTGCCGGCCCCCGAGCATCAGCTGCGCATCCAGCGCCGCCGCTGCAACCTGGTCGTCGGCTGTGGCGGTGTCTACAGTTTCCGGGTCCTGCCCCTGCAGCCCCAGCACCACGGCTTTGTCCGAGCCGTGGCCGCGGCCCGTGGCGCCGAGCGAGCCGAATAGCTGGGCCTCAATGCGGACCACACCGGTGAGTACGCCGTCACGCTTAAGTCCGTCGGCAAAACGCTTCGCCGCACGCATCGGGCCCACAGTGTGGGAAGAGGAGGGCCCGATGCCGACGGAGAACAGGTCCAGGACGCTTAGTGCCATGACGTGTTCCCTGCGGCAAATTCCCGCATGCCGTCCAACAGCCAGCGTCCCAGGTAGTCGGCAAAAGAAGCCCTCGGGAATATCAAGAACGCGTCATCGCCGGTCTTCCACAAGATGGTGGGGATCTTGCCGATTTCCGTGGTGATGGCGGTGCCGGTAGCGAAGGAGCGCGGGTGCAGGTCAGCCGCGCAACTCTTCTCGAGCACGGCCCGGGCGCTGGGCCCAGCCAGCTCGAAGGTGGTGCGGTTGCTGGAGAGCTCGATGGCCTGCCCGGCACCGTCACCCAGTGCCTCAACGAGGCTGGCGGCCAGCCCGCCACCGTCCGCGCCGCCGTCGTCGGGGGCGATGGTGAGGAACTCGTCCGGCCCCAGCCACAGGGTATTCACCCCGCCCGGCCCGGCCGTGACCTGCCCGCAACTGGCGGGCAACCCGCCCGTCCGCGCACCGATCCGCTGCCCAGCCTCGGACAGGGGGTCCACGCGGATCCCGACCATCCGCTGGAACGGGATTTCGCGCAAGGCAACCCCGTACTCCCCCACCACTACGGCCACCTCGAAGTCCGTCCATAGGTGCGCAGCCGGGCTCCGTCGCAGTGCCTGTACATTTGCGTTTGCTGCTGTGTTAACCATCTCGGCGCTTCCCTTCGGCATCAAAAAGTACTGTTTCCCCAACAACCACGTCCACCAGCTCGGACCCGACGGCAGCGATGAGGCGTTCACCGATCCGGTTGCGTCCGTCCTTAATCATGGCCAGCCCGAAGGACCGTCCCAGGGCGGCGCTGTGGTAGCTGGAAGTGACGAATCCCTGCATGGGCACGGGCCCGTAGGCGGGGTTCACGCTGACCCCGGCCGCCACCAGCTGCGTGCCCTCCGGCAGGCGGATGGAACCGTCCACCGGCAGCACGCTGACCAAGTGTTTGCGGCCCTCCCGGACGGCGCCGGCGCGCTGGTAGGATCGCTTGCCGATGAAGTCCTTGGCCTTGGAAACCACCCAGTCCATGCCCGCATCCTGCGGGGTGACAGTGCCGTCGGTGTCTTGGCCGACGATCGGGTAGCCCTTTTCGGCACGGAGCACGTGCATGGTTTCGGTGCCGTACGGGGTGATGTTGAATTCCTCCCCCGCCGCCGTCACGTCCTCCCAGGTCGAGAGTCCGTACCAGGCCGGGACGTTGATCTCGTAGGCGAGCTCGCCGGAGAAGGAGATGCGGCACACCCGCGCCGCAACGCCGGAGGCTAGCACCGTCTCTCGGAACGCCATGAATCCGAAGGCCTCGTTGGAGAGGTCCAGATCCGGGGCCAGCTTGGCCAGCACGGCCCGGGACTTGGGCCCGACAACAGCGATGGTGGTCCATTGCTCGGTCACCGAGGTGAAGGTGGCGTCCAGTTCGGGCCATTCGGTCTGCTGCCATTCCTCCAGCCAGTCCAGCACCTTGGCGGCGCCGCCGGTGGTGGTGGTCATGAAGTAGCGGTCCTCATCCAGGCGCAGGGTCACGCCGTCGTCGAAGATCATCCCGTCCGGGGTGCACATGACTCCGTAGCGGGCGGAGCCGGGGGCGAGCTTCTTGAACGCGTTGGTGTAGATCCGGTTCAGAAACTCCCCGGCGTCCTGGCCGCGGATTTCGATCTTGCCCAAGGTGGTGGCATCCATGTATCCCACGGACTCACGCGTTGCAGCGCACTCGCGCAGCACGGCCGCGTCCATGTCCTCGCCCGGCTGCGGATAGTACCAGGGCCGTTTCCACTGGCCCACGTCCTCGAACAGGGCGCCGCGGTCCACGTGCCAGGAATGGATGGAGGTGCGGCGGGCGGCGTCGAACAGGTCCCCGCGCTGCCGGCCGGCCAGAGCCACGAACGCGACGGGTGTGAATGGTGCCCGGTAGGTGGTGGTGCCGATCGCGCCGATGTCCGGGTCCACCACGGTGCCCTGCTGGCGGAACGCTGCGGCGATGACGCCAATCGCGTTCACGCCCGAGGTCTTACCCTGGTCGTTAGCGGTGCTGATGGAGGTGTAGCGCTTGATGTGTTCCACGCTGCGCAGTCCGGCACCGGTGGAGCGCCACACGTCGGCAACGCTTTGGTCGCGCTGGAAGTCCACGAAGTGGTGGTGCCAGTCCGACGCCGATCCTTGCGTACCGCCCACCAGCCACAATGCGCGGGTGGGGCCCGTGGGTTGGGCCGGGCGTGCGGGGCGCGCCGCCACTGCGGTGGCGGCAGCAACGGCGGCGGCCGTGGCGAACCCGGCGTTGACGGCGGCAACAGAACCGGCACTAGCTCCCTCGGCCACGCAGTCAGCGAGGGCGTAGCTGCCGCGGCAGGCGCCAACGTTTTGCTGGTTCCTTACCACGGTGGACGGCACAAAGCCGGCCAGCTCCACGTCCCAGCGCACCTTGCCCTGCGCCTGGCTGTGCAGGTGCACCACCGGGCTCCAGCCGCCGGAGACGGCGAGCAGGTCCGCGGCGATTTCCTCCACCGCGCCGACGGGCGCGCCGTCGGCGTCGATCCCGGCGAGCATGACCGCCTCCAGCGCCGTGGCACCGGCGGTGTTGACCACGGCACTGCCAGTGATGACACGCACGTCCTCGCTAAGCGCTGCGGCAGCGGCCAGCGGCGACAGCTGCGGGCGGGCGTCAACGACGGCGGCCACCTCGATGCCCGCGGCCAGCAGGTCTGCGGCGAGCTGATAGGCGCTGTCGTTCGTGGTGCCGATGACCACCTTGGACCCGGCCGCCACGCCGTAGCGGTTGAGGTAGCTGCGTGCCGCCGAGGCAAGCATGATGCCGGGGCGGTCGTTGTTTTCAAACACGATGGGGCGTTCGTGGGCGCCAGTGGCCAGGACCACTTGCTTGGCGCGGATGTGCCAGATGCGCTGGCGGGAGACGCCGTCACCTGGGGCCGCCGCAACGTGGTCGGTGCGGTTCTGCACGGCGATCAGGAAGTTGCTGTCGTAGGAGCCGAACACGCTGGTGCGGTGCAGCACCGTGCATTCAGCGGCTGCGCCCAGTTCCGCCTGAACCCCGGCCACCCAGTCCAGAGCCGGGATGCCGTTGACGCGTTCGTCGCGTCCGGAAAGCAGGCTCCCGCCCAGTTCCGGCTGGTCGTCGATGAGGATGACGCGGGCGCCTGTAAGGGCCGCCTCGCGGGCCGCGGCGAGCCCTGCGGGCCCTCCGCCGACCACCAGGACGTCCGTGTGGACGTACTTTTTGTCGTAGACAGCCTCGTCCTGGGACGGATCGAGCCTGCCTAGGCCGGAAAGGAATTCGACGTCGAGCCCGTCAACGAGGGAGACGGCCGTGGCCGGAAGCATGGATTCGGCCGCGTGGCCGGGGAATCGTCCAGCAACCTTGATGAGCGCATTGGATTCCTCAACGCCTGCAGAGAGAATGCCGCGAGGGCGGTCCTCATAGAGGGAGTTGCCTGCGGCCAGACGGCCGTTGGCGATCAGCGCGGAGGCGATGGTGTCGCCCGGGTGGCCGGTGTGGCCGACGCCGTCGACGGTGAAGTTCCAGGTGGTGCTGCGGTCGATCCGGCCGCCGCTTGCGAGCCGGTTGGGCTGCTTGTTCTGCGGTGTCATGGCTACACTCCTTCCGATGTGCTGGTGTTACTTGCCTGGGCGGGCGCCAGCGGCTGGGCTGGTGCGTTTGCCGGTGTGGTTGCCGGGTCAAGGTCCGTCGGTGGCTGCTCGCCCATGCGGTAGACCGCGTGGATGTCATAGCTGACAGTGTCCCGGACCATGTTGAACCATTTGCGGCAGCCGGTGCTGTGCACCCACCGCTCCGCAAACAGCCCTTTCGTATTTTCTCGGAAGAACAGATACTCCGCCCATTCTCGGTCGGAGAGGTCCCCCGGGTGTGTGGGGTAGGCCACATGAGCTTGTCCCCCGTAGTGGAATTCGCCTTCGTTGCGCGGCCCGCAGTTGGGGCATGAAAACAACAACATCTTGTACTCCTTGTCTGGTGGGGCCGGTACTAGTGGGCCACGGCTGCGGCGCCGTGCTCGTCGATGAGGGCGCCGGTTTCAAAGCGTTCCATGGAAAACGGCTTGTTCAGCGTGTGCGGGGCGCCGGTGGCGATGGTGTGGGCAAAGGTCAGTCCGGCGGCGGGCGTGCCCTTGAACCCGCCGGTCCCCCAGCCGCAGTTAACATACATGTTCTCCACCGGGCTCAGGCCCACAATGGGCGAGGCGTCCATGGTGGTGTCCACGATCCCACCCCAGGTGCGCAGCACGTGGGCGCGGGCAAAGATGGGGAAAAGTTCCACTGCGGCCGCCATCTGTTCCTCGATGACATGGAAAGAACCACGCTGGCCATAGCCGTTGTAGGAGTCGACGCCGGCCCCCATCACCAGTTCACCCTTGTGGGCCTGGGAGACGTAGACGTGCACGTGGTTGGACATGACCACTGTGGGGTGCACCGGTTCGTGCAGTTCCGAGACCAGTGCCTGCAACGGGTGTGACTGGATGGGGAGGCGGAAGCCTGCCATCTCGGCCAGCACCGAGCTGTGGCCCGCGGCGCAGAGCCCCACCTTTTCGGTGTTGATGGTGCCGCGGCTGGTCTTGACGCCGGTGACGCGATTGCCGTCCTTGATGAAGCCGGTGACCTCACAGTTCTGGATGATGTCCACGCCCAGCTCATCGCACTTGCGCGCAAACGCCCAAGCCACGTGGTCGTGTTTGGCGATACCGGCCCGGGGCTGGTAGGTGGCGCCCATCACGGGGTAACGGATGTTGTCGTTGATGTTCAGTATGGGGCACAGCTCTTTCACCTGCTTCGGGTCCAGCCACTCGGCGTCGACCCCGTTCAGCTGGTTGGCGCCCACACGGCGCATACTTTCACGCACGTCACCGAGCGTGTGGGCCAGGTTCATGACCCCGCGCTGGCTGAAAAGGAAATCGTAGTCGAGTTCCTCTGGCAGAATCTCCCACAGTTTCAGGGAGTGCTCGTAGATGGCTGCACTCTCATCCCACAGGTAGTTGGAGCGGATGATGGTGGTGTTGCGGGCCATGTTGCCACCGGCCAGCCAGCCCTTTTCCAAGATGGCGATGTTCGTCATGCCATGGTTCTTGGCCAGAAAGTATGCCGTAGCCAGTCCATGGCCGCCGCCACCAACGATCACGGCGTCGTATGACTTCTTCGGATCCGGGTTGCGCCACAGGAATTCCGGGTGTTCGGGCAGTTGTTCGGTGCTCACGGGGCAACTCCATTCAAGAGGGTCTCGGCGGACAGGTTCGGGTAGAGCGGGAATTTCTCGGCCAGGACGGTGACCCTGTCCCGGAGTAGCACAGCGGCCTCTTCGCTGAGCTCGCCCTTGATAGCCTCGGCGATGATGTCGGCAACCTCGGTGAACTCTGCAGCTGCGAATCCGCGGGTTGCCAGAGCCGGGGTGCCGATCCGCAGCCCGGAAGAGACCATCGGGGGTCGGGGATCGAACGGGACGGCGTTGCGGTTGACGGTGATACCGATCCGGTGCAGACGGTCCTCACCCTGCTGGCCGTCAAGCTCGGAGTTACGCAGGTCCACAAGAACCAGGTGAACGTCGGTGCCGCCACCCACCACGGAGATCCCGTACTCGGCGACGTCCGCCTCCAGCAGGCGCGCAGCCAGGATCTTGGCACCTGCCAGGGTGCGTTCCTGACGCTCCTTGAAAGCATCCGTGGCCGCGATCTTGAACGACACGGCCTTGGCCGCGATGACGTGCTCCAGGGGGCCGCCCTGTTGACCGGGGAACACGGCGGAGTTGATCTTCCGTGCCAGGGATTCCTTGCTGAGGATGACGCCGCCGCGCGGGCCGCCCAGGGTCTTGTGCGTGGTGGTGGTAACGACGTCGGCGTACGGCACCGGGCTTGGGTGCAGTCCGGCTGCCACGAGGCCGGCAAAGTGGGCCATATCCACCATCAAGTAGGCGCCAACCAAGTCCGCAATGCGGCGGAACTCGGCAAAGTCGAGCTGGCGGGTGTAGGCGGACCAGCCGGCCACGATCAGCTTGGGCCGGTGTTCCAGTGCCAGCGCCTGAACCTCGGCCATGTCCACTGTCATATCGGATTCGCGCACATGATACGGGACCACGTTGTACAGCTTGCCGGAGAAGTTGATGCGCATGCCGTGGGTCAGGTGCCCGCCGTGGGCCAGATCCAAGCCCATGATGGTGTCGCCCGGATCCAGCAGCGCGAACATGGCGGCGGCGTTGGCCTGTGCGCCGGAGTGCGGCTGGACGTTGGCGGCCTCGGCACCGAACAGGGCCTTGACCCGGTCGATGGCCAGCTGCTCAATCACGTCAACGTGCTCGCAGCCGCCGTAGTAGCGCTTACCCGGGAGGCCCTCGGCATACTTGTTGGTCAGCACCGAGCCTTGGGCTTCCATGACAGCGGTGGGGGCAAAGTTCTCGGAGGCGATCATTTCCAGCGTTGATTGCTGGCGCAGAAGTTCGGCTGTGATGGCCGCGTCGACTTCGGCGTCTACGCTGGAAAGGGTGTCTGTAAGCACGTCTACCATGGGTTGCTCCTTTGCAAGTCTTTAGTAGTCAACAACTACTAGTCAACTAATACATGACTGATATATTAGATTGAGTGCAATAATATGTTGTAGATCACTCGGCGTCAAGGGCGTCGTTCAAACACGGTGCCGCCAGCCAGTTGAGGCGACGCCATCCAGAACCCAAGGAGGAGCCACCGATGAGTCTTGCAGTGAAAGACGAGGCAGCCGCCCAAGCGGGGCTGCCGTTGTCAGAGCAGGCCTACCGGCACCTGCGCGACCAGCTGATCATGTTGGAGATCCGACCGGGCGATGCCATTAACGACTCGGCCCTGGCGACGAAGCTCGGGATTGGGCGCACCCCGGTACGCGAGGCGCTCAAGCGGCTGGAAAGCGACCATTTGGTGGTCTCCTATCCGCGACGGGGAACATTTGCGACCCGAGTCGACATCACGGAACTGGCAGATATTTCCGAGATCCGCGAACTCCTGGAGCCACTGGCGGCCCGGAGAGCGGCGCAGACCGCCACACTGGAGATGCGAAGCCGACTGCGGGAACTGGCTGCCGACATTGCAGGTTCAGGCCCCGGCGGCACGGACCAGCTCTCGCTCATGCGATATGACATCATGGTGCACCGGCAGATCTATGCGGCCGCCGCGAATCCGCACTTGGAGGACGTGCTTATCCGGTACGACAACCTGGCGACTCGCATCTGGTGCCTGGTGTTGGACAAAATTCCGTCAGTGGCCGGACATATCATTGAACACGTCGAGTTGCTCAATGCAATCGCCGACGGCGACGCCGAACTGGCCGGCAGGCTGGCGTTGGAGCACGTGACCAGCTTTGAAAAGACCATCCGCAGCGTGCTGTAGCTAGTGAATAGCTCGCCTGGAAATAGTCGGAGCAAGTGCGGCGTATGCGGCCGCCGCCGCAGCGACGTGGATGGCAAACAGCCTGCCCGAGGTGCGCGGATCCCCGCCCAGCAGGTCCCGGATCTTGTTCAACCGCTTGTGCATGGTCTGCCGCTCAACGTTCAAGGTGACGGCGGACGCCGTCGTGTTGCACCCCGATTCCAGCCAGCACAGCAGGCTTGCAAGCAGGGCCGTGCCGTGCTTACGGTCCCAGTCCAATACCTCCCCGATGCACGCGCGTACATACAACTCCAGAAAGCCCGAGTCGGGCACCGCCCTCACGATTCGCCGGCCCAAAAATTCAATGGCGTCGAGCACCTCGCCCGCGGCAGGCATTCCGAGTCCCATGGTTTCCTGCGCCTCCACATAGGACTCGTGAGCGCGGAAACCGTCGTCCACGGTCGGCCCGAAAGCCGCGCAGGTGTCAGTGCCGCGCAGGGCCTCCCGCGCCGCATGGAGCAGAGCTTCACGTGACTTCCGCGTCTTGCTTCGGGGCAAGGCGAACAGCACGGCCAGGTCCCCGTCCCACAAATGCGACTTGATTTTCCCTCCCCCGGCACGGAGGACTCTTTCGACGGCGGAGAAGTTGGCCTCCCTGCCTGAGGCCCGAAAGATGGCCATGACCGCCGCCTGGCCCGGCAGCAACTCGGCTGCCAGCCAAAGCCGCTCGACGTTTCCGACACCGACACCCTCGATCACGGCCTCCATCAGCCGCGCATTGGCTACTTGTGCGGGCGTGGGGCGAAAAGCCTGCGCTAGGGCCAGTGCCAGAATTCCCGAGAGTCGATCGGCTGCCAGCTCCAACAAAAACGGGTCTGCCGACAGGGAACGGAGAGTCAGTTCGGCGGCCAGCTGTCCGCCAACCACAATGCCGGTCACCACTGTTGACCCGTCCCCTGCGATGGCGCTGCCTGCATGGCCCATGGGCAGACCGTCAGAAGCGGCCATCGACACCTCAGCCACCAAGGCCGTGGCAACCATTTCAAGGATGGACGGCAGGTGCGGGCCCCTGTCGGTGATCTGGCGTGCAATGCGGCGGGAGACCTCGTCGACCACCTGATGGGCAGCCGCCTGCTCATTGACCACAAGGCGGTTCACTGCCTCGGCAATGTCAACGAACGGCGCTACCGAGCGCAACTCGATCACGGGCAGTCCATAGCTGTCTGCCGCCGCTATGAGCCGGGCAGACAGAGGTGCACCCTGACCGGCAGTCTGCAGGGCCAGAGCCGCGATATTCCGGCCCGCCAGGCTGCGGATATACAGGTCCTGCTCCTGCGGGGGAAGAGCCAGCAACGCCGCGCCGCCGGAGAGCAGCAACTCCCCTCCTCGCAGAAGCGGGGCAATCTCAAGCACTTCGCTTGAATGCACCCACCGGACAATGCGCCGTAACGTACCGGGAACATTCCCGCGCAGTATGGGGTCTGCCTCCGACATGGCCGTGGAAGCAAGGACTTCTGCGAGTGTGATCATGATTATCCTGCCATTAATTGGAGACATACTGTCGCAACATCTGCGATTAGTGTAATCAAAATGTATATGTCATGTGCGTCAGATCACTAATAGGCTAAAGCAATCTTCCAAACCAATCACGACGAAGTGAATCGAGATTTGCATGAGCAAAGTTAGCCGACGGTCGCAGGAAACTACGATTGTCGAGGTTGAAGACGTCCTGCAACCCATCCCCGAATCGTTGCGAACCACCAAACTCTCCGGTCAGTTCTGGATCTGGGCAGGCGCCAACGTTGCCCCGATCAACTGGATCCTCGGAGCTCTGGGAATCCAACTTGGACTTGGCCTGCGCGACACCCTTATCGTGCTGATCGTCGGAAACGCCATCGGCATGGCGGGCTTCGGATTCTTCGTGATCCTGGGCCAGCGGACCGGAGCTACGGGCATGCTGCTGGCCCGCGGGGCCTTTGGCCGGCGCGGCGCATATCTCCCGGCCGCCATCCAGGCAACCATAGCCATTGGCTGGTCAGCTGTGAACACGTGGGTCATCCTGGACCTTGTCATGGCCTTGTTCGGCATGATCGGGTGGGTTGACCCCAGCCAGCGCAACCTGCTGGTTCGCATCGCCGTCGCCGCCGTCATCATGACAGTCCAGGTGGCCATCTGTTACCGAGGCTATCGTGCCATCGCCAAGTTTGAACGCATCACCATGCCACCAACCGTTATCGTTCTGGTCGCGATGTCCATCATCGCGTGGACGCACCTTGACATTAACTGGGGCTACGCGGGACCGGCCGGCCACGTTTTGGAGGGCATGCCGCGCATCGCCGCCATGTCCGCGATTATGACCGTGATCGGCATTGGCTGGGGAATCGGTTGGTTCACTTACGCCCCTGATTATTCCCGGTTTGTCAGCCGTAAGGTCAAACCGGCCAAGCTTTTCCTGGTCAGCGTCTTGGGCCAGTTCCTGCCGGTCGTCTGGCTGGGTATCCTTGGCGCCAGCCTCGCAACCAAAAACGGTTCGGCCGATCCAGGGGAACTGATTGTCTCCAACTTTGGCACTATGGCCATCCCGGTCATCCTGCTCGTGATCCACGGCCCCATTGCGACCAATATCATCAACCTGTACACCTTCGGTGTCGCCTTCCAGGCCCTGGATGTGAAGCTCTCCCGCCGCAAGCTCTCCATCCTGGTGGGAATCCTATCCATGATTGCCGTCATCTTCTTCATGTTCGCGGAGGACTTCGCGACGATCCTCGATACATGGCTGGGCACCATTGTGGCCTGGGTGGCAACTTGGGGCGGCATCATGGCAGTCCACTATTTCATCTTTGAACGGCACCACAAGGACTACTCGTACCTGTTCCTGGATCCGAAGTCCACGTCCCTTAAGAACTTTAATCCGATCGCTTTCATAGCCTTCTTTGTTGGAATCCTCATGACCTGGATGTTCATGTACGGCGGGATTCCGGCACTTCAGGGACCCATCGCAACGGCCATGGGTGGAATCGACCTCTCCTGGCTGGCCGGCACAGTCACTTCAGCCGGCCTCTACTTCGCCCTCGGATACCCACGGTTCCGCAAGCGCATCAAGGCTGGCGTACCCCTCGGCATCCGCGGTGGTCTCAATGAAGACGACGTGCTGGCAGAACACGGCGACGCCACTGAGGAAAAGCGCGTGGAGCCAGCTCACATCGCATAGCACCCCCCCCAATATTTCACCACCACACGCATAAGGAACATCCCATGACCATCGACATCTCCTCCGCCGCCACCTCCGTTTCTGAGTTGGAGCGCCTGAAAGTGCTGCATAACGGCCAGAAGGTGCAGCTGACATTCACCGACGCCGAGATGGAGCGACGCATTGCCGGACTGCGCAAGATCATGGCAGCGAAGGACCTCGACGCCGTCGTCCTGACCAGCTTCCACGGCATCAAGTACTACTCCGACTTCCTGTTCACCTACTTTGGCCGCTCCTACGCCATGGTGGTCACCCAGGACGACACAGTCACCGTCACCGCGAACATCGACGCCGGCATGCCCTGGCGCCGCGGCTACGGGGACAATATTGTCTACACGGACTGGCGCCGGGACAACTACATCTTCGCCATCCAGGAAGCCCTGCGCACCCGCGGCGTCACGGTCCGGCGCCTCGGTGTTGAGGACGACACCCTGCCACTGGACAACCGCAACAAGCTCCAGGCAGCGTTCGACGGCGCCACGCTAGTTGACGTGGCACAGGACGCCATGCGCCAGCGCATGATCAAATCCGCCGAGGAAATTGTTGTCATCAAGCACGGCGCCCGCATCGGGGACCTTGGCGGGGAAGCCATCAAGGCCGCCATCACCGCAGGCATCACCGAATACGAGGTGGCCCTGATCGGCACCGAAGCCATGGTCCACGAGATCGCCCGGACCTTCCCCGACTCGGAAATCCGCGACACCTGGGTCTGGTTCCAGTCCGGAATCAACACCGACGGAGCCCACAACTGGGCCACCACCCGCAAACTCCAAGAACACGACATCCTCTCGCTAAACTGCTTCCCGATGACCAGCGGCTACTACACCGCACTGGAACGCACCTTATTCCTTGGCGAGCCCGACGCCCGCTCCCTGGAACTGTGGAACGTCAACGTCGAAGTCCACCGCCGCGGCCTGGAACTGATCAAGCCCGGCGCCGTCTGCAAAGACATCGCCGCCGAACTCAATGAGATTTACATCGACCGCGGCCTGCTCGCCAACCGCACCTTCGGCTACGGCCACTCCTTCGGAGTCCTCTCCCACTACTACGGCCGCGAAGCCGGGCTGGAGCTGCGCGAGGACATCAACACCGTCCTGGAACCGGGCATGGTGGTCTCCATGGAACCGATGATCACCGTCCTGGACGGGCAGCCCGGCGCCGGCGGATACCGCGAGCACGACATCCTCGTGGTGGGCGAGGACGGCGCCGAAAATATCACCAAATTCGGCTTCGGCCCCGAAAACAACATCATCAACGCCTAACAACCCTTTCGCGGCGGCCGCCCGGTCGCCGCAGCCCACTACCTTGTAAGCCGCACGCAATGAGGAGAATCATCACTATGGACAAATCAGTATTTCTGGAAGACATGGACGCCTTCGCCTACCGTGAAGTCCTTGCATCCGGGGACGCGATTGTCCTGATCCCCGTCGGGTCGCTGGAACAGCATGGGTCGCACCTGCCGCTGGGGACGGACACCATCTTGTCCTCGCGATTCGCCGAGGCCGTCGCCACGCGGCTGGGTGCACTTGTTGCGCAGCCCATAGCCTACGGGTACAAGTCACAGCAGAAGTCCGGGGGCGGAAATCACCTCTCCGGAACTACCAGCCTGGATGGCGCCTCACTAATCGGTGTGGCGCGTAATCTAGTCAAGTCCTTCCTCAATCAGGGCGTCCGGCACGTGGTCTTTATCAACGGACACTTTGAGAACTACCAGTTCCTGTATGAGGGGATCGATCTGGCTCTGGAAGATCTGGGGATCGGGTCTGGGGCGCAACAGAGCGTGTTACTGCTGTCCTATTGGGACTTTGTCAGCCAGGACACGCTCGCTCTTGTCTACCCGGATGGTTTCCCGGGTTGGGACATCGAGCATGGCGGGGTGTTGGAAACTTCACTCATGCTTCACTTGGAACCGGCCAGGGTCGCCTTGGACCGGCTGGTGGACGGTCCGGCAGCGATGCTGCCGCGTTTCGACCGCCTCCCGGTGGTGCCGGAGAGGACACCCGCAACGGGCTGCTTGTCGTCTGCGGCCGGTTCCAGTGCGAACAAGGGCATCCTGCTGTACGAACAGGTAGTTGAGGACCTGGCCCAAGACCTGGCCGCCGAGCTGACCCGTAAACCGGCAGGCGTGCCCGCCTAGGAGCCATGCTTCGCCTGTTCAACTCAATTGCACGGAATGCAACAAAGGCGTCACTGCGGATAAATTCCCGCAGTGACGCCTTTGCCTTGACGAGGAAGAAAATGCTGGCCACTAAGACCCTTGACAGTGACCCGGCCCACACATAGTCTAGTGCAACAGTGTTGCGCTGAACGCAACCTCAAACACTTTTGGTGGACCTAATGACAAATCACGAACCCTCCAGCACCGGCCGGACGGCAACGATGCCTCCCATTCCGGAGCAGACAAGTCTGAGCGGCCAGCCCACACCCAATGACGGCAGGGGTGTTTCCAAGAGCACCCTGCGCCGCGTGGTTGGCGCGAGTTTCATTGGGAACTTTGTTGAGTGGTTCGACTATGCCGTCTACGGCTACCTGGCTGTCACCATCTCCCACGTATTCTTCCCCGAAGCGGACAAACAGACGGCACTACTGCTGACGTTTGGCCTGTTCGCCATCTCCTTCTTTGTCCGTCCCCTCGGCGGCTTCATCTGGGGGCACATCGGCGACAAGGTGGGCCGAAAGAACGCCCTGTCCCTGTCGATCCTGATCATGTCCGCGGCGACCTTTGCCATTGCCTTGATCCCCAGCTACGGCCTGATCGGCATCTGGGCACCGATCCTGCTGCTGTTGGTCCGCGTGGTCCAGGGCTTCTCGGCGGCCGGCGAATATGCCGGTGCCTCCGCGTTTCTGGTGGAGTATGCCCCGGCGAACCGGCGTGGCCTTTACGCCGCCGTGGTCCCTGCCAGCACGGCGGCCGGACTGCTGTTGGGCTCCCTGATTGCCCTGCTGCTGTCCGTGTCCATGTCCACGGACCAGCTGAACTCCTGGGGATGGCGGCTCCCCTTCCTGCTCGCGGCACCGATGGGCCTGATCGGCCGCTACATCCGCGTCAAGCTCGAGGACACCCCGGCATTCCTGGCCCTGGAGAAGGAAGACGAAGCCATCAAGGCGCCGGTGTTGTCCTTGTTCCGGGAACACTGGCGCCCGCTGCTGATCGCCGTCGGCGCCGTGGTCCTGAACGCCGTGGGCTTCTACGTGGTCCTCAGCTACATGCCCACCTACCTCAGCGAGGTTGTGGGCCTAGATGCCTCCCTGTCCTTCATCGCCACCACGGTTGCCCTGGCCACCTACATCGGCTTCATCTTCCTGACCGGCATGGCCTCGGACCGGTTCGGCCGCAAACGCGTCCTGATCACGGCCTCGATCCTGTTCGTGGTGCTGACGGTGCCGGCGTTCATGCTCCTGGGCACGGGCAACTTCTTGATCATCATCATGGTCCAGATCCTGCTGGGCGCCATGCTGACCCTCAACGACGGAACACTCCCCAGCTTCCTGGCCGAGCTGTTCCCCACCAAGGTCCGTTACAGCGGATTTGCCGTGAGCTTCAACCTGACCAACGCTCTCTTTGGCGGCACCGCACTGTTCGCCTCGACACTGCTCATCTCGCTCAGCGGCTCCGACCTGGCCCCAGGCTGGTACTTGATGGGTGCCGCCGTCGTATCCCTGATCGCTGTGTCACTGGCCAAGGAAACCTCTAAGGCCCCCTTGAAGCACTGACAGCCCCACCATTCCCTCGAATTTACATACGCAATATCAACAAGGAGTCACCATGAGCATCATCACCCCCGAAAACGCCACCTCCGTTTCTGAGTTGGAGCGCCTGAAAGTGCTGCATAACGGCCAGAAGGTGCAGCTGACATTCACCGACGCCGAGATGGAGCGACGCATTGCCGGACTGCGCAAGATCATGGCAGCGAAGGACCTCGACGCCGTCGTCCTGACCAGCTTCCACGGCATCAAGTACTACTCCGACTTCCTGTTCACCTACTTTGGCCGCTCCTACGCCATGGTGGTCACCCAGGACGACACAGTCACCGTCACCGCGAACATCGACGCCGGCATGCCCTGGCGCCGCGGCTACGGGGACAATATTGTCTACACGGACTGGCGCCGGGACAACTACATCTTCGCCATCCAGGAAGCCCTGCGCACCCGCGGCGTCACGGTCCGGCGCCTCGGTGTTGAGGACGACACCCTGCCACTGGACAACCGCAACAAGCTCCAGGCAGCGTTCGACGGCGCCACGCTAGTTGACGTGGCACAGGACGCCATGCGCCAGCGCATGATCAAATCCGCCGAGGAAATTGTTGTCATCAAGCACGGCGCCCGCATCGGGGACCTTGGCGGGGAAGCCATCAAGGCCGCCATCACCGCAGGCATCACCGAATACGAGGTGGCCCTGATCGGCACCGAAGCCATGGTCCACGAGATCGCCCGGACCTTCCCCGACTCGGAAATCCGCGACACCTGGGTCTGGTTCCAGTCCGGAATCAACACCGACGGAGCCCACAACTGGGCCACCACCCGCAAACTCCAAGAACACGACATCCTCTCGCTAAACTGCTTCCCGATGACCAGCGGCTACTACACCGCACTGGAACGCACCTTATTCCTTGGCGAGCCCGACGCCCGCTCCCTGGAACTGTGGAACGTCAACGTCGAAGTCCACCGCCGCGGCCTGGAACTGATCAAGCCCGGCGCCGTCTGCAAAGACATCGCCGCCGAACTCAATGAGATTTACATCGACCGCGGCCTGCTCGCCAACCGCACCTTCGGCTACGGCCACTCCTTCGGAGTCCTCTCCCACTACTACGGCCGCGAAGCCGGGCTGGAGCTGCGCGAGGACATCAACACCGTCCTGGAACCGGGCATGGTGGTCTCCATGGAACCGATGATCACCGTCCTGGACGGGCAGCCCGGCGCCGGCGGATACCGCGAGCACGACATCCTCGTGGTGGGCGAGGACGGCGCCGAAAATATCACCAAATTCGGCTTCGGCCCCGAAAACAACATCATCAACGCCTAACAACCCTTTCGCGGCGCCACGAACTCACGGTGGCGCCGCGAATGTGTTTAACGTCCGCAAGAATAGGGAAAGATGGGGATCATGATGACTCCCGCAGCCAAGGCCGACGCCGGCAACGGCAACTCCGAATCCCGCGGCACCTCGGTGATTGTCAACGCCATCGCCGTGCTGCGCTGCTTTTCGGCAGAGGAACCGCTGCTGGGCGTGACCGAGATCGCCCAGCGCGTCGGCATGCACAAGAGTAGCGTGTCCCGAATCCTGACCACTTTGGAGCAGGAGGACCTGGTGGAGCGAGATCCGGACTCGCGCCGGTTCAAGCTAGGACTGGGACTGATCGCCGTGGCCGGCCCCCTGCTGGCCGAACTGGAGGAACGGCGCGTGGCCTATCCCCTGCTGCTCCGCTTGACCGAACTGACAACGGAAACCAGTGCCCTGATGGTCTGGCACGGCGGCGAGTCCATGTGTGTGGAACAAATTGCCAGCCCCCAGCAGGTCAAGCACACCACCCCGTTGGGCGCCCGCTACCACGACGCCATGAGCGCCTCCGTGCAGGTGTTCCTCGCAGCCGAGTCAGAAGAACGCGTGCGCGCCTTAATCCTCAACGGCACCATCACCTATGCCGGCGTGGACGAGGCCAGCATGGAGGCTTACCTGCTCCGGCTCAAGGATGCCGAATCACGGGGCTTCGCCACCAACTACGGTGAATCCTCGCTGGACGAGGTGGGTGTTGCCGCGCCCGTCCGCGACCACCGAGGCAATCTGGTGGCGGCGGTGCTGATCCCGGCGCCCCGGTTCCGGGTCTCCCCGGAACGGCTGGCGACCCTGGGCGAGGCCTGTGCACGGACCGCCCAACAAATCACCAACCGGCTCGGCGGAGTTTAGTCCCGCCTTAAGTCGGCCAGCTTTCATTTCGCCAACAGCGCGCACGCCTCTTCGATGGAATCGACCACGTGCACGTGCCCGGCCATGGTCCGCCCGCCCGCCAACGCTTGAAGCAAGGGCCGCACCGGCAGCTCGCTTTCCCAGTGCCGGCGGCCCACAAGGACCATGGGTGTGACGGCCGTGTCCGCCGCATAGTAGTTCTCACACGCGTCCTGGAAGATCTCCTGCACCGTTCCGGCTGCGCCCGGCATAAAGATGGTCCCGCCGGTGGACCGCTCAAGCAACACGGCTTCCCTGATGGAGTTCGCAAAGTACTTGGCCGTGTGGGTGGCAAACATATTGGGCGGCTCATGGCCGTAAAACCAGGTGGGGATGCCAAGGGTGGAGGCCCCCGCCGGAAACTGGCTCAGCACGGCTGCCGCGGCACGCGCCCACCTGGTGATCGAGGGCCGGAAGCCGGGGACGGCAGCCAAGGTGCCCAGCGCACTGTCCAGGGCGGCGTCGTCGTACAGGGAAAGGTAGGCGCCCAGGTTTGCCGCCTCCATGGCGCCCGGGCCACCCCCTGTGGCAACCATGAACCCCTGGCGGGCCAGGGTCCGGCCCAACTGTGCGGCCTGCGCATAGTCGGCACTGTCGCGTGCGCCTGCGTGGCCTCCCATGACCCCCACAACCAGTGTTCCGGCCGCCTCGGACTCCGTAAGGAAGTCATCGAGGGCGTCCGAGATGGCGTGGTCGTGCATGGCCGTGGCGAGCGTGGCATTGAGTGCGCGGCTGGCCCCCGCCTGCAAGGTCCACTGATAAATCTGGGCATCGGGCACCGCTTCATATTCCGTGTCGCCAATGCCGGCGTAGAGTTCCGCGCCCGTGTACAGGTGCCCTCGGTAGGCGTTGAAGGGGATGTTGGGCAGGGTGGGGAAGATCAGGGCCCCGCGCGACCGTAGCAGGCCCTCGATTCCCGGTTCGAAGAGGCAGCCCATGAAAATGGCACCGCTTGCCTTGAGCCGGCCTAACTCCTGCGAACGCCGCCGAAGATCCACGGCCTGAAAATGCCACCCATGCATGGATTTTGCCCCTTCCGCCAGGAGCACGTCGAAACGCGCAACGTCCTCAATATCGACGGTTCGGGCGCGCGGAGCCAGGGGTGCGTTCACGTCCCCAGCCTATCGACCCCGGCGACGCGCGGATTGCCGATACTGTGAGAGAGTACTTCGATTGGCCAGCAACTACCCTCCAGGAGCCCCCGTGCAAGAAATCACCACCGCCGACGTCTTGGCCGCGGACATGGATGTCCAGATCATTGACGTGCGCGAGGCCCGCGAACTTTCCACGGGCATGATCGAGGATGCCGTGCACATTCCGGCAGGTGACGTCCTGGCGCGCGTTGGCGAGCTGGATAAGTCCCGCCGCATCATTGCCGTGTGCCATGGGGGCGGTCGCAGCACCCGTGTTGCGCAGGCTCTGACCGAGTTGGGCTTCAACGCGGACACTCTTGCAGGCGGTATGAGTGGCTGGGCGGCTGAGGGGCTGCCCATGGTGTCGCCGGAAGCGTAACTCCCACCTGCACCGGGTTCCCGGCAGCACACTGGATCCGCCCGCTGCGGAGGTGCTGCTACTTCCTGACCGTCAGGTCAGTCCCCGCGCAAGGCCAGGTACGACGCGGGAATCAGCTCCGCTCCCTTCACATTCTCCAGAAGCTCAAGTTCAATGGCCACGCCGATGCGCAACACGCTGATCTCCCCCGTCGCCTCGAGGATAACGCAGGCAATTTCCTTGCGGCTCCGGATGCCGGCCAGACGCAGCCTGGCGCTGATTTCATCCTCGGAGACGTGGGTTCTCCTGAGGTTCGCCGCCACAATCTCACTCCCGGCCATGAGCAGATATGCCCTGTTGTTGACGATCGTGACAATCCTGGGGAAGCGGCGCAGCTGCCCAGTGAGTGCCTGCAGCACCAGCAACGTGACCAGGCCCAGCACACCGGCCGTGAGGGTGGGTGTGTAGCCAAGGATTGCGCGTCCAACGACGGCGCCCAGCGCCACTGCTGCGGCAAGGTCGAAACTGGAAAGGCTCGCCATCGTACGCTGTCCCATGAGCCTGATTAGCATGAGCACGAGGGCATAAAGCGCAATGGCGGAGAGCACCACCCGGCTGGCGTCGCCCCAGGTTAGTCCGTAGTCATGCCACATGATGATTCCTTCCTGGAGGGGTAGAGTTCGTTTGCCAGACGGGAGCGCCGGCATTGGCTTCAACCCTTGGCGGGGTCGCATCCACACGCAGGAGGCGACCGTGTCCGAGGTCTGCGCCTACTTTGGTCATGTCCTGGGCACAGAGCGTTACCATCCACCCCGCGGGCCTTGAAGGTGCTGCCCGGCTCAGGCGAGTGGCGCGCCGTCGTACTTTGCCGTTTGCGTTAAACGCGCAAGCGCGGGCGCCCCACCAGGGAAACTGGTGCGGCGGCCGCGCTTTCGCGTGGAGCAAGAAATCTCTACAGGGCTGCGTAAACTTCGCGCAGCAGCGTTGCGGTCTCGGACGGCGTTTTGCCAACCTTGACACCGGCAGCCTCGAGGGCTTCCTTCTTGGCCTGAGCCGTGCCCGCGGAGCCGGAGACAATGGCGCCGGCGTGGCCCATGGTCTTGCCCTCGGGAGCGGTGAAGCCTGCCACGTAGCCAACAACCGGCTTGGTGACGTGGGCCTTGATGTACTCGGCCGCGCGTTCTTCAGCGTCGCCACCGATTTCACCGATCATGACAATGGCCTTGGTCTCGGGGTCCGCTTCGAATGCAGCAAGTGCGTCGATGTGCGTGGTGCCGATGACGGGGTCGCCACCGATGCCGATCGCGGTGGAGAAGCCCAAATCGCGCAGCTCGTACATCATCTGGTAGGTCAGGGTGCCGGACTTGGAAACCAAGCCGATGGGGCCCTTCTGGGTGATGTTGTTCGGCGTGATGCCAACCAGTGCCTCGCCGGGGGTAATGATGCCGGGGCAGTTCGGCCCGATGATGCGGGTAACCTGGTTTCCGGAAGCGTCAACCTTGGACTGAGCCAGTGCCCAGAACTCGGCAGAGTCCTGGACCGGCACACCCTCAGTGATGACAACAACCAGCGGAACGCCGGCTTCGATGGCCTCGACGACGGCGTCCTTGGTGAAAGCCGGGGGGACGAACACGATGGAGACATCTGCACCGGTCTCGGCAACAGCTTCTGCAACGGTACCGAAAACGGGGAGTTCAACGTCGCCGTGGACAACCGTGGTGCCGGCCTTGCGTGCGTTCACGCCGCCAACAATCTGAGTACCGGCCTTGAGCATCAGGGCGGTGTGCTTGGTGCCTTCGCCGCCGGTGATGCCCTGGACGATGACCTTAGAGTCCTTGTTCAAGAAAATAGACATGTGTTTTCTAAACCTCTACTTTGCAGCGTGGGCGAGCTCGGCAGCCTTGTCGGCGCCCTCGTCCATCGTGGCGGCCAGGGTGACCAACGGGTGGTTGGCTTCGTTGAGGATGCGGCGGCCTTCTTCAACGTTGTTGCCATCGAGGCGGACCACGAGCGGCTTGTTCGCTGCTGCACCAAGTTCGGCCAGCGCGCCAACAATGCCCTTGGCGACAGCGTCACAGGCGGTGATGCCGCCGAAGACGTTAACAAAGACGCTCTTGACCTGGGGGTCGTTGAGGATGACGTCCAGACCAGCGGCCATGACCTCTGCGGATGCTCCACCGCCGATGTCCAGGAAGTTGGCGGGCTTGACGCCGCCGTGGTTTTCCCCGGCGTAGGCCACAACATCCAATGTGGACATGACCAGGCCTGCGCCGTTGCCGATGACGCCAACTTCACCGTCGAGCTTGACGTAGTTCAGGTCCGCAGCCTTGGCTTTGGCCTCCAACGGGTCAGCTGCTGCCGCGTCCTCGAGCTCGAGGTGGTGCGGGTGGCGGAAGTCGGCGTTCTCATCCAGAGAAACCTTACCGTCAAGGGCGACGATGTCGCCGGCGCCGGTGAGGACCAACGGGTTGACCTCAACGAGGGTGGCGTCTTCCTTGACGAAGACGTCCCACAGCTTGATGATCGCAGCGGCAACCTTCGGGGCCAATTCGGCACTGAAGCCTGCTGTGGCAACGATCTCGTCGGCCTTGGCCGCGTCGATGCCCACGGCAGGATCAACGGCGATCCGGGCCAGGGCCTCGGGGCGCTCGACTGCAAGCACCTCGATCTCGACGCCGCCTTCCACCGAGCACATGGCCAAGTAGTTGCGGTTCGCCCGGTCCAGCAAAACGGAGAAGTAGAACTCCTGCGCAATGTCTGCACCCTGGGCAATCATGACCGTGTTGACGGTGTGGCCCTTGATGTCCATGCCGAGGATGGCGGAGGCGTGCGCGAATGCTTCATCAGCATTTTTTGCCACCTTGACGCCGCCGGCCTTGCCGCGGCCACCGACCTTTACCTGTGCCTTGACGACGGTGACGCCGCCAATTTTCTCGGCTGCTGCCTTTGCTTCTTCAGGGGTGTGCGCCACGATGCCGGCCAACACGGGAACGCCGTGAGCCTCAAACATGTCGCGCGCCTGGTATTCAAACAGGTCCACGGATTTGTGTCCTTCTACGTCGAAGTAGTGATCAAGGGGGCCGAAACCCCTTTTTACACATTACCGCGTTAGTGGTAAAGCACATATTCCGCCCTTACACCACCGTCTCTGGTGGTTATTCGTCTCACAATTGGCGCACTTGGGCGCACGACGCACGGCACCTGGGCCGTGCGGTCATCGCACCGGGGCTGTGGCTGGGGTGGTGGCGCCCGGCAAGGGTGCTGGCCCCGGCCCGAAGAGTTCGTAGGTGTTTGCGGCCAGAAAGAAGCCAATACCGGCGGTCAGGTTCGCGCACGCCACACCGGTGTCCATCGGCGCGCAACGATATCCCTGTGCTTCCATGGCTGTGCCTGGAGCCAGCACAGGGAAGCCGCCAGCGAACTGGTTGGAGGCGTCCTTCGACACCACGGACGCCTCCACTGCGGTGACACCGGCCCGGCACCCGCCGTAAACCACCTTGTCGGGGTATAACAGTGCCGTGCCGCCCAGGTAGCCAATGTTGGTCCCGGCGCAATTGTCCACAACATCGCCGGCCCGGGGCTGCGGATAGACAGCCATCCGGCAATTGACAACCGGGATGGCCGGCGCCGTCGCGTTGGCGCTGTCGCCGAAGTTGTTGGGCTCCCAGGGCTGGTTCAGGTGCCCGGCCTTGGACGTGGTGAAAACGCAGGCCACATTGCGTGAATCACTGACAAATTGCGGCAATTCAGTGCTGCTGACCGCCTCCGTTGGCACGCCCACCGGTGTGGCCTTGAGCCTGTCCAGATAGCTCAAGTGCGCAGCCTCTTCCCCGGCCGGTGCCGGGGCTCCGTCCTTGATGGGCACGCTCACGCAACCCGTCAGGGCCAGCACGCAGGCCATGGCTGCGGCGGCCAGCGCCCCGCGGTGCCGGATCAAGGTTCCAACTTGGTGACGGGCGCATAGCGCAGCAGCAGCCGTTTCTCGCCGATGCTGAACTGCACGGTAGCCACGGTCTTGTCCCCGGCGCCTTGCACGGCGGTGACGGTACCATCCCCGAAGGAGGTGTGGTTGACCCTGTCCCCGACCACCACGGAGATGACTTCCTTTTGCGGCTGGACCCGGCCCGCCGCGGTCCTGGCGGAGAGGCTGGCGGGAAGCTGGCCGGCGTCGAGCCCGCCCACTGCGGACCCTGCTCCCCAGGAGGACCCGGAGTACCGGCTGGTGCCGAACCCGCCCCCACCCGTGGGGGCCACGCGGGAGGTCCCCTCACGCTTCCATTCGATCAGTTCCGCGGGGACCTCGTCGATGAACTGGCTGGCGGGGTTGTACTGGCTCTGCCCCCACAGGCTGCGCACCTCCGAGCGCGTCAGGTACAGGCGTTTGCGCGCACGGGTCAGGCCCACATAGGCCAGGCGGCGTTCCTCGGCGAGCTCCTTGGGGTCCGTGGCGGAGCGTGAATGCGGGAAGATGCCGTGTTCCATGCCCGTCAGGAACACCACGGGGAACTCCAGCCCCTTGGCCGTGTGCAGGGTCATCAGCGTCACCACGCCAAGGCGTTTGGCCTCCGCGACGGCGGCGGCAGCTTCGGCTTCGGATCCGCCGGGGGCGTCGGGGATCTGGTCGGCGTCGGCTACGAGGGAGACCTGTTCCAGAAACTCCCCCAGCTTCCCCTCGGGATTGTCCTTCTCAAATTCACGCACGACGGCGAGAAGCTCGGCCAGGTTCTCCACCCGCGACTCGTCCTGGGGATCGTTTGAGGTGCGCAACGCCTCCAGGTAGCCAGATTGTTCCAGCACGGCCTCAAGGGCAGTTGCAGGCCCCGAAGTGGCGGCCACCTCGCCCAAGTCCGCCATCATCTTGGCGAAGGCATTGACCATGTTCAGTGAGCGGGAGGCGATGCCCGGTGCCTCTTCGGCACGGGCCAGCGCCGCGGAGAAGGAGATGCGTTCGCGCTCGGCCAGCGCCGCCACGGCCCCTTCGGCCCGGTCGCCAATCCCGCGCTTGGGTTCGTTGAGGATCCTGCGCAAGTTCACGTCGTCATCCGGGTTCACCAGGGCGCGCAAGTAGGCCAGCGCATCCTTGATTTCCTTGCGCTCATAGAAGCGGGTGCCGCCCACCACCCGGTAGGGCAGGCCCACACGGACCAGGATGTCCTCGATGGCGCGGGACTGGGCATTGGTGCGGTAGAAGATGGCGACGTCGCCGGGGCGGATGTCGGTCTCGTCTTGGAGCCTGTCAATCTCCTCGGCGATGAACCGGGCTTCCTCATGCTCGGATTCGGCAACGTAGCCAACGATCTTCTCACCGTCACCCTCTGCGGTCCACAGACGCTTTTCACGGCGGTTGGGGTTGCGCGAGATCACGGCGTTGGCGGCGGAGAGGATGTTCTGGGTGGAGCGGTAATTCTGCTCCAGCTTGATGGTGTCGGCGCTGGGATAGTCCTTTTCGAACTCAACGATGTTGCGGATGTCGGCCCCGCGGAAGGCGTAGATGGACTGGTCGGAGTCGCCCACCACTGTCAGCTCGGCCGGCTCAATGCTCTCCCACCCGGAGGTCGAGCTGGGCCCCCCGGATACCGGTCCCTCCTCGCCCACAATCTCGCGCACTAGCGCGTACTGGGCGTGGTTGGTGTCCTGGTACTCGTCCACCAACACGTGCCGGAAACGGCGGCGGTAGGCGTCGGCAACGCCGGGGAAGGCCCGGAACATGTACACGGTCTGGGCGATGAGGTCGTCAAAGTCCATGGCGTTGGCCTGGCGTAGGCGCTGGGTGTAGCCGGAGTAGACCTCCGCCACGGCGGCCGCGAAGGGGTCCTGGAAGTTGGTGTTGGCGGAGTTCTCGTCGGCGTCGATGAGCTCGTTCTTCAGCGCCGAGATCTTGTGCATGATCGCCTTGGGCGCGAACTTCTTCGGATCCAGCGACAAGCCCTTGGAGATCAAGGTGATCAGCCGTAGGGAGTCGGCGGAGTCATAGATGGAAAAGTTGGTGTTCAGCCCGATGGTCTTGGCCTCGCGGCGCAGGATCCGCACACAGGAGGAGTGGAAGGTGGAGATCCACATGGTCTTGGCGGGTTCGCCGATGAGCGCCGTGATGCGCTCACGCATTTCCGCCGCGGCCTTGTTAGTGAAGGTGATGGCCAGTATCTGGCCGGGGTGGGCCCGGCCGGTGGCCAGCAGGTACGCGATCCTGTGGCTGAGCACGCGGGTCTTGCCCGAGCCTGCCCCTGCCACAATGAGCAACGGCGAGCCAGCATGGACCACGGCGGCTTCCTGCTCCGGGTTCATGCCCTCCAGGAGCTCGGCCGGGTCCGGCCAACGGCTGGTGCCGTGTGTCGGAGCAGAGGCGGCCCCGAGGCCGCTGGTGGCGCGAAGGTATTCGGGCTCGCCGGAGGCGGGCTCTGCGGATTCGGGTGCGTCCGCACCGGGATCTTCCGACGGCATCCAGGCCGGAAGCTCGGCGTGGAGGCTTCCGTGGAGGCCGGGCAGGGCCCCTTGATCTGCAGCTTTGGGCTTTTTGGCGTAAGGGTCAAACAACATATCCATGGTGACTCCCAGTCTAGTTGGCCTCACTGACACTGTGCGCTGAACCCGCGGTGCTTGTGCATATCCGCACTACAGTGCCCCGGCTGCTAACGCCGCCTTGAGTTCGGCGACGGCCACGGCCGGCCCGGCCACAAACCAGTCGAGCCCGTTGACCCGCACCACCGCGGTGTCCCCTCCCGCCGCATGTACGATCCCTTTCCCGGGGAGCCAGTCCCAGGAGGGGGCACTGTGTTGGAACCACATTCCGAGCTCACCTTGCGCCACCCGGCCCAGGTCGCAGGAGCCGGAGCCGAGCATGCGAAGCGCAGCCGGCAGTTGGGCGGCCCGCTGCCATGGACCTCCCGCCTGCGGATCCCCGAGCCACTTGGGGTGGATGTAGGTTCCAGCGGACAGCTGGCCCACGTGTTGGCACGGATCCACGACGATGGGTTTGCCGTTCAGGGTGGCGGCCTGCAAGGTTCCCCCCAGCCACAACTTCTCTTCCTGGGGCTGGTAGATGGCCCCGAGCAGAACCGCGGCGTCCGTCAGGCTGTCCGGCCCGGCAGGCCAGACCCCTGCCGCGTCTGTCAGCGCCAGGGCCGAGCACCAGTAGGTGGAACCGCTGTAGAAGTTATACGTGCCATCCACCGGGTCGATCACCCAGATTCGCCCCGAGGTGCCCGTGTAGCCGGCGCCCTCCTCCCCCAGGATGGAATCCTCCGGGCGGCAGCGGCGCAACTGTTCCACGACGTAACTTTCAGCGGCCAGGTCGGCGGAGGTCACGACGTCGGACACCGATGACTTTTGGGCAGCAGTGTCCCGCAGCTCCTGGAGCCCGCGCTGGCGCATGCGAAGGGCGAGCCCGCCGGCGTTGCGCACCAGCGCGGCTGCGAGTTGGACGTCACTGAGGCGATGGTCAAGTTGTTCGGTCATGCACCCACCCTAATCGTGGGCGATAATGGTTCCATGGCTAAAACTCCCGCACAACGCGCCGCCAAGCATGGCGAGCATGCTTCGCCGCCGCGCACGGCTGCCACCAACCCGAGCACGCAACGCACGCCGGCGAAGGCTGCGAACAACGCCAACATGATCTTGATCGCCGGTGCCGCTGCGAGCTTGTTCTTGTTTTGGTACCTGCATGTGCTCACGTTGAGCCAGATGACGGATCTCTCCGGGGGCCTGTCCATGCCCGATTCCATGGTGTTTGGCTTTGATGTGGCCCACATTGAGGCGTTGCGTGCGGCAATGGATGCCGCCGCTAACGGCCAGCTGCAGTTTCTACACAAGACGGCAGGCATGTTGTTTCCGCTGGTCTTTGGCATCACGTCCATGACGATGATTGCCGTGAACGTGGCGAAGAAGCCGCTGCGCCGCATCTTTTGGGCGTTCCCCATCCTGTTCGCCATCGTCCAGATTTGGGCGAACTTTGCCATTGACGGCCTGCTCTCCGCCCAGACGCTCGACGCCGGCGCCGTCGCCATGGCGTCGGCCCTGGTGGTTGCGTCGTGGTTCTTATTGGTGATTTCGCTGGCAACGTTGGGCGTGGCGTTGTTCCTGGGGCGCAGGCGCAAACCCTCCCCGGCAGCCTCCTAGTTCGCCGTCCGCCCGCGTGGTGTCCAGTTTCTTATCTCAGATGCTGTTCCGCTAGGCTAGTTGACGCGCCTCTGTAGTCCAATGGATAAGACAGCCCTCTCCTAAAGGGCTAATCCGGGTTCGATCCCCGGCGGGGGCACTCTTTTTTCCGTAGCCGTGTTTGTTCCGGCCCCGGCACCGTCGTTTTTTGCCCGTCAGCAAAGGCCTTTCTCATGAGCACCCCCAACGCCGGGCGTGGGGCCGCGGTTTCCATCGCGGCGTCGGCATTGTTTGCCGCCATCTTCCTGATCGCCGGGTCCCTGCCAGGGTGGGGTTCCGGCGAAATTTTTGGTTGGCGTGTGGTGCTCACCCTGCTGACTTTGGCTCTTATTGTGCCGTTTGTGGCGTGGGGCCGTGCGGAGGTGCGCACCCTGTTGGTGCGTGTTCGACGACGGCCCGCACTCTTGCTTCCCGGGGCCTTTGCCGCGGGGCTGGTAGGCGTGCAACTGTGGCTTTTCATGTGGGCGCCACTGAACGGCATGGCACTGTCGGTGTCCTTCGGCTACTTCTTGCTCCCGCTGACAATGGTGCTGGCGGGGCGTCTGTTCTTCGGGGACAAGCTCAGTCCCCTGCGGAAACTGGCGGTGGCCGCCGCCGGCCTGGGCGTGCTGCACCAGGCCCTGAGCGCAGGCGGACTGGCCTGGCCCACCCTGCTGGTCTGCCTGGCCTACCCGATCTACTTTGTGTTGCGCCGCAAGATCGGCTTCGACACCCTGGCCGCGTTTGGGGCGGAACTGTTGGCGATGCTACCCCTAGGCATCTACCTCATCGTGGCGGGCCCCCATGGCGCGTCCGGCGGCGTGTCCGGCGGTCCGTCAAACGGGGGTCTGTGGGCTGTTTTGGTCATCGGAGTTCTCGGCGGGCTCGCCATGGTGCTGTACCTGCTGGCGAGCAAGTGGCTCCCACTGTCCCTGTTTGGGCTGCTCAGCTATGTGGAGCCGGTGTTGCTGGTGGGCGTTTCATTGTTTTTGGGTGAGGTGCTGGGCTTCTCTGCACTGCTGACCTACGGCCCTATCCTTCTTGCCTTGGTATTCCTAGGCATCGACGGGCGCAGGCCCTCGCGTACTTTGGGAGAATAGGCCATGACCATCACCAAGGCCGTTATTTTGTTTGTGCTGGCCGCCGTGGCTGAAATTGGCGGTGCTTGGCTGGTGTGGCAGGCGGTGCGTGAGGACAAGGCGTGGTGGTGGGCGGCCCTGGGCGTGGTGGCCCTGGGCGCATATGGCTTCATTGCCGCGCTGCAGCCGGACGCAAACTTTGGCCGGGTCCTGGCGGCCTATGGCGGGGTGTTCATCGCCGGCTCACTCACGTGGGGGATGATTTTTGACAAGTTCTCCCCAGACCGGTGGGACGTCACCGGCGCACTGATCTGCCTCCTCGGCGTCAGCGTCATCATGTTCGCCCCGCGCCCGGCCTGAATCGCACCTCGTTCACACTGCCCCCGCGTCGAACGTACAGCAGGTGTTGATGTTACCGACGAACATCAACATCTGCTGTACGTTCGATTCAGGGGTTGCCGGCACCACCAGCCTGCCTAGCTGTCACCGAGCTCCGCTGCTGATGCATCGGTCACGGCAGCCACCGCCTGCGCGAACTGGGTGGCGTGTAGCTCGGCGTAGCGCCCGGCGACGGCGATGAGCTGATCGTGGGTTCCGCGCTCCACGATGTTCCCGCCTTCCACCACCAAGATCACGTCTGCGGAGCGGATAGTGGAGAGCCTGTGGGCTACCACCAGCGCCGTGCGTCCTTCCAGCGCTTCACCCAACGCCGCCTGGACCGCGGCCTCGTTCGTGGAGTCAAGGGCAGCCGTCGCCTCATCCAAGATGACCACCGCCGGCTGCACCAGCAGCAACCGGGCAATGGTCAGGCGCTGGCGCTCACCACCGGAGAGCCGGTAGCCGCGTTCCCCCACCACCGTGTCCAGTCCGTCGGGCAGCGCCAACGCAAAGGCTTCCAAGCGGGCCCGGCGCAGCACATCCCAAATTTCCTCATCCGTTGCGGTGGGCTTGGCTAGGCGCAGATTGGAACGGATGCTCTCGTGGAACAGGTGGCCGTCCTGGGTGACCATACCGACGCCTGCGCGCAATCCGTCGAAGGAGAGGTCCCGCACATCGACCCCGCCGATGCGCACACTGCCGGAGTCGACGTCGTACAGGCGGGAAAGCAGTTGGGCGATGGTTGACTTCCCAGCCCCCGAGGAGCCCACCAAGGCGATGGTCTGCCCCGGCTCGGCCTTAAAGGAAATCCCGTGCAGCACATCCTCCCCGCCACGGGTATCCAGCACTGCCACATCCTCCAGCGAGGCCAGGGAAACCTTGTCGGCTGATGGGTAGGCGAAGCGGACGTCGGAGAACTCAACGCTCAACCGGCCCGGCGGCAGGGCCACAGTGCTGGGCTTCTCGGTGATGAGCGGCTTCAGGTCCAGGATCTCAAAGACCCGGTCGAAGCTGACCAGGGCGCTCATGATGTCCACTCGTGCGTTCGCCAGAGCGGTGAGTGGTGCGTAGAGGCGGGTCAGCAGCAAGGCCAGGACGACGACGTCGCCGGCGTTGAGTGAGCCGCCGATGGCCAGTGTTCCACCAAGCCCGTAGACGAGTGCCAGGGCTAGGGAGGAGACCAACATCAAGGCGGTGAAGAACACGAACTGCATGATGGCGGTGCGCACGCCAATGTCACGGACCCTGTTTGCCCGGGCCGCGAATTCGCGGGATTCCTCTGCAGGGCGGCCAAACAGTTTCACGAGCGTAGCGCCGGGGGCCGAGAAACGCTCGGTCATCTGTGTGCTCATGTCCGCATTCAGATCGGCGGCTTCGCGCCGCAGCCCCGCTAGGCGGCGGCCGAAGCGGCGGGCCGGCATCAAGAAGATGGGCAGCAGCACCAGGGCCAGCACGGTCACCAGCCAGGACGTGTTCAGCATGACGATCAGCGTCAAAACGAGTTGGACCGAGTTGGAGACGATGCCCGAGAGCGTGCCGGAAAAGGCTTGCTGGGCGCCGATGACGTCGTTGTTGAGCCGGCTGACAAGGGCACCGGTTCGGGTCCGGGTGAAGAACGCGATCGGCATCCGCTGGACGTGGTCAAACACCGCGGTTCGCAAATCCAGGATGACACCCTCACCCAGGTTGGCCGAGATCCAGCGGATCACCAGCGACAGCCCGGCGTCGAGCACTGCCACCAAGGCAATGAGCAGGGCTAGGTTCACCACCGTTTTCACAGCGGTTTTGGCCACAATCGCGTCTACCACCTGCCCGGCCAGCACAGGAGTGGCCACGGCCAAGGCAGCAGAGACCACAGACAGCAACACAAACACCAGCAGCTTGCGGCTGTACGGTTTGGCAAACAGTACGGTCCTGCGCAGGGTGTCCTTGGAGATGCCGCCATCGCCCTTGTCCGAGCGCATGGTGCTCCAAAGTGAGCTCCATGCCGCGCCTTCCATACTCATGCGTGTGTTCCTTAACAGTTAATGAGGGCAAGCTATCAGCCTAAACCCCCGGCTCAGGCTTGGGAATTCCATGTTCCATCAATCGGCTCCTAGCGCAATAACCGCCTGTGCGTCAATTCACATGCTTCATAATTTCGTAACAAACTGAAATATTGCCTCTTGTTTTGGGGTTTGGCGGTGCTAACGTCCAACTATGGGCGGCCCGCTCCCTACTTGGCAGCCGGGCTTAGAACATTTTTACAGCAAAGGAACACTTGAGAATGAATCGTCGTACTTTTGGGCTTGTCGGCATGCTTGCAGCGGCGTCGATCGCGCTTGCCGCGTGCGGAGGCACGCCCGGGGCCAGCGATTCCTCCGGCACCGACACCTCCCTGAGCTCTGTCAAGGGCGCCGGGGCAATCGTGTTCGCCACGGAAGGCACCTACAAGCCGTTCAGCTTCCATGAGGGCGGCGCGGGCGCCCTGACCGGGTACGACGTCGAGGTTGCCACGGCTGTTGCCGCAAAACTGGGTGTGAAAGCCAAGTTTGAGGAAACCCAGTGGGATTCCATCTTCGCCGGCCTCGAAGCCAAGCGCTTCGACGCCGTCGCCAACCAGGTCACCGTCAACCCCGACCGCCAGGCCAAATACGAGCTTTCCACTCCGTACACCGTCTCCCAGGGCGTCATTGTCGTCAAGGACAGCACCAACGACATCACCTCCTTTACGGATTTGAAGGGCAAGACCACAGCCCAGTCGCTGACAAGTAACTGGTTCACCCTAGCCACAGACAGCGGTGCCAAAGTGGAGGCCGTTGAGGGGTGGGCTCAGGCGGTCGCCTTGCTCAAGGATGACCGCGTCAACGCCATCGTCAATGACAAGCTCACCTTCCTTGACTACCAGGTCACTAACCCTGACTCCGGGCTGAAGGTCGCCGCCACCACCAAGGAATCCTCCGAGTCGGCGTTTGCGTTCCGGAAGGGCTCCACCGCATTGACGCAGGCAGTCAACACCGCGTTGAAGGACCTGTCCGCAGACGGCACGCTAGGAAAATTGAGCGAAAAATACTTTGGCCAAGACGTCAGTAAGTAATCTTCCCGCCGGCCACCAGGGGCTAGGGTTCAGTCATGGACTTTGACTTGTTTTGGAGTTCGTTGGGGCCGCTGCTGCTTGGCGCCGTGAAAGGCACCATTCCCTTGGCGCTGGCTTCCTTCGCCGTCGGTTTGGTGTTGGCCCTGGTCGTCGCCATGATGCGGATCAGCTCCAACAAGCTGGCCAATGGCGCCGGTCGGTTCTACGTCTCCGTCATCCGCGGCACCCCCTTGCTGGTACAGCTGTTTGTGATTTTTTACGGGCTGCCTGCCATTGGTGTGAAGATTGATCCGTGGCCCAGCGCCATCATCGCCTTCTCCTTGAATGTGGGCGGTTACGCGGCGGAAGTCATTCGCGCCGCCATCCTTTCGGTGCCCCAAGGCCAATGGGAGGCCGGGCACATGATTGGCATGTCCGGCAATCAGACGCTGCTGCGCATCATCTTGCCGCAGGCCGCGCGGGTGTCGGTGCCACCGTTGTCCAACACGTTCATTTCGCTCGTGAAGGACACCTCCTTGGCGTCGCTGATCCTTGTCACCGAGATGTTCCGGGTGGCCCAGCAGGTGGCCGCTTTTAGCCAGGAGTTCATGCTGCTCTATCTTGAGGCCGCCCTCATTTACTGGGTCATCTGTCTGGCGCTGTCCACGGCACAGACCCGTCTGGAAAAGAGATTGGACCGTTATGTTGCCCATTGAGCCCGTGCTGCAGGTCCGCGGCCTGAGCAAGTCCTTCGGCGCCAACACGGTGCTGCGCGGCATTGACTTGGCCGTCCCCCGGGGCAAGGTGGTGGCCCTGATCGGCCCGTCCGGTTCTGGCAAGACCACCATCTTGCGTTCACTCAACGGCTTGGAGCTGCCGGACGCCGGATCGGTCACCGTGGGTGCCCAAAGCTCCTCCGCGGCGGCCGGCCCGGGCAGCGGTGGAGGCAGCGGCGTCGTGCCCGAGCTGCCGGCACTGACCCTGGATTTTAACGACGCCTCCGTACCCAAGAAGGTCCGGGCCAAGGAGGTAGCCGCGCTGCGCGACCGCAGCGCCATGGTCTTCCAGCACTACAACCTGTTCCCCCACATGACTGTCCTGCAAAACGTCATTGAGGGGCCCGTACAGGTGCAGAAACGGCCGCGCGCTCAGGTGGTAGCCGAGGCCGAGTCACTGCTGGCGCGGGTTGGGTTGGCTGACAAGCGCGACGCCCACCCCTTTGAGCTCTCCGGCGGCCAGCAGCAGCGTGTGGGTATTGTGCGGGCGCTGGCGTTGAAGCCGCAACTGCTGTTGTTTGATGAGCCCACCTCAGCGTTGGACCCCGAGCTGGTGGATGACGTTCTGGCCGTCATCAAGGAACTCGCGGAGGAAGGCTGGACCATGGTGATCGTCACCCACGAGCTAGCCTTTGCCCGGCAGACGGCCGACGAAGTGGTGTTCATGGACGGTGGCGTGGTGGTGGAGCGCGGCCCGGCCAGCCAGGTGCTGCGCAATCCGCAGGAAGAACGTACCCAGGCGTTCGTCCGTCGCCTCCTCCATGAGATCTAGCCCGCTCTCCCTTTTTTCGGATCTGTGAGGCAGCTTGCCGGTGGAATCACAGCTTGCCGGTGGCCCGAAGATCGGCGGAATGGGGACTGCACCCCATCGCCAGCCAACACTGCTGTGAAGTAACTTAGGAGGAAGTTGTTTCCCGTGCCCGGGCACAAGGGCTAGCCCAGCTGCCAGCAGAGGAACCCATGACCGCCACAGTGCCAGAACGTCCGATCATTTTACGCCGCGTGCAGATGAGTGCTGCCGCCTGGGCGCTGCTGTGCGAATCGACCAGTGCCACGCTCGGTCTGCACAACGAACAGCCGGCAGGAGCGCAAGCCGCCCCCTTGGAAGAAGAAGCCGCAGCGGCAGCTTGGGCCGAGCTGAACTCGCTTGACATATCCCCGGGTCCAGGTGAGGTGAAGCGGCAGTGGATGGGCGCCGTCGCACTTCTGTTGACGGCACCCATCACCGTCACGGCCCGCGCCACGTACAACGGGGTCAGCACCACCAGCGTGCTGGGCTTGCGGGCCGGGCGCGGATTGGCGGCGCACCAACGGCACCTGTCCGAGCGTGAGGGGCAGGGCACCGTCATTACCGGCAGTGAGGACAGCATGGAAATCACGCTTTTTGACGAGGAGAATGTGTGGGGCGCAGCTGCCCGGCTGCTGCCACCCCTTGACGTTGTCCGCGCAGCCGCCAAAGCCGCGCCTCTGGATGCCAAGCCCCCTGCTGTTCTCGGCGCCGGCACCGATCCGGCAACATTGCCGGAACCGGTCGCCAGCCTTGTCAACGACGAGGACGCCAACATTACGCTCAGTGTTGTCACAGCAATGCAGGGGATGCCGACCAGGATTTGGGCCGGGATGTGGTCGGTCAAGGACGACCGACTGTATTCGGTGACAACCCGCGTCAGCGAAACCCCGGAACTGCGCCTGACCGAGGTGCCTGCCGGACACATCGCCAACGAACTCGTTTTTGCCGTGGTTGGCGCACACGACGCACTGGCTGCGGCGCAAAAGGAAGAAGCCAAATGAGCGGCGGTCTACAGGGACTTGACCCACAGGACTGCTTGGACCTGGTCAACGCGCTGAAAGACTCTGCCCACCAGCTAAACCGCACGGGCGCGCAATTGAACCAGACGATTGCCCGCGCAGGCTGGCAGGGGCCCGACAGCCAACGTTTCCGGTCGCAGTGGCCGGGCAACCGGACCATCTTGAACCACACCGCCCAAAACTTGGAACTTGCTGCAATGGCGCTGCTGCGTGAAATTGCCGAGCAGGAACGCGCCAGTGCCGTGGACGGCGGGGGCGGGCCCCTGGCAGAACTGATCGACGGGGCCAAGGACTTGTGGGAGGACATCACAGACGGCGTTGGCAACGTGTTCGACGACGTCAAGGACGGCCTTGACTGGCTCGGACAAGAAATTCTGGCCAACCCGGTGGTCCACGCAAACCTGAACTTTTATGGCAATCTGGGGTATCTGGCGGCGATTCCCATTGCGGCTCTTATTAACGGGCCGCCCTCTTTAATTTCTGTTTTGGCGTCGCTGGGTCTTGTCGCGGGAAGCGGCGTTGATGCCATAACAACAACTTTGACCGGTGGCCTCGTGAATCCAAAATTCTTTGATGACGGAATGGTGGAGGTGGGTGGTCCGCAGGCGGTGACCAACAGCAGCGAGTCTTCCCTGACACAGCCAACCAGTGTGGCTGACATCTTCGACAGCGTCCTGAGCGCATACGAAGCTACTGATTCAAACGGGGACCCGACGGCCGGGGTCCGCATCGTGTCGGTCCGGCAGCCCGACGGCACATACGCCTACATCGTCAATATTCCAGGCACTGAATCCAACACTGCCAACTCAAACAACAATCCGTTGGACTACACCAGCAACGTCAGGCTTGCCTCCGGACAATCATCAGCGGCCAGCAGGGCTGTCGCCGAAGCGATGGCAAGGGCGGGCATCCCGCCCGAGGCGCCGGTCATGCTGGTGGGCCACAGCCAGGGCGGGATGATCGCCCAAGAGTTGGCCACCGATCCGAGCTTCACGGGGCAATACAATCTCACCACCGTCTTGACAGCAGGCTCACCCACGCAGCCTTACGCCATTGATCCGAACATCAACTACCTGGCGATCGCACACCCCGCTGACATCGTCCCCATGTTTGATGGCGGCGGCACCATGAGCGATCTGACTACATATCAGCAAGCGCCCAATGTCCACGTGGTCCCAACGGACAATCCGCCTTTCTCCGGCCCCATCGGCGACTTCATTCCCGCCATGCACGACCAAAACACGTACAGGCAGGACCTGACCCAGCTAGGCAAGTACCCTGATATTGGACGCTTCGAAAATGATCCGTCAACGCAGGTTTTCATTACCGATGACCCCAGCAGAGTCTCTGCGGTGGACATTGACTTCAGCCGCAAGTAACACAACAAGGACAATCATGCAGCGCAAAATTGGTATTCTCTTGCTCGTGGGACTTCTATCAGGGTTGCTCGGTGCCTGTGGCTCTAGTAGTCCACAGAAAGCCGGGGACACTTTTGTTGCCGACGCCACAGCCGCCTTGGAGGCCACGCCCGACGTCGTTACCAGCAAGGTGCGTTACACGGACCCGGGCGGCATGGGCGCCGTCATCAATGTTCGGGTGACGGCTGATCCGGCTGCGGACCTTGAAAGCGTTCTGGCCGGCTCCTTGCGGGCCGTTTCAGGTGCCTCAGGATCGCTGAAGTCGGTGAGTAAAGTCGAGTTCTACGTTTTCCCCGAAGGTGACGAGGAAAACGGTATCCGCCCGAACGTACTGGGCCTGCCGCAATCCCCCACCGTTGAAGAAATTCGCAACTATTCAAAGTAAGTTGGTCCCTGCTACTGGACGATGTACCCCGCAGCGCGCAACCAAGGGCAGCGCCAAGACCCGGAATGCCGGTTCCGTGGACGGGAGCATCTAGGCGGAGGCAGGTACGGCATCCCATGAGCCTGTCATGAGGGCATCATTGAAGGCATTCGCCCTTGCCGCCGTCGACCACAAGGACCTCAACCCGCGGATGGGTATTTCCTTTCAGGTCACCGAGTTGGGCCGGGAAAACACCATCAATCCTACGGCGGTCGGCATGCCACAACGGCCCACGATCCCCGAAATCACTGATTTTACCGGCGATAACTAGCCCACGCGGCCCGGGTGCGTGTAGACGTTTAGCGTGTTGCCGCGGCTGAACCCCACGAGCGTCACACCGGCTTCCTGAGCCAGTTCAACGGCCAGAGACGACGGCGCACTCACGGCCGCAAGCATCGGTACCCCTGCCATCGCGGCCTTTTGGACGAGCTCGAACGAGGCCCGACCCGACACCTGCAAGATAGTTTTGCCCAGGGGTAGCTGCCGGTCCCGGAACGCGGCGCCGACCACCTTGTCCACCGCATTGTGACGGCCCACATCCTCGCGCAGTGAGAGCAGTTCCCCGTCAGGGGCAAACAGGCCGGCCGCGTGCACACCCCCTGTTTTGTCAAAGAGTTTCTGCTGCTCACGCAGCGTGTCCGGCAGGGCTGCCAGCACGGCAGCGGAAACAAACGGCTCGTCAACGGCCGCGGATCGGGTGAAGTGCGAGGACTTACGCACGGCATCGATAGATGCCGTGCCGCAGATGCCGCACGCGCTGGAGGTGGTCACGTGGCGGTGGGCTGCCGGCAACGGCATGGCGACATCGGGACGCAGCTGCGCCTCCACCACGTTGAAGGTTTGCTGGCCGTTTTCGTCCTCGCCCGCGCAAAACCTCAGCGAGATCAGCTGCTCAGGCTCAAAGATGATGCCCTCCGACACCAAAAAACCCGCGACCAGGTCAAAGTCATCACCCGGGGTACGCATGGTGACGCTGAATGAGTCGTGCCCCAACCGGACTTCTAACGGTTCCTCTACAGCCAAGGACTCTTCGCGCACTACGCGTCGGCCCCCGGTGATGTCAATCCTGGTTGCCTTGACCCGCTGAACAAGCCGTCCCATACAATCCTCTCAAAAAAGCGAACACGTCTATGATCAGAGTAGATCCTCAACGGCGAAGGGACCCATTTTGGCTGGCAAGGCGCCCCAAGAAAACATCGACGAGCAGCAACTTTCGGTTGGCAGAGTGCAAAAGAAGGCGGTGGGAATCCCCGGTATTATGCACGCCATGGAAATCTCCCTGACGCAGATGGGCCCCGTCCGTACGGCCCAGACCTTGCTGAAGATCAACCAGAAAGACGGCTTTGACTGCCCCGGCTGTGCCTGGCCCGAGAACGACAAAAGGCACAAGGCCGAATTCTGTGAAAACGGGGCCAAGGCGGTGGCCGAGGAAGCCACTAAAAGGCGGGTGCCGCCGTCGTTCTTTGCAGAACACAGCGTCAGCGAACTGCGTGAATGGGACGATTTCCGGCTCGGCCAGCAGGGCCGGCTGACCGACCCGATGTATCTGGCCGAGGGCAGCGACCACTATGTTCCCGTCTCATGGGAGCGTGCCCTGGAAATCCTTGCCGACGAGCTCAAGGCCCTGAAAAACCCCGACGAGGCCATCTTTTACACCTCGGGGCGCACCTCCAACGAGGCGGCGTTCCTGTACCAGCTCATGGTGCGCGGGCTGGGCACGAACAACCTGCCAGACTGCTCCAACATGTGCCATGAATCCAGCGGTTCGGCGCTCACCGAGACCATCGGCATCGGCAAGGGCTCGGTGTCGCTGGAGGACATCTACCAGTCGGAGCTGATCCTGATCGCGGGCCAAAACCCGGGAACCAACCACCCGCGCATGCTCACAGCGCTGGAGAAGGCCAAGAAGAACGGTGCCGTCATTGTCGCCATCAACCCGCTGCCGGAGGCCGGGCTGATGCGTTTTGAAAACCCGCAAACGGTTCGCGGGCTGGTGGGCGGCGGCTCGGCGCTGGCGGATGACTTCCTGCAGATCAAGCTTGGCGGGGACCAGGCACTGTTCCAGGGACTGGGCAAGTTCCTGCTCGAGGAGCAGCGCCGTCCGGGGTCCCCCACCGAAGGCCGCGTGTTTGACTCGGCCTTCATCGAAACGCACACCACGGGTCTGGGCGAATACCTGACACAGCTGGAGGCCGTCAGCTGGTCCGAAATCGTCACCGCCACGGGCCTGAGCGAGGCGCAAATCCGCGCCACAGGCCTGCGGCTCCTGGCATCCAAAGCAACCGTGGTCTGCTGGGCCATGGGACTGACACAGCACAAGCACTCCGTGGCCATGCTGCGCGATGTGGTCAACGTGCTGCTGCTGCAGGGAAACATCGGCAAGCCCGGCGCCGGCGTGTGCCCGGTCCGCGGCCACTCGAACGTGCAGGGCGACCGCACCATGGGCATCTTCGAGCGCATGCCCGCAAGCTTCCACGACGCCCTCGATAAGGAATTCAAGTTCGCCTCCCCCCGCCCCGACGGCTTCGACACGGTGGCCGCGATCGAGGCCATGCGCGACGGCAAGGCGGGCGTATTTCTAGGCATGGGCGGGAACTTCGTCCGCGCCACCCCCGACTCGGATGTCACCGAGGCTGCGCTTGGCCGGCTTTCCCTGACAGCGCAAATCTCCACCAAATTGAACAAGTCGCACCTGATCACCGGCCGGACGGCGCTGATCCTGCCCACCTTGGGCCGCACCGAGCGCGACACCCAGGCGGGTGGGGACCAGCGCGTCACGGTCGAGGACTCCATGAGCGCCGTGCACGCCTCGCGCGGCCGGCTGGCCCCGGCGTCACAGAACCTACTCTCCGAGGTGGCGATCGTGTGCGCTCTCGCCACACGGCTCTTTGAAACGGACGACGGCGGCACCCGCCCGGGTGCCCCCGTCGCCGACTGGTCTGCCATGAACGCCGACTACAGCCTGATCCGTAAGCACATTGCTGCCGTCGTCCCCGGCTTCGAGGACTTTGAGGCCAAAATCGATGTGCCCGGCGGTTTCGTCCTGCCGCACGGCCCGCGTGATTCGCGCTCCTTTTCGACCGATTCGGGGCTGGCCCATTTCACGGCCAATGAAATGGAGTACCCGAAGGTGCCGAAGGGACGGCTGCTGCTGCAGACGTTGCGCTCCCACGACCAGTACAACACCACCATCTACGGCAAGGACGACCGCTACCGCGGCATCAAGAACGGGCGCCGTGTGGTGTTTGTGAACCAAAAGGATCTTGATTCCTTCGGCATCGCAGACGGCACCATGGTGGACCTAGTCTCCGAATGGAAGGACGGCGTGGACCGCCGGGCACCTAACTTCCGGGTGGTGGCGTACTCCACTCCCGTAGGCTGCGCCGCCGCCTACTACCCGGAAACCAACGTCCTGGTCCCGTTGGACTCCAAGGCCGACGTCAGCGGCACACCAACCTCCAAGTCCGTGGTGATCCGGCTCGAGCCAGTCGCGTAGCCGGCGGGTCAACTTGTCGGGACCAAGGCTCCGATGAGGCCGAACAGGTCCTTGGGATCGTCGGGGTTCGCCACTAGGTCGATCTCGTCATAGAAACCTGTGCCATCGACGCAGTCCCGGACGTAGCGCAGCGCGGAGAAGTCCTCAATCGCGAAGCCGACAGAGTCAAAAATCGTCACCTGATCCTCCGAGGTGCGCCCGGCAGCCTGACAAATCAGCACCCGCCAGAACTCGGTGACGGCAAAACTGGCCGGCATCTGCTGAGTTTCCCCTTCGATGCGGGTTTGCGGATCAAACTCGACAAAAACGTCCCCGCGACGAAGGATCTCGGGGTCCAGTTCTGTCTTGCCGGGCAATCCCCGCAGATGGCATTGAGGTGCTTGCCCGGCCCCAATAAATCGGCGGTGAGAATGGTGGCCTTGGACTTGTCTGCTGTGCAGGTGGTGACGAGGTCGGCTCCCCTGACAGCGTCGGCGCCGGAATGTGCCACAGTGATGTCGAAGCCGAGTGGGCGCATATGGTTGGCAAACTTCTCCATAGCAGCCGGGACGGTATCCCAAACGGTGAGTTTTTCGATGCCCAGGACGCCTCGTAACGCCAGCGCCTGGAACTCGGATTGGCTGCCGGTACCGATGAGGGCCAGATGTTCAGAATTTGTCCGTGTCAGTTTCTTGGCCACCATGGCCGATATTGCCGCCGTGCGGATTCGAGGGGTGCCCGTTCACGTACTTAACCCCATAAGTGTCACGGTCACTGGCGGGCATCAGTTCAATCACGCCGAAGGGACTGTGGCTGGCGACGCGGGGAGTTTTCTCGAATTCCTCCCAGCGGCGGAAATCGTCTTCCAGGTAGGCCACCATTTGGGCCATGATGGTTTAGTGCCCGCGGGAAGCCACCCAGCCAATCATGTCTTCACATCTACAAAACGCGTCATGGTCTCTCCTCGATCTTGTTTTCCTTCACTCTACGAGGCGGCGATTTGCATGTTCAATGGTCAAAATACCAACATTTAGCGCAAGAATAACGCAGAATGCACCCTACGTCAGTACACTGTTTCCCTGGCTGCCTTGGATGATCGTGATCGCGCACTCCTGTCGGCACTGCGCGAAAATGGCCGGGAACCCGTGGCGAGCCTGGCCAGGCGCCTTGACGTTTCCCGGGCAAGGATGAACAGCAGGCTGGAACGCCTGCTCACCTCCGGGACCGTGGTGGGATTCTCCGTGCGCGTGCGCGACGAACTGGACCCGCCGACCATCCGGGCCGTTTCGCTCCTTGCCGTGGAGGGCAGTGACACGGATCGGGTGATCAGTGAGCTCAAGGGCCTGCCGGAAATACGGGCAGTTCACACCACCAACGGCGGCTGGGACCTGGCGGCCGAGCCGGGTACCCAAACCCTGGCCGACTTTGGCCTGGTGCTGGGGAAAATCCGCTCCATACCGGGCATCGTCAACAGCGAGACGAGCCTGCTGCTCAGCTCTGTGCTGCGCTAACAGGACCTGGTGTCCTGCGCTGGTCACGGTTCCGGCACTTCAGGCAGCGGGCCAGTCACCGGCCTTGAGCCAGCGCAGTGTTTGCTCCCAAAAGGTGCGCCGGAAACGGCTGTGAAACAACGCGAAGTGTCCCAGCGAGGACTCCCCGTACTGTTCGGGGCGCAGGTGGATGATGCGGACGGCACTGTTGGGCGTGTAGGCCACGGCCCGTTCTATGGCGGCGATGGTGGCGTAGGAGTCGTCGGTGCTGGCCAGTGCCAGAATCGGCGCCGTGACACGGGCAAGGCTCGCCAACAGGGCCGCACGCTGGTCGCCGGTGGTCGCCGTCGTAAAGTCCTTGCGACTGCGTGCCCAATCAACGGCCACACCGCCGGGCAGATCTTCCATCAAGCCCAGGCGTTTGGCGGGAAAGTAGCCGCAAGCTCCCACCAGCGGCACAGCAACCGCAGCCTGGGCGCAGTGCCTCACTTGGTCCTTGAACCGCAGGTCCCGCCAATACGCGTGCTGCGCGCCCACCGTGAGGATGCGTTGCACCTGGCTTGCGTGGGGTGCCAGACCAACCCCGAAACCGCCGAAGCTGTGCCCCACCAGGTGCACAGGGAGCCCGGCGGAACGCTCCAGCGCCCACGTCAGCGCCGCGTCAATGTCCAGGGTTCCCCATTCGTACCAGCGCACTTTTTGTCCACGCAGGGAGCCGCCGACGGAGGCCCCAATGCCCCGGTAGTCAAAGGTGACGGCGTCGAATCCGTGCGCTGCCAGGAACGCCGCGTAGCGGTGGTAGTAGCTGGCCTTCACCGCAGTGGCACAGGCGATGACCACGGTGCCGAGCCGTTCGACGCCGTCGGGTACGGCGAATAGCTCTCCGCCCAGCACCCGCCCGTCGGAGCAGCGGATGCTCAAACCCAAGGTAGGGCCACCGCCGTAAGTGTCTCGCCCATTTTGGCGCCGTGCGGGGGCACCACCATCACGCCGTCGGCCGCCGCCAGGCCGCGCATCATGGCCGAATCCGTGTAGGCGCAGGGCGAGGCCAGCCCATAAACCAGCCGGTACGGCATGAGTCTGGTGGGCCCGTGGTATTCCTTGATGGGCGAGCCGCACGCAACCTCAAAGGTGACTGGAACGGGCAAGGTTCCGAGCCTGGCCAGCAACGGGGCGCCTACGATCAGCAGCCCGATCATGGCGGCCAGCGGGTTGCCGGGCAGCCCCACGAGGAACCTGCCGTCGGGCAGCTCCGCCAGCAAGGTGGGGTGGCCGGGGCGCATGGCAATGGAACTGACGTGCAGTTTGGCCCCCATGTGCGTCAGAGCCCGGCGCAAGAAATCCGCGCGTGAGTGCCCCGTGGCGCCGGTGGTGATGACGACGTCCGCCGGTTCGGTTTCGGTGTCCTGGAGCGCGGCGAGCATGCCGGGTAGGGTGTCCGGCGCCCGTTGCAGTGCGACGACGGCCCCCCCTAACATTTCCACCACGCCTCCGAGCTGGGGTGAGAACGCGTCACGGACGCGGCCGGGGGCCGGAATGCCGCTGGAGACCACCTCGTCGCCAGTGAACACCAGCGACACCGTGGGCCGTCCGAACACCGGGAGCCGGTCGTGGCCGCCTAGGGCCGCCAAGGCGACGTGGGCGGGGTTGAGCATGGTGCCGGCCTTGATCAAGAGTTCCTCGTCTGCCGCCTCCTCGCTGGCGGGGCGGATGTGCTGGCCGTTCCGCGGCTCCCCGGGGCTGGCTGCGCCGCTGCGTACCAGCACCGGCAGGCCTTCGTCGTCTGTGGAAATTTCCCCAGACTCGGCCCGCAGGACTGCCTTGGCCCCGGCAGGGACCAGGCCGCCGGTGACGATGGGCGCCGCCTGTCCGGCCGTGAGGCGGCGGCCGGGTTCGGCAAGGATCCATGGCGGGCTCCCTGCGACGGCCCAGCCGTCCATGGCCGAGGAGGCGTAGTGCGGCATGTTGTGCAGGGCCAGCACGTCCGCGCCCAGTTTCCGGCCGCCCGCCTGCGCCAACGGCACGCTGTTCACCGGAAGCGGCGCGGCCACGGCATAGGCCAGCGCCCGGGCTTCCTCCCAGGTATGGGCAAGCACGCGCGGCTCGGGATTCCCTGGCGCCATGGCGGTCTACTCGGCCGCAGGGGCCTGCGCCGCTGCCAGCTTCTTGGCCAGGCCGAGTGCCGCCGCCATGGCACCAGCCTCGGACGCCTGCCCTGACCCTGCGGCGAGGCCGGCGGCCAGCCCGGCCACGAAGGTGGTCAGCGGGGCCGCGGGGCGCACAATCGAATGTGCTGCCACGCCGGCCAGATTCAACACCGCGTGCACGTCAACGTCAATGTCGGCGATCTCGAAGGCGTCCAGCAGCTTGTCCAGCCATGCTTGCAAGACCTCGTCTTGGTTCTCCATTTAAAGCCCTTTCGCATGAAGCTGTTTCACAAAGCTATTTCACGTCCGGAACGGCGATGCCGTGACTCCGGGCGTCATTGAAGGTGTCAATGTCCGCCGTCAAGCCTGCAAGGACGGCGCATTCCCTCAACTTCACAGTAGCAAGCAAGGAGAAGACAGAAGCGTTTTGCAGCCGGTGCGCCTCCCGCGCCTCCGCAATGGCCTCGTTCAGCGGCGCCACGGGGTAGATGGCGGCCAGCGGCTGCCAGCGTCCCCCGTCCACGGCTATGACGCCTTCAAGGGGCCCGCACCCGGCCACTGCCTGCTCCAGCCATTGCGCCAACGCACCAGCGTGCACCATGTCGCATGCCAGAACCAGGACATGCCCCTGAGTAGCACCGAGGGCCTGCAGACCCGCGGCGATTCCCGCTGCCGGGCCAGCAAAGGGAGGATCTTCTTGGAGAATGTGCAGTCCGGGGCGGTGTGCGCACCCTGCCAACCAGGTTTCCATTCCCTGAGCGGGCCCGACGACGGCGATGCTGGCGTCCGCGGCGCTGCCAGTTGCTCCGGTGCCGGCTCCGGCGCCAGTGACCGCGGAAGCAGCATCCACCGTCCGGGACAGGAGCGTTGCACCGTCCACCATCAGGCCTGCCTTGGGTACCCCGCCCAGCCTCCGGGAGCGGCCACCGGCAAGGATCACCGCCAGCATCGTTGCTCTTTCCACGCGTTCATAACTCTTATCGTAGTGCGAGTCCACAGGCCGTTGGCCGGGCCACGGCTACCCTAAAGTTGAATGTGCACTCACTGCATATTTACAGGCACTGTAAATATGCTGACGGTGTCGCCGCGGATTGGCGACCAGAGTCAGGAGATGATGGCGGCATGAGCGTCCCGGTGCAGGAAGAGACATTTCGTGCGCGAAAGCGCACGGCAGCACTTCTTGCCATCCGGACCGCCGCCATCGAGCTGGGCCTGACGAATGGCTATGAAAATGTCACGGTTGAGATGATCTGTGACGCCAGCATGATTTCCCAACGCACCTTCTTCAACTACTTCGGGTCCAAGGAAGGCGCGTTCATCACCGCCGGCAAGAGCATGCCCTCCCCCGAGCGGGTCCGCGGGTTTGTTGAGGGCACCGGGTCCAGCGTGTTTGGCGATCTGTTCAGCCTGATCGCCGAAACCATGGTGGATGGGGATCCAGGTGTGGCCCTCGTCCGTGCCCGCCACCAACTCATCCAACAAACCCCCGAGTTGTTGAACCGGGAAAAGGCACGGATCAGCGAGACCGCGGAAACCTTTGTGGGCTATGTGATGGACCGCTACCATTTCCAGGGCCGCGATCTCTCAACCACACCCGACCTTGAGGACGAGGCCCGCATGATAGTGGCCCTCGTGTCGGGTGCCATGCGCTACGCCATGCAAAAGTGGGTGGCCGGAAACTTCGCTGCCACGCGCGAGGAGCTGGTGCGCAGCGTGTCGGCGCTCATCCAGCGCGTCACCGCGAACGAGCACTGGCCGTAAAGGGCACCGGCGCACATGCCCGCGCCAGCGCGCCGTCGTACGCCTCCGCACCCCTTCTCAGCGGCATCCTCACTCTAGGACCTCCCATGTCAATAACAACCGCAATACCACCAAACCCCGGCGTCACCACGAAGCGCAGCATCTTGCTGGTGTTCGCCGGGCTGATCGTGACCATGCTTCTTGCCTCGCTGGACCAAACAATCTTTAGTACGGCACTGCCCACCATCGTGGGCCAGTTGCACGGTGTGGATGAGATGCTCTGGGTCATCACCATTTACATCCTGGCCTCAACCATCATGCTGCCCATCTACGGAAAACTGGGCGACCTGATGGGCCGCAAAGGCATCTTCATTACCGCCATCTCCGTCTTCATCCTCGGCTCGATTGTCGGTGGCCTGGCCCAGGACATGACCTGGCTGATCATCGGCCGTGGCGTCCAGGGGCTCGGTGGTGGAGGTTTGATGCTGCTCTCGCAGGCAATTATTGCCGACGTCGTCCCCGCTAGGGAGCGTGGGCGTTACATGGGCATCATGGGCGGCGTCTTTGCCCTGTCCTCGGTGGCAGGCCCGCTGCTAGGCGGCTGGTTCACCGATGGCATTGGCTGGCGTTGGGGCCTGTGGATGAACGTTCCGCTGGGTATCCTGGCCATCATTTCGGCGGTGTTCTTCCTGAAATTGCCCAAGCGCGCCCGCCCGGAAGGCCGGGTGGATGTGGCAGGCATGGCGCTACTGGGCATCACCTCCACCCTCTTGGTGCTGGTCAGCACCTGGGGCGGTACCAAGTACAGCTGGGGCTCCCCCACCATCTTGGCCATGGGAGTGGGTACCGTTGCATGCGCGGGCGCCTTCATCTGGGTGGAGCACAAAGCCGATCTTCCCATCATGTCCTTGCACCTGTTCAAGGATCGCAACTTCAACCTGACCACGGCGGCGGCTCTAATCACCGGGATCGCCATGTTTGGCACGCTGGCCTACCTGCCCACGTACCTTCAAATGGTGACCGGCGCCAACGCCACCCAAGCCGGGCTGCTCATGATCCCGATGATGGCCGGACTGCTTGTCACCTCCATCGCCTCGGGACAGCTGGTGAGCAAGACAGGGCGGTACAAGTGGCTTCCCATCACCGGGATGTTCATCGTGGCCGGGGCGCTGGTGCTGCTCTCGTCCATGACGGCGGCCATGCCGGTCTGGCTCATTTGCGCCTACCTTGCCATCATGGGCGTCGGCTTGGGCATGAGCATGCAAATCCTGGTGCTCATTGTCCAGAACCAGTTCCCCAATTCCCAGGTGGGCATGGCCACCGCCTCCAGCAACTACTTCCGCCAGATTGGCGCATCCCTGGGTGCCGCCGTCGTCGGCAGCCTCTTTGCAACACGGCTGACCACCCTCTTGATGGAACGGCTGCCCGCCACCGGCGCAAGCGGATCAGGTGGATCCAACTCCCTCACCCCCGAGCTTGTGCGAGAACTGCCCGCTGCCGTACGGAACATCGTGGTGGGCGCCTACAACGACGCCCTGACACCGATCTTCATCTACATGGTGCCGTTGCTGTTGTTGGCGGGGATCCTGCTGTTCTTCATCAAGGAGATCCCGCTGGCCACCACCATTGAGTCAGCGGGCGCAGATACCTCCGGCACCAAGGCGCACAAAACCGGCCGTTGAGCCCGCTCCTTCCGCCTCGGCGGCAACTTCGCCGCGGGCCAGCCTCTAGAAAGACGCGTCCTTAATCGTTAAAAAGCTAAGGACCCCATCAATGATGGGGTCCTTGCTTGCAAAGATTTGTTGCTTAGTGACCCATCGCAATGAAAACGGGACCCGAGCCGATGTTTGCGGAGAAGATGGCAGTCATGCCGCCACCCCATCCACCGTGTACGGCCTGGCCGTTGCCAATGTAAACAGCGATGTGGGCCAGGCCCATGCCGCCATCTGCGTAGTAGATCAAGTCTCCGGGCTGGGCTTCAGCCGCGGAAACCGTGCGACCCAAGGACAGGTAACCTGCCGGCCAGCCGTGGTAGTTGATGCCTGCAGCTGCCAAGGAGTTGCTGGCCAAGGCCGTGCAATCCTGTGCAACACCGAGCTGAGCCAAAGCTGCCGCTGCAATGGTTGCACCGATGCCGCTCTGGACTACAGGGGCGGCAACTGCCGGAGTCTCTACACTGGTGACCTTCGGAGCAGTTGTCTTCGCGGCAGGCGCTGCGACAACTTCATTACTCTTAGCTGCAACTACGGGTGCCTCAACAACAGGGGCGGGCGTAGAGGAGACGACGGGAGTGGCGAAGGAGATCGTCACCGTGGATGCCGCCGTTACAGCGGAGGCAAGCTCCGTGTTCAGGCTGAGCGTGGTTCCACCGTCGGAGGCGCGCTCCACGGTGGGGGTTGCTGCATTTGCTGCAATACCTGATGTAAGAACGAGACCTGATGCCGCGGCAATCACTGCTGCTTGACGCCCCACACCACCGACGTTGGAGCTGACGGCTTTTGCGATGGCGGACATCGGGCTGGTCCGAACAACCTCGGCGCGATGGCGCCCAAGGGTAGTGTTTGAAGACAAGAAGGATCCTCTCCCAAAGCCTGCGAGGTAAGCTGTCGGATTCGGATGGGAGTCACCCGGCCGCTCCGCATTCCCTTGAAGAAGCTTCTCCTCATGAATGCTTTGCGGCTTCACCCCAAGGACTTCAAGATACAAAGCCCGTTATTGGTTCCCCCGTCTCTGCCAGACGATTGTTACGAACGGACCATGAGCAGTGGCAGAGCTAAGCAATCTACTCGTGGGCGCCAACTTGATTCGAAGTAAGCGCGATTACGACGGTACAACAGTTTTTTGCCAATGTCACGTTCAGGTCACGGTCAGGTCTCTAAGTTGTGACCTGGCTCCCCGTGTGGAGGGATTAAAGCCAGCCCTTGGGGTCGACTGTCTCGTCATCGACGATTACCTCAAAGTGCAGGTGGCAGCCGGTGGAGGCGCCTGTGGTGCCGCTGAGCGCCACCTGGTCGCCACGCTGAAGCTTTTGTCCAACCTTGACACCAATGGAGCTCAGGTGGTTGTAAGAGGTGGAGAGGCCGTTGCCATGATCGATGACCACCCTGTTGCCGCCACCGTATGAGTGCCATCCGGCAAAAGTTACCGTGCCGCTGGCTGCGGCAAAGACGGCTGTGGAGCACTGGACGGCAAAGTCCTGCCCCGTATGCACTTCGCCGGCCGCGCCGGTGAGCGGGTTGATGCGGGCACCAAACGGCGAGGACTCCACGAGAGTCTTCAACGGGGCGGACAGTGTGCCTTTGGCTGCTTGGGCGGTGACGTTGGAGGCCTTGACCTTGAGCGTCTCGCGCAGCTGGCCGTCCTGGTTCAACACGCTGCCAAGGGCAGGAGTTGTGAAGGAAATGGGAATGTCTGCGCCGGCGGAAACCACGATTTCCGCCGTGGCCGCCGAGCTAAGGTCTGTGCTGGCCAGGGACATGCCAGTGGCAGAGGGAACAGTCACCGCCAGGGCCAGGCCCGTTGCGGCGAGTGCTATGCCTACTTTTTGGCCGGCACCGTTGGCAAGCCCTGCCCGCAGCAACTGGCTCAGGCCAGCCTGGGAGCTTGCGCTTGAGCGCTCGGCGGCGAGGGCGTCACGGCGGCTGCCCACAAACGGGACAAGCTCGTGACTAGTTGGCTCGGTCGCCCGACGGCGTCCGTGCTGCTTAACCTCTGACACTAAATACCTCTCTTTGGGACACCTGCGGAGTTAGCTGTCGGATTCGGATCAGAGAGTGCAACTTTTGATCCGGCCCGGGCCCTGTGCACACGGGCGCCCCAGGCGCAAGCAACTGCCTGCGACTTGAGCATTTGTGCGTTACGAGACCGGGCTTCACCCCAAGGCGAACTGTTTAGTTCGCCGTTTTATGGTTCCCCCGTCCTTGCCTGAACGTGTATCAATCCATCTCCTGAAGGCAAGGCTCAGTGTCAGAAGGTGGTAACGCTTTGGTTACAGCGCCAGCTTGTTACTATACGGTAAAAGACCCCGTCGTAATAATTCCGTTACATATGGAAGCAGTTCGGGCACCCCACTACCCGCCAAAATTCAGGGGTTACGCCATAGAGACGAACACATGGGATGCGACTTCCGGAGGCAGCTCCAGCGCCCCGTCAATTCCGGGCACCCGGACCGAAATGTACTCGCCCACCTGGGCCAGGGAGATTTTGGCACCGGGGCGCAACCCGCCTTCATCGAGCTGGGTCAACAGCTCCGGTTCCACTTGGATCCGCTCCGACAAACGGTGAATTGTCACTGATTGCTCCGGGGAATAGGTGGCCATGGCATCGACGAGTGTGACAAGGCCGGCAGCGAACACGGGAGCGGCCCGCCCGCCCAGTTCTTCCAACCCGGGGATGGGGTTGCCGTAAGGGGATTCCTCGGGGCGTCCCAACAGGTCAAACAAACGTTGTTCCACACGCTCGCTCATGACGTGTTCCCACCGGCATGCTTCTTCGTGAACATAGGCCCAGTCCAGGCCAATGACGTCCGAGAGTAGACGCTCTGCCAGCCGGTGCTTGCGCATGACACGGGTAGCCTTGCTGCGCCCCGCCGGTGTGAGTTCCAGATGGCGGTCACCGGAAACAATGACCAGGCCGTCGCGTTCCATCCGCCCGATGGTCTGCGAGACGGTGGGGCCGGAGTGATGTAAACGTTCTGCGATGCGCGCACGCAAGGCAACAATGTTCTCTTCTTCCAACTCAAGAATGGTTCGCAGATACATTTCCGTCGTGTCGATAAGATCTGTCACGGCAGATTCCTCCTGATGTTGAGCGAGATTCCGGGGCGGACTTTACCCCTACGTTACCGTGCTTAATACAAGGGATGAAAACACCTCCTTGTTACCAATCCGGAAAAGTGGCCGGATTGTTTCAGCATGCGGCCCGCGTTTTCGATGTTCGCGGGTTTACGGCAGAATTGACAACAGCCATTGGCGCCTTAAACTTCCATCGCATACTTTTTGGAGATATTTGTGAGCGAATCCACACCCCTCACCATCCCTGCCAATCTTCGCCCGGTCGACGGCCGTTTTGGCGCGGGGCCATCGAAGGTCCGACCGGAGCAGATGGCAGCTTTGTCCGCCGCTGGTGCGTCCCTACTGGGGACCTCGCACCGCCAGGCACCCGTGAAAAACCTGGTGGGCGAGGTGCGTAGCGGCCTGTCGGATTTCTTCGCGGCACCGGACGGCTATGAAGTCATCATGGGCGTTGGCGGTTCCACCGCGTTTTGGGACGTAGCCTCCTTCGGTCTCGTGGAGAAGAAAGCCCAGCACCTTTCCTTTGGTGAGTTTGGCTCCAAGTTTGCCTCCGCCACGAACAACGCGCCGTTCCTTGAGGCGTCCTCCATCATCAAGTCGGCCCCGGGCACGCGCCCCGTTTCCACTGCGGAAGCCGGGGTCGATGTATACGCCTGGCCGCAGAATGAGACGTCCACCGGTGTTGCCGCTCCCGTCAGGCGTGTTGCCGGGGTCGACGACGGCGCCCTGGTGCTCGTGGACGCCACCTCGGCAGCTGGCGGCCTCCACGTGGACGTGGGTGAGGCAGACGTGTATTACTTTGCCCCTCAAAAAAACTTTGCCTCCGATGGCGGACTTTGGCTTGGCTTGTTCTCTCCCGCCGCGCTGGAGCGGGCTGCACGGATCGCCGCCACCGACCGCTGGGTTCCGGACTTCCTGAACCTTAAGACCGCCATCGATAACTCGCTGCTGAACCAGACGTACAACACCCCAGCGCTCTCCACCCTGGTGACGCTCAACGAGCAGGTCAAGTGGCTCAACGCCAGCGGCGGCCTCGACTTCGCCTCCCAGCGCACCGCCGACTCCGCAGGGCGCCTGTATTCCTGGGCCGAGGCCTCACCGGTCGCCACCCCGTTTGTGGTTGACCCTCAGGACCGCTCCAACGTGATCGTCACCATCGATTTTGATGACTCCGTGGACGCCGCCGCCGTTTCCAAGGTGCTGCGTGCCAACGGGATTCTCGATACCGAGCCGTACCGGAAGCTGGGCCGCAACCAGTTGCGCATCGCCACCTTCGTCGCCATTGAGCCCGACGACGTCACGGCACTGACCAAGTGCATCGACTACGTCATCGAAAACCTCTAAGCAGCCCTCGAAGCCACAAAAAAGGCGACTCCCAACTTTGGGAGTCGCCTTTTTCGTGGCTTGGGTTCTTATCGGGCCGGCCCGGGCCATTCACGGCAGAGATGGCCGTCAGTTGGCCGGTTCTTCCCAGAAGGAGTCGAGCAGCTCCTGGTTCGAATAGTGCCCCCGCACCTCGCGTATCAATCCTGCCTCAACACGCATGAGCTGGCACCCGGTGATGTCCAAGACTCGTCCACCAAACGCACCGGTTGCGTGTTGGATGGCCACCACATACCGCTCACCCACCGCGACGTCGAGCAGCTCCGCCCGGAAGGTCCCTCCGGAAAGCGGCGCCAGCTTGAGTAGAAATTCGTCCCTGATCGCGGCCCAGCCAACATGGTCACCGGAAATCGGGCTTTTGCCGGGCAAATGCCACAGCGCATCTGCGGCGAAACAGCCCTCCGCTTTGTCCATGTCACGTTCGGCAATGGACTCGTAGAATTTCCGCACCACGTCAACTGCAGCCTCATCCATGTGCACATACTGTTCTTGGCTGCGGCCAGTGTCAATTGTTATCTGCCGTCCTCCCCGAACGTACGAAAAAAGGCGACTCCCAACTGTGGGAGTCGCCTTTTTTCGTGCGTTGGGTTCTCATCGCGGCCGGGCCGGCGGTAGGTCAGTCGTCGGACTCGGCCTCGACGGGCTCGACCACGTCGGACTCGGCCTCGACGGGCTCGACCGCTGCGGCGTCTTCGGGGCGCACGCGCTCAGCCCACGGGACCCACGGCGGGGCCAGCACCGAATCATTGGTCGGCAGCATGCCCACCTCGTTGACGGTGGCGTCCTTAGAGCGTGAGAGGCGTGTGAGGGTGGCAAACCACTGCCATCCCACATAGCCGGGGAGCTTGCATTCGAAGAGATGCGTGACGCATCTGACGCCTTCGCTGCGGACCCCCACATGCTTGCCAATGTTCTGGTCGGTGGCAATCTCCTGCACGGCGGCAAGTGCCGTGGCGGTTGCGTCGGCCAGGAAAGCGTCAGGCTTGCCCACCCGCCAGACGGGCACGCCCGGGCGCGGCGCGAGACCTGCCACCTTCTCGCTTGAAGTGGCAGGTTCCGTGGGAAGTTCGGTCATCGTGGGCACCGTTATGCGTCGAAGTTGTCGGCGACCTTGCGCAACGCGGCGGCAATCTTGCTCGCGTCACCATCCGGGTATTTGCCGTTGGTCAGTGAGCCTATGGAGTGTTCCAGCAAGGACACCACGTCCTGCACAATGGGTGCCAGGTCCCGGGCGGGCATCCGTTTGGCCTTGGCCACTGAGGGGCTGCGGTCCAAGATCTTTGCGGCCATGGCTTGGGCGCCCTTGCGGCCATCCGCGACACCGAACTCCATGCGCATGCCGGGCTTGATTTCCCCGGTGTCAGCCGCCAGCGCGTTGGCGCGCAGGAAAACTTCACGACCGTCGTCGGCAGTCAAAATGCCGAAGCCTTTTTCGTTGTCGTACCACTTAACTTTGCCGATCGGCACTTGCGTTACCTCGTCTGTTTCATCAGTGCGGAACCACGCCTGCGCCCTGCGCGAGCAATACTCGCCGTACCGGTGCGCTGTGAAAGGGGCGGCAGGTACTTCTCAGGCACATGGCGTGCTGGTCATTTACCTCTAAGGTTAGCGTGTTTGTGAAACTTCCCGCCGCTTTGTGGCGCCCCCGTCCCCTGTTAGCGTTATGGTATGAGCCAGCATCCCTCCACCTTCTCTGCCAGCGACCGCTTCTGGCAGCTTTTCAACTACGCTGCCATGGCCTTGGCATTGATCGCGCTTGTGGCCTTGATCATCGTTTTGATCAGCAAATGGGCCGGCGGTACTCCCTGGCCTGGGTTCAACTGGGTTGCCATGATCGCCCTGCCCGCAGCGTTTTTGATGATGGGCGGCAGCGTGCTGCATTCTGTGGCACGGCGCCGGAGGCTCTAGTGGCGCCGTAACCAAATCTCGTGTCCACCCACGCGCTCTCGAGGGGCCACCTTGCCGCCCGAACCGACCAGCGGCTGCGTCAGTTGCTGGTGAGCGGCCGGGCTGATGGACCCGTCCGTGCCGGATTTCGCCGCGCTGGCGGCCCGAGCCACCAGCCGGGCCGGCTCCGAGTCCGCCCTGGAGCTGCTAAATCTGCCGCACCTGCAGGTGTTCCCGGCGTTGCAGCGCCTGCATGAACAAGCCCCCGACTGCCACGGCCTGGCCGCCACCGCCTCGACCCTCCCGGGCGCGACTCCGTTCACCGTTGCGGACCTTCTCGCCGAGCTGGGTGAGCTGGCTTTTTTGTGATCGTTCGCTGTCGTTAGTTGCCGATGACAAGGATACTCGCGGCGGCTTCGATGATGTCGTCTGTGATGGTTTCGAGTTGGTTGATTTTGAGGATGCGGGCAATTTGAGGAAAGTGTCGTTCGAGTACGCGGAAGTTGCCGCGCATGACTCGTTCGATCGCTGCGATTGCTTGTGCATCGGTGAAGTCGTCGGCATCGAGCGTACGACCCAGTCGCTTCCAATGTCGATCGAGGACAAAGAGGAGTTCTTCACGACAGAGTGCGCGGTATCGGTGGGAAAATCCGACACGGCTGTAGAGCTGTGGGTAGTGACGGAATCGTTAGTCTATTCCGGGCAGTCCAATGAGGATTATAGCTAAGTGTGTCCGGCCATGTTCGTCGCGGAGGAGTTCCAGGGCTGTAGTTGTGAGTCGTTCTGCTTCGTCAATGATCAGTAGCTCGACCAGTCCGGTGATGCCGTTCATTATGCGGGGGGGTGGTCGTTCCTGTGGATATGCGCGTCGATGCATCCACCGATTCTGACCTGGTATCGGTTTATCTCGTCCATGAGCATCTTGGGACGGCAGAGCACTTCTGGCGCGTAGAAGACCGTTCGGGATCTGTTCGCCAGGGCGTAAAGCTTTTCCCTATACTCGCCGTGGCAGATTCCAATGGTCTTTTCTTTCCTCACGGCATTGGCGAACTCAGTGATGCGGCGGTGTTCTTTGGTGACGATGAAGGTCTGGTTCATCATTCATCCTCTTCATAGGTGCGCAGGCACCGCCCGCGGCGTGTGGGTTCAGTGGTGCGTGGTTCTTCACGTTCGGTGATTGAGGGAATGCGGTCGTTGATGTTGCGGCAGAGATCTTTTCGGCGTGCTCGGCGTGCCGTTTCTGTGTCACGGCGGCTGAGTCGGAGATTAGGGTGCGGCACCATAGGGAGTCAAATGCGGGGTGGTGTTGTGTGCCTATGCGGAGAGGTCCTCGCGCCGTGATTCCCAGCGTCGCAGCAACAAGGCGACCAAGACAGCAGCGGCGATTCCAATCACCGTGAAAATGACTCGCTCAAAGGTTAGCTCGAATCCGCGATCGATGTCTCCGAGGGAGGCGAAGATCAACAGCATCGGTGTCAAAGCCAAAGCTTGCATGAGGTATGCACCTCCCATGGAATACCAAACCATGAAGAACAGGCACAGTACAGCCACTATGACTGCGCCCCAGACGGGTAGGAACAACACGGCCAGCAAGGCGATAATGGCCCCCAGTAAGGTGCCGATGAGGCGTCCGTTGAGGGTCTCGCGCCGCTGATTAGCCAATGGCCGCAGGGCCATCAGGACGGTCACCGCGACCCAGTACCCATGTGGGATGCTGTTGGCCAAGGCCCAGTACATGATCGCGGCACACAATAGGCCTACCGCGATGCCATGCTCCAACGCGGTGCGTTTTTCAACGGGAAGTGTTGGGGCCTGGAACTTGAGTAGCCGGGTGATGAGGGCTCCTGCCAACCCTCCGGCAAGAATCCACAGCACCGCGGACCACCAGGGGAGGTTGATGGGGCCGGGGCCAAAGAGGATCACCATGACGGGAGTCAGCGAGAGCAGTCCGGCAGAGCGCTGGTTGGTTGCTGCAGAGAGGATCGCAGAGACGAACATGAGTACGGCGATGGCCCAGGGCGTTGAACCTGCCAAGGAAGCCAACCCGCCAAGTGCGGCACCAACGATCACCAGTAGTGCTGCCTGGCGCGGCTTGCTGACGGGAGTAACCGCCATCCCAAGACCCATGGCCAGCCCGAATCCCATGCTGGCCGAGGCCCCTCCGAGCACGCTGACGATGACGGACGGAATCATGATGGCCACTAAGAGCTTGAGCGTTGTCGGCAGGGTCCCCGGTTGGGGACGGCTAAAAATCACCATGGCGTCATTGCCTTTGCATGGGTTGGCGGGAAGCAGGAGCACCCACTCACAGCGCACGGATGGCTGAAAAGATCAGCCTAATACCTACGATACCGTCGGGAAGTCACCCCGCACCCACGCTGGAGCATCATTATCCTCATGGCAGGAATCGCCCCGAATATCCACGGCGTCTGCTACACCCGCAAGATGCGTGTAGGTTGCCTAGGCTGTTGGTCACGCCTGTCCGCACCGTCGCATGCGGTCGGGGCACGCTGTTTCCATCGAGGCCAACAACCGAATCCAACCTACATACTCAGGGAATTTTTCTCACCATTGCCTGGGCCGCCTTGACATCCTTGCACCGTTACTGGGTCACCACGAACACGTGGCACAACCATCTACCAGCTCGGGCACCCGTTCACCGGCTGCGGCCTCGGACTTGTCCCTTATTTTTGATGTTGGAACTCGACGGCGGGATTGGCATCGAGGTCTGTAGCGGTGCCCTCTGTTCCACAACCACACAGAGCCAAGTCCTTGCCGAACCATACATTGGCAAGGCCTCCCGCACCGATACCGCTGTCCAGCATGAACAACACCAAACCACCAAAGTTACAATCCGCCGGTCTACTACGGATCCCCAAAGTTTGGGGTGCGACATTTAGCGTCGAAAACCACAGCACTCGCCATAGATATAGCACAAGTGTACTTTTATCTTGAGTTGGTGGCCATGGCGAAACTCATCTCCCGCAGTACGGACCGCTGCGCCGCTGGTTCCCGCTGGGCGGCCACAGCCGAGGACTGGCTGTCGCTAGGCCGGACCGAACAATGGGCATTTCTTGTCAAGTCCTGGCTCCTGAGCGACAGGCTTGCCGCCGGGGCTGGCGCAGACTCCCCTGCCCACGGTGCCTTGGTGCCTTGGTGCCTTGGTGCCTTGGTGCCAGACGTTACACAGCCGGGCCTAGCCGCCCTGCGCCGAGCTTGTTTGCAGGCCCTAGCCTCCGCAGGCCACCAGCTCGCAGGCCAGGCGTTCGCCTCCACACCTGATCAGGTGCAGCAGTATTTCTCGTGGACGCAGCACCGCCGTTCATGAGGACCGGTGGGTCAGGCATTGACGCTGCTGGAAAGCACACTGCCGGCAGCGGTGGATCATTTTCTGCTCCGAGGTGACCTCACAGCGGTGGCGCCCGGATATTTGCTTCCCGAACTTGCCGCTGAACTGGCGTTGCTGGCCCACCCCGAGGGCCGGGGCATGGCTGCGGTGTTTCGTTTCAGCGCTGCATCCTTGAACCGGGTCCTGGCGGTCGGATACACCGCCGACGGCATCCTGGGGTTCTTGACCCGCCACGCTAGCACCCCGGTCCCGCCAGGCCTGCACTACCTGAACCAGGATTGCGCCCCAGTCAACGCCCCAGCCAACGCCGCCCGGCAACGGCCCACGGAACAGCAGGGGCCACGCTCCTGGGCGCGGCAGGCGGCGGGCCAAGCAGCGTGCTGGAGGGGCGGCTGCGGGCCATGGAAGTGGCAGGCGGTGCCGAAAGAACTTCTCGTTTGGCCCAGGTGATGGCCGTGGAATCGATGGCCGGCAAGGAGGAATCACCTTGAACGACGGACCGTTGAGCGTTCAAAGCGACAAGACCATTCTCTTGGGGGTCGGACACGGGCAGGCTGCGGAGGCGCGCCACGCCATCGCCGCGTTTGCCGCGCTGGAGCGCGCCGGAGCACATGCACAGCTACCGGATTACACCGCTTGGGCTGTGGAATGCGCGGGCAGCCGGGATCGACACCGAACAGGTTCTGGACACCTTGCTGAGCTATTCGCGCTTTCCGGTGCCACACCCCTTACTCATTGACATTGCCGAGATCATGTTCCGCTACGGGCGTTTGCGGTTGGAAAAGGACCCTGTCCACGGGCTCGTTCTGCGCAGCACCGACCGTGCCGTGTTGGAGGAGGTATCCCGGGCGAAAAGGATCGGGCCCTTGCTGGGCCCGCGAATCGACCAGCTAACCGTGACCGTACAGGCTTCCGCCCGTGGAACCTTGAAGCAACTCTTGCTCAAGGCGGGCTGGCCGGCGGAAGACCTGGCCGCGTACGTGGACGGTAGGCCGCACGCCATAGCCCTAAATTCCGGGGACGTCGACGCTCCCGGCAACGCATGGTCGCTGCGACCCTTCCAAAACCAGGCAGTGGTGAACTTCTGGGCCGCCGGCTCCGGCGTCGTGGTTTTGCCCTGCCGCACGGGGAAAACGCTGGTGGGCGCCGCGGCGGGGTGTATCCGCATCTGTACTTGCTCAATGACAACGACTGGGGCTGATCATCTACGACGAGGTGCACCTGCTCCCGGCCCCCGCCTTTCGCATGAGCGCGGATCTGGCCGACCGCCGTCGCCTCGGTTTGACCGCCACTTTGGTGCGCGAGGACGGCCGCGAAAGGGAGGTCTTCTCCCTGATCGGCCCCAAACGCTACGATGCGCCGTGGAAGGACATTCAGGCCCAGGGGTATATTGCGCCTGCGGATTGTGTTGAGGCGCGCATTGACCTGCCGCGGCATGAGCGGCTGGCTTATGCATTGGCGGACGACGTCGAAAAGTACCGTTTGTGTGCCTCGTCGCTCAGTAAGTCCGTGGTGGCCGAGCGCTGGGTGGCAGCCCACGCCGGCGAACAAATACTGGCCATTGGGCAGTTCATCGACCCGCTGGAGGAGTTGGCTGCGCGCGTGGGCGCCCCTCTGATCAAGGGCACCACCCCGGTCAAGGAACGCGAGCGGCTCTTTGACGAATTCCGCCGCGGCCTGATTCCCACCTTGGTGGTTTCTAAGGTGACCAACTTTTCCATCGACCTCCCGGAAGCCTCGGTAGCCATCCAGGTCTCGGGGTCCTTTGGGTTCCGGCAAGAGGCGGCGCAGCGGCTGGGCAGGTTGATGCGCCCGAAGGCGGATGGCCGCAGCGCCCGGTTCTACGCGCTGGTGGCCCGGGACACCGTGGATGCCGCGGATATTCCTGCCGCCACTGGGGAGCATGAAGAGTAGAATCTGGTGCCACAGGCAATTGTAGAGCTTGCGTGGAGGCGTCATGGTTTTCGAAGAGTCAGTGGCAGCACATTACGGGCGCATCGATGCGGGGGCGCAACTGCTGGGCATGCTCCGGAGAGAGGGCAAGGACCCCGAGCATTTTGTTCCCGCAGACCTCCACGGTGCCGACCAGCTCCACATTGGAGGTCCGGGCGCCACCGCACGGCTGGCCGAACGGGCAGGCATTGGCTCCGGGATCCGGGTGCTGGACATCGGCTCCGGGATGGGCGGTGTGGCCAGGCACCTGGCCCACGAATACGGCGTCGAGGTTCACGGCGTGGACCTGACGCCCGAGTTCGTGGAACTTTCCCGGTCCCTGACACAGCGCTCCGGACTGGCGGGGTCCGTGACCTTCAGCCAGGGAAGCGCCCTGACCCTGCCACTCGAGGACAGCTCCTTTGACACCGCAGTGATCATTCATGTGGGCATGAACATCCGCGACAAGGACCAGGTCTTTGCTGAGGCCTCCCGGGTGCTGCGCCCCGGCGGTGTCATCGCCTTGTACGACATCATGGTCTTGGGCGGGGAGCCCGAGGACTACCCGCTGCCGTGGGCCAACACCGCCGAGATGTCTTTTGTGCAGCCACCGCTGGCTTACAGTGATGCGCTGGCCCAGGCCGGCTTCGAGGTGGACCTGGAATCCAAGACGGTGCAGGAGGGGATTGACTTCATTGACCGGGCCATAAATGCCGGTCCGGGCCGTGGCGGGCCTGTGGGTGTTGACGCCGCGGCGTTGGGCAATCTGCGCACCGCGTTCCAGGCCGGCATCCTGGGCCCAGTGGAGATTTACGCGCACCTGCCCGGCTAGAACACGATCCGTAGACGCGCCAGCTTGTCCACCTGTGCCGGGCTTGCCGAGACAGCCAAAACCTCAGTATCCGGTTCCCTCCCGGAGAGGCGCCGGCATAAGTCGAGCCCGACGGCGGTGGCTAGGGAAGGCCGGCCGGGGCGGCCCAGCTGCCAGGATCCGCAGATTTCGCCTGTCAGTTCCACCTCCAGCCCGGGTCCGGCGCCCCATTGAATTGAGGCGTCGGCCATGATTTGCTCCACCACCATGGCCTCCATGTCGCTGACGGGGCGCGGGTGTCCGGTGGTGCGGGCCAAATCTATGCCGTGCATCCATGCGTCGCGCAGGTAGATCACGTTGTACAGATATCCCAGCCGCAGTGGCGAATTTCCTGGTGCCATGGTCTTGTCCACCGGAATGTGCGCCAGCACTTTAGGGAACCTCTCCACGCGCTTTGCGAGCTTGGGAATGTTTGCCCGGTAGTTCAGGGCGAGATCCTGCGTCGACTTCTGGGCATGGCTGTCAATTTGCACCTGATTGGCGGCATCTAGCAGCGAAAGGCCGGGATAGCGCCGTTTGCCGGTTCGCCGCCGACGCAGCGCGGTGGGAACGCTCATCCCGTCCTCTTGGGCGCCCAGCAGGTGGGCCGCTATGTCACGGACGCTCCAGCCGGTGCACTCGGTGGACAGCTCCCAATCCGTTTCACCTATCCCGTCCAAAAGGTCCGCGATCCCGCTCATGATCGAACCATAGCCTGCGGCTGCGCGCTGACGCTCAGTGGAAAGTGAAATTGGGGATTCTTGCACGCTCTTCATGGTGTTCTCGCTTAGTAGGCATAGTGCTTGAGCCACATGGCCATGGCCGGGTCCAGCAGCCGGGCATACCGCCCCGACTGTGCACCGGCCAGTGGTTCGTTGGCCAATTGTTGGGAGACGACGCCGGAGATCACGCAGGTGAGCAACAGTATGGCGTCGTTGCTTGCGGCTGCCGGGCGCAGGCGCCCCCGTTCGACGGCAAACTCCAAAAGCTCGCGCATGTCCGACATCAAGCCAAGGCTGGGCGCATAGGCGCGATCGGAGGGCTCAAATCCAGGAACGGGCCGCCAGATCAGCAGCTGCGCGGACACTTGATTGGTCAGCGACCACTCTACGTAGGCGGCGGCGCCGGCCCTCAGTGCCGCAATCGGGTCGCCAGCGGGAGGGATGCTTGCGGCCGTTTGAACAGAAGCACGCAAGGACGTGGCGCCTTGTTCAAAGAGCGCGTCGTAGAGTGCCTTCTTGGAGGGGAAGTACTCATAGAGCGACGGCGGTTTCATGCCCACACTGCGGGCTACAGCGGACAGCGACATGCCCGCCACGCCGTCCCTCTCCATCATACTCAGGGCCGCTGTGCGGATCTAATCCACTGTGGCGGCCCGGTGCACCGTACGCCGGTCCCGCGCCGCCTGCCCGTACTGCACTGTGCTCATACCCCAGTGTGCGCCTAACATCGTTAGGAAAACAAGAAGGTATTAGGCATAATTTTCGTGGTTTACACCAGCACGGCTTTCAATGAGTCAAGTGCCTCGCGCAGAGGCGGCAGCTCGGGGTGCCAGGCGCGCTCCCACTCGAGCGAAACCCACGGGTCACGATCGCCTCCGGAAATCTCACGCACCAACTCCTGCATCTGCAAGAGCGGCAACTGCCCAAGGCCTGGCAGGGACAGCGTCACGTTGTTGGTGCCTGTGATCCGTGTGCCGTCCTTGTACTGGGCATACGCCAGGGAATCCGCCAGCAGCCCGGCCGTCACATCAGGAGCCTCGTCGTGGCGCCACGGGTGCATGAGGTCCCAAATGACCCGCACGGGCGCGCCGGGGTCCACATGGGCAAGGATGCGCACAATATCGGCGCCGCGGGGGTGCGAGTCGTGGGTTTCCAAGGACAGGACCACCCCGCGCTCCACGGCCCGGGCGGCCGCTACATTCAGCCGTGCCGCGCCTCGTCGATCCGCGGCTGCCAGCTCATCACTCAGGGGTGTCCCCGGGAGGTGCGGCGCCAGACCCGCACCGGGAAAGACCCGCACATGGGCGGCCCCAAGGTCTGCGGCAAGGTCGACGGCGGTCAGCAAGTGCGCAAGCACGCCGTCGTCCACGCCGTACCCGGCAGCGTTGTCGCCGTCCCCGGCTGCGGGGGCGCACACCCGGACATAGCTGGCTAGTGCCAGCACGCTCACGCCGGCGTCGGCGAGCTCCTTGCGAACCGCCCGGCGCTGCTGGGCGCCCATTCCCGTGTGGACGAATTCCCCGTCGGCTGCCCGCAGCTCCACGCCGGTGGCGCCAGTGGCGTGTGCAAGTGCCAGGACCTGCTCCAATGAGTCTCCGGGGCAACCCAAGGTGGAAAATGCCAAGCGCATGGACATGCCTTTCCTGGTCAACGAATGTCCCTCCACAGTAGTGCGGAAACCGCTTTCCAGCAATGTAGCGGTTCGTCCACTTATCCTTTATTCCTCTCCTGCAAAGATGGTATTTATAGAGGTCTACCGTCTTCGAAGGAGCATCCATGGCCAGCAGTACGGCCCGCCAGCCCAACATCCTCTTCATCCTCAGCGACGACCAGGGTCCCTGGGCGCTGGGCTGCGCCGGCAACCAGGACATCCACACCCCCACCCTGGACGCACTGGCAGCGGACGGCACCCGCCTGGAGAACTACTTTTGCGTCTCCCCCGTCTGCTCCCCCGCCCGGGCCAGCTTGATGACGGGGCAGATCCCGTCCCGCCACGGCGTGCACGACTACTTGACCGGCGTCGAGGTGGGCGCCCAGGCCCCCGACTACCTGGCCGGGCAAGAAATATTTACCGATGCGCTGGCCGATCACGGCTACCGGATGGGACTGTCCGGAAAATGGCACCTTGGCGCCAACGACGCTCCTCGCAAGGGCTTCGTCCACTGGTACGGCCTCGAGGGCGGCGGCAGCCCGTACCTCGGCGCCACCATGTACCGCAACGGCACCCGGGAGGAAGTCACCGACTATCTCACGGACATCATCACCGACGATGCCCACGCGTTCCTGGACCGGGAGGCCGCCCGCAAGGAGCCGTTTTTCCTGACGGTGAACTACACGGCGCCGCACAAGCCGTGGAAGGGCCAGCACCCCAAGGAATTCCAGGACCTGTACGCGGACTGCGCCTTTGACAGCTGCCCGCAGGAGGAGCCCCACCCGTGGCAGCCCACCGTGGACGGTGTGGCCATCGGCGGGGAACCGGACGTGCGGGCGGCATTGGTGGGCTACTTTGCCGCGGTCAGTGCCATGGATGCCGCCATCGCCGGGCTCCTGGAGCACCTGGAAAAACTGGGCATCGCGGAGAACACGCTGGTGATCTTCAGCAGCGACAACGGCTTTAATTGCGGCCACCACGGCGTGTGGGGCAAAGGCAACGGCACGTTCCCGCAAAACATGTACGACTCCTCCGTCAAGGTCCCGGCCATCTTCCACTGGCCGGGCCGCATCGCCGCCGGGCAACTCCGCCAGGAACTCCTCTCCGCCTACGACGTCGCCGCCACCATCCTGGACCTGGCCGGATTGGACCCGGCACCCTTCGAGACGGGCCCCGGTAGCTCCTTCGCACCGCTGCTGCGCACCGACAGCACGCCAGAGGCAGGCGGGACCGCAGACGCACGGGCAGGGAACGCCGTCGTGGTCTATGACGAATACGGGCCGGTGCGCATGATCCGAACGCGCGATTTCAAGTACGTCCATCGCCATCCCCACGGCCCCCACGAGCTGTATGACCTCGCCGCGGACCCCGGCGAGCGCATGAACCTGATGCACGACGCAGTTGCGCACCCTGCCGTGGCGGGCTTGAGATCGCGGCTGGCTGGCTGGTTTGCGCAGCACGGTGTGCCCGAGTTTGACGGCGCCTCGCTGCCGGTGGCCGGGGCCGGGCAGCACAGCCCCCTGCCTGCTGGAGTGCTTGGGGCCAGCGGCCCGGACCCGCTCGGCGCTTTCACGGCACCCAACTGGGACGGCTTTTAGGGGCCCTGCCCTTGAGGACCATCGTGCTGGGTAGTCCTTTATTCCTCTTCTTTGGGTGTCCTTGACTGCGAGTACGGCCAGGGCTGGTGGCGCGAATGCCGGCGGCCCGTGAACAAGGGACTTCTGCAATGACGCATGGACTGACTCGATGGCACCTACTCCAGGGTGCAGGCGCCCTGACTTTTGCCGGGCTTCTCACCACCGGGTTCGCACCCCTTGCACAGGCGTCCGGGAGCGCCACCGGCGAACAACTTCAGGCACTGCGGGAGCGGTGGGTGGACCAGCTCACGGGGCGCAAGCTCATCACCGCCGGGGACCCGGATTTCGCCGCAGCACTGTCCGGCCTCGACACCGCCGTCAACACCTCGGTGGCCTTGCTGGTGAGCGGCCCAGGACGCAGCCAGGTCTTCAGCGACGCCGCCCTCACAGTTGACGCGCAGATGGTCACCACCTACAAGCGGCTGGCCCAGATGGCTACGGCCTGGGCCACACCCGGCTCCGCCCACGAAAACAATGCCGCATTGCTCGGGCAAGTCTTGCTGGCACTGGAAGGCGCCGCAGATCCTGCGCAACGACGCCATCGGCCAAGGCGTGGAATTTGGCAACAAGGGTGCTGCGGCCCTGTTCTGGCAGGCTGGCACCGTCGGTTCCATCTCCGCCGACCGCGCGGCGTGCGTGATGTTCAACGGCAATCCGGGCCAGGGCACGCTGGCCGTGTCAGAGCCCACCCAGGGTGCTGAGTCCGTGTCCGTGACGCTCGCCGGCACCAAGTACCGGCGCATCACCTCCGGGTCGGGGGCCACCCTGACACTGGATGCCCAGGGCAACACTGTTGTGACCATCCGTACGGCAGGCTTGTTGGGCTCCACCGTGGAGATCGGGCTGCACCGCTAAATCCGCCAAGCCACTTTAGCGATGCGCCGCATTCACATTCAATCGTGCGCATAGCGAAAGTGGCTTTTTCTTTGCGCGAAAGCCACATCCGGTTCTGCGCATGGGCGCTTATGCGCAGAACTGGCGGCAAGTTTCGCGCAGAGGGAAAGTGAAATCAGCCCCGAACCCCGCTCACTGCACACACGGCGTCCAGTCGCACTGGCGCACCACGCTCGGCAGACTCATATGCGGTCAGGACCAGTTCCACCACATGCTTGGCATGGTCCCCACTCACCCTGGGCGCAGCGCCACCCACTGCGGCCGAAAAATCGGCCAACTGCGCCGTGAAAGCGTCCTGTATGTCATGGTCGGTGGTGGCGTGCAGCTGCGTGCTGGCACCGTCGATCTCCATGAACGTGCCCTTGCGCGGGTCCACGGTGACAGTGCCCAACTCGCACACAATCAGCATTTCATCGATGTGTTGCGGGGTGTCCGAGACGATGGTGATGCGGACCTCCACCCCGTTGGCCAGGGTCAGTTCCATGCAACCGTCGGTTTCCACGGGCGCCCCGAAGCGGTGCAGCGTGGTGGCGTTGATCTGTACGGCAGGGGCGCCGCCCACCCACAGGCTGCGGTCAAGGCAGTGCGCGCCAATGTTGATGAACGCCCCGCCCCCGGAAACAGCCTTGTCAAAGAACCAGGCCGGGCGGGCGCCGGGGCGATAATCGGTGCTGCGGTAGTCGTGGACCATGAGCACCCGGCCCAATTTTCCCGCGGCGAGGGCCCCCTGCAGTGCCAGTTTCTCCGCCATGAAGTGTTGGATCAGCCCCACCACCATGACCACGTTGGCGCGGGCGCACGCCTCCTCCATGAGCAGGCAGTCTGTAAGCGTGGTGGCCATGGGCTTCTCCACCAGCACGTGCACCCCGTGCGCGGCAGCGGCCAGCACCATGTCCTTGTGCAGGCTGTGCGGGGTGTTGATGACGACGGCGTCCACCACCCCCGCCGCCAGCATCGCATGGTAGTCGGTGAAGACGGCGGCACCCCACGGCCCGGCCACGGCAGCTGCGGCATCCTCTCTCAGATCGCAGACAGCGGTAAGTTCCAGCCCTTCCAGGACAGCAGCACCTTGCGCATGCAGGCTGGCAACAGCGCCGGCCCCAACAATTCCCAATCGCATTTCCACTCATTCCTGTTTCTACTGCACTGAATTTCTACTGCGCGGACTGCCTTTTGGCGCCGCAAGATTCCCTGATAACAAGTCGCGGGCGCAGCCTCACTTGGTGGATGGGGCAGTCGTCGCCCTCCACCAAGCGCCGCAGCAAGATCTCCGCAGCCATCCTGCCCATCCGGTGCTTGGCCGGGGCAACCGCTGTCAGCGGCACCTCGGCCAGGTCCGCCAGTTCGTCGTCGTAGGAGACAAGTGCCAGGTCCTCCGGGATCCGGACCCCGGCACGGCGTGCGGCCGCCTCCAACAGGGTCGCTTCCCGGTCCCCGAACACCAGGGCCGCCGTGACCCCGGCACTGCGCACTTGCCCCAGCAGCTCCTCCGCAGCCCCGGCTTCCCACTCCTGTTTCAGCGCCCGGAACACCAACGGCGCAAAGCCCAGATCGGCCGCAGCCCGCTCGTAGCCGGCAACGATCGCCGGCTCGGTGGGAGTCTGGGTCCGGGTCAGCAACGCCACGCGGGGGTGGCCCAGGGCAAACAGGTGCGAAACGGCGTCGTACGCGCCTCCCTGGTGGTCCGAGCAGACATGCTCCGTTCGGTCCCCCGGCCCCAGATCCATCAAGCTGCGCTCCAACAACACCACCGGCACATGCAGGGCGGCCAGCTCCCGCACCCGCTGCTGCGGATCGGCGATCCCGTCCAGGGTGGGGACCAGGATCAGCCCGTCGACGCCGGAATTGACCAGAAACTCGATGCTCGGGTCCTCCCGTTCGGGCTGGTAGTTGTAGGTAGCCAATTGCAGGCTGACATCTTGCGCGGACAACGTCTCTTCAATGCCCTGCAGGACACGGGGGTAATAGAGCTGGGTGTCGGGCAGGAGCACGCCCACGGCAAACCGGGAACGACGGCGGACCGGCTGACGGCCTGCGACAAAGCTCCCCGCACCTTGCCGGCGCACCACAATTTCTGCCTGCACCAGCTCGTCAAAGGCGCGTCGTACCGTGGTCAGGGACATACCCGTCTCCGCAGCCAGCTGGGCCTCCGTGGGCAGTTTGGCCCCGACGGCCCAGGTGCCAGCCAGGATTCCGCGACGGAGGTCGTCGGCCAGGGCCTGGAATTTCAGGCCCCTGTTATCGGTGTCGCGGATGCGCCCGGATGCTGCTTTTTTGCTCACGGTGCCCTCTCTGCGTAGCCCACTCGGTCTTGAGCCTGCCAGAAGTAAAAGGAATGAATAAAGGTGTATTTGAACTGTACTTCAAGGATTCCTCTTTCGGAGGCACCGTGAACTCCGGCGCCTACGGCCGCTTTCACCCCTCACCCGCATGAACATACGGAAAAGTTGTTTCGAAGTACTCCTTGATTACTCTCTTTCAAAGCTGTTTGAGTCATGTCACTGAGTCGTGACCTACGGCACAACAACTTCACGAGGTATCTTCCATGAGTACTAAATCCCGTTTCACACGGACGCTGGCAGTCCTGGCTGGCGCGTCACTGGCCCTGACGGCCTGCGGCGGCGGCACAGACGGCCCGCAGGCAGCAGAAAAGCAAGAGAGCAGTACATTGACGTACTGGTCCATGTGGAAAGAAGGCGAGCCGCAGCAAAAGGTCATCGCCGGAGCCATTGCCGACTTTGAGAAGGAAACCGGCGCCACCGTCAAGGTACAGTGGCAGGGACGTTCCAACGTCCAAAAGCTTGTCCCGGCACTGAACACCAACAACGTCCCGGACATTGTTGACGGCCCCTACGCCAAACTGGCTCCCGTACTGGGGGACACCGGCCAGGCCCTGCCGCTCACAGATGCCTACGCCGCCGAGATTGACGGCAAGAAGGTCTCTGAGCTAATCCCGGCCAAGTATGTCAAGGTCAGCAACATCAAGGACAAGGACGGCCAGCCGTGGATGCTGCCGTACAGCCTAAGCTCCGACGGTATTTGGTACGACGCCGCCAAGCACCCCGAGCTGGAAAGTGCACCTCCGGCGTCGTGGAATGACTTCATCAAGGTCCTGGACACTTACAAGGCCGAGGGCAAGGTACCTCTGTCAGCCGACGGCGACATTGCCGGCTACAACTCCATGTGGTTCACCACGGCCCTGATCCGTAGCAGCGGCACAGGCGCATTCGCCAAGGTTGCCGCCGACAAGACCGGCGCCGCATGGGATGCACCGGCGGTCTTGGATGCTGCCAAGAACGTTGAGCAGATCGCCAAGGGCGATTATCTCGTCAAGGGCTACAACGCCAGCAAGTGGCCGGCACAGCAGCAAGTGTGGGCCAACGGCGGGGCGGAACTGCTGCTCAACGGTTCCTGGATCCCCACCGAGACTAGCACCTACGCCTCCGAGGGCTTCAAGTTCTCCTCCTTCCCGTTCCCGCCTGTTGCCGGCCAGCCCAAGTCCGTCCGTGCCGATTTTGTCGGCTGGGCCATTCCGAAGAAGGCCGAAAACCCGAAGCTGGCACTGAAACTGGCTACCTTCATGCTGGGCAAGAAGTACCAGGACGCCTACGGCACCGACGCCAAGGTGCTACCCATCCGGCAGGATGCCGCAACGTCCCCGGAGATCGCCTCCGTGAAGAAGGCCCTGGACAGCGCCGAAGAGGTCTACCTGCAAAATGACGGCGTCACCGCTCCCGGCTACGTGGAGAAAATCCTCTGGCCCATCAACGACGAACTCTTCCTGGGCAAGATCAACGCAAGCGAATTTGTTGCCAAGATGAAGGCCGCCCAGATCGGGTACTGGAAGGACAACAGCTAAATGTCCACCACCACTGGACGCCGCACAGCTGCAGCCGCAGCCCCGGCTTCACCCAAGGCTCTGGCCAAGGCGTCGAAGCCGGGGCAGGGCGGCAGCAGCATAGACCGCCAACGCCGCAAGCTCCTGGTGCCCTTCGTGGGCCCCGCCTTCCTCTTCTACACCGTCTTGTTCATCGTCCCAGCCATCGGCGCCGGCTGGATCAGCCTGCACGTGTGGGCCGGCTCGGGCCCCATGAAGTTTGTGGGCCTGCAAAACTACGTGAAGGTCTTCAAGGACCCGCTGTTCCTGAAGTCGTTCGGCAACACGCTGCTGCTGCTGTTTGTAGTAGGTGCCACGATCTTCATCCTGGCGTTCGCCATGACCCTGGTCCTGCGTGACATGGCGGGGAAAAAGATTGTCCGCAACGTCATCTTCTTCCCGCACCTGATCAACGCCCTGGTATTTGGAGTCCTGGCCGGGTTCATCTTCAACCCCGGCGGCATGGTCAACACCTTGCTCAAGCCGTTGGGCATCACCGAGCCGCCGGCCTGGTTGGCCCAGGAAAACATCTTCCCGCTCATCATGGCAACTCTGGTGGCAACCACCACCGGTTACTTCACCACCATCTTGATGGCCGGCGTCGACCGCATCCCGCCCTACTTCTACGAGGACTGCGCCCTAGCCGGGGCCACCGCCTTCCAGCGGCTGCGCTATGTGATCCTGCCGCTGACCTGGGACGTGTTCGGCACCTGCGCGGTGCTGTGGACCATCTCCTCCATCAAGATCTTTGAGATCATCTGGGTCTTTGGCGGCAGCAGCGGCGCCGGCATCCCGCCCACCCAAAGCTGGACCACCGCCGTCTACACCTATGTCACCGCCTTCTCCGGCCAGTCCACGCCCGCTTACGGTGCCGCCACGGCGTCGGCCATCATCTCGCTGGCCCTTGTTTCGGTGCTTGTCGTGCTGCTGCGCCGGGCCATGCGCCGTGACGCCGTTGAATTCTAAGGAACCTTCCATGAGCATCCTCACCGAACCCGACGTGCCGCAAGAGCAGAAGGCCGCCAAGCCCCGGACAAAGTACTACCGCGGCGTCAGCCCGGCACTGCGGGCCGAGAACAACGTTCTCCGCAGCGTAGGCGTCTTCCTGTTGTGGGCGGTCGTCGCCATCAGCATCGCCATGCTGGCGTGGATGGTCCTGCAGGCCTTCCGCGACACCCGCAACATCCTCAGCGACCCTTGGGGCATGCCGAACACCTTCGACTTCTCCAACTTTGTCCGGGCCTGGACCGTGAGCGACTTCGCCACCGCCACGTTCAACTCCGTCATCACCACAGGCGTCTCCTCCTTCCTGACGGTGGCCGTGGCCGCACCTGCCGCGTACTACCTGAGTCGGGTGGAAAGCCGGCTGACCAACGGGCTGAGCCTGTACTTCATCCTGGGCCTGGGCATCCCAGCACAGGTCATCTTGATCCCGCTGTTCATCATGCTCAACGAGGTGAACCTGACGGACAGCCTGATCGGCCTGAACCTGGTCTACATCGCCATGTCCATGCCGTTCACCGTGTTCTTGCTGACGGCGTTCTTCCGCAGCCTGCCCATGGAGATGGAGGAGGCGGCAGCGCTCGACGGCGCTTCCGCCTTGCGCACCTTCGTCCAGGTCACGCTCCCCCTAGCCAAGGGCGGCATCCTGACAGCGTTCGTCCTACAGGTTGTGGCGCACTGGAATGAAACATTGCTGGCCCTGACGCTGATCCAGTCCACCGAGAAGTACACGCTTCCGGTGGCCTTGGTCTCCTTTGTGCAACAGCAGACCTACTCCGGCGCCGACTGGGGCGGCCTGTTCGCCGGTCTGTGCATCGTAGTCCTTCCCATGCTGATCATTTACGTATGGCTGGGCCGGCGTCTGACAGAGGGGCTGACCCTGGGCATGGGCAAGTAATGCCAGCCCCCAACGTGTTGTTCATTGTCGCCGACCTGTTCCGGGCCATGTGCCTGGAGCCGGGCAGCGACCCTGTTTCCACCCCGATTTTGGATGCGTTGGTGGCCAGCGGCGTCGCCTTGGCCAACGCCGCCAGCAACTATCCGGTGTGCAGCCCGCACCGGGCCATGATGATGTCCGGGCAGTACCCGGAGGCGAACGGGGTCACCCACAATGTGAACTCGGAAACCGCCGCCTGGGGTGTGGGGCTGCGGCCCGACGCCCCGTCATGGGCTGCCGTCTTGAGGGATGCAGGCTACAACACCGGTTATATCGGAAAGTGGCATCTGGAGGCTCCGGTGCCCGCCGACGCCGTCAACGGCGCGAGGCCACTGGCGGACGGCCGCTACTGGGACGCCTACTCACCGCCGGACCGCCGCCACGGCTTCGACTTTTGGTACTCCTCCGGCTGCAACGACGCCCACCTGACCCTGCACTATTGGACCTCCGACGCCGGCCGGCACGAACGCGTCAACGTCGCTGGGTGGTCCGCGTCCCACGAGACGGACGTGGCCGTGGATTTTCTGGCCCGGACCGCCGGGCCCGGCTCCGCTGTCATCACCTTCGCCTTGGCCGTGCCCTTCAATCCACCCCACCAGCCCTTTGACCAGCTGCCGCCCGGCCACGACCGCAGCTACGCGGCGCTGAGCGCCGCAGAGTTGCTGAACCGGCCCAACGTTGACGTGCACTCCGACGTCGGGCGTGAGGCGGCCGCCACCGCACCCCCGTATTAAGCCGCCGCCACCGCCGGGCTGTCCAGCGTGGACATCGCGCCCACCCTTTTGGGGATCCTGGGCTTTGGTGGGCAGGTGCCCGAACACATGCAAGGCAAAGACGTCTCAGCCTCTCTGCTCAGCCACACCCACCCCACGGCGGCAGCGCTTACCCCTCCCCTCACGACTCCGCATACCCTCTACTTCTACTACCCACGCAACGCCGACGATGTGAGCATCCGGGGCCTGCGCACGGCCATAGGCAAGTTCGTGGCGAGTTTCCACCCCGTCCACGGGCTATCCACTTCCTTGTACGACCTCGCAAACGCCCCGTTTGAACAGTCCAACATCACCGACGCAACGCGCATCAGCCACCATGCCGCCGGGCTGCGCACCGCCCTGGCCGACGCGAAACAGCGTTGGGCAGGAGAGTCCGCCCTGGCCACCCTGATCGGAGCCCCATGAACATCCTGCTCATCATGGCAGACCAGTTCGCAGCCCACGCCCTGGAACGCAGCAAAGATACCGACGCACATTTCCGTACGCCGAACTTGGACAGACTCGCCGCCGCGTCGACGATGTTCACACAGGCCTACACGCCATTTCCGCTCTGCGTGCCCGCCCGCAGTGCCATGGTCACCGGGCGGTATCCGCACCAGTTGGGCATCATGTCCAACGCCAAGGGCGCCCCCGGTTCCCTGCCGGAACCGGGCCACGGGCCCGAGTCGTTGGGCCACTGGTTTGCGGCACACGGCTACGACTGTGCGTATGCGGGAAAGTGGCACGCCCGGGCAGCCAGCGCCGAGGAGGCCGACGGGTTCACCGCCATCCACCCTTTCGGGGACCAGGGACTGGTGGAATCTTGCCACAGCTGGCTGGGCGCCCGGGAAGACCGGCAGGACACCAAGCCATTCCTGCTGGTGGCTTCCTTTGACGACCCTCATACGATTTGCGAATACGCCCGCAGCCAGCCGATGCCTTACGGGGATGCGCAGCCCACCTCCACCGGCGCAGCACCGCCGCTGCCCGCCAACTTTCCGCCGTCGCCCTATGCCCCCGTGGCGTTGGGTGTGGAACAAACCCGTGCAGCCAACGTTTACGGCGCCTCCGGTTTCGGTCCCGACCACTGGCGCCACTACCGTGGCGCCTACGCGGAACTGGTGGAGCGTGTGGACCGGCGCATCGGGGCGCTGCTGGAGGGGATCGACTTGTCCCGGACCGCCGTCGTGTTCATCAGTGACCACGGCGACGGCGACGCCTCCCACGGCTGGAACCAAAAGACTGCTCTGTATCAGGAATCGATTCGCGTCCCTTACCTGCTGCGGGTGCCCGGCGCGGCACCGCAGAAGGTGGACACACCCGTGGCGGCCGTGCTGGGGCTGCTGCCCACGCTGTGCGAGGTAGCCGGCATCGACACACCCGTCGGGCTCGCCGTCGGCTCGGCAGTCTGCTGTGCGGCGCTGTCCCGGAGCTCGCCGTCGGAGGCCTCAGCACCGGCCCCCGTGGTGGTACAAACGACGTTCACCGACGGCCCGCAGGGCGGACCCGTGACAACCGGTCGCGCCCTGATACACGACAGGTACAAGTACGCGGTCTACAACTGGGGGCTTCACCGCGAACAACTGCACGACGTCGTCGCCGACCCTGGGGAGCTGCGCAACCTGGCAGTCGAGACAGCCAGCTCGGCCGTGCTGGAGGAGATGCGGGAACTCTTGTTCCAGTGGGCGGTGGAGCACCAGGACCGCGCGTTTTTGAAGAAGCTCGTGCTGCCACACACCGCTACTGAGCACCAGCGTGAGGAAATCTTTTCAATCCCCTACTAGCCGCTGGGAACTCCCTGAGCGTATGCTGACAGTACTTACCCACGGAATATTCAGCTTATTCCCAGCAAATGGTCGGAGACTCAAATGGTGAAGAAGACCGGACCCGAAGCTAAGCTGCTCGTTGTTGACGACGAGCCCAATATCCGTGAATTACTCTCAACCTCTCTCCGGTTCGCCGGATTTGAAGTGATTGCCGCAGCCAATGGGCGCGAGGCCCTGGCCGCCGCCGAGGAACACAACCCAGATTTGGCCGTGCTCGATGTCATGCTCCCGGACATGGACGGTTTCACAGTGACCCGCCGTCTACGCGCCGCTGGAAGACACTTCCCTGTCCTGTTCCTGACGGCAAGGGACGACACCGAGGACAAGGTCACCGGTTTGACGGTTGGCGGCGACGACTACGTGACAAAGCCGTTCAGCCTGGATGAGGTGGTTGCCCGCATCCGTGCTGTGCTGCGCCGCACCCAGCCCACGGAGGACGACGACGCGGTCCTGCGCGTCGCCGATCTGGAGCTCGACGACGACGCCCACGAGGTCCGCCGCGCCGGCAAGACTGTGGAACTCTCCCCCACCGAATTTAAGCTGCTGCGCTACTTGATGCTCAATCCCAACCGGGTACTCTCCAAGGCTCAGATCCTTGACCACGTCTGGGAATACGATTTCAACGGCGACGCCTCCATTGTGGAGTCCTACATCTCCTATCTGCGCCGCAAGGTGGACACCGATGCGACGCTCCCTGCACTGATCCAGACCAAGCGCGGCGTGGGATACGTGCTGCGGGCGGCAGATAAGCGCTAAGAACATTGATTACGTTGTGGAAGAACGCCTCACTGCGCTCACAGTTGGTGGCGATCATCAGCGCGCTGCTGAGCGTTTCGCTGCTGGCGCTGGGTGCCACGACGTTTCTTTTGCTACATTCCTTTCTGGAAGACCAGATGGATTCGCAGCTGACAACGTTCCAAAAATCCATCGCCGTCTTTGGCACCGTTGATTCGCAGAGTACGGGCGCGTCACCGTTTGGCTTTGACTACTATGTGGGCTTCCACTTTGACAGTTCAGCCCTAGCGGCCCAGAACCGCTCTGGCAAGGACAAACCTGTCTATCCTGCGTACACCATGGCGCAGGCCACGGCGCTGAACGGCAAGAAGTTCACTGTGCCCAGCAGCGACGGCGCCGCCCCGTGGCGGATCACCGTCATTGCGCCACTGTCGTTTTCCCTGGGCCCCACCGATGCCCCGAGTGCATCCGGTGACCTCGAGGGCTATGTGGTGGTTGGTCTGCCCTACGAGAACCTCAATATGACCATGGAACGGCTAGCCGTCGCCATTGCCGGCGTGGCCATCCTTGCCGTCACCTTGGGCACCATGATTGCGTATTGGACAGTGACGCGGTCTTTCCGCCCGCTGGGAAGGGTGGAGAAAACCGCTGCCGCTATCGCTGCCGGCGATCTCTCCCGGCGTGTGGACATCGAAAATCCTGCCACCGAAGTGGGCCGGCTTTCCGGGTCCTTGAACACCATGTTGGCCCACATTGAGCATGCCTTTGCCGCCCGGACGGCGTCTGAAAAGCGTATGCGACGCTTTGTAGCTGACGCCTCCCATGAACTGCGCACACCCCTAGTCACCATCCGCGGCTTCTCCGAGCTTTACCGGCACGGCGCCCTGCAAGGCCCGGAGGATGTGGGCATGGCAATGGGGCGGATTGAAAGTGAAGCCAAACGCATGGGCTCCCTCGTGGAGGACCTGCTGATGCTGGCCCGCATTGACGAACAGCGCCCGCTACAGCTCAGGCCTGTTGACCTGCTGCTCATTGGCCACGACGCCGTCCTCGACGCCCGTGCCAGCGCACGGGAGCGGGTCTTCACCGTCGTGGGCCTGGACGGCGGCAAGGGAGCCCCTGCCCCCACGGTGGGCGACGAGGCGAAACTGCGCCAGGTAGTGGCGAACCTGATGGGTAATGCGCTGCGTTACACCCCAGAGGGCACCCGCGTGGAAATCATGGTAGGCATCCAGGATCGCGTGGGCCAAAAGTTCTCCGTGATCAAGGTCCGCGACCACGGCCCCGGCATCTCCGAGGACGACGCCGCGCGCGTCTTTGAACGCTTTTACCGGGCTGATTCCTCCCGCGACAGGAATACCGGCGGCAGCGGCCTGGGCTTGGCCATTGTGGCCGCCATTGTGGCCTCCCACGGCGGTACCGTGAGGGTGGAGGCGACCCCAGGCGGTGGCGCTACCTTTGCCATTGAACTGCCTTTCAAGGCCTTGGACGACGGCGACGCGGCGGAGAGCGCCGACGATCCGGTTCCTGGCGGCACCATTGATTCCTCCACAGGTGCACCGATCGGCTGAGTCGTTCACAATTGCCTGCCCAGCGCTTTTGACTGTTCCAAAGCGGAACTACGGTGGAAGTATCCGTAGTATCCCAGCTGAACAACCCCTTTCTAAGGAGTGCGCCATGGCCATCTTTAACGTCAACAGCGACGATCTTGCCATTAAAAGTACTGCAGTCAAGGCATCCGTTGACCGTATTCGGATGGAGGTGGACGCCATGAAACGGAACCTTCTGGATCTGCAAGGCACATGGACGGGCTCGGCTGCCACCAATTTTCAGGCACTTCTGCAGGAATGGCACGCCACGCAGATTAGGGTGGAGGCGTCCTTGGAGAGCATCAATTCCGCGCTGTCCATGGCGGCCACGCAGTACTCACAGGCCGAAGACGCCAACACCAGGATGTTCACGGCCCGGTGACTGGCGTGCAGCGCTTATGCTTCCGGGGTTCCTTGGTGGAAACGCAACTGCCACCGGCCACTGTCACGGCGCCACAGTGAACTGCGCAGCACGCTGCCGCGCGGTTCCACGCTCCGGTACGTGAGCAGGGCTGTTTCCGCATCCACCAGATCAAGCGTGAGGACCTCCAGTGTCGCATCTGCGGGTTGATCCCCACCAAGGGCAGTGATGGCTTCCTCGCGGGTCCAGGACCGCCCGGAGGCGCCCACCTCAGTGAAGTCCTTGTGCAGCAACATCGCGAGCTTGGACGCGTCGGTCCTGAACTCTGGATCCATCAGCTCTCGTTCCAGGTTCACCAGTATCTTGAGCCCGTCGTCGGGGACACTGTTGTATGCGGGGTCCGGCTCGTCGTCAACGCCAAAAAACAGATCCAGCTGCTGTGGCTCGTCGGGGAGGAGGAAAAGTGCCTGCGCTGTTGGGGTAACTCCGGGACTGGCGGGTGTTTCCCTAGGGGGAACAGGCGCAGCGGCCGAGGCCGACGCGCCTGCCCGGGCCGTGTCCGCACCGGGAAAGCCTGGTCCTTCTCGCGGGGCGCGCTTGGCCTGGAAGGCGGTGGCGGCGTCACGGGCGCGAACATCCGCTGCCTCGTTCAGCTCGTGGCCGGCGTGGCCTTTTACCCACTCAAAGGTGTATTTGCGGCCCACCAGTGCCGCGTCGATCTCCTTGAGCAATTCAAGGTTCAGAACCGGCTTGCCGTCTGATTTCTTCCAACCCTTGCGCTTCCAACCTGGCATCCACTTGGTAACCGAGTTGATGACGTACTGGCTGTCGCACAGAATATGCAGCGGCTCTCTGGGCAGATGGGCCGTTGACTTGAAGAGGTCAAGGACGGCCATGAGCTCGCCCATGTTGTTGGTACCGTGCGGCCAACCCCCGGCACGCCAGCAGTTCTCATCCACGTACCAGGCCCAGCCGGCGGGTCCGGGATTTCCAAGGGCCGAACCATCGGCGGCAGCAATAATAGTCATGCATCCATACTTTCAGATGGCGGTGACACTAAAAGCCAAAGGCGCCCCTTCCGCAAGGGAAAGGACGCCTATGGTGCAAACAATAACGGGTGGAGCAGGCGGTTAGAAGCCGCCCATGCCGCCCATGTCGTCGCCGCCGCCGCCGGCGGGAGCAGCCTTCTCAGGCTTGTCGGCCACCACTGCTTCGGTGGTCAGGAACAGGCCGGCGATGGAAGCCGCGTTCTGCAGTGCGGAACGGGTCACCTTGACCGGGTCGCTGACGCCAGCTGCGAGCAGGTCCTCGTACACGCCGGTTGCGGCGTTCAGTCCGTGGCCTACGGGCAAACCGCGAACCTTGTCGACAACGACGCCGGGCTCCATGCCCGCGTTGAAGGCAATCTGCTTCAACGGCGCATCGATGGCAACCTTGACGATGTTGGCGCCAGTGGCCTCGTCGCCGCTCAGGTTCAGGTTAGCGAATGCCTTCACGCCAGCCTGAATCAGGGCAACGCCGCCGCCGGGGACGATGCCTTCTTCCACTGCAGCCTTGGCGTTGCGCACAGCATCTTCGATGCGGTGCTTGCGCTCCTTGAGCTCAACCTCGGTTGCGGCTCCGGCCTTGATGACTGCAACGCCGCCGGCCAGCTTGGCCAGGCGCTCCTGCAGCTTCTCGCGGTCGTAGTCGGAATCGGAGTTTTCGATCTCGGCACGGATCTGGGCCACACGGCCTGCGATGGCTTCGGCGTCGCCAGCACCTTCAACAATGGTCGTCTCGTCCTTGGTGACAACAACCTTGCGGGCCTTGCCCAACAGGTCAAGGGTGGTGTTTTCCAGCTTGAGGCCAACTTCTTCGGCGATGACCTGACCACCGGTGAGGATGGCGATGTCCGCGAGCTGGGCCTTGCGGCGGTCGCCGAAGCCCGGAGCCTTGACGGCGACAGACTTGAACAGGCCGCGGATCTTGTTCACGATCAGCGTGGCAAGAGCCTCACCTTCGATGTCCTCGGCGATGATCAGCAACGGCTTGTTCGAAGCCATGACCTTTTCCAGGACGGCGACGAGATCCTTGACGTTGGAGATCTTGGAGTTCACGATCAGGATGTACGGGTCTTCAAGAACCGTTTCCTGGCGCTCGGTGTCGGTGACGAAGTACGCGGAGATGTAACCCTTGTCGAAGCGCATGCCCTCGGTGAGCTCAAGCTCCAGGCCGAAGGTGTTGGACTCCTCGACGGTGATAACACCTTCCTTGCCAACCTTGTCCAGGGCCTCGGCGATGAGTGCACCGATCTCGGTGTCACCGGCGGAGATGGACGCCGTGGCGGCAATCTCTTCCTTGGTTTCGATTTCCTTGGCGGAAGCCAGCAGCTCCTCGATGACGGCTGCAACAGCCTTCTCGATGCCCCGCTTCAAGGACAGCGGATCGGCTCCGGCCGCGACGTTGCGCAGGCCTTCCTTGACCAGTGCCTGTGCCAAAACGGTGGCTGTGGTGGTGCCGTCGCCTGCGATGTCGTCAGTCTTCTTGGCGACTTCCTTGACGAGCTCGGCGCCGATCTTCTCGTAGGGATCGTCGAGCTCGATCTCCTTGGCGATGGACACACCATCGTTGGTGATCGTGGGGGCTCCCCACTTCTTTTCAAGAACAACGTTGCGGCCGCGCGGGCCCAAGGTGACCTTGACGGCGTCGGCGAGGATGTTCAACCCACGCTCAAGGCCGCGGCGTGCCTCTTCATCAAATGCAATGATCTTGGCCATGTAGGCTTCAGTCCTTTCGGGACGGTCATTTGGGACTCAGCTTCCCTGCGTGCGGTGCCCGCGACGGACGGATCAGGAACCGGCGATCTCTTTCACGCCTGCACCAAAATCCTCACCACATGAGGAAAGTTATGACCTCCGACGGCGATGCGCTGCTTAGAAACTAGCAGTCACCACCTCAGAGTGCTAAGTCAATAATTAGCACTCGACACCCGAGAGTGCAAGCGCGGGGCCGTCAATGTGCTGCGGGCGAACTCCCTCTTGACATTTGCGGACCCGATCCAGGTGCACAGCAAATGCACACGGCGCGGGTTCTGAAAGCTACGCTCCAGGCCCCAGCACCACTGTTAGCGGAATCTTCAGCTCGGCGGTATCCACCAAGTTTGTGATGTTCAGCAGTGTTCCCAGTGCCTGGGCATTGGCCTTTTGTGTCACGCCGCTGTAGAAAATCACTGACGTCGCCTGGGGCAGCCCGCCCCAGTTGGCAGATTGTGACACCGTCCAGCCGCCTGCGGTCACCAGCGCGGCGTACTTTGCAGCCAGCCCGGGTGTGCCTGTCCCGTTGTACACGGCCACCGGCGTGCTCTTGTCAACCACGGAGTCGGGGGTGGGTGCAGCAGTGGGTTCGGGGGTTGGCGCCTGCGTCGTTGTCGGCGTCGCAGAAGAGGTGGGGCTCGGCAGCACATCGGAAGAGGTTTGCGCCGTCGTCGCCGCAGCGCTTTGACCCACTGGGGGCGGCGGGGCGGCCGTGTCGTTGCCAGCGATTTTGGGCACGACGAAGAACGCCAACACGCCGATGCACAACGCCGCCACACCGAAGATCATCAGCGGCAACAGAGAGCGCGTGGGAGTTTCCAGCGAGGCTCGGTGAACGCCGTGGCGTGCCGAATTTTCCGGGACACGGTCGAATTCATCGCGCGGGTAATTGCTCATAGTGCAGTGCTGTCCTTCAGAGGTGAGGCAGTGTGAGTGGGCGTCAATTGCCGAGCCGGCGTGCGGTTCGTGCCTTCTGGCGCGTCATACGTAGTCTACGCAACCGCTTGACCAGCATGGGGTCATGCATCAGTGCGGCGTCCGTGTCGATCAAAGCGTTCAGGATTTGGTAGTAGTGCGTGGCCGACAGGTCAAACAGCTCCCGGATGGCTTGTTCCTTGGCGCCGGCGTACTTCCACCACTGCCGTTCAAGGTCCAGCATCGCAGTGTCCCGTTCGCTTAAACCAGCACCAGTTTCTCCCCCAGGGTCCGGCGCATGCGGCACCTGCCCGGATGTTTCCGCCACAAATTCTCCAATTCAGCGTCTGACTTTTTTCAGCGGCGCCGTCGCGGAGCCACTCTTCCCTTCCATGATAGGGGCGAACCACAACCATGTCATTCGCCCAGCTGTGGAAAACACAACACCTGGCCCGGCCTGTGGAGGGAACAACTTGGCCCCACAACCGTGAGAATGGGACCATGGACTCCACCCCCAGCCTCTTTGATTTTCCTTCCCCCCATTCGTCCCCCGCCTGGGACGGGGCCCAATTGCAGGCCCTGACGGCGCTGGCCCGCGACCCGCTGTCCTTGCTGGCCCAGGACTGGGCACAAACACTGCTGCCGATGGAGGCCAGCTTGCAGTCCTTGGGTCGCATGCTCCAGCGTGAATACGACGCCGGATCTTCCTTCCTGCCTCCACCCACCAAGGTGTTGCGTGCGCTGTCAACCCCGCTGGCCGCGGTCAAGGTCCTCATAGTGGGCCAGGACCCCTACCCCACCCCAGGCCATTCGGTGGGTCTTGCGTTTTCCGTAGACAGGACGACCCGTCCGCTGCCGCGCAGCCTGAAGAATATTTACAAGGAACTCCAGAGCGACCTGGGCATCGCACCGGCCCCCCATGGCGACCTCAGCGCCTGGGCGGAGCAGGGTGTCCTGCTACTGAACAGGGTGCTGACGGTGGCGCCGGGCGCGGCAGGCTCACACCGCCGTCGCGGCTGGGAAGAGGTCACCGGCGCGGTCATCGAGGCTTTGGCGGCCCGAGACAAGCCACTGGTCAGCGTCCTGTGGGGGAAAGACGCACAAAAGCTGGCACCCACGTTAGGCCGGACCTCCATCATCGAATCGGCCCACCCGAGCCCGTTGTCGGCCTCACGCGGGTTCTTTGGCTCACGGCCCTTCAGTCGCGTCAACGCCTCCCTGGCAGAGCAGGGGGCCTCCCCCATCGATTGGGCGCTCCGGGCCTAGTCCCCGGCAAGCTGGTAGTGTTAGGTATACCTAACTTCGCCGCCTTTGTGTTTCATCCCGCCGCCCGTTCAGGAGTGAACAAGTGAACCCCGCTGAAGCCAGCACCAAACCGTTTACAGCCCCCGCGGTCAAGCCCCGCGCCCAATTCGCCCTGGCGGTGTTGCGCAAGGAAGTGCTCAGCCCGCACATGGTGCGCATCGTGGCCGGTGGGCCGGCGCTGACAGATTTTCTCGCCAAGGACGCCACCGACATGTATGTGAAAATCCATTTCCTGCAGCCCGGGGTCAACTACAGCGAACCAGTGGATGTCTTTGCCCTGCGCGAGTCCATGCCCCGCGAGCAGTGGCCGGCCACCCGCACCTACACGCTGCGCTGGGTTGACATGGCGGCACAGGAAGTGGCCATCGACTTTGTTTTGCATGGGGAAACCGGCCTGGCCGGGCCATGGGCCGCCAGCTGCGCACCCGGGGATCGCATCATCTTTTCGGGCCCCGGCGGTGCCTACCGGCCCGACCCCGACGCCGCCTGGTACCTGTTCGCCGGTGACGAGGCAGCCCTGCCGGCAATCGCGGCCGCCATTGAGTCCTTGCCGGCCGACGCCCTGGGGCACGCCTTTCTTGAGGTCGACACCGCCGCGGACCTCCAGCCGATTCACGCGCCAGAGGGCCTGGCCGTGACCTGGCTCTTCAGGGATGGCGCCACCCCAGCCGAAAGCACCGCGCTGATAGACGCCGTTACGGCCGGTCCGTGGATGGAGGGCCCCGTGGATGCGTTTGTCCACGGGGAACGCGAATACGTCAAGAAGCTCCGCGATGTCCTCTTCAAACAGCGTGGCCTGGACCGCTCCCAGGTCTCAATCTCGGGCTACTGGGCCTACGGCCGCACCGAGGACTACTTCCAGGCGGAGAAGAAGCAGCCCATCGGCAAGATCCTGTAGCCACCGACGCCCCGCCTCCAGGCCCAAGTGACAGGTTACCGCCGTCGGTTCCTGCGCTTGTCCTTGACACCGTTTCTGCGTGCGAAGGGGCGGGCGATGTTGTCGCCTAGGACCACGCCGGCCGCCACAGCCAAGATGACCACCAGAGCGTTGAAGAGTCCCAGGGCCCCGACGCCGGAATCCTCGGGGGTGAGGGTTAGCACGAACATGGCCCGGAAGATGGACAGTCCCACCAGCAAGAAGATGATGGACGGGACCGCCACCACCAATTGTGGTGAGCGAAAATGTAGGGCAACAACGCGGGCCAGGACGCCGACGATGACGGCCGCTAGCGCCGGCGCGAACCGGTCACCCAGGCCCACCTCCAAGCTGACGTAGTAGGAAAGGTATCCCACCAATGCAACAGCCATGGTGGGCAGCAGCAGCCGGGCGGCAGTTTGCTCGGCAATGCAAATGGCCACCGTGGCCACGGCAACAAGCGGAAGCACCAAAATTAGTGGCTGCGAGCCTGCGATCGGTTCGGCAACATTGAGACGTTCGGCGCCAAAAAGCGCGCTGGTGACGAGGGCGACGGCGATGCCACCCACAATGGCACCAAAGGTCAGGAACGCTGAGAGGAATCGGCCCGCAGCTGTGACGGGGAAACCGTTGATGGCATCCTGGACGGCCGAGACCAGCCGCCCCGACGGCAGCATCAACAAGATCCCTCCCGCAACCACCAGCGACGGGCTCAACGGGACATGGAACATGAAGCACAAGACTGCCACAGCGGTGACAATGAAGGAGCTGACGGCCGTGATGAAGAAGTCGGGAACAAGCCATTTTCCTAGGACCCGCGCCACCTGGCTGACGAGCAGGATGGCCAGCAACGCCACGAGCATGCCAAAGACGGAGCCGCCAATGACACCCACCACGGCGGCCACAAATACAGCCTCGGCCACTGACACCATCCACCGCGGAAACGGTTTGGGCCGCTTGATGATGACATAGAGGCGCTGGTGGGCCTCCGGCACAGCAACCCCTCCGCTGACAATCTCGCTCACCAACTCGTGCACCTGCACCAGCCCGGCATAATTGTTGGTCCAGGAACGCACCACCCGCAGCACTGTGATGGGGATCCCATCACGCCGGGCGTAGTTGATGATCACCGACTGGTTGGTGATGTCCACTTCGATTCCGCGCAGGCCAAAAGCGGCTGTGACGGCGATGATGGAGGTTTCCACTTCCATGGCGCCTGCCCCGTAGCGGAACATGGTCTCCGCCAGGAGCAAGGCGAAGTCAATGCTCTTTCGGGAAGATTCTTCGACCTTGCCCACCTGGATCATGGGATTGGCGTACGGGCTGCCAGCCAGGCGCTGGACAATGTTCATCGGCGCCGTGGGAGGCGTTTCGCTCTGGACCAGGCGGCGCAGCACATTGCGTGCAGCGTTGTTGGGCCGCGGTTGAGGGACCAGCGGGATCATCCCGGCGGGCGGTGCCGTCCTAGATTTGGGCGCTTTGTCTTGGTGGTGCCGGTTTTGGTGTTCCCGGTCTTTGGAGCTGTCGCTCATCCGCTCTCCTTGAAGCCAGGACCCGCGGTGCCCGACGGCGGCCGGTGCCGACGTCGAACATCACAAAAGGTTTAGTAGAACTGCTGCCCGGTGCGCCGCGTATACAACTGTCGGAACACTCGTTCGGCGAAGCTTGTGAACAATTTATACCGCAGCGGGCTGAGCACCAGGTCGTAACAGCCCACAAAATCGGTGACAGTCTTGGTGAAGCTTGTCTTGAACAGGCCCAGGCCGTGGTGGGGGTGGGTGGGGTCCTTGAGCCTGGCCGACGGCGGCGTCCCGCAGAAGTCATACTCCCGGGCCCCGAGCTCCAACATGTCGTTGATGGCCACCCACTGCACCAGGTGGGAATCGCCGTACTGCTTGCGCTGCTGGAGCGACCCGCCGTCCTTATACGTGGCTTTGATTCCGTAGTTGATAACAAACGCCCCCACCGAGGGGACGCCGTCTTCGTAGACAAAGTAAAAACGGCCCTGATCGCGCGAACAAAATTCGCTCCAGAACTGGCGATAGTACGCAAAGTCGCGGGCCTTGCTGGTGGATTTGGCGGTGATGGTGCCCACCATGAGCTCATACATGCTGCGCATGGTGGATTCGGTGGGTTCCATACGAACCACCTCAACCTCTTCGCGGAGGGCACGTCGGACGGCGTTGCGACCACGAGAATGCAGATTGCGCAGCAACTGGTTGGGTTCCGGGGAGATGTCCAGCAAGGCAGTGTGGTCGTTGGGCTGCAGGTCCGCGGACTTCACCAAGCCAGCGCTGACAAGCACCGCCCTGGCTTCCTCTGAGTCAACAACATCCGGTTCGATTTTCACGGCGAACACGTTCAGTTTGGCCTTGCGGTTGAAGACGCGCAGCGCCTGCATCATCGCCGGAATGTCCTCCACGGTGGGCACATCTGGGCCCTTGATGAGATACCATAACTTGCCCAGCAGCGGGAAGTCCTTTTCCAGCACCAGGTTGTAGCTGGTGTAGCCGGGGCCCTGGAAGGCGATGAATTGAGTATTCCATCCGTAGTTTTTTTTGACTGCCGCGAAGGCGGCTGACTGCAGCAGATTGCCCCCGTTGGGGTTCGCCGTAACCAAGGTGTCCCATTGGTCAATCTCGGCGGCGGTGGCAAATCGGGCGGTAAATTCCAGCAAGAGACCCTCAATTACGTCGGCATGTATTCGCTTCCCCCAGTCTACCGGCCAACCATCTCACAGCCCACTCACAGCCCGCACCTTGTAGACGCCACACCAGCGCGCAGAACTTGGAGGCAACGGCCGCCGCGAGGGCGGCCAAAATGGCAGGAACAGGTCATGGGTGTGGTTTCCCGAAGCGTGGGCAACGCGTTTCGCAATAAGGTGCGTAGCGGCGCCGTCGCGGTCATTTTGGCGGTGGCCATTGGCCGAGCCCTGGCCATGTTGGTGTCCAACCAGGCGGTCGGCAGCAAGGTCGACTCACTTAAGGCTTCGTGGGAAACAACCTCACCGTCAACCCGGCAGGCTCACGTGGCGGTTTGGGTGGCGGCAACCCGCACGGGGCGGACCAGACGGCGGATTTGGTGCCAGCGGCACCACCAGTCTTGAATCCGTAGTGGCCCCCCCGGGAACCCTGGGGTAACGAAACAACAGCAACGGCGGCTCCAGCAGCTCAGGAAGCACCGCGATTCAACCACCACCCCAACCTTTAGCATTCCGATTCAGGCTACTGGTGTTTCCGCCTCCACCACCGCCACCGGAACGGCCATCAATCTCACCAGCGGGACGGCGCTGACGGACTTTGCAGACGCCTCCACCCAGGCTTTGGCGGGCAGTCCCTTGGCAACCAAGAACAACCTCACGGTGGGCTCAACGTTTACCGTGCAGGACCCTGCCATGACGGTCTCCGGCATCTTCGACGCCGGTGACGCCTTCAATAACTACGGCATCTATTTGCCGCTGGCGGCCACGCATACCCTGACCAACCAAGCCGGCCAGCTCAGCAGCTTCACCGTTGTGGTCGACAGCATCGACAACATCGCAAGCACCCAAACTGCACTGACCGCAGCACTCGGAGCCAGCAGTGTGGACGCTACTTCGGGTTCGGCAAATCTGCAGTCCGCCATCAGCTCCCTAGGGAGCGTACAAAGCATCCCCCTCATCGCCTCCCTGATAACGGCCGGCCTGATTATCCTGCTGATCATGATCATGGTGGTCCGTGAACGCCGCCACGAAATTGGTGTCTTGAAGCCATGGTCCTGGTGGTTCTAGGCACGGTGGTGGGTGCCGTGGTGGCGGCCTTCAGCAGCAACCCGATTGTCAGCGCCCTGGTTGCCGCAAACACCTCCTCCGGGGCCACCGCCACCCGTACTGGTGGGGGCGGTTTCGGCGGAGCCGGTGAAGCCGGTGAAGCCGGTGAAGCCGGTGAAGCCGCAGGCGCGGCAGGCGGGGCAGGCGGCGGCTTTACCCGCACTCGTGGCGCACTGGCCGGCGCCGACCAGCTGATCGGCACCATCAGCACCTCAGTCGGCTCGCAAACCCTGGTCCTTGGCATTGTGGGGATCTTGCTCATCGCCGCCATTGGCGCACTCATCCCCGCCCTGCTGACAGCAAAGGTCCGCCCCATCGAAGTCCTGCGAGGAGAATAAGCGATGCTGAGTGTTACCGACGTCGTCAAGTCATTCAAGTCTGGCGATCAGACCATCAGACCCGTCAACGGGGTAAGTTTCGCCATCGAGCAAGGAACGTTTGCCGCGATCCTTGGCAAGAGCGGCGGCGGCAAAAGCACCCTGCTCTCCCTTCTGGGAGCCCTGGACAAAGCCACCTCCGGAGATGTCATTGTGGACGGGGTGAACATCTCCAAACTGCCCGACGGTAAACTCACCGCATACCGCAGGGACGACATTGGCTTTGTGTTTCAGGCGTACGATTTGATCCCCAATCTCTCGGCCCAAGAAGGCGTCATGCTTCCCATGGAGTTCGCCGGCGTCTCACATGCCAAGCGCAGCGAACGCGCCGACGAACGACTCAACCAGGTGGGCCTGACCGAGGAAATGCACCAGCGCAAAGCCAACCGTCTCTCTGGTGGCCTGCAGCAGCGTGTCGCCCTTGCCCGGGCGCTGGCCAACAACCCCAATTTGATCCTGGCCGATGAACCCACAGGCACCTTGGACGACGAGACCGGGGAGATGATCATCAAACTGTTGCACCAGCTGGCCCACGAGAAGGAAACCGCCATCCTGGTGGTCACCCATGACCAGGCCCTGGCTGGCCAAACGGACCGAAAGTTCCGCGTGTCCCGGGGCAAGATCACCGAGGACACACCAAAAGTACGGGCTTAAACGACGCTGACGCGGTGGTGCCCACGAATCTGTTGATTCTTGGTCACCACCGCGTCAGCGTGTGGCTTTGGCGTCGCCTACTTCCCCGCCGGAGTAACCGACGATTCGCGCTTATCCTGGTGGCCGGCGTCGTTCCCCACCATGGCCTGCTCAAATTCCTCGATGGAGGCATTGCCGATATCCACCGTGGAGTCGCGGTCCAGCTTGGTCTCCAACGGCACTTCCTTGACGAAGCACAGCACAGCGGCGGCCAGCAGGGCCAGCGGAACCATCAAGAGGAACAGCGGGATCAGCGCTTCGTTGTAGGACTCGATCACGGCCGTCCTGATGGGGGCCGGCATGGCATTGACCAGGGTTGGCGTGAAGGAGTTCCCGCTCCCTGAACCGGATCCGGCCGGCATTTTCTCCACGATGAGTTCCTTGAGCCGGTTGGCGAACATGGCGCCGACGACGGCGGAACCCAAAGTGGCGCCTACCTGCCGGAAGTAGTTTTGGCCGGCGGTGGCCGTGCCCACAAACTTCATGGGGAAGGAGTTTTGCGCCACCAGCGTCAGGATCTGCATGCTAGCACCCAAGCCGATGCCCATGAGGCCTAAGTAGATGCAGATCAGGTAGATCGGCGAATCGGCGTGAATGGTGGACAGGAGCATCAACGATGCGGCCAGGATCACTGAGCCCACAATGGGGGAAACCTTGTACCGTCCGGTGGTGGAAACGCGTCGGCCAACAATCACCGAAACAACTAGCATGCACGCCATCATGGGGATCATCAGCAGGCCCGCCTGGGTGGCGGAGTAGCCGGTGGCCATCTGCATGTAGGTGGGCATGTAACCGATGGCACCAAACATGGCGATGCCTGTCAGCAGCCCGGCGATGGTTGTCAGGTTGAAGTTGCGGTTTTTGAACAGCATCATGGGCATGACGGGCTCGGCGGCACGGTTTTCCACGACGACAAACAAAACACCAGTGACCACTGCGGCGAAGATCAACCCCAGGATTTCCGGGGAATTCCAGGCGAATTCGGAGCCGCCCCAGGTACCCACCAAAACTAGTGCCGTGGTGGCCAGAGCAATCAGCATCATGCCGAGGTAGTCGATCTTGGGGCGCACATCGAAAGTCTTGCGCGGCACGTGAAGCAAGAAGATGGTGGCCAAGATGGCCAGCGCGGCCAACGGCACGTTCATCCAGAACGTCCAGCGCCAGCCAGGACCCTCTGTCAACCCTCCACCGATCAGCGGTCCGGCCACGGAGGAGAACGCAAACACCCCACCCATGATGCCCATGTATTTGCCACGCTCACGGGCAGGGACGACATCGGCGATGGTGGCCTGCGAGAGAATCATCAGACCGCCGCCTCCCAGTCCCTGAATGACGCGGGCCACGATCAGGGTGCTCATGTCAGGGGCCAGGGCGCCGATGATGGAGCCCACGGTGAAGAGGATGATGGCGGTCAAGAGCATGGGCTTGCGGCCCAGCAGGTCACCCAACTTCCCATATACCGGCATCATGATGGTGGAGGCCAGGATGAAAGCCGTGATGATCCAGGCCATGTGCTCGACACCGTCGAGCTCGCCCACAATGGTGGGCAGCGCACTGGAGAGGACGGTCTGGTTCAGCGACGCCAAAAGCATCGTGACCATCAAGCCGGTGAAAAGTAAGACGATTTTGCGCTTGGCGCCGGGGTCGGCCGGCGCAATAGCTGGTGTTGGGGTACTCATAAGGTTGCTTGTATTACCTCTCTAAAGATTTCAATGGCTTCATCGACTGCCCCTGCCCCGTCGGAGAACGCTGCACCTGGATCACGCTTATAGGTGAAGCGCGTGACCGTGCCGGCCAGCATGAGCAGCGCCGCGGCGCTGTCTCGGCCGCCGGGCAGCCCCGCACGGAACGCGTCGTGGTCGTTATAGCGCTCCATCAGCACTGACTCCACGAGCTGCTCGGCGGCACCGACATGTTCCACCATCCGCTTGCGCAGCTCCGGGAACTGCTTTGACAGCTCCCTGCGCTGCGAGGTGAAGGATTCAGCCGGGAACATGGTGCGGATCACGGCCACCATCAGGTGAACCGTGCGTCCGAACAGGTCCGGACTCTCACTGGTCCGGAACGCGTTTTCCGCGTCCGCGGTGAGAGTGGGCGCCTGGATGCCCAGCACGGCGTCTTCCTTCGTGGGGAAGTAGTTGAAGAACGTTCGCTTGGAGACTCCGGCGGATTCGGCGATGGCTTCCACCGTCGCATGGGTCAATCCTCCTTCGAGCGCCAGGGACGACGCCGCGTTGTGGATCAACGCCCACGTATCCAGCCGGTTCCGCTCGCGCAGGGGCACAGGTTTTTTTTGCATGACTACAGTTTATGCACCAGCGCACTTCTTGCACAAGTGCAAAATTTGTATCGGTGCATGTTTTCCCTCACACGGGGCATGCCTGCTACACCTGAGAAGCACATCCCACTTCGACTGATTATGAATACTCGCGTTTTGTCGTGCCCAGTAGTCGTACCTCTTTCGGGACGATTCAATGAAGCAATCGGTGAAACGGCATCAATCGCAGCGTCAAGGGGTTTCCTGCTATCGAGACTTGGTGCAGGGCCCAAGCAAGGCTGCTACTTGCACCGAAGTGCTTGCTACTGATTTATTAGTGTGATGACGTCGAGGCAGGGCTCCATCATCTGGCCAGTGGTGCACGACGAACGTCGTGCCCTTATCCATGACCTAGAGCTCCTCGAGGAGGCGCAGTGGCAGACGCCCTCATTGTGCGTCGGCTGGAATGTACATGACGTGCTCGCTCACCTCGTTGATACTGCGAAGACAACCCGATTGGGCTTTGCCCGACGCATGATGGCTGCCGGCTTCAACTTCGATCGCGACAATGCCACGGGGGTCACCCGAGAACGCGCCCACGATCCCCGTCTTACACTGGCTGAGTTTTGTGCCGTGTCGACCCGGACATCAGGCCCCCCGGCGCCGCTGGCAACTCGGCTGGTCGAAGCCTTCGTGCACGGAGAGGACATCCGCCGCGCCGTTGCGATCAGGCGGGACTATTCCCCGGCTCACGTAGCAACCGCGCTGGACTACCAGCTGAGAACTTCCGTCAAGATCGGCGGCGGCAAAGAATACGCAGAGGGGTTGCGATTTATCGCCTCTGACGGCGCCTTCGAACATGGGTCCGGCCACGAGGTCCGGGGCCCCATGATTGCCCTTCTACTCTCCGTATCAGGACGGCCCGTAGCCGTCAATGAACTGATTGGGCCAGGCGCAGCAACCCTCATGCACCGCTCACTTTCCTGACGTTGGCCCAATCCGCCACGTTCTTCGGCACCCTTGCAGGTGAGGCCTACGACGCAACCATGCTGCCCGTCAGTGGGGGCACCCACATGCCACCCCTTCGGACGACGATCCGAAAGACGCTGGGATTGAGCCTAGGAGAGAAGTTGACGTGGCACTATACACACGGCGTCGAGTAGATGCGTCCGCAAGCGGAACGTCGTACGGGATGCCCGAGGAGTTCCGACAGCGGGTCAGGGAGCGCGCACGCGGAGGACCGCGGTTCAGTCGCTAAGTGGGGATCCGAGAACGTTGAAGAGAAATCCGCCAGGAGCGCCGGACAGCAGCGGCCGTGCGGCGCCTATGGCTGTCTGGACCTCCGGTAAAACGAGGCAGGATTGATGGGCCTCGGCGCTCCGAAACTGCATGGTCCTGTCGCACTTTCATTGCTTCTCGTTTGCTTCCTTCTCTAGGCGGATCTGCCGGCGCTCATAGTCCCGGCGGCTGAAGGTCGCCTTCCGCACGGATTCCTCATTGTCGAAACTTGATCCCACTGCCCCGGCCATAGTGCCCCGGGATGCCGAGAGTCAGGAGAGGTTCACGTATTCGCGAAAACCGATTTCGCCTTCAATCTGCAGTGAGAGGAACACCGGGTCGATGATGATCAGCGCCCCGGTCAAAATGACGGCTAAAAGTGCCAGATACATGATGAGTATCGCGATCACGATGGTTATCAGCGTGGCTAGGTTCTACATCACACGCATTTTTCACATGCTTGGATCCGCGCGGTCGCTCCCACAGTCCGTTGTGCGCCACGAGCCAGGTTCCCATGACCATGATTGAGAGCTGGCTGATGAGCATCAAACGGCGGGTCGGCAAGTAGTCTGCCATGCTCCAGATGCTGGTGTAGAAAACACCGAAGGCCGCGGTGGACAGGGCCGGTTGCTTCGCACCATGCCAATGAGCACCAAGATCCATCCCCTGAGGCTCTTGGCGGTCTCTGTGGAGTTTTCCTTGGCCTCGACCGCATCAACCCTAGGTTCTAACGCGAGCGGTTTGATCACCATCGACACATGGCCTTTTTCATCAAGGAAAGGATCATCCACTCCGTGCAGTTTGGACAACGCCTGTTCCATGGCCCGCTGCAGGCGCTTCTTGCGCACGATGCCCAAGGCGGTCAAAACGATCACGGCCGAGAGCTTGGTGATGTTGAGGCTGGATATCAACGGCTCGTCATTCTCATACTTCGGCAGGGAAGTCAGATACACCAGGTAGTCCCAGCTGCCTTCTTGGCGCAACTGCTCCGAATGCATGTTGATTTCAAGTTCTCCGAGCTTATCCAGCGGCAGGAGAATTCCATGACTTGGACTTCCCATGCAATCCGGGGTCGGCAATCAACCCGCCGGAGAGCTTCTTCCATACTGTTGTGGCCGTTTGTCTGGTGCTGCTCTCCACTGCGTTCACGTCGTCGGTCGCGGGCTGAGCATCTGCTCCAGGACGGACCGCGCCAGGACGGACCGCGCCACCGGCTGCCATGGCGTCGGCCAAACGCTCGGGGTCCTCGAGAGGATGGGCTCCCCGATGCTTGCGACGAGGCCCCACGCACTGTTTTGGGACTTTCCTCTGCGTCACCGGGCTCAGCTCTCGGTGGTATGACCGGCATCTCGCGCCTGCGTGGATTGTGCTGCTAGGTGGTTACAGATGACATGGTGTCGGTGACTTGCGCAGCGCGTTGATCAGTTTCACTCCCTTTCCCCCAGTACAGTTCAGGTCGATGGCGTTGGTGCGGTCGACGGAAGGTGCTGTTGAACGTCGTCTGAAGGCCTTGAGGCTTCGCATGGACAGTGTTCCGGTGCCTGCCAGGTGACCGTGTCCAGGGCGTCGACAGGAGATTGCCACTACGGACGTATCAGGGATGTGCAGCCGAGTACTGAAAAGGACACTGCGCTTGTGACGCGCCCCGGTTCAGTCCTCGTGCGGTCGCAACCAGGTGAAGTGGGGCGTCTCCTTGGCCAGGAAGGCGGCAACGCCGATGGCCGCGTCCTCGCTGACCGCCATCTGTCCCTGCCAGTAGGCGCTGAGCCCATCCACCGAGGCGTCGCCGGCCCCGGCACTCATGGCATTAATGAGCGCTTTGTGCCCTTGAGCGGAGAACTGCGAGCGCGCCGAAAGGTGCAGCGCAAAAGCCTCAACGTCATTCCAGAAGCTGTCCAGTGCGATCACCTTCGTGGCCAGGCCAAGCCGCAGCGCCTCTTGGGCGTTGACGAAGTCGCCGCTAATCAGCAGGTACTTTGCGGTGGCCGGGCCCGCCAGCTGCACCAGGCGCTTGATCCCGGACAGCGGATACACGATGCCGATCTTGGCCGGGGTGATACCGTACACGGCCCGCTCGGAGGCCAGGCGGATGTCGCAGGCGCCGGCGATCTGCCAGCCGCCGCCCACGCAGTAGCCGTCGATGGCGGCGATGGTGGGCTTGCGGAACCGGGCTATGGCACTCTCCGCGACGGTGATGTCACCGCCGTCGCTTTGTCCGGTGGCCGGGTCGTGCAGGATCTTCTGGACCGAGGCGATGTCCGCGCCCGCCGAAAAGTGGGATCCAGCCCCGCGCACCACCACCACTTTGACAGTGTCGTCGGCATCGAGTTGCGCCAGCAGGTCCTCGAACTGCTGCCACATGTCCTGGGTAATGGCGTTGCGCATGCCCGGGTTGTCCATGATGAGTGTGGCCACCGGTCCGGCCTGTTCAATGCGCAGCATGCCTGCCCTCTCCCCTGCCTGAATTATCACTTCCTGAACAGCTACTGCGCTCATGGCACGAGCCCCGGCTGCACCGATGGCGCAGCCAGCACGATACCCGCCTCCACCAGTCCGGCGATCTGGTCCTCCGTCAGCGACAACCCAGCCAGGACGGCAAGGGTGTCCTCCCCCAACGACGGCGGGGCCTTGCGGATACGCGGCGCCACCCTGTTGACAGAGATGGGGCCACGCACCAGCGGCAATTCGGAGCCGTCGGCGCGGTGCACGGTTTCCACCATGCCCAGCGCCTTTACCTGGTCATCGGCAAACGCCTGCTCATAGTTGTAGATGGGTCCGGCCGGAATGGCGGCGGCGCGCAGCATGGGCAGCCATTCGTTGGCGGTGCGGTGGACCAGCAACTCCTCCAGCTCAACCTTCAGCGCGGCCTCGTTGGCGTGGCGCAACTTGCCTGTTGCGTATTTAGGGCGCTCCGCCAGCTCCGGGGCACCCAGCAGGGTGCCCAACTTGCGCCACTGCTTTTCGTTGCCCACCGCGATGATGATGGGGATGTCCGAGGTGGCGAACACCCCGTAGGGGGTCAGCGCCGCGTGCGTGTTGCCCAACGGTACGGGAACCTCGCCCGTACTCAAATACTTTTGGGCCTGGAAGGCGCCCAACCCCAGACTGGTTTCCAGCAGCGACGTCGAGACCTCCATCCCCACGCCGGTGCGAGCCCTGCCCACCAACGCGGCCGCAATGGCAAGTGCGGTGTTGATGCCCGAGACCAGGTCCACGATGGGCACCCCCACCCGGAACATGTTCTCGGCGTCGGGACCGGTCACGGACATCAGCCCGCTCATGCCCTGCGCCACCTGGTCCAACCCGGGCGCCTGCGAGAGTGGTCCGGTAGCCCCGAAACCACTCACCGAGGCGATGATGATCTCCGGCTTGGACGCGCGCAGATCCTCCGGGTCAAGGCCCATGGTTGCCAACACGCCGGGCCGAAAATTCTCCACCACGACGTCGGCGCTCATCGCCAACTGCCACAACAAGTCCCGCCCGGCCGGGCTGTAGAAGTCGATGGCAATGGACTCCTTGCCGCGGTTAGTCGAGTCAAAGTACAGGCTGTGCTCGTTCTCAAAGGGGGGCCAAGACCGGCTGGAGTCACCACCCTTGATGCTTTCGGTCTTGATGATCGTGGCGCCAAGGTCGGACAGTAATGCGGTGGCGTACGGGCCGGCCAGGGCGCGGCTCAGATCCAGGATGCGGATACCCTCCAGCGGCGGCGTTGAATCTAGGGGCAGCGAGGAGTTCTCACCCATTGGGTACTCCGCGCAGCCGAACATTGATCTGCTTGGTCTGGGTGAACCCTTCCAGCATGCCTTCCAGCGAGACTTCCCGGCCCATACCGCTTTGCTTGTAGCCGCCGTAGGACTGCCCGGCCACCTGGCCGCCGCCCTGGTTGACCTGCACCCATCCAGCCTCTACCTGGTGGGCGGTGTTCAGCGCGTCGTCCAGGTTATGGCTCCACACATACGCGGCAAGGCCGTAGTTGGTGTCGTTGGCCATGCGGATGACCTCCGCGGTGTTCTTCCACGGGATCGCCACCAGGACCGGGCCGAAGATCTCCTCCTGCGCCAGCCGAAACTCGTTCCGAACCCCGCTGAACACTGTGGGCAGGTGGTAGTACCCCTCGGTCAGTGCAGCGTCGGTGGGGGCGCTGCCGCCGAGCACAGCCTTCATGCCGGGGGTGGCGCGGCCTTCGTCGAGGTAGCCGGTGATGGCGGTGTGCTGTTTGAGGTTGATGACAGCGCCCATGTCTGTGGCCTCATCGAGCGGGTCCCCCACCTTCAGCGCACCCAGCTTGGCACTCAGGCGGGCCAAAACGTCGTCGTAAATATCCTCATGAAGGAACAGGCGGGAGCCGGCGGTGCAGCTTTGGCCTTGGCGGGTGAAGCGGGAGGCGAGGAGCAGGCCGTCGATGAGTTCGTCGTCGACCGCGTCAGGGAACACGATGGAGGGGTTCTTCCCGCCCAGCTCCATGGACATGTGTGCCAGCCGGGCGCTGGCTTGGGCGGCCACGCCGCGCCCCACCTCGGTGGAGCCGGTGAAGGAGACCTTGTCCACGCCGGGGTGGTTGGCTAGGGCCTCACCGATGACGGAACCGCGCCCTGTCATGGCATTGACGACGCCGGCCGGGAGGTGTTTGTTGCACACTTGCGCGAGCAGCAAAATGGTGAGCGGGGCGTCGTCGGCGGCCTTCATGATGACGGTGTTGCCAGCGGCCAGGGCGGCCGGGATCTTGAACGCGGCGATCATCAGCGGCGAGTTCCACGGCAGGATCGCGGCAACCACGCCCAGCGGTTCAAGGCGGGTGTACTGCAGCTGGTTTTCCCCCGCTGGCAAGGTGGTGCCCTTGACCTCACCGGCCACGCCGGCAAAGTAGCGGAACATGGAGACCATGGTGGTGGCCTCGGGGCGGGCCTGCGTGCGCAGCGCGTTGCCCGTGTCCAGCGCAGTCAGCACGGCAAATTCCTCCGTGCGGGCCTCGAGCTCGTCGGCGATGGCCAGCAGCGCCTTGGAGCGGCCGCTGAAGTGCTGGGATCGCCAGGCCGGGAAGGCGGCCCGGGCCGCGGCAACGGCCCTTTCAACGTCTGCCACGTTGCCGGAAGGGACGCGGGCAATGACGGCTTCACGGCGGGCGGGGTTGTCAACATTGCGCCATTCACCGCCAGCCGAAGCCACTTCCTCGCCACCGATCCACATGGGCCAGTCCCGGACGGCCGGAACTGTTTGAACATCAGTCATGGCAATTTCCTTAGGCAGAAGCAATGGAAGCGGAAGTTTTCAAGGACCCATCCACGAGGGACACGATCTGGGAGCAGTCATTGCCGCCCTCTCCCTGGTCAATGAGGCGCTGGAACAGCTGCTGGACGTGCTCGCCGATCTCCAGCGGGGTGTCCGTGCTGCGGGCGGCTGCGATGGCCAGGCCGATGTCCTTGTTGGCCAGTTCGGCGGTGAAGGAGGGGGCGAAGTCGCGGTTGGCGGCTGAGGTGGGGACCACGCCGGCCAACGGGTACCAGGTGCGCAGCGCCCAGCTGTCGCCGGAGGAGACGGAAGCGATGTCCCAGAAGACCTGCTTATCCAGGCCCAGCCGGTCGGCAAGTACAGCGCCCTCGGCAGTGGAGGCCAGGTTGATGAACAGCATCAGGTTGTTGCAGATCTTGGCGGCCTGGCCGGTGGTGGCGCCACCGGTGGGGATGATATTTGCGGCCATTGGTTCGATGTAGGAGCAGGCGTCGGCCACGGCGCCGCCTTCGCCGCCGACCATGAAGGTGAGGGTGGCGGCAGCCGCTCCGCTCATGCCTCCCGAGACGGGGGCGTCGACAAAGCGGAAGCCGGCGGCAGCAGCGGCGTCGTGCACGGCCTGCGCGGACTCGATGTCAATGGTGGAGGAGTCAATGAGGAGGGTTTCCTTGGCCGCGTTGGCCAGAATTCCGCCGTCACCGAAGTACACGTTGCGCACATGGTCACCCTTGGGGAGCATGGTGAAGACAACGTCGGCGCCCTGGACCGCGTCGGCGATCGAGGAGGTAGGGGTGACACCGTTCGCAACGGCAGCGGCGAGCGCGTCTTCGCTCAGATCGAAGCCGCGTACCGCCTGCCCGGCCTTGACCATGTTGGCCGTCATGGGTCCACCCATGTTGCCCAAACCAATCCATGCCACAACTGCCATGATGAAAGCTCCTTTGCCTGACGATTCCCATTATGTCCTTAGTCCACCGACATTGGCGGATATGACCAGCATCACACCCTGATAGAGTGCAAACAAGACCGAAAAAGGCAGAGTGCATGTGCGTTCATGCACAGCACGCGGCGGGGCGTCCGCCCACCTAATTAGTAAGGAGCCCTCCCATGGTGGAATTCAAGAGGTTCCCCAGTCCCGACGACCTGCTGATCCTACTCACGGTGGCCCGGCTTGGCCGTTTCACCGCAGTGGCCGATGCGCTGGAGACAACCCACACCACCGTCTCCCGCCGGATACTGGCCTTGGACAAGCAACTGGGCGGGCGTACCCTAGAACGCACACCCCAGGGCTGGGAGTTGACGGAGCTGGGCCGGGCCGCCGTTGGCGCGGCGGAAGGCATCGAAAAAAGCCTGAGCGTCCTCACGTCGGGCATCCAGGACGGCGTGGACGCGGTCTCCGGGGTGGTGCGGGTGAGCGCATCCGACGGATTTGGCGCACTCATCGCTACACCGGCGCTGGCCCGGCTGCAAGGCAAGCACCCCTTGCTACGGGTGGAACTGCTCAGCGGCACGCGCCGGTTGAGCCAAAACCGCTCGGGCGTTGACATCGAGGTGGTGCCGGGAAGCGTGGACGCCGGTCGGGCGCAGACCATCCTGCTCTCCGACTACACCTTGCGGCTCTATGCGGGCCCGGAGTATGTCTCCAAGAACGGCATGCCGGAAACGGTTGACGCGCTGGCCACCCACAGCTTCATCTCCTACGTGGAATCAACCCTGCAAGTGGCGGAGCTGGTCCAACAGCACCGGACCCTGACCGCCAAGCCAGCGGATTTCCAGGCCACCAGCGTGTTCGCCCAGATCGAGGCCGTGCGGGCCAATGCCGGGATTGGCATGCTGCCCGCGTTCATGGCGGACGGGCAACCTGGACTTGTCCGCGTCCTGCCCAAAGAAGTAGAGCAAAAGGTGCAGTTTTGGGCTGCGTCCCGGCCCGAGTCGCTGCGTTCGCCCGCCGTGCAGGCAGTCGTGGCTGCGTTCCTGCAGGAAACCCGAGCCCGACGCCAACAGCTCCTCCCCGGCTGATGGACGACGGCGGGCGGCACCTTACGCCGTCCAGCCGCCGTCCATAATGTGGGAGGTGCCGGTGACCATGGCTGCCTGGTCCGAGGCAAGCCAGGTGACGAGCCCGGCAATCTCCTCCGGCTCGATGAGCCGCTTGATGGCATTTTTGTCCAGCATGATTTGTGCAAGCACCCTTTCCTCGGGGATGCCATGGGCGGCTGCCTGGCTGGCGATCTGCCCCTCCACCAGCGGCGTGCGCACGTAGCCCGGGTTCACACAGTTGCTGGTCACCCCATGCGCCCCACCCTCCAGGGCAGTGACCTTGGACAGCCCCTCCAGGCCGTGCTTGGCTGCCACATACGCGGACTTGTAGGCCGATGCGCGCAGCCCGTGGATGGATGACATGTTGATGATCCGCCCAAATCCTTGGGCATACATGTGCGGGAGTGCTGCGCGGATCAGCAGGAACGGCGCCTCCAACATGATGGCCAGAATACGACGGAAGGCGGCCGGGTCAAAGTCCTCGATGGGGCTGATGGTTTGGATGCCGGCGTTGTTGACAAGGATGTCCACTTCCAAGGAGAGCGATTCCAGGGCCCGGGTGTCCAACAGATCCACCTCCCACGACTCGCCGCCGACCTCGGCCGCCACCCGGGCAGCCCCCGCGCCGTCCCGGTCAGCAACGACGACATAGGCGCCTTGGGCCGCCAGCGCCCGGGCACAGGCGGCCCCCAAACCGCCGGCACCGCCGGTGACAAGGGCACGCCGTCCGGCCAAGAAACCGGTCCCCGCCGTATTTGCGGACATTCCTAACCCACCTTTGCTGCGGACTTGGCGGCGGCCGCACGGCCCAGGGCCAGCGTTCCGGCAGCATCGGCGTCGTCAATGTCCTGCAGGGATACGCCCTTGGTCTCCTTCAGGAACAGCACCGCGACCACCGTCACCATGCAGGCTCCGAGCAGGTACAGTGCCACGGGGACCGAGGATTTGTAATGTTCCACCAGTCCGGTGGCGATGAACGGGGCCATGGAACCGGCCACGATGGAGGTGACCTGGTAACCGAGCGAAACACCCGAATAACGCATCCGGGTCGGGAACATCTCAGCCATGATGGAAGGCTGGCCGGCGTACATCAGTGCATGGAACAACAAACCGATGGTGACCGCGGCCAGGATCATCAGGTCGTTGCGGGTGTCCATCATGGGGAATGCAAAGAAGCCCCAGGTGGCGCCCGTGAGTGCACCGAGCATGTAGGTGGGCTTGCGCCCGATCGTGTCGGAGAGCTTGCCCACCAGGGGTACCACACAGAAGTGGACGCCGTGAGCCACCAACAGCAGCAACAGTATCCGGGAGGTGTCGATGTTGACGATGATCTTCAGGTAAGTGATGGAGAACGTGACCACCAGGTAGTACAGGATGTTCTCGGCAAAGCGCAGTCCCATGGCGGTGAACACGCCGCGCGGGTAGCGGCGCAGGACCTCCAAGACACCATAACCGGACTGCGGATTTCCTTCCATTTCCGCCTGGGCTTCAAGGAAGATGGGGGCGTCGTTGACCTTTGTGCGGATGTAGTAACCAATCAGCACGATCACGGCGGAGAGCCAGAAAGCGACGCGCCAGCCCCAGCCCAGGAATGCGGCCTCACTGAGCATGGAGGACAAGGTCAGCAGGACACCCGTGGCGAGCAGATTACCAAGCGGCACCGCCGACTGCGGCCAAGACGCCCAGAAGCCGCGTGACTTGTTGGGGCTGTGCTCGGCCACCAGCAAGACAGCACCGCCCCATTCGCCTCCGACGGCGAAGCCCTGGATGAAGCGCAACCCCACCAGGAGTGCCGGCGCCCAGTAGCCGACCTGAGCAAAACTGGGCAGGCAGCCCATCAGGAACGTGGAAACACCGACCAAGATGATGCTCAGCTGGAGCAGCTTCTTACGGCCGAACTTGTCGCCGAAGTGACCAAAGACGATACCGCCAATGGGCCGGGCAACAAAGCCGACGGCGTAGGTCAAAAAACCTGCCATGATCGCGTCGAGCTCTGATCCGGAGTTGGGGAAGAACATCTTGCCGAACACCAAGGTGACGGCGGTGGCGTAGAGGAAGAACTCGTACCATTCCACGACGGTCCCGGCCATGGAGGCTGCCACGACCTTCCGCAGCCCCGAATCCTTTACAGATGGGGATATACCAGCTGGTGAGCTCATTTTTACTCCTCCGCACCAAGTGCGCGCCTGTCGACATTGACAATTAGGTAACTTCTCCACATTGTGATGTGGCCCACGTTGTGGTTGTTTCCTGCGAGTATTGCAGGGTTCACCCCCGAACATCAAAGCCCAATCGCGCAGATACGGTGCGCAAAAATGCACATCAAGCAAGGGTCTTCCCCGCATGCCCGAGCCCCCCCGTACACCTGCGGTTCGGCGCCGTTGAGAAGGCAAAAATGATCCCGTTCCCGCTTTATGAGCCCGGAATTGAGGGATCATAGAGCGGGAACGGGATCATTTTTCATGGGGACGGCGGCAGGGAACGCCCGACTGCGGGCCGTCGCCTGCTACCTACGCGAACAGCTTGTTCAGCCATGCACTCCAGGCCGCGCCCGCAACCTCCGTGCCCGCAGCCTCCGCGTCGGCACCGTCGGCGAACAGGTGCACAGTCATGCCCACCACCGCGCCGAAGGCGTTTCGTCCAAAGAACCTGTACATGGCGTCCTCGGTGCGCAGGCCCACAAAATTCGGGTCCAGGTAGTCCACCACGGCGTCTACCGTGCCGAGCCCCGCAATGGCGACGCTGACGTGTCCGCCGGCTCCGGCGCCGTGAATTCCCAACGCGGCCTTGACCGCCTCAAAGGCCTCCGGCGACGATGACGCAGCGGGCCCCTGCACATCGGCGAACCCGGCCTGTTTCCCCGCGAAGTACTTTACGTACTGGCCCAGCGTGTGGATATAGAACGCGCTGTGCTTGGCGGCGCCGTCGTACTGCTTCTCCCAGTCCCCAAAAAGGACGCCGCTATGGACGTACCGCAGCCATGATTTGCCGCCCGGTCGCTGAGAAATTTCAAATTCCAGCTCGTTGTAGAAGCCATTGGGGCCCTCCATCCGGCTGGCGTAGTGGTGAGGCGGGTCCCAGGCAGTGACGGTGCTGCCCATGGGACCGGCCCCTCCCACCGTCTTCTCCAGCCCGCCCGGAGAGGGCCACAGCCAGCCGGAGTTGCCTTCGGTCGCAGCAAAGAACACCGCATCCGGAGTCCCGTCGATCTCCGATTCGTGGACGATCTTGAAATCCTTGACCATCTCTTACTCCTCAATACGGCAGGTTGACCCGGCACTTCGTGCCGGTTTTTCAGTCTTGACGCTGCAATGAAGTGCGACGCCGAGCCCGTGTTTGCACCCTTCGCGAACCTCCGCGCTTTGGTCCGTTCTATCAGATCGGCAGCCGAGGTGAAATCGACCGGCATTTTCGACACGCTGTAGAAATGTGCCATACTCGTCTTGTCCGGGCAAACCGGCGGAGATCTGACAAGGGGGCGGTGATGGCAGCACGCGGCATTCGCCTTGCGCGCGGATGGTCCGGCGCAGCTGCCGCAACCTTCGCCGCAGCACTCTCGCACTCCATTGCCGGCGGTGGCATCCCCAGCCTGCCTGTCATTGTTCTTTCCCTCGCGCTTTCCGGCCTTGTCTGCACTCTTCTGGCCGGCCGCGTCCTGTCGCTGTGGCGCCTGACTGCCGCAGTGGCACTGAGCCAAACCGTATTCCACTGGCTTTTCAGCGCCGGTACCGCATCCTCCGCCATGACGGCACCCCGCGTACAAATGGGCCATGCCGGCCACCTCATGGACACCAGGGAAGTGGATGCGGTCACCGCCATGGTGCCCACGGCCATGGACCACGACTCCGCCCTCATGTGGCTGGGCCATGCCCTCGCCGCGGTCGCCACCATTACCGTACTGCGCCACGGCGAAGTCGCTGCCGTCCGGCTGCTCCAGGCGCTCCGGCTCCGGCTGGTCCGCCTGATTCCGCTGTTCGCGCCGGTTCCCGTCGACTCGGGCCCCCAGATCCGCCCGGACAGCTGGCCCGTCCGGGCCCTGCGCAGTCTTGGCGTGCCGCTGCTGTCCATGCGCCACCGCGGCCCCCGCTGCCTTTCCCCGTGTCCTAAAACGCCCAGCGTTTTACCACCCAAAGCCCTGCGTGCGCCCAAGCGGCGGCGGGGCGGGAAGCAGCCATGGCAAAAAATCATTTGCACTCACTTTCATGGCGAAATCCTGGTTCAATCGGCGCCTCTGTGCTGGCAGTTCTCCTGCTCTGCCTGGGCTTGTCCCTGGCCGGGGCACCCCTGGCAGCCGCCCACGACCAGATCATTTCGTCCACACCCACCCCCGGGCAGCGCCTTGTAACGGCCCCGCTCCACATTGAAATCCGCTTCAACGGAACACTGCTGAACCTCGGCCACGAGGTCCGGGTCATCGGCTCGGACACCAAAAACTGGGTTCAGGACGCACCTGTCCTAAACGGCGAGAAGCTCACGCAGCCCTTGCCCGCCGGCATGCCCGACGGCGAATACCAGGTCCGCTGGCGGGTGGTCTCAAGCGACGGTCACCCCATCAACGGCAGCTACACGTTCTTGGTGGGCGACGCCGCCACGGCCGGTTCCGTTCCGGCTCCACAGGCTGCAACCACGTCCGGGCAGGCCCTGGCAACCACCACGGAGGCGTTGGCGGCAACTTCCGCGAACGGCGTTCCGGCCTGGCTTTTGCCTGCCGGGATTGGCGCGGCGGCGGGCCTGGGCACCTACCTTATCTACGTCGTCGTGCTGCGCCGGATGCGCCGCCCACCGGCCAGCAACTAAACACATCAAATTTTCCCCTCCGCCACGGCCCCATCAGCGGTGGCAGGGGCACAGCTTCAGGAGTTTTATCATGAACAAGATCTCCCTCATTCCGGCCCTGTCCCTTCTCGCCGCGGCATCCTTGGCCCTAGCCGGTTGTGGCGCCGCCAGCAACGAAACAGCGGCTCCGGCCAGCATTACAGCCAGCCACGGAACGCCGGCTGTGACTGTCAGCGACGCCTGGATCAAGGCCTCGGAGTCAGGCATGACGGGCGCCTTTGGCGTGATCAGCAACAGCAGCGACGCGGACGTCACGGTAGTCAGTGCCGCCACGGACATTTCACCCATGGTGGAACTGCACGAAACGGTGCCTGGTGCCAGCGGGTCCATGCAGATGCGGGCCAAGGAAGGCGGTTTCACGGTCCCGTCGAAGGGCACGTTCAAGCTCGAGCCAGGCGCCAACCACATCATGTTGATGGGTCTGCAAAAACCCATCAAGGCCGGCGACGATGTCACCTTCACCCTCAAGCTCTCCGATGGCGGAACACTCACCTTCACCGCCCCTGGCAAGGACTTCAGCGGCGCCAATGAGAACTACGACGGCGGCTCAGTCGAAGACGCCGGGCACGGCGGCATGGAACATGGCGATTCCAGCCACAGCACCCCGGAGTCCGACACCTCATCCCACACCAAGTAACGGCCCGGGGAAGGACATCATGGGCAATCACCCATCAACGGGGCGGGATATCCCGCCCCCTGGCAACCCCGGGGGCGGGGGCCTGCAGCGCAGGCACCTGATCTTTGGTGGTGCAGCAGCCGGCCTGGGCGCGTTGGCCGCCGTCGGAGCCACCCTGACCGGGACGGCACAGAATCCGGCGTCGCCGGCGTTGGACATCCAGCTCCATGGCGAGACCATCGTGCCCTTTTATGGTGTCCGGCAGGCGGGGGTTCAAACACCCCCGCAGGCCCACGGCAGCTTCATCGCCCTGGACTTGAATCCGGGTACCGTCCCGGACCGGGTCAGGGCGCTGCTGAAACTGCTCAGCGACGACGCCGCGAAGCTGACCGGCGGGAAGGCCGCCCTGGCGGACACCGAGGGTGAGATGGCGGTGCGGCCGGCCCGGCTGACGGTGACGTTTGGCTTCGGACCGGGTCTGATGTCCGTCGTCGCCCCCGCGAAGGCTCCGGCCTGGCTGAAACCGTTACCGGCGTTTTCCATCGACCGCCTGGTGCCCGAATTCAGCGGTGGGGACTTGCTACTGCAGATCTGCTCGGATGACCCAATGACGGTGGCGCATGCGCAAAGGATGCTGTTGAAGGACAGCCGGAGCTTCGCCACCGTGAAATGGGTCCAGCAGGGGTTCCGGCGCGCCCGCGGCAGCGACGAGACCGGGACCACCATGCGCAACCTCTTCGGCCAGGTGGACGGCACTGCCAACCCTGGGCCGGGCAGCCAGAAATTCGGGGCGGTGGTGTGGGGTGACGCCGCCAATCCGGCGTGGACGGAGCACGGAACATCCTTGGTAATCCGGCGGATCCGCATGGACCTGGACAAATGGGACGGGCTGGACCGGCCCGGGCGCGACGAGTCAATCGGGCGCAGAATGGACAACGGGGCACCGTTGACAGGGGTTCAGGAGCACGACGAACCGGATTTCGATGCCGTGAACGCCGCAGGATTCCCGGTCATTGCCGACTTTTCGCACCTGCGCCGGGCCCGGCCGGAGGATGAATCGCAGCGGATCTACCGGCGCGCCTACAACTACGACGTGGCTCCCGGGGCGGGCCGGGCTTCGGAGTCCGGCCTGGTCTTTGCCTCCTACCAGGCCGACGTTAACCGGCAGTTCGTGCCCATCCAGCAGCGGCTGGATGAGCTGGACCTGCTCAATGAATGGACGACACCGGTGGGCTCGGCCGTGTTCGCCATCCCGCCGGGGTGCCAGCCCGGCGGCTTCGTGGGCGAAACACTGTTCGTCTGACGTCCATTGGGACGCCCGCCCGGTGACCCTGGAGATATGGCGACTTACGCCCCGCGTAAGTCGCCATATCTCACGGCTCGCGCAGCGCTAGGTGTTCACAGGCCCTCGAAGGTGAACACTCGGCGCACCACCAGTCCGTCAGCGAGCGCATCCAGCCCCTCGTTGATCTCGGTCAGCGGCTTGGTGTCCGTATGCAGCAGTTCCAGGGGCAGCTTCCCGTTCCTCCACAGTTGGATGTAGGCGGGGATGTCGCGGGCGGGGTCGGCGTCGCCCATGTAGGAACCCAACAGTCGCTTGCCGGTACCGGCAAATTGCAGGGCCTGGACGTGCAGCATCGCCTCTGGGTGGGGCAGCCCCACCGAGACCAGCGCCCCTCCCCTGCCCAACAGGGCCAGGCAGGCCTCCATGACCTTGGCACTGCCCACGGCTTCGATGGCCACGTCCGCACCGAAGCCTGAGTGGGCGGCCACCAGCGCGGCCGCCTCGTCCGGGGCCCCGGCAAAGTGTGCACCGCATTTCAATGCCAACGCTTGTTTCTCTGGCAGCGGATCAATCGCAATGACGGTGGCGTAAGGGACTTGGACGGCCGCCATGACCGCGGCGAGACCCACGGCACCCATACCGAACACAATCACTGTTTGCCCCGCAGTGACCTTCGCGGAATGGATGACGGCGCCGATGCCGGTGAGTGCGGCGCAACCAAACATGGCGGCGACATCCAACGGGACGTCGTCGTCAATCACCACCACAGACTCGCGGGCCACCACGGCATATTCTGAGAAGGCGGAAACACCGAGGTGGTGGTTGATCCTCTCCCCCGACTGCGAACGCAGCACCGCTTCACCGTGCAGGAGTTCTCCGGCGCCATTCGCTTCGGCGCCGCGATGGCACAAGGCCGGCCGCCCACTGGCGCAGGCCTTGCAGTGCCCGCAGCTGGGGACAAAAACCAGAACCACCCGGTCACCGAACTTGACCCCGTCCACGCCGGGACCGACGTCGGCCACGGTGCCGCTGGCCTCATGCCCCAGGGCCATGGGCAGCGGCCGGATCCGGGAGCCGTTAATGACGGAGAGGTCCGAGTGGCAAAGGCTGGCACGTTCGATCTTCACCAGGACTTCACCGGCACGTGGCACCGGGATGGGTAGCCGTTCTAGGGTGAGCGGCTGGCTGTCCTTGTAGGGCCGGCCGGCGGTGGAGTGGCGGAGTATTGCGCTGGTCATCAGCGTCGCTTCAGGCATCCGTCGACCCTTCATAGCTTTCAACGCGGCGGGAGGCCAGCTTGGGAATGATCTGGCCCAGGCCGATGGTCTTGAAGTGATCATACCCGCGGTGCGCGGCAAAACCGGCGGCATCCGTGTATCGTTCCAGGATCACGATGTGGGCGGGATCCTCTTCGCCACGGAAAAACTCATAGGAGAGGTTGGCTTCCTCGGTCCGGCTTGCCGCAGCCAGCCCACTTAGCAGCCCCAAGACGTTCTGAACCTCATCGGGCTGGGGAAAGTAGTGGGCAATGACCTGAAAATATTTCGATGACATGGCTGTGATCCTTAGTTGAGAGGAAAGGGAACTACTGGCGCACGGCCAGGTCCCACAATTCGGGACTGCTGGTGGAGACCCCCGTGGCGCCCTCACGGAGGGCGGCCGCCACATCCGGGGCGGTCTTGATGAACCCGGCGGCAATGTACGGTGACAGTGCACGGATTTCACCCGGCTCCAGCACTGCCACCACCGGCCACGGCATGATTTGCACCAGGGCCGGCTTGCTTTGTTCCACGGCGAGGGCACTGCGGGGCAGGTTGGAGCGGTCGGTGACAAACACCTTGTGTATGGTCACCATTCCCATGGCGTTGGCCCGTTGGATGAGCGCGGTTTTGGTGCTAACCACTCCTTGGGTGCCAATCTTCTTGAGATACTCAATAGCGCCACGGTCGCTGCCAAGCCCGGAGCAGTTGTCAACGTTCACGAAGGTGAACTTGCCTGCTGCCGACAAGACAGCGATCAGGCCCTCAAGTTCGTGGAGTGCCACGTTGGCCAAAAGGCACACGCGGCACTCCGACGCCAGAAAGCCAGTCACGTTCTCAACGCCAAATACGGCTGCGATGACCGGGTTTCGGGCCAACATCCCAGCCAGGTCTTCGGGAAGGTCACGCATGATTTTGTGCTCGCTTTCTGCGTTGCTTGAAGGGCCCCTGATGGGTGCGTTACAACCCCAGTTTGCCCGGGTTCAACAGGTTTTTGGGATCCAACGCAGCTTTGATGGTCTGCAGCACGCCAAATCCGGTTCCCAGGGACCGTTCCATATAGGGTCCGCGCAACAGCCCAACTCCATGGTGGTGGCTGAGCGTGGCACCATGCCTGATGATGACATCGTTCGCCGCATCCCAGGCCGTCCGGTACCACTGTGCCCGCTTGTCAACGTCTACGTCGCCGCGCATGGAGAAGTACAGGCATGCGCCGTCGATGTAGGCGTGCGATTGGTGGGCTGAACCTGCAAGTGTGCCCGAAACGGAGTTTACCGCGGCGACGACGTCGTCGTAAACCTCGGCCAGGCCCTTCCACGGGCCGATCATTTCCAAGGTGTCGGCCACCAGACCGGGGCTACGTTTGAAGCCTTCAGCGCTCTTGCCTGTCAGGTATCGGGTCTCGAGCCAGCGCTCAAAGATGGCGTCACCGTCGAGCTTGCTGCCGGTCTCGGCGCACACCCGCTCGCTGATGGCCAGCGTCGCCTCTACGGATTCCGTGGCGCCCTCGTCCGCCACCAGCAGGACGTTAGTGTCGGGCAGGGCGAACTGCACACCGCTTTCGAGGTTGTCGTACAGGCGCAGTGCGGCAGGCGTTGCGCCCTGCTGCATGATCTCGCGGCAGGCCTCCAAACCCTCCGCGAAAGTGTTGAACCCGTAGGCGATCGCCCGGCCGTGGTCGGGCAGACGGTGCAGCTGAAACCTGACGGTTGTCACCACACCCAGGGTTCCCTCGGAGCCGATGAACAGTTGCAGGAGGTCAGGTCCGACGGCGGCGCGGGAGCTGTTGCCCAGCGTCACCAGATCGCCGTTGGCCAGCACCACATCCATACCAAAGACCATGTCCTCAATCTTTCCGTAGCGTGTTGAAAGCTGGCCGGCTCCCCTGCACGCAACCCACCCACCCACGGTGCTGATGGCGTAGGAGGACGGCCAATGGCCCATGGTCATGCCATATTCGGATTGGATCTTCTCCTCGAAAATGTCCCCAAAGACCCCTGCCTCAACCTCGATGATCTGACTTTCCTCATCAAAGCCCAGGAACTTGTCCAAGCCACAGACGTCAAGAACGATCCCCCCGGCCAGTGGCAGTGCGGCGCCTGTGACGTTGCTGCGGCCTGCGGAAACGGTGACGGGGAGGTCACGGGCGTGCGAAATACGCATGACGGCCTGCACCTGTTCCGTGCTGGACACGGCCACGATGACCGCTTCCGGGGCGGCCGGGCGGCCGCCAGTCTCGGCGATCATGGTGCCCGCCCACCAGTCACGGGTGCCGTCGGCCACCTCGGCGGGGTCCGTCACCACGGAATCGGCCACAGCAGCCAGCTCCGCCAGGACCTCGGCGGGAACCGTCACCGGCGTGGTGCCAAAGACCGGGTCGCCGGAGACAGGGCCAAGGTTTTGCGCAAATGCCGGCTGGGTGGGTGCCCCGACGGTGTAGTTGCCACGGTTGTATCCACGTTTGAGTGCTTCTTTACTGATCATGATTACTTTTCTCCCATGAGGATGGCGCGTTCATGCGCGGTTTGGTTTCGGTAGGAGGCCACCTGGGCCTGAACTTCAAGTGCCGGCAGATCAAGTTCCTTCATCAAGAGCTCACCTACGCGTTCGGCCGCCGCTGCGGAGGCGTCGCGGGCCATTATGCGTGCCCGGGTGCGGCGCGAGAGGATGTCGTCCACGCTGCGGGCCAGTTCGTGGCGTGCCGAGTACACCACTTCTGCTTCCAGATACGGCAGCCCCTCCACTATCGGCTTGTTCAAGCTGGGGTCGCTGGCCAGGATGTCGGTGACGAACCGAGACTCGGTGCCGTACCGCTCCCCCAGATGGGAGGCGAGCCCTCCTGAGGCCACAATCGCCTCCGCATCGTAGCCAGCGGCACCCAGCAAGTACGCGGACTTGGTCTTACAGCGGCGCCGTTCACCGAGCACCTTTTGGGCTGCGTCCACAGTTTGCTCGGCCATGTGTCGGGAGGTGGTCAGCTTGCCGCCCACCACCGTGACCAGCCCGTCGGGGTCGGTGCGGATCTCGTGGTTGCGCTTGACCTCAATAGTCTTTCCGCCGGGCGGTGCCACGAGCGGGCGGCAGCCGCCAATACTGCCCACCACGTCCTCGGGCTCGATGTCGATGTTCAAGGCCGTGCGGGCGCCGTCGAGCAGGAATTCCATTTCCTCCCGGGTGCAGTTCACGTCGTCGAGGTTGCCGTTGTAGTCCTCGTCGGTGGTGCCCAGGTAGGAAGTGTCCCCCCAGCGGGTGATGGTGGCACGACGGTTGCGGCCGGGGACCGGGATGGTGACGGTGCAGTCGTTGCGGATCTTGGTCCACGGGACGGCGATGTGCACGCCCTTGGCGGGGCGGATGGTGGGCGCGTCCACGTCCTTGCCTGCCCCTGTCCAGTCGCGCAGCCATACACCCGTGGCGATGACCACAGCGCTTGAGTGGGCGCGGATCTCCCGCCCGTCAACCTCGGCCACCACCCCGTTGACCTTGCCGCCCTGGCGGGTGACGTCGGTAACTTTTGCCCCGTTGAGGACCACGGCTCCGTGGTACGCCGCGGTGCGGGCCAGCGTAAGGGTGAGGCGGGCGTCGTCGGCCCGGGCGTCGTAGTACATGAAGCCACTTTCAAGCTTTTCGGCCTTGAACGTGGGGCAGTGCGCCAGGACCTCGTTCTTGGTCAGCTTTTGGTGGATAACGCCTTCGCGCCAGCCGCCAGCCAGGTCGTAGGTCCACAGCAGGCTTTCAAAGCCGGCAGCCAGGCGGCGGTCGAACACGCCGTTGTCTGAGAGCACGGGAAACAAGAACGGCAGGCGCTGGACCAGGTGCTGCGCATTCTTGCGCAGCCGCTGGCGTTCCAGGAGGGAGTGGCGCACCAGCGGCAGGTTCCCCTGCTCAATGTAGCGCAACCCGCCGTGGATCATTTTCGAGGATTTCGAGGACGTGCCTGAGGCAAAGTCATCCTTTTCCAACAGGGCCACCTTGTAGCCGCGCAGTGCCGCATCCATGGCCGTGTAGGCGCCGGTAACTCCGCCACCGACCACAATGATGTCAAAATGCCCGTTGTCGAGTCGGTCGACTTGTTCGTGACGCGCCAAGGGCAGGGGTGTGTCCGAGACCATTTTGGCCCGGCCCATCTTGGGTTTGCGTGAAGGTAGGGAAATCATGGTGTTTATCACTTCCGAGAGTTGCATTGAGAACTGTATTGATGAGCAGGTGAAAAATCTGTTATCCGGGATGTACTAGGCCCAGGTCGCTGGCAATGCGCCTATGCCAGTCACTGCGCCGCGCCAACCGTTCGGGTTCACAAGTGCGCGATTCAAAAACGTCGCCGGGTCCAAGAGCTGCCACGGCATCTTGCAGCGAGTCCCAGAGGAGCCCGTCAGATCCCGCCATGAAAGCAACCCCACGCAGGGTGGCAAACTCCGTTCCGGGCAGCCGGCGCATGGGGATACCTGTGAGGTCCGCCTGCATCTGAATCAGGGCATCACTGCCGGAAAGCCCGCCGCCAACCACAATTTCCGTCACGGCCATGCCGGCGGATTCTGCGTTCGCTTCCATGCTGCTGGCCACCGAATGGGCGATCCCTTCCAGCACTGCATAGGCAACTTCCGCCCGCGTGTTGGCCATTGACAATCCGGTGAGTGAGGCCCGCAAACCCGGTTCAACCACCGGGGTGCGGATGCCTGTCAGTGACGGGATGAACAAGACCCCGTTGGAGCTTTGTACGGTGGCCGCCAGCTCACTTATTTTGCGGGACGATTCAAACCAGCCCAACGTGTTGCACACCCAGTCCAAAGCAGATCCCGTGGTGGGCGTGAAAGTTTCCACGGCGTAGAACGTTTCGTTGTGACGGCGCCAACCAACCATGGTCAGCGTCCCGTCGTACACTCCCGGCTTTAAGGGTGGGGTGGGGCCGGTGAGCATGTCCACAAAACTTCCGGTCCCGTGTCCGCACATGGCTTGTCCAGCCTCCAGGCAGCCCAGACCCACGGTGCTGGCGTGCTGATCACCCATGGCTGCCAAGACCGGAATCCTGATGCCCAGGAGCTTTTCGTCGGTGTGCCCGAAGAAGTCGGAGTCCTGACGCAGCTCAGGAAGCAGATCCAGGGGGCAGCCCAATGCCGTGATCCAGTCGGTCTCGTATTCGTGGGTTGCCAGAACATAGGCACCCGCCGAAGTGGCATTGGTGCTGGTGGCGATGTAGGCACGCTCCGCTGTGAGACTCCACAGGAGCCACGTTTCAATGGTGCCGAAGCCGAGCCGCCCCTGCCTATAGGCGGCCTTGACTTCAGCGGTCTCACGCAGGTGATGGGCCGCCCACAGGTAGGGGGATCTCACACCTGTGGGACGGCCAACCGTTGCAAGGAGACGTTCGTCCCAGTCAGGGCCCAGCTCAGCCAATTCCTTAGCGAAGCGGTTGTCCTGCCACACCATTGCAGGCACCAAGGCGGCGCCTGTGGCTGTGTCCCACAGGACCGCCGTCGCGCGTTGGGTGGCGATGGCAAGAGCCTTGACTTCCACCCCCGCAACTTTCGCTGATGCGAGCACTGCGTGCACGGATTCGATGGTCTTTTGAAGGATTTCGTTGGCGTCTTGCTCCACCACACCCGGTCTGGGGCTGTGCACGGACAAGGGCCGGTATTCCAGGCCATGGACTCCGCCGTCCTGTGTCACCCAGGCTGCGCGGGTTCCCGTGGTGCCTTCGTCGATGGACAGGATTGCTGGGATTCTCATCTCCTGGCTCCTACTTGACTAGTGCAGTGGCCAGGGCCACGTCACTCTTGAATTGCGGTGCGTTGGTCTCCTCGTCGGGGCTGATGCTTGTCCGGGTGGGATCCCACTTGATCACCGAGCAGATGATGCAGGCGGTCAGCGGGACGACGGAGAGGATCAGGAACGTCGGTCCTAGGCCCAAGTCTTCCTTCAGGATGGGGAAGACCAACAGGCCCAGGGCGGCGCCAGTGCTCCCGATAGCCCCAATGATGCCGTTGGCACCGGCCCGGAGTTCACTGCGGAAGGACAGTGTGGACAGGCTCTTGCCATTCGCGCCGGGACCTCCGGAGTGGAAGAGGATGAACAGCGACGGCACCAGGAATGCCAGGAAGATCGGCATGGTCTCGTAGAAGAGGCCAAGGATCACCAGCATCACAAACACAGCCCCAAAGCCCAAGGCTGACGCCTTGCGCAGGCCAAAGAATTTGCCGATCTGTGGCGACATGAAACCACCAAGTATGCCGAACAGGTTGAAGACAAGCGCACCGAGCGTGGCCACCACAAAGTTCTGCCCAAAGAGCGTCAGACTGATGATGGGCAGGTACCAGCCCACGGCAAAGTATTGGATGGACTGGGCCATCTGTACCGTGCCGGCCAAGATGGTCCGCGGCAGGTAGATTCCCCTGAAGATCAGGGCAACGTTGGCGAAGCCCTTGGTTGCCTGGTTCAGGATGGGGGCCCGGTCCTCAACGTCCGCGGCGACGAACGGTTCCTTATAGATCTTGGTCATGTACGTGGCGGCGCGTTCCAGCATCCCCTTGCGGGCGGCCCATGTGGGACTTTCCACCAGGTATGTGAGCTGGAAAATGAACATGATCAAGGCAACCACGCCGGCGGAGCCAACAGCGTAGCGCCAGATGGCTGCGCCGACGCCCATGTTGTAGAACAGGACGGCAAGGATGAGGTTGGAGCTTACAGCCGTGTACCAGACACCCTGCCAGGTATTCAGGCGGCTCTTGAAGCGGGCCGGGGTGAATTCGGCCAGCAGTGCCATGGCGATGGCGAAGTCGATTCCGTAGGCGGCGCCCACAAAAAATCGGCCAGCCATGACCATTTCAAAGCTGGGGGCAAAAGCGGCCAACCCGGCACCGACGAGCGCCAGAACCTTGGCGATGATCAGCGGGGGTATGCGCCCGTACTTGTCTGCCAGCCAGCCGCCGATGGGGTTGAAAACAATGGCTACCCAGGAAGCGAGGGAGGTGAGAGTGGCGACCTGAATGGCGGACAGGTGCAGGTCCTTGGTCATGGGGCCCAGGCCCGCGGCCAACGCGGAGTTGGAGAACGCATCCAGGAACAGGCCACCAAGGGCCAGCCACCAGATCAGGCCTGCACGACCGGAAATCTTGGGACGGGAGTCGATGTATGACACAACGTCGTGCACACCTCGGAGAACAATATTTGACAACGGTGTCACCTTTTCGCTCAGGAAACCGTGCCCGCTGGAAATGCTGCTCCCTCCGCATGAAAAAAGGGCAGAACGTGACCTCCAACAGGAGGTCTCATATTCTTACCCTGACCTGTGAGACTATAGTCACAATTTTCTTTTTTGGCAACAGGCTGCGCACTGCGGTTCGGCCTGCGGTTCTGCCTGCTGGTAGCTGCCATCCGTTCGCTGGACGGCTGCCCGGTCAGCTGCGGTTCTTGGCGGGCAGGACCACTTCACTCAGGACTAGGATCACGCCGGCGGAAATGGGGATGGCCACGAGCGCCCCGGGCAGCCCGAAGAGGGGCCCGCCGGCCACCGCGGAGATCAGCACCACCGAGCCCGGGATCTTCACGGCCTTGCTCATGACCTTCGGGGTGAACACGTAGGCCTCCAACTGCATGTACACCAGCATGGCAATATAGACGACCAGGCCGGCCGTCGGGGAATGGACCGGGGCCAGCAGTGACATGGCAAAGGTGGTCAGGACGGTGCCGATCATCGGGATCAGGGTGACCAGGAAGGCCACGATCCCGATGACGAACGGGCCGGGCACACCCATAATGAGCAGCACGACGACGCTGAACGTCGCGTTGGCCAGTGCGAGCAGCACCATCCCGCTGAGGTAGCGGCCCACATTTTCTAGGATCCGGTTGGTGTAGCCGGCCACGTTCTCTCGGCGCGAAGCCGAGATCAAAGCCAAATGCGGCGTTCTTGGTGGAGTCGTAGGTGCCCACAAAGTAGATGGAAAAGTTGGCGATGAAGAACCCCGAGCCGATGGCGTTGGCGATGGTGAAGCCCAGGCCGACGGCTCCGGTGCCAACGGTGGCCAGGAACTGCGGACGGGTGCCCTCGCCGGAGATCCAGGTCAGGATGTTTCCGAGCACGCCGTTGCTGGCGGCGTTCACCTCATCAAACCAGCCGTGGTCTCGAAGACGCACAATTTCTGCGGGGATGCCGGTGATGAGGTTCTGGACCTGTCCCACCAGCAGGGGGATCACCATCAAGAGCACTCCCACCATGAGTGCAACAATCAGCATGATCACGGCCGCCGTCGCCCAGCCTCGGGCCAGCCCGCGCCGTTGCAGCCAGCGCACCAGCGGATCCAGGCCAACGGCGACGAACATGGCCAGGAACACGGAAAAGACGATGCCGCGGAGGTTGTAGACTGCCAAGCCTGTCACCAGGGCTCCGAGCACGCCCAGGGTGAGGATGTAGCCACGTGCCAGGGAACCTCGGCCCACCAACCGCCACGGGCTCGGAGGGTGGGAGATCCAGCGGGAGCTGGACACCGCCGTCGTCCTGCTGCCTCGTGGGCTGTCCAGCCTCCTGTCGGTCATGGCTGAGCGCTGCGGACGCAGTGCCTTGTGCCTGCAACTTTGCTCGTTTCATGATTCCGGCCTTTTCCTGCCCGTTGGATTCAAAATTGGTTTTTCCCCCACCTGGGCTACAGGAGCTTGCTGCTCCTGACCTTAGTCTGCCCAATCCAGGGAATGTGCCTCTCCGCCGGCACCTGCGTGCCCAGCGAAGGGCTCTCCCCGGAAACACCCAGCGACTTCCTGCGGATGCCCGCCGAGGCTAAAGTAAGGACATATCCGTCCCGCCCATAGGAGCCTTCGTGAATCTTGCCTGCACCGCCAACCTCCCGGGCGGCAACTAGTGGCCGTGGTGGACTTTGTGCTGATCGTCGTGCTCAGTATTGCGGGCTTGTTGTTCCTGCTGCTGCAGTCGTGGCTTGCGGCCACCGTGGTGCGGCGCGTGGTGGGTGTGCCCATTGGCTGGCCGCGCTCCATCATGGTGGGGTTCATCATGAGCGCCACCATGGGGCTGACCGTTCAGTACTTATTCCGGGCTGCCACGGACCAGAACACCAACGGCCTGAATGTGGCGCCAGCCGTGGCCGTGCTGTTCCTGGTGCTGGCCGTCGGCTGGATTTTTGCCCTCGGCGTGGGCGCCCTCGTGTTCATCGAGGCGGCGTTCCCCACCGGTTCCCTGCCCCGTTTCAGCTCCCTTTTCACGGGCTGGAAGGCACGACGACGTCGCACCAGACGGTATTCCGACGTTGTCGCGATCGCCGTGCGCCACGGGCTTGGTTCGCGGCTGCGCGGCTTTGGCAACGGCGACAGCACCGAGCGGGAGGCCAAAACGGCCCGCGCCCTGCGCAACGCGCTCAACGAGGCCGGGGTCACGTTTGTCAAGCTGGGCCAGATGCTCTCCACCCGCCAGGACCTGCTTCCCGAAACGTACATTCGCGAACTTCAGACACTTCAAACCAAGGCAAGTCCGGAACCGTGGGAGCGGATTTCTGCCGCGATCAAGGAACGTCTGGACCGCCCGGTCGCCGAAGTTTTCAGTGACATCAACCCGATCCCACTGGCGGCGGCATCCGTGGCCCAGGTGCACCAGGCCACCTTGCTTGACGGGACCTCCGTGGTGATCAAGGTCCAGCGCCCCGGGGCCTTGGACCAGGTCAACCTGGACACGGACATCATCCTGCGGCTTGCGCACTGGCTGAACAAGACCACCCCGTGGGGCAAGTCCTTGGGTGTGTACACCCTGGCGCAGGGCTTTGCCGGGTCCCTAGAGGAGGAACTTGACTACCGGATCGAGCTGGAGAACATGCGCAGCATTGAGCATTCCCTGGCGGTGTCGGGCAACTTTTCCGTTTCCGTTCCCCACGCGTACCCGGAATTTTCCAGCGAACGGCTGCTGGTCATGGACACGCTGCCAGGGCGCCCCGTTAGCTCAGCCGGCACCCTGCTGGCCGGTCTGAACGCTGAGGAACGCAGCGCCCTGGCCACCACCTTGCTCGGCGCCACCCTTGAGCAGATCGTCTCAGACGGCGTCTTCCACGCCGACCTGCACGCAGGAAACATCTTCATCACCTCGGAGGGGACCCTGGGCCTGCTGGACTTCGGTGCCGTGGGCCGCTTGGACCCGGCCACGCAAACCGCACTGGGCATGATGCTGTATTCCATTGACAAAAACGACAGTGCCGGGGCCACCGACGCGCTCATCGAACTGCTGGACCGTCCCGACACCCTGGATGAAAGGGCGCTGGAACGCGAACTCGGGCAGCTGCTCACCCGCTACCGGGTCGGGTTTGGCCCCGGCGGCAGCCAGAAGATGTTCGGCGATCTGATGTCACTGGTCATCGCCTACAAGTTCGCCGTGCCCGCCCAGATCGGCGCCGCCTTCAGGGCCCTGGCCGCCGTCGAAGGCACCTTGCAAATCATCGACCCGACCATGGATCTGGTAGCCGCCTCCCGCGCCGAGGGCAGCCGGCTCATGGCCGACAGATTCAAGCTCGGCAGCGTCAAGGACGAGCTGGAGCAACGCGCCATGCAACTACTGCCGCTGCTCAACCGGCTCCCGCGACGCCTCAACAAGATCACCGAGGACCTCGAACACGGGCGCTTCAACATGAACGTGCGCGTCCTGGCCCATCCTTCGGACAGGCGCTACCTCACCGGATTGTTCCAGCAGCTGATCGTGGCCGTTTTGGCGGGGTCGGCCGTACTGGGCTCCATCATGCTGATCACCAGCAACGAAGGCCCCTTGCTGACCGGGCAGATCCACCTATACGGCGTGTTTGGATTCGCCCTGCTCTTTGGCGGGTTCGTGCTGGGCATGCGGGCCCTGATGCTGGTCTTCAAGCGAGACGTCGACGCCTAGTGTTCCGCGCGGACCTCGCCACCCGGCGGGGCTGAGCTCTGCGCGGACCTCGCCGAGGTAGACGGGAACCGCCGAGACAGACGCGGCTTAGCGTCTACCTCGGCGGCGCACCGTCAGACTCGGCGTGAAGCCGGGTGGTCGAGAACACCGGTAGCGCCGAGCCCCTCTGCGCCGATGAGCATCTCGATCGCGGTACAGCTAAGGACGATGCCTTGGGCGCCTTGATCGTTGATGATGCGTCGGTACCCACTGCGGGATTCGTCCTTAAATGCACCCAGCACCAGTTCCCTCAAGATGATTCGGTTGACGGTTGCCCCGTCGTCCGGCGAGGGAGACCACTACTGGCAATCTCTGGGATTTCAGGTGCTCGATGGAGAAGTCTTCTTCCATCGTGAATTGGGCGCCCAGCAATCCAATGGTTCCGATTCCAGCATTTGCCACGGCAACCGCGGTGATGTCAGCCAGATGCAGGAACGGAACAGCAATGGCGTCCTCGATCTCGCCGGCCACGCAGTTCTTCCTTGATGTGTTCGTTGATGATCTGGTAGTACAGGGCGGTGCTCTGCCAGCTCAACGCACCCAGCAGGCCAGTCTTCTTCACTGTGTTTCCGCAATCCTGGAGTAGGACGCACGCGACCCGTGAGCTATGGCGGCTTGGCGAGTGTCCAAGTCGCCTTACCTCACGGCTCGAAGCGCGACGGCTGCTGGTTCCTGAGCCGCGGCTGACGGAACTTGCCACCGCGCATCGCATCGACAACAAGTGGAAGCACAACCGCGACCTGCTGGAGCCGGCGGACCGTACCAACGTCGTAGCCTGTGTGCGCCACTAGATTCACGCGGCATACTCCGCCGGCTGGAGACTTTGCCCGGGTAGACTCCCTGATCATGACCGCCCAGCCACGCACCACCGCAAAGACCATCCATGCCGTCTTCCTCGATGTTGATGGGACCTACGCCGACTACGGGGTTGTCCCGGATGCCCATGTACGGGCTGTCCGGTCGGCACGTGCTGCCGGCCACAAAGTCTTCTTGTGCACCGGCCGGCCAGTGTCGATGCTCCCCGAGCACATCCTCGAGGCGGGCTTTGACGGCCTAATCGCCAGTGCTGGCGCCTAGGTAGAGGTGGCCGGTGAAGTCCTCCTTGACCGCCGCTTCCCCGCAGACCTGGCGGCCAGGACCGTGCCGGCCCTTAACGTCCACCATGCCGTGTACATCCTTGAGGCGCAGGAATAACTCCATGCGCCCCCGGCCGCGCAGGATCGCCTGCGTGTCATCGTCGAGGCACACTTCAAGGAGTCACCGGATAGACACCAGAGCGGCTCCTCAAGCATTCTGGGACCGCTGCGCACCCTGGGGAAGTTGCTTCCGCGCTTCGCCAAGGCATCCGTCTTCGAGTCCCCGATTCCCCTCGCCGCCCTGGCCTGCGAGATCGGGCCGGACATCGACGTCGTCGCCAATTCGATGGCAACCGAGGGTATGCACTCCGGGGAACTGTTCCAGCGCGGCATCAGCAAGGCCGACGGCGTGGCCGTTGCTATCGCGTTTCTGGGGATCGACCGCACGGCGCCACCGCCGAGCCGGGCGGGCATGGCTGCGGCTTTTGCGCAGCTCGGACTGCTCTAGGCAAGGTTAGGCGCAGTACATCAGGACCAGCATGAGGCGCACGAATGCCGTGCCGGAGACCGTGACCCTGCCCACGGCGAGCATCACGCTGGTCCATGGACTGAACACCCAGACGGCGACCAGGGCAAGTTGTGAGAAAGCGATTCCGGCCATGACAACCAGCGTGTAGGGGGCTGCCAAGAACTCCACCTGGCGGTTCGCTTAGCTTGCCCCGCCCTTCCGCCGGACCATCTCGGTGATCCAGATGGGTGCGAACGGCGAGGTGCAGTTCGGCGGCGTCGGGTAGTCCCTGAGGACTTCCAGGCGTTCCCCGATGCTCAGAGCCTGGTCCTGAGCTCGAGGTGCTCGATCCCGATCGGGGCCGGGCAGTTGTTCATGGCCCATTGCAGGCGGTCCGGGGCGTCCTTCATCTGTACCTCGATGATCTCCAGCAGCCCCGGCAAGTCTAGGCCTTCGGGATTCGTAACCACCTGTTCACTTGTCAGCGCCCACGCGGCACTGGCCACCACGGGGTCCGGATCCGTGAACCAGGCCACCCGCAGCTCCTGGGCATGCGGGCTCTTCTTCAGCACGTAGTTAACCAACCAGTCGTGTATTTTGGGGACGGGCCTGACGCAACATGGCGTCCAGCTCATCGCGGCCGAAGTCCTTGGGGCGGCGGATCAGCAGTGCCACCAACCGTACCGCGGTGTCGCCGCTGGCCCACAGTTCCCGGGCAATCTCCTGCTGCATCTTCAGCCGCTTCGCAATGGCGCGCAGTTTGCCCAGGTTCACCCCGTGGTCGTCGCCGTGCCGCTCATTGATGGCGCGGGCCCTCGGGTCTTCCAGGGTAGCCAGCTCGGCCAACACCTGCGCCGCCGTCGTGCTGCTCAAAGTTGGTTGGGCCTTCCCGCACTCCTGTCGGTTATCTGTGCTTTTCAGCGTACTCGGGAAGTACGTACGACGGCTTTACCTGCTCGGTGGTTCTGCCCGCCCGCGGCAATGTGTACAACATTGACGTGTTGTACGGCGGAGGGCAGGCTGAGTTTGTCAGCGGCGCCTAGGTCGTCTCATCGCAGATGGGCCGGAGAAGCGCGTCACGCATGTTCGGAGTTGCTGTCGCTGTGGAACTGGCATCGATGGCTTCCTTTGCGATCACAGCATGCTCTACTTCGATCTGGAGCTACTCGGCACAGGAGTCGTAGCAGTCGCAGGCCACAATTTCTGAGGAACTGCGTGACCTGAACGCTGATGCCCCGCTCACGCATGTTGAGGCAAGACGGGCCACACTCGCACGGGTCATGGCTGAGACCCTGCGTCTGCACCCGGAAGTAGCCAGACACCCAAGCACAAACACAGGAAGATCCCGGGAAATCCGGGGATCTTCCTGTGTTAACCTACGTAACTTCAGGTGAGCTTGGGCCGGTCGACCCGGATGTGCAGGAGTTCGCGTCCTTTACCCGGGGAGTACGGAACCGGAACTTAGAGAGGGGCGATGGATCTCAGCATACGATTGCTCGGAATGGCCAGCGTCAGGGAGTCACCCTGAACTCGATCGCTTTCTCCGTGACGGCTCCGTGGTTGTCTGTCGCCTTGATGGTGAGCGTGTAGTTCCAACCTATGAGTCCGCCGAAGAGGTTACCGGGGATCGTCCACGTGTCCCCGTTTCGTTCCGCACTCCGGTATCTGCATGACCCACCCGCAGGGTATCCGTTGGGGTTGCCGCCTGGGACATAGCAATACGTGCCAATATTGGTCCGCTGAAGGATGTACTCCACGGACACAACCGTTCCATTCGGGTCGATTGCTGTTCCGCAGATACCCCCAACAATTCGATCGCAATCACGGTCGAGCCGAGCCTGTAGCTGCGCCTTGGTTCCGGTGAAGCCATTGGTCGGCTGAGTGAACACGATGTTCGGAGGCACGATGGCCGCGCCGCATTGGAGGGTCGTACCTGTCGTGCTGAACTCTGCCCGCCGGAATACCTGTGATTCCCACCCCGATGACCCGGTGGGCCCCGGGGCCCCGACTCTGGAGTGAATACGAACCGTGTAGGTTGTTCTCAGGGCAAGTGGCGGCGTGAAATTGGATGTGTTTAATCTGGCCGTGGCCGGATTACCGGTCATCTGTTTGTAGTCAGAGATCGCGACACCAGCTGGGGTGTAGACACGGGCCCAGTAGGTATAGCGAGGATCAGCTAGGGGCGTCGTACCAACGGTGATGCTATTCGCGTTGGCTGTGCAAGTGGCGGGGCCGGGCTGTAGCACCCGGTGCGCGACGAAGCCCGTCGTCGTCACTTCGGCGGTATCGGTGAAATATGCGGAAGTACCGGAGGCCACAGTGGTGAGCAGGAGGGCGGGGATGCCCACGGCTAACACGGTCGCCCTTATCCGGACCTTCCTTTGGTGCGCGCGGTGCCAGCCGGACTTCACGGGGGGCGCTTCCGGCGGTTTTTTCGCAGTCTCGTCTTCTAAGCCGGAGTCCGAGTCGTCGCCAGCCGACGGCTGGCGACGGAATGCCCATAGCAGAAGTGCCGCAGCAGTGAGACCGCCAACGAACATCCCCCATGGACTGGTGAGGATCATGATAATCCGGCCGAGGTACGGCGCAGTGAAGAAAACCTGGTCTGCCTCAGTGACGGCGTACGTTTCTCGGTCTGGTCCAGGGTTGGCGTCACCCTTGAGGGTCAGTGCAGCGATGTCCGATTGTTGCTCGACGGCGAGAACCCGATGCGTGACCCGAGTCTTGTCGGATGCGGTGACGCTGACGACGTCCCCGACCCGGAGGTCGCTGGCAGCCACGGTACGAGCTAGGCCGAGGGAGCCTGTTGGTACTTCTGGTGACATCGAGCCCGAGGTGAACACCAACGGCACAATGCCAAAGATCACCGCAGCGAGAGCGGCAATGATGCTCAAGCTACCAAGACCGGCACCGCACCAGAGGAGTACCTCAACCGCTCGGCGGCCCGTCTTACGAATGGTCGGTTCTGGCGTTGTCATGGAGCCCCCATCTGTTTGGCGTCCAGCTCCACTATCAGTTGGGTACGCGCTCCTTGGAGCGCGTTCGGTGCCACCAAGTCGAGGAGGACTACGACGCAGTGAGTCTGCGTCGCGCCCGGGGCGAGGGGAATGTCCGCAGGGGCAAGTTCCACTGTATTGGTTGAAGTGCTAACTTCCTGGTTCTTGAGCAAGTCCCCGCCGGGGCAGCTGCCACTTCGATCCCCGGCTGCTTGTGTGCCAGCGTTGGTCGGCGAGCCGCCGGCATAGATTGCGACCTGCAGTCCACCCTCGTTGCCGGATGCAGCGAGGGCGTTGTTCGTGGTGTGGACAAACCCGTTATAGATGAATCTTGTGGTGCCGAAATTTCGTACGATGAACGGGCGGGCAATGCTCTCGCCAGGGAGCAGATCCGCAATGGTTAAAGTGGAGTATTCGTGTGTGCCGCCGGGGCCTGGGAGGTAGTTGCTGTCCTCCACTGCGCCGCCCACGGTCAAGTCCAATGTGCCTGCAGTGAACGTACCGGACTCTATGGTGGCCTCATCGGTCCAGTAGGCCATGGTTCCCACGGCTGCAGGGGCGGCGAAGATTCCGAGACAGAGCACAGCACGAACCTTGCGTGAGGCCAACCCCCGCCAAAAACCGCCAAAACGGGGTTCAGTGTGATCTCTCATGTTCGGTCTCCTCTCGCTTACGCATCCCTAGGAGTGCAATGCCGACACCCATGGCGATTCCGGCAGTAATGATTGACCAGCGGACGTCTGACGCTCCCGTCTGCGGAAGAGGCCCAGTGGATTCCTCGTCATTAGTTCCTGGCCCCTCAGGGTCTTCGGTTGCGACTTGTTCATCGGAAAGAACCACGCGAAAATTCAGTGCCAGTTCTTTGTTTTGAGAGCGGTTCGGTGAGTCCGAATCAAAATGAGCGCGCACCTCTACTTTACGTACCTCACCAGCATGCAGCGCTTCATTGTTTAGCCGGAAGTTCTGCTCCGTGCGCTCCAAATCCACCCAATCACCTGAAGCGACGCGCGCCGAGAGCCTGATGTCCTCATAGCGCAGAAGGTGATCACGATCGGTAGTGGTAACCGCTATCGTGAGAGTCGCTCCACCCTTGGCATGGTTGCGGATATAGAAAACTTTTACTTCAAAGTCGCCGGGAACCCAGCGCAGTGCGGGATCGAACAGCGGTTCACTCAACTGCTCTGACCAAGCGTCGCCGTCCCAGCTGACATGCAACTCATCGGCTGCGTACGCGGCTGGCGCCACCAGGCAGAAGAGGACCGCGGTACACACCAAAACACTCCAGAAACGGCGCCTCAAGAGTCGGCCGAGGTTCTGCGGTGACCTCCACGATCTCGGATGGCTCCGATGAACGAAAATGCCGCATACCCGAGAAGGAGCGCAGCCGCGATGTATACCGCCATCTGTCTCTCCTCTCGGATGAGTATGTTGTTGACGTATCCTAGGTAGGGAACTGCGTACCACTTTTCGCCTTTGATCTGAATTGGTTTGACCCAATTCTCGTCAGGAACGTTGTTGGCATCTCCCTGAGTCTGAAAACGCAGTCCGCCCTTGGTGTCGAAGCCTTGAGCCACTACACGGTGGGTGACGTTGGTAGCCTTGCCTGATTGGAGTTGGTAGGTGATGACCGAGCCGATGCTGATCTTGTTAGCATCAACCGGTCTCACCACCACCAAGGTCCCGGGAGGCAACTCCGGCTGCATCGATCCGGTAAGAATCGTGTACGGTGTTGCGCCAGTGATCCTCGGGATTACCACCGCCACCGCCACGCTCGCTGCCACCGAAAGGATCAGCAGCCACGCAACAACTTGCCCGAACCAGCGAAGTAAGGACCGGACAACCATTACTCAGCGCTCGATGCGAAAGATCAGGACTCCGTCTGGGCGAGCGAGACGGTGATGTCGTCCAAGGTAGATAGGATCCCTTGCGTGTCGTTGGTATTGACAAGGGCGGCATCCCCGAACGGAAACACAACCTTGATAGTGGCTGTGACAATGTCCCCGTCATTGGCAGAAGTTACGGTAGCGCCAGTCACACCGCCAGCAGTCGTGTAACTCGCCGAGGCCGTTGCATTGAGCGTGGGGGCATCGGGACTGCTAGTGAAGGTTACCTCCGCAGGGATGACGAGGTCCGCTTCCAGGTTGTCACCGGTTGCAGTGATCGCGAACGTGCATTCCTTGGAGATCGTGTCGCCCGGAACAATCAGCCCTACCGGGGCGCCTACTCCGGCATTGCCGACCGCATATACCCACCCGCCGTCACATACCGCATCACTGAGGGCCAGTGTTCCAGTGGTCACGTTCCCACCGTTGACGGCCGTTGAGTCGTTCCAGAAAGCCAGCGTTCCGAGACCACCGAGCAACAAGATTCCTGCGGCACCCGCGGCAATAGCACCTTTGGCCAACTTATTCATGATTTCTCCTCTTATCCGTTCCCCAACGGCTTGATAGGGCTATTCCTCACGGTACGACACCCCACGGTGGAAAGCGAACTTCCGCATTTACTCAGCAAACATGCCCGCCTAGCTGCTATCGAAGAATCATTTGGTAGTGTCCAGGTAGCGGCGCATCGTTCCTGCTGGTGGTTGCTGGCGGGATACTGTGAGGCATGGAGCTTACGATGAGTCAACGTCGGGCGATCACGAAGGCGCTTACCCCCTACGCGATGCTCCTATAACTGTCAATCAGTTTTTTACGCTGGGCTATATTGTTCCTCGTTGGGTGAGCCAGGCTCTGTATTCAGAGGTAAGTTCGTCCTGGCCAGCACCCGTTTTTTGGAAGCGGACGACGGCGCCCCTCCCCTGGCGCTGTCCAGTTCAACCTCGTCCGGCTGTGGGCCTGTGCGTCTAGACGGTGGAATATCCCCGGTGCGGGCACATTTCCGATTCGTCATCTATTGATGGCGCCTGACGATCGTGCCATGCTGAAATAGTTCGCGAGGAGGAATCATGCAACGGATCGTGCCCAACGTATGGTGCCAGGGCAATGCGGTGGAGGCCGGCGAATTCTATTCTGCCGTGCTTCCGAAAACGTCGGCTGAGGTCACCATGTCCTATCCGGGGCAGGACTTGCCGGACTCCCAACGCGATTTTGCAGGGAAACCGCTGGTGGTTGATGTGAGCGTTGGCGGCTACCAGATCCGCCTCATTAATGCCGGGACCGAGTTCCGTCCAACGCCTGCCCTGTCGTTCATCCTGAACATGGATCCGCTGATGTTCGACGGCGGCGAAGAGGAGGCGCGCACCTGCATCCACAGCGTGTGGGAAGCCTTCGCAGATGGGGGCGAGGTGCGCATGGCATTGGGCGAGTACCCGCACAGCAAGCTGTACGGCTGGGTCGAGGACCGTTTGGGGGTGAACTGGCAGCTCATGCTGGCCGACCCGGCCGGAAACCAACGACCGATGCTGATTCCACAGTTCCTGTTCACCGGCCCTGTGGCCCAGGCCCAGCAGGCCATCGACCTCTACGCCGGCCTTCTCCCGGATTCGGGCACCGAAATGGTGGTACCTAAGCCAGGAGACTCCGGTGGCATCCTCTTCGCCGAGTTCCACCTCGCCAGCCAGTGGTTCTCCGCCATGGACGGCGGCACGGATCACCACTTCACCTTCACACCAGGGCTCTCCTTGCAAGTCTCCTGCGCGAGCCAGGATGAGATCGACAAATTGTGGGAGGAACTTTCCGAGGTACCCGAAGCCGAACAATGTGGCTGGCTGGTGGACCGTTTTGGCGTGAGTTGGCAGATCGTGCCCCAGAACATGGGCGAACTGATGAAGTACCCAGGCGCCTACCAGCGCATGCTCACCATGAAGAAGATCATCATTTCCGAACTGTGACGCTTTGTGGGCATTGCATGACACAACTCCCTGTTGACCCACAGGCGTCAGACCCGTCGATCATCGATGGGAGAGACGCGACAACAAGCTCACCACCGGTGACTGGTTCGCTGGACTCCGCGGCACCCTTCGAGTTCGATGCACCGCCGCAGGCGGAGAGAGCCATTACGGCACAGAGCAGCGTACCAATCTTCATAGCACTACGTTTGGAAATCATGGTGCAGCCTTTGAATACAATCTTGGTGGGGAGCCCGCGAGTGGGAGGGTTCAATCAGAGTATGAGGTTTCGAATGTGACCCCCGTTTCAGTTACCGCGATCGCGGTAACTGAAGAAAGTACGCATCTCGGAATCGTTTCCATCAAGAGATGGAGATCCTCCGGTCACCCAAAACGCACGATGACACCTCACCATGATCCGGCACCAGGGACCTCCCCCTGACCAGCTGTCGACTAGATTACCGTTTCCATTTTGTTGTTGGCTATTTTTGACCTTTATTGGCTGCAATGATGCATGACAACGCATGGTACTAAAACTCAGATGTTTGCCGCCTGAGCCGGTTGAGGTCAATCTGACTCCGCACCCTGTAATGGGGATCGCCCATGAAACACCCATCATTCGATCACGAACAGCGTTAGGCCACTCCCAATCGTTCCCGCGAGCCACTCTCACCACGAAAGTGGTCAATCGCCGCATTTGCCGCATGCCGGCCCAACACCGGCCAACACCGGCCAACACCGGCCAACAGGATACCCATGATGATGAACACCGTGGAGATGGTCGTGGTGCTACTCGTATTTAGGGGATTCTCCTCCCGACGAGCTCACGTAGGTTCTGGCCCAGGCACGAGGCGAAGGCACTGACAAGGACACCGCTGGTAACCCGCGTGCCATTGAACATCAATCTGGACAAACTTCAGAACGTGCCCAGCTGGCTGGTGTGCGTCCGCCACCAGTTCTGGTCCGGGGTTCAGACCATGGCGGTGAGTCCGTCGCCGTCGAGCAAGGTGGTGACGCCGTCGAAGAAGACATCGCCAAGCACCCGGGCCGGGTCGGCGATGGGGAGGACCAGCACAATCCAGGACAGATCGACGGCCCGGTTCAGACTCTCTGCGTTGTGGTCGGTGAGAACTCAAAGTGGACGGTGGTGCGCTCTAGCAGCTCACCACACAGTGAGCAGAAAAGGACTGGGTGCAGCGGCGCCCCGCAGGCGGTGTGTCGGATGGTCAGCTCACGACTGGGCGCAGCGGCATACCATCGCTGAGCCCAGTCCACGATGAGGGCAAAGGTTGGGAAGAAGCCCATGCCCTTGGCGGTGAGGCGGTACTCGCCCGCGTCATTGGGAGCGTGCAGCACGCCGACGCCGACGAAGCGTCGCAGCCGGTCCGAGAGGATCGACGGAGCAATGCCAAGCTCCGACTTGAAAGCGTTGAAACGCCGGATGCCAATGAAGGATGCTGCAAGGATCGCTGTACTCCAGCGGTCGCCGAGAATCCCCATCGTCTGCGGGAAATAGGAAATGGCATCCGTCGGGGTGCCCGTCTCTTGGGCGCGACGGTGCAGCCTGGGCACACTGATCTTCGCGAACTCGGCATGCTCAGCGCGCTCAGCGGTGGTCTCGCGCGCCGTGACCGGGGCGGTCCCGCAGACACCACACCCCAGGTGCGGAAGAATCGACTGCCCGCATTTATCGTGGATCAGATGCGGCGCGTCTTTGGCGCCTGGCATCGAGGCCTGCTCCCAACCCCAGATCACCAGGAACAGGCTGTACAGCTCCAGCGCCCGCGGCGTGAGCAGATACTCTTCGCGGGTACGGCCGTTGTCATCGTAAGGTGCGCGTACGAGGAGTTCGGCGGCGACCAGATCACGCAGCCGTGCGGCCAGCGTAGAGTCGCTGACGCCTAGCTGCGCACGCCAGTCGCTAAAGCGGCGGGTGTGGAGAACGAAGGCCCGCTGGAGGATCAGCAGTGTCCAGCGGTCCCCGAGCGCGAGCAGTGCTGACCCGATTGCACTGCCACCGGGCGGAATAGTTACTGACACCTTGCCAGTATAGTCAGCGGGTGGTGGCAATCCTGTCGACTCGATCCCACGCAGCGCCGTACTCGGCCACCAAGCGATCGACAATATCCGCTGTGGTCTCGATCGCGTCAATGCTGTTGAGCCCCTGACCTGCAGCCCAGGTGTCCTTCCAACGTCGAACGTTGGACGCCTCCATGGAGTAGTCCCGTGAGGTGGCGCCCGTTGCGGAGGGATCGATGCCGACGGCTTCTAGCGAAGCACGCAACCAGGATGCCGGCGTGCCGGTGATGGCCGCAGAGACAACAAGGTCATCTATCTCACTGTCGACCACCATCTTCTTGTGACCCTCCAAGGCGATGCTCTCCTTCGTGGCGAGGAAGCGCGTGCCCATATAGACCAGATCAGCCCCGGCAGCAACGGCGCCAGCAATACCTGCACCGGTTGCGATGCCACCTCCCACACACACCAGGCCATCGAAGCGCTCACGCACGGCGGCGATGAACGGCAGCGGCGATAGGTGGCCGGTATGTCCGCCCGCGCCCGAAGATACGCACACGAGCCCGTCGGCCCCGGCGTCTGCGGCCTTGCGGGCAAGCTTCATCGAAACAACGTCTGCGAGCACGATCCCACCATAGGAATGCACCACCTCCACCACGGGCCGGGGCGAGCCGAGGGCAGTGATAACGATCGGCGGGCGGTGCTTCTCAACCATTTCCAGGTCGGCACCGAGGCGTGTGTTCGTCGAGTGCGTAATGAGATTCAGCGCCCAGGGCTGGGCGTCGGCGCCGGTGCCCAGTGCTGTGGTGATCTGGGTCAGCCACGCATCGAGCTCCTCGGCCGTGCGGCAGTTCGGCGTGGGGAACGAGCCGATGATGCCGGCACGGCTCGCCGCGATGACGAGCTCGGGCCCGGATGCCAGAAACATCGGTGCTGCCATCACCGGGATGCGCAGGCGCTCAAGTAGTTCCAAGGGGGTCATGGGGTAGGGTCCTTTCGGGAGCAGTTGGGCTGGAGGGAAAGTTCGACGGCGGCAAGTCGCGCCGCGACGGATCTCCGGTCGATCTTGCCGGTGGCTCCGAGAGGGAAATCGGGCATGAAATGGCACGCCTTCGGTTGCTTGTGCCGGGTCAGGGCCGCTAAACGCTCACGGAGCTCTTCTTGCTGACCGTCGTTTAGATCGTGCCCGGACTTTGTCGTATAGGCCAAGGTGATTCGCTCCCCCCAGCGCTCATCAGCGAGACCGACCACAACGACGTCGCGTAGGCCCTCACATGATTCGACGGCTGCTTCGATTTCGGCGGGATAGATGTTGTATCCGCCGCTGATCAACATGTTGTTCTTGCGATCGGTGAGATACAAGTATCCGTCCACGATCCGGCCCACGTCGCCCGTGAGTAGGGCATCAGCCCTGAACGACTTGCCCAGGTCGGCCCGTTCGGCGGCGTTCCAATACCCTGGTGCCACCATGGCACCGCTGACCACAATCTCGCCGACGCCGTCGTCCGCCAGAATCTCCATCCGCGCCTCCGATACCACCCGGCCGGCCGAGGTGAGCAGGGACGGCTCTTCTCCCAAGCCGCGGGCGTGGTCATCGATGTTGAGCACGGTGAGCGGAGGGATCGCCTCGACCAGTCCGTAGTACTGCACCAGGCGATCGGTTAGCAGTTCGGCGCAGCGCCGGGTCTGGGCCGGCCGCATGGGGGCCCCGGCATACGCCAGCATCCGCACCCCGGCGAAGGAGGCGCGATCGGAGGTGGGCAGATATGTGAGCGCGTCGATGACGCTCGGTACCAGGGCCAGGTGGGTGATGCCTTCGGCAACGACTATTCGGGTGATTTCGGCGGGCTGTGGATGGTGCGCCATGACCTGCCTGACGCCCAGGGCGAGCATTGGCAAGATAAATAGGCCGCTGGTGTGGATGGCGGGCCCCGCGTGTAAATAGGCTGCGGGCACGCCGGTGGGTTCAATAACATGGTGCAGCATTGCGTGCGTGGCGGCCAGACGCATTCGGTGGGTGCGCAGCGCGCCCTTCGGCAGTCCGGTCGTTCCCGACGAGTAGGCCAGGCCGAGCAGATCCTCCGGTGCGGCGGCCGGCAGGGCCGTGTCGCAGGATCCGGACTCGATCAGGGCCGCCAGGCCTCCCCCATCCGTTCGCACCGAGATCTCGCACGAGATGCTCTCAAGGATCCGGGCGCCGTCAACACCTGCCAGTTGGTCCTCTGCAATGAGGCCTCGGGCACCGCAGTCTTCACGAATGCCACGCCATTCCCGGGTACCAAGGCGGGGGTTCAATGGCACCCGGACCAGACCCGCCAGCGCCAGCGCCATTTCGCTGACCAGCAAGTCACAGCTGTTCGGGAGGGCTTCGATCACCCGGTCGCCGGGACGGAGCCCGCTCCGAAGCAAAGCGTCGGCGAGACGCCTGGACCGGTCGCGGAGTTCGGTAAAGGTGAGCAGGCCCGTGGCATCCTGCACCGCCGTCTGATGACCATAGCGCTGGGCGGCTGCGTCGAGCACATCACCGACCACATTAAACCCATCTAACGTTTCCATCGTCATAATGAGTACTATAAACGAAGTCTGATGCGAAAGGTACGGTTATGACAAAGACGTCCATGGACCAGAATCACGCTTATCTCGTTGACAGCGTTCGCACGCCCTTCGGGCGATATCGAGGGTCGCTTTCCCGCACAAGGGTTGATGACTTGGCCGCGGCTCCCCTGCGCGAGATCGTGGCACGGAATCCGACCCTAGTGGCGGCCGGCGTCGATGACGTCATCCTTGGCGACGCGAACGGTGCCGGTGAAGACAACCGCAATGTTGCCCGCATGGCGGCACTGCTTGCCGGTCTCCCGGTCTCCACACCCGCAACAACCGTCAATCGCCTGTGCGGATCAGGCGCGGAGTCCATTGTGCTGGCAGCGCGTGCCATCCGGGCGGGGGATGCCGACGTCGTGATCGCCGGCGGCGTGGAGGGGATGAGCCGCGCCCCACAGGTGATCGCCCCCATCGACGACCGGCTGCCGACGCAGCTGGAACTGGTGCCGACGGCCCTCGGCTGGCGGATGGTCAACCCGAAATTTCCCGGGCCCTGGGTGGAAACCCTGGGGCGATCGGCCGAATTGATTGCCCAGGAGCTTGGAATTGGCCGTGCAGGCCAGGATGCCTGGGCACTGCGATCCCACACGCTCGCCGATGCCGCCTGGAACACCGGCTTCCACGCAGGCCGGGTCATCCCCACGGCCGGGATTCTTCGCGACGAGTGCATCCGCCCCACCACTAGCGCCTGGGCACTGTCCGTGCTTGCGTCCGCGTTTTCCGCCGGCGGGGCGGTCACTGCGGGGAATTCCTCGCCACTGAGCGACGGTGCCGCCGCGACGCTGATCGTCTCGGGCAGGCGGGTGTCAGAATCCGGCGTCTTGCCGATCGCGCGCATCGTTGGCTCCGCCGTCGTTGGAGTCGACCCTTCCCGTTTCGCCCTGGCCCCGGTCGAAGCGGTCAACAAGCTCCTGCACCAGCTTGGGCGGACCCTGGCCGACGTCGCGGTTTTGGAAATCAACGAGGCCTTCGCTGCCGTTGTACTGGCCTGTCTGGCCAAACTCGACCCACCCAAGCATGTGCTGATCAACCCACACGGCGGGGCCATAGCTCTCGGCCATCCACTCGGGGCATCCGCCACTCGAGCCCTGATCGATTGCGCCCACGGCGTGGGCGAACGGGGCGGCGGCCTGGGCATCATGACGGCGTGCATAGGGGTCGGGCAGGGCATCGCCGTCGCCGTCGAGGTGGAGCAGTGAATAGGGATTACGGGGCACGCCCAACGCCCGCTTACCCCGGCGCAGCGGACCCGGCCGAGCTGACGGCGCTCGGGATCGGGAGGCTGCCTGGCACCCTGGGCATCAAGATCACCGGTGCCTTACACGGGCGCATCGAGGCGGAAATGCCAGTGGTCCCGGCTGTGCTGGCCCCCAACGGCTACCTGCATGCCGCCTCCGTGGTGGCCTTGGCCGACACGGCCGCCGGCTTCGGATGCCGGCTGTCACTGCCGTCCGGCGCCGCCGGCTTCACCACCTTGGAGCAGAAAACCTCGTATGTGGGCACCGCGCGCACGGGGACGGTCCGCACGGTGGCGGTGCTTGTCCATGGCGGGCGCAGTACCCAGGTGTGGGACGCGGAAGTATTTGACGACGACGGCGGACGAATCGCACTTTTTCGCTGCACGCAGCTGCTCCTTTGGCCTAAATGACATAAACCGAACAGGTAAAAATAGTCCTTGCCTATCCACCTAACTTCGCTTATGGTACTGAAATGAGGAGTTCTCAATGACCACCACCCCCGAGCAAAAATTGGCGTTCACGCCTACCCATCTCGCCGTCATGCATGAGGCACGGTTGAGAGCCGCCGTCCAAGCGGTCAGCACCCGGGCGGCCTTCAGCGGGTTCACCGGCCGCGAACCGGCCGGCCCCACAGGCGCTGATGCCGATGCGGCCTTCTCCGCAATCCTTAACACTCCACTGGACCTCGCGGGCAACGTTGGGGCCATCACGGCACAGCCCGACGAGGTGTCTCCGTGGACCCGTCTCCCCCTCGGCGTCAGCTATCCGCGAGCTGGGGCCGCCCCGTTGATCGAACGGGCACGCGGGGTACTGACCGGCTGGAGCGCCCGGACCATCGGCGAGCGCGCCGGAGTCTGTCTCGAGATGACTGAGCGGATGTTTGCGGCGAACCCGGTGCTGGGCCTTGCTGCAATGCACACCACAGGCCAGGGGCGGGGCATGGGTCAGTCCGGCAGCGGCACGAATGCGTTGGACCGGGGCCTGGAAGCCATTGCCACCGCCTGGCAGATGCTCTCACGGGTACCCGCCAACGCCACCTGGGAGCAGATGTTCGGCACCGAGCTCATTTCACTGCAGAAGAGCTACCGCATCGTGCCAATGGGTCCTGCCCTGGTCGTGGCCTGTGCAAGCTTCCCCGCCTGGAACGTGTATCCGGCCATCTTCGCGAACCTAATGGCGGGAAACCCTGTCATCGTCAAACCACACCCCTCCTCTGTGCTGCAGATGGCGCTGGCTGTGAAGATCATGCGCGAGACCCTGCTCGAGGCTGGCTGCGACGCTGACCTTGTGCAGCTTGCCGTCGACTCCGCCGCGGATCCGATCACCTCGGTGCTGGCCACCGACCCGCAGGTGCGCGTCGTCGACTTCACCGGTTCCCCGCGCTACGGTGCCTGGATAGAGGCGAACGCCCGCCAGGCACGCATATATACCGAAACTGCTGGCCTGAACTCGGTGGTTCTGGACTCGTTCGCCGACACCTCCGCCGCGTTCGGAGCAATTGCCAGCGCCATCACCTTGTTCTCCGCGCAGATGTGCACGGCCCCGCAGAACATCTACGTTCCCGAGTCCGGGGTGGGAACCCCCCACGGCGTACTCACCGCAGAGGGGGTTGAACAGGCTCTGGTGGACGCCGTCGAAGCGATCCTCCAAAGCCCCCGGCGTGCCGCAGCGGTGCTGGGCACCATCCAGTCTGACCGCACGATCCAGGAGATCAGCAAGCTCACCGAGGCGTTGAGCTCCCGCGCGCAGGTGCTCAGCACTCCTCGCAGCTGGGCTGCCCCGAACTATCCGGAGGCCCGGACCAGCACGCCGCTGATCGTCCGGGTCGGGCCCGAAGATGCGGAGCTCTTCACACACGAGCGCTTCGGCCCGGTTGTCTTCCTTATCCGGGTGCCTGATGCTCGCACGGCCTTGCGTCGCGCGTCCGAGGATGCCGCCCTCCATGGGGCCATCACCGCGTTCCTGTACTCCACCAATGAGGACCTGATCGACGACGCAGAAGAAGCGTTCGCTGCCGCGGGCGCTTCCCTGACAAGCAACGTCACCGGCGCCATGCCCATCAACTTCTCCGCCGCTTTCAGTGATTTTCACGTCTCCGGCCTCAACCCCGCCGGCACCGCCACACTTACCGACGAATCGTTCATTGCCGGACGCTTCCGCATCGTCCAGTCCCGCCGCCCACTGCACCCTTCACACGACTGAAATCGAGGTCCAGAACATGACCATCACCAATCCGGAGAAGCCCATCGCCGTCGCCCGGGCAATGGGTGCGGACGCCTCGTTCGACAACCCCTACCTGTTGGGGGTCTATGCGCCGGTACAAACGGAGCTGTCATTGGAAGACCTCGAGGTCATTGGCGAGATACCGCGTGACCTCAATGGTGTCTACCTGCGCAACGGTCCGAACCGGCGTTTCGACTCTCCTGGCCGCTACCACATGTTCGACGGCGACGGCATGATCCATGCGGTGCATTTCGACAACGGCAAGGTGCGCTATCGTAACCGCTGGATACGTACCCGCGCTTTCCACGAAGAATCCGCGGCCGGCAAGTCCTTGTGGACCGGTCTCATGGAGAATCCGGAATCAAACCCGTTCGGCAACGGTCACGGCCTCGGCATCAAGGATTCCGCCAACACCGACGTCATTTTCCATCGCGGCCAGGTCCTGGCCACCTGGTACCTGTGCGGGGACCCGTACGCCGTCGACCCGCTCTCCCTGGAGACCCTAGGTGCCCAAGACTTCTTGGGCACCTTCGCCGGTGACATGATGGCACACCCGAAAGCCGACGAGAGCACCGGAGAGCTGCTCTGGTTCGATTATGGCCCGGACATGGACTACATGCGCTACGGGATTATCGGCGCGGACGGCACGCAGACGCACCTTGCTCAGGTAGACACCCCCGGACCACGTTTACCGCACGACATGGCGATCACCCCGAACTACACCGTGTTGATGGATTTGCCGCTGGTGCAGGATCAAGAAGCACGCCGCAACGGCAAGTACCGCATCTTCTACGACAAGTCCCTGGTGTCGCGGTTTGCCGTGATCCCCCGGTATGGGTCAGGCGCCGACGTGCGATGGTTCGAGGCCAAGCCCTGCTACATCTACCATGTGGTCAATTCGTGGGAGGAAGGCTCCAAGGTCATCATGGAGGTGTGCCGGGTGAAGAACCCGCAGCATCAGAGCACTTTCGAGCACCCGCTGGGCAATATGCTCGCGTACATGCGACTCGACGCCCAGCTCTACCGCTACGAGTTCGACCTGGCGACCGGGCAGACCAGCGAGCGCCCGCTCGACGACCAGAATATCGAGTTCCCCAGCATGGACCAGCGCATCGTCGGCACACGGCACCGCTACTCCTACAACATGAGCCTGGCGAATGAACCGACCCTGCTGTTCGACGGCATTGTGCGCCACGACTCGCAGACCGGTGCGAAGGAGAGCTACCAGTTCGGCGCAGGGCGCTGGGGTTCGGAGAGCCCGTTCGCCCCGCGCGACGGCTCCAAGCATGACAGCGACGGCTACCTAGTAACCTTCGTCAACGACGAGGCCGAGGGCAAGGGCGAAATCCTGGTGCTCGCGGCCGAGGACATCGCGGCCGGACCTGTGGCCCGCATCAAGCTTCCGCAGTCCGTCCCCGCCGGATTCCACGCCACCTGGATTCGTGCCGACCAGCTTTCCTAAACCCCAGATTCACCTTTTCGCGATTCCGTTCGACAATGCTGTTGGGCGGACCCCCACTAAGCAAGGAAGTCCTATGCAATCCAGCCGTCTGAATCTGCACCCCCAGTCCCGCGTCGACGACCTCCTTGCCAGCGGGCAGTGGACTGCGGAGACCATTGACGCAATGTTCCGCGCGACCGCCGCCCGACGTGGCGACACACTCGCACTTCTGGACCCGGCGAACCGTGCCGCCCTTGCGGGGGGTGCCGCCCGACGCCTGAGTTGGCGCGAGGTCGACAGCGAGGTGACGGCCCTCGCCGCACGTCTCGCCGAGGCTGGCGTGCGGCGAGGAGACACCATTGGTGTCCAGCTGGCCAACGGTGCGGAGCTCACAGAGGCGCTCATCGCGGCGTGGACGTTGGGTGCGACAGTATCTCCTCTCGCTATGCAGTACCGCGATCACGAGGCCATCACGATGGGCAATGCCGCGGAGTTCGACTGGGTTATTGCTGCGCGCGCTTTCGGTGAACGGCATCCGGCCGATGACTTCGCACGGCTGCGTGAGCAAATCCCTACCCTCCGCGAGGTGTTCAGCTATGGTCTGGCCGGAGACGCACTTGCTGCTGACAGCGAGGGGGTCATCCACCTGTTCCCGACCCTGGCCACGGCTGCCGACGAGGCAGATCTCGCCACTTACCGGAAGAACACGCCAAATGACCCCAATGACTGTGTGAGTATTTGCTGGACCTCGGGTACTGAAGGCGTGCCGAAGGGGGTTATGCGGGCGCACTATGACTGGCTCGTGTTCAGCATGGTCTGCCAGGACGCCTCGGCGACCACCACCGACGACGTCATCTTGAACGCGTTCCCGATGATCAACATGGCCGGCATCTGCGCAATGCTGCTGCCATGGATACGCACCGGTTGCGTGCTCGTCCAACACCACCCGTTCGACGCACCCACCTTCTTCGCCCAGATTGCCCTTGAGCGCGTGAGCTACACCTTGGCCCCGCCGGCGCTGCTGTCCATGTTGCTGCACAACGAAGCCTTGCTGAGCAAGATCGATCTAAGCAGCCTGACCCGGATCGGCTCTGGCTCCGCCCCGCTCAACCCAGCCATGGTGCGGGGCTGGCAGGAGAAGTTCAACATTCCCATCATCAACTTCTTCGGCTCCAACGAGGGTGTCGGCCTGCTCTCCAGCCATGTTGACGTGCCGAACCCCGACGACCGGGCAAAGTACTTCCCGCGTTACGGAGCAGAGGGCGTGAAGTGGTCCATCGGTCTCTCAGAATGGGCGGACGTGAAGATCTATGACCTGGTCACCGGCGAGGAGATCACCGAACCCGGAATCCCCGGAGAGCTGCACATCAGTGGTCCGCAGTTGTTCGCGCGTTACCTCAACCCGGAGACGCTCGCCAACCCTTTCGATGCGGAAGGCTACCTGAAGACCGGTGACATTTTCGAGATCGCTGGCGACCAAAGCCAGTACGTGCGCTATGTCGATCGCTCCAAGGACATCATCATCCGTGGCGGCATGAACATTGCTCCTGTCGAGCTGGAGACACTGATCATGCGCCACCCTGCCGTGGCGGATGTCGCCGTCGTCGGCGACGTGGATGAGATGCTGGGGGAAAAGGTCGCTGCGTTCGTCTCGCTTCACCCCGACACCACCTTGGACCTGCCCGAACTCGTGGCGTTCCTGCGCGAGCAACACATCGCCTCCTACAAGCTGCCCGAAAACCTGCGCGTGCTTGAGGTGCTGCCGCGGAACCCGGTCGGCAAGGTCATCAAGCGCGAGCTGCGCAAGGTATTGGCGCAGGCTCAGGCGTGAAAGGTGCCCTGATCCTCGACGCCGTACGCACCCCGCGAGCACGGGTTAGACGCGGGGGCGGCACACTTGCCGAGCTTTCCCCGGCACAGCTTCTGTCTGTGCTTCTGCGCGAACTCACAGTGCGCGGGCTGCCCGAGCATCGAGTTGACGATGTGATCGTCGGGGTGAGTACGGCTGTCGGGGAACAGGGCGGAAACGTCGGCCGGGTGGCGGCAATGCTAGCTGGCTGGTCGGACGCCGTACCGACCGGCATGGTTTCGCGTCTGTGCTGCTCGGGCCTGGACGCCATCAGCGCCGGCGCCGCACAGATTCTCTCCGGCGGTGCCGAGCTGATCGTCGTCGCTGGAGTCGAATCAATGTCACGCGTACCCATGCTGGCGGACCAGCCATCCTTCGCGATTGACCCGGGCGTGGGTGAGGAAACCGGCTTCGTCTCGATCGGCGTTTCAGCCGATGCCACCGCAGTCCGAGCCGGGATCTCCCGCGCCGAGCTGGACGCCTACGGGTTGCGCTCGCAGCAACGATCGAGTGCGGCACCGGTGTGGGATTCCATCGTCCCGGTCGCCACGCCATCCGGCGTCGTCTTGACCAGCGATGAGGGTGCACGAGCCGACACCACCCTGGAATCGATGGCGGCACTTGCCCCGCTGTTTGCCGACGATCCGCTCTGGGAGCGGGTCGAACGCCGCCTCGAGTTGACCGGCGGCGCAGACCGCGGAAGGCACACTGTGGGCACCGCCCCGCAGTTTGCGGACGCCGCTGCCGCCCTCGTGCTCGCCTCCACGGGGTGGGCGAAGGAGCACGAGCAACAACCGCGTGGCCAAGTGCTGGGCTGGGCCCAGGCGGCCGTGCGCTCACCGGGCTTGGAAGCCACCGTGCCCGCCAGCCTGAAAGCGCTTGCCCGGGCGGGGCTTTCAGCACGTGATTTGTCGATCATTGAGGTCAACGAATCCTTCGCGGTCACACCCCTGCTGCTGACTCGCGAGCTAGGCGTGTCAGCGGAGATCGTCAACCCGAACGGCGGCGCCATTGCCGTCGGCCACCCACTAGGCGCCAGCGGTGGCATCCTCGTCGCCAACGCCCTGGACCAGCTCCGCAGGCAGGGCGGCGGATATGGACTCGTCACCATTCCCGCAGCCCTCGGACTTGCCACAGCCATCGTCATCGAAGCTTTCGCCTAAGCCGCATCCAAAGGAGCCACTGAGCATGAACAGCACCAAAGGCGTCTATCTGCTGGGCGGATCCCAGACGGACTTCAAGCGCAACCTCGCCGCGGAGGGCATCGGCGATGCGGTGTTCTCGCTGATTCGCGAGGCCGCGGTCGGCGCCATCGACGATGCCAGGATCGACGCCGTCGATGTTCAACGCGGGCACGTGGGCAACCACTCCAGCGAGATCTTCACCGGCCAGTCACACCTAGGCGCCATGCTCCCGGCAGTGATGGACCAGTGGCGTGAGCTGCCGTCCTCGCGTCACGAGGCAGCCTGCGCATCGGGAAGCATGGCAGCCTTGGGTGCAATGGCCGACATCGAAGCCGGGCTGTACGACGTCGTTCTTGTGCTCGGCGTGGAGCAGATGCGCAACGTGCCAGGAACAGTCGCGGCAAAAAACCTCGGCTGTGCGAGCTGGCGCGCCAGGGAAGATCTCGGGGAACTGGCCTGGCCGGCCGCCTTCGATCGAATCGCCGAAGAAATCTCCCGCCGTTACGGCGGAATGACCACCGAACACCTGTCCAGGCTGGTGCAGAACAGCCGCGCGAACGCTCGGAGGAACCCGCTGGCGCAGACCCGGGACTGGGTCGAGACGGCGGCATCATTTGTAGACGACGACCAGGTGAATCCCCTTGTTCAAGGCTCGCTGCGCAAAAGCGACTGCGGCCGCATCAGCGATGGTTCCAGTGCCGTGGTACTGGCCAGCCGCGAGTACGCCCAGCGCTGGCGCATGAAGCACGGCCACGTGCAGATGCCGCCGCGGCTCAAAGGCTGGGGGCATAAAACCTCCTCAATGGCGCTCGGCGAGAAGCTGCACGCATCTCTTGGCAGCGAGTATTTGTTCCCGCACCTGCGGGCTGCGATCCTGGACAGCTACTCACGTGCCGGAATCGCGGGCCCCGACGCCCTGGATGCCATCGAACTTCACGACTGCTTCTCGATCAGCTCCTACATGGCAATCGATCACCTGGGCATCACCGAGCCGGGCAAAGCCTGGCAGGCGATCGAGGATGGCCGGATGGAGATGTCGGGATCTATTCCGATCAACCCCTCTGGCGGGCTGCTCTCCGGCGGGCATCCGGTGGGGGCAACGGGAGTGAGGATGCTCAACGACGCGCGCCGCCAAGTGATCGGCGCGGCCGGTGAGATCCAGGTTGAGGGGGCCAAGAACGTCGCCACCTTGAACTTTGGCGGCAGTGTGTCCACCGTGGCAAGCTTTGTGGTCGGGTGCGACTAGCTGCACCCGTGCTCACCCGCCTCTGGATCCGTCCGGGTTCCTCTCAGCCCAGCTCCGATGAGTCTGGCAGATGCCCCGGCAAGTGCTGGCACGCCGTCGGCGAGTGTTGGCGCAAATGTGTCGCCAGGACGCTCGCCGTTGAGCCAGCGCGTGTAGATGGCCTCACAAAAAACAGCCGCCTTCCACAGTGCGAAGGCCTGATACCAGCGCAGTTCTGAAAGGTCCAGACCCGTCGCGGCACCGTAACGCACAGCGAGCTCGTCCCGCGTGGGGTAGCCCTCATAGCGGGTGACCTGGGTGAGTTCAAGTGGCGTGGAGGCCTCCCCCTTTTCTGCGTACGTCGCCAGGAAGTAGCCGAGGTCCGCAAGCGGATCGCCAACGGTCGCCATCTCCCAGTCCAAGATCGCGAGCACCCGGGGTGGGGCCGACTGCTCAAACATGAGATTACCCATGCGGAAGTCGCCGTGCACTACGGAGGCGCGCTGGCTCGTTGGCGTGTTCGACGCAAGCCAGGCCGCGACGGACTTGATCTCCGGCACCGAACGCTGGGTGGAGGTGTCCCACAAAGTGGAGAACAGGCTCACTTGGCGCTCCAAGTAGCCGTCGGGGCGCCCAACGTTTTCCAACCCGCCCCGCGTGACATCGACGCTGTGCAGCGCAACCAGCATGTCGACGGCGGCGAACGCGGTGGCACGCCTCCGTTCGACGGTGGCGAAATCCGGCGGTTCTTCGCTGGTGATGACAACACCGTCGAGATAGTCCATCACGTAGAACGGCACACCCAGCACCGAAGGGTCCGCGCACACGGCGACGATGTTCGGCACCGCGATTCCGGCGTCCTTCACCATCCGCTGAATGCGCGACTCGCGTACCATGTCGTGCGTGGACTTCGGCAGCGGGGGCCGGGGACCCCGACGCAGCACCAGAGAGCGCGCACCCCTTCGCAGCAAGTACGTCAGGTTCGAATGGCCCTCGCCAATCCGTAGCCAGCAGATCGCCCCGGAACCCAGGTCTTCGGCATCCAGGAACTCCGTGAGCGCTTCCAGGACCAGCAAGGGCGGACGCGCCATGGCCGCTGCCTCCGCGCGCGTTGCGACAACCTCTACCCCGTCCGGCGTCGAAATCATCGGTGAGCCCCGCCAGCACTTTTCACACAGGCCGTGTCCGCGTCGAAAATGTCCATGCGCGCTGCTCCGGCAGCGACTTCCTTGCGTCGCCGCGAGGATGCCCGGCGGGAGATCGCCCATTTGTGCGTCTCGTTCGAGCCGTCGTAGATACGGAACGGACGCACCTCGTTCATAAACGCTGCCAGCGGCAGGTTGTCGGTGACGCCATCACCGCCACAAAGCTGAATCGCACGGTCAATGACCCGAAAGATCGCCTCGGAACAGTGCACCTTGGCAATCGAGGACAAGGCAGATCCGGCCTTCGGATCGGTCTCCAGCAGTGCCGCGGTCTTGGTGATGATCGCATCGGATGTCTCGATGTCAATCACCGAAAGGGCGAGCATGTCCTGTGCGATGCCAAGCTCCGCCATCCGATGCCCGAAGATCTCACGTTCGTTTGTGCGGTCGAGCACAATGTCCAGCGAACGGCGAGCCAGTCCCAGCCAACGCATGCAGTGTGTGAGGCGCGCTGGCCCCAACCGTATCTGGGCGTAGCGGAAACCCTCGCCCGGGGCACCCAGTACGGCGTCATCGGTGACAAAGCAGTCCTCGAAGTGCACATGCGGGTGCCCTCCTGCGATGGCTCGGTCAATGGCTTGGATTTGCGCGCCAATCCTGACACCGGGATGATCCATGTCCACCAGCAGCATGGTCGCCCCAGCCGGCACACCGTCGCTGGCAGCGTTCTGCGCCATGACGATGACGAAGCCGGCCAGCTCCGCACCACTGATGAAGCGCTTGTGGCCGTTTATCAACCAACCACCCTTGACACGCACCGCCTCGGTCAGCAAGGCGGCCGGGTCGGATCCGGCCCCGGGGTGTGGCTCGGTCATGGCGAAACACGAACGTATCTCCCCTGCCGCGAGGGGCGCCAGGTAACGCCGCTTCTGCTCCTCAGTGGCGATGAGATTGAGCATGTGCATATTGCCCTCATCGGGCGCCATACAGTTCAGTACGCTCGCACCGATCGGCGAGTAGCCAGCTTCCTGGAAGATGGCCGACCAGTGCTCGATCGGCACGCCCTGACCACCGTATTCACGCGGAACATGTGGTGCGAAGACGCCAGCCTCCTTGGCGGCGGCCATCAGTGTGGCGCGCAGTTCTTCGCCGAGGCGGACGCCGGGGGCGGGCTCGGCGGGGACCACGACGGTGCGGATGAATGCGCGGGTACGCAGGCGCAGGTCCTCAAACTCTGCAGGCAGCTCGCTCACGCTGTGCCCCCGGCCGCGAGCAGTCCGCCGTCGAGGGTCAACGTCTGGCCCGTCACCCAGGAGGAGTCATGTGACGCGAAATAGGCGACGGCACCGGCGATGTCCTCAGGGGTGCCAAGGCGGCCGAGCGGGTAAGCAGCTTCCACATCCTTTTCCTTTCCTTCATACAGTGCGCGGGCAAACTGGGTCTTCACGACGGCCGGAGCAACAGCATTGATGCGAATGTCGGGACCAAGCTCGACGGCGAGTGTGCGTGTGAGGTGGATGATGGCGGCCTTCGTAATGCCGTACATTCCAATTCCTTCGGCGGGCGTGTAGCCGGTCACTGAAGCAATGTTAATTACCGAGCCTTTGCGCGCTGCGAAGTCTAGGCGTTCATGGCGGTACGCGCCTTGAATCCAAGCCAGTGTGCCGAGCACATTCACCTCGATCATTTTGCGGGCGCCATCCAGATCCAAACCCATCAAGGGCCCGTACACCGGGTTGATCCCCGCGTTGTTGACGAGGATGTCAAGCCCACCGAATTCGTCGGCTATGGTGCTCAGAACCTCGGCACGATGAACTGGGTCATCACTTTTGCCAGCCACGAAGATCACGCTTCCGGCGGGAAAGGACGCAGCGGCCGCGGCGAGAGGATCGGCCTTGCGGGCCGTAATGGCGACCCGGGCACCCTCGGCGACCAGCCGCTGGGCGATGGCGAGCCCGATTCCGCGGCTGGCGCCGGTAACCAGGGCGGTCTTGCCTGTCAGGCGGCGAGCATTGACTTCATTGTCATGATTCATGTGCATCCGTTATCCTCGGTACTGAGCGATCGTTCGGTAAACTCATTTTGGACGGGCACACCCAGCGTGTCAAGCACATGACGCATGACTGGATTTGATCCGGCAGACCTGGAGGGCAGCAATGGAGGTCGACACGGAGCCGATGGGCGAGATGGATTGGCGTAACTTTGAGCAGGACTCGTTGCCGCCGCTGCTGCGCTGCGCAGTAAAGACGTTTGTGGCACATGGTTACCACGGCACAAGCACCCGCACCCTTGCACGAGCCGCAGGGTTGTCATTGCCGGGGCTCTACTACCACTTCGCTTCAAAGCACGCGATCATCGTGGCCATCATGGACCTCGCCATGGATGATCTTTGGCGGCGGAGCCTGGCTGCGCATGCCGAGGCCGGCGACGACGTCGTGCTCCAATTGGGGCTGCACATCCAGTGCCTGGCCCTATTTCACGCTCACAGGAGGGAACTGGCGTTCCTCGCCTCGACCGAGCTGCGCAGCCTGGAGCCGGAGGCGCAGGCGCGAAGCATCGCCGCGCGAGACCGACAGGAGTACCTGCTCATCGACATTCTGCGGCTCGGGGCCACACGGGGCGCCTTCGATGTGGCCGACGCTTCCCAGCTTGCGCGTGCACTGATCACCATGTGCACCGGCATCTCGCAGTGGTTCAGCACGGCAGGTCCACTCTCCCCGGGTTCCATTGCCAACGACTACGTCCGGTACGCGCAACGACTTGTCGGGCTCGTTTAGCGCAGGATCTTTAGCGCTGGATCAACCCGCAGCCCTGCTCACTGCTGACATTGGTGGCGGAATTTTTCAAGTCGGTCGGTACCAGCGGGAGTTAGGCGGCTAGTTTTTCAGTGTTTCCTTGGGTTGGTTGATCCAGGCGGGCCCGGTTAGGTCAAGAATTTTAGGGTCGGGGTTTTGTTGAAGCGGTTGGGGTGTTTTCCCCGTGCTGCGGCGAGTGTTTCGGAGCGTTGCGCAGCGACTTCCCCGACCAGTCCACAGTGGCCGTTTGCTGGTGTGTGGAAGCTGATTCCTGAGTGTCGATGGTGGAAGTTGTACGAGCCGGCCCGGCAGCCTTGGCCGCCAGTGCGGTCGTGCCCGTGACGGCGCAGCCGGTTCGAACAGCCCGCCGGGCAAGGTATTTTCCCTGCCCGTAAGGCCGCCTCGTCCCGCTCGGTGCTGTTCACGATCATTATCGCGCCCGCTCCTGCTTCTCTGCCAAACACTCATGCCAATGACTATTGTTTACCATGGCCGCCGGTGGGAAGGGGCCACTTCGTGCGGAAACGGCAGCGGCCAAGAACGGGCAAGCCGGCGGCCACTGGCTGAACCAACAAAACCAGCTTGAGGACACCGTCTGGGATAACGCAGCGCTCCGGTCGGAACGGCGGGTCTCGCCGTCACGATGACGCCACCAACGAACCCTGGACCGCGGAGGCAGCATCGTCACCCACAATGACTAAAGTATCGCCATGCGATGCCCGGCCAACTCCTCATCCCCCACCGGTCACACCACCCGGACCCTGCTCTCTGCCCGGAGGGCAAGCCCTACTCATTGCTATCATTGCTATGGGTCGAGCCACGGCGGTCATTGTCAACCCCCGAATGCCTCCGGACTATTCAGACTCGTCCACGCCCGGCCGGCGACACCCGAACATGCGAAGAACACAGCTTGCCAGCCATCCGAGTTTCGAAAGTATTTTCATAAAAACTATTCTCAGGTTCTGCTTGCCTCTGATTAGCCATGGATGTACGTTGGGGAAATGGGAATCGTATTGGCACTTATCATTGTTGGAATCGTACTTCTCGTCCTCGGCATTGCAGTGAAGGCTGCAGCATTTCTACTTTGGATCGGAATCATCCTCTTGGTCGTAGGCGCTGTGATGGCAGTCCTGCGCCAGGTACGAAACAAGGTCTAGACGCACAATCTATCCGTTATTTGCCTAAGTCCCACTCTGAAATATCAGGGTGGGACTTAGGCGTCCTCAGCCAAAGATACGACGCCGGAAGATCCACAATTACTGGATGAGTATAGGACCAAAGCGATCAGCCCAGCGGCCATGAGTCGGTGCCTAGAGGAGGGGCCGGAGAGGAATCAGGACGGTTTCGCTGAACCGGGCAAGCGGCGAACGCTGCTGCCATTCCGCGATCGTCAGTTCCTCGCAGTTCCGGCTGTCGAATTCGAATATCTTCTGCATATCTGAGGCGAAACCTTCATCGTGAATTTCGAGATTGATTTCATAGTTCCCAGTTAGGCTCAGCCTATCGATATTGGCGCTGCCCACCGTTGACCAGCTCCCGTCTATGGTGGCCGTTTTGGCGTGAATCATCGCGTCACGGTAGAGGAGTATGGTCACCCCGTCCTCGAGTAGGGAGCGGTAAAACCCGCGGGAGAGCCAGTCGGAGAGGACGTGGTTTGAATCCCTAGGAAGAATAATGCGCACGTCAACGCCTCGCCTGCTGGCAGCCTGCAATGCCCGCAGGATTTGCTGGTCCGGGATGAAGTAGGCCATGGTGACATAAATGTGATGGGTGGCGCGGGTGATTGCGTCCAGGTAGACGCCGCGGATCGGGTAGACAAGGTTTGCCGGAATGTTGTTGACCGCACGGATCCGCGGTTCCCAAACCTCCGGTGTGGTGTGGGGAACTTCAGGTGTGGTTCCGGACGCGTTTTCGTTCCAGACGTTCACGAACGCCTGGCGCAGATCCCAGACGGACGGGCCCACCAGCCGCAGATGCGTGTCTCGCCATTCCGTGGCGTACAGGGACCCGATGTTGTAGCCGCCCACGAAACCAATCTGTCCATCCACGATCAGGAGCTTGCGGTGGTCCAGTCCGGTGCTGCGCAGGGTTTGAGTGAGCATCGAGGTGCGCAGCACGGGGAAGCGGTGGACGCGGATGTCCGGATGGAACTGGAAGAAAGAGGACGGCACAACCAGGTTCGCGAATCCGTCGTAAATGATGAAAACCTTGACGCCACGCCCAGCCGCATCGTTGATGGCGTTCTTGAACTGTTGACCGGTTTCATCATTTTTCCAGATGTAAGTTTCTATCAGGATGCAGTCTTTTGCTTCGTGGATAGCTTGGAGCATGTCACGGTACAGGTCCGCGCCAAAGGTGTAGGTCGTAATATCAGTATCAGCGACTGTCCTGTCAAAAATGCCCGGGTGAGGGAAGCCCTTGCGCTTGCTCCGACCCTTCTTTTTGACCATGTCTAGGACGACAAGGCCCCCGATCACTGCACCCTGAACTGCGGCGAACGCCAACAGCGAGCGGCCCACGGTCTTTCGGATGACGTCAACTACGGGCTCCGGCAACGATTCGTTCATTTGCAGAGTCTATAGCCCAAGTTGGACCATCATTGCGAATCCCCAAGGACACGCCTCAGCGGTTGTGCGCAACCGCGAGATACCGATGTTTCGCATCAGGTAACTACGGGTTTCGCAACGAATCGGCCGTATGTGGACAGCTGCCGTAAGGAGTCCTTGATAAACATGGCCCAGCGAAAGGCTTGGGAGTCCACCCAGAAAGGTTGCTCACGCTCATTCACGACGTCCGCTTTGATACCCAAAGAGTTGGCGGGCGGTGGAGTATTGAGGAAAGTGCACTCTCTGACAGCCTGTTGATAAAGCCTCCCGGTTGACCAACTGCAGCCATGACTTAAAGCCCGGGCGCAACCGCTGAAATTCACGGTGAGCGATTCCGACGTCCCCGAGCTGCCAAATGCCCCGGGGATTCCTTTAGCCGACAATCGAACTCGAGCCCCGGGAAATGTGGCGAACGCCACTTGCATTCTTACTTTATTCAAAGTATAAAGTAAGTATGTTACTTAAATCACAGCCCTCGGCTCCCACAGGACGAAATGCCCTGCGTCGGATCCGTGTTGGAGCAATCTTCAGCACTTTGCTGTCGTCAGGCCCCTTGGCTAGGACCGATTTGGCACAGTTGACCGGCTACAGCCCCTCAACTGTGACAGGCATTGTGCAGGACCTTAGTGATGCCGGCTACCTCCGGGAACTGGGCCAGCAGGAATCCACCGGAGGACGCCGCAGGACTTTGTTTGAGCTCAACCGCTCCTCCGTGACTGTGGCAGTCGTTGGATTTTCCGCTTCACGGGTCTGGTGCTCATTGGTCGACCTCGACGGCCTGCGGCTGGATTTCCAGGAACATGATTTTGATCCGACACACCCGGTGGAAAGCATTGCCACATCAGTCACCGAAGTGCATGGACGGGCTCAAATCCGACCTGTCCACATCGTCATTGCCCTCCCGGGTGTGGTGACCAGCGACGGTTCCCTTGCCTTGGCCCCTGCGTTTGGTCCGATGGCCCACCTCCGTCTGGCTGAAGAACTTGAGGCCAAAACGGGACTACCCACAACCGTGGAAAATGATGTCAACCTGATCGCTTTAGGTGAACGTTGCTCTGGCGCAGGAAACGGCGTGGATAACTTGGTGTTGATCCACGTGGATGACGGTATCGGTGCAACCATCATTGCCAACGGCGAGGTCCTCGAAGGGGCCAGCCGCTCTGCAGGGGAAATTGGTTTCCTGCCGCAAAGTCTGCAAGCCAAGCCGCAAGGGGAACACGGCGATTATGAAACCCGCTGGAACGCCCAGGGAATCCAAAAGCTGGGCGCCCAAAACGGTCTACGCTTGCCCAGCGAAGACGTCATTGGATCCCTGTGCCAATCTTCGCAACCACAAGCCGCCGAGCTACTTGCTGAAGTACTCCAAGCCTGGGCCTTTGCCGCCATCGTGTGCGTCTGCATCGTCAACCCCTCCCGTGTCATCTTTTCCGGTCACGCCGTGCACTTGGGCGAAACTGCCCGTGATGAACTGCGTGAAATGGTGCAGCGATCCGCACCCTCCTCCGCCGACGTCGTCTTCGCGGAACTTGGCAGTACCGGGATCCTGCACGGTGCCATTGCCAAAGTTCTGAAGGCACCTGAAACCTTGTTTACCGAAGCTGCGAGCTAATCAGAACACCACTTTTTTCATTTTCCAACCAACTACCTGACAAAAATCACTAGGAGATATCAATGACGAAAAATCCACTGCGATTCATGTTGCTTGCCGGCGGGCTCGCACTTAGCCTGGGCATGACAGGCTGCGGTCTCGACTCAACCTCAGCCTCCGGCGACGATGCCGGCTCCAAGGAATCTGGCTCACTGACTATCTACACCGCACGCGATAAAGGCCTAGCTACGGAAGTAGTGGCCGATTTTGAAAAAGCTAACCCTAAATATGCTGGCAAAGTGCAGCTACTAACCCTGGGCGCGCAGGAAGCCTTGGAGCGTGTCAAGGCCGAGAAAGCGAACCCGCAGGGCGATATCTGGTGGGGTGGCACTCAGCAGCAAATGCAGCAGGGCGCTACTGAAGGCGTCTTCTCCCCCGCGCCCCAGGATGTCATCGACGCTGTGCCCGCCGCGCAGCGTGACCCTAATGGTCTCTGGGTCGGTGAAATGAAACTTGCTGAAGTTATTTTCTACAACCATGACATGATGACCGCCGAGCAGGCGCCGAAGGACTGGGATGATCTGATCGCTCCAGAGATGAAGGACAAAATCGCTATCCGCGACGTCCTCGCCTCCGGAACCATGCGCAGCATTTATGCATCCATGATCGACAGGAAGTACGACGGCGCCGGAAGTGCGGAGGCAGGCTACGACTGGCTGCGTAAGCTTGATGCCAACACCAAGGTCTACGCCGCCAACCCCACCGATCTGTACCTGCGCATCACTCGTCAGGAGGCTGCGGCCACAGCCTGGAACCTTCAAGACATCATGTTGCAGATCGAAAAGCAGAAGGCTCCCTTCACTCCAGTGGTGCCCACTTCAGGTGCTCCGATGTTGATTGACGGCGTAGCCAAGATCAAGGGCGGCCCTTCCTCAGCCGGCGCGGATGCCTTCCTTACCTTCTTGGTTGGCCAGGACGAGCAGAGCAAGCTTGCCGAGAAGTACTTCCAAATCCCGACGATCTCCTTGGCATCTGAGCCCTCATGGTTGGCTGACCTGGACCTAAAGGAAATGGATGTGAACTGGGATCGTGTGAACAAGAACGAGCCCGAGTGGAGCAAGTACTGGGCAGAGAACATTAAGAACCAAGGCTAGTACCAGCTAACGCTAAGGGGCGGGACATCACGGCCCGCCCCTGTCAGTACCCGACCAGACCCCCTGTGGAGCACACCATGACACGCGTCTACCTCAACGGAATCACCAAAACGTACTCCGGAGCCAAGCCCTCAGTCTCCGACCTAACCCTCACCATCGAAGACGGAGAGCTTTTCACGCTTTTGGGACCGTCCGGATGCGGCAAGTCCACCACGTTGCGCATGGTTGCCGGCTTCATTCAGCCCACCAGTGGAAGTATCCACTTCGATGGCAAAGACGTCACCAACATGGCCCCCAATAAGCGGGACACGGGCATGGTGTTTCAAAACTACGCATTGTTTCCTCATATGACCGTCCGTGGCAACGTGGCCTACGGGTTGAATATGCGCAAGGTAACCAAACCGGATAAAAAGCGACGAATCGACCAAGCACTTGCTCAAGTAGGACTTGAAGAATTTGGCGACCGTCGCATCGATCGGCTCTCCGGCGGTCAACAACAGCGAGTTGCACTTGCTCGTGCACTCGTCATCAGCCCCAAAGCACTGCTTCTGGATGAGCCTCTGTCCAACTTGGACGCGAAGCTCCGTGAAGAAACTCGCGCAGAGATCAGATCCACCCAACAGGCCGCCGGCACCACGTGCTTGTACGTCACTCATGACCAAGCCGAAGCCATGGCTATGAGTGACAGGGTGGCCGTCCTGAACGAAGGAAAGCTCCACCAAGTTGCATCTCCCCGCGAGGTCTACAGCCAGCCAGCCACCTCATTCGTGGCGCGTTTCATTGGCCGCTCGAACGTGCTGCCCTGTACCGTGCTTGGCCACGAAAAAACCACCGTCAGTATCAAACTTGCTGACGGCACCATCTTGAACGCACCACGCATTGATGGCACGTATTCGGCCGGGGTTGTTGTTGGCGAGGAAGCGGCAGTTTCCCTCCGGCCTGAATCCATCCGCCTCAGTGTCATCGAAGGTCGAGAAGAACCCGGAAATTTCACCGGCAGAGTCCTCACCTCCGAATTCACTGGCGCAGTCAACGTGTATGAGATCGCATGGCAGGGCATGAAGATTGTGGTTTCCGCTCCAGATTCTTTCAATCGGGCAGAACCAGGGGATCTGGTGTCCATGCAGCCGGATCAAGATCGCGTATGGATGGTCCAACCATGACCGGTCCGACGGCGGTTCCCCGCCGGAGATCTTCCCTGACCTCGTCGGACCGTTTCGTTTATATCCTTGCGGCGCCGCTGGTTCTTGTGCTGTTGGTGTACATCGTGGTTCCCATGCTCGCAACGGCCACCACCAGCGCCGAGGGAGGCGGCAGCGCCTACGCAGGATTCCTTGAGGGAGCCTCCAAAAATGCGTTGATTCTCTCCATCACCATTTCACTGGTTTCGGTTCTGACCACTGGATTGCTAGGAACGGGACTGGCGGTTCTACTTTCACGATTCGACTTCCCTGGGCGGAAAGTTCTGCGTCTGTTTGCACTGCTGCCCATGGCGCTGCCGCCCCTCATCGGTGCCATCTCCTTCTACTTTCTGTATGCCGAAAGTGGCATCGTACCGCGTTTCCTTGCCCGCTATTTCGGCGTGGACGCAGCGGATTTTTCCGTCAACGGCATTTGGGGAGTGCTCCTAGTCCACACCATGACGATGTACCCCTACTTCTACCTCGCAGTCACCTCAGCTCTTGCCGGATCCGACGCCTCGATGGAGGAGGCCGCACTGAACTTGGGTGCCAGTCGTTTCCGCATGTGGCGCACTGTTTTGCTGCCCATGCTCACCCCGGCTTTAGTTTCTGGCGCGCTGTTGACGTTCATGGTCTCCATGGCTTCATTCACGGCTCCACAGTTCTACAACGTCCAGACGTTGACCATGCAGATCGTCGCTTCCCGCACCAGCGGCGCCTACGATGTTGCAGCCGCCCAAGCGGTAGCCCTCTCAGTGGTCTCTATTTTGTTCCTGTTGGCTATGCGCTGGTATGAAAATCGGCGTATCCACCGCGGTTCCTCCAAGGGAACACCGCAAACTGTTAAGGTCCTCCACGGCATGGTCCCGAAAGTAGCCGCCGGAGTTGGTTCCTTGCTATTGGTTTTATTCCTTATGGCTCCTGCGGCGACCATCGCCTTGTTGTCATTCACCGTTGATGGATCATGGACCATCCAGATCCTCCCGCCCGAATACACCCTCGAGAATTTCACCCGCCTCTTCACCGACCCGTCGACCTTGCGTCCCATCATGGTCAGCGCGCAGATGGCGTTCATAGCCATGCTCGGCTGTGTTGTTTTCGGTGTCCTTGCAGCATGGGTTGTCACTCGGTGGAAAGGCCCAGGCAAAGCCATGCTCGATATCATGGTCATGCTGCCCTGGGCCCTACCTGGCACCGTCATCGGTGTGAATATTGTGACAGCCTTCGCCACCCCTACTCCGTTTAACTTTGGCCAGGTGCTCATCGGCTCACTGTGGATCCTACCGGCGGCCTACTTCGTGAGGTTCCTGCCGCTCGTTTTCCGGTCTGCGAGCGCCTCACTGGCGCAAATTGACCCTTCTGTAGAAGAAGCCGCACGCAGTTTGGGCGCAGGGCCTTGGCAGGCATTGCGGACAGTAACTGTGCCACTGATGTCTAGGGGCATCATGGCTGGCGCGCTGATGGCCTTCATCCAAGGATTCGGGGAATATGTGGCCTCGGTAGTGATCTACCCGGCCCGCTACGCGCCACTATCAGTGGAGATCTACAACAGGATCTACTCCAATGAATTCGGCACAGCGGCCGCCTACGGAACCCTGCAAATGCTGCTCATTCTAATCGTCTTGATCATTTCCCAACGGCTGGAGACTCCGCGACGGATCAAGAAAGTACGCAATTTCAAGCCCATGGGCCCCTCCCTGTCAATGACGCCGGCCCTCTCCCCCGCACTCCAGCAAAACCAAGAAAACGGTGACACACATGAGCACGCCCCAGAACCAGCCAATGCCACGTCCAGAGCTTAAGGACCGCCCCGAACTGTCCATCTATTGGGACAACCACCTCAGAGTCGCTTTCGAGGAAGCTGCGCCGCACATCTACCCAGCTATGGTCGAGGCCAGCCTGGCGCACGTGTACATGCTCACGCACCAGAACATCTTGCCCCAGAGCCGGGGGAAGCTATTGCTGCAGGGTTTGTTGGCGCTATGGAAAAAGACCCAGGATGGTGAGCAGGAGTTTCACTTCGATGGCAGCGTCGAGGACCCGTACTACTTCCTTGAACAGCAATTGGCGCATGAATGTGGCATTCCCACGTCGGAACTTGATGTGCAGCTTGCGCGTAGCCGCAACGACCTCGACGCCGGGGTGTTCCGGATGGTGCTTCGCCGTCAGCTTCTGGAACAAACAGCATTGGTGATCCAATGTGCTGCCGACGCCGCCGCCCAGGCTGACGTGCATGCCGAAAGCCTCATCATCGGTTTCACCCACCGCCGTCCGGCTCAGCCCACCACCATCGGTCACGTGCTGGCAGGCCTGTCCGAGGCAATGCTCAGCCAAGCCACGGAAATGCTCAGCATCTACGCCGAACTGAACGTTTCCCCCTTGGGATCCGCAGCCTTCACCGGCACAGACTTGCCCATCGATTCCGATCTCGTAGGCAGACTGACGGGCTTCGATTCCAGCTTCACCTCCAGCTACGAGGCTGTGGCCGGTGCCGAACACTTCATGCGTTTGGCTGCTGTCCAGGCTCGGATTACAGCCACCGGAGCCCGCTTTTCTCGGGTACTTCTGGAATGGATGACATTCAAATGGGTTCAGACACCCACCCCTTACACACAGGGGTCATCGATCATGCCGCAGAAGAAAAACCCCGTGGTTTTGGAGCACATGGTGTCCATGGCGGGCGCTACTGCCGCTGATATGGCCGCAAGCTACGCCAACATCGGTTCGGCTTGGTATGAAGACTCGAACAATGCCACCACAGATGTGCAAAAGCACCTGTGGCGTGCCGGGGACCGTGTCGTTCGATTCATGCGTATGCTCGATGGCCTGTTGCTGGATCTGGAAATAGGGCAACTGCCGGATCCCGCAGAAATCGTGGCCCTGGGTACCACGACCACCGCCGTGGCTGAGGCTTTGGCTGCCCATGGCATCCCGTGGCGTGCAGCCCACGACATTGTGGGTCAGCTGGTGCGTCAGCATGCCCCCGCTGACTGGACCGGCGACGACGTCTGCGCAGCTTTCGAGAATGCCGGCCAGAAGGCAACAGCAGGGCTGGTGGAGATGACGCTCAGCGCCGGACAGCAGCCCGAGCTGATCCTGCAACGCCACCAGATCGGAAGCCCTGGTATTGCTGCCGTGCGCGAGAACGCCGCAGCATCGCAGGATCGTGCATCGGCACTAGGGCGGAAAGTTCGCGAACGCCTGACGTTGTTGGAGGAGACCCGAGACGGGCTGCTTCACACTGCCCGCGCCGCGGTCCAGGACGGTCACTGGTGAAGGCTGGAATTACCGTCGTCGGAAACACCAACCTCGACATTATCGTCGCAGACACCCGTGAGCTTCCAGCACCGGGAACTGAAACAGTTGTCCCCTCCATTAGCATCCGGTTAGGCGGCTCTGCAGGAAACCTTGCTGTGCGGTGCGCCGGGCTTGAACTAACAACGCAACTAGTTTCGCGGGTGGGCGACGATTCGTCCCTATTGATCTTGGAGGCGGAGCTTGACCGGCCCCGTCTGGAGTCGCACCTGTTGCGAACCGCTGGAACGGCGAGCGGAATGACCGTTGCAGTGGAAGCTCCCGGCCGAGACAGGGCCTTCCTATCCTCTTTGGGGCCCATGGCAGCCATGTGCCCCTCGGACATTACAGACCAAATGCTGGAATCGTCATTTCTCGCTTTGGCTGGCTATTTTCTCTTGCCGGGCATGCAGGGTCCTGCACTGTTAGAGCTGTTCCGGCGTGCGAAAGCCGCAGGGGCACAAACAGTGTTAGATACCGGATGGCCGCCACAAGGATGGACGGCGGAAACCCGCACGGAAGTGCTTCTGGCGATGAAGGAAGTAGATATTTTCCTCCCAAACGCCGATGAGCTTCACGGTTTGGCTGGACACGCCAATACTGAACGGGCGGCCCGCGAGCTTGCAATGTCCACAGACACCTTGGTTGTGGTGAAAATGGGGGCCCGGGGTGCCGGCGTGGCCACCCCGCTTGGGGAATGGTTTGAGCACAGGGCCGCGCCGGTACAGGTGATCGATTCAACGGGGGCAGGTGACGGGTTCAATGCCGCGTTCTTAGTCTCCTTGGATCGGGGTGCGGCTACGGCACACGCCTTGTCCGCCGCCGTCGAGTACGCCACCAAGATGGTCTCGACAGTTCCTGACGAACGGGCTGATGTAGCACTGTGTAGAATCCCTGCAGCGGCGGTGCAGCACTGAGATGGACAATGCAATGATAAATGGGCGCCCGACTGTTCAGGGCATATCGATCGTTGACTTCCACCTGCATTTTCGTATGCCCCACGATCCTCTCACTCGGGCATTGTCAGGTGGTCAATTCGGCACGGACTCGGCCACAGGCAGGGATGCTTGCGACGGGTTCGACGCCGGTCAGGCAAGCCGCGCGAAAGCCGTGGCACAGACGTCTGCGAAGTGGCGGCGCAGCTGGGATTTCGCCGATCCCGAACCCCTCTCCACCGACGCTGGTTGGGAAGCCGAAGCAGATCGGTGGAAGTCAGAGTTGGATACAAATGGAATTGAGTACGCGGCTTTTGTCACTGCTGGCGGAGACGAGTCCATGACTGCCTTGATGGAGCGTGGAGCGGGCAGATTCCTTGGCATGGCAGCCATGACCGATCCTTTTGCGCCGGGTGCCGCCAAGACATTCGAGGACGGCGTCGCCCAGGGTGGGCTACGCGGACTGAAGCTCTTTGCACCCTTGGCTTCCGCACGCATGGACGACGAGGCAGGCGATCCCGTCTGGGACGTTGCCGCCCGATATAAGGTTCCGGTGCTGATTCATTTCGGCCACTGTGGTTCGGCCGGCGGCATTGCCCACAACGCGTTCAGCAATCCAGCCTCGCTTGAGCGGACGGCCAAACGTTTTCCGGACGTCACATTTGTCATCCCCCACTTTGGCATTCAGCACGTTCAGGAAGTGCTTTTCCTAATGTGGGCATGCCCCAACGTCATTGTGGATACCTCTGGATCAAACCAATGGGTCAGATACATGGCCCAACAGCTCACCCTGGAGGATTTGTTTCGCCGTTTCTACGAAACCATGGGTCCGGAACGAATTGTCTTTGGATCGGACTCCTCCTGGTTCCCCAGAGGCTTCGCCCGCCGCTACCTGAGCGACCAGTTGAGAATTTGCTGGGAAATGGGCATGCCTGAGGAGGACGTCCAACAGATATTCGGTGGTAACGCGGCGAGCCTTCTCAAGATCGACAACTGGCGGCCAGCGGATACCAAGCCCCCTGGGTGTTGAGGTTTTTCGTACCGGCCTTGCTTGACTCCTGCACCTCTCGATTGGATAGTCGTGGAAAGGCTTTGACCATGCCTGACCCCTCCCCCAAGGGCTCCTCCCACCCAACCGCACTTCTAAAGGCTCACTCGCGGCAGGGCCCGCGACAGCCTTCGAACACCCAGCATGGGAGCAACAGCCTCAAGGGTGTTGTCCATGTTTTCACCCCGCCGGTGGTCCCTGATGCCGAGGGCAATAACGGCATCGCTGGCGATGAGCAGCAGCAATGAAGCTGCAACATCCAGCAAGACTCTGTTCATTGCCAAGCCCAAACAAAATGAAAGCGCGGCCACTGCGGGGATCACGACGGCCCAGATCTTTCATTCATGATTCCTTGGTGGTAATTGGCTTTTCTCAGCCAGCAGTTCAAGACCAGACACAGGCAAGGTATTCTGCCGGGATCCGATACCGCTCGTGGCTCCTTTGAGTGGTTTGAATGGCTCTCTTGTCTCCAGAGGTAGGCAGGGATACCCTCCTGAAACATAGCAAAGACGAGGGAAGTTGCCTCCCGTATGTACGTGGTGCCTCAATATGAACCGCCCCGGACCTCCGCACGATTAGCAGATTCCGTGAACGACACTTGGCCGCGTTGGGGAACGAGTTCCTGGAAGCCTTGCAATTGTGCCAAGCGGCCGGGATGGCGTCCGTGGGCAAGATCGCTTTGGATAGGACGAAGATCCGGGCGAACGCCTCACCACACGAGGCCATGTCATACGACCGACTCACTGCCAAGCAAAAGGTATTGGCTGAGGAGAAGTCGCGTAAGTGTAACGGTAGTTACATCAACTCGGGGGTGAGGCAGCTGCTCAGACGGCCGAGCGTAAGCCCACTTCGCAGCGGAACTCCGCCGACCCGCATGCGCGGATCATGAAGACCGCGGATGGTTCCTACCATTACTGCTACAACGGCCAAGCCGTTATAGCAGCTGACTACCAGGTCATCATCGCGACCACGTTGAACAGCAAACCCACCGATATCCGGCAGCTAATTCTCATGATCGAACACATTGTGGAAACGATAGGGACAATGCCCAAGATGTATAGTGCCGATACATGCCATTGTTCAGCAGCGAATCTTGAGCATGTGAAGGCTGTTGAAGCAGCCCATTCCACCGAGTTTCTTATCTCCACCCGACGCATGAAACTCAACACCTGATCCCGGAATCGCTTGGGGGGCAGGACCCGTCCAACTCGACCCTGGGCGAACGAATGGGCTGGAAGTTGAAAAAGAAGAAAGGCAACACAAATCTACGCCCGCCGCAAAGCCATCGTGGAACCAGTCTTCGAGCAAATAAGCACCCGCCAAGGCAACCATCTCCTGCCACGCGGGCTGGAGAAACAAGGACGAGAATGCGGCCTGCTTGCTGGCTGCCACAGCCTCCTCAAATTCCAGAAACTGGCTATCTATGTAACTGCCGTGATGTCTGGGGCTGCGCGTATTGTGTCGTTCATGATGGATTCGCCATTGGAGGGCCGGGATTTTCCTGGGTCGCTGCCCGAGCTGCGGGCCTGGTTCCGGTCGGACGCGGACTGTGTTGACTATCTGGACTGGCTGCGTTGGCCGGATGGGTTCGTTTGCCCATGGTGTGCGGACGTCGGCGATTGGGGTGTTGTGCCGGGCATGCATCGGTGTGCTGGCTGTGGACGCTGGGTTAGCGTTGGTGCGGGAACGGTATTCCACCGCACGCACACACCGTTGACCGTCTGGTTTGAAGCGGCGTGGCTGATGATGGCGTCGAAGCAGGGGGTGTCGGCGCTGACCCTGCAACGGGTGACGGAGCTTGGCAGCTACCAGAGTGCTTGGACGATGACGCATAAACTACGATCGGTGATGAGCCAGTCCGGGCGTGACAGTCTCAGTGGGCGGGTCGAAATGGATGAGACCTTCATCGGCGGGAGCAGCCCCGGCACCTTCGGACGCGGTGCGGCAGGCAAGACGCTCGTGGCCGGCACGATTGAGCGCCGGGGCGAAGGATTTGGCCGGGCCAGACTACAGATCATCGCCGATGCTTCATCGGCCAGCCGGTCCGATTTCATCCGAGCCCACGTGTCCCCGGGGCGACACTCATCACGGATGGGTGGCCCCCCTTACCCACGAGCAGCGGCCGCCATTGAGGTGCACAATGTCAAAGCCTCGAGCCAGCCCGCGCACCCGTCTCTGCCGGGGGTACACCTCTTGTTCTCGCTGACGAAACGGGTCCTTGAGGGCACCTACCAAGGCAGCGTGCTGCCCGAGCGTCTCCGGGGGTAGCTGGACGAGTTAGTGTTCCGCTTCAACCGACGTAACTCACACACGAGGGGCCTGCTGTTCTTCCGACTGCTCGAGTCAGCCGTAGCCGGCCCACCCACCACCTCTACGAATCTGGCCATCACCCACCGCAAGTCGACGGAAACCCCTGTCCCGCCGCCGACACCCCACGCGCTGCCACGCACCCTCGCCGGAACACCACCCGAACGTCCCTGGCGAGTCCCACGAACCGCATAATCACGGCAGTTACAGGGATAGCCAGTTTCCACAATTTCCACACCAGCACAGCGATCTAGCGAAATACAGAAACTAAGAAAAGACGAACTCATACCTCTATCCGAGGACACAGTCAGCATCTGAATTCATCGAGCGGAACGAGCCAGTATCCCGCGCTAATACCCGACAATGATCCAAGCAGAACCGGCAAATCCGCCGCAGAACAGCCCTATCTCCAAGCCAATACCGCCCCACAGACCTAGCTTTTCGCCGGCAGCGTGGTGGGCTTGTAGGTCGGACGCGTGGCCTCGAACGCGGTGATGGCCGGTTCGTCGCGCAGCGTCAGGCCAATGTCATCCAGGCCTTCCAGGATGCGCCAGCGGGTGTAGTCGTCAATCTGGAACGGGGCCACAACAGTGCCCGCCGTGACCATTTTGGCCACCAGGTCCACAGTGACCTCCGTCCCCGGAGCGTTCTCCAGGACTTTCCAGATCAGCTCAATGTCGTCCTGGGCCACCTCGGCGGCCACCAAGCCTTGTTTGCCCGAGTTGCCGCGGAAAATGTCGGCAAAGCGTGAGGAGAGCACGGCCTTGAAGCCGTAGTCTTTCAGCGCCCAAACAGCATGCTCGCGGGAGGAACCGGTTCCGAAGTCGGCGCCTGCCACCAGCACGGAGCCAGCGCTGTACGGCTCCTGGTTGAGGATGAATTCGGGGTTTTTGCGCCAGCTGGAGAACAGGGCGTCCTCGAAGCCGGTACGGGTGATCCGCTTGAGGTACACGGCCGGGATGATCTGGTCGGTATCAACGTTGCTTTGGCGCAGCGGGACACCAATACCGGTGTGGGTGGAGAACTTGTCCATGGTGTGAGCTCCTTACGCTACGGTCTGGGCGGATGTGGTCTCGACAGGCTCGACCACCGGCAAGAGGTCCGACGGCGAGCTGAGGGTGCCGCGAACAGCCGTGGCGGCTGCGACGACGGGTGAGACCAGGTGGGTGCGCCCGCCCTTGCCCTGGCGGCCTTCAAAGTTGCGGTTGGACGTCGAGGCGCAACGCTCCCCCGGTTCCAGTTGGTCAGGGTTCATACCCAGGCACATGGAGCAACCGGCAAAACGCCACTCGGCACCAAAGTCGACGAACACCTTGTCCAGGCCCTCGGCTTCGGCTTCCAGGCGGACGCGGGCGGATCCGGGCACCACCAGCATGCGGATGTTGGGGTCCTTTTCGCGGCCGCGGATGATGTCCGCGGCGGCGCGCAGGTCCTCGATGCGGGAGTTGGTGCAAGAGCCCAGGAAAACCGTGTCGACACGGATGTCCTTCATGGGGGTGCCTGCTTCGAGGTCCATGTAGGCCAGTGCCCGTTCGGCGGCGGCCTTGGCGTTTTCGTCGCCGAAGTCCTCCGGGAACGGAACGGCGTCGTTCAGGGAGACGCCCTGCCCCGGGTTGGTGCCCCAGGTGACGAAGGGCTCCAGGGTGTTTGCGTCTAGGAACACCTCGGCGTCGAATTCGGCGTCGTCCTCTGTTGTCAGGGACTTCCAGTACTCAACGGCATCATCCCAGTCCGCACCCACCGGTGCATGAGCGCGGCCCTTGAGGTAAGCAAAGGTGATCTCGTCCGGGGCGATCATCCCAGCACGGGCGCCCGCCTCGATGGACATGTTGCACACGGTCATGCGGGCGTCCATGGACAGTGCACGGATGGCCGATCCACGGTATTCGAGCACGTAGCCCTGGCCACCACCGGTGCCGATCTGGGCGATGATGGCCAAGATGACGTCCTTGGAGGTCACGCCGGGGCGCAGCGTGCCCTCGACGTTGATGGCCATGGTTTTGAACGGCTTCAGCGGCAGTGTCTGGGTGGCCATGACGTGCTCCACCTCGGAGGTGCCAATACCAAAAGCGAGGGCGCCCACTGCACCGTGCGTTGAAGTGTGCGAGTCTCCACAAACCACCGTCATACCCGGCTGGGTCAGGCCCAGCTGCGGGCCCACCACATGCACGATGCCCTGTTCGGCGTCGCCCAGCGAGTGCAGGCGCACACCGAATTCGGCACAATTGTTGCGCAGCGTCTGGATCTGGGTGCGGGAGGTAAGGTCCGCGATCGGCTTGAAGATGTCCAGCGTGGGGGTGTTGTGATCCTCCGTGGCAATGGTCAGATCCGGGCGGCGCAATGGCCGACCGGCCAGCCGCAAACCCTCGAAGGCCTGGGGCGAGCTGACTTCGTGCACGAGGTGAAGGTCAATATACAAAAGGTCCGGCTGTGCGGCATCGCCGTCACCCTCGCCCTGGCGGACGACGTGATCACGCCAAACTTTTTCAGCCAGCGTCTTCGCCATGACCGTCCTTTCACTGCTCTCAATGGGCGTATTTGTTATGCTGCGGAAGCCATCACTGGCAACAACAGGGGGTTCCGGCGCACAATGATTTACGCTCCTTCACCTGCCTTATTCGGATGCCTCTGCACGGTGAAGTGCCAGCCATTTCGATTCCAACACACCGTTGCTTTGGTGGTGACATTCAAATATTTGCCGGCCAACGGGCCGTGGCTAAGTCGTGGCGGGTACCCCCTCGCGAAACGAAGGATGCCGACGGGCGCCCGGTAAGTTGAGCGATCCGGTCCGAGACCTTCATGTACTTCGCAAGGTCAATCCCGGTTGCGATCCCAAGTCCGTCGCACAGGTGGATCAGATCCTCCAATGCCGCATTGCCCAAGACGGCGGGATCTCCAGGGAACCACATATCCCCCCCTAGCCCCCCGAAGGATCCCTCTAGCCAAGTGGCGCCAGCCATCATGGAAGCAAGAGCGTTGGCCGGAGCGAAGCCGTTGCGGTTGTGAAGATGCACACCCACGTCCAACTCGGCATAGTCCCGGCACACTTGTGCGACGCCATCGTACATTTCACCAGGATGTTCCTCACCTGAGGTAGCGGCGAGGTACACACCGCTGGCACCTGCATCAATGGCAGCTTCCACCACGCGGAGCCGCTCTTCCCTGCTGACAGGTCCACGGGCCGGCGCAAAGAATGCACAAGCGACGGCAACAACCAGACGCGTGCCGACGGACTGCGTCAATTCACCAATTTTAACCAAGTCCGCCAGGACCTCATCTATGCTCATACCTTGGTTGCGCATGCTGACCTGGTTGTCTGCTGAGACGACGACGACGAGCTCGTCTAATCCGCATTCCGCAGCACGCTGTGCGCCGCGGAGATTGGGAGCCAACCCCCTGTACACAACGCCGGGGGGACGCGGTACCGCAGCCATGACTTCACTAGCATCCGCTAGTTGTGGCAATACTCTGGGATGGGCAAAAGAGACGGCCTCTATCTCCCTCACTCCAGCATCGATCAGCATATGAACCAGTTCCACCTTGTCCCCGGTGGGCACTGGCTCAACAACCGATTGGAGTCCGTCGCGCAGACCAACTTCAACCAGCCGAATGGAAGACGGCAGCTGTGGAAGGCTCATGCAAGGCCCCTAGCTCGCAGTGTCGACAAATCAGAATCCGTGATCCCGATCCCGGAGAGAACCTCCGCGGTGTGCTGCCCCAATGCCGGGCCCGGCCACCGGACGGTGCCCGCGGTACGGCTTAGCTTCGGGAAGACGTTTTGCATTGAGACAGGACCCAAGACGGGGTGGTCCACGGAAATGATGGATTCTCGAGCCAAATACTGTGGATCGGTGAGCATGTCCACAGGCCGGAAGATCTTACCTGCAGGGACTCCATGCTTCTCCAACAAGACTTCTAGGTCCTGGGCCAGCTGCGTGGATGTAAATTCACCGATGATCCCGTCCAGTTCCTCCTGACGTTCTCCGCGGGCACCGTGCGTTGCATAGCGCGGATCGGCGGCCAGTTCAGGCTGGTTGATAGCAACAGCCAGCCTCCCGAACACCGTATCTTGGTTGGCGGCGATGAGCACCCATTTGCCGTCTTTGGTGGGGTAGACGTTGCTGGGGGCGACGTTGGGGAGAATTGCGCCGGTGCGTTCCCGCTGGTACCCGGATACTTGCCATTCCGGCACCAGTGATTCCATCACTCCAAGAACGGACTCATAAATGGAGGAGTCCACGATCTGGCCCCGCCCGCTGGACCCACGTTCGCGGACGGCCGCCAACGCCCCTATCGTCGCGAACAGTGCCGCGAGGGTGTCCCCGATTGAGATTCCAACGCGCGATGGCGGCATCGAAGGATCACCCACCACATACCTGAGGCCACCCATGGCCTCGCCGATGGCGCCGTACCCCGCTCGCTGGGAGTAGGGGCCATCCTGACCGAACCCGGAAACTCTCACCATTATGAGTTTCGGATTCAATTTCGCCAGAGCCTCGTAGCTCATGCCCCACCGCTCCATGGTGCCTGGACGGAAGTTCTCGATAAGAACGTCGGCCGTGGATAGCAGCTTTCGTGCAATATCCTGCGCCTCGGGTTCACGCAGGTTCAAGGTAACTGAACGTTTGTTGCGTCCCACGATCGACCACCAGAGGGACTGGCCCTCAGGTAGTTGCCGGCCCCATTGCCGAAGCGGATCGCCCTTGGTCGGATCTTCAATTTTGACAACATCCGCTCCCATGTCGCCGAGCATTTGCCCGCAGAAGGGCCCTGCAAGCAACTGGCCCATCTCGATAACGCGGAGGCCCGACAGTGGTCCTGAGTCAGATTTCGCTTCAATGGTGGTGGTCATGGCAGCCCTCCCGGGAAACGGCTTTGGTGATGGGGAAGTTGTTCAACGGTTGAATGTGAACAGCAAAGATGTATACAACTTTGCAGGATTATGGTCGCTAGTCAAGTAAATCCTTAATATTTCGGCAAAATAGTATGCAATCGGGTTGACAGTTGATCTTTATGACTTTACCCTGAACTTGAGTTATGTGAGCTGCGTTACAGCAGTCCACTGCGGATTTTTCCAACGGGACACCGGACCTGAGGAAGTGGTTCGCACAGTCGGCCCTGCATGGCATGGGCGTCGTTTTGCATTACAGCCCAGCTCAGCGGCGCACCAGCGCGCAGCATTGAGCAGAGACAGATATAGAGGAGAACTGATGGCATTTCGACTAGGTGTAGATGTCGGCGGCACCTTTACAGACATTCTGCTAATCAACGAGGAGACTGGGGAAACTCACCGCTTCAAAACCTCATCCACGCCCGAGGATCAATCCATAGGCGTCCTTCACGGCATTGAACAGGTCTGCGCCGCCGCCAACATTCCACTATCCTACGTGCGTGAAGTCCTCCATGGTACAACCGTGGCCACCAACGCCATCCTAGAGAAAAAAGGGGCCCGCGTTGGTCTGGTAACCACCAAGGGATTCCGTCAGGTGCTGCAAATCGCTCGATCGTTTGTTCCCGGCGGACTGGCCGGATGGATCATTTGGCCCAAGCCTGAGCCGCTGGCCGACCTCGAAGACACCGTTGAGGTCATTGAACGAGTGAGCACCAACGGCGAAGTCCTCACTCCCCTCAACGAAGAGGACGTCAGGACTCAGCTCCGCAAGCTCAAGAAGAAAGGCATCGAGGCGCTCAGCATCAGCCTGATCAACTCCTACGCTTATGGGGACCACGAGGCGCGCATTGCCCAGATCGCCGCTGAAGAACTCCCCGGGATCCCCGTCTCGCGCTCCTCCGTGGTTCTTCCCGAACTCCGTGAGTACGAACGCACCATCACCACCGTCGCGAACGCTTATGTTCAAGGTCAGGTATCCCGTTATGTCGGCAATCTCGAGAACAAGCTCGGTGAGGCCGGGATCGATGCCCAGTTGTCCATCCTGCGCAGCGACGGAGGCTTGGTCTCCGGGAAAGTAGCCGCGAACAATCCTGTGTCCTTGTTGCTTTCCGGACCCGCCGGCGGCGTGACCGGTGCCGTCTGGGCCGCCGAACAAGCGGGATTCTCCGACTTGTTGACTTTTGACATGGGAGGCACGTCCACTGACGTGGCACTTGTCCAGAATTTGACACCGCGAATCGGGCGCGAAACCACTGTCGGTGACCTCACAGTGCGCGCCACCTCGGTAGATGTTAGAACAGTGGGTGCCGGTGGCGGTTCCATAGCGCATGTTCCCCCGCTGACCCAGGCCCTGCGAGTGGGGCCCCAATCAGCCGGTGCCTCACCCGGGCCTGCTTCCTACGACCGCGGCGGGATGGAACCAACCGTTACAGACGCGAACGTGGTCCTTGGCTATCTGTTGCCCCAACTAGCGGGTGGAGAAATTGGCCTAGACGTTGAGGCTGCCGGAACTGCCGTGAAGACCATCGCCGAAGCGATCGGACTGGACGGGATTGAGGGTGCCGCAGAAGGCATCCTGCACATCGTCAACGAGAACATTTACGGCGCGCTTAAACTGGTATCGACGCAACAGGGATTTGATCCACGCGACTTCGCCTTGGTGGCGTTCGGAGGGGCGGGGCCACTGCACGCCAATGCTCTCGGGAAGCTGACTGGCGCCTGGCCGGTCATCATCCCGCCGTCACCGGGCGTCCTGTGCGCCTACGGGGACGCGACCACTAGCCTGCGTGATGAATCCGCCCGAACCCTGGTCCAGCGATTTAGCGAACTCAGCGACCAACTGGTCTATGACATCCTCAAAGAACTCGAAAGGACTGCCCGGGAATCGCTTCTGGCCGCCGGTCTGGACGAGAACGACTTGACCGTTAGCTATTCGGCGGACATGAGGTATCACGGTCAAGGATTCGAAATCCCCATCACCATGGATATAAGCACCTTCCTTAGCGGAGATGGCCTGAACCATCTCCGCACCCAGTTTGATACTGAGCACGAGCGCCTCTTCGCCTTTTTGCTGGACAATGAGCACGAGTTTGTCACCGCCCGCGCTACTGTCAGCGGCCCACGGCCAGAAGTAGCCTCAGTAACACTCGAGGCAGGCGGCACCGATCCGTCCCCGGCGAAATTGAGCAAGCACACATTGTTCGTCGATGGGAACTATGTTCCGGCCGTCATTTACGATCGGGGTCTACTGAAGGCAGGGAACGTGGTTAACGGGCCCGCAGTCATCACCGAAATGGACTCCACTACCCTGGTGTTGCCAGGTCATGCAGCGACAGTTCACCCGCACGGCAGCCTGCTCATCCGTCCCACTGAAGACTCCGAAACCACAAAGGACTGACTCCATGGCAACTTTAATTGAAACCGCCACACAACCCCTCAATGCAGTGGACGTGGACGTTGTGACCCTTGACCTGATCGAAAACGCACTCCGCAGCGCCCGCTATGAAATGGATGAAACCCTTTTTCGCACTGCGTTGAGCCCCGGAATCCGCGAACAGCATGACGAGTTTCCGTTGATCGCGGACCCGGCCGGAAAAATGATTGTCGGGCAGTTTGGTCTATCCATTCCGGACTTCTTGGAAAACTTCAGCGGCACCATCGAAGAGGGCGATGTGCTGATGACATCAGACCCCTATTCGTGCGGAGCCGCCATCAGTCACGCCAACGACTGGCTGGTGGTCATGCCCATCTTCTTTGAAGGGCGAATCGTCGGCTGGGCATCACAATTTGGCCACATGACAGATGTCGGCGGCAAAACCCCGGCTTCCATGCCCACAGACGCCCGCACCATCTTTGAAGAAGGCGTCATCATTCCCCCGTTCAAGTTATACAAGCAGGGCGTACGCGACGAGACGTCGCTGGGGATCATTTTGAACCAGGTCCGTAAACCGGACTGGAACCGGGCTGACCTCAACGGCATCGTCGCCGCCTGCCGAACTGCTTCACGACGGGTCCAGGAGATGTGCGCACGCTTTGGAGTCGATGTGTACACCTCGGCACTGAACGCACTCTTGGACCGCAACTTTCGGGCCATGAAAGTCCTGCTTACCCTGGTCTTCAAGGAAGGGGAAACACTTTCCTTCACCGACTACATTGACGACGACGGCCGCGGTCATGGTCCCTACGAGCTGAGGATGGCGATCACCAGGACCGGGGAGAAGGTGCTGATTGACCTCACCGGCAGCAGCCCCCAGGCCCAGGGGCCCATCAACTACTACATCAATGAGAATCTGATCCGCATGTTCTTCGGCATCTACATGATCACGGTGGCAGACCCGCAAATTCTCTGGAATGACGGTTTCTATCCCCTGGTGGATGTAAAGATCCCCGAGAATTCGTTCTGGAAGCCCCAATACCCGGCTGCCCTGAATGGGAGAAACCACGGGATCGGCCGCCTCTTCGATCTCTTTGGCGGGCTGCTCGGTCAGGCAAACCCCGATCTGCTTAACGCCGCCGGCTTCTCCTCTTCCCCCCATTTCATGTACTCCGGCAACTATAGTAGTGGGGAACGAAAAGGGGAGTGGTTCCAGCTCTATTCCATCGGCTTCGGCGGCATTCCCGGTCGCCCCATGGGAGATGGCCCGGACGGGCACTCGCTATGGCCGTCCTTTGTCAACATTCCCTGTGAGTATCTGGAATCCTACTACCCATTAGTGGTGGACTGCTGGGAAACCATCGCTGATTCCGGCGGTGCGGGCCTGCACCGCGGTGGGAACGGAGTCGACGTCGCCTACCGCTTCCTGGAGCCGGGCACCATCGCGATCCACGATGACCGCTGGTTGACGTATCCGTGGGGAGTCAAGGGCGGAGAACCCGGGGACCGAGGTAAGAAATGGATCGACCGGGCCGACGGCAGCAAGGAGATTCTGCCCAGCAAAGTGCACGACATCTCCGTCGGGATAAACGACGTCCTACATTTCGTGACTTGGGGTGGAGGTGGCTGGGGAGATCCGCTGGAACGGGATCCCGAGCTGGTATGCAAGGAGGTGCGTCGAGGACTCGTCACCCCCGAAGGCGCCCTGCGCAACGGTGTGGTGTGCAACGAAGATGGGGAACTCGATTCCAGTGCAACGGACGCGCTGCGGACCCGGCTGCGCTCTACCCGTGTTGAGCCGCTGCCCCTGTTCAACCGTGGTGGTGATATGGAATCCCTGCTGGCGAACTGCCTCGCAGAGACCGGGTTGCCGGCACCGATGCCGCCCGTGACTGTGTAATGACAGCCGTGGACGACTTCAACGAGGGCTTCAATGGAGCCCTGACGCCCGGAAGCAGCCCGGCCGTGATCTCGATAGATCTCATGCGGGCCTACTTCGATCCGCAGAGCCCCTTGTGCCTGCCCCCGTCAGACTGCTTGGGAGTGGCGGCAGCAGTCATCGCAGCAGCCAGACGCCGAGCAGTGCCGGTAATACACACCATCGTCCGTTATGGTCCAAACGCCCTGGACGGCGGCGTTTTCGTCAAAAAGATCCCTGCACTGAAAACCCTCATCGGCGAGACAATACATGGTCAGCTTATGCCCGAGGTGGAGGCGTTGTCTGAAGAAACCGTGATAGTAAAACAATATGCCAGCGCCTTTTTCGGAACGAGCCTTAGCTCCACGCTTAGATCCCAGGGGATAAATACCGTCATCATTATAGGAACCAGTACCAGCGGCTGCGTCCGAGCCACGGCTGTGGATGCCATTCAACACGGCTTCATTCCCCTCGTTGTCAGCGACGGTGTGGCGGACCGCAATGATGGCGTGCATGAAGCGTCTCTATACGACCTTCAGGCCAAGTACGCTGAAGTGATGGACAGCCAAAGTATCATCGCCTACATCGAAAACGGAAAGACTCCCCAGCCAGGGCACACGGCATAAACCGTGCAGGTGTTGCCAGAGTTAGACTGGATCTGGCAACACCTGCCTCCCGTGAGTAAAACCCATCGTCCAACATGCAAGGTGCGACAGTCATGAACATCGATTCGACCACACCGGATTACGAATTCGGGCAGGGCGCAGAACAGAGCGTTTACGATCAACTGCGCTCCATGCTGGCTTCAGGCATCCTGCCACCCGGCGCTTGGCTTAGGGAAAAAACCTTGGCCGAGAGCATCGGGGTCAGCCGGACTCCTATTCGCGAGGCAATCAAAAGATTGGCCGCAGAAGGCCTAGTGGAGATCAGCCGCAATAAAGGAGCACAGGTTGTCTCCTTTAGCGCCGGGGACATCGCTGACCTTTATGACGTTCGCGCTGGGTTTGAACCCCATGCCGCCCTCCTCTCAGTACCCCACCTCACCGATGTGGACGTTGAGCGGCTTGAGCTGTTGGCAAACCAAATGGAAGAAGCTGTGCGAGCCGGCCGGCACAACGAGCTGAGCGCTCTCAACGGCGCATTTCACGGCATCTTCGTAGAACTGTGTGGCAACAGGCACCTTTCCATTGCGCTGCGGGCAATCCTGCGGCCAACAATGGTGGCACACACCTTCATGAGCTACACCCCTGAGGAACTCAAACGAAGCATGCAGCATCATGCCGAACTCGTGGCGGCCGCAAAAGCCCGCGACGGGGAATGGGCGGAGGCTGTAATGCGCGTTCACATTCTGGCCGCCAGGAATGCAGTAGTAACCGCGAACTCCGTCCAATAGCTTTGCTTTCTGTCGCCAGGTACCGACAGCGTCTCCCCAGGCGGAACGATTCCACAGTCCAGCTTTTTCACATGCAAACTGACGAAACACCAGGGCTGCTAGCCGAAGCTGCGAGACGTTTGACTAATCTTGTCGCTTGCGATGCTATTTCTTTGAGTTGATTTCGATACTCGGCCATGGCTCTCGAGATTCGTGCGAGGAACCGTGAATTGATCCGGAGATTCCACTTAGCGGCTCGCCGCTTCCGCCCCACTGTTTTGAGATGATCTCCGCGACAATTGAGACTGCCGTTTCCTGCGGCGTACGGGATCCCAGATCGAGTCCAATTGGACTACTCAGCCGCGCGAGTTCCTCCGCACGTAGTCCCGATTGCACCAGCCTTTCCATCCGATCCTCATGGGTACGCCGTGATCCCATGGCTCCGACAAAGGCCAGCGCCGGGATCCGCAGGGCGATCTCCAACAAGGGCACATCAAACTTTGGGTCGTGGGTCAGCACGCAGATCACTGTGCGCCCGTCCAGCAAACCTGCCTCGAGCTGGCCTTTCAAGTACCGGTGCGGCCAGTCCACGATCACTTGGTCCGCATCAGGGAATCGGGCTGCAGTGGCGAAAATGTTTCGCGCATCGCAGACGGTCACGTCGTAGCCCAGAAGCGATCCCTGGCTGGCAACCGCGGCGGCAAAGTCAATAGCCCCAAAGATGAGCATTCGCGGTCGCGGCGCATAGCTGGCCACAAAGATCTCCATCCCCTCGCCCCGTCGTTGTCCTTGCGGACCATAGCCCAGAGTCGAAGTGCGCCCCGCGGCCAACAGGCCGCGCGCATCTTCGGCAACGGCATGGTCGGCGGATGCGTGGCCGAGCGAGCCGTCGCTGTCGGCGGGGCGCACCACCAGCCGACGCCCCACCCAGTCGGCCGACGGGTGTCTGATAACTGTGGCCACGGCTACCGGTCTTCCAGCGCCAATATCATCCCAGACCGCCTCAAGCTCGGGAAACGTTGCCGGGCTTACCGGTTCAACAAAGATGTCCAGGATCCCACCACAAGTCAGCCCCACAGAAAACGCGTCATCGTCGCTCACCCCGTAGCGCTGCAGCACCGCGGTGCCGGTGTGTTCCATTTCCCGGGCCAACTCATACACCGCACCTTCCACGCAGCCGCCGGATACCGATCCGACGGCTCGTCCATCGCGCGTGACTAGCATGGAGGCCCCGGCCAGGCGCGGAGCGGATTTGTACGTCCTGACAACGGTGGCTAATCCTGCCGTATTTCCGAGCTCCCACTCCGATTTCAGCTCGGCCAGTACATCACGCATCAGAAAGCACCTCCAACATATCTTCAAATCTCCACAGTGAGTCGGCTGACGGTAGGGGGTCGATAGGAAGCAGCGCGGCCACGATGCCGCTCTGCCCTAGCCGCTCTCCCAGCAGAGCCGGATCATCGCTTTCCCAGCCATGGCTGGCGAGGACGACAACGACGCCCCAGCTCTGGCGCAGAGCCTGCATGATCGGCCGGGTGAGGAGGGTCCGTTCGTCGTAGGTCGAGCGCTCGGTTCCCCCTAGGGCTTCACACTGTCCTGCGATGGAATCCCCCGTAGTCTCCGCAGCACCCAAATGCAGGAAATGCCGATTGAAATCCGATTCGTAGATCGCGTGACTGGGGTCGATCCCCTCATAGCCCGGAAACCGGATCAACTCGATATCGGGCGTCTGAGCGAGCGCTTTGGCCAATGCGCTCTTGCCGCCGGTACCCGGAGCGCCTTCCACGAGCAGAGGTACCTGCATGGCCAACACCCGATAGCCTATAGTGGCGAGCCCGTCATCTGACGGATACCAGGTCGACCGGGGCCTATCGGTAAGCTCTGCACAGGACTTGATCGAAGTCGGGCACATGGATTCTGTTCAACCTCCGCTGTCTGGGCAGGACGAATTTGAAGATACTGGATCCATTGTCAGGACTATCTTGCCTGTGCTCTGTCGACTCTCAAGAAAACGATGTGCTGCTGGAGCCTCGTCCAATGGAAATGATCGAGAAATCTGGACTTCAATGACCTTGTTCGCGATGGATTCCATGACCTGAGCGCTTAGGCGTTCCAAATCTCCCCGATTGGATATGAAGTGCATTAAGTTGGGCCGCGTCACATACAGCGACCCTGCGGCATTGAGGCGACCCAAGTCCAAAGGCGGAACCGGACCGGATGCCTGCCCGTAGAGTGCGAGGAGGCCGTGTGGCTTCAATGATGCCAACGATGCGTCAAACGTCGTTCGTCCGACTCCGTCGTAGACGACGTCGACACCAACGCCATCGGTCAAATCACGGACCAGCAAGGGCAGTTGCTGTGTTATGTCGGCTAGCAAGTCGTAACGGGTGACGTGCTCGGCACCTGCCGCATACGCCATTGCACTCTTTTCGGCACTGGATACCGTACCGATGACGCGCGCGCCTCGTGCTGCAGCCAGCTGCGTCAGCATCAACCCGACTCCACCTGCGGCTGCATGAACCAATACGGTGTGCTCATGAGAAATCGCAAAAGTTGAGTCCGCCAAGTACTGAGCGGTCATGCCTTGAAGAAGGCAGGCGGCCGCCGTCACGCTATCTACGGAGTTTTCCAACCGCAAAGCCGCTTCCACCGGAACAACCAGCATCTCCGCGTACGACCCCGGCACCCAGACCCACGCCACTCGGTCGTCGACCTCGAACTCGGTAACGCCGTCGCCAAGCTCAGTGACGACGCCGGCACCTTCAAGGCCGGGAACGTGTGGATAGTCCACCGGGTAAGCACCGGTGCGTCGGTAGATGTCAATGAAGTTGACGCCTGCGGCTTCTACCTGTACCAGAATCTCTCCCGCGTGTGGCCTAGGCCGCGGTGATACCTTGACCACCATGTCGTCGACATTCCCTGGGGCTTCTATGACTACTGTTCGCATTAGTTACATTTCTGCTTGGGTGGCCACGATTGGGACGCGCATGTGAGCACGAAGAAGCACGTGGCGTCATTGGGACGCACAATGTATCGACTCACTCGGGAGCGGGAGCGGGAGCGCATCGCGATGCGCATGGTCGGGCCGAGGCAGCGGCCTTCACCGACCGGACGATTCCGTGATAACCAGTGCAGCGGCACAGATTGCCATCAATAGCGTGTCGAATTTCGGCTTCATTTGGGTCAGGATTTTCATCCAACAATTCTTCGGTGCAGAAGAGCATCCCAGGAAGGCAGTATCCGCACTGGAAGCCGAACTCGTTCCAGAATGCCGTCTGGATGGGTGACAACTCTTCACCTTCTCCGGCGAAACCTTCGATGGTACGAATCTCGCTACCGTCAGCACTCACCGCCAAGGATAGGCAGGACTTGACAACGTCTCCGTCAACACTAACGGTGCAGGCACCACAATCGCCGGTACGGCAGCCCACATTGGTACCGGTCAACTCCAAGTCTTCACGCAAGAAGTCGACCAACGCCAGACGTGGATCGACGTGGACCTCGTGCCTGACGCCGTTGACAACCACATTCACGGGAAGTTTATGCTGCCGGTTGGTCATGAGTGTTCTCCCTTTTTGGTGGCGGCAATTTCTCGTACGGCACGTTGCGTCATGACGCACGCGATATGACGGCGGGTGTCTGCGGTTGCGAAGACGTCGCTCCAAGGCTGGCGCATTGCCTCACGTACCCGCTCGGCGATTTCTTCCTCGCTCTCTTGTCCGTCCAGGTCCACCACGAACGGAGTGGCTCCGGCACCGCCCACGACAACTCGCCGTGCGGCATCCTCTTCAAAGGCAATGCAACCGACGGTGACTATTGGCCAGCTTCCTTGGGCGGTTTTGAACTTTTCATAGGAAAAGAGGTTTCCAGCTTCCTTGGACGGGATTCTGATCGATTCCAAGATCTCGCCAGGTTCTAGGCGCGTTACGTTGGCATCCAGAAAGAAATCCTCAGCTTCGACAGTTCTAGTGGATCCATGGGAGCGAAGATGCAGCGTCGCCTTCAGTGTCACCAGCGCGCCGGGGATATCTGATGCAGGGTTCGCGTAGCAAGCCGAACCGCCAATCGTGCCACGGTTCCGGATCTGCGAGCCACCGGTGACTCCCACTACAACCTTTTTCAGAAAATTCGGGGTGTGCTTGGACTGTGCCAGTTGGGTGTATGTCGTAGCCGGGCCGATCACAACGGCATCGGCTTCGGCGCGTACGCCTGCGAGTCCAGCTGACTTCAGATCGATGACCAGTTCTGGTTTTCGAAGGTGCTGACTCATTTCAGGCACTACCCACGTGCCACCACTGATAATGGCTGTTTCGTGCCCGTCCATCTGCGCCAATTCAGCGGCAGCCTCCTCTGCGGAGCGAGGACGTGAGTACTTGAATCGGTGTGCAATCATGCTTGCTGCCCCGTTCGCTGGGTGGTGATGGCGTGAAGAACGTTCTGTGGGTTCAGTGGCATCTGACGGATCGTGATTCCCAGTGGCGCCAAAGCGTCATGCACCGCGTTGGAGACCGCTGCTTGCGCCCCACCTACCCCTGCCTCCCCAGCTCCCTTGGTTCCGAGCGCGGTGTAGGGGCTGGGTGTTATCTGGTGCACCGATTCAAACATGGGAACGTCGCTGGCTCGCGGCATGAGGTAAGTCTTGAAACGGTTGGTGGAAAGGTGGCCCGTTGCTGGGTCGTGAATCGAGTGCTCCATCAAGGCAGCCCCGATTCCCATCGTGGTTGCACCTTCCATCTGTCCTTCCACGAAACGCGGATTGATAATAGTCCCTGCGTCATGGACGGTGCCAAACCGACGGACCTTGACGTGTCCTGTTTCGGCGTCCACCTCGACCACTGCAACGTGCACGGCATTGGAATAGGTCGGATAGATGTTGATTTTCCCCTCCGCGTCGGGGGTGTGTTGAATGTTGTCAGGCTGGTAAACGCGCGTGGACTCCAGCGGTGGCTCCACTCCGGTGGCTGTAGCAAATGCCAAGGTGTAGACCGTGTAGGCGATTTCTGAGATCTTGATCGCCTTGCTCGGATCGCTGAGACTTCTGGCCCAACCACCCCGTAGGTCAATGTCGCTCTCATCGATTTCGAGCAGTCGAGACGCGATTACCAACAGCTTCGCGCGAATATCCTTTGCTGCCAGGTAGGCGGCATTTCCACCGGTCACCATACTTCGCCCGCTGTAGTTGCCGAATCCGTACGGCGTCAGCAGAGTGTCGCCCTGAATGATCCTCGCGTCTGACATCTCGATGCCGACCTGGTCCGCAACAATCTGTAAAATCGACGTGTCGTTTCCTCCACCCGGTGTGGTCACGCCCGTCAGCACGGTCACTTTCCCGGAGGGGTCCATCTTTACTGTGGAGGTGTCGAATCCGCCGACCAACGTTCCGGGAATATCGCCTGACTCCGGTGTGAGCTCAAAAGCAAAACCGATACCGAGATAGCGATTCTCTTTGCGCAGTTCTTCCTGCTCTGCCCGCAGAGCAGGAAGCCCGATCATAGTGACTGCCTTGTCTAAGGCGGCGTGGTAGTCACCGGAATCAATGTTGAGACCGCCAGCGGTCTTGTACGGAAACTCATGGGCCTCAATGAGATTGACGCGGCGGACTTCCAGCGGATCCATCTGCAGTTCGCGAGCCACCAGATCGATGATGCGCTCCATGACCAAGGCAGTGGCTTCCTTGCCATAGCCCCGGGCAGCGTTCCATGGACTCTTGTTGGTGGCTACCACCGTGGCCAGCACATCGGTGGCGCCGATCTTGTAGCCCGTGGGAAAGGCCAGGCCACTCAGGAAGACCATGCCCCAGCCGGGAGGGGCTCCCAAGGCACCCACGTTGGCAATGAAGTGGTCCTTCAGCGCCGTAATTTTGCCGGCAGAGGTGAAGGAGACCTTGAAGCGGTGCATCTGTTCGCGGGCTCCGACCAGCATGGTCTCGGTCCTATCCTCGATCCACTTTACAGGCTTGCCACTGAGCTTGCTGAGAATGCAGATCAAAGGTTCTTCAGGGTGCCCATGCATCTTTAAACCGAAGGCGCCACCCACTGTAGGCGCAATCACGCGAACGTCGTTCTCCGAAACACGCAGCGTGTGTGAGAGAACCCAGCGGAGAGGATGGGGGTTCTGGCAAGCACCATGGAAGGTGTAGCTCCCCTCCCGTACGTCATAAACCGCCACGTACCCGCGCGGTTCAATGGGTTGGGTGGAGTACCGCTGGATTTTAAGTTCGTCCTCCAGAATGTGCTCGGCTTCGGCGAATACGGCCTCGGTATCTCCGCTAATGAACGGAATGCTGATGACCTTGTTGTCGTCCCAATGCTCGTAGATGCGTGGAGCTTCCGGTTTCAGCGACTCTTCGCCATCGATGACAAAAGGGAGGACCTCATACTCAACCTCCACCAACTCCACAGCAGCTTCGGCGTCCTGACGTGTCTGCGCAACAACTGCAGCCACCGGCTCACCCACATACACGACCTTGTCGACCGCTAGGCATCGCACATCCGTAGTCTTGCCACCAAAGGCTTCTGGACTAATAAAATGAGGGATAGGATCAGTGTATTTCGCCGCGTCTTCTCCGGACAGAACAAAGACAACTCCCTCGGCATTACTGGCCTTACTCAGATCCACCGACTTGATCCGGGCATGCGGATGCGGGCTACGAACGATCCCTGCAAAGTGCATTCCAGGGATCCGGACGTCGTCGATGTATATCATCTCACCACGCAGGAATTTGTCTCCATTGTGTTTGCGTTGCGATGTCCCAACGTAGTTGGCGGACTGGGTAGGTGCTATGGTCTGGGTCACATATTGTATGCAACCAGAACGTCTAGCGGTCTGTCAATAGCCCTTTGGTCCGCATAATGGTAGATACTGCATACAATCTTACCGATTTCGAGATAGGGACCCCCGCCATGACCGATACCAATCCAACCGCCGCCTGTGATCTCATCAGATACGAGAACTCTGACGCCGTCGCTCACATCGAGCTCAACCGACCTCAGGAGTCCAATGCGATCGATCAGCCAACAGCCCAGGCGTTAGAAATGGCGATCGACAGGGCGGCAGCCGACGAAGCCGTTCGCGCTATCTTGGTCACCGGCGCAGGTAAGCGCTTCTGTGCCGGCGGGGACCTGCGTTCAATGCTCGCTGCGGACGACCATGCACTCTACCTAGAAGGACTTGCAGAAACACTCGACAGGGCGCTGAGAAAACTGGCACAGCTAGAGAAGCCCGTGGTCGCGGCCGTTCAGGGCGCTGTGGCAGGAGCCGGTATAGCACTAATTCTCAGCTGCGATCTGGTGATCGCAGATCCGTCTACCAAGTTCGTGCTGGCCTACTCCGGGGTTGGACTTACACCCGACTGCGGCACGTCGTACCTTCTACCGCGAGCCATCGGACAGCAGAGGGCCTTGGCGATGGCCCTCACGAATCGAGCCGTGACTGCAGATGAAGCCCTCGCCTGGGGCTTGATCGCCGAGGTTGCCACTGATGGTTCGCCGACGAAGCGTGCCTTTGATTTAGCTAAGAGCCTCGCAGCTGGACCGCATTTAGCACTTGGACAGACGCGCCGCCTGATACGTGGCGGATGGGAATCCACTAGAGCTGAGGTGGGTGCCGAAGAAGCCCGGACGATCGCCCGAGCCATCGCTACACCTGGGGCTCAGAATCTGTTGGAGAAGTTCGTCGCCCGCTGAAGCAGCCGCGAAATAGAGTTGAATTGTATGCAATCTTATTGACCCGGTAGCGAGAAATGGGTAGATTCACTGCAGAAACAGACTGACAAAGCATGAATACCAGCGATCTTGTTATCGAACTCGCGATCACAGGCCGGCAGGGTATCGTCCATGGCGCAGTAGATAGTATACAATCAGCACAAAATGAACATTAACGGAAGGCACCCCAGATGACGGATGTACTTGGTTGGCGCGGAGTTTTTGGAGTTCTCGCTCCTTCAACAAACACGGTCGTTGAGCCGGACTATTACCGCATGGGAGTTCCTGGAGTGACGGCTCATGTTGGTCGGATCCATATCAGAGACCAAGAAATCACCAGCGATTCGGCCTTCGAGGCGCTGCTGGGGCAGATTCGTGGCGAGATTGACCAAGCGTGTTCCCGAGTGTTGACCGCAGAACCTGACTACCTAGTGATGGGGATGAGCGCAGAAACTTTTTGGGGTGGTGTGGAAGGCAACATAAAGTTCACCCAAGATATCGAGTCTTTTTCCGGGCTTCGTGTCGCCACAGGTGCCGATGCGTGCCGGAAGGCACTCGAACTGTTCGGAGCCAAAAAGATCGGTGTTATTTCCCCTTACCAAGAGGTGGGGGATAAAAACGTGGTGCGATTCTTCGAGGAAATTGGACACCCCGTTTCCAAAATTAAAGGGCTGCGCTGTCCGACAGCTGTCTCGATTGCGCGAGTACCCAAAGAAACTTTGCGAGAGGCCATCTACGAGGTAGATCACGACGGGGTGGATGCCATCGTCCAGGTGGGAACGAACCTCTCGGCGGTCGGGCTGGCCGACGAAATGGAGCAGATCTTGGGCAAACCGGTGATTGCGATCAATGCTGCAACGTGGTGGCTGGCGCTACGAGAAAATGGAATCACCGACCAACTTTCCGGACACGGGGCGCTCCTTCGTGAACACTAGGCTAGGTAAATCATGAAGCTCGCTCCGCTGTCATATCAACGGCCAGCAAACCTGCTGGAGGCGTCGCTGATGCTCGGTTCAGAGCCGGTGCCAGCGGTGCTTGCCGGCGGGCAAAGTCTACTTCCTGCACTGCGCTTAGGCGACCGGTCCGAGAACAGTCTTGTAGACATCTCCAAGCTGGCAGAGCTTCGAGGAATCACTCAAGACGTTGAATTTCTGACGATTGGCGCTGGCGTTCCAATGTGGGACATCAGCGATTCACCTGAGGTGGCCACTACGGCCCCCCTTTTAATAAGAGTTCTCGGTTCAGTGGGAGCGGTCGGAATCCGAAGCCGTGCCACGTTGGGCGGGAGCCTTGCCTGGGCGGACTCCACATCTCAATTGCCCAGCACACTGATTGTCCTCAATGCCCTCGTGGACACAACAAAGCGCACCCTTGATGCCGCGGACCTTCAAATTGGCCAGCACCGAACTGTCCTGAGCCCAAACGAGCTGATCGTGCGAATCCGCATTCCTAAAAATGCGCTGTCTGGATCGGGATTTCATTTGGTCCGGCGAACGCACATCACCTGGCCAGTGGTGGGGGCGGTCGCAACGCGAGAGTCATCTGGACTATTGCGACTAGTCGTCTTCGGAGCAGCACCGACCCCAATCCTGCTGGTGGGCACCGATCGAGCCAAGCTTCTCAAAGATCTATCCACACGCTTGTTGCCGTTTGATGACGAACGCGCTACGGCCGGCTACCGACGCCAGGTCGCTCCGATACTTGCTAGCAGAGCCTTTGACGAAGCAGTTGGGAGCGGGACGTGAGAGCAGTGAATCTTGAAGTTAACGGTATTGTCCACGAAGTCTTTGTCGAGGATCGAACTTCTCTCGCCGATGCCCTCCGCGAGGAATGCGGATTGACCGGTACCCGCCTTGGCTGTGAGCACGGAGTGTGCGGTGCATGCACGGTATTGATCAACAACCGCCCAGAGCGTAGTTGTCTAGTGCTCGCAACCCAGACCGAGGGGGATGCCATCGGCACCATTGAAGGTCTGGCCAAGTCACCAACAGTGTTAGCTCCCATACAACGAGCTTTTCGAGAAGCACACGGACTTCAATGCGGATTCTGCACTTCGGGCATGTTGCTCACCGCCCAATCCCTGCTCGAACATGACCCAGACCCAAGTCCTGAGACCATCCGTGACTGGATGCACGGCAACCTGTGCCGGTGCACCGGATTCGACCAGATCGTCGAGTCCGTGCAACTTGCTGCATCGATGATAAAACAGGATCAAGAGCGGGAGGAATAACCGCCATGAGCTCACCAGCCCCAACCACACCTGCTACAAGCCCATCGCACGCGTTTGGCCAACCGCGCGAGACCATCGAGTCGGCACGACACGTGCGCGGCGGTGGAAAATTCGTGGCCGACCTCCAACTACCTGGCATGCTACACGTTGCGTTGCTGCGAAGTCTCACAGCTCACGCGCGAATCATCGACATCGACGTGACACAAGCGCGAGCCCTTCCGGGTGTGCACGCGGTTATCACCGGTGCAGACGTACAGGAATCCACATCGAACATCTACACGATGGCCCAGATGCACAATCCGCCACTGGACATCCCTCTCCACGCCCTCGCCACCGACAAGGTCCGCCACGTGGGCGAGCCGGTCGTTGCTGTTGCCGCCAAGACCCGGGCGATAGCAGAAGATGCAATCAAGCTCATACGGGTGACCTACGAGGACCTGCCACCGATAGCGGATGCAGATGCGGCACTAGCCCCAGGTGCGCCGCTCGTTCACGAAAACATTGCAGGCAACCTGATTATGCATCGGCAACATGATTTTGGAGACGCAGCTGGTGTCTTCAAAAATGCGGCCCACGTCGTCCGGCGCAAACTGAAATGGCCCCGGCAAACGGGAGCTTCGTTGGAAACGTTCGGCTGTGTCGCACAGTGGGAGCCGGGCGTTGACGAACTGACCTTCTGGAGCAATCACCAGAGCAATGTTTTGCTGTGGACGTTGGGACCGACGTTGGGTTTGCCACCACATCGTATCAAAGGCATTGCCTGCGACATCGGTGGTGCTTTCGGTGCCAAGTTCTGGCAACCCCGAGCAATGGTGATCTGTGCGCTGCTCTCACGATTGACCGCCAGACCGGTGCGCTATATTGAGGGTCGCGTCGAGAACCTTGTGGGCGGTGACAACCACGGTGAAGATCGTTCCTACGACGCCGAACTCGCCCTAGACAGTTCTGGCAAGATGTTGGGGCTCCGGTTCTCAATCGTCGAAGACTACGGCTCGGCGTTCATCTTGGGCCCAATCAACAACGCTGAGCCCCTTGCCCAAGCAACTGGTCCATACGACATCCCTGCCTTCGCTTTTGATTTCACCGCAGTACTGAGTAACAAGGTACCCCAAGCGGCCTATCGAGGGTTCGGCGGAGCAGCACACAACTTCATGCTGGAGCGTCTGGTGGACGCGGCTGCCGTTGAGTTGAGCCTATCTCCGGTAGCAATCCGGGAACTGAACCTGCTGCAACCTGAGCAATTCCCGTACCGCACCGCGACGGGAAACCTATACGACTCTGGGGACTATCCCACCGCTCTCCACCGAGCACTAGAAGAGTCCTCGTACGACATGTGGCGCGAACGTCAGGCTAAGGCGCGCGAGTCCAAGGATGCGACCCACGCCATCGGTATCGGTTTGGTTTCCTGCCAAGAGCGAAGCGTCCAGACCGGCACAGCCCTGTGGCTGATGTTCGATCAGGAACCCGGTCGCAACACCACTGCCGCTGAGTCAGCATCCGTGCGCATCGACGCGCAGGGGACGGTGCGCGTAGCCCTGCATTCCCCATCCCTAGGGACACCAACGGAGACAATCGCCGCAACTGTCGTGGCCGAGGAACTCGGAGTACCGGTCGACTCTGTCTCGGTCTCACGACTTGACACCTCAATGGCAGGACCAGCCATGGGGCCATCAGCCAGCCGCATGACGGTTATGCTGTCGGGAGCAGTCGCCGGTGCCGTCCTGGAAGTCATCGAAAAGATGCGTCCGCTAGCCGCAAATCTGTTGGAAGCCGACCCAGCGGATCTAGTCTGGGATCCCTCACGTACCTCCTTTGCAGTCCAAGGTGCTCCCGACAGCATCGCAACACTGGCCACCATCGCCCGCCTAGCCAACGGGCAAGCGCTCAGGCTGCCAGATGGCTCCCGAAGTGGGCTGGAAAGCACACACACCTACGACCATCCAATGTCCAGCATGCCGAATGCTGATGGCTCAGATTGGGGGAATTACGCCCCGATCGTGGGCCACACCGTTCATATTCCGGTGGTTGAAGTAGACCTTCAGACCGGTGTCGTCACGTTTCTGGACTACTTCGTGATGCACGACTGCGGAACAGTTGTCAACCCTGATGCGGTACGTGGTCAGGTGGTGGGCGCCACGGTCCAGGGCATCGCCACGGCCCTGACCGAAGAGCTGGCATTCGATGAACAGGCCCGACCACAGAACACTGATTTTCGAAGTTACTTTCTGCCCACCTTCCTCGACGTACCTGCTATTCGGTTGGGCCATTTGGAAACACCGTCACCGTTCACGTACCGAGGCGTCAAAGGTATCGGTGAGGGTGGCCGAATGGCCGCGCCAGCGGCGGTAGTTTCCGCAATCGAAGATGCGTTAGCACCCTACGGTGTGCGCATCGACGAGGTGCCCGTCACCCCGGAGAAGATCCTTAACTGGTTAGGTTCCGCCAGTGCTCCGTGACGTCTAGACTCCCCCACAACTTCATTTGAAGAACTCGATAAGTACCCAAAACAAGGAGAACAATGATCCACCACAATGTCATGCTGACCCTCACAAACGATGCGACGACGGAGCAGCAAAATGCGATCGTCAACGGCTTACTAGCCCTGTCCGGCGTCATTGAAGGCCTCAAGGAAATTGACGTCCACGCGGATCTTGGACTTGCTGAAGGAAACGCGTCAGTCTTCTTTCGGATGTCGTTCAATGACGAGTCGTCTTGGCGCGCATACTCAGCACACCCTGCACATGTGGCCCTAGCGACCGAGCACATCAAACCGTTTCTGGTCAGCAAGTCGGCTCTACAGTTCGCAGGCTAATCCCTCATCCACCGACGGGCTGCAGCCTCGTCACTGCGGAGCCACCGCATTCACTAATTTGACTTCATCAATCGCAGTGCTAGTTGGTTGATGACCGATCGGTAGTGATCGGGCTCGTAGGAGAAGTGGCTGAGCGTGATCGAGGAGTCAGGATCAATTATCCGCGCTACCTCCTCGGAACATGCTATTGTCCTCAGAAGTTCCATGGCTCGCATGTCATTCATGGCTTCTGCAAACACCTTGCACCGGATGGACTCGGAGAATTCCCCGTCCGGTGCAGGATAGACCAAGAATGAGTCTCTGCCCGGAAAGCCATTGCCCGCTCAGGTGTCTGTGAACGGGGCAATGCTCCCGCTGGAGTGGAGTGAATTGTAAAAGTTGATTCCCAGTGCAAGAATCCTTCGGCTCCGGGGAGGAACAGTTGTGCGCCGATAGTGCGGTTGCGGGTGGACGGCAGGGAAATGAACCGGTTCGACACTGCGCGGTCCTGTGCCACGCAGTAGTAAAGCCTGGGGGGAACTTGTGTTACCGGCCATGAAAAAATGCCCACTAATGGCCAGCAGAAATGCACATTGGTGGTCATCAGATCTGCCCACTCTTATTTTCTAGCATCGCCGTGTTGTTAACTGCGGAAGCCCCTTCCTGGGGTTCGATGTCGGTGCCTAGTCGCACCAAACCAAACCAGGAAGAGGCTCTGTAGGAAGTCTGACGGAGAAATCATAGAAACTGGCTATCTATGTAACTGCCGTGATGTCTGGGGCTGCGCGTATTGTGTCGTTCATGATGGATTCGCCATTGGAGGGCCAGGATTTTCCTGGGTCGCTGCCCGAGCTGCGGGCCTGGTTCCGGTCGGACGCGGACTGTGTTGACTATCTGGACTGGCTGCGTTGGCCGGATGGGTTCGTTTGCCCATGGTGTGCGGACGTCGGCGATTGGGGTGTTGTGCCGGGCATGCACCGGTGTGCTGGCTGTAGGCGCCGTGTCAGCGTAGTCGCGGGAACGGTATTCCACCGCACGCACACACCGTTGACCGTCTGGTTTGAAGCGGCGTGGCTGATGATGGCGTCGAAGCAGGGGGTGTCGGCGCTGACCCTGCAACGGGTGCCGGAGATTGGCAGCTACCAAACTGCATGGACGATGACGCATAAACTACGATCGGTGATGAGCCAGTCCGGGCGTGACAGTCTCAGTGGGCGGGTCGAAATGGATGAGACCTTCATCGGCGGGAGCAGCCCCGGCACCTTCGGACGCGGTGCGGCAGGCAAGACGCTCGTGGCCGGCACGATTGAGCGCCGGGGCGAAGGATTTGGCCGGGCCAGACTACAGATCATCGCCGATGCTTCATCGGCCAGCCGGTCCGATTTCATCCGAGCCCACGTGTCCCCGGGGCGACACTCATCACGGATGGGTGGCCCCCCTAACCCACGAGCAGCGGCCGCCATTGAGGTGCACAATGTCAAAGCCTCGAGCCAGCCCGCGCACCCGTCTCTCCCGGGGGTACACCTCTTGTTCTCGCTGACGAAACGGGTCCTTGAAGGCACCTACCAAGGCAGCGTGCTGCCCGAGCGTCTCCGGGGGTAGCTGGACGAGTTCGTGTTCCGCTTCAACCGACGTAACTCACACACGAGGGGCCTGCTGTTCTTCCGACTGCTCGAGTCAGCCGTAGCCGGCCCACCCACCACCTCTACGAATCTGGCCATCACCCACCGCAAGTCGACGGAAACCCCTGTCCCGCCGCCGACACCCCACGCGCTGCCACGCACCCTCGCCGGAACACCACCCGAACGTCCCTGGCGAGTCCCACGAACCGCATAATCACGGCAGTTACAGGGATAGCCAGTTCATAGAAATTCTTGAAGCGTTCGATCTTACGAAGTCGTTTCGCGCCGCAACCCAGCTGACGGGCTGTTCGCACCACATCGTGGCCAAGCATGTCGCTGACCGGGATGCCGGCCGGTCCTTGGCGGAGCCGGTGTCTAAAGACAAGATCACTGATGAGTACCTGCCCAAGATCGAGGAGCACGTGGAAAATTCACGGGGTCGGATACGGGCACCGATGCCACCCACCAGAAGCTGGTGGGGACGGGTTAAGAGGGATCGGAGCGTTCCACCCGCCGCGCGGTGGCTCAGATCAAGGCAGAGTGGAAGCTTGGACGGGTGCGCGTTCACCGCCCGTGGATCACCGAGCCTGGTGCATGGCCTTTATGAAGAATTCTGCATAACCGCCACTATGTAGAACGCGCAATTATGCAGAAACCGGGTAGCCCTGGCCGAGAAATCAGTTGCCGGCGTGCTGATCTGCACCCATTCGCTTTCTATATAATCGCGTGTGGCGCAAGCTTGTTTTCTCAATACGGGAAGGTGAGCATGATGACGAAGTATTTTCTGGGCCCAAACGGCCCCTTGGCTCCCTATCTGGCCGGCTACCGGGAGCTGTTGGTAGGACGTGGATATGCGCCGTCGAAGACACAACAGCTGGGATCCTTGGTTGCGCGGTTGAGTCGTTGGCTTCAGGGACAGTGACTGGCCGCTGGCGCACTGACGGATGGGGTGCTGCAGAGGTTCCTTGACGATCTCCCTGGGGAAACACGGCAGACGCATCCGACGGCTGCATCGTTTGTGGTGTTGATGCACTACTTACGGCAGCGAGCCGTGGTCCCGATTCCTGAGCCGCCGCCAGATGCGATGTCTGCGGAACGGATTGTCAAGCCCCGTGCCCGGCGAGCATCTCGCTGATCACCGACCGTGCCGCCCCGAGGCGGGCAGCGATCTCGGTCTGGCTCACACCTTCCCCGGCCCACGTCCTGGCCCGGGCCCGCAACATCGACACTTACTCCGGGCTCAGCCCGAACAACTCCGACGCCCGGCGGCACGCCACCCCGGCGTCCGAGAGCGCGACCACCGCCAGATTGCGTAACCCCGCATCGTCGCACTCATACAAGAACCGCACCCGCGCAGCGAGCAGGACCGTCGTCTGGCACTCCGAATCCACCCGGCGAAGCACCGCCGGATCCGGCATTCCCGCAAACTCCAAAATCGACTCCGACATTCCTACAATACTTCCGGACGGGTCATGAGAGTCAACGGATTTCCTACGACATGCAGCCTGACAAAATCCCTGGAAACGAGGGGAACCCAGATCCTCCCTCAGGAGGTCTGAGGCTGGCCGTGTCCGGTGTGGAACCTATAGGTGGGAAGGATCAGTAGATCTTGTTGGCTCCACCGTCCGCCATGATGGTTTGGCCGGTCATATAGCGTGAATCATCAGAAAGCAGGAATGCGACGATAGGTGCGACATCTGCTTCTGGATCCCCGAAACGGCCCAGGGGCACCTTGGCGAGGGAATCCTGGTACATCTCGGGGAACGCCTCGCTCCATGCCTTCACACCTGCGGTGAGTGCCATGGGTGAGACAACGTTGACACGGATGTTGTCCTTGGCCCATTCGTTGGCTGTGACACGGGACAGCCCGCGGATTGCTTCCTTGGCCGAAGCATAGGCAGCCTGGGTCTGCTGCCCAACGATGGCTGAGCCCGAACCGAAGTTCACAACCGAACCGCCGTTGACGGCCAGCAGCGGGTAGGCAGCCGCCATGAACTGGCGGGTGGCCCGGAAACCTGTATTAAAGGACAGATCCCACTGTTCCTCGGTCAACTCGTTGAACATTGCCTGTCGCGAGGCATGGGCGTTGTTGACCAAACCGTCCAACCCGCCAAAGGTTGTCTTGGCAAGTTCAACCGCGGACGCTGCAACCGCTTTCTCGCTGACATCGCCCAAAATGAACTGGACGTTCTCCCCAAGATCTTGTTGAAGCGATCCCCCGGCCTCTGCGTTGACATCAACCGCTACAACCTTGGCGCCGCGGGCCACCAACACCCTGGAGATCGCACCCCCAATTCCTGAAGCACCACCGGTGACGATGACTACCTTATTCTCGAGCTGCATGCTGACTCCTTGGTTTCCGTTCGTGGAATCGGTCGATCCCTAGCTGCGGACAGTGTGTCCAATTCTGGCAGACGTTGCAACCCCTATTTAGAGATCTTTCCCATCAGCCCGGCGACGGGCCGCAAGAAGATGGGCCGGGCCAGGAGCCAGCCCCCCACCATGACGGCCAGTGAGGCGGCAAAGATGCCAAAACCCAGCCAACCGGCGTCTTGGCGGGCGGCGAACATGTGATTGAGGTTTGCCAACGCCCCCGTACACAGCACCAGCGTCACGTGCATCACGACGAACCCGGTAAAGAACACCATGACCGGGAAATGGATCTTCCGTGCGATCTCCATCGGATATGCCTTGTCCAAGGCAGCCTTGCCTTTGGGCCAGGCCGGGCTCATCCGGACGCCACTGATCGCCGCCAGCGGTGCGGCGATGAAGACCACAGCAAAGTAGGAAAGTACCTGCAGGGCGTTGTAGTTGACCCACCCACTTTCCACCGGCCAGGTCAGCGATGCATATTGCAGGCCAGCGCTCAGCGCGTTGGGAAAAATGTCCCAGTTCGTGGGCACGATGCGCATCCACGCACCCGTGGCAAATAGGAGCACCACAAACGCCGCTCCGTTGAGCAGCCACAGCACATCCAAGGAGAGGTGGAACCATAGTTCCAGGCTGATCTTGGTCGGCTTTCCCTTGGTTTTCAGCAGCCCCGTGTTCTTGCGCGTCCAGTACGCTTTGGGCCTAGCCGTGGTCCGGACCTGCCAGCCTGAGCGGATGATTAGCACCAGAAAGAAGGCATTGAGGAAGTGCTGCCAGCCCAGCCAGGCGGGAATCCCCACGGGCGCATTCACGGGCAGTTCGCTGTGGCCGGGGTACTGGAGCAGGAAGTCTTGAACGGGGCCTAACTCGCGTGCCCAGCGGGCAACCAGCACGACGGCGGCCAGCGCCACCACCGCGATGGCGACCCACTTGAGTAGTCCCAGCCAACGTTGACGTTCGCGTCGGGGAGGGGGGTTGGTCTTGGTTGTCAACGACACCGGGCACTCTCCCTAAACGCCAGCGCGCGCGGCACTGCGTGCAGCAATGGCATCCCGCAACTGGGGCAGAACCGTAAAAAGGTCCCCGACGATACCGAAATCGGCGACGTCGAAGATCGGGGCGTCGGCGTCGGCGTTGATGGCCACGATCCGCTTGGCCGTCTGCATGCCGGCCCGGTGCTGGATGGCACCGGAGATACCCACGGCTAGGTACAGTTCGGGCGAAACGCTGACTCCCGTCTGCCCGACCTGGCAACTCTGCCGGACGTACCCGGCGTCGACCGCAGCACGGGAAGCCCCCAACCCCGCCCCGAGCATGTCGGCCATTTCCTCCACCAGCACAAAGTTTTCCTTTGAGCCCAGACCGCGGCCCCCCGAGACCACAATGCGGGCCGAACGCAGCTCGGGACGTCCCGATCCTACCGAGGCGACCGCCACGTGCGTGATCGCCGCAACCGAGCGGGTATCAACATCCAGTACGCGCACTTCCACTACGGGAGAGGCAACAGCCGGGGCTGCATCGGAGCTGCTAGAGGAGACGGTGACCAGCGCGATGCCCGCACCAACACCTGACTCCGTCGTGTAGCTTCCTCCGAAGATCGAATGGCTTGCCACGATCCGGCCATTGTCGTTGGTGACGTCGATGGCTTCGACGATCACGGAGTTTCCGGTACGGGCCGCGAGGCGACCAATGACTTCGCGTGCACTCGGGCTCGTGGAGGCCAGCACGGCAGCCGGTGCGTGGCTCGTCATGGCGTCAGCCAGGGCGGCCACCGATGCGGCAGCGACGTGGTTTGAGGACCCCGGGCACTCAACGACCACCACAGTCCCCGCGCCCAGTTCGCCCAGTTTCCTCACGAGTTCCAGCGACTCTCCCTTGGTCGCTGCCAGGACGGCCACGGGTTCTCCGAGCCGTGCTGCCATCCCTAGGAGGTGGGCTGTGGTGGGGCGCAGCGATCCGTCTGCTGCCACTTCGATATTGACCAGGATGTTGCTCATGATGGCAGACCTTTCAGATCAGGTTTTCGGCGCTGAGGTAGTCAGCGAGTTGGATGGCGGCGGTCCCGTCGTCGATGATCTTCATGCCGGCCGTTCGTGCTGGTCGGCGACTTGCCGCCAGGACCACGTTTCCGTTCGCGTGACCGGTTCCGGAATGGCCGGCGGCCGTGGCACTGACAACAGCCACGGGCTTGCGCTTGGCAGTCATGATGCCTTTGAACTTGGGGAAGCGTGCTTCGGCGAAGCTTTCGGTGATGGAGATGACGGCGGGGAGGCTGCCGGTTAGGGACTGGACGCTTTCGACATCCTGGCGCTGACCGGACACAGTGCCGTGGCTGATAGCAACGGTGTCCATCGAGCCTAGAAACGGGTATCCCAACAGCTCGGCAACCATGGCCGGCACGACGCCGCCCCGGCCGTCGGTGGATTCATTTCCGGCCACGATCAGCTCAAAGCTGCCGTCCTTCAGCGCACCGGACAGGGCCTTGGCGGTGGTGAGAGTATCTGCGCCTGCCAATGCGTCGTCGAGCACGTGGATGGCCGAATCGGCGCCCATCGAGAGCGCCTTGCGCAACGCTTCGGTGCCGGTTCCGGGGCCCATCGTGACAGCGACGATCTCCACTGACTTCTCGGCATCCTTTTCACGCAGGGCAAATTCGAGTGCTCGCTCGGTAATTTCGTCGGCAATCCGGTCACTGGCGTCCCGGTCGACCGCACCGGAAGCGGTGAGCTTGCGCTCTTCCCCCGTGTCGGGGACCTGCTTGATGAGAACTGCAATCTTCATGGCGTTCCTTTCCTTCTGGAGGGCCCTAGGCCTTGGCCGCTGCTGGTTCTGAGGTGGCGTGTGCCACTGTGGCGCTGCGCTGTACGTAGGTGCCACGGTCAAGGACAACGGTGTCACCAACCTTGACCTGGAACACGGCACCGGTCTCGTTCCTCCAGATGGTGGTGACTAGTTCGTCGCCAGGCACCACAGGTGAGGCGAAGCGGACGCTGAGCGAACCGAAAATTTCCGGATCCGATCCGCAGACGTGTTCCAGCAGCACCCTGCCAGCAAAACCCATGGTGCACAGCCCGTGCAGGATCGGTTTGTCGAAGCCAAGCATCTTAGCCAACTGAGGGTCTGAGTGCAGTGGGTTGCGATCCCCGTTGAGCCGGTAAATGAGGGCCTGGTCCAAGGTGGTAGCCGCCACGACCGTCACATCTGCCGGACGGTCCGGGACCTCCCAGCTTTCGGATGGACCCTGGGGCCCGCCAAAGCCGCCCTCGCCACGGATAATCATGGTGGTCACGCTCGTGGCCACGGGTTCGCGGGTCTGCGCGTCCAGCAGTTCTGTACTCAAGGCAATGATGGCGTTCTTTCCTTTGTCATACACGGCACTCATGCTGCTGACCGGAATCACGGTTCCGCTGGCGGCCAACGCCCCGTGCAGTGTGATCTGCTGGCCGCCATGCAGGATCTGCGAGAGCTTGAAGTCTCCAAGTTCATCCATGGGGCCCGAGGAGGAGCCCAGCACCACGGCAAACGTCGGCAGGACCTTTTGCTTGATGCCTCGGGAATTTTCGGTAGTGAACGCCAGGTTTCCGCTCTGGTCACAGGCACCAGCACCCACGCTCAGTGCATACAAAAGTGCATCTTTTGACGTCCAGGAGAAGGGCTCCCCCTCATTCTTCTTGCCAATGTTGTGCATGTGGATCGTCACTGCCCTGCTCCTTTCGCGGGAATGTACCCCACAGTTCAGACGGCCACCGCACGGTGGCGTAGATCACTCTCTAACAAATACTATAACAAGATTCTAGTTCTTGTCTATTGTTGGGACCATGTTGCCTTGCCGGTGTCCACAGCTCGCGGCGCCCTGCCAGCCTCCCGAGCGGGAGCGAGGGCAGGGCGCCGCGAGGTTTAGTGTGCTGGGGTGGATCAGTCGGAGGCCATCGCAGGAAGTGGGGCCGGCGTTCCACGCCGTAGGGCGCGTTCCTGCAAAGTTTCAGGAACCCATTGCACGGGATGGCGTTTCAGTAGCAGGGCAACAACGACGGCCATGACGGCGAACACGAGCACAATGACAAGGCTTGCGCTGATGCCCGTCTGCGCCACGATGGTGGTCTTGGGGTCCTGGTAGCTGGCAAGGACGATGGCCCCGATAGCCGTGGCCGCGGACTGACCTATGTTGCGGACCATCGTGTTGGTGCCGGCCGTTTCCGAGGTGTGGGTCTCGGGAATAGCCTCAATGAGTACATTGGGGAGGGCACCGTATGTCAGTGCAACACCTATCCCGTTCAGTGCCATGGCCAAGCAGAACGCCACCACGTTCCCGTAAGTGAGAAGAATAGTGGGAAGGGCGACGGCCATGAGGGTGAGTCCTGCGATGAAGACGGACCGCGCACCGAAGCGGAAGGCCAGCTTGCCACCCAGCGGCGAGAACAGATAACCGACCACGGCCGTCAGTGCGCTAAAAACACCAGCCGTCGCGGGAGTAAAACCGAGGCCAAAGCCCAGCGTAGTGGGGTACTGCATAATCATTTGGCTGGGAACCGATATGCCTCCAATCGGGCCCAGGGCAGCCAGTATGGTGGCTGTCATGACCAGGGCAAGCTGGCGGTTCTTGAACATCCTCAGATTCACAATGGGAGACTCAACACGCAATTCCCACCAGACCCACACGGCCGCTATCACCAGTCCGGCAGCCATCCGCCCGAGGAACTCAACCGAGCCAAATCCCGTCTTTGAGACGCCGGAAAGGGCCAGCAAGATTGCACTCGCCGCAACCGGCAGCAAGACAGCGCCGAGAAAATCTGGCTTCTCCTTGCTGGGGTTCACGGTGTCGCGCGGGATGACTGCCACAATGGCTGCCGCGGCAACCAGTGCAAGGATGGCGGAAAAGATGAAAATGAGGTGCCAGGAGAAGAGTTGAATCATGATCCCGGCAATCAGCGCACCGCCAGCGCCTGCGATCAAGGCAGAGGCTCCGATCATGGAGACACCCACGGGGATGCGTTCCTTAGCCATGTGCTCGCGCGCCAGCCCAAAGGCCAGTCCCATCAGGGCTCCCGCCGTGCCTTGGACGGCACGGCCTAGGATGATCATGCCCAGGCTGCCACCGACCAGAGAGAGCAGCGAGCCAGCGAAGGCAATAATCAAGACGATGATCATTACCTTTCGGCGGCCGTACAAGTCTCCGAAGCGCCCACCCATGACGCCGGCGGAGGCGGAAACCAAGAGGTACGCCGTGACCACCCACGCAACGGTGCTGGCATCAACTTGGAATTCTTTGATCAACGTCGGAAGCGTCACATACATCATGGACAGTTCAAACGCCGAGACGACTTCGGCCAGGATTAGAACCGTGACCACCGCCGCGAATCCGGGGCGTTTGAGTTTTTTCAGGGTTCCGGTTCTCCGGAGGTCAGCGAAGGACATCTTTGTCCATCCTTTCTTAGGTGTGCTGAAAAGAAAGTGGTTGTGCCCTCACAGAATCGGCGGGCGGGGTAAAGAACATTCTTTGAAAACGGCGGACCTACATGTGTGTGCGCCCACCGGGCACCGTTGGTGCCACCTGGTGGGGCGGCCCCAACGGTTTTTACACGCTTTCCGCGGCACCGTGGGTGGGTGCACTACGGGGCAAAAAGGACCAGCCGATCGGAATGGATAGTGCCGGGCGTGGCGTCTAGATGGTGCCGTAGGCGACGGACTTGGTCCAGAAGAACTCCTCGAGCCCCTCGAGCCCTCCTTCGTTGCCATTGCCAGAATGACCAATACCGCCGAACGGGCGCTCGGCCACGGCACTGGGCGCCCCATTGACCACCACTTCACCAGTTTCCAGCTGCTCGGCAACCCTCACGGCGCGTTTGGCGTCAGAGGTCCACAGGTAGCCCGAGAGTCCGTAATCGGTGCTGTTGGCCAGTGCCACAGCGTCGGCTTCATCGCTAAAGCGCATGACGGCCAGGACCGGTCCAAAGACTTCCTGTAGGGCCAGTTCACTCTCCCGGTCCACGTCCGCCACCACGGTTGGCGGATAGTAGAAGCCCTCGGCCAGTTCCCCACCAAGACGGGCACCACCGGTCAACACGCTGGCACCGTCTTCTCGGGCCTTTGCCATCATGGCCTCAATGCGGTCGATGGCACTTTGGTTGATGACCGGCCCGCAAACGGTGTCCAGCTCATGCGGGCTCCCGACTTTGAAGGATGCGGCAATGGTGGCCACCTTTGCCGCAAACTCGTCGTGGATCGAATCTTGCACTAGCAGCCTGGTAGGCAAGGCGCAAGCCTGTCCTGTCATGATCCCGAAAGCCATGAAGGCGGCATGCAAAGCCGCCGCATCAAGGTCGGCGTCAGCAAAAACCACATTGGCCGACTTTCCGCCCAGTTCAAGCAAGACCGGTTTGAAGGTCTGTGCGCACGCAGCCGTGATCTTCCGTGCCGTCTCGGGGCCGCCGGTGAAGGAGACCTTCTTAACCAACGGGTGGCTCACTAAGGTGGCGCCTGCTTCAGCACCACCGGTGACAACGTTGAACACGCCGTCGGGTATCCCCGCCTCATGGACGAGGTCGGCGAAAAGCATGGCGCTGAAAGGGGTAAGCTCGCTCGGCTTGACCACAACGGTATTTCCAGCCGCCAGCGCAGCAGGGATCTTCATGGCCAACGACATCAGGGGTGCATTCCAAGTAATCACCACGCCGATCACCCCGTAGGGCTGGCGCAGGGTGTGCCCGAAGGAACCGCCTGCACCGGCCACCGACGTGATGCGCCCCAACGGCAGTTTATCGGCCCATCCCCCGTAATAGCGGATCCATTCGGCCGAGGCGCTGACCATGTTACGCGCCGTCATGGTCGGGGCGCCGTTGTCGGCGGTGGCCAGGGCAGCGAACTCTGCTGTGTGTTCTTCCACCAGGTCAGCAAGCTTGAGCAATGCGCGCCCTCGTTGGACGGCAGGTGTTGCCTTCCACACCGAAAACGCCTCCTGGGCGATGCGGACGGCTTCGTTAACATCGGCCGTGCTGGCCATGGGTACCGCGGCGTCGGGGCGTCCCGTGGCCGGGTTGATGTGCTCGTGGGTTTGGGCCCCCGTGCTCCGCGTAGTGGAACCGATGCGCAGGGTTACATCCGGCAGCACGAATTCGGGCTGGTTCTGTTGTGTAACGGCAACCATTTCAGACCTCCGGTTCATAGCGGAGCATGGTGACGCCCGCTTCAGGGTAATCGCAGAAAACGGGCTTGACCCGCATACCGATCTGGACGTCCTCGTGCGCAACGTTGAGAAGCTCCGTGGAGAATTTGGGGCCCTCGTCCCACTGCACCACGGCTAGGATCATGGGGCCCGCCGCGGCAAAGTGCGGTGCCACGGGGCGCGTGGTGATCGTGTAAGTGTAGAGCGTTCCAGCCCCGGAAATCTCGCGCCATTCCAAGTCGTCTGCCAAGGTGCGCGGTGCGAGCGGGCGGGGATAGAAGATGTACTCGCCCAGCGACGGGGAGTACTGGATACGGACCTTGCGCTCGGCCAAGCCATCCCAGAAAGGTCGGGTCAGCGGGGTCGGGACCGGAAGCGGTGCGGTCAAGACCGGTGGCGTGTATGTGGTGCTCATGGTGTGTTCCTATTCCCCTTCAAGGATGAGTGCTGTTTGCTCGCTCATGATGCCGCCGTTACCGGTGACAAAAGCGCGGTTGCAGTCGGTAACTTGCGCTTCGCCGGCACGCCCCATGACCTGACGGACGCCGTCGATCACGTGGTGCATGCCGCCGGCTACCCCCGCTTGACCGAAGGAGAGCTGGCCACCAGCGGTGTTCATGGGGAAGTCGCCGCGGAACGTGAGGTCGTGTTCATTCACGAATTGCATGCCCTTGCCCTTTTCGGCAAATCCTGCATCTTCCAGGCTCATGAGCACAGTGATGGAATAGCAGTCGTAAATGGAGACCATGTCCACGTCATCACGGGTGATCCCGGCCATCGAGAAGGCCTGGTCAGCGGCGTGGACCATGGGCGAGTACATGAGGTCCCTCGCGTAGGTGGGTGTTTTATAGGGGACGCGTTCGCCAAAGCCCTTGATCCAGACGGGGCGGTTCTTGGACTTGGCGGCCATTTTCTTATTACCAATCACCACGGCGGCGCCGCCCTGGCAGGGCATCACAATTTCCAGCATGTGCAGCGGGTCAGCAACCATCGGGGAGTCCAGGACGTCTTGGGCTGTAATGGGCTTGCCATAAAAAATGGCGTCCGGTGTGGCACAGGCGTTGGTGCGCTGGTCCACGGCAATCTTCGCCATGGCCAGCTCGTCGTAGCCAAACTCGTGGCCGTACCGCTTGGCAACCTGGGCGTAGGGACCGTTCTGGCCCAGGTTTGCGAACGGAATCTCGAACTCCGCCTGCGGCGAGCCGTATCTGTTGGAGGATGCGCCAAAGTACATCGAATCGTCCATAACAAACGGGCGGCGATCATCCGTAGGCACGTCGTGCGTCCCCGGGAAGGTGACGAGGACGGCGTCGCAGAGGCCAAGTTCGACGGCGGCCGCGGCCCGCCAGACTGCGGCTGCCGATCCAGCCCCGCCGAGATCGACGATCTCAGCAAAGTTCGCATCGATGCCCAGATACTCGGTGATGGTGGAGGGAACAAACATGCTCGCCTCGCCAATCAGCGGGGTGACGATGCCGTTGATGTCTGTTGCATCAAGCCCGGCATCGTCTAGTGCCGCCTTGGACAGGCGGGCCCACTGTTCCAGGTTGAAGGTCTTTTCGCGTGCCAGTTTGCGTTCCGGCGGCAGTTCGTAAAAGCCCAGGATTGCGGCTTCCCCTCGAAGTCCCATGGTGGTCTCCTTCATTGCTTGTTGGTTGTTGTGAAGGCACACGGTAACGGTGCCCCTCAGGTTCGTATGAGTGGTGCGGTGAGGTCGCGACGGGCCGCGGCGGCTACGGCCCAGCCACCGCGGGAACGCGGCCGACGGAAGTGATACTCAGGCCAAGCTCGGGGTGCAGGGTGCCTTCGGCAAGCAGCCCGTCAAGCTCATCCCAATGCTCACTAAGCTGCCACTTCACATCCGCCGGGACGGCCACGATGCCGTGGATTCCGTGGGTGCGCGATGAAAGGTTTTGCCCCTCGATGCCGCCGCGGGGTGTTTCGGTCAGCAGCAGTTCTGCACCCTCATCCCAGTGGAAGGCGGCCGTTAGCGGGCCAGCCTCGGCGAGAATTTCACGGGCGCCGAGCACATTGCACAGGACGTGCCGTGCCTGTTGCAAGCTGGCCACCGTGCCGTGGATCAAGGTCAGACGCAGTGGTGCGGAGTCCGACTGTTCCCACGGGCAGGAGCGTGAGTTGACCGCCGAACCTGTGAGCTCCTCGACACTGTGGGACGTCTGGACCATCTGGGCGAGGAAGCCCAGACCGGTGTCCTTGGGATGCAGAAATGCCTCCTGCCACTGCGAATATTCCAGGTTGACGAGTACGGGCTCGATCCCCGCATCACGTGCGCCGGCAATGGCCGCACGGATATCGTGGACCTTGAACGTGATGTGGTGGGGTGCGGGACGTTCTTGGTTGTTGGAAAGGAAGCGCTGGATGAAGGAGTGTTCCCCGCTGCCGGGTTCCAGCAATTCCAGGCGCATGTCCTGGGCTACGGCCAGCTGGCACGGGCTGAAGACGTCCATGCGGAATCCGCTGGCCCATCGGGCCCCCAGCTCGCGGTTCAGGACGGCACCGGCCGGACCCCAGGCGGGGACGGCGATGGCCAAGTGGTCCAGCTCGTGGGCGCTCATTACGCCACCGGCCCGGAAGCTGCGGCCTGCGCGGTCGTTAGGCGGTTTCTGCCTCGAACTGCTGCAGTCGCAAACCGACCATCTGCACGAACCTGTCTGAGATCCGCAACGCCTCGTCCATGGTTTTGTCCCCGGAAAGCAGCCTGGCGACGAGGTCCATCAGCACGCACCAGATCATGGCCGTGATGTCCGAGGCCTCGTCCAGCGGAAGCATTGAGAGGTCCGAAAGAATGGGTTTCTCCAGCGAGGTGCCGAGTTGCTGCATGAGTACTGAAACGTCCGGATCGTTTGTGGAGCGCAGCATCAGGATGGCCTTGTAGAAATTGGGTCGCCGTTCGAACGCCGCCAACGCCATGCGCAACCGCAAGGAGACGGTTTCGATTGTGCCGAGCTCCTCCACCTCCGACAGCTCCGCAGCACTGAACGGCACGGTCCAGTCGTACACCACGTTCGCGTAAAGGTGTTCCTTCGAGGAGAAATACCGGTAGAGCGTTCCCAGCGCAACGTTTGCTTCCGCTGCCACGTCTCGAATCTGAATCGATTCGTACTCGTAGTTGTGCAGCAGCGATTTCGCCGCGTCCAAGATCCGTTGGCGTCGCAGCCTCTGATAAGCCGGAAGCTCGGTCCGTTCGCCAGAGAGTAATTCGACCATAGTTCGCCTCCTGCTGGGATATCCGGTGTACAACCAACGCTACCACCGGGCCTTGGGTTCGCGACTGCGCATTACGGCTGCTTCCAACGGATCAAGGCATCCAGGGCCTCAATCTCGTCACCGGCAACGCGCAGTGGGTTGATTTCTAGTTCATCGAGCTGCTCACCCAGGCCCACGGCCACCTGGGAGACCCGGAAGATGATCTCAGCCAGCTTATTCATATCCGTCGCGGCATTTCCACGGAAACCCTTCAACAGGTCAATACCTTTGAGAGATTCGAGCATTCGGCGGATCTCATCCGGCCCCACGGGAAGCAGTCGCAGTGCGGAATCCTGAAGGATTTCCACCATGACCCCACCAAATCCGACGGCGAGCACCAGTCCCCATTGCGGGTCCCGGACAATTCCCACCAGCAGTTCGTTCCCGGCAGGGCGCATAGGCGAGACGGCCACTCCCTGGATGTGCGCGTCCGGGGCGAGGTCGGCCACCGACGTCATGATGAAAGCATAGGCATCGGCAACCGCCTCGGCGTCGCGCAGCATGAGTCGCACTCCACCAACCTCTGTCTTGTGCGCGATGTCCTCGGAGGCAACCTTAAGGACCACGGGGTATCCCATGTCCCCTGCTGCCGCAACGGCGGCCTCAGCGGAGGTGGCGATGGCGGCCGGAATATAGGGAACACCATGTTTACGCAGGAACGCGCCGGCCTCAATTTCGCTCCAGCCCTCGGCACCGGCGGGCTTTTCGATTACTTCTGCCGGTGCCACGACGGGGTCGGTAGTCAGTTCATCCACCCGCTTGCTCCACCAAGTACTGCGGGCTAGTGCCGGGATACCGCGGTCAAAGGAGTCAGAGGCATGCGGCAGTCCGTGTTCGCTGGCAAAGTTGCGCCCAAACTCGGTAACCTCTGTGGGCAGGAAACTCATACCGATGACCGGTTTCGGGGATGAGGTGAGCTGACGGTGCAGCTCATCCTGGTTCCGCCGTCCCATGTCAGCCATGGGCTTGCTCATGGGCCAGCCACTGTTGATGACGATGAAGTCAAAGTTGTCGTCATCAATGAAACACTGGTTGGCCTTGGTGATGATGGTCGGGTCCACTGAGATGTAGCCGGTGGTGTCCATGGGGTTGTTGACAGTGGAGAAGGAGGGCAGTCCGGCGTCGTGCAGTGCTTGCACGGTACCCTGTGCGGGTGCCGGCATCTCCAGCCCGGATGCCTCGGCCTTCTCGGCGATCAGTGCGCACATGGCACCGGACCCGGTCACCACACCCATGCGGTTGCCGAAAATTCGGCCGTGAGATTCCATGATGCCGGCGGTCGCCACCAGGTCCTCAATGTTGTCCACGCGCACCACGCCGAACTGCTTGCATGCAGCATCGATGATCTTGTCATCCCCCACGAGCGAGCCGGTATGAGCCGCTGCCACGCGGGCAGAGACTTCGCCCCGTCCTGCCTTGAAAACCACTATTGGCTTGCCGGCCAGGCGAGCGCGTTTCGCGACGGATAAGAAGTGCTCCGGGTTGGAAATTTGCTCCAGGTAGGCGGCAATGACGCGGGTGCCAGGGTCATCGACCAGCATGTCCATGACGTCGATGGCGGTGATCATGGCCTCGTTGCCCACCGTGACCGCCATGGAACAGCCCACGCCGCGGGAGGCCATATGCGGTAGGAGGTAGATGGCCAAGGCACCGGACTGGCTGGCCACGCCGACACCGCCGGGGAGCATGGGCATCTGCGTCATGTGGCTGAAAGCGGCCACCTTCGCGTGAGAGTTCACGAAGCCCAAGTTATTCGGACCCAGGATGAGCTGGTCCGCTTCGCGGGCACGCTCCACGAGCCGCGACTGAAGCGCCTGGCCCTCCGGCCCGGCCTCGCCCAGGCCGGCGGCCAGCACGATCAGGTTGCGGATACCCTTTAGCCTGGCCTCTTCAAGGATGGTCTCTAGCGAGTTGGTGCCGGTGAGCACAATGGCTAGCTCGGGCACGGTGGGCAGCTCGGAGATCGAGGTGAACGACGGCTGACCGTGGCATTCCTCGCCTCGCCGGTTGACCATGTGAAGCTCCCCCTGAAAACCGCCGGCGAGGAGGTTGGAGTGGGTGAACTGCGACCAGCTGGACTTCGTGTTCGCGCCGATGATCACAATACTTCGGGGTTCAAGAAGTTCACGCAGCCGCGCCGTATCAAGGGTCTTCAATGTGGCAACCTCGCCTGTCATCGTTGTCATGCGAAAAGGGTTCCTTTCGGTAAAACTTGGAGTGCTGAAGGATTGTTCGGCGCCGCCGGGTTACCGCGTTCGGCGTTGGCTCTAGCCTCTGGGCAGCCCCAGGATGCGTTCGGCGATGACATTGAGCTGAATTTCAACCGTTCCGCCACCAATGAGGACCTGCGGCACTCCCAGCAGCCCGGTCACCGCGTCCGCCGGGGCTTGAGCAAACAGTGCCGCCGGGCCAGCCAGCTGCAGAACTACGGTAGCGGCTTCACGGGAAAGCCGAGCGTGGGCGACCTTGGCCAGGGATGAGCCAAAGCCGGGCTGGAGTCCGTTGACCTGGCGCAGGGTTTCTCGCAGGTTAAGCGCGCCAATCGCGGAGCTGACGGCCACGATGCGCCCCAGTGCCGCGTAGGCCGCGTCGTCGGTTGCCGGGTAGCCACCATCAGTGATGAGCCGGCGCAGGGACTCCTCGGTTCCGGTCGAAACGCCGGAAGAGATCTGGGTGCGCTCGTTTTGCAGCGTGGTGGCCGTGATTCGCCAGCCTTGGCCCGGTTCACCCAGCAGGTAGGCGTCCGGGACGAACACGGAGTCCAAGAACACCTCGTTGAATTCGGCGTCGCCCGTGGATTGCTTCAACGGCCGGATGTCTACGCCCGGGGCGCGCATGTCAACGAGGAAGTAGCTCAGGCCCTTGTGCTTGGGCACGTCGGCGTCGGTGCGCGCCAGGCAGATGCCCCAGTCCGCTTCGTGGGCCCCGGAGGTCCAGACCTTCTGCCCCCTGAGTTCCCAGCCGCCGTCGACCTTCACGGCGCGGGTGGACAGACCAGCGAGATCGGACCCGGCGCCGGGTTCGGAGAAGAGCTGGCACCAGATGAGTTCGCCGCGCAGGGTGGGGAGGGCGAACTTTTCCTTAACATCCTCGCTGCCGTAGGCGAGGATGGTGGGCATGGCCCATTCGCCAATCACGGAGGAGGGCTGTAGGAGGTTGCGGCGGGCGTATTCCTGGGCAATGACGACTTGTTCGGCGGGGCTTGCGCCGAGGCCGTAGGGGGCCGGCCAGTGCGGGGCCGCAAGTCCATTCTCGGCGAGGAACGTGCGCTGCGAGCCGCGGGAGTTCCACCGTCCGCCGTCGTGTTCGTTGGCCAGGGCTGCGGCGTCATCTAAGAGCATACCGATGCGCTGGCGGAACGCGGGGTCTTCCTCCGGCAGTTCGATGTCGATGCGGCGGTCAAGTTCCAGGGCCGCACGGCCCAGTGCGGTGGCGCGTGCACCCACCGGGGCCACCTGGGCCACGGTGGCGATGGCACGGCGCAGGTACAGGTGTGCGTCGTGCTCCCACGTGTACCCGATGCCACCAAAGATCGTGACGGCCTCGGTCAGGGCGTCCACCGACGGGACGATGCCGCCCTGGATTGCGGAGCCGGCCGCGAGCGCCTGCTGGTCGACACCCTGATCCAGTGCCACCAGCGCCGACCAAGCGGCAGCGGTGGCCAGTTCGGAGGTGATGAGCAGGTTGGCGCACTTATGCTTGACGGCCTGGAAAGAGCCGATGGGCTTGCCGAACTGTTCGCGGATCTTGGAGTAGTCCGTGGTGGCTTCCACCGCCCAGCGCATGATCCCCGATGCTTCCGCGGCGAGCATACCTGCCTGCAGGGTTTCCACGTACTGCACGCCCAGGCCTGCCAGAACGTCATCAACGTCGATCAGCAATCCCTCCAGCACGAGCGTTCCTGCGTCGCGGGTCAGATCCGTGCTGCTGCCGGCTACTTTGGAGAGTCCCTCGCTCTCGGCATTAACAAGCGCAAAGCGGGTTGCCGCCTCATCGGCGAAACCGACAACGAGCCATTCGGCGGAGAGCAGCGACGCTACCGGTACCTGCCCGCTCAATGCCCAGCCCTCACCTGTGGCGAGAGCTGTCACTGCGGCGGTTGGCATGATCAGGGCGCCGGTGGCACCTTCGGCGAAAAGGTCTAGGCCTCGTGTGGATGCCTTGCAGTCCGCGGCCCCGGCTACGGCAGCGCTGGCCAGGACGGTGGAGACATACGGGCCGGGAACTAACCGGCGCCCGAATTCCTCAACGACAACGCCCGTGTCAACAACGCTGCCGCCCTGCCCACCATGCGCCTCACTGATGTGCAGGGCGTGCAGCCCGTTCGCCACGAGCTCATCCCAATGGGAGGGCCGGCCCCCGGCACCGTAACTGTCAAGGTTTTCGTGGGTTTGGCGGATATCGGCGAAGCGGTCGGCAAAGTCGGATACGGCGGTGGCCAGATCGGCTTGGTCTTCGGCGAGGTACAGCGGCATCTAATCACTCCAAGATCACGGACGTCAATTCCCGAGAGGGGTAAGCAACATCCAGCGGCACGTTCAATAACTGAAACTAGACTCTAGTTTAATATTGTGATCCACGCAACACTTTTCTGGAAGCTAATTCCAAAATACTGACAATCCCGCTCGGGGACTTCGATCAACCGTTTCTCTAATGCCTTAACGTGGTGTCATTTACCTGACCCAGATTTTGCCTGGCGGTCTGGGTATTGGCCCGGCAGAGGCTTGACTAGCTGCCGGTCTGATTTGAAGGTCTTGGGCATGCGGGTGTGGTCTGATGCCGCTGGGTGGGCGTCGGGTTCCACGTCTTCCGATGGGGTTTTTCTGGGGGGTCACACCCGGTCCGAGTAGGTCAAGTCAGGCAGCTAGCCTCAGGCTTGCCACTACCCATTAGGAATCTGATTCTCTCCCAAGGCCCTCACCTCATGCAGCCAGCACCAGACCGGGCCTAGCCATGCACGCCACAGCCCCCGCTGCACTCTCACTAATAGATATTGGCAGGCCAGGTGCCCGCTGGCAGGATCGATGCAGAGCCGCCGTGGCGTGACTCATACACTCTCTGGCCCGTTATTCCTTAGCGGTGCCTTGGAATTGACTTGTCCGCCATGACAGCCCGGCCTCTCATCATGGCTTTATAAAAGGTTGGCCGAACCGTTGGTTTGTGCCTCATTAGAGAGCTGCCTGATAAGAACCTTATTCCAGGCCGATGCCGCCCACAACGGTCATCAGCACCCTGGAATGGAGGATCACCGTTATGACCATCGTTGCAGAAAATACGCTTACGTCATCGGTGTAGACACCCACGCATGAACCCACACCTACGCCATCCTCGCAGCCGGTGCCTGCGCCGGCTGCGAGGCCTTCCCGGTCACGACCGCTGGCACGAAGCGCGCTATCGCATGGATCCTGCGCAACACTACCGGGGAAATCATTGCCGCGGTAGAAGGCACTTGCTCCCACGGGGCGTCTCTAACCCGAGCCCTGACCGCTGCACACATCCCGGTCGTTGAGGCCAAACCACCCAAGAAGGCAGCCCGCACCGGGGCTGGCAAAAACGGTGCCATCGACGCCCAAGCGGCGGCGCTGAGTATCCTGAGTACAGGGTTAGACCGGTTACTCCATCCCCGCGCCGAGGGCGAGCGGGCGGCCTTGAGCGTGCTCCTGGCAATCCGACGCAGGGTTCAGGAGCAAGGCAAAGCTAACCGCAATGCGCTCAACGCCTTAGGTCACGTAGATCTGGGAATGAATACCCGCCGTGCCCTCACTGACAAGCAACTCATTGAGATTAGTCTCTGGCGGGACCGCACCTCCGACAGCATGGAGCAAAGAAGCGCCCGCAAGGAAGCCATCGATCTAGCCAAGGCCATCCACGCCGCGTAGGACAGCCAGGACTCGGACCAGTGACAGTCGGGATCATCATTGCCGCCTACTCCCACCACGGCAGAATCCGCGGCGAGGCTGCATTCTCATCCCTCGCCGGGGTGTCACCCCGGCCAGCCTCCTCAGGAAACACCACCAGACACCGCCTCAATCGCCAAGGCGACCGACAACTGAAGATGGCCTTGGACGTGGTGATCAAGACCCGTATGCGCTTCGACTGCCCCACGAAGACATTCGTTGAACCATGCACCACCGAAGGCCTCGGCTATCGGGAAATCAAACGCGTTCTGAAACGCTCCCTCGCCCGAAATCTCTTCCGCCAACTACAACTACTCTTCCCTTGACAGCCACCATAGTAGGGTCAATTCTCCGCCGATTGCGACATTGAGCGATAACAGAACACCGCCATGAGGCAATGAATTTCACAGCCGCGTCCAAGCATTTTCAGTTGCGCGAACCGGCCTCTACTTCAGCCTTTAGTGGGCTGATATTCATAACTAACCGCGAAGAACCCCCTTGGGCGGGGCGGCTGGCCGCCTCCACGTCAGGGCCCAATCGATAAAAAATATTCAGTGGATATATATCAGGGTCTCTCCACGATTTATTCCCTCATCGAAGATTCGCACCATTTCTGTTTCAATAACCTCGTTGTACAACTCATGCAGGAAATCAAGTTATTCTAACAAAGGGCAAGGAGCCGTACTGTTTTTTCCCGAATTTCGGTGCTGAGCAGTCTTAAAATTGATACCCCTCGGTGCGACCTCTAATATTTTTGTTCACCCCTTCTGAAAACACACTAATTTATGACGATTTTCGCGCTCGGTGTAGCAGATGCGGAGTATGCCTTAATTGCACTACTCTAAAAAGAGGCAGTTTTGATTTTCGATGAGCAGTTGGGGGAATGGGCGTGAAAAATGTCTTCATGCGTAGGCCGTCAGCGCGGAGCCCAATCAGCGTCAGTGGGGAGCGCGTCATGATCCTCTCCGCGGGAGTGGGATCGGGGCACAACAGCGCCGCGGCGGCGGTCCGACAGGCGTGCGCCGCGCGCGCGGACATCGTCGAGGTGCTGGTACTGGATGTGCTGCAGGTGAGTAGCGCGCTCTACCGCGACGTGCTGGGGAAGGGTTACTTCGTTCTAGTCAAGGAGTTGCCATGGCTGGTCGAGTGGGGCTATGACGCCAGTGATCCGCCGTTCGGACGCCGCGGTCCAATCGACCCCTGGACACGGGTGAATGCGGTTCCGGTCATCCGTGCGATCAAACGATTCCGTCCCACCGCTATCGTGTGCACCCACTTCTTGCCAGCCCAGCTGATGGCATCACTTCTTCTTCGCGGCGTGATCGATGCTAGGACTGCTGTGGTCACGACGGACTACGACTTCCAGGGCCTGTGGCTTACGAGCGCATTCCACATGCTCTTCGTGGCCAGGGAGGAGGGGCGCGTGGAGCTGACGGCGCTCGGTTTGCCTCCTGACCGCGTCGCGGCCACGGGGATCCCGATCGCGGCTGCGCCGGATGTTGCCCCCGTGCGCGATGTCAGTGAGCCCCCGATGCTGTTGATCTCGGCAGGTGCGAAAGGAGGCGACTACGCCGTCGCGGTCGTGCGGCAGACGCTGCATATGCGCTCCCCCTTCACGGCCACAATTGTGTGTGGCTACAACGACGCGCTGCGGCAGCGCATCGAGGCGCTCCTGGCCTCCGCTGGCGACCGCTACCGTGTCCTCGGCTTCACAACGGAAATGCCGCAGCTGCTGCGCCGCGCAGACCTTTTCGTGGGTAAACCGGGCGGGTTGACGGCATCGGAGTGCATGGCCGCAGGGCTACCCATGGTGCTGGTCAACCCCATCCCGGGGCAGGAGGTCCGCAACGGCGATTATCTGATGGAACAGGGGGCGGCCGTTCGCTGCAACAATACCGCCACCATCGGCTGGAAGATCGACGAGTTGCTGCGCGAGCCGGGCCGTCTGCAACGAATGCAAGCAGCGGCGCAGGGAATCGGCCGCCCTGACGCGGCGGCTGACGTACTGAACGGCTTGCTGGACGGACCGTTCCGTCCCCTGGTCGTGAGCCGCGCGGCGCAGAAAACGATCCTTACATCGAGCGTGCAGCGGTTCGTCGCGACTGACCTCACGGGTCCATCCTCGCTGGTCCGGCTGGTCGAGCAGGCCACAGGAAATACGGTGGCTCTGCTGCGATCGGAGGAACTGGGTGATCTGCAGAAGCGGTACGCGACTCCGGATGGGGGCCTGTTACTGCGGCGTGATCTGGCGCCGGTCTCATTCCGGTGGGAAGCGCGGCGGTTGCTCCGCGCAATGCTGAAGGGCGACGACTTGCTCCCCGTCCGCGTTGAGGCGCTCTCGGCACAGCCTCGCGCCCTCCCCGGGTGACCAGGGCACGACCCACATCGACCTCAGGTCGGCTGACCGTCCACGACGCCGTTTTCCTCGATCAAGGCCCCAGGGAACCGTAATCGGCGCGCGTCCACCCAACTGCTGGGACTGTGCTGGGCAGCAAGCAGAGCCCAGTCGCCGGCGCGCGGGGCCCAGCCCTGTGTCGCCGGATCGCGCTGCAGCGTGGGCCCCGCATCCAATGTGACCCGGACGGTCGACTCCGCGCCTGGCTGCAGCGTCACCTTCTGGAAGCCCAGCAGCTGGGCTACCGGCCTGCGGAGGGAAGTGTCCGCGGCGTAGACCTGCACGACGGTCGATCCCTCTCGATCACCGGTATTCGTCACGAGAACGTCCGCGCTGCCGCCCGTGTCGTCGAACCTGTGGTCGAGGAGCCGCTGCTCGATCGTCGTATAGCCCAGGCCGAACCCGAACGGGAATGCCGGCGCGTGCCCGTCACCGTCGAGCATGCGTTGACCCCACCTGTCGTCGTAGATGACGGACTTCGAAGCGCTGTCGAATGATGGCAGATGCGCGGCGTCCGTCGGCAGCACAAACGGCAGCCGTCCGCCGGGCTCCGCGACGCCGGTGAGCACGCTCGCTAGCGCATGGCCGCCCTCCATCCCCCCGTACCAGGCGAGGAGGAGCGCCGGCACGCGGTCTCGCCACTCCTCCGTGAGGATCGCGCTGCCTCCAATCAGCACGACGACGGTCCGTGAATTTACTGCAGTGACCGCGCGAATAAGGCGCACATCGGAGGGGCGCAGATCGAGCGAGTCGCGGTCGCCGCCCCGTACAAACCACGACGCCAAATGCGCCAGGGCAATGAGCGGCGCCCGGAGTCGCCCAGAGCCAAATGCCCGGCCGAGCACGCCCACGTCGACACCAGCAGTGACGACCGACTCGCCCTCATCGTGCTGGTCTAAACCGACGACGACGATCACCGTTTCCGCTGCGGCCGCCGCCGCGACTGCGGCACGCACGTTTTTGCCGGAGGTGCTCGTGATCCGTACCTGGGGAAGCGCCTCCCTTAGCCCCTGCAGCGGCGAGACCGTGGAGGGGGGCCGAACGCGTGAGGAACCGTGATCGCCTAGATTCGCCCGCCCCGCGAGGCGCCCAATCACCGCGAGGTGCCCGGTATTGGGAGCCAGCGGTAGCAACGGCGCAGCACCGGTGATTTCGTTCTTCAGCAATACGATCGACTCTGCGGCTACCCGGTAGGCCAGCTCCCGATGCGCCGGCGAGGCAATGAGGTCAGGGCTCGGCCCCGCCTCCTCCCGCGTCGCGGCATGCAACACGCTGGTGCGCAGGATGCGGCGCGCTGAGCGCAGCACGGTCGCACGGGCCACCTCACCCCGGTGGAGCGCGGCCGGCAGATCGCGGGCTCGCACCAGCCGCAGCGGCATCTCCACGTCCATCCCCGCCTGAAGGCTGAGGACCGCATCATGGGTACCGAATACCCAGTCGCTCGTCACGAACCCCGAGAAGCCCCACTCGTCCCGCAACACATCGGTGAGCAGTGGACGATTGACGTCCATATACTCGCCCCGCACCCTGTTGTAAGCACTCATCACGGAATCGACCCCCGCATCCACAACGGCCTTGAAGTGCGGCAGGTACACCTCGTGGAGGGCGTGCTCGCCTACCGACACATCGACCTCGAACCGCTCGTTCTCCACCGAGTTAAGCGCGAAGTGCTTCACACACGCCATCACGTTCACACGTACACCTCTGGTCAGGGCCGACCCCATCCGGCCGGTGAGCACCGGATCCTCGCCGTAGCACTCCTGCGCCCGTCCCCACGCGGGGTGGCGAAGCAGGTTGACACACACGGAGGCGGAGTAGTTGGCGCCCCGTGCTCTGGTCTCCAACCCGATAGCTTGACCTACCCGCTCCTCCAGAGACGGGTCCCACGTCGCGGCACGCGCAATCGTCACAGGGAAGGCGGTGGAGGTGCCAATCACAACGCCGCGGGGGCCGTCGCTAAACCGGATTCCAGGGATGCCGAGCCGCGGGACCGCCCCGGCCACGAAAGGCCGCCGATCCAGCAGCACCGGGATGAGCGGCAGCAGCTGCTTGGGGGAGTCGCCGTCAAGCAGTCCAAGGAGCTCCCGATCGGTCATCCTGTCGATCAGCTGGTCTGCTGCCTTATCCGCATCGAGCTCGCCAGCCCGGACTGCGCTGACAGCCTTGCCGTATGGGCCTCCTTCAGACGTCATCACTTTCCTCGAAGCGGATCGTGTACCAACATGCCACCGACTCACTGCTTCAGCACTCGCGTAACCCGACCCGCTCTAACCATCTCCATGCCCTAAATTATGTACCCTCTTGGCCTCAATCCGGTGCTTAGTAACAGGGGTGAGGCCACACCACGCGATCATTCTGATCTTATTGCCCGGATTCCGCTAACGCTTCCGCCGATTAATTCCGCTGTCCGGGTGGATAGCCTGATACCAGTGAACGCGACAGCTTCGATTATGAAAATGATCTTGAACAGCACGAAGAGTTCCCAAACCCATTCCAGTAGCACAAAAAGTCAGAAGCCGCCCTGGCCCTGATAATGCTCGCCTGTGGCCCATTAGACATCAAACTCCCCTACCAGACATAACCGAACCCACTCTTACGTCAGGAGAGCCCCATTTTCTGCGCGAACCACACATTCCTCCTACGCGTCTCGGGAGTAATGGAACGAGGCTACAGGTCAAGTACGTCATGTGCTTCAGCGGTAACGTATCAGGTGGACGTTGTCGGCATCGGTCCCATCCTGGATTGAATCGGCCCATCCGGTTCCGGCGAAGGTACGCACTCTTCGTTGTGAGACAGCATGGAGCAAGCCATGATGAGACTGCGCCACACCCTGCGCATTGCCAGCAATGTCGGCATGGGACGGGGCAATCCAGTCACCGGGGACCCTTGGGATTCCAACCGTTATTGCTAAGTGGGATAGGCAGGTTAAATTATGCTGTTCGATTCACGTGGAAAACTTTCACCGCAGTTCAGAGGCATGTTCAGCTCCTCAAAATTGTTGTCAGCTGTCAACGTTCGTCACCCCACTGTCCTGCAAGGGGCAAATTTGGGCCGTCAATGGGCCTTTTTTGCCTGTTCCCGTATGGCCATTTCGCAACAACGAGCGATACTAAATACTCTCCACTTTGCATTGATAAGGATAAGTTTTGCGTGACGTGGTGCGAACTCCCGCCAGACTCCTTCCCTGCCTCGAGCGTAGCCAACCAGCCACCAAGGTGGTGCTAACAGTTTTACTCTTGATGCATACCGAACTGATCGGATCATCTTCCAGCTTGGGACGAATCTCTTGAGGTACGGATGGGCGCCAGCGTAACGGCTCCACAGTTGACGGCTCGTTAACGTGGTCACTACTGTCACCTCAACGTTTACGGCTACGAGGACGTGTTCAATAGGTCACCACCGCGTCTTGCAATCCAAACTGAAAACGTTTACAGTAATTCAAGCGGAGCGTGATCGGACTCACGCAACGTTCCAGAACATTGGAATTCCCGGTAGCGAAAAGACTTCAAACGACTCAAAGGAGAGCGTGCACCATGGCAAACATCCACGATGTTGCGCAACACGCAGGCGTTTCCATCGCCACGATCTCCCGAATGTTATCGGGTGAGAACATCCGCAACCGGGCGGCTGTGGAACGGGCCATCAGCGAACTGGGCTACCGACCCAACGCCAGTGCCCGCGGACTTCGACTGGGGCGCCACCACACCATTGCCGTGATTGTCCCAGACATCTCCAACCCCTATTTCGCTGCGTTGGTTCGTGGCATCGAAGAACGTGCCATGGCCAAGGGCTTCCGGATCATCGTGGCCAGCAGCGACGAAAAATTCACGGCCGAATCTGATGTATTGGGTGGCCTCATCGATGCCGTTGACGCCGTTGCCATTGTGCCAGCTGAGGCGAGCGAACGGACCCGCCGCATGCTGACGGAACTGGGCAAGCCGGTCGTTCTCATCGACCGGACCGTGGGTGAGAACCCCGAGTTCGATCTGGTTCATGTTGACAACGCAGGCGGTGCTCGAATGGCAGCCGAATACCTCCTCTCACTGGGGCACCGTCGAATTGGCGTCATCAGTGGTCGGCAAGAAACGCTCCCCGGCCAAGTCCGGCACACCGAATTCCTCGACGTTCTCTCCGCAGCCGGCGTTGAAGTCAAACAGGAGGACACCAAAATCGGTGAGTTCACGAGGGCATTTGGGCACCAGGCCGCGTGTGAACTGATGGATACTAGCAGCGGCATTACGGCAGTGTTCGTCGGCAATAATACGATGGCCCAAGGAGCCCTCCTGGCGTTCCATGCGGCGGGCGTCTCCATTCCCGGGGACCTTTCCTTTCTCTGCTTTGACGATTTCGACCTCGCCGAACTGCTGCCCGCACCGGTCACTGTGATTTCTCGTCCGGCCATCGCGGAAGGACATGCCGCAGCCGACCTTCTCCTGGCTCGCATCGACGGTGCTGATGCTGGTAAGCCGCAAGAGTTTCGGCACATGGTGTTGCCGGTGAAGCTGACCATCCGAAAATCCTGTTCGGAACCACCTATTCACTAGTCCAAACCGCGGACTTCCCCACCCTATTTCCAAGACAAAAGGAACCCCCATGACGTTTACTGTGCCTAGAATCGGCAGTGTTCTGGTGATTGGCAGCATTACCTGCGATCTCACCAGCTTCAGCGAACGGTTGCCACAGCCGGGCGAAACTGTGCTCGGCAACACCTTCACGATGGTGCTTGGCGGCAAAGGTGCCAACCAAGCATTGGCTGCTTCTCGTGCCGGCAGCGCCGTTGCACTGATTGGCAGTGTCGGCAACGACTCGTTTAGCGAGCTGGTGCTCGGTACCTTAGCCGAGGAACTCATCAACACTGACCATGTCCTCCGCGGTCAAGGACCCACAGGCATTGCCCACATCAGGGTGGACTCCTCCGCGGAAAATGACATTGTCATGATCCCGCTCGCCAATTCGCTCCTGAGCCCAGAGCACGTCAGGGCGTCACTGAATGCACCTGAACTGGACGCCACGGTTGCCCTGATCCAACTCGAAATCCCGCATGATTCCGCCCTTGAAGCCGTCAAGGGATGCAAATCCCGCGGCATCACCGTCATTTTGGATCCAGCTCCTGCGCCAGATGCACCACTGGACGAGGAATTTTGGCAGCATGTGGATATTGTCACGCCGAACGAAACCGAAGCCCGGCTCATGACAGGAATCAGCGTCACAGACGAGGAATCCGCAGCGAAGGCCGGGCGATGGTTCACCGATCGAGGAGTAGCCCGGGCCGTGGTGACACTCGCCGGTGCCGGTGCCGTCGTCGTCGAACGTGTTGGTGAAACCGGCGATGAGACAACACGGATCAGCCTCCACAAGCCGTTCGAGGTTGCGGCTGTGGATACCACCGCCGCCGGAGACGCCTTCGCCGGCAACCTTGGCAGCGCCCTCGCCGAAGGACTCACTTGGGAGCAGGCCCTGCGCCGCGCCATGGCCGGCGGCGCACTCGCTGTCACCGTAGCCGGAGCCAGCCCCAGCCTTCCCCAACGCGAAACCGTCGACCTGTTCCTGGCGGGCCGCTAGACACACCAGCACGTCCGATCTGTTCCCTACGAGCACCCATCCCTCTACAAAGCAGTGGAGCAAAAATGCGAAAAAATAGCGGCACCCTTAACCCGGCACTATCCCGGGTCATCTCCGAACTCGGCCACACCGATGAAATGGTGGTGACCGATGCCGGCCTGCCCATCCCCGCCGGGGTGGAACGAATTGATCTAGCACTGACAGCCAACGTGCCTGAATTCCTCCAATGCCTGGACGTTGTCCTGGCGGAGGCTGAATTTGAAGGTGCCATTGCTGCCAGTGAGATCACCTCGCACAGCCCCGAGATGTACCAGGCCCTGCGCAAACGCCTTGACCGGCACAACATCCCCCTCGAGCTGGTTCCGCACACGGACTTCAAATCCCGCACCCAAAATTCCAAGGCGGCCGTTCGCTCCGGCGAGTTCACGCCTTACGCCAACGTGATCCTCGTGGCTGGAGTGGTGTACTAAATGGCCATTTCACTCACAGCCATCACGAAGTCCTTCGGACCCAACAACGTCCTGCGTGGCATCGACCTCAGTATCGAACCGGGCGAAATTCTCTCCCTCGTGGGCGAAAACGGGGCTGGGAAGTCCACGCTGACCCGTATCATTGCTGGCGCCTATCAGCCAGATTCCGGTCAGATCATGATCGACGGCGAGGCACGCAATTACCATGTACCGCAGGACGCCATGGCCGATGGCATCCAAGTGATCTACCAGGAATTGAAGAACAACCTCTTCCCGCAACTGGACGTCGCCTCAAACATTTTCGCCCACGACGGGACCGCCGAGTTTGGCCGCTTCTTCGTTAACAAGGAGAAGATGCACCGCCGTGCCGCCGAACTTCTCGCTCAGGTGGGGATCGACGTTGACACCCGCCTTCCGGTGGAAAAACTCAGCTTCGGCGAACAACAACTGGTGCAAATTGCCCGTTGCCTAAACCACTCAGTACGCCTTCTGATCCTGGATGAGCCGACGGCTGCCCTGGATGACAGGGAGTCCGAGCTGCTATTCCACCAGGTGCGCAAATTGCAGGCCGCCGGGGTATCCATCATTTACATCAGCCACCGTTTGCCCGAAGTCTTTGCGCTTTCCGACAGGATCGTAGTCATGCGTGACGGCCAGGTTTCACTCAGTGGCACGCCCAAGGAACTGAGCGAGAAGTCAGTTGTGGCAGCCATGGTGGGCGGGGAAGTGGAGAACTTTTACCCGAAGGAACACCACGCCACAGACCGCGTCCGCCTCCACGTTAACGAGCTACGCGGCGTCGGCATCAATGGTGTCTCCTTTCAAGTACATGCCGGCGAAGTGCTCGGAATCGGTGGGGTCATGGGAAGCGGCAAAGGCGAGGTGCTCAGGGCCTTGTTTGGATTGCACAATGCTAGTGGAGTGGTGCAGTTAGATGGCAAGGAGGTCAGCTTGAAGTCCCCTCAACAAGCCATCGGGGCAGGCATAGCGTACCTCACCCCGGACCGTCAGGCGGAAGGCCTCACCCTCGCGCAGCCCATCTCGCACAACGAATCTCTCGCCACTCTCGGTGCTGTCACGCGCAACGGAGTCGTATCCCGCAAGCAGGAACGGGAACGGTGCCAGGAAATTTCGGACCGGCTCAGTATCAAATGCACCAGCATCGAGGATGCCGTGGGGACCCTCTCGGGCGGCAATCAGCAAAAGGTCCTGTTGGCCCGCTGCCTATTGAGTAATCCGGCCATCTTGTTGATGGAGGAACCCACTCGCGGTGTAGATGTGGGCGCAAAAGCTGAAATCTATTCCATCATCAATGACGTCGCCGCTCAAGGAGTGGCCGTCGTCCTTGTTTCTTCAGACCTTCCCGAACTAGTCGAAATGTCAGACCGTGTGCTGGTCATGCACGAAGGCAGCATCAACGCTGAACTTTCCGCGCCCGCCTTGACACAGCAAGCCGTCCTTGAACACGCAATGGAGACCCTAGCCCGATGAAAAAGTTTTCCCTTTTCAACGACCAGCTGCGCGCGGTGTGGATGTTGGCCCTGGTGGCCATCGCCCTCGTCTTCGCTACGCCGCTGTTCCTGCAGTCCTCGAACATGCTCAATATTCTACTTACTGCTGCCGTCGTGGCGCTGATCGCCGCCGGCCAGACTTACGTCATCATTCTCGCCGAAATTGATCTCTCCGTTGGTGCGGTGCTCGGCTTCAGCGCCATCATAACAGCATCGGTGATGACCGACCATGGGCCGGTGGCCGGTCTGGCGGCCGGACTGCTGGTAGGTGCCTTGGCTGGTGCCATCAATGGCCTTTTGGTCACCAAAACCAGGATGCCATCGTTCATTGCCACCCTGGCCACTATGTCGATATTTGCTGGGCTGACCCTGCAATTTTCCCAAGGTAACCCGGTCAAGGTCACCAGCGAGGCCTTCTTGGCCCTGGGGCAAGGAAACCTGCTGGGCATTCCAACACCCATCTGGATCATGGTGGGTGCCACCGTACTCTTTGGCTACATTTTGGCGCGCACCCGTTACGGACGCGAACTGTACGCCACCGGCGATAACGAAGATGCTGCGCGTCTGGCCGGTGTGAATACAGCCCGCGTGAAGATCATGGCCTTCATGATCTCCGGCGTCTTGGCAGCCATTGCAGGGTTCATCCTCACCGCGCGTCTCGGAACAGCCCAGCCCACCGCCGGTACCGGACTTGAACTCTCCGCCATCGCAGCCGTCATCATTGGCGGGACCAGCCTGGCTGGTGGCCGCGGCGCTCTGCTCGGCACCGTCATCGGCGCCGTCCTGCTCTCCATGATCGATAACGGATTGAACCTTCTCAACGTCTCCCCGTTCCTGCAGGGCGTGGTCAAGGGTGCTGTGATCTTGTTTGCCGTCTACATCGACCGGAATTCAGGGGTGCTGATGCGGATCTTCCGCCAGCCACCGCCGTCGGGCGTCAAGACTGCAGGACCTACGACGGCGGCTGGCACCTTGGAAATTGGCGCCCGGGCGCGAACCCCCCAAATTGCTGCCGTGACGATTCTGGCCCTGTTGGTAGTGGGTGCTGGTATTACTACCGTGGTCCGTGGAACCGGCGACGACGCTGCTGGTGCTTCTAATAAATCAGCAACCTTGGTGATCTCCACCCTCAATAACCCGTTCTTTGTCTCGGTAGCTGACGGAGCCAAGGATCAGGCCGCGAAGTTGAGCCTCAACTTGGACGTCCAGAACGCCAACAACAACGACACCCAGTCCTTGAATCAAGCCACCACAGCCTTGGTGAAAAAACCGAGCGTATTGGTTCTGGATCCCACTTCCAGTGAGGCCGGAGGCTCGATCACCATTCAGGCCAACCAAGCAAATATCCCCGTTGTCGCATTTGACCGGGTCCCCGACCAGGGCACCTTGGCCGCTTTCATTGGCTACGATGCCATTCAAGCTGGCAAGAATGGTGCCAAGGCTCTGTGCGAAGCCATGGGCGGGACCGGAAAAGCAGCCGAACTTCAGGGTATTCTGGGCACCAGCGTGGCACGGGACCGTTCCGTCGGTTTCCAGGAGGGCATGAAGGAGTGCCCCGGTGTCGAGCTGGTTGCCATTCAATCCGGAGACTTCGATCGCGGCAAGTCCCTTGACGTCACCACGAACATGCTCCAAGCGAATCCGGCAATCACCGGCATCTACGGTGCCAACGATGAAATGGCGCTGGGCGCCGTAGCCGCTGTCAAGTCCCGCGGGCTGCTGGGCTCGATCAAGATCGTCGGAAACGACGGAATTGGTGACGCCCTGGACGCCGTCAGGAACGGTGAAATGTCTGCGACGAACGCAGAATCACCGTTTGCGCTGGGGCAGGAAGTCATCAAGATCAGCCACGCCGTCGCATCCGGAGAAACCGTGGAGGGATCCCGGGTGCTGCAAGGAAAACTTGTCACCGGTGCCAGCGTCGGCGAATTCTGTGACTACCTTCGCGGACTGGGCGATCGGGCAACTTGCAAGTAGCGTCACTCGCCAACCCCACTTCAGCTCGAACCACGAATAAAGGACGAACATGACGAAACTGACCCCGCAACTACTGTCTTCCATGGTGGACCACACCTTCCTGCAGTCCACCGGCACGCAGGCCGAAGCCGAAACAGCTGCGGCCGATGCCGCACGACTGGGCGCCTACTCGGTGTGCGTCTCGCCGTCGATGCTTCCCCTGACCACCCCGACGGTCAAAATCACTGCTGTGTGTGGTTTCCCATCGGGTAAGCACCGCAGCAGCATCAAAGCCGCAGAGGCTCAGTCCGCTGTCCAGGATGGTGCGGACGAAATCGACATGGTGATTGACGTTGGCGCCGCCCTGTCCGGTGACTTTGACGCGGTTCGCCGCGACATTGCGACAGTACGCGCAGCGGTACCTGCACCCACCGTGCTCAAGGTAATCCTGGAGACAGCAGCCCTGACGGATGATCAGATCGTACGATGCTGTGAGATCGCGGAGAGCTGCGGCGCTGATTACGTAAAGACCTCCACGGGGTTCCACCCCGCCGGCGGGGCAACCGTCCACGCCGTGGAACTGATGTCCAAGACGGTGGGCCAGCGAATCGGTATCAAGGCTTCGGGCGGCATCCGCGACTGGGCCGCAGCTCAAGCAATGGTCGACGCCGGAGCCACCCGCCTTGGTCTGTCCGGCACTGAGCGAGTATTGCAAGGCGGCACCGCAACCGGATACTAATCGCTCCAACATTTTAGTGACATCTGAGATCCCCGCCCAGGCGGGGATCTCAGTGCGTTTTACTCGACGAGACCATCGGTGAAATTGAGCTCGCCAGCGTGCGTCTGTTCCCCGGGACTGATTTGCTGCAGCGGCGGACCTTTGGACCGGCCAACGGGAAACTGACAGTGCCGGTGGAAGTCCAGTCGGCGGGAATCGTCGGGATTCAACCCGGTAGGGCCCGGCTAACTCTCGGGGAATCTAAGCCCCACCTCACCAACAATGGGTCATTGGGGCTGCCGGCTAGCCGACTCTAAATCCGCCCTCCAACCGAATCACGGACGTGGCGTCAGCAATGGAATCCTCGTCATGACTGACGCAGGCGACCGCTGCGCCTCGACTCGCTTCGGCAGCAAGGATGGCGCGAGTGCGTTCACGACTTTGCGCATCGAGTCCCGCCGCAGGTTCATCAAGGAGGAAGATGCGCGCCCTGCGGGCAATGCCTTGCGCTAGCAGGACGCGTTGGCGCTGGCCACCGGAGAGATTACCAAAGGGCGCCGCCGCCAGGTCGGCGAGCTGAACACGGTCCAGCGCTTGGGCGACACGGATTCGTCGCTCCCTGGCATCAATTTTCACGGAAGCATCCGCTGTCGCGCCCCAGGTCCCCATCAGCACCACCTCTTGAACGGTGAGGGGCAGCGCATCCGGGGCGGACACCGTCTGAACCACCAGCGCCACCTCGGCAGCCCGCACCACTGTGCCCGCCACGGCCCGTCGAACACCGGCAAGAATCTCGATGAGCGTCGACTTGCCAGCTCCGTTGGGTCCGGCGATGGCGGTCACTGTCCCCCATCGCAAGTCAACATCGACATTCTGAAGCACGGGAGCACCATCAAAATTGAAGGACAAGTTTCGCCCACGCAGGGCATAGTCAGAAGAAGTCATACCTCACCCTAATCACTTATTTGATAATTGTTCTCATTATCATTAGTGTTGTGGCATGCATTGGCTTACTGACCCCTTTACCGCGGACTTCATTCTGCGAGCGCTGCTTGGCGGCGCCCTGGTTGCCATCATTTGTGGTGTGGTGGGGACGTGGGTTGTTATCCGCGGCATGGCATTTCTTGGTGAAGCGATAGGCCACGGGATGCTTCCTGGAGTTGCCCTGGCAACAATTGCCGGGTTACCTGCCGTCGTTGGCGGTGCGGTGAGTGCCATTGTTATGACTGCACTGATCAGCGCACTGCAGCGGCGTGGCCGGTTGTCCTACGACACCAGCATCGGGCTGCTGTTTGTTGCCATGCTGTCCCTCGGTGTCATCATCGTCTCGCACTCGCGATCCTTTGCCACCGACGCCACAGCTATGCTTTTCGGTGACATCCTCGCCATGACAAGCGGGGATCTGATCGGCCTGCTCTGCGCTGCAATCGTCACAATAATTGTTGCGTCGGCCCTGCATCGCAGCTTCGTCGCCGCGGCCTTCGACACCCGCATTGCCGTGACCCTGGGGCTTCGTCCCCACCTAGCGCAGCTGGCTCTGGTGGGCTTGGTGACGCTAGCTGTTATTTCCTCGTTTCAGGCTGTTGGATCGTTGCTGGTGGTCGGGCTACTCCTGGCCCCGGCTGTCGCAGCCAGCCCCTGGACATCCCGCATCCCTACCCGCATGGTGGTGGCCTCCGCGTGCGGCATCCTCGCCGTCGGGCTAGGCCTACTTTGCTCTTGGTACGCGGGCACGGCGGCGGGGGCTTCCGTCGCGGCTGCCGCCATCGCCCTTGCCGGCTTCTCACATGGCACCGCAACCCTGCTTGGGGTTCATCGCAGAGTGGCGGCAACCACCGTCCAGGAATTGGCCCCAGCACGCTCACCCCTCCCCGTTTCCCTGCCACCCACTGGAAAGTAACAATGAGAACTCGAACACCACACGCGATCCTGGCTGCCGCCCTTCTCCTTTCTCTTGCTGGATGCAACAGTGTGCCTGCCTCACAACCTGGCACGGTGGAATCTACCCCGCAAAAACACGGCGCGATCGCCGGCGCCACAGAGGTTGCTGAGCCACAGTTTCATCTTGTGGCCGTCGACTCCGTAGGCCAGGCTTCCATGCTCGATCTCCTCGGCGGCACAGATACTCAGCTGGGGTCCGTGGCACCCCCACTTCATGTCACCAGTGATGGGCGCTTTGTTTTTGCGGCAAGTGCCAACGGTGTGCAGATCATCGACAGTGGTGTGTGGACCTGGAACCACGGAGACCACTCCCACTATTATCGCGCCGAACCCACCATGGTCGGCACCGTTTCCGGGGAGGGTGCGGCGACTGTCGCCACGGGGCTACTCTCCACCGCCGGCACCACTGGCTTGTTTTTTCCGTCGTCCGGTTCCGCAGTCCTCCTTGACAATGCCGCGCTTTCAAACGGAACCATTACCGAGTCTCTCCGCCTGGACGTTGCCCCGCACTCCGGTATCATCGCTGCACTGGGTGAGGGCGCAGTAGTCACCGAGGCCGACGCAAATGGCAACACCGCCCGCCTGCGCGCCATTGATGCCGGAGGCAGGGAACTGACGACGGCGGAGTGCCCCGCCGCTGCGGGCACCATCACCACCCGCGTGGGTCTCGTGATCGGCTGCGCCGACGGTGCGGTGATCGCCACCAGCGATGGGACCAAGCCGGCGCTCGAACACGTTCCCTATCCGGCAGAGGCGACTGCCCCGGCAACGTCTTTCGCCGGACGAAAGGGCCGTCCCACCGTGGCCGGCCTCGGGAAAGATGCCGGCGTGTGGCTGCTCAATACCCGCGACGTCTCGTGGAGCTGGCTTCCCACCGCCACACCCGTGCTCGCCGCTGCCGCGGTGGACGACGAAGCCGGGCACGTCGTCGTCGTTGGCAGCGACGGCACAGTCCAGGTGTATGACGGCAGGAGCAACAAACCCATCTCCTCCACCGCGCCGCTGATGCCAGCCACCCTGGCAGAACCGGAACTGCTCGGGAAGGTAGACCTCACTGTTGACGGCGAGCGCGCCTACGTCAGCGCCCCAGCAGAAGGCTTGGTGTTTGAGATTGCCTACGCCGATGGTGCCCGCATTGCCCGGACCCTCACCTTGCCCACACAGCCAGTGCATCTCGTGGAAACCGGCCGATGAGGCGTCTGCTGTGGCTGGCCGCTGCCGCGGTGGCGGCGCTGATCATGGCGGGTTGCGGGCAACCTGCCCCCTCGCAGGGTCCGCAAATCGTGGTCACCACGAACATTCTCGGAGATGTAACCCGCCAGGTCCTGGGCGGCCAGGCCACCGTGATCACACTCATGCAGCCCGGGGCCGATCCGCACTCCTTCGATATCTCCGCACAGCAGGCGGCCCAGCTGGGCGCTGCGGACTTGGTGGTGTCGAACGGGCTGGGCTTGGAGGAAGGGCTGCAGCAGAATCTGGACAGGGCGGCCGCCGCGGGCGCTCCCCTGTTGGTGGCCGGTGACATGATCGACGTCGTATCCTACAGTGTGGGGGACGCGGAAGGTGCCCCGGACCCGCACTTTTGGACCGATCCGGGGGCCATGTTCACGATCGTCGACGCCATCGAGGCCGCCGCCGGAAGGATCGCTGGCATCGATACCGGGAAGCTGGCCGCCAGTGCGTCTGCGTACCGTGCCCAACTGGCAGAACTCGACAGCGAGATGACGGCAGCCTTCGCGGCACTCCCCCGGGAGCGCCGTGCCTTAGTCACCAACCACCACGTATTTGGCTATCTTGCGGAGCGGTTCGATTTTCGGGTCGTTGGGGCCGTCATTCCCGGAGGAACCACGCTCGCGGCGCCCAGTGCAGCGGACCTGCGCCAACTCAGTGAAGCGATCACCAGCGCCGGCGTTCCCACTATTTTTGCCGAATCATCCCAACCCGACCGCCTGGTCCAGGTCCTGGCCAAGGAAGCCGGCGTGGACGTACAGGTCCGTGAATTGTTCACGGAGTCACTGACCGGCCCCGACGGCGAGGCACCTACCTATATCGACATGATGCGCACCAACACCCAACGAATTGTCCAGGGGCTCGCCCCTTGAGTACGCCCACACAACAGCACTTGCACCCAAAAAATAAAAACGAGGAAACAACCCATGGTCCACACAAGAAAAGCCCGCATCGGCGTCACCGCCGTTCTCGCAGGAATCGCGCTTCTGGCCACTGCCTGCGGCAACGCATCCGGCACAGCCGGATCAAATGCCGCGGCGTCCGGCGGTTCCGATAACGCCCACGGCCGTATTGCCGTCTCTTCTGCGGGCAGCATCAGCATCCTGGACGGCACCAGCCTGGAGCTCGTGACAACTATTGATTCCGAGGAGTTCACCAGACTCAACGCAGCCGGCGACGGCCGGCACGTCTTCGTCACCACGAAGGCCGGCTTCCAGCTGCTCGACATGGCCAAACCCAAGCTCACCGACCTGGTGGTCGAAGCAACCGCGCCAGGCCATGTAGTCCGGCATGCCGGCAATACGGTCCTCTTCGACGACGGAACCGGCACCACGACCATCCTGAATACCGACGAGCTGGCACAAGCCAGCGGTGCATTGCCGCAGACGCGGACGTACACGGCCGATTCGGCCCACCATGGCGTGTCGATCGTGCTGGCGGACGGGACACTGCTCACCACAGTCGGCGATGAGACCTCACGCTCCGGAGCCGTTGCGCTGGAGGCCCACGAGGACCATTGGCATTCCTTCGCGGAGAGCAAACAATGCCCCGGGATCCACGGCGAGGGAACTGCCGCTGATGAAGCCGTGATCTTCGGTTGCGAGGACGGCGCACTGATGTACCACCAGCGCAGGTTCCACAAGTTCACCGCACCGGACAAATACGGCCGGATGGGGAACGCCTATGTCTCGGAAACCAGCCCCGTTGTAGTTGGCGACTACAAGAATGATCCCGACGCCGAAGGGTACCTGCTCAACTCCGTGGCCCTGATCGACACCGAGAAGAAAAGCTACAACGTGGTGCAACTTCCCAGCAATGTCAATTACACGTTTCGAGACGTTGCCCGGGGCCCCGGGGACCTGGCCTACATCCTTTCCACGGACGGATCCATCCACGTCCTTGACCCGAACGATGGAAAGATCGTCAATACTTTCCCTGTGATCGCTGGGTGGGACGGCCCCGTCGAGTGGCAGGATGCCCACCCCGCAATCACCGTCAATGGCAACACCGCTTATGTCACTGAACCCGCGGCGAACACCGTTCACGCCGTGGACCTCATCACCGGAAAGGTCAAGGCCTCCAAAAAAATGGACGTTGTCCCCAACGAAGTTGCCGTCAGCGTCGGAGCTCACTAGCGGCCCCGCCGCCCCGCAACGCAGCAGGTGCTGCACCCTATGGGTGCGGCACCTGCTGCGTTGCGTTCATTGTTCGTTCCATGAAACCCATAGGGGTGCGTCCTGCTTCCGCCTGCCTGGCCAGTGGGACCGCCCAAACATACGGTGTCCCCACCAAAAATCGATGCCCATGTGCCCCCCTGCCTCGATGACGCGCGAGACGGGACCAGCACCCCAGCTGCCGTCGTGAACTCAAATGGCCCGCCACCATGATCCAGCCATAGCAACCCGTCAATCAGATACCGACCGGGCAGTCCGGTTCAATAATCGGGTTTGGTAGTTACCACTAGCGCTACGCCTCTGGCCATGAGGGTGACTCACTGGTTATCGGATTGTCACCGAGGTCAGCAGCACTGTCCGTTTACGGGCTCTACAACGCCTACGATCCCGATCCGCGTTTCGAGAAGCTGGGCCCCCATCGGGTGGGGAAGAGTTGCCCCTACACCACCCGTTTAGACGGGATCGACAATGACCTGTTCGAAACTATCGTCCGAGATTCCTGGGCACGGCAGGGTAAACCCTGCGGATGAATCACGATGAGTGATTCGCTGGAACCACCTACGGGTTTCATAACAAAGATGCGCTGTAATTTACGCAATGACCCCAGCGGCTGGAAAATCGGTACGACAGACAGGGCCTTGCTCCACGTCCAAAAAAGTAAACCCTTCCCATCAGGACTCCCCCAGCGGCACAACACGCGGTTACGTCCCATGGAGTGGTGTAGTTTCCGGTTGCTGAGCATCGGATTTCTGATGTGAAGAGCCATCGTGCGATGGTCAGTGAGTACCGATCAAAGAACTCACAAAGGACACAAACACACGATGGCTCTAGACCAGTCTGCCTTGTTCGACCTGCATGGCCAACTTAAACTCACCGATGTCTCCGACCGTATCCGCACCGCGACCGAAACGCTGTATCAGTAGCTCATCGAGGCCGTGGCCACCGCGTTGATCGGTGCTGCCCCATTCCAACGCTCCGAGGCCCGCACAATCCAGCGCAACGGGTCCCGGCCCAGGACGTTGACGACCACCGCCGGGGACCTGAACCTGAAGATCCCCAAGCTGCGCAACGGCTCGTTCTTCCCTGCGTTGCTGGAGCGCCGGCGCCGCGTGGATCAGGCACTCTACGCCGTGGTGATGGAGGCCTACCTGCACGGTGTCTCCACCCGCAAGGTCGATGATCTGGTCAAGGCGCTCGGGGCTGATACAGGGATTTTCCAAGTCCGAGGTGTCCCGGATCTGTGAGGACCTGGACCATGAGGTCGGTGCTTTCCGGGACCGGGATCTCTCGGCCATGGACTACCCGTACGTGTTCCTTGATGCGACCTACTGCAAGGCACGGGTCGGGCACCGGGTCGTGTCCCAGGCGGTCGTGGTCGCCTTCGGTGTGGCCGCTGACGGGCGCAGGGAAGTCTTGGGCTTCGATGTCGGAGACAGCGAGAACGAGGGGTTCTGGACCTCGTTCCTGCGGTCGCTAAAGGCCCGTGGACTGGACGGGGTGAAGCTGGCTATCTCCGATGCCCACAATGGCTTGAAGAAGGCCATCTCCACGGTGTTCCAAGGTGCGGGTTGGCAGCGCTGCCGGGTGCATTTCATGCGTAACGTGCTCGCGTTCACCGGCTTCCCGGCCAGGCACTGGCGCCAGATCTGGTCCACGAACCCCATGGAACGGGTGAACAAGAAAATCAAAAGACGCACCGACGTCGTCCGGGTCTTCCCCAACCCCGCAGCCTTGTTGCGGCTCGCCGGAGCCGTCCTCGTCGAGCAACATGACGAATGGGAAGCCGGGGACCGACGCTACCTCTTGCGAAACCTCCATGGCCGAACTCAAGGCCATGCACACCACACCCACAGCCCACGTAGTGGAAGCGATTTTGCTCCCAGAACTCACTGCAACATAATCAAAAAACTGACCCGCACGGTGTCGAGGCAAACTCCACCACACAGCTGGACGTAAACGCAAAAACGCCCGGACACCACATCAGCTGCACGTTGTCAAAAGTCAGACAAAATGGCGGGAAGAGCTGCCCTTATTCGGGACTAAATTGCACTACAGGTCATCCACACATGTGGGAGTCGTAGCGGTAAGTGGAACCCTTTTCACAGCACGGTGTGGCCCGCCCCGCCCAAGATATCCACAGCTGCATAGCAGCTCTGGTCCAGCACGGGGCTATGGGCTAGTGTCTCTGGCATGGGCGGCTGGGAAATCTCGAGGCATCCCGAATGGGACCTGATGTACGCAGCCGGTCTTGCCGTGCGCGAAATAGCCGATCGCTGTCACCATCAGCGCAACACCGTCGACCGGCACCACCAAGTCCACGAATATTACCAACCCGGACTCCGCGAAAGACATGAGGCAGCCCTTGCCGCGAGGGATCCTGCCAGCCCCAGCACTGGATGGCGCCGGCGAATGAAGGAAGCGCAAGATCTTTTTTGCCGAACACGACCGCCCCCCCACCATGACGGTGACACGGTTGAGAGATCCCTCCACATCTGGCTGCGCGAGCAACGACGCCCCTACCACCACGGGAACCTGTCAACACCAAAAATATTTCTTCTGTGCAGTCTCCCCGGTTGGCTCACATCCAACCGGCAACAAGAACTTGACCAACAATGGCTTACTCGGCTCACCGAGTTCCGGGACTGCATCGTAGCCGTTGGCCAGCTGCCCAGGTACAGGGCTTATGAAACTGAGCGCGAGCACACACTAGGTTTTTTGGCTCCACGGCCAACATCAAAAGAGAGCTGAGAAAACACTGCGACCATGGCGACTAGATGCACTGGATATGGCACTTCCCGACTGGCGCGGCCGCACCGAGAAGATATTGGTTGCCGTGATGCAGCGTGATGAGTAAACCAGATTTTGTTTTAACTCTCGAGCCCGCTATACCGCAACTCAAGAACACCCCAAACGGATTCCAAGTCTTTCGGTACTACTGGCGTTTATGTTGGTCTTCGGGCGCGGTGAGAAAGTTCTGTTTTCAGAGCCGTGTTTTCGATTTCAAGAGCCAAAACCAGACGGATCCCGGAAAGATTCAGTCCCAGAGCGAGCAGCTCGGCTATTCTGCGCAGCGTGGTCAAGTCATTTTCACTGTATCGGCGCGTTCCTCCATCGGTGCGTCCAGGTTCAACGAGACCGTTGCGTTCGTAGAGCCTAAGGTTCTGCTGTCCCATTCCTACGATTTCCGCTGCCACGGAGATGGCATACACCCCGCGGGTTCGTGGCTGTTCGCTCACCATCAGCACTCCTCGGGCTTGTCCTGGAAGGTCCATGAAAAGTTCTCTTGCATCAGCTTCTCATTCATGCTATAAAAAATCTATACCTCTCAGCATAGATCTGAGAGGTCACTACAGAAGATTAATGTGACACTAACAAGGAGTGACTAACCATGTTGATGCGTACAGATCCGTTCCGTGAACTTGACCGGATCGCCCAACAGGTGCTGGGGACGACTAACCGGCCCGCGGCCATGCCCATGGATGCATGGCGAAATGGGGACACCTTTGAAGTCGAGTTTGACCTACCAGGCGTTAGCCCAGACTCCATCAACCTAGATGTGGAACGCAATGTCGTCACCGTCAGGGCAGAACGAACAGATCTGGATGGGACGGTGGAAATGCTCGCTGCAGAGCGACCGCGTGGAGTGTTCAGCCGGCAACTCGTTCTAGGTGAGAACTTGGACACGGAGAATATCGAAGCGAACTATGACAGCGGTGTGCTGAGCCTGCGGATCCCGGTGGCTGAGAAGGCCAAGCCACGTAAAATCTCTATCAACACTAAAGATAAGAAGCGCCAAGCGATCAACGCCTAAACGCTCAAAGACCCACACGTCCCATCCACGAACGGAAAACATTGCATCTGTAGGGACAACAAACAGCACAGAGCCGATAGATAGGAAGGTAACCACTGCGCAAACCGCGCCCGATAAAAAACCGTCGCTACGTTGAACCATCACCGGCGGTCCCGGTAACACAGCCGGGGCCGCCCCCATCCAACCACCATCACCGCACAGCGACAGTGCAGCCACGAATTATCGGTGCCAGTCGAACTCTAAGCAACTTAGAAGCCCCACCTGAGGACCCCCCAGGAGGGTCGCCACCATCGCTGAGTGCGCAAACGCGCAAGCAGATTATGGACGCTAAAGATCTACTCGCCCATACAAGCCAACAAGCACTCAGCGAACGTCACAATCACCACCAAATTAGAACCTTTGCTACCCGGACCAGTAACACCTTCACCGGGACAAGAACCAGATAACAGATCAACAGCAACCCACAGAAAGCCTGCGTCAATCATCAATTCGTTGTGGTAGGAACCACCTACCAGGAGGTGCATTTCAAATGAGTGCATGGCGTCGTTACGACTCTCCCTTGCTACCGGCCTTCAACGAACGCTTCGAACAGCGCTGGGGCAAAGGAACCGCACCCTTCCTCGACCCCGAAGTGCAGGCGCAACCACTCCCCCGCGCTCAATGGATCAATGTCGACACCGGCGCAGCAGTAGCCGTCGTACCCGTATGGGCCAACGATGAGACCAACCGCTCCTTCACCGTCTTCTACCTACCCCCGGCAGGTGATATTTGGTTGCTCCGGCCAGGAATCACCGACTATCTCGAATCCCCAGTAACCGAACACATCACCTTGCGCAACCAAGCCTTCAAAAAAGCAGTTGATTACGCCAAAGCCTTCATCTACGGGCCCGACGACCATGACATCTAAAAAAGAAAACCACCACGTCAAACATCGGTACCCGCGAGCACCCGCAATTCAAGACATAGAAAATCAACGGCTCCATCGTTCGCCATTCGAAACCAGCGGAGCTAACAAGCGGTCCCATCAACGGAACCAGTGTCGTCCAACCACCCAAAGTTCCCACCAGGGTGGCTGTATAACCAAACTTGCAACGACTGTTTGCTGGGAACGCCCTCCGCTTTGCATTGACAATGATGAGTTACAGGTGGCCTGAAGGATTAGGGCGCACCGCAACCCGGCAAGTACGGTCTGGAGCGCATGACTGCTCTTAGGCCTCGAGTCTTGAGACACATCAGATGCAAGACATCTTCAATGTAGGATCAGGCGAACGAATCGCATATCTCATGGGTTCGGCAGAACACTGCATACGAATGTCAGCCCAGGAGGACCGCGACCCCACAGCCAGCGCGGGCACGTCGCCCGTCTGACTACCGAAGGCGAACACTGCAGGGGAGATACCCTGCTGCATCGAACGGCTCACCGCTGGTCAACTGTTCAGGAAACCTCACCCTGTTGCGCGAGGCCATGGAATGTTCCTCGATGGCCGAAGCCGCTGCGATTACAAGATTAGGGCAAGTGACATCAAATGCTGATTCTCCACCACCGGGTCCGCTGGAACCCCGCACGGTTCGTGTACGTGCAGACAGGTGAATGGCGTCCAATCCGGCCAGCGCCGGAATGTCCTCAATTTTCACGCCGCCGCCAGCTTGAATCTCTGGGCTACCGGCAGATTCCACCTGCAGCATGCGAAGGACCTCTGCTCCTGCCAGTGAGGATGATGTGCCGCCAGAAGTGAGGATTCGCGCAGCACCAAGCTCTCGCAGTTGGGCGACGAGCTCGTGTACCGGGATATCGTTTGCCAGCAGCACATCCACGCATCGGTGGACTGTGATTTCTATGTCTGGATTAACTAGATGCGCTGCCTTGCTCAAGACCGCCAGCACCGGCAAGTCCAGTGCTTTATCACCCTCGGTAAGAGCGCCGATGACGATCCCGGCAACGCCGGCACGGGCAGCATGAGTAATGTCTGCGACCATGAGCTCGACTTCAGCAGGCGTATATACATAGCCTCCACTTCGGGGACGAATCAGTACGTGGACGTCGATGCCGACCGCCAGCACTTGCTCGATGGTACCCAATGACGGCGTCAATCCGCCCATACTCAAAGCCGTACACAATTCGACGCGGTCCACGCCGTTTTCCATCGCGATCTTCGCACCTGCTGCGTCCTGGACCGCAATCTCAAGCTTAGCCATGGGCTATGCGCCGACAGGGATGGAGGCAAAGATCCTGGCGGTAAGATCCGGGGCAGGCATGCCGGTGTCGAACGGGAACATTGGACGTTCAATGTTCTTGTGTCCGAGGCGAGCCAAATCTTGGTCCACTCCACCAGGAGTCAGCGCCAGCATCCAGTCAGCTGCCAACTCGAAGAGCTCGGGCTCAAGATAGCCAATCTTAACCACGACAATGTCCGCATCCGTGACGGTGAGCCCGGCGGCGACGAAGTCGGCGATCTGGTGGTACGGCTTGCGGCGTTCGGTGATGATGGCCTCGATTGATCCAACCCTAACGACGGCGACACGGCCGGAAGTGGCATCCCCTTCGGTCAGATGGAGCACGGTGCCGCGAAGCACTATGGGGCCCGAATGCACGTGGTCAACCAGCGCGCCGGCAGAAACCTCGATCTTCGCGCCCAAACCGGCAGCGAAGCAAGCCGCGACGGCATCTTTATCAAAGACGGATGCCACCACGGTACGTTGGCCACCTTCGCCAAAACGCGGGTCATTGACCAGTTGAGTCAGCGTCCAAGTCACATCTCCCGACCCGCCAGCTGTCGGGTTATCGCCCGAATCTGAGAGCACGTAGGGGCGTTTTGCATCCGAGGCCAGTGCTGCGTTCAGGCACGTGTCCAAATCTGCAGCAGGAGCTACGAATTCGAAGTCGTCACGGGCATCCCAGTAGCTGGTGGCTAGCTCGGTAGCCTTAGTTGCTGCGAGTTCTGCGTTATCTCCAGTAACCACCACGGAGGCGTAGCAACGCGGTTCATCTGCCCACGCGTAGCCTACCCAGATCGAGGCATCGACGATACCCGCGGAGGCTTCAATCGGCAGAATTGCTTCATAGATTCCCTTAGCCGGTTCCAGCCGGGTGGAAGTCTTTTCTCCGGGCAGCAGCACTGGGATGCGTACGTAGGCTTTGGCAGGGGCACCGGTTCCCTCAACCAACCGTTTGATCAGATTCGTCATCGCACGGGTCTTAGTGTCTTGCTCATCCTCGTGGGGTGCCATTCTGTAGCAGGTGATCAAATCACAATATTGAACCAAATCAGCTGAGACGTTACCGTGTAGGTCCATGGTGGCTGAAATTAGCGTGCGAGGAGTTCCGGCTCTGGTACTTTCCTCATCTAGGGCCTCGCGAACGGCACTGGTCAGGTCCGCTTCGGCGTCCTGGTACCCGACCACCGTCATGGCGCCGTGGATGTCCAAGAAGAAACCGTCGAACGGGCCCTGTGCGTGGATCATCTCTATCAATTCGGCTTTCAGCGCCTCATAGACCTGCGGTTGCACCATGCCGCCAGGCAGCGAGCGCGCGTGCACCAGCGGAACCCAGATCGCCACGTCGGCCACAGCCGAATCGTGGTTCTCATGACCGGGGGTTAGCGCCGTGTAACGCGAAAGCAGCACGCCGTCCTTAGTGAAGTTGAATGCTTCAAAACCCGATCGGTGCGGGGAGAAGTTGGACGCTTCGATGGACATGCCGCCAATGCCGATACGTGGCTGGAGGGGTGATGCGTTCATGGGAGTAATGCTCCTAAGGCAAATAAGAGGACCAAAAAAGTTTGGAGGTGCAGTAGTGATGTGGATTATTCGATGACCGGCATGGAGAATCGAACGTTCAATGTTGGCTGACTCAGCAGATGAATGATGGCCAGTTCGGCCGCACCGACGAGTCCGGACTCGCTTCCCTCGTAGGCGGCTTCAACGCGCAACCCCGCCGTCGCCAACGGCAGGCACCGTTCGTAAAGTTGGGACCGTACCGCAGCCACGTAGACGCTTGCTCCCGAGAGCGCACCAGTAAGGTAAATGTCTCCCGGGTTGAAAAAATTCACCACTGTGCTCAATGCCAGACCGAGCTGCCGGCCAGCCTCGCGCACCACTCCATTGGCAGTGGGGTCGCCATCGCGGACCAGGTTCAGAACTTCGAAAATGTCGTTGACCTGCGTGCCAATCTTCACCAAGTCACTGACAATTGCAGCACCGGAGGCAATCGTTTCAAGGCAGCCGCGGTTTCCGCAGGAACACATTCGATCCGCCGCTGCTTCCACTTTGGTGTGGGTGATATCCCCGGACGCGTATGAAGACCCTCGGTAGAGCTCGCCGCCGACGATGATGCCGGTTCCCACGCCTGTGCCGGCCAGAACGGTGATGGAGTTGGCGGCGGCATCCGGACGGGTGAGGTACTCACCTAAGGCTGCGAGATTGGCGTCATTATCTGTGATTGCCGGGACACCCAAAGCCTCCTCGAGCAATGCCCCAACATCCTGGTTGTGCCAGCCAGGCATTCGCGACGGCGCTACCGCCACGCGGCGAATCACATCAATGGGCCCCGGCAGGCAGATGCCCACCGAAAGCAGTTCCCCACCCTCACGCTCGAGCATGGCCCGCACCTTGGCCGCCAATAATTCAACGGTAGCAATAGGGCCCTGTTCTACATCGACTTCGAAGGACTCATTGCACAGGATGGTCCGCGAGAGGTCAGCCAGGCCCAGCTTGGCATGCTTGACACCCATGTCGATGACGGCTATCCGGCCAGTTCGGTAGGAAATCGACAGCAGTCTGCCAGGCCGCCCCCCCTGTGAGGGCGCCATCCCGCCTTCCTCCACGAGGCCCGCTTTCATCAGGTCGTTGACCTTCGTTGAAATGGTGGACGGGGCAAGGCCCATCTCCCTGGCCAGAGCGGAACGCGTGATCGGTTGCGCAGCAATGCTGCGCAGCACATCGACTGCGAGGTTACCAGTACTCATCAGCACATCCTTTCGTGGCTCATAGATTACGACTTTCGCTAGTAAACACCTGAATTTTCGGAGTTGAAATCCGATCGTTACCGATCTGAGGTGTAATCACCACCACTTGTGCTCTATATTACACATAGTTCTTCCGTCGGAAATGAAACTTTGTTCGATGGCGAACTAATGGTTTTTGACATAACACCCACCCCTAAGAATCAGGAGAGATCGTCCAATGTCTAACGATCGCAAACGTCTGAGAGCCGGAATTGCCGCTGGCGTGACCGTCTTCGCTTTACTACTCACCGGCTGTGCCAGCGGCGGTGCAGGCGAAAAGCCCACCACCGGCGGAAGTGCCGCAGCGGTGCCAGCTGGAGTTGACACCAACGTTGTGAACTACGCACTTCCGCCGAATGCAACTCCCAACTGGATCCTTCCCGTCGGCATTGCTGGCAAGATGGCAACTCACAACTCCTCCATTGCGCAATCGCTGTGGTCGCCGTTGATGACATTTGACGGTTCCAAGGGCGAGATGAAGCTCGACCTGGAAACCGGCATCGCCGACAAAATGGAGTATTCTGCCGACGGCACCTCCGTCAAGTTCCATTTGAGGGACATGCACTGGTCCGATGGCACTGCCATCACCACCCGTGACGTTGAGTTTTGGTTCAACTTAATCAAGGCCAACAAGGAAACTTGGGGCGGTTACAAGAAAGGACGCCTTCCGGATAACATCACCGATATTAAGTACAGTGATGAAAAGAACTTCACGCTGACCTTCGACAAGGTCTACAACCAAGACTGGATGTCTTCCACACAGTTGACCTCCATCAAACCGTTGCCACACCATGCCTGGGCCAAGACCGGCGATGACGCTAAAGTCGGGGATGAGGACCGCACGGTTGACGGCGCAAAGAAGATTTTTGAGTACCTGACCAAGTCCTCCGAAGACATGTCTTCCTACGCCACTAACCCGCTTTGGCAGGCTGTTTCGGGTCCGTTCACGCTCAAAGGCTTCGACAACTCCGGCAAGGTCACCCTTGCTAAGAATGAGAAGTATGACGGGCCGGATTCAGCAAACGTCACCACGGTCAACTTGCTTCCTTTCACCTCGTCCGACGCAGAAGTGAACAGGCTGCGTGCCAAGGGTATCGACTACGGTTACATTCCTACCTCATTGATGGACCAGAAGTCCCAGTTTGAATCCCTTGCTTACCAGATTGATCCTTGGAAGGGCTGGGCAGTAACCTACATGCCCTACAACTTCAACAACCCGAAGATGGGTAGCACGTTCAAACAGCTTTACGTCCGCCAGGCGTTGCAGTCGGCCGTCGACCAGCCTACGATCTCCAAGGTGGTCTGGAAGGATGGGGCAAACCCGGTGTACGGTCCGGTCCCTCAGGATATTCCGTCGCAGTTCCTTTCCGACACACAGAAAAACAACCCTTATCCCTTCGACTTGGAAAAATCCAAGAAGCTCTTCGCTGACCATGGCTGGAAAGCCGGATCTGATGGAGTCTTGGTCTGCGAATCCGAGGGAACCGCAGACAATCAGTGCGGCGAGGGCGTTAAAGCCGGAACCAAGATGCAACTAACCATGATGGTCCAGTCGGGCTCGGACGAGGCTGATAAGCAATTTGCCGCCATGCAGTCTTCTTTCCGTGACATCGGCGTTGGCGTCACGTTCGACAAAGCCCCGCTGAACACCGTGCTGAACCGAACCGCTCCGTGTGAATCCGCTTCAGCTGACTGCAACTGGGAGTTCTCCTACTTCGGGGCCGCAGGCTCTTGGTACTTCCCGGCCTACCCGACCGGCGAACGCATCTTCGCTACCGGCGCCTCGGTGAACTTCGGCAATTACTCGAACACAGAAGCTGACAAGCTCATGAACGATGCCCTGCTCACCAACGACCCTGCCACAATGCAGAAATACTCGGCACTGATGGCTGAGCAATTGCCGGTGATGTGGTTGCCGAACCCGGTCTACCAGGTTTCAGTCATCCGCGACGGAATGACAGGCACCACTCAGGACCCCACCGCCAACTTCTTCCCACAGCGCTGGGGTTGGAACAAGTAATTCGAGCTTCCTAGCTCACCAAGCAAGTATCCACGCAACAAGAAGGGAGAATCGTCGATGTCGACTAACACCACCGCCATTCGCGATAGCTCAGGGATTCGGCTGTTCAGTTGGTTTTTAGCCAAAAGACTTGTGCAGGCGGCGGTCGTCATCGCGATCGTCTCGGTTATTGTGTTCCTGTTGCTCCAGGCTCTGCCCGGCGGACCAGCCCGCGGCATCCTGGGCCAACAGGCCACCGAAGCCCAAATTAAGGCTTTCAACCATGAGCAGGGTTTCGACCTCCCGCTCATCCAGCAGTACTTTAATTACGTGGGCCAGTGGGTGAAAGGAGGTCTAGGTCGTTCATTCGTCATGAACACAGACGTCTCCTCACTCATTGCCCAACGACTTCCCAAGACTATGATCTTGTCCGTTGCCGCAATCGTTGGCGCCCTGTTGGTCGCCATCCCTTTGGGCATGGCCCAAGCCATGCGTCGCAATAAGGCCTTTGACTACGTGATGACCGGATTAAACTTCGTTGTGTACTCCACACCGAGTTTCTTCCTCGGACTGCTGCTGATCATGCTCTTCTCTCAGCTGCTAGGTTGGCTTCCGGCCAGTGCACCACAGGGCGATACGGTGGCAGAGATCCTGTCCCAGCCCAAGGAAATGATCCTACCAATCCTCACCAGCGGTTTGGCTGGCGTTGCAACATTCTCGCGCTACATGCGATCAGCAACTATCGACAATCTTCACGAGGACTACGTTCGCACGGCCCGTGCCAAGGGCACGCCGATGAACAAAGTCATTTCCCGCCATGTACTGCGTAACTCGTTGACGCCTGTGGTGACCATGCTTGGCTATTATCTACCGGTCATGTTCGGCGGCGCCCTAGTCGTCGAACAACTCTTCAACTACCCGGGAATGGGTCTGCTCTTCTGGAACGCAGCGCAAACAAGCGACTTCCCGGTCCTCTTGGGCTGCGTGCTGGTCATTTCTGTAGCTACCGTCGTCGGATCTCTGTTGGCCGACATCACCCAGTTCGTTCTCGATCCCCGCGCCCGTGGAGGTGTTAAGTGAGTGCCACAACCCTGAGCCGCCAAGCTCTCCCCAAATCTCCTACCGCCCGAGCGGTGGAGCAGTTCTTCTCCAACAAGCTCGCAGTCATCGGTGTCATCATCGTTATTGCACTGATGATCTTCAGCTTCATCGGACCCTTCATTTACCACACAGAGCAGATCTCAACGAACCTGATGAAGGCGGATCTCAAGCCCGGCGAAGATGGCCATCCGCTAGGTACCGATGGGCTGGGCTATGACGTATTGGGCCGCCTGATGATCGCAGGCCGCACCTCGATTTTGGTGGGTCTTGCAGCGGGAGTACTCGCTACCATCTTGGGAACCCTCTGGGGATCTGTCGCTGGTTACCTAGGCGGCTGGGTCGATGCCACCATGATGCGCGTCGTTGATGCGGGCATCGCTATCCCAGGCATCTTCTTACTGCTGGTCATCTCAGCAATCGTCCGCCCGAGCGAGTGGATGATGGTGCTGATCATCGGAGTCGTTTCGTGGCTTGTCCCTGCCCGGCTCACCCGTGCAGAGGCGCTATCGCTCAAGAGCCGCGACTACGTGTTGGCTATCAAAGCCACCGGTGGCAGCAACTCTCGTGCGATCCTGCGTCACATCATCCCTAACACCATCGGCACTGTGGTGGTCAATGCGACCTTCCAAGTTGCCGACGCCATCTTGCTCGTGGCCTACGTGAGTTTTCTGGGCATGGGCCTGCAGCCGCCCTCCACCGACTGGGGAGCAATGCTCACAGACGGTATTTCCTCGGTGTATTCGGGTGCCTGGTGGCTGATCTTCCCCGCAGGTATTGCCATAGTTTTGATCGTGAGCGCCTTCAACTTCATTGGTGACGGACTGCGCGACATGTTTGATGTGAAAGGCCAGTCATGATCGACACTTCATTAAAGAACCCCACCGTCCCGGCGCTGAAGATCGAGAATCTTGTCGTGGACTTCAAAACCAAGATCGGTGTCGTCAACGCGGTGCGTGGGGTTTCCTTCTCCGTCGACCGCGGAGAGGTAGTGGCTGTCGTTGGCGAATCCGGTAGCGGCAAGACCATCACCTCTTTGACGGCCATGGCGCTACTGCCGTCCACTGCCCATAGCTCGGGCGTGGTCGAGGTCAATGGTAGCGATGTCTTGAACGCCTCAGAGTCGGATATGAATTCCAAACGCGGCAACGTTGTTTCCATGGTCTTCCAAGAGCCCATGACAGCGCTGAACCCCTCAATGAAGGTCGGCAAACAGGTAGCCGAAGCCATCCTGAACCATCGCGGTGTTTCTAAGGCCGAAGCGATGACCGGTGCCGTTGCACTGCTAGCTCGAGTCGGCATTCCCGATCCAGTTATCAAGGCCAAGAGCTTCCCGCACCAGCTGTCCGGCGGCCAGCGCCAACGTGTAGTTATCGCCATCGCGCTAGCCTGCGATCCGGCATTGATTATTGCTGACGAGCCCACTACAGCGCTCGATGTGACGGTCCAAGCTGAAATCCTCGAGTTGCTCCGCAACCTCGTCAAAGAAACCAACACCGCACTGTTGCTGATCACCCACAATATGGGCGTTGTTGCAGATTTGTCGGACCGGGTAGTTGTCATGAATGCAGGAAAGGTGGTCGAAACTGGCACCACCATCCAAGTGCTCATCAATCCTGCAGAATCCTACACTCAAGCCCTGCTGGCAGCCGTTCCAACACTTCCCGAGGCGCAGCGGGACAGCATTGTGACCGAAGAACGCGCTCAGGAGTCATACCGTGCGAGTCCCCCGAAAAATGGCTCGATGACCAACCCTGTGTTGGAAATGCGCAAGGTCTGCGTTGACTACACCAGTGGCGGACGCAAGCTTCGTGCAGTCAACCAGGCCAGCTTGGTAATCAATCGCGGTGAAATCGTCGGTCTCGTGGGCGAATCAGGGTCTGGAAAGTCGACCCTAGGACGAGCTCCCCTGGGATTGGTTCCCGTTACGGGAGGTGAAATCACCCTTTTTGGTGGCGATGTCTTAAAACTGTCGACCCGGGAGACCCGCAAGTTGCGTTCACGCATCGGAATCATCTTTCAAGACCCCGGTGGATCACTTGACCCACGCATGACGGTGAGCGACTCGATTGCCGAGCCGTTGATCATGCACGGAGTCAACGGCAAACGCCCCAGTCGCGCCACTCGAGATGCCCGCGTGCGCGAATTACTTGAAGCAGTTCGTCTGTCATCCACCAACGCTAACCGCTACCCCCACGAGCTTTCTGGCGGTCAACGGCAACGCATTGGATTGGCGCGCGCCCTAGCTCTGGCCCCGGAATTACTCATTGCCGACGAACCGACCAGCGCGCTGGATGTTTCGGTGCAGGACGAGGTGCTGACCCTGTTGCTGGACCTGCAGAAAGAACACGGCTTCGGCTGCCTGTTCATCAGCCACGACCTAGCCGTAGTGCACTCGGTCTCTCAGCGTGTCACCGTCATGCAACACGGAAACGTGATCGAGACAGGCCCGACCTCCAAAGTGCTGCAACACCCCGAAGCGGCATACACCCGTCACCTGCTGGCCTCAGTACCGTCACCGAATCCCATTGTACAAAAGCAGCGCCGCGAGGCGCGCAATGCATCGTTGTCAACCTCGTTGCAAGGATCCTAACCGTGTATCCGAGATTAGGAATTGATATCGGCGGAACTGGTATTTCCGCAGTCGTGGTGGATGCCTATGGAAAAGTAAAAGGACGGGCTTCCACCGACACTCCCGCGAAACACGGTGGAGACGCTATTGTGGATGCCTGCCACGAAGTAGCAACCTTAGCCACTAACCGATCGGGAGTGACCCCGAGAGTGGTAGGAGTGGGTGCTGCTGGCATCATTGACGCTGGCGGCAGGGTCCAAGCTGCCAGCGATTCTTTCACGGGATGGGCAGGCTACCCACTTGCTGAAAAACTCAACGCAAGCCTGGCTTTGCCCGTACGCGTGGGCAATGATGTTGCAGCCTTCGTGCTTGGAGAGCAACGATTTGGTGCAGGCAATGGAGTTGCGAATTTCTTTGGGATTACGCTGGGAACCGGTGTCGGTGGAGGGCTTGTCCTGAATTCCGTTCTGCATGCCGGGGAGCACGGAGCGGCAGCCGAGATCGGCCATATTCCCGGCTTCGGAGACCGCTTGTGCACCTGTGGCCGATACGGCCATTTGGAGACAATAGCCGCCGGTCGCTCTATCGCCTCCTTGTATGCCCAATCGACCGGAAAAGCCTGCGACACCAAGAACGTTGCGGAGCTGGCCCGGGCGGGTGATGAGATAGCTTTCGAACTATTCGCCGACGCTGGCACGGGATTGGCAAAAGCTGCGCTGATGATCTCAGGCATTCTAGATATTTCCACGTTAATCGTTGGTGGAGGTGTTGCTCACGCATGGGATATTTTGTATCCGGCAATGGAGTCAGAATTGCGACGCAACCCTCCTATTTCCGGGAAACCAATCAAGGTTCTACGCAGCGGTTTGGGAACTGATGCCGCGGCCATTGGAGCCTCACAATTTGCTGACGAATTAACCTAAAGCACATCATGGCTTCACACGACCGGCAGGCGATACCAACCTCTGAAATGAGCGTTCATACGCCCGCGCCATTTAAACGCGTAATGGCGGGGTGGAAGCCCACCCTGCCACTACCAAATACCCCGCAAATCCGGTCTTTTTGGCCCTCCGAAACTTGAGGGCCCCTTATCGGATTCGAACCGATGAACCCCACTTGCGCATCAGGGGTCCATTCGGAGTTGCCAATAAGCCGTTTTGGCCTTTTCCTGCATGATGTGAGTGCAACAATGCGCGATACTAAATGGTCGCTGTTGCGTGTTCAAAAGTATGGGTTTTGTATGACGTGGTGGGAACTCCCGCCTACTGCGCCACGGTCCTCGCAGTCGAGCCAACGAAGCGACATATTGCCCTTCTCATTTTACTTCCGATCCATGACGCTGAACCTGCAGATAGCGCAATTCAAGGTACCGGACTTGAGCGCCCCCACGCGGTTCCTGACTATCGGGCACGGCGGTGTCAAGCCGTCTTAGCAACATCGTCGTTGAGTAGCTTGGTGAATACTTCTCGTGGTGTGAGGAATCCCAGGACGGCGCGGGGCCGGTCGTTGAGCTCATCAGCGATGGAGTCCAGGTAGGGCTGATGACTGGTCAGCTCGATGCCCTTGGGCAGGTACTCCCTGATCAGCCCATTGGTGTTCTCGTTCGATGGCCTCTCCCACGGCGAGTGGGGATGTGCGAAATAGACGGGAAGGTCCGTGGCCAGTGTCAGTTGTGCGTGGCGGGCCATCTCGGTGCCTTGATCCCACGTCAGGGAACCACGCATCAGGGCCGGCAGGTCATTGACCCGGTTGATCAGCACGTCGGCGAGGCCGTCGGCCTTCTTGCCTTCAGGCAGGCCCAGCATGATCAAGAACCTGCTGTGCCTCTCGACCAGGGTTGCGATAGCACTCTTGCCGCCCTTGCCGACCACCAAGTCCCCTTCCCACGCACCTGGAACACGGCGATCTGCTGCTTCCTCTGGACGGTCGTCGATGCTGACCATGCCAATGATCCGTCCACCTGTGCGTTCACCCAGCGGCTTCACTGATTTTCGTTTGGTGCGCTTGGATTGCAGCAGGATTCCGGACTTGGCAAGCTCGCCCTTGGGCAGGGCGTAGATCCAGCGGTAGATCGCCTCGTGGGAGACGGTGCGGCCTTCGGCGTCGGGTGATTTCGTCATGGTCTCAACGCTGTCGTCTGTGGCTTCCAAACGCAAACGACCGGCGATCTGCCGCGGCGTCCTAGACCTGGCCAGATCAGCCTTCACCCGGGCGGCAAGGACCGGATCCGTCTCGATCTTCCGTGCCTGCGGCCGGCTACGCCGACGCTCAGCAGCACAGTCCGCACTCACCGGACGATACCCGCGGGTCTTCGTCGAATTCCTGTGGCGTTCCCGCCAAATGATCGTGTGGTCACGGCCAAGATCCGCACCGATCTGACGATCAGACTTGCCAGCCAGAATGCCTACGGCGATGTCCGCCCGATCCGAAAACGACAATCGCCTACGCCCCACCAGCAACTCCTCTACTCAACCAACTTGTTGCTTCGACGGTATGACACCGCCCACACCTCACTCTGATCCTGAACTTGTTGTGGCCTCGATCGGCACGATCGGGGATATGTACGACGTCGCCACCAATAAAAAGGCGGCATAATTCCCGGGGCGGCTCAGAGATAGGGGGCGTGGATCCGCGGCCATTGGGCCATTGAAAAAGGGCTCCACCACCGGCGCAACGTGACCCGGAGGGAAGACCACTCCCAGGTCAGGAACGATGAAGCACCACGAGTTATGGGATCTCTAAGGAACATCGCGATCACCATTCTCCAGCTCAAAGGCGAAACCAACCTCGCCAAAGCTACTCGCGCAGCCCGCAACCACCCCAGCTGGGCACTCAAGCTAGCAGGCATCACTACCAGCTAAACGACCTTTCAGCCGCCCTGGGCTTAACATCGGGTCGCCCGTTAGAGAAATATCGAGAACAACAGTCCAGAAATTGTTCCGAAGACCGTGAAAGCAATGATTCATCCCCAGTTCGCCGCAACGACATCCTTGTAGGGATGAACTCAGCGTTCATCCCTACGAGAGTGCAGCCAACAAGCGACAGTGAGAGCCCATCCTGGCTTTCCGAATCGCAGAAACCGCAGACCCATGGCAGAGTGAAAAACGAGGGTCGTCAATTGGCTTTATACATAAGTAGGTGAGCTGAGCCATCCTAGATACGCTGCCTAATTCAGCTCACCTTCCGCGAGGCGCCCCACTACATCTGTGAGCATGTGGAGGCCGGAGACAATATCCTCATCACGCGTGTACTCATGCTCATTGTGCGAGATGCCATCAACTGAAGGTACGAACAACATGACAGTGGGGACAATATCTTTCATATTGGTGGAGTCGTGGCCTGCCAAGGTCTTTACACGCTGGTGGGGAAGTCCAAGGTTGGCTGCGGCTTTCTCTGCTAGTTCGACGCCGGCTGGCTGGTAAGGTGTCACCGGCCAGCAGTGCGAAGCCTCCTTAGCAATCGTCACATTGGCCAGCCTCTCGATCTTTTCAATGTGCCCGTGGAGTTGGAGGTCGGCTTGCGCTAGCACGTCTTCATCCGCAGAGCGCAGGTCTAACAACAAAGTGACTCGTGAGGGAACCACCACCGGTGAGTTGGGGTAAACATCTAGTTGACCCACGGAAGTATGGAGGACGCCGGGGAAGCTATCGGCGAGCTCTCTAGCGGCTACCACCAGCATGGATGCGCCCAACAGGGCATCTTTGCGGTCGGTGATGATAGTGGATCCGGTATGTGCCTGCTCACCATTGACAATAAATTCGTATTTATTGGCGGCCCAGTTTGAGTCGACGATGCCGATGGTGATCCCTCCACGCTCCATGCTGCGGCCTTGCTCAATGTGGATTTCCGCACAGCACGCGGCCTGCGGCCCTGACCCCACACCGAGGCATCCAATAGCTGCGAGCGCCTCGGCTACCGTCACGCCGTCGCGGTCCTGCGTCGACAGTGTCTGATCGAGTTCCAGCTTGTTGGTGTAGACGGAGCTGCCCATCATGGAGGGTTTGAAGCGTGAACCTTCCTCGTTAAACCAGTTGACAACGGCTATGTTGTACTTCGGCAGTGATCCGGAATTCTTATAGGCAGCAACTACGCGGAAAGCGGCGTGTGCAGCGGCAAGTACGCCGTATGCGCCGTCGTACCGGCCGGCAGTGGGCTGGGAGTCTAGGTGGGAACCCACGAGAACGTAAGGGGCACCATGGACCAGTTCGTAAGTCCCGAATTGGTTGCCGATCTGATCAAATTCGACGGTGAAACCTTGGTCCGTCAACAGCTGTGTGAACCACGTTCGTTGTTGGCCGTCGGCGGCGGATGCGGCTAGTCTGTCAACGCCTCCGTTGGTGGTGGCACCGAAGGTGCACAGCATGGCGAAGTCTGCCATGAAATCGGCGTCGTCACCTGTGAAGTTGCCTGGATTGGGTTCGAGAATTGTTTTCAACATGAGGGTTCCTTAAGCATTGTGTGGGGAGGCTACCGCGGAGCGAGACGGCTAATCTGATGTTTTCGGGGACCTGGTTAGTGGATCCTGCAACACGTGCAGGATGGCGGGTAGTTCGCTTTGGACCGCCCGCTGGAACGCGCCGCGGAAATCCTCGGTCCGCTCCACCCGCTCCCCATAGCCGCCGTAAGACCGGGCTAGTGCGGAAAAGTCCGGGTTCACGAGCCCCGTACCGGATGGCCTTCCGGGGTAGTGGTTTTCTTGGTGCTCTCGGATGGTTGCGAAGCATTGGTTGTCGACGACGATCACGACAAACTTCGCACCGTAGGCGATGGCCGTTGCTATCTCTTGGCCGTTCATCATGAAGCAGCCATCTCCGGCAACGGAAACTACTTGGCGGTTTGGGTACACCATGCTTGCCGCCACGGCTGCAGGGATGCCGACTCCCATGGCGCCATTTCGGGGGGCCACCAAGGACTGCGCCGCAGTGTGCTGGAGGTACCGCGCGGGCCACAGGGCATGGTTGCCCGCACCGTAGGTGATGATCGCATCTGCTTCTAGCTCTTCGCGCAGGACCGTCATGCAAGCGCTCATGTCTACGTGGGAACCGCCGTCTAGGTGAGGCGTTGAGTATGCTTCATATTCCTCGCGTGCACGCTTGAGCCATTCCGGCAGAACTGCCATCTTCAAGTCCAGCTCGGCGAGTTCATTAGCGAAGGTCCTGACATCTGCCACGATGTGTTGGTCAATCCGACCGAAGTGCCCCAAAGTGTCTCCAGGCATTGCCACTACAGTCTCTGCAGTGAGTCCACGAGTGAACCCGTCGCTGAGAACGTCTGCGCGGGGGCATCCGATGAACAAGAGCAGATCTGCTTCGTCTAGCCGCTGGGCGTTCGCGTCGCTTCGGGCGTAGCCGAGGCTGCCAACATAGCTGTTGCCGCCCGGGAACGCGTGCGGCACCGCGTCGTAGGCCCGGAAATCTGAGACCACTGGCACTCCGTGGCTGGCGGCCCAAGATACCAGCGCTGTGCCGCAGTCCTGCGTCCAACCTTCGCCACCCACGATGATCAGTGGCTTTTTTGCCTCTGACAGCTTGCCTCCCAGCTCGGCGAGCGCGGTCGACGTCGGCCCACTCTGGGCCCGTGCGCGCATGGGTACAGTGGTGCCACCGGGGACCATGTGGGTCAGCACATCTTCTGGCAGTCCGATGACCACCGGGCCCATCCTGCCGCTCATTGCAGTGTGAATGGCATCCTCAACCATCGAGGCCGCTGAGGCAGCATCGTCCAGGACCAGGACCTTCTTGGCCGTGCTTCCAAACCAGGAGGTGATATCGAATTCCTGGAAAGATTCGCGGCCTCGGTCCGCTACGGGGATCAACCCGACGAAGAGAATCAATGGGGTGGCGTCTTGGTATGCGGTGTGAACGGCGATGAACGCGTTGGCGGCGCCTGGTCCGCGGGTCACCATGGCGATGCCCGGCAACCCTGTGAGTCTTCCCTCCGCTAGTGCCATGAAACCGGCACCGCCCTCGTGCCTTGTGACAACGGTGGTGATAGGTGATTCATGGAGCCCATCAAGCACGTCGAGATAGCTCTCCCCCGGAACACCATAGACCCGAGGAATGGCTGCCGCTTCGAGCTGGGCGACGATGAGATGCCCTGCGGAGACGGCCCGCTCTGGTGCCAAAGTGGAGGAGCTCATGTCAGACAACCTTTCAAGTGTTTTCACAATAGTGGCGTCCGTGAGGACCGCCACTACCCATGATGGCAGTTGTGGTTGTGGGGGGAACTAGCCAGGCTCAACGATTTTCCTCGTCTAGGCTGTGCTTATGCACATTCCTTCTGTTCCGCTCCGTCCATCGCTCGATGAACCTGAGACGAGCGAGGGTCGCTGGGTTCTCCTGGTGACAGAGCTCAAAGGCAGGCTCCCCGCCATGCAAAAGCTATTCGTGGAGCGGGTGCAGGCCATTGCAGGTTACTCGGGCGATTCCTTTGCTGTCGAAGAGTTGGAAAATTCAGCGGTCGTATCTATCGGTCTCATCCTCAATTCCATGGCCGGTGAAGAACACTATCCACGCATGGTGGAGTTCGCCACCGGCTTGGGCGCGCGCCGCGCCCGCCAGGGAGTGGCGGCCGAGGCCCTAATGTCGGCAGTGCGCCTAGACTTTCCCATCATCTGGTCCACACTCCTGCGCCTGTCCACCCCCGCTGATGCATCTCTAATGGCTTCACGAGCCGAGGATGTTTGGCGCGTGGTCGACGACTATGCGTCCGCGATCCATTCAAGCTATCTATCAACACGAGTCGCTATGGCGCAGCAAGAAGCCGGGGTAAAACAGGAATTCATCTCGGCTCTTTTCAGCGCTCAGGGTCGACATGTTGAGACACGGGAGCGGTTTGCCCGTGCCTTCGATGTCAATGTAGACGCCCAATACGCCATTGCTGCCGGCAAAGGGCAGCGGGCGGAAGAGCTCCGCAAACTGGCCGCGTTTCCCACCCCCTCAAATCCAATCTTCCTTCACGAGTCTGCCGATTACACCTACGTATTCTGGCCTATCACGGAACTTAAATTCGGTACCCTAGATGCACTACCCACTGGGGTGGCAACCATCCCCTGCGGGGTTGCAGTCTCTGCAGATGGCCTGATGGGGTTGGCAAGCGCCGCACGAGTCGCCGCCGCTCTCTCGGAACTGACCAAACCCACTGACCACGCTCCCGTAACGGTGGACAAGCACTGGGCGCGACTTGCGAGAACTCGCTTAGACGAGACTGGCGTCGACCTCAGGGCGCTCCTGGAGTTGCAGTTAGGCAGCTGCCGTGTGGAAGAGCTTGAACGGCTAAGGGAAACGGTGACCTGCTTTTTACTCAACGGCAATGTCGCGGTCACTGCAGAGACCTTGTTCTGCCACCGAAATACCATCCTCAACAGGTTGCGACGTTTCAAAGAAGTGACCGGGATCGATCTGACGGTTCCCACCGAAATAGCCCGCGTCGTTATTGCCTGGGCGTAATCAGTCATCGTTGTTGCTGTAATGACGGATCGTAAGTGTGCATCTGCCCAATCCCAGGCTCCCAAACGTGTGCGGATCCGCCTTGTGACTCACAGCACCTCGAATGGATAGTAGAACAAGATGTTGAAGTTACTCCTTCCTATTCTCCTCGCCCCGGATCATCACCATTGGAGCCCCACATGACAACCGACGTAACACGTATCACTGCGGAAGCCGAAAAACTGGACCGCAGCAAAATGCGGAAAATTGCCACTGCCAGTGTCATTGGCACAACTGTTGAATGGTACGACCTGTTCCTTTTCGGAACGGCATCAGCCCTCGTATTCAACAAGATTTTCTTCCCGGATCTCGACGGCGCGATTGGCACCATACTGGCGTTCATGACTTTCGCCTCGGCCTACGTGGCCCGCATGGTTGGCGCCATCATTTTCGGTCATTTCGGAGACCGGGTGGGCCGCAAATCAATGCTGTTGATCTCCCTGATCGGCATGGGTGTTGCTACCTTCGGAATTGGCTTGATTCCAGACTTCAATACCATTGGTGTCGCAGCGCCCCTACTGCTGCTTACCTTGCGACTGTGCCAAGGGCTCGCGCTGGGTGGCGAATGGGGTGGTGCTGTCCTGATGACCGTGGAGCACGCTCCAGCGGATCGGCGCGGGTTCTTTGGTTCCATGGTTCAGATCGGTGTCCCAATCGGAACCTTGCTGGCCAATATTGCGTTTTTGATCGTGGCCAGTACTCTCGATGAGGCAAGCCTGCTGAGTTGGGGATGGCGCGTCCCCTTCCTGCTCTCCGCAGTTCTGGTTGCAGTAGGAATTTACATCCGTTTGCACATCGAAGAAACGCCCTCCTTCAAGAAGGTCCAGCAAACCGGCGCCAAAGCCAAAATTCCGTTTGCCGTCCTGATGAAGAAATACTGGCGCCAGGTAGTCCTTGGCGGCATCGCCACGCTGTCCACCGGCAGCACCTTCACGCTCTTGGTCGCTTCGGGCGTCAACTACGGAACCAAGGAGCTAGGCCACTCAAAGACACTGCTGCTGTGGGCAGTCATGTTCGCCTGCATCGTGGCCTTCTTTGCCATTCCATTCTTTGGCAGGTTGTCAGACAAGGTGGGGCGTAAGCCCATCATCTTTGCCGGCGTGATCGCCGAGGCTTTGCTCGCTTTCCCCCTCTTCTGGATGATGGATACTGGATCTCCCGTATTATTGTTCCTCGGCTATGGCCTGATGATGCTAGCGTTCTCCGCCAACTACGGACCCATTGCTACGTTCCTCGCTGAACTGTTCGGCTCCAAAGTTCGTTACTCCGGCCTATCTATCGCCTACATGCTCTCCGGCTTGTTGGGCTCCGCTGCCACACCAGCTATCACCGTGGCTCTACTTGCCGCGACAGGTCAGAGCTCATCCATCGCTTGGTACGTCATGGGCGCGGCAGTCGCCTCGTTGCTGGCCCTTCTGCTCCTTACTGAAACCCGATACGGAAATATCCACGAAGTCGAAGATGCCCCGTCAGATAGTGTTGAGGTCTCCAAATGAGCATCCGGCGCATTCACGCCGCACCTGGCCATGTCGCGCCCGTGGGACCTTATTCCCAGGCCGTGGTAGCCAACGGGTTGGTGTTCACTTCCGGTCAAATCCCAGCCCGGAGTGACCTCACTGACCAGCCTGCGGAGTTTTCGGACCAAGTGCGCCAGACCATTCGAAACCTTCAAGCCATTCTTGAAGAAGCCGGATCGGACTTGGAGCATGTTATTAAAGTGAACACCTACCTAACGGACATCGAGCAGCTGGCTGAGTACAACTCCGTCTATGAGGAGTTTTTCGGAGCGCACAAGCCGGCGCGAACCTCAGCGTGTGTCTCGCTGTGGGGCGTCAGCCTGGAAATCGAATGCGTTGCCGCACTCATCGAACCAGTCAAGGAGCTGTAGCGAATGACTGAACCATCTGTGGACTTGGTAGAGCAAGACTTATTGGACCAGCTCGGGACGCTCAGCCTGCCCACGTTAGGGCATTTTTTGGAAGATGGTTTTTGCTCGCCAATGATTGCCACTGTTGTCCCTGGCAGCAGGATGCTCGGGGTCGCCTCCACCGCTCTCATTCCCGATGCAGACGCCATCGCGGTCAATCAAGCTCTGGTTCGGTTGCGCCGAGGCGAAGTGCTGGTTCTGGACATGGGCGGCGATACTATCCATGCCCCGGTAGGCGCAGTCACTGCTGCGGCTGCCAGGTCGAAGGGTGCCGCCGGAATTGTGGTCAACGGCCCCGTCACCGATGTGGCCGAGCTCCGCGAACCGGCGGAGGACGGTTCTGTTCTACCGGTCTTCTCACAGGGCAGCACCTGCCTGACCACCAAGCGGCACAACTCAGGCCGCGGCGTATTTGGTGTTCCCATTACCATCGGGGGCGCAACAGTGCACCCTGGTGATCTGATAATGGGTGATGACAACGGTGTGGTGGTCCTGAGCAAAGCGACAGCCGCCGCTGTGCTCGACAAGGCACAAGCCTCAGATCTTGCAGAGCCAGCCATTCTCGGGCGAATTGCGAGCGGCGAGCCACTGGAGAACATCTTGGCACTGGGTTAGGCGTTGCAGGCAAAAGCAGTAGCCCCGTTTCCCTCGAGGGAAACGGGGCTACTGCTTTTTGGGGCTATGAAAGCGGAGTACGGATGAGTTTCTTATTGACGAATTCACTCATGCCGTACTTGGCCAGTTCCCGGCCAACACCGGAAGCTTTGACACCACCGAAAGGGAGGTCCGCTTGGGTTCCAGTGGGGCTGTTGATCCAGACCATCCCTGTGTCGAGACGATCCGCCACCTGCTTTGCTTTTTCGGGGTCGGCGCTAAAGACCGATCCGCCGAGACCGTAGGCCGAACCATTAGCTAAGGCGATGGCCTCCTCTGCATTCTTGACTTTGTACACTACAGCCACCGGGCCAAAAATCTCCTCGTGAAAAGCACGCATGTCAGGAGTAACGTCTGCCAGCACAGTAGGGTGCATGAAGGCGCCTGGGCCTTGGAGGCGCGTTCCTCCTGTCAACAACGTTGCACCCTTGGCGATTGCGTCATCCACTTGGCTAATAACTCCTTCCACTGCAACTTCAGAAGCCAAGGGTCCAAAGCGAGTGGAGGCATTGGTGGGGTCGTCTGGGACAATAGCCGCCATTTTAGAAGTAAAGGGCTCGAGGAAATCGTCGTAAATATCTTCCAGCACTATGAATCGCTTAGACGCAGTGCAAGCTTGTCCACCATTTCCCATGCGCCCGGACACCGCGGCTTTGACCGTGGCCGCCATATCTTGGGAGTCGAGCACGATGAAGGGATCTGAGCCGCCCAGTTCAAGGACAAACTTCTTCAGATTTCTGCCCGCAATCTCACCGACCGCCGAACCCGCACGTTCGCTGCCCGTCAGAGAAACACCCTGGACCCGGGGATCGGCAATAATGGTGGCCACTTGATCATTAGTGGCGAAGAGATTGATGTACGCGCCATCAGGAAGAGCTGCTTCTTCGAAGATCCGTGCGATGGCCAGCGCTGAGCGGGGGCAGCTCGGGGCGTGTTTGAGCACAACTGTATTACCTAGCATGAGGTTCGGAGCCGCAAATCGGGCAACCTGATAGTAGGGGTAGTTCCACGGCATGATTCCAAGAAGCGGCCCCACCGGTGCAGTGCGGACAATGGCTTCACCCCCGCCTCTAACGGTGAGAAACTCATCTGCGAGGAAGCCAGGACCCTCCGTGGCGTAGTAGTCGAAGATGTCAGCCACCAAATCTACCTCCCCCATAGACTCCCGCAGCGGTTTGCCCATCTCCTCGGTAATAAGCATCGCCAAGAACTGCTTTTGGGTGCGGTACAGGTCCGCAACCCTGTGTAAAACGCTAGAGCGGTCATGGACCGGCGAGTGGCGCCACTTGGCAAAAGCCTCATGGGATTGGGCAATGGCGGACGCTATTTCGGCATCGGTGGCTTCTGGGAATTCCTCGAGTGTGGTGCCAGTGGCGGGGTTCACTACCTTATATGCTGTCATAGCTCCACGCTACCGGCAGCGTTGCTTATGTGGGAAAACGCTGTGTGGGCGCCCAATCTGCGGCAAAGTTCCGGGGCAAACGAACAACTTTTTCGACACAAACGCAACCTTCAGTTACAAGCTGCGTCGAGGGTGACTGTGGACACGTTCTAACCTGAGGATCTACCCACACTATGAGTGAATACTTCGCTGGATGAGTTAGTGCTCGCGGAAGGACACTCGCGCTGCCTAACTCGCCCTCCGAGGCGCCTCTGTTGCCTAAAGAATATGCAGAATTATACGATCTTTTATTCGATGCAGATCGTAGAAGAAAAATTTACGAATATCGGCCGCCTCCGTCAGTGCACTAGCAGCGTCATCCTGATTGCTTTGCACCACGACCTAACCGGATCTACCTTGCAAGTGAATGATCTCCATTGAGCATCCCCCGCTGGGCACAGGCCAAGTAATCCAAGGCGGTTGCATTTCTATGCTCAAATGGAATCGAGCGGGCCTGCGGCATGCGATATTCGAACCGAAACAGTCAGTGCTGAACACCCGGAATTGCGAAGCAATAAGATACCAACCGAGATTGTCACCGCATGTCAGAGTGTGTTGAGTGCTCAAAATCCCTCAGTAGTTATCAACGTTTATAACCCTGCTTGCTGATCAGGGGTCAACAAAGCGCTAGCAATAGGCTCTTTTTGCCTGTTCCTGCATGATGTGGTTGCAACAATGCAAGATACTAAATAGGCGCTGTCGTGTGTTCAAAAGTATGAGTTTTGTATGACGTGGTGGGAACTCCCACCTGACTGCTGAACGGCCCCGAACCTGGCACGTCAACCACCATTGCTGCCCTTCTCATTTTACTCTTGATTCATCCCGTGCCCCCGGGTCGCCACAATAGCCCAAAGGCTCAGCACTGCAGGTCACTTCTCCTCGGGTTAGGCTGGGTCAAGTTCGCTGCTGCCGGTCCCAGCAGGTCTGACCGCTTTTATGTCTGGTACCGCACGAGTCCCGAGACTCTTTTTGCCGCTTTTGAAACGGATGTCCCGAAATTCTAATGCCAGCTCTCAGTGCCCTTCCTACAATCGCTGCCGGAAAGGCAGCGTCCTAATTTAACTCTTCGCTACCGGCAAGCTCAGGGCTGCTCCACTGAAGCAAAGCCCAACGTCGGCAGGAAATTCCTGACCCAATGTTGACTTCGAATCGACGGCCTAGCCGAATCTAGTATCCGGCCACGGTTTTCAGAGACGTGATCACTAGGGGACGCGGCGAGCAACGGTGACTTGTAAGCGCGATCAGCATGCCAGCGTGCGCGACACCCTGTTCGATCATCACAGTTCTTTCACGAAAGCCAGAAGCGGTACTTCAAACAGCTGGAACTGTAGCTGAATCGTCAGCCCAGAACCCCAGCTAATTCCGCCGCGGAAGACGGTACCCGCACTTGCCGCCAACATTCGCCGGGGCTATACCAACTGACAATTGCCAGCTTGTACAACTGCCTGCAGAGACTGGAAAATCCCTGCCTAAGGATGAGCCACTCTGCTATCTTTAGTATAAATGTGTACTTAACTACCCTTGCAAGGCAGATTCCCGTCAGCCACCAGGAGAGAGCTGGAACTCATGCCGCATGTCTTTTCAACAGGTTCCGGAGTAGCCCTAAATCTCATTCGCTCCGGCCAGGCCACCTCACGGCGTAGCCTCATTAATCACCTTGGCTGGTCTCGAATAACCTTGGCCCGACGGCTGGACGAACTTCTGGAAGCAAAACTCATCATCAGCGTGGGCCAGTCCGACTCTCAAGGCGGGCGTCCTGCGGAAGAATTTGCTGTCAATCCCGACGCCGGCCTACTCCTAGCCGTCGATATCGGCGGGTCCCACACCCGCTTGGCCATCACAGATCTGGCTTCCAATGTCCTCATCGAAGACGAAGCCGACATTGCCCCGAGCGAAGGCCCCACGGAGATCTTCGACTGGGCAGGTCAAGTCTTTGACCACATGCTGGGCCGCCTCAATAAAACCCATCAGGACGTTGTGGGAATTGGAGTGGGAGTCCCTGGCCCTGTGGACTTTGAGAGCGGCCGGCTGGGTAGCCCTCAGCTGGACCCACAGTGGGAAAACGTTTTGGTCCGGGAGTTTTTCGCGGAAAGGTACGGCCATGCCGTCTTCGCTGTCGATAGGGATGTCAACATTTTAGCCCTCGCCGAAGCCAGGCGAGGGTGGCGCGAGTACAGCGATATCGTGGTTCTCAAGGCGGGTATCGGACTTGGTTCGGCGTTTGTGCTCGACGGTTCCATTTATCAAGGATCGCGGGGTGGCGCCGGCGATCTAAGCTGGCCCAACGCCAATGGTGGCCGCCTCCAGCGCCTTGAACTCGTCGCCAGTGGCGGCGTCATTCGCGAGGAACTGCGCACACTCGGCTACAAAGTGCGCACCAGCCAGGACATCGTCGACCTTGCCCGGATCGGAGACCGGGAAGTCTTGCGACTATTGTCCGAACATGGCACCTACATCGGCCAGACATTGGCGGGCGTGGTGGGTCTACTCAATCCTCAGGCAGTGATCGTTGGCGGAAACTTGGCTCAGGCAGGCGAAGCCTTTGTGGCGACCATTCGGGAAGCCATTTTTGCAGGCGCCAGAGAGTACTCGCTGAAGGGGCTCGTGGTGGAACCTTCTCGACTTGGCTCAATCGCTGGAGTCACAGGCGCCTCCCTTATTGCCCAGGATGCACTTTTTGCCCCTGACCGGATCAGCAGACTTACCCGCACTGCCGCCAAGGCCCAATAGCCACCCACCAACGCACCGCGCTGCAGTGCACCGGTTAGGCTCCGCACCCCTTCGAAAGACTTTGGTCTATTTGTAGACAAAAGGCTTATTTGCATGTTAGCGTGATTTCAAGCACAGGTTCTCCGGAAATGGTGCTTCCACTTTTTCACTGACGAAAGATCCACCGTGGCAATTAATTTGGCTGAAGCCCTCTGTTCAATCACCACCAAAGCGAGCGCCCAGAATTGGCGTGATGCAATTCGTCTCTCAGGCGCAGGCCTCGTTGCCGGAGGCGCCACAACAGATGCCTACACGGACCAGATGATTGCAGCGGTCGAAGAGCACGGCCCGTACATCGTGATCGCCCCGGGCATAGCCTTGGCCCACGGCCGGCCCTCCGAAGCCGTCCTGACGGGCGGGCTCAGCTGGGTCAGTCTCAAAGATCCGGTGGAGTTCGGTCATCCGAAAAACGATCCCGTCTCCCTTGTCATCGGTCTGGCTGCGATTGACCACACCACTCACATGGATGTCTTGAAGGCTTTGGCTGGAATCCTCTCCCAAAAAGGCAAGTTGGAGCAGCTGGTGGCTGCCGAATCAGGAGATGAGTTGCGCGCACTTCTGACTGACGCAGCATCCGCAGCCTAATCGTTCCCTCAGTTTTCGAATCAACTCAATGAATCAACTCAATGAAAGGCACCACCATGAAGATTGTTGCAGTGTGCGGCATGGGTATCGGCACCTCAGTGCTACTCAAGATGAACGCAGAAAAAGTACTCGAAAAACTCGGAATCGACGCCGACGTTGAAGCCGCAGACATGGGCGTTGCCAAGGGCGCAGCCCAGACAGCAGAGATCGTGCTGACCTCTGACGAACTGGCAGGCGAGCTCGGAGATGTGCCCGCAAAGGTCATCATCATCGACAACTTCTTTGACCTGGAAGAAATCACCACCAAAATCACCGAAGCCCTCCAGTAACCTGGCCCACCCGCATCGAAAGGAACATCCGTTATGGAGTGGCTCGTAGTAGTACTTAATTTCATTGGGCAACAAATCCTCAATGTCCCCGCGTACCTCATCGGTATCATTACCGCCTTGGGCCTGATGGCACTTCGCAAGAACGCCGGGCAGGTCATTGGCGGCGGTTTGAAGGCAGCCATTGGCTTCCTGATCTTAGGTGCGGGTGCCAACGTAGTGGTCGGTTCGCTGGATCCCTTGGGCCAGCTCATTCTCAAGGTCACTGGCGCGCAGGGCGTCATCCCCACCAATGAGGTCATCACAGCCATGGCCCAGGAAGAGTTTGGTGCCCAAAGCGCCTACGTGCTCACCCTTGGCTTCGTTGTCATGCTCTTGTTGGCCCGCTTTACCCCGTTGAAGTACGTGTTCTTGACTGGACACCACATGGTCTTCATGGCCACCATGCTCACCGTGGTGCTTTCAGTGGGTCTGGGCGCTGACCTTGGTTGGCTCGTCGTGTTGATCGGAGCACTTTTGCTCGGTGTCATCATGGTGGTCATGCCGGCTTTCCTTCACCCGTGGACCAAGAAGATCACCGGAAACGACTCCATCGCCATCGGTCACTTCGGTTCGCTGGGCTACCTGGCTGCCGGTGCGGCCGGCCAGGTTGCAGGCAAGCGCAGCAAGTCAACGGAAGACATCAAGTTCCCGCAGAGCTTGAAGTTCCTGCGTGATTCCATGGTTGCAACTTCCCTGTCCATGATTGCCATCTACATGGTCTTCACCATCTGGGGCCTGATCGCACTGCCCATGGACGAAGCCTTGGCCATCTTTGGCGCTGCCGATGGAGGAGCCTTCATCATGGCCGGTCTGGCCCAGGCGCTGCAGTTCGGTGTTGGTGTGGCTGTGATTCTCTACGGTGTGCGCACCGTCCTTGGCGAATTGGTCCCTGCTTTCCAAGGCATCGCCGAAAAGGTCGTCCCCGGCGCCAAGCCGGCTCTGGATATCCCCATCGTGTTCCCCTTCGGTGCCAACGCAGTTCTCATTGGCTTCCTGAGCTCCTTCGCTGGCGGTCTGTTGGCTCTTGGCCTGCTGGCCATCTGGTTGAACCCGGCCTTTGGCTTGGCTTTGATCCTGCCCGGTATGGTCCCCCACTTCTTCACCGGTGGTGGTGCCGGTGTATACGGCAATGCAACTGGTGGACGCCGCGGTGCCGTACTAGGCGGCTTCGTCAACGGTGTCATCATCACCATCCTGCCTGCCATCCTGCTGCTGGTTCTAGGTGACTTGGGCTTCGCAAACAGCACCTTTGGTGATGCCGACTTTGGCTGGTTCGGTACGCTGGTCGGTGTGAGCTTGCTTGGCAGCAGCGCCCTTGGCGCCGTTTTGACCGTCCTGATTGCCGTTGTTTTGGTGACGGCCGGAATCATCTTCCAGGTCAAGGTTGTCAACCGTGGCTGGGTTCCAGGCGCCAAGCGCGATGCCTGGATTGCTGAAGAAAAGGCTGCCGAGGCTGCCATTGCTGCTCAGGCAAAGGCTGAGCTTGCCGACCGGAAGGTAGCTGCAGAAAGCACCGCTTCTTAAGTATCACCACGTCCGACGTCCCTGAAATCCGAAATGTTTTCAGGGACCGCAGACCACTGACCAACACCCCGTGAGCCTGCCCAGAGCACACCGCTCTAGGCAGGCTCACCCCTTGAAACGTCCAGGAGAATTACATGTCTTCCACACCAACCGGCCAGTTGTCAGACGCCGGAGTGTCCATCTGGCTCGACGATCTCTCCCGCTCACGGCTATCCACCGGCAGCCTGCAAGAACTCGTGAGCAAGAAGAATGTGGTCGGCGTAACCACAAATCCCAGTATTTTCCATGCTGCCATCACCTCCAGCAGCGATTATGACGTCACCATTGCCGCTCTCGCAGCGCAAGGTGCCACCGCTGAGCAGGCCGTTTGGGAAATTACGACGGCGGATGTCACCGACGCCTGCGATCTTCTCTTCCCCGTGGCTACTTTGAGCAACGGGGTCGATGGCAGGGTGTCCATCGAAGTGGACCCGCGTCTGGCTTGGGATACCGAAGCCACTGTTGTAGAGGCCCGAAAGCTCCATGCCAAAGTCGGCAAAAGCAACGTCCTGGTCAAGATTCCGGCAACCACCGAGGGCCTTGCCGCCATCACCACCGTGCTGGGGGATGGCATCAGTGTCAATGTCACCCTCATCTTCTCCCTCACTCGCTATGCCGAGGTCATGGACGCCTTCCAGAGTGGCTTGGAATTGGCCACCAAGAACGGTCATGATCTCTCCACCATCCACTCCGTGGCGTCCTTCTTCGTGTCCCGGGTGGATGCTGAGATTGATGCGCGGCTAGAGGCCATGGGCACCCCGGAAGCCCTGGCATTGAGAGGCAAAACAGGGGTGGCCAACGCTATCTTGGCCCACCAAATTTTCCGTGCCAGCGTGGACACTGCGCGCTGGCGGGCACTGGCTGAGCTCGGGGCCGTGCCGCAGCGCCTGCTGTGGGCCTCCACGGGCTCCAAGAATCCTGCCTATTCCGACACCAAGTATGTCAGTGAGCTGGTCACGGACGGCGTCGTCAACACCATGCCGGAAGCCACACTTCAAGCCACCTTTGACTATGGCGTCATTGCCGGGGACACCATCACCGGCTACACCCAAACTGCGGCCGACACCATGGTGGCACTGGAAAAACTCGGAGTTTCCTACGATGAGGTCACCGCGCTTTTGGAAGCTGAAGGCCTGAAGAAGTTCGTAGCCAGCTGGAATGAACTGCTCACCGATGTGGATTCTGCTTTGCAACGTGCACGCAGAACCCAGCCAGCTGCCGTGGTGTTTCAGGGAGTAGGCGTCAACGCCGGACGCGTACTGGGAGCTGTGCTGCAAATGCCCGCGCCAATCTCAGAACCTGCAGTAGATGCTCCCCACGACGCTGAAGCATCTTTGGAAACGAATAAGGCTTCCATCAGGACCGCTTCCAAAGCTGTGCAGGAAGAACTGCGCAACCGGGCCGAATCAGCAGCAGAAGAAAGCAAGGAAATCTTGCAAGCCACAGCGCTGATGGCCGGCGATCCCATGCTCATCAAGGCCGCCATCAAATTGCTCTCCCCGGATGCCCCCGGTGGCCCCCGCTCCCCGGAACGAGCCATCTGGGAAGCCGGTCAAACAGTGGCAAATACGCTCACTGCATTGGGCGGCTACATGGCCGAGCGCGCCACAGATGTGCTGGATGTGCGCTCACGCATTGTGGCAGCGCTCCAAGGACTTCCGGTACCGGGCATCCCCGTCTCCGATGTCCCCTATATTCTGGCCGCTACCGATTTGGCACCAGCAGACACCGCCACCCTAGATCCGGCATGGATCCTGGCTTTGATCACCTCCGACGGAGGCCCGCAATCACACACTGCCATTCTCGCTCGTATGCTGGGGCTGCCAGCCGTTGTTGCCGCCGCTGGCGTGAACGGTATTGCCGATGGCACTGAGGTCTACGTTGATGGCGCAGCCGGAAGCATCACCACCAACCCGGACGACGCTCTGCGTGCAACGGCCGCCACCTGGGCGGCCCAAGCCTCCCAAATACCTGCTTTTAGTGGCGAAAACTTCTTGTCTGACGGGCTACATATTCCGCTTCTGGCCAATGTTGGCACCGGCGAGGACGCGCTCAAGGCTGCCGCAGCGGGAGCCGAAGGCGTAGGACTGCTGCGAACAGAGTTCTGTTTCCTGGACCGCGAGAGCGAGCCCACCGTTGAGGAACAAATTACCGCCTACGGTGGCGTGCTGGCAGCGTTCCCCGGCAAAAAGGTAGTCATCCGTACCCTTGACGCTGGCGCCGACAAACCATTGCCGTTCTTGACTGTTGCTGATGAGCACAACCCGGCACTCGGTGTTCGTGGGTACCGGACGGACACCACCTCTCCTGGCGTTCTGGAACGCCAGCTACAGGCCATTGCCATGGCCACGGCCGCCCATGACGCTGATGTTTGGGTCATGGCCCCGATGATTTCTACCGCAGAGGAAGCCGCCAACTTCACCGCGATGGCCAGGGCTGCCGGGCTGGCCACGGCCGGTGTCATGGTGGAGGTTCCTTCGGCAGCGTTGACGGCCTCGGCCATTCTAGGCGAGGCCGACTTCGCCTCCTTGGGCACCAATGATTTGACCCAATACACCATGGCCGCTGACCGCCAGTTGGGTCCCTTGGCAACGCTCAATGACCCCTGGCAGCCGGCCGTGCTCCAGCTCATCAAGCTAACGGCCGACGGCGCCTTCCAAGCGCAGGTCACCACGGGCTTACCCAAGCCGGTGGGTGTCTGTGGCGAGGCCGCCGCGGACCCGGCTCTCGCCGTCGTACTTGTGGGACTGGGTGTCTCAACACTGTCCATGAGCGCACGCGCACTGGCTCCGGTGGCCGCGGTTCTGACCACGGTTAGCCTGGCCGACGCCCAACGACTGGCTGCCGTGGCACTTCACGCCAAGAGCGCCTCGGCGGCCCGGCAGGCTGTTCGTGAGCAACTGCCGATCCTTGAACAACTCGGCCTCTAAGCCCCTCCCCCACCAACTGAAGGAAGACTCATGATTGAACGCACCGCCACTGTTGCAACCCGTGTGGGACTGCATGCCCGCCCCGCAGCAATATTTTCCGAAGCCGCCGCAGATTTCGACTTGGACATCACCATTGCCCGCCAAGGTGAGCCTGCCGAGGACGCCATGGATGCTGCCAGCATGCTCGGACTCATGAGCCTGGGCATTGAATTTGGTGAAGTTGTGGTGCTACGCACCGAGGGCGACGGAGCCGAAGAAGCGCTCGAGCGGCTCGTCAAAATCTTGGAAACAGACCACGACGCCTAATTTTTGCAGCTTGGACCGAGACGGCTGGACCACCCTGCGGGGTGGTCCAGCCGTCTTTTTGATGCCTTCGAGCACAATCAACCAGCCCTTCAGCACTTATTGCTTATTTCGTCATTACTATATAAACTTTCGCTATAAGATGTTTTTGGCCGTAGATTCTTCCTCATAAATTCTGCAAGGAGCGCCCCATGACCAATGCCCTCACCCTCGAATCCACCGCCGATGCTATTAGGCATGCGCGAGTACTGCCGCTGGACGTGGTTCAGGCCAAAGGATCAGGACATGCCGGGACGGCAGTGGGCTTGACCCCCTTCCTATCCACTCTGTTCCAGGAGTACCTTCGCCATGACCCGAAAGAACCCTCATGGCTGGGCCGAGACCGCTTTGTCCTCTCTTGTGGACACACCAGTCTGTCCCTCTACGTGCAGTTATTCATGCAAGGATACGGACTGGAAATGGCTGATCTTCAGGCCGCCCGCACACTGGATTCCTTGACCCCCGGACACCCCGAGTTTGGCCACACGGCCGGCGTTGAAACCACCACGGGCCCTTTGGGCCAGGGTATTGGAAACGCTGTTGGCATGGCATTGGCAGCGCGCAGGGTTCGCGGCATGTTGGACCCCGACGCCGCAAAGGGAAGCAGTGCCTTTGACTACAAGATCTTCTGCCTAGCCTCCGACGGCGACATGCAAGAAGGCATCAGCCACGAGGTCGCATCGCTGGCAGGACACTGGAAGCTCGATAACCTCGTCCTGATCTGGGATGACAACGAGATCTCGATCGAGGGTTCCACCGCCATTGCCACCAGCGACGACGTCTGCGCACGCATGGCATCCTACGGTTGGAGGGTCCTGGAAATCGCGGACGCCGAATCGCTGACCGCTATCCGCACGGGCCTGGACGCGTCGTTGGATGCGGGAGATGCTCCTGTTTTCATCCGGCTCAGGTCCCGGATCGGCTTCCCCATGCCTACTCTTGGCGGCACTGCCAAGGCTCACGCCGGCGCTCCCGGCGCGGATGAAGTGGCTGCCACCAAGTCCGCCTTAGGCCTGGATCCCACCAAGAGCTTTGTCATGCCCGATGAGCTGTTGACCTCGACTCGGGCAGCCGCCGCTGACCGTGCCCTGGAACTCAAGGGTCCGTGGACCGAGAAGTTCGCCGCGTGGGAAGAATCCCACCCCGAGCAGGCTGCGCTCTTGACCCGCCTTCTCAAGGGCGAATTGGCTGAAGGCTGGAACGCCAATTTCCCCACCTTTGAGCCGGGAAGCAGCCTGGCCACTCGCATCGCCAGCTCCAAGGTGCTCGCCGCCGCGGGCCACAGCATTGAAGAGCTCTGGGGCGGATCCGCCGACTTGGCCGAGACCAACGGAACATGGTCCAACGAATTCCAGTCCATGTTGCCGCCCGGCGTTGTGAGCACGGAGTGGCCGGGCAATGAGTATGGCCGCGTCCTGCACTTTGGCATCCGCGAACACGCCATGGGATCCATCCTGAACGGCATCGCACTCAATGGCCTGACCCGCATCTTTGGAGCGACGTTTTTTGTCTTCTCCGACTACATGCGCCCCTCGGTACGCCTAGCTGCCTTGATGCAATTGCCGGTCACCTACGTCTGGACCCATGACTCTGTTGCCGTTGGCGAAGACGGCCCCACCCACGAGCCTGTGGAACACTTGTGGGCGCACCGAGCCATCCCCGGTTTGTCGGTTGTCCGTCCCGGTGATGCCAATGAAACCGTGGCTGCTTACGAGCGGGTCTTCCAGGAAAACTCCGGCCCCACGGCCATGGTCTTGAGTCGGCAGAATATTCCAACGCTCGAGCAGGTGGATGCTGTCCGCGAAGGAACCAAGAAGGGCGGCTACATTCTGTTAGACACCGAAGAAGCACCTGAGCTGATCATCATCGCCACCGGTTCTGAAGTTCACTTGGCCGTGCAGGCTGCCACCGCACTCACCGATCAGGGCATCGGAACACGTGTTGTGTCCATGCCTTGCATTGAATGGTTCGATGCCCAGCCCGAGGAATACAAGCAGTACGTGCTGCCGCGCTCCGTCAGTGCCCGCGTCAGCGTTGAAGCGGGCTCCGCGCAGGGTTGGTACCGATTCCTTGGTACCTACGGTGAGGCCGTTTCCGTTGAAGGCTTTGGCCTCTCGGGCAATGGTGCCGAAGTATTGCGCCGCAAGGGGATCAGCTTGGAGACCGTATTGGAGGCCGCGCAGAGAACTTTGCGCAGCAGCGCTTCCGTAACCATGACTGCCATTAACTAACGTAGAAGGACTTTTCCCATGACGAACACTTTTTCAGGCACCGAGTTTTCCTCAACAGATCTTGCCCAGTTCATTGATCACACACTGCTCAAGCCGGAGGCTACAGCCGCCGACGTCCAAGCTACTGTGGACGAGGCACTGGGATTGGGCACGTACTCCGTTTGCGTCTCCCCCAATATGCTCCCGCTTCAGTTGCCGGATTCTGCGTCACTGAAGATCGCAGCAGTGTGTGGCTTCCCCAGTGGCAAGCACGCCTCGAGCATCAAGGCTGCTGAGGCTGCCTTGGCGGTAATGCAGGGTGCCCATGAAATTGACATGGTCATTGATGTTGGGGCTGCTGTGGAGGGTGAGTTTGGCAAGGTTGAGGCGGATATCGCGGCGGTGCGTAAGGCTGTCCCGGCTCCTACAATTTTGAAGGTCATCATCGAGTCTGCTGCGCTTAACGATGAACAAATCGTTGCCGTTTGCCGAGCAGCGGCAGCAGCCGGTGCTGACTTCGTGAAGACTTCCACGGGGTTCCACCCGGCAGGTGGTGCCAGTGTGGACGCTGTTCGGCTCATGTCCGAAACTGTTGCCGGCAAGCTGGGCGTGAAGGCATCCGGCGGCATCCGTAGCCGTGAAGTTGCGCTGGCGATGATTGCTGCTGGCGCCACGCGACTGGGTGTCTCCGGTTCTCGCGCAGTCCTGTCTGAGGGTGCAGCCGATTCCGAGTCGGCGGGATACTGATTCAGGAACCCGGCGACTTTTAGTGACTCGCCGGTATTTCCCCTACATTAGTGGGACACGGCAAGCGAAAGACTGAAAGTAAATGGGTAAAGAAGGTAAGGCAGGCCAGTCCTGGGGATCAACAGGACCTGGCGTGCTGTTGCGGCTGATTCGGACTGCGGACCGGTGGACCAAGAGCGAGCTGGTCCGCGAGTCCGGGTTGGCGCGTACAACACTCATTGAACGGCTTGACCACCTCCAAAGTGCCGGATATGTTTCCTCCAATAAGCAGCCGAGCAAAACTGGCGGCCGTCCTGCCGAAACGTATTCGTTCAACCATCTCGCCGGGTACTTACTGGTGGCAGATATTGGCGGAAGCCACGTGCGTGTAGGTGTCACCGATTTGGCTGGCACACTGCTGGCCACGTCGGAGAACGATTTGGATCCTGACGACAGCCCGCAGACCGTGCTCAGTGGTGTAATCACTGATCTTCAGGGTCTCTGCCACCAGGAGGAGCTGGATACCTCGCGTATTCGGGCTATCGGAGTGGGCGTGCCCAACTCGGTCCAGCAGGGGCCACTGACCCACCCGGAAATCCCCGGTTGGGAAAACAGGTCGGTGTCCGATGCCTTTGCGCAAGTCTTTCCGCAGATCCCAGTGTTGGTGGATAAAGACGCCAACATTATGGCCCGAGGTGAGCAGCGTCAAAGCCCGGAGAAGTACCAAAACATGATTGTTCTCAAAGTTGGGATGGGTGTGGGCTGCGGCATTGTGATCGATGGCCGCATTCTGCAGGGTGCTGCCGGCGAAGCTGGCAGCATTGGGCATATCCCTCGCGGTGGCACGGTTCAGTGTAGTTGTGGACAGTGGGGTTGTTTGGAGGCTGTAGCCAGTGGCCGCTCCATTGCCAAAGCTTTAATGGACAGCGGTCAAGTAGTCCACAGCAGCCGTGACATCGTCAACCTGGTGCGCAAACGGGATGGGCAGGCCGTGGAACTTGTCCGGCAGGCAGGCCGCGAGCTGGGCGAAATGCTGGGAATCTTGGCAGCTGTCATGAACCCGTCCATCATTATTGTGGGCGGAAACTTGGCTGAATCACCCGAACCCTTGCTGGCAGGCATTCGCGAATCCGTCTACGGGAATTTTCTTCCTTCATTGACCAGTGGCTTGGAGATCCGCCCCTCCGTAGTGGGCTCAGCAGCAGGGCTTACGGGCGCAGCAGAATTGGCGTTGGAAGCATTGCTCGAGCCTGCCCGCGTCGATGATTCAATTGCCAACGGACGGGCTTGGCATTAGTTCGATTCAAGGTTGCCTCGTCGGATTGCCCTGCGTAAAGACAGAGGCAATTCTCCCGCTGTCGCCTCTATCCTCCAATTCGACTTGTCAAAACCCGTTCCTGGTCTTTGGCGGTGCGGCGAGTGCCTAACAACGAATGGTACTGAAGAGGCGGCAGTTGTCGCTCAATTTAATGAGTTTCTAATGAGTCGGTTACATCCCACATACGTTTCGGCCATTGGTTGCCACGGTCAAGATCACTGGCCACCGCGGCGGTGTTCCAGACGGAGCTGTTCACCCGCTATGCGCACATGGAAACCGCCGGACAGGCGTCGACTGGCAGCGCGTCGTGGTTTGCGGAGGCGACGAGTACGCTGGCAGATTCGATCAAACCTAATGACAACATATGCACCGCCACTGCGCTTCGTTCAATGCTTCCAAGGTCGCAGCTTCCGGTTCAGGGACCATCAAATTCCTGCGCAGGAATCCCACCGCGTTCTCAACGTTGCCTTTTTCGTGCCCTGAATACGGGGTGCAATAGCGTGACTGGGGCCGGTTATGCAGCTTGAACGCGGAGAAGAGTTTCGTCTGAATGACCTTCGTCCCGGTCCTTCGACCAATACCGGTGGCGGTATCAAAGACCAGATGGCGAGGTGCGGCTCCCATATGTTTGAACACGGTTCGCAACCCATGAGTGACGCACTCGGCCGTCTCACCCCAGTATGCCTGTGCGAAACGCATATTTGAGAACGGGAACGTCACCACAAAAACGTGCAATACTTGCCGGATCCCGGCAATAATCGCCTCGGCCTGCCCGAAGTCAACCTGGGCCGTCCCTGCCGGCCACACCAACTCCGTGAAGCCTTCCTTGTCGTGGCGGTTCCTTGCTTTCCACTTCTTCACGTACCGCTGCACGGGGGAGTACGTTGCCGTGTAACTATGCTCTTCAATCAACCGGTCAAAGACCGGCTTGGCTGTGTGGCGCTGTTTACGGTGGCGGCGTGCGTCCTCGCTACGCCACTGATCAATGATGTGTTCGAAACCGGTCAATACCGTCCCACCTGGCCGTGTATTGGGTGCCGGTGGCGCTGGTGAGTAATCCAAATCATCAGCGTATTTCGCCACGAATTCCCCGCTCACGCCCAACCTCTTGGCGATTTCCCGCCCGGAAACTCCCTGGGAGTCTAAACTTCTGATATTTTCTTGAACGGACATGGGTACCGTCATCTGCTTTCCAGCCCTTCCGGCGCACTCGCTCTGTCAATAGCAGCGCCGTAAGGAACCTATCTGGGGGTGGCGGGCCCATATCTGCAACACGCCACGCAAGGGCCCGGACCACACGGTGATCTCAACTTTTCCGACAATCCCGAAACCACAAAATTTCCGGGAAACACCTGGCCTAATTCTTAGCGCTCTTTTGGCTGGAAACCAGCCACTAACCTGGCAGGAAACCCGAGCTGAAACGGCCTACAACTAGTCGATCACACACAATCAGCTCCTGGCCGACGGCGGCTTGGAATCCAGGGCCCTGCCCCCACAACAATCCCACCGCACCCGTTGCAGCGGCCATGGCCCCGACACCTCCTAGGAACAGGGCACTGCGGCGGATGAGGGGTTGCATCAGGTATCGTCCCCGAGGACCTTGAGTCGTTCACGGTACTCCTCTGCGTTCAATTCACCCTTGGCGTAGCGTTCGTCCAGGATCCGTCGGGCGGTAGTCTCACCGATAATGCCGGAGGGTTCCGTACCCGCGCCTGGACGCCGGCCGGTCCCGGGCCGGGTGATTCCCCCGGAAAAGGCTCGCACGGCAAAGATGACCAGCAGGACAATGCCGATAATCAGGAGCAGCCAGAACAACCACGTCCAACCCATCGCCGAACCATATCCATTCATCTTTTTCCTTCTCCGCTCTTCTCCTGCGACCGCTGTTCCGCCGACCACCCCGGGAGCCCCAGCGAGACCTGACGGGACCGGCGTAAGGATTGCCAATAAGGGACCGGCCGTATTGGACCCTAAGGGCTGTCTGGAACCGGCCCGCGAGACAACCTCGCCGTCCGTGGGTTTAGTTTTGGTGTGGTTGTTGCCGCTCAGGCTAGGGACAGGAAAAGTTTTTCGAGGTCTTTCTTGTTCATGCTGGCATCTTCTTTGGTGATGCACTGCTCCAGGCCGGTGGCGATGATGGCGAATCCTGCCCGGTCCAACGCTTTGGAGACCGCTGCGAGCTGTGTGACGATGTCTTCGCAGTCCCGGCCTTCTTCGAGCATGCCGGTGACGGCGGCGAGTTGGCCCTGGGCGCGTTTGAGGCGGTTGATAATCGGGGTGATTTCTGTTGAATCAAGTTCCATGGTGGGCTCCAAAGCTCGGCAGGTATTTTCTACATTATATACCCCATGGGGTATGAAGGCTAGCGGTTAGGTCCCCGCGCCCGGGCGGTTACGCCCCGCTTGCCAGATACCCCATGGGGTATTATCTTTGTGAGTAGAGGAACGGAGAATCCCTCCCGGAAAATCCCCACCGCCCACCGAAGGAGAGCCCCATGCTTATCGAGCGCATTTATGACGAAGACCTATCCCAGGCCAGCTACCTGATTGGCTGCCAAGCCAAGGGTGAAGCACTCGTTGTCGACCCTCGACGTGACATCGCCGTGTACCAGTCCCTGGCTGCAGCGAACGGAATGAGAATTGTGGCGGTCACCGAGACCCACATTCATGCTGATTTCCTCTCCGGTACCCGTGAACTGGCCGCCGCGACCGGAGCCACCGCGTACGTCTCCGGTGAGGGCGGGACGGACTGGCAGTACGGTTTCGAGGCCGAACGCCTCAATGATAATGACGAGATCACCCTCGGGAACATCACCGTCAAGGCCCTTCATACCCCGGGGCACACCCCCGAGCACCTATCCTTTTTGATCACCGACGGCGCGTTCGCGGACACTCCGGGATACCTGCTCTCGGGTGACTTCGTGTTCTCCGGTGACCTGGGCCGGCCGGACTTGCTCGACGAGGCGGCCGGCGGCGTTGATACCCGCTTCGCCGGGGCCAAGCAGCTCTTCTCGAGCCTGAGAGAGAAGTTCTTGACCCTGCCGGACCACGTCCAGGTCCACCCCGGCCACGGTGCCGGCAGTGCCTGCGGCAAGGCCCTGGGTGCGATCCCGTCCTCCACGGTCGGCTACGAGCGTCTCTACGCCTGGTGGGGCCCGTATCTCGCGGCCAACGACGAGGAAGGTTTCATCAACGAACTCCTCGACGGCCAGCCTGACGCCCATGCTTACTTCGCCCGGATGAAGCGCGAAAACCGGGAAGGGCCTGCCGTGATGGGCGCACGCGCCCAACTGGCAGAACTTGCCACGGCCGACGTCGTCCGCGACCTTTCCCAGGACGCGGTGACGTTTGTTGACACCCGCTCCAACGCTGAGGTCCACGAAGGCACGGTTGCCCGGTCTCTGAACATCCCGGCCGGGAAGTCCACCGCAAGCTTCGGTGCCTGGGTTGTGAATCCTGAAACGGACACCAACCCACTCGTGCTCCTGGCCCCCAGTCAGGCTGCCGCGCAGGAGATGTGGGACCACCTGATCCGGGTCGGCATCGACACTGTCGCCGGCTACGTCACTAGCATCGAGGGCTTGCCTGCCAGCACCCCGCAGCTCATCCAGCCTGAAGAACTGGACAGTTTCGACGCAGCGATGCTCCTAGATGTCCGCAACCGCACCGAACACGCCGCCGGTCACATCTCTGGCTCCCACCAGCTCAGCGGCGGCCGTGTCATGTGGCACGTGGACGAGTTGCCGGCGGAGGGAACCATCGTGTCCTATTGCCAGAGCGGGGTCCGGAACTCGGTAGCGGCGTCCGCCCTGCGCCGGGCCGGCTACGACGTCGTCGAACTCGACGGCAGCTACGCCGCCTGGCAGCAGGAACGGGAAGCTGTGCCCAGCAACTGAGACTGTCAGTACCTGAATTAAACGATTGACAGCGTTGGCGGCGGTCGGGTGTCCCGACTGCCGCCAACGCATGTATCACCGACAACTGGAGTGCAGCGATGACATCCGGCAACACCTCTTCAACGCAGCGTCCCGGAGCGCGGCCCGGTGTCACGCTGGGGCTGCGCCAGAACCTGGCCCAGTTCATGCTCCTGGTAGCCGTCAACGCCCTTGTCGGCGGAACCCTCGGCCAGGAACGGACGGTGTTGCCACTGCTGGCGGACCAGGTCTTCCACTTGGACCTTTACACATCCGCGCTGACGTACATCCTGGCCTTCGGGCTGGCCAAAGCCGGAACGAATTACTTCGCCGGCACCCTTTCCGATCGCTACGGTCGAAAACCAGTCCTCGTTACCGGCTGGTTCATCGCCATCCCCGTCCCACTGCTACTGATTCTGGGGCCTTCCTGGGGCTGGATCGTGGCCGCTAACGTGATCCTGGGCATCAGCCAGGGCCTGACCTGGTCCACCACCGTGATGATGAAGATGGACCTCGTCGGACCCTCACGTCGCGGCTTGGCCATGGGCCTGAACGAAGCGGCCGGCTACCTCGGCGTCGCCGCCACAGCACTGGCCACCGGCTACATTGCAGCCAACTATGGGCTCCGTCCGGGACCGTTCCTACTCGGCGCCGCCTACATCGCCCTGGGCCTGGGCCTTTCCGTTTTGTCCGTGAAGGAAACCCACCACCATGCCCAACTGGAAGCCGCCAACCACACCGTGGCCCATCCCAGTGCACGTGCGGATCTGAGCAATCGGCAGGTCTTCACGCTGACCAGCTTCCGGGACAAATCCCTGTCCTCGGTCAGCCAGGCCGGCATGGTGAACAACCTCAACGACGGCCTCGCCTGGGGGCTGTTCCCCGTCCTGTTCGCGTCCGCCGGACTGAGCATCGAGCGCATCGGTATCCTAGCGGCCGTTTACCCAGCTGTCTGGGGTGCGGGCCAGCTCGTCACCGGCGCCCTGTCAGACAGGTACGGACGCAAACCCCTGATCGTGGGCGGCATGCTCGTCCAAGCAGTAGCCCTGGGAATGGTTGCCCTCGGGCAAGACTTCGGGATCTGGCTCGCTGCCGCCGTGCTGCTGGGCGCCGGCACCGCCATGGTCTACCCCACCCTACTGGCCGCAATCGGTGACGTCGCCCACCCAGCCTGGCGTGCACGCTCCGTCGGAATCTACCGACTCTGGCGCGACGGCGGATTCGCCGTCGGCGCCCTGATCGCCGGTATCCTCGCGGACGCCTACGGCATCCCAGCGGCGGTCGCCGTCGTTGGCGCCGTCACCGTATTATCGGGAATCCTCGTGGCTGTACGGATGCGTGACACCGACCACAAACCTGCCCTCTAGCCTTCTTCTTCCGGGAAAGGTACGCGTTGGCCCAGATGCAACAACGCTGATCCCTCACGGAGTGCACTTACTTCCCCCATCCAGCCTGCCTAACCATACCGATCACCCCTTCCGCGCGGTCCCCGGTTCGGCTTAGCAACGAGCTGGTGCATGACTTGCGCTCTCTTTTGGCATACTCGCGTCATACCCCACCCGGCGCATGGGGTGCCAGTGCGGCGGGTGAAGTATTTCGGAGAATACTCAATACCCCATGGGGTATACTGATGGGACAATCCATCCAGACGAAGGAGCAAGCAGATGTGCCGTGCGGTGACATGTAAAAAGTGCCAGAAGACGACGTGGGCGGGCTGTGGCCAGCACGTTGACCAGGTCATGCGCGGGGTTCCGGCCTCCCAGCGCTGTCGCGGGCATGAGCAGGAAAAGTCGGCTGGCAAGGGCTTCTTTGCGAAGCTGTTCGGACGGTAAATCTGCCCTGACGGACCCAGAAATAGCTGTTGGGACAAAGGAAGCGCCGGAGGACATGTCCTTCGGCGCTTCCTTTGTCTCCTTGCCGTGTACCTCAGGAGAGTAGTGCCTGTAGTGCGACGTAGGCGGCGATCACCAGGACGAGGATGGCAAAGCCGCGTTTGAGGGCCCTGTCCGGGATTCTGGTGCCGATCCGTCCGGCCACGAGTGAGGCAGCCATCGCGGTTACGGCGAAGGCTGCCGCGACTGTCCAGTCGATCTGTAGGTCTCCGAGATGGGCGGCGAAGCCGGCAGCTGAGTTGATGACGATAATGACCAGAGACGTCCCGACCGTCAGTGCCATGGGGAGTCCGAGCACCAGGGTGAGTGCCGGGACGATCAAGAAGCCGCCACCGACCCCGAGCAGGCCGGTGAGGAATCCGACGACGGCGCCGGTGGCGATTGCCTTGGGAAGGCAGCTGCGCCAGTTGATCCCGCCGCCGGGCAGCGCGCAGGCACCTCCAGCACTAGTGGTGGGCATGAGCATCCGGATGCCGGCGAAGACCATGATGACGGCGAAGGCCAGCAGCAGAATTTTGGGGTCCAGGAGACGGTTGACTGCCGCTCCGAGGTACGCCGTCGCAGTTCCGGCGGCGCCGATGATCAAGGCCAGGCGCCAGTTCACTCCGTTGCGTAGCCGGGGCAGGACCGCGACGGCGGAGGAAGCGCCGACAACGACCAGCGACGTCGGGATCGCCGCGGCAAGCGGCAGCCCCACGCCGTAGACCAGGGCGGGCACGGCGAGGATGGATCCGCCGCCTCCGACCAGGCCCAGCAGTGCGCCGACGATCAGCCCAAACGCGGCCGCGGTTACGATCATGCCCGCGTGCTCAGGTTCTGTAGCGCCTGGTGGGCGGTGGGCTCGCTGGCGGAGCGGTTCCACGGCATCCTGGAGAGCATCTGTCCCATGGCGCAACTGTTCGTTGCAGCAGAGAATGTCAGTCCGGCCCCGATCCCACCAGCGATCAGGCCGAGTTTGGGGGAGACAAATTTCGCCGCGACGACGCTGGCGAGCACTAGGGAGCCGGCGGTCATCCGAACCTGGCGTTCCAGAGCCCAGGGTCCACTGCCACGGACGACGTTTCCGCCGGCAGCGGCGTAGGCGGGGACTCCTCCGGAGAGGACACTGGCACCAGCCAGACCGACGGAATCAAGGTGTTTGCGGGCCTGCTCTGCCCGGTTGCCCGTCTGGCAGACAAGCACCACACGCGTGCCCATCTTCGCAGCGAACTCTTCCGCGTGCTCGCTGAGCATCGCCAGGGGCACATGGTAGGAGCCCACTATGTGCAGGGAATCAAACTCTGCGCCATTGCGCACATCAATGATCATCAGATCTTTGTGGTTGTCTTCCCAGAACTTCAAGGTTGAGGCATCGATGGACTGAGGAGGGGAATCAATGGTGCTGGTCGTCTTCAAGGAATTCATGATCTCTTTCGGTCTGTTGTGAAGCATTTCCGGCGGCGGCCCCGCGTTTGTGTGAAGCCGCCATCCACCGTCCGATTGGACATGTCAGGGACAGGGTCTGGGAAAGTGGAAGTCCGGGCGGCACTTGAGGCATGCCGCCCGGACGGTCTGGTGGGGGTCAGCTGACGGGAAAGCCTGCGGCTGTCCAATCGAGCATCCCGCCCGGCACGGTGTAGGCGGTGAAACCTGCGGCGGCGAGCTGGTCTGCGGCAGCCGCACTGCGGGCCCCGCTGCGGCATACGGCGATGACGTGACGGGACTTGTCCAAGTCGCTGAGACGGTCCGCTAACTCGCCCAGGGCGATGTGCCTGGCGCCGGGAATCATGCCGTCGGCGACTTCAGCTGCTTCACGGACATCGACAATCTGGGCGTCGTAGCCGCTCTTGAGCTGTTCAGCGAGCTGCTGTGGGTTGATTTCCATGGGTTGGACCTTTCGATAGTCTCCAGGGCTCTCGCCCCGTAAGAAGTGAACTTAGGGATTCCTCCGGGAGGAGGCAGGTGCATGCTCAGGTCAAGAGCATGCAGAGTGTGCTGATTTCCGCCAGCGTGTGCCGCCGATCCAGCTTCTCAGACCTCACCGCCCCTGAAGCGGGGACGTCCACTGGCCCTGTGAGGCAGTCCCGCATCGCCGTCGAGATAACTTTCAATATGCCTCAACCAGGGCCACTTGGGTGGTTGCCAGCTAGGTGACTACGTTGCTGCTCTCAGTCCCAGATTCGATGCCGGCGATCAACTGGAAGGGTGCCCCTGGGCGCGATAGAGGCGGGTGACGGTCGAGGCCATCCTCATTTGCCACCACTCTGGTCAGTGACCGAGTGACCCTTACAGCACCCCTCGGTGACACCTCCATGACTTTGACCGCATCGCAGTCTTGCCTAGCAATGCTCTTCATTACTGGTGTCCTTTCGCGATGCTCAGGAGCCGGATGGGCGTTTTCTTCTCCCATCATAATACCCCCATGGGTATTTATGCGAAACTGCACAGCCCGCTTCAAACCTTAAATAATATACCCACTAGGGTATAAAACTCTGTCATGGCAACTATCGATATGTGGGAAAAGATTTTCAACGACACCGTCAGCGGCAACGACATCGTGCTGGTGAACTTCTGGGCAGCCTGGTGTGGGCCCTGCCGGATGTTCGCCCCAACCACAGCCAAATATCCGAGATCCATGCGGACATAGTCTTCGCAAAGGTGGAAACCGAGGCCGAGCCCGGACTCTCCGCCGCCGCCCGCATCACCTCCATTCCTACCCTGATGGCCTTCCGAGAAGGGATCGGCGTCTTCTCACAGTCGAATGCGATGAACGCGGCCGGCCTAGAGCTGCTCATCAGCAGCATCAAGGAGCTGGACATTCAAGAATTGCGGGCGAAAATGGCCGCCGTTACGGTCTCGTAGGAAACCACCGGGCCCACGCCCCGGCCCTCGAGCCTGATGCCCGCCCAGCTGAGGCGACGAGAAGCCTGCAGAAGCAGCAAGCCCTTCATCACAGCTTCCGGCGGCGCAAAGCTGGCCCTCATGGACCTGGATCCGGCGGTATCTAGCCGGTACGCGTCGAGTACCGGGGCGTTGGCCGGCCGGGTCCTTACTTCAGGGGGATACTCCGGACACGGTTTCCTCGGGATGGCAGTGGTGACTGCCATCGTCTGCACCGCACGGATTGTCGCCACCCACCGGCACCCGCACAATCCCTGCACAGCTAGGAACAGACATGACCACGAATAGCAGGATCGAACCGGAAATTCCGGCCGGCATTGACCGGGGAAGAGTCCACGCGCAGCTGATTTCCCTGGGTGCTGAATGGCGTCAGCTTCCCCGCTGGCAGTGGGCAAGGGGGGCTGCGGCAGGAATTGCCACAGCCGCCGCGGCTGCGCCCCTCTCACTGAACGGCATGGTGACCGTCACCGGGGGCACCTGGTGCAATGCCCTGATTGTTGCAGTCGGGGCGCTTATGAAAGGTTTGGTGGCTGGTAGTTATTCTGAAATCCATTGCCGACGAGCTCAACGACCTCCCCCGCGCCGTCCCAGGATTCTTCACGCCACGCGAAGTATTCACCAAGCTACTCAACGACAATGTTGCTAAGACGGCTTGGCACCGCCCATTCGTTTTGGCCACTCCTAGGAGCGCGCCTCGCAGCAGGCGGAAAATCAACGATCGCCCGCAGTGGGGAGGGGCCAAATGAATGGGCCAAACAGATCAGGCGCCTTTCAGTGCCTGCAGATCCACACATAAACCCACGTCAGGGCAACTAAACCCACGTCAGGGCAACATTCCGCCGATCTTGATCCTTGGACATTCGAACCGATATTGCTGCCTGGGATAGAAGCGTGAAATCAACCTATCCAGTTCACGTGGAAAACTATCGCCGCAGGTCTGAGGCATGTTCGACACCTGATACTTATCAATAGTTTTCAACGCATATCAACCCCGCTGTCGACTCGATCGCCTATTTCGACTTGCCAAAAGCCGTTCTTGGCTTTTGGCAGGGCGGCGAGCGCGCAACAATGGATGGTACTGAAGGGGCGGCAGTTGTCGTTCAATTTAATGCGTTTCTAATGAGTCGGTTACATCCCACACACGTTTCGGCCGTTGGTTGCCACGGTCAAGATACCTGGCCGCCGCGGCGGTGTCCCAGACGGTGCTGTCCACCCGCTATGTGCACATGGAAGCCGCCGGACAGGCGTCGACTGGCAACGCGTCGTGGGTTGCGGAGTCGACGAGTACGCTGGCAGATTCGATCAAACCTAATGACAATATAAGCACGGCCACTGCGCGGGATCGAACATTCATTGGTCTCTCGTCAGACTTCCTAGGCAAACGGAAAACATCTGGAGAGAAGATGGTCCTTGCACATTGGATGACTTGTACCTTCGATCACCGAGAGCGTGCCTGGCCACTGGCAGAATAGCAAACCAGATTTTCGCGACACTCCGCGGGGACGGAAACCAACTACGCGTTTCCAAGCGACACCCTCCCAGGTGACAACCCGGTGCCCGACTGCCGTCGAGAGATCATCGGAGGTCCGGGCGCTCCGAGATCTCCTGGTTCGTTTGATTTTGGTGCGCCTCATCAAGGCTGCGCTGGATGGCGCCGAGCAAGACACAATCGCGCCCAAGCGTTGAAAAGCTGATGGCTGGTACGACGGGCAGGACAACTTCCAGGGCTTGAATTAAGCGCGACCCGAATACATTTTCAGCAAGACAAACATCGCCTCCAATCACCATCAAGGGCGGGTCCAAAGTCAGGAGGAGAGCGATCACCCCTGGAGCAACAGCATCAGCGAATTGCTCTACGCAGTCACTAGCCCATGCAGCGCCTTCCCCGGCCAGTCGGAAGAGTGCCCGGACACTGACATTGTGGTCATCAGCGGCTTGGACAAGGACTTCGTGGGATTTGTCCCAACCCATCCTTTGATCGAACCCCATTTCACCTGCGGCACCATTGGCTCCTCGGTAAAGTTTTGAATCAAGCACGACCCCACTGCCAATGGCCGTGTTGACATGAAGACCCACCATATCCGTGACCTCGATGGCGGAGCGAGCTGCGAATTCTGCCGCGGCAGCGAGGTTGGCATCGTTCTCTATGGCCACAGGAAACGGGAGGTCGGAGCGCAGGCTTTCGAAGTACCCCTCCTGAGAGAGTTCCGGCACCGTCTCGTTCCGCATTGCCACTCCGTTTGGTGTCACGATGCCCAATGTTCCAATAGTCATTGAGCGAACGCAGCCCAGTTGCAGCCCGGTTTTTTCGATGATTTTCAACAGTGCCACGTGCAACTGGCTACGCCGTTCAATCCCCGAGGCGGCAGGCACCTCCTGCCTAGCAACTATTGTTCCTGTCATGTCAGCCAACGCAACTTCAATACGCTGCATCCCGATGACAACGCCCACCACGTACCCTGAATGCGCGTTGTATGTATACCTCCTGGCGGGTCTTCCACCGCGCAGGGTTGTCCCCCCCAACTCTTCAGGAGACACGATCAGACCATCGCGCAGGAGGTCCCCAAGGGCCAGCTTGACCGTTGGCCGGGACAGGGTCGTCGATCGATGCAGGTCCGTGACCGTCAGTTCCCTGCCTGAGTCGCGGAGGCAGTTGAGTACGGCAATCCTATTGAGCGTCCTAAGTGCCTGTAAGCCGCCACGTTCAATCAAGGGATCCGTCATGAGGCGATTCTACGGGGGGTAAGAGCTCGAACCGAACACCTGGGACCAGAAAGCGCAATAAATCCACAAGTTATGAAGGACTCCTTGACAACTGATTCATTGGATGTTGTAGTTGGACCCTAATGAAGTGCGACAGGTCACATTCTCCCCTTGTCCGAATGAAGGAATCAATGCAGAATCACGTTCAGCAAAAGGCCACGGCGGTCTTTGTCGATAACCTCGAGAAAATCCGGCCCACGGACACCGCCGTAGGCAACCTCGCCGACCGCGACAACCTATTGGCCTTTCCAGGAGAAACTCTCGGACTCCAGGTCGCCTTTAGGGCCGAGGAATTCCAGGACTACGACCGGGTCAGGTGCAAGGTCAAGCTTGTCTCCGGGTTGCCATTGGCCGACTCGGCAAAAGTTTTCCTGGTGAAGCTCGTGCCCTGCACACTGACGACCTACCCAGGCGCCGATAAAAACTATTTAGAGACGAAGCCGGCCCTCCTACCCGATATTCTCCAATCGTTAGACGACGAACCCTCGGGGAACATTCCCAGGGTGCGATTCCTACCCGAGCATTGGCAATCGGTCTGGATCGACCATCCCATAGCAGCAGACGCAGCTCCCGGCACCTACACGGTTTCTGTGGAATTCATTGACGACGTTGATAAGTTGCATGCCAGTGCGTCCATCCACGTGACTGTGGTTCCGTCCGCGGTGCTGGTCGATAGGACCCCCACATTTAGCCACAGCGAGTGGCTCCACACGGACTGCCTCGCGACGTACTACAACGTGGACGTTTTCAGTGAGGAACACTGGAAGATCGTCGAAAGCTACGTCGCCTTCATGGGACAACATTCAATCGACACCCTTCTGACGCCGTTGTTCACCCCGACCCTAGATACCGCCCGAGGCGGCGAACGTCTTACCGTCCAGCTCGTTGGTGTCAGCGCCGAAAACGGAGGCTATCGCTTCGATTTCACCAGACTCGAACGATGGATTTCGATGGCGTTGACCTCCGGAATCACTACCATCGAATTTGGTCCGCTGTTTACCCAATGGGGCGCAAAACACGCCCCGAAAGTCATGGCCACAACGGCCGCCGGTTCGATGGCTGAAACCCGGATTTTTGGCTGGGAAACCGACGTAGGAGATGGTTCGTACGGAGAATTCCTCAGTGCCCTACTGCCCGCCCTTGTCGGTTTTCTCACCGATAAAGGATGGACTGCTCACTGTGTATGGCACATCTCTGACGAGCCCGGCTCCGACGACATTGACAGCTATTCCTATGCGCGTTCTCTGGTGACACCCCACCTGAAGGGCATGCCAATCATGGATGCCATATCGGATTCCAGCTACGCCCTAAGCGGCCTAGTGGATCGCGCCGTATCTATTGTCGGCGAGGTCGAGGGCGTCATGGCCGCGGGCGTCTCAGACGTGTGGGCGTACTATTCGTGCGCATACACAACGAACTTCACGAACCGACACATTGGCATGCCGGGCTCACGAACCCGCATCATTGGAGTCCAACTGTTCCGCAGCGGAATCGGCGGCTTCCTCCACTGGGGGTTCAACTTCTGGAACAGCCAGTATTCTTTGGAAACTATCAACCCCTACCTCGTGACTGATGCCGGCATGGCGTTTCCAGCAGGCGATCCATTTATTGTCTATCCGGGAGCAAACGGTTCACCTGTCTCGTCGCTGCGACTCAAATACATGGACCAAGCGGCCGATGACCACCGCCTGCTCTCCCACCTTGCCGCACAAATTGGGCGCCAAAGCGTATGTGAGCTCATTGACGAAGTCGCTGGCCACGAACTCACACTCGAAACGTATCCACACGATGCTTCATTCTTCACGCGACTACGAAGAGCGGTGGCTGATCATCCAGCGAACTCCGGCCATCATCGTCGATGGACAATGCAAGGGGTAGACGCATGACCGTCCCAAGCAGCGAAACAACCGTTATGACTCGTTCTTCCAAGTCAGCCAAAGCACCCTGGGGATTCTTAGCACCAGCTATCGTCTTGTTCGCGGCAGTGTTTGTTATACCTATCGGCTACACGGCTTGGCAAAGCATTCACCGGATGCAGCTATCCAGTGGCACCGGTTTTGGTCCCAAGGCATCCGGCGGAAGCACTTTTTCCGGACTCGACCAATACGTGCTTGCCTTAACAGATCCGGCCTTTACGACTTCCATACTTCGGGTCATCATCCTCGGCGTCATCCAGGTTCCCCTGATGTTGGCACTAGCCCTGAGTCTGGCCCTACTGTTGGACGCCCGCCGAACCATTGGCAAACGTTCCTTCAACCTCATCTACTTCATGCCCTACGCGATACCGGGAGTCGTCAGTGCCCTCATGTGGGCCTTTCTAGTCCAGCCCTCCCTCTCCCCCTTCACTTCTATTGCGAAGGCTCTGGGATTTACGCTGGATATGACCACCCCCTTCGCTATCCCTTTCACCATCGGCAATATGATCACTTGGGGATTCACGGGCTACAACATGATCATCATGTACTCGGCACTGAAGGCCCTCCCCGCAGAGGTACTTGAAGCTGCCACGATTGACGGTGCTGGACCATGGCGAACCGCTTGGGCAATCAAGGTCCCACTCATACGGCCGGCAGTAGTCATGGCGAGTGTTTTCTCGATTATCGGCACTATCCAGCTCTACACAGAGCCCGCCATCTTGCGCAATTCTGCGCCCAATGTGGACCCAACCTTCAGCCCGGTTATGGCCGTTTATGCGGCGGTGATGAGCAACGATTTCAACGGTGCTGCGGCCCGCTCGGTCATTCTGGCTCTAGTGACACTTGTCCTGTCCTTCGGATTCCTTAAGTACCAGCAGCGCCGTGGAGGTGCATTTTAAATGCAACAAAGAGCATCCAACGTAGCTGAACGAGTGGCGTCTGCCTCTAAGATCAGTGATCCCCACAGTGACCAGCCCTTGAGTCAGCGAGTGGAGCCCGCTGATCGACGGCGTCAGCACGCGGCGCTGACCAAGTACGGCGTCCTAGCCGTGATGACCATGGCTGCGCTTTATTTCCTCATACCCATCTGGTGGTTTGTGGTGGCCTCAACGAAGAACAATGGCGACCTATTTTCAACCAACGCATTTTGGTTCTCCGAACTACACTTCTTTGACAATTTCCGAGACCTTCTAACGCGCCAAGACGGCATCTTCTTCCGATGGATGGGCAACTCCTTCCTCTATTCGATCGTTGGCGCTGTCGTCAGTACAGCGGTATCAGCCCTGGCCGGTTATGCCTTGGCCAAATATGAATTCCGTGGCCGAGAAGCTGTGTTCAATACTGTCCTTGGCGCAACACTTATGCCGATCATGCTTCTCACGGTTCCTCTCTACCTGCTCTTTTCAAAGATCGGGATCATCAACACCCCTTGGGCAGTCATGATCCCCCTCCTTATCAGCCCCTTCGGTATCTATCTAGCCCGGATCTACGCAGCAACCATCCCGGATGAGCTCCTGGAAGCCGGCCGTGTCGACGGTGCCGGAGAACTGCGGATCTTCCTTTCCATCGGAATGAAAATTATGGGACCGGCATTGGTCACGATATTCCTCCTCCAGTTCGTAGGCACCTGGGCAAACTACTTCCTCCCCATGATGATGGTCTCCAGCCCGGAATTGCAGCCCCTCTCAGTCGGCATCGTAACCTGGCAACAAACCATGGTCACGGGGGCCGCAGTTCCGACGAACATCGTCATTTTTGCAGCATTCATCTCAGTTTTGCCTCTCATCGCCTTGTTCCTCACGATGCAGCGGTATTGGAAAGCGGGCCTCACCGCCGGCGGAATCAAGTAAAGGAAAAATATGAAAAACACCACGAAGAAGGCATGGACCATTGCGGCCGCCGCCCTAGCAGCCGGTATCGCACTCTCTGGCTGTTCAGGCTCCGCAACAATAGGCAGCGGTGCAAGTACTGGCGCCACTACAGAAAAAGTCACCATGGACTTCTGGGGTTGGGCCCCGGGATACAAAGAAGCCATTGACCTCTGGAACAAGCAAAATCCGAACACCCAGGTCAAGTTCAACCAAACACCTTCCGGCGTCAAGTCCTATCCGAAAGTCTTCACGGCAGTTCAAGCGGGCAACGCACCCTGCTTGGCCCAAATCGGATACGAGTCGCTACCCAACTTCGTGGTCCAGGGAGCCGCCCAGGACATCAGCAAGTACACCAAAGGCATGGACAGCCAATTCACCCCCGCAGGTTGGAAATCGGTGTCCATCGCCGACGGCGTCTACGGCATCCCCGTTGACACCGCACCCATGGCCCTCCTGTACCGAAAGGACCTTTTCGAGCAGTATGGCATCACGGCACCCAAAACATGGGAAGACTACAAAGCGGACGCAGCCAAAGTCAAGGCGGCCGATCCCACGGTATCCTTGGGCTACTTCAGCAACGACGCAACCTTCTGGGCCGGCGTAAGCCGCCAGGCAGGAGCCAGCTGGTTCACCCTCAACAAGGACTCCTGGGGAGTGCACGTCAATGACGCGGCAACGAAGAAAGTCGCCGCCTTCTGGCAGAGCATGATCGACGACGGATCCATCACATCCCAGGAAAGCTACACCCCCGCGCTATACAAGCAGATGGCCGAAGGAAAGATCCTTTCTGAACCATTCGGGCTCTGGGATACCGCCGTTATCGCACAAAATGTACCTTCAACTTCCGGAAAATGGGCAGTGGCACCCCTGCCGGTCTGGACCGATTCACCACAGACCAACGCTGACATGGGAGGATCCTCGACCGCCATCCTCAAAGGCTGCAAAACGCCCGAGGCCGCTGTCAAGTTCGCCCAATGGATGAGCACCGACCCGGCCTCAGTGAAGGAACTTGTCAGTAAAGGTGGCCTCTGGCCCGCATCGGTAGCCGGACTGAGCAATCCAGTGGTGGACCAGCCAGTGCCATTCTTCGGGAACTCCCCGATATATGCGCCGTTCAAGGACATAGCCAAGAACATGAAGTACGACTGGCAGTGGGGACCGGTCCAAACTGAACTCAACACCGAGATCACCAATAGTCTTGTCAAGGCCAGCAAAGACAACCCCATCCCAACAATCATCGACGGGCTGCAGGAAAAGGCCACTTCAGAAATCAAGGCAAAAGGGCTTACCGTCAAATAGCTGCAGCTAACAGAAAAGTCCGGCGGGATGCACCACCTAGCGAGCATCCCGCCAGGATTATCGTGCACCATGCCCGCGCAATGCGCAGGGAATCACCACGGACAACTCAACGTGGAGCAGCTTTGTCACCGAAAACACCGTCCACAAGTAACCGCCAGCCAAGCGCCAAGCCCCCACATCGCCGTGCGTCCATCAGCGTATTTGTCGCCGCCGCAGTGGTCCTCAGTGCCTTCGGAGCTGCCGTCCCTGCCTCGGCGTCAAGCTCGACGCACTATGTCGATTGTTCGGGCTCCACCAGCGGCACAGGAACCCAGGCATCTCCTTGGAACGGCCTCGCCACCGTCAACTCCCAGACATTCGCCGCAGGCGACACTGTCTACTTCAAAAGAGGAACTACCTGCTCTGGAGCTCTGATCCCCCTCGGATCGGGTACTGCGGGCTCGCCCATCACTCTCGACGCGTACGGCACAGGCGCTGCTCCCATCATTGCCGGGCCCACCGGGCCTACAGGCCCGGAAGCTGCAATTAGCCTGACCAACCAAAACAACTGGACCATCCAGAACCTGGAAGTTACCGGCGGGTACTGGCAAAACATCCACATCACTGCCACCACCCCGAACACCGCCTACAGCGGCATCACCATCCGCAATGTCCACGTCCACGACAACGGCTGGGTCGGGGCATTCAACCAGTGGGTGGTCGGCGCCGGCGGAATCGTCATCGAACCCTGCGAGGCCACCACGTCAATTTCCGGAATCCTCCTGGACAACGTCGAAGCGAACAACAACCACATCGCCGGCGTGCAGCTGGGACATTACCACATGGCCGAATACGACCCTGCATCCAACGGATATAACGGTGAAAACACCCCCGGTTGCCACATGAATCTGGCAACAGACACCACCCCGCAACCTAAAACAGGGGTTCAGAACGTGCGCGTCCAATACTCGAAACTGCACGACAACGACGCCACCGGACTCCAAGTCTTTGGTGCCACGAACGTGCTCATCGGTGGCAACCAGCTTTACAACAACGGCTCGGGATCAGGTGCCAGCCCGGCCAACCCGTCCGGCATGAACGGGGAAGGGGCATGGTGGGACACAACCGACAGCGTCACTGCCCAGTGGAACAATGCCTGGGGCAACCGGGAGGGATATTCCGGCAACGACGGTTCAAGCCTAGACGCCGACCGAATGACAACCAACAACTTGATCCAGTACAACTTTCTTCATGACAACCACAACTACGGCGCCTCAGTCATCGCCGGCGACGGTCCCAGCGATGCGGTGATCCGCTACAACATTATGTCCAACAACGGCACGAAATACGCCTCGGCCCCCGACATTATGGTCAGCAAACCCTATGCCACCGGGGGTGTGACCTCACTGGACATCTACAACAACACCCTGACCAGGGCCAGCTCCGGGCAGGGCATCAGACTCCAAAGCCCCTTCCTTGCCCCGGCGACGGTAAAGGTCCGTAACAACCTCATCTACCGCGGATCAGCAAGCCCCATGATCTCGACCACGACGAACAACGCCACGCTGAACAACAACCGCTACTTTGCCAGTGGGGGGACTCCCACTTTCACCTACAACAACACCTCCTACAGCTCTCTCGCCGCCTTCCAGACCGCCACCGGCCAGGACGCTAGCAGCGTCGTTGCCGACCCGTTGATGATCCAACCGAGCTATCACGGAAACGACTGGTTCGCCTCACCGCAGTTTGCTCTTGGTGCTGGATCGCCTGCCATCAGTGCGGGAGTGATCGTTCCTAGCAACGGAGGAACCGACATCTTCAGCTGGCCAGTGAACTCGACCTGGGCTCCGAATATTGGCGCCTACAACGGCCTAGCGAAAGAGCCGCCGCAGCACCGCAACACTCGAAGCCGTGGGTGGGTCGCCCATATTATCCTGCCCACAGCAACAGCACTGTACTTGCCCACGGACCTTTGTATGGAAGAGGCTTTTGGTAGCGAGTGCGGGGTGATTCTGTATCGCTTTTGGTGGCGCCGGGTGAGGATTGCTTTGACCCCGACATTGGGGTCGCGGATGGTTCACCATCGCGCTAACCCTGGCCAGAGACGTGCGAAACCACTGCTACCCGCGAATTTGGGCCAAACACAAAGGCGGCTCTTCCCACCAGCGCCAGGGTATCTGCCCGCACGGCGAACTCAACCGTACGATGCGACGGTAACTGGTTGTCCTTGAACCACGGACTCATAGGCCGCCTCGATGATGGCCAAACTTGCCGCAGCGTCAGAGATGCCATACCCCGGCGTGGACCCTGACTGCAGGTCCTGAACATACTGCTTCAGCATGATACGCAAAATCGCTACGGAACTGGGACCGCCGATGGGCAGCGCCGCGACACCACCCGCGCTGTCATACCGGCTGACCTGAGGTTTATCGTCGTCGGAACTGGCATTACCGTGCGATCCAAGAATCCTAATGCTCGACGAGACCGGGCCTAGGCCCGGTGCGGCAGGAACCCTGCCCAGCGTGACAGTGGCCGTGACCCCGTTCTGGAGGAGCAGCGAGACGATGGCACAATCCTCCACGCCGTTTTCTTCGTGCAGCGTGCCAAACAAAGTTGACGCCTCGCAATGAACTTCCACCACTTCCAGCCCTGTCAGGAAGCGGATGTAGTCCACCGGGTACAAAAGGAAATTCAACAGCTCCCCTCCCCCTGACAGCGAAGGATCCACCACCAGCTCGGGTCGCTCCACCGAGGTCGCGAAGTGTGCCCCACTGGCAAACCACTCAACGTCCACGTGCAGGGGAAGCCCCATGGTGCCCGCATCGATCCAACGCCGCAGACGCTGCACCGCGGGAGAATGCAGCCTGTTAATGACGCTCAGAGTGCCAACCGCAGCCTCCTCCGCTCGGACCAGTTGGTCGATGTCTGCCCGGCTGGTGCCAATGGGCTTGTCCACTAGGACGTGCAGGCCCGCCGCCAAGGCCCGGGCCGCCAGGGCAGCATGCCTAGTGGGTTCGCTGCACACGATGAGCGCGTCGACTGCGTTCGCGTCAAGCAGGGGCCCGAGAGAATCGAAATAGGTGATCCCGACGGCCGCTGCGGCCTTGGCACTGTCCTCCTTCATCCACGCGGGTGACTGGGGCTCCTCAGCCACCCCAACAAGTTCGACGTCGGGGAGGTCAGCCAGAATTTCGGCGTACGGTACCGCATGGCGGATTCCGGAAAGGAAGCCGATCCGAAGTTTGGGTTTCAGCCAAGTGGTGGCGTTCACAGGATGGCGCCTTTCGCGTGGATGGATGGAATGGAAAGTTCGATGGCCCGCCCGGTATCTAGAGATTGCTGGGCAGCCAGCCCGGTGGCAAGCGCGGCCCGGACTTCAGCTGTCTTCACGATGGGATCGGCGCGTCCCTCGACCAGGTCAATCCAGTGGCTTAGCTGTGCCGTCATTGCACCTTCCACGGAGCTTGGTGCGGGCCGTGCTCCGTCGCTGGTGAGCCCGGGGTCGTCGTCGGTGCTGTGCGCCAAGGTGCCCTCCGACCCGGCAACCACAATCCGGCGCAACGTGTCGGCATGTTTACGCAGCGAATAGGAGATCTCCAACAGAGCCAAGGAGCCGTCGTCGAATTTCACTGTGAGTTGGAAGCTGTCATGGACCGGCATCTTCGCGGCATAGCTGGGAAAGGAGCGGGCAAAAACCCTGACAGGTGTGCGTTGCAGCAGCCAGATGGCCAGGTCAATGCAATGGCTGCCATTGTGCACGGGGTGACCGCCGGACTTGGCGGCATCCAGTTGCCATCCGCGCCACCCACCTGGCCACACGTAGCCGGTATACCAGCTCACATGGGCTAGCCGTGGAGTCCCAATCTCGCCGCCCTGCAAGGACGCCGCAATGGTTGCTATAGAGGGTTGGAAGCGGACTGTCTGCCCCACCATCAGGCTCAGCTCGCGCCCTTCGGTGGCCGCTATCATCGCGTCCAAGTCCGCCAGGTTCAGGGCTGCCGGCTTCTCCACGTGGACGTGTTTGCCCGCTTCACCGGCGGCAATGGCGAACCGTGCATGATCCGGGGTCGCGTTGGCAATGTCCACCGCCGTTATGGCAGGATCCTTGAGGATCTGACCAATGTCCGTGGTGGCTTTCGCTCCCGGGTAGAGGGCAGCCAGGGAGGCCGCACGCTCAAGATTGGAGCCGTAAACGTAGGAAACATCGACGCCAGGTATGGCGCGCAGGGCGGTGAGGTGGTCACGGGCAATGTTGCCGCTACCGATGATCGCGACGGTGCTCCCCACGATCAAACACCGGCCAGCGCTGGGCTGGACTCAATCTTGGCCACGGCCCGTGCTGCCTCGGCCTGCGCCATGGCTTCAACCCCGGCCAGGACTGCTGTTGCCGGGGACTCCAGCAAGACACTGTCCTGCCCGCGCATCGCGGCAAGGATTTCCAACAGCTCGCTTTCCACGGCCGCCTGCATCCAGTACGGACCCACTGCTCCTGCCGCGTTGTAGGACTGCTTCTTTTGGGAAGACTCCCGCAGTGAATCGTTGGCTCGCTCCGAATCGAAGATGCCCCATTGTTCGGTCACCACGCCGTCCACGAAGCGGCGAACCACGGCAGTTCTAAGGTCTGCCTCTACGGCAGCCTCGGTGCCTGAGACGCGGAACTTCCAGTCGGGGACATGGGCGGAGGTGGACAGCTCGTGATAGGCGACGGCGCCCGAGGCGAACTTCAAGGTGGTCTTGTGCACACTGTCTTCCACACGAGTACCCACCGGTCGCGGTGCCCCAGCAGTGGTGCGGATTTCCACCGGCTCACCGAAGACCCACGTCAACAAGTCAAGTTCGTGAATCTCATGCAATAGCTCGCCACCGCTTCGGCTCCGGTCGAGCTTCCACCAGTCTTCTGCTCCTTCTGGTACATGGACCAGCCGGGAGCGGCTCCCATAGCCCTCCAACAAGGTTCCCAGTGCCCCGGACCGCGCCTCAAGGAACAGTCTTTTGATTCCTGGCATGGTCCGCTCCACATGGCCCACCAGGAGGCGGCCTTCACTGAGTGCTGCGGCGGCCATAACCGCCAGGGCATCTTCTGCCGTGATGGCCAGTGGCTTTTCCACAAAAACACTCTTGCCCGCTTGAAGCAACGCCATGGTGGCCGTGGCATGGGTGTGGTTGGGTGTGGCGATCATGACCAGGTCAATGTCAGTGGCCGTGGCCAGCTCTGCAGGATCTGAGATCGCGCGGGCCCCGGCCCTGCCCGCGAGCTCGTGCGCGGATGCCGCGTCAAGATCGCAGATGGCAACGACGTCGAAGTCGTCGTGATCCTTGCATGCCATGGCAAGCGTGTTTCCGAAGAATCCGGAGCCGAGCACGGCTACACGGATGGGAGTGAAATGCATGGTCAACCTCTTAGGAATATGGGTGGTACAAAGTGGTGGGCAGTAACTAAATGGATGGGGTCGGCGCGCTTGCATCGCCGCTGTTCACAGGGTGGAAACAACGCAGCGTGTGCAACGGTTCTTGGCTGAGGACGCTCACCGGTGGCATCTCCTGGGCACATTCGCTGCTTGCTTTCCAGCAACGGGTACGGAAAGGGCACCCCGACGGCGGTCGAACGGCCGATGGCACGGGACCTTCGAGGCTGATTGGGTTGATCTCATCCAGAATGCTGGGCGTGGCTGAGAGCAGCGCCTTGGTGTAGGGGTGGGCGACACCTTCGGGGGTTAGTGCTGAAGGAACTTCCTCGACAATCCTGCCCAGGTACATCGTTGCGATGCGGTCGCTCATGCGCCTGACGGTTTGGATGTCGTGGGAGATGAAGATCATGGCCAGGTTCATCTCCTTCTGCAGCTTGAGCAGGAGGTTCAAGATTTGGGCCCGTACCGAAACATCCAGCGCGGACGTGGGTTCATCGGCCACCAGCAGAGAGGGTCCCAGTGCCAAGGCCCTGCCGATGGCGACCCTCTGGCGTTGCCCGCCCGAAAGCTGTGTTGGCAATGCGTCGGCGGCACTCTCCGGCAGACCCACGAGATTCATCAGCTCCCGCACGCGGCGGTCTCGGGAGGCGCCGTCGCCGATCCCATGGACATCCAGCGGGTCGCGCAGGATCCGTCGGATGGCCAGGCGTCGGTTGAGGGCCGTCGACGGGTCCTGGAAGATCATGCCGACGTTGCGGCCAAACTCCGTGCGACGGCGGTCTGCCGACATGTCCCACAGGGAAGCCCCGTTGAAGTAGATCTCACCGTCGGACGGTTTTTGCAGGCCGACAATGGCCTTTGCGAGTGTGGACTTTCCGCAGCCGGATTCTCCGACTATCCCCACAGTTTCACCCGCGGAGACACTGAGGTTGGCACCTGTCAGGGCAAATACCGTTTCCTTGCCGAACAGGCTTAGGCCCTTGATGCTGTGCCGGACATGAATATTTTTCAGTTCCAGGACAGGCCTCCGCTGGTCTTGGTCCCCGGCCAGGGTGGCTGCCCCAGTTTGCACTGCACTCATACCAGGGCCTTCACTTTCATTGGTTCGGGCAGTTCAACGGCTGGATGGTGGCAGGCCACCATATGGTCTTCCTGGGTCTGGCGCACCGGTGGTTCGTCGGTTCTGCAGATGTCCGTTGCCGCCGGGCACCTGTCGGCAAAGCGGCACCCAGCAGGGAAATCGGCGGGAGAGGGTACGACGCCCATTATTTGTGTCAGGTTCTCATCCCCCGCTTCCAGGGACAGCACCGCTGAGAGCAGGCCGCGGGTGTAGTGGTGGGCGGGCTGGCCGATCACGGCATCGATGGAGCCTGCTTCGGCTACTTGCCCGCCGTACATGACTACAATCCGGTCGGCGATGTCCGAGACCAGCGCCAGGTCGTGGGAAACCAACACCAGGGCAAACCCGAGTTCGTCCTTGAGACGCAACAGCAGTTTCATGACCTGGGCCTGGACGGTGACATCCAGTGCGGTCGTGGGTTCATCGGCAACGATCAGTTTGGGTTCCCTGGAGAGTGCCATGGCAATGAGGACGCGTTGGCGCTGTCCCCCTGATAGCTCGTGGGGGAAGGCCTTGAGGGTTCTGTTGGGGTCCAGATTCACAAGTTCCAGGAGCTCCTCACAGCTACGCTTCCCACCGCGGCGAACAAACTGGCCCAGTTGGGCGCGAATGGTCATGGCCGGGTTGAGTGAGGACAGGGCGTCTTGGTAGATCATCGAGATTCCGTGTCCCATTTGTGCCCGGCGTTTGGCGGGCTTCATCTCCAGTAGGTTTTGTCCCAGGAAGAGAATGGACCCGCCAATCTTTGCGCCCCTGGGTTCCAAGCCCATGATGGCCAATGAGGTCAAGGATTTTCCGCAACCGGATTCACCAATCAATCCCAGGACTTCCCCGGGGCGAACGTCGAAACTGACGCCGTTCACCACGTTGACGCCGTTGTGTCGGTCGGGAAATGAGATGGTCAGGTCTTTCACTTGCAGGACCGGGGCGTGGCCTGAGAAATCCTTGAGCCGGGTCTTGATGCGGGCGGCCGCGGCGGCAAGGCCCGGCAGATCTACCACCCCAGTCTCAGAGCGGACGTCGTCGAATTCTGCTTGTTCTGCTTTGTGCGCCGTGGTGGCAGCTTTGGCGGCTCGGGCCGTGGGTGCTGCCAGCGCGTCGGAGATGCCTTCTGCAAGGACGTTCAGGGACACCACGGTGACGAAGATCAGCAGACCAGGGAAGGTGGTGGCCCACCATCCGCCGAGCATGAGTAGTTCCTTGCCTTCGGCGATGACACTGCCCCATGAGGCGTAGGGCTGCTGGACGCCGGCGCCAATGAAGGACAACGACGCCTCGAAGACTATGGCGTCGGCAACCAGGACCGTGCAGAAAACGAGAATCGGTGCGGCGCAGTTGATGGCCACATGCCGGGTGACGATGAAGAACTTTTTGGCCCCGATGATCTTTTGGGCGGCCACATAGTCTTCGCCGTACTGGTCCAAGACATTGGCGCGGACGATTCGGGCAACCATGGGTGTGTACAGGAATCCGATGGCCGCAATGAGCACCGGCAGGTCTCGGCCAAAGACGGCAACAAGTACGGCGGCCAGGGCTATGCCTGGAAACGCCATGATGATGTCCAGTATCCGCATGATGACTTCATCGACCACCTTGCGGCTCGTGGCGGCGATTGAACCGATCACGGCACCGGCGACCAAGGCCAGGGCAGTCGCTCCGAGACCGATGGCCAGAGACCAGCGGGCACCGGTCGCGAGTCGTGCCAGCAGGTCCCGTCCTTGCCCGTCAAGGCCCAGCGGGTGCGCCCAGCTAGGGGCCTTGTTGCTCGCAATTGTCTGCAGGTTTGGATCTGCTGTGATGATCATGGGGCCAAAGATCGCACCCAAGATGACCAAACCAAGAACGACGACGGCAATCCAGCCGGAGACGGTGAGCCTACCCAGTTTCAAGCCCGGACGTGAAAGGCGTTGTGCAAGTTGTTTCCTCATGCTGTGTGGCTCCTCAGCTTGGGGTTGGCGATCATGGAGAGAATGTCAACGATCAGATTTATGACCACAAAACCCAAGGCGATGGTCAGGACTGCGCCTTGGACAATGGCGGGTTCGTTGTTCTTGACGCCTTCGATCATGACTTGGCCCATGCCAGGCAGGTTGAACATCTGTTCAATAACGACGGCGCCGCCCATCAAATATCCGACGCGAAGTCCGAGCACATTCAGTGGATTGATCAATGCGTTACGCAGGACATTGCGTCCTACGACGACCACGGGGTGTAGTCCGCCGCCGCGTGCAGTACGCACATAGTCCCGGTCGAGTTCCTCCACCATGGAGGTCCTGATGATGCGGGTCATCTGTGCCGCGATGGGGAAGGCCAGGGACAACGCGGGCAAAGTCATGCTCTGCAGCCAACCGGAGAAGGAGTCCCCCGGATTGATGTACCGACTGGAGGGAAATATGGGGTTGTCGATTGCCAGCCACTGCACGAGCAGGAGTGCGATCCAGAAGGAAGGGGCAGCGACGCCAAGAAGTGTGATGATGCGGATCAGTTGATCCGGCCACCGATCCCGGTAGATGGCCGAAACGGTGCCAAGGATAAACGCCGCGCTCAGGGCGATGATCAGGCCCAGGAAAGTTAGCTGAAGTGTCAGCGGAAGCGCCGTAGAAATCATGTTCACGACGCTCTCGCCTGTTGCCAAGCTCTTACCCAGTTGACCCTGAATGACCAGGCCAACAAAAACAAAGTATTTGATAAAGAACGGATCATTGAGCCCGTGTTCCTGCCGGAACTGTTCCAGCTGGTCCGCGGAGACGGGTGCGTCTGCAAAAACCGCCACGGCTGGATCGGTTTTGGAAAATTGCATGACGGTGAAGACGAACAAGATGATGCCGAGAACAAGCGGCACCAAGGAGATGACACGTCGTCCGAGCAGTCGTAGAACCATTACCACTACGGGCTCCTTTGAGTACGGGAAGTTAGGGGTCGCTTGCCGGGGCCTGTCCTACGAGGCCCCGGCGCACAGCTGGTGGCGCGAGCAACTACGCCGTTCGGGTGGCTTTCAGAAGGTTCACTCCTGGGATGTCCAAGGCCTTGACCCCGTTGACCTTCTTCGGATCCCAGGCGGTGAACAATTTCATGTGCATCACCGGGTAGATCACCGCTTCATCGGCGATGGTGTCCAGGGCAGCATTCGTCTTGGCCTTGTGCTCGGCCGGGTTGCTGGCTTGGATGGCGGCGTTGAGCTGAGCATCCAGAGCCTTGAACTCGGCCGTTTCACCCCACTTATTCCAGGGGAGGAACGTATTGGAGTTCGAGTAAAACCAGCGAATATTCAGATCCGCATCAGCACCAAACTGGTTAGGGTTTCCGGAGAACGTCAGCGCGTCAACGGGTTCACCGGCGGCAACCTTGGAGTTGAAGGCCGCCGTTTCTTGGATGTCCAAGGTGGTGGCAACGCCCACGGCGTCCCAGCCTTCCTTGATGGTATTGACGGCCACCTTGGTCCAGGAGATGTTGGTGGACAACAACGTCACAGCCAGGTCTTTGACTCCTGCTTGCGCCAGGAGCTGCTTGGCCTTCTCGGGGTTGTAGTCGTACTGGGTGGCCGCCTTGTAGTATTCAGGACTGGCCTTGTGCAGGAATGACGTGGCCGGAGTGCCCTGCCCCGCGATGGCGACGTCGATGAGCTTTTGCGTATCGATGGCCATCCGCAGAGCCTGGCGCACGCGCTTGTCATTGAATGGGGCCTTGTTGGTGTTAAAGACCAGTCCCAGCAAATTCATGCTGTCTACACCTTCAACGTTCAGGCCCTTGCCCTTGAGCTGATCAATATTGTCCTGCGGGATGTTGTCCGAAATCTGGACTCCGGCCACACCGGAGGTCAGCAAGCCCACCCGCGCGGCCGCATCGACGGAAACATTCCACTGCATCGACTTGAAGGTCGGCTTGAGGGCGCCGTTGTATCCGGCGTGCGATTCGAAGGCGGTGAACGAGGTGTCCTGGTGGCTCTTGACCTTGAAGGGGCCAGAACCAACGGCGTTCTTACCTTGTTTGAGGAAGTCTCCATCCTGGGCGTCAAATACATGCTTGGGCATGATCTTGACGATCGAGAAGCGCTGAACGGCGGCCGCGAACGGGAACTTCATCGAAATCTTCACCGTAGAGTCGTCCACTTTGCTGACGCCGTTGAGCCAGGAAGCAAAGAAGGCGTTGGTCAGAACCTTCTTGTCAGTGTTCAGAACGCGCCCGAAGGAGAACACCACATCATCAGCCGTCACCGGCTTGCCGTCATGGAACGTTGCGCCGGAGCGCAGCTTGACGGTCCATTCCGATGACTTCGGATCTGCCGGCATTTCACTGGCCAGCGCTGCGTACGGATTGCGGGTGACAGCTTCGGCATCCCACAGCCCTTCGTAAATGTGGTTGTGCGCGGCCATGGCAAAGGCTGAGCCCGTGTTCAGCGGGTCCCAGCTGCTGTTGTTGTTGTAACCAATGGCCACGTCGATGTGGTCCATGGCCGCGGCGTTGCCTGCAACGGATCCGCTGGACTTGGGACCGCCGCAGGCGGCCACCCCTGCTGTCACGGCGCCAGCAGCGCCGATCAAACCGGTGTACTTCAAGAACGCACGGCGATCGAGACCGCGGTGTTCGACTGTGTCACGCATGCTTCTCCTTCGGGTAAGTGATGTGATTGGTACTACTTTTTCGTTGCCAGATGTCTGACACTGTAGGACCTATAGTTCATGACCAATGTGATTCAAGTCAAGTATTTTCAGAAAATATCCAGAAACTTGCGTAATTTTGCCGCTCATTGGTCCTCGTACGTCCGAGGACTAGCCATAGGAGATCAGACAGTGATGTACTTAGCTGTAGCTTTGAAACGTCGCTCCGTAACGCAATGGCGGCATCAAGAAGGGATTGGCACATGAGCACTAATGAAGACATCGGTGGATGGGCCGCGCCCCATGCGGAACGAGAGAGCCTCACAGACAGGCTTAAGCGCTACATACTGGACCGGCGCATGCTCCCTGGCGATCCCCTGCCCAGCGAGACGGATCTCGCTGAAATTTTGGGTGCCAGCCGTTCCAGTGTGCGGGAAGCTCTGCGAACCTTGGCTGCGCTCGATATCATCGAGATCCGGCACGGGCACGGGACATTTGTCGGTCAAATGTCATTCGCTGGCACTATTGAGAGTCTGATTTTCAAGGGGCTCCTGAGCAGCCAAGGTGATCTTGAGGTCGTTGATGACTTGATCGATTTGCGTGAGGCCTTCGATATTGCGCTAACGGATCATGTCATGGCCGGTCTGGCGCAGACTCCCGACCCCGCCATTGAGGCAACCCTGGCGGACATGGACACTCATGCGGCAGCCAACAACCCAGCGGGAGTTGTTGCCGCTGAGAAGCGCTTCCACCAGCAGCTATTGGGCCACGCGGGAAACAAACTCGCCACACAGCTGGGAACGGCGCTCTGGGAAGTCCACTCCACCGTTGCCAACACCATTCGCACTCCCAGCCAAGAAGAACTCCTTGAAACCGCCAAGACTCACAGGGTTATGTACGAGATGGCACTGCATTCCCGAGGGCGCCGCTATCAAGCCGCAATTCTCGATCGCTACGAACCGCTCCGAGGGCAAGTTCAGAAGATGGCAGCCGTTCCACGACTCCCCCACCGCAGTTCCTGACCTCCCATTCTTCTCCTAGCTCGGCGCGCACACTTCCTACTACCCCTGACGTGTCAGTCTTCGGTAAGCCGTGGGTGGGATTCCGAAGACTCCGTGGAACAACCGGGCAAAATAGTTGGCGTCGTGGTAGCCAAAGTCGTGGGCGATTTCTCCGACTTTTCTGTTTGTCAGGAAGAGCTCTCTGGCGGCAGCCATCATGCGTAAATCTCGATGATATTCACTGATTGTTTTTCCCATTTGACCTTTGAACAGCCGGCGCAGGGCTGACTCACTTAGGTGGGCTTGTGCACACAGCGCCTTGATATTTGGATTAGTTCGAGGATTCCCCGCCAACAGTTCCACGATCGATTCGATTCGAGGATCCAGTGCGTTGGCAGACGGAAGAATCAGATTTTTCTTCACCTTGCCAGGCAAGTTGGCGCCACCTGGGCGAGCGGATAGAGCAGCGATGATCAGGTTAAGATGCCCGGCCAGCAGGAATGCTCGGCCCTGCCCCGAGGCAGCCCACCCCGATTCGAGCTCATGGAAATGGTGCAGCAAATCGGTCTCAGCACAATTAGGCGTGATGCGCTGCAGGCCAAGGTGCTCGGAAAGGAAATCTCGGCCCGCAATGCTTGCGGAGGTCGTAAACCTGATTGAGATGAAAGAGAAGTTCACCGATGTGGAACGGCATTCGAGGGTGGCGCCCTCGGGGATGAGCGCAACGTCTCCGAGCAGTACCGGGAACTGTTCACCGTCAACGATGAAGATCCCGGTACCGCCGGTAACAATGCGTGCGATTGAATAGGGAATTGCCGTCGGAGGGAACATCCAGCTGGATGGAAATTGATACGCCTCGGCGTGGAGCACTGTCAGGCGAACTGACGGCAATCGGTCCTCCATGTTTAAGGAATCCGACTTTTCATCCGTTGCGCCTGCATCAAATTCCCTCCCGACGGCAATCACTTAGTTTAGAAGGTCGCTGATCTCAAGTTCTCTATAATACATGGCTTGAAGTCCATCGGACCAAGAACCGGTCGGCGCAGCTTCATAAAGAATCCCGACCTTGCCGTTGTTTAGCTGGGCCATTGAAGAGTATGCGAACTTCTCGTTCGCGCCTGTCAGTTGATATTGCTTGATCCACTCGATGCGGTACTTCTTGGCTCCGCCGGCGTAGTTGCCGTCCTCATGAACGAGGCCGATATTCGCGACGCCGTTGGTCCTGGCACTAGACATCGCGGTTGTCATCAGGAAGGCTGGCTGCGCCGTGCCGGTGGTTGGCGAAACGACCGGGGCCTGGAGTGTCACCGTTGAGATCTGGGAATTGATTCCCGCAGAATTGTCGCCAAAGGCGGAGCCAACGGCCCTCCAGCTCGCTCCCCCGTTTCCGCTTGCAGAGGTCAGTACCTTACCGCCGCTGGAGGAAGTGTTGCGGACGTAGATTTGCAGGCTTCCATCGGGGAGTTCGACGACCGAGGACTCGTGGCTTGCCAGTGACGTGGGAAGCGGTTCCCCATGGCTCCAGGTTTTGCCGTTGTCATCGCTGAAGATTACTTCGGTCGACGTTCCACCTTGGTAGTAGACCGGAACGACGAGCCGGCCGGCGAAGGCCCCTTTCTGAATCTGGATGGATCGTCCCGGGCCAAGCAAGTACCACCTGGAGTTTTCCCGTTTCACCATGCCTGAGATCAATTGGTCCGAAACCCAGCTCTGCCCGTCGTCGTCCGAGTGGGTCTGCAAAATGTAGCTCGTGTTGTACATCTGCAACGGCGAGGCTTCGTAAAAGATCTTCAGCGGTACTTGTAGTCCGCCACCGCTCGTTGATTTCTGCTGCACTATCAGGGGCGTCCCTGAGTTGAAGAGGGCAAATTCGGCGTCTAGAGAATAGTTGGTGAGTGTTCCGAGGGCCAGATTCGAGTCGGACACATGCGTGGCAGTGGACGAATAGGGCCGCGGCGTTCCTTGGAGGTTGTAAACGGAGATTCGACCGGAGGAGTCCTTGGGCCCGTTGACGTCGGCAACGTAGTCAAATTTCGAACGATCGGTGTTGTTGTTGATGTTGTTTGTCAGGCCGTCGGCGCTGCCTTTGATGTTCTGACTCGACAACAGCAAGTACTTTTTGCCAGCAATCGTGGCAAAACCGTCCCCGTAGGCCATGCTGCGGGCTCGACCGCCCTGGACGCCGCCGTCGGCAAGAACGTTTAGTTTTTCAAATACACCGCCATTCCAGGGGAACGCGTCGGTCAGTGTAAAAATGCGCTGGGTATTTAGCGTGTCCTGAACAATTGCGCCGTCAATCACCGAAGCGCTGGACTGTTTGTAACCAGGTTCGTCAGCATAGTCCTTCATATGCAACGCGGAGGGAACCGTCGCGGGGTCCCAGCCTGCCGCAGGAGCCTGTGATGAAGCGTTCGCCTTACGCCGGAGGGCGGCATCGATATTGTCTGCGGAGTCGCCTGTCGTGGCCCTGTTGACGTCAGTCCCCGCAATCAACGTACCAGCGGATGTGTTGAGTAGGAAAGGGATTCGGAAGAACTTCGAGGTGGTCGCATCACCCCTATAGAAGACCTGCGTCCCATCCCACATTCCACTCGTAATGGAACTAAGTTGTGCCTGTGAATACTTCGTCGGCACGAACGCAACGAATGCAATCTTTCCATTGAACAGGCCGTTATTCGAGGAGTTCGCGAGTACTCCGGGAGCGCCGCCAATGGTGAGATAGTCCAGGGCGTTGATCTGTGGGTTGGTGCTGAACCATGAAGCGAAATTCGGAAACTGTGTTGTGGTCGAGCCATCAATGCTGGTGACCGTGCGGGCTGTGGTTCCCCCTGGCGTCGCGTCGACGCTGTAGGCAAATGTATGCCAAGCACCAGTGACCGCCGGGCCATCCAGATTCGCCTGCATCCCAGCCGGGAAGTCGACCCGAACACGATTGCTCGTGCCCACACCGTTGGCCAGAATTGCACCATAGCTGTTTGCCGACGTTCCTGATCCGCCGGCAAGAAGTACCTGGTTTGTAGCATTGTCCGAGTAGAAGCGAACAAGAATCGTGCCCTGCTGATTCGCTTTCAGACGGCCTTTTCCTGCCGCGTCAATTTCCACAGTCCGAGTGCCGTCAAAGACTTGATCCTGGCCATGGAACTCCTTCAGAAACCCCGAGGAGGCTGCGTTTTGGAGTGTCGCTGATAGTGCTTGGTCAGCAACAGGGTCAGCTTGCGCGGGCGGAACGAGCAGGGTCAGTGATAAGACAGCCACAGAAACGGCAGCAAGCCCAAATCTAGATTTCCTATTTTCCTTTGGTAGACGAATGCGTTTGTCCATGGATTCCTCATTCTTTCAACAGTGAAAATTAGTGACCCAAGACACACTAAAAGCTGCGTTTGCCGTCCACAATGGCACCGACGGCCATTACTAGCACAATTCAAGCTAAACGCGCACGGGTGACCGGCTGTCCCGAGACGCAATCGCCCGCACGTGCGACGTTGCTTTGATAGTTACTGCGCCGGCTCGGAGCGATGCCAGAATCGCCAGCCTGATCCGGCTTGACCCGCGACAACAGCCGATCTCATGGACATGGTGCCAACGAACCAACGCTGACGAGTTCTTGGTCACTCCTAGGATTAGCCTCAGATCGATGCGCTCAACAGCCCACAGCGGCATTCCCTGCTGCGACGCCAGGAAGGGAAAGGTGTCGGTTCCTTTGAACCTGCCCGCCCGACGGTTAGGCTGCGTTGGCTGCTCCAGGGTTGGGGCTAGTGAGGTCGAGCGGTTCGGTTCAGGTTGGGATTGCCGTTGATCTGGGCCGGATCCCGCCCGCACAGCTCGCCAGCATGACTGCCGCGTTGCGGTGCCGTCTACCTGCTGGCGCCCGCACCGGATCGCCACCCAAAAGGCGGGGGCAGCTTCGCAGTTTGGCCGGTAGGCAGACGTGTACTGGATCCCGCCTGTCAACTTGCGTGACCCAGGCAACAGGTCGGGTCGGGCCAACTGGTCAGAATCAGGCAACGACACCCGATTTTAGGCAACATCGTGCACCAATATCCCAGGGGACACCGATTGCACGGCAACCAAAATGCCACCACGGCGGAACCGGGCCAAGGCAAGGGAATCCTTCGATGCACCGAGGCAACCTGACGATCAATTTAATGAGTTTTTAATGAGTCTGTTCGAAACGGTGCGCCAAAGAGCTGTGGCTTCCACAGCAAAACCGAAGGTCAGACGCCACCACCCCACCCCAAACCAGCCCTTCGAACCGACGACAGTTGTATTCGACAGCCAAGGCGCTTAAACGCGCATGTTGCTGGGCAGAAAACACACCCCGCAACTGTCCAAAAAGCCCGTAAATCCGGGCTTCTTGGCTCCCCGATGCCCGAGGGCCTCGGCCAGATTCGGGCCGACGACCTTTGCGCTCTATGCGGTCCATACCCCTGAAAACGGTTCCGTCGTGGCCAAAAACGCCCACTACTGCGGGCTATCAGCAACTATCGACCACCAATGGGCCTCCTGTCGGATTCGAACCGACGACCCCCGCTTGCGAAGGGACAGTCCATTCAGTGTTGCCAATAGACCGCTTTGGCCTGTTCTTACATGATGCGATTGCAACAATGCAAGATACTAAATAGTGGTCGTTGCGTCTTCAAAAGTATGGGTTCTGTATGACGTGGTGGGAACTCCCATCAGACTGGTTCACGACCACGAGCATAGCCAATTAGCCACCGAAGCTGTGCTTCTCATTTTACTCTTGCTTCTTCGCGGCTAGCCGTTAAACCGCAAATTTCACGGAACGGATCGTCAGCGCACCGACGCGGGATTTTGCTGACCGTCACACCTGACTCTGATCTTGAACACCTTTCTGCCCTCGATCGCAACGGGTCGGGATAGGTGTGACGGCGACGCCACTAAAACGTGGCTTGATTCGCGGGACGGTTCACGATTTGCGGCCAGCTTTACGAGGTGGCCGACAAGACTAGATGGCTTCGTAGGCTGACTCAGGTCGGGCCTCCCAATCGGCCGATCGGAGGCAGCGCAGGCAGCTTGTCGGCGGTTGCCAGGATTCGCAGTACGTCTTGTGCAGCTTGTCGGTTTGATTCTTCGAGCTGCATCCATCCGTGGTGCGTCGGAGACTCGAGCGCAGCGAACAGAGCTTTGAATCTTTTCCTGTCAGAGCCATGACGCTCCTCGACGATGGCGTAGGGGTCTTTAATGCATGCGCACAGCACGGCTGCGTCGTCCAAGTGCCGGCCTCGATCACGTGAATCCGTCATGTAGGCGGCACCTTTGAGAACGAGGGAGCCATGCAGGTTGGGGATGCTCAGTCGAGTCTCGGCACCATCATCGCCAGTGATCACCACGTTTACTGTGCGTTGGAGAGCCTGTGTGCCTCCCTCGATCTGGAACGGCTCTCTGCCGGCCATCTTCGTTATGTTCCTCGGCGCCGTGTGGTCGGCGACCATGACGTCGACCTGCTGCTTGCCCCGAATGAAGCGTTGCGCGGGTGCGTCCTTGTCGATCGATTGCTCGATCTCGTAACCCAGGGCCCCGAGGGCTTGTTGCATCTTGGGAGCAGTGGTTGCCTCTGTCTCGATGTGTAACACCATGTCCACGTCCGTGGTGGCCCGACTAACCGGCAGACCAGCTGCCGTTGCGTGTAGCTGAACCATGAGTCCTCCGACCAGTGTCCACTGTTCGGAAGGGATCGCGGCGGCCAACTCCATGCATTGCGGCCAAGGTGACGTCCACCCTCCGGCAGGTGCCTCAACAGTCCAAATTTCGCGTTCAACCACCATTGGCTTCTTTCCACTGTGTGAGGATGTCCTTGAGCATTTTTTCGCCGGCAGCCCTCTCCCTAGAGTTCAGTGATTCCATGAGGTCGACGGCGATGACAGCATCGGGGGTGCCGGGGCCCTCGAAGGCGTATCCGTCATCGACGATGTGCATGATGATATTCCCGGCAGGGTCCTCCACCAAAGACAGTCCGTTGACAATCATCGTCTCCCTGACTGTGTCGAGGTAGCCTTCCAGAACATCCGTCCGTCCGGCGGCAAGCCCGAAGCGATCCGCAACCATTGAATCGTTCAGGGCAGTAGTTCCGGTAGGCAGGAAGTAGTCTGCGGCACGGGAAATGCCAGCAGGTGCAATGCGGTAGCGCTTGACTTTGTCTTTGGTGCCTACAGCGGCGGCCAGTTCGGCGGGATCCATGATTTTGAGGCGTTGCTTGATACGATACCGGGCCGTCGCGTCAATCCAGCCGGGGGTTCCGCCTTCGATGATGTTGAGCGCGGCCCAAGCCGTAGCGGCGTTCCAACTTCGCCCCTTCAGGGTGCGCCGGTTCTTGTACCGTTGGACTGAGGCGCTATCGATGAGGATCGAGCGTCCAGCACGGCCAGCGACAAGCAGACCTCCACTCTTCAAGAGCTTATGGACCATAGCCCGCGTGGCCGCCAGCTCTTCCGCAGCTTCCTCTGTAGTCATCCACGATTGAACCATAGTCATAATGGTATACCATCATGAACCATTATGACTATATGTATTAGTGCATAACGATCTACTAATACGCCCATACCTAAGCGAGGCAGTCCCGCAGTCATGGGCGGCACCATAGAACTGAAGTATGAACGCATGCCTCCTCCACGCCCCCACACATCAAGAAAACGTTCCCAGAGTGGTCGCCTCTCAGAACAAGAGACGTAGATCGGAGCTTTCATCCCCGTGGCACCAAGGCCAGGCTATCCACCCGATCAGACCCACTCAAAATACGTCGGCACCGCGATCAGGCACTTCATTCGAACCGAAACAGCCGGCGTTGGAGGATCGGAATTCCAACTGTGCGCAAACACCAACGAAATCTATAACCGCAAGTCAGAGCATGTTGAGCACTAAAAAACGATCGTCAGTTATCAAAGCTTATGAACCCGCTGTCGTCTCGATCGTCCAATTCGACTTGTCAAAAGCCGTTCCTGACCTTTGTTGGTGCGTAAGCCTCGCAACAATGGATGGTACTGAAGAGTCGGTAGTTGTCACCCAATTTAATGAGTATTTAATGAGTCGGTCAGATCCCGAGATGTCGAATCCCAGGCACAACACCACCATCATGAAAATGCCGGGTTCAGGCATGGAGCGAGGCATTCCCGGAAATGTAATAGAACACGTTGAAGAAGGTGCCGCTGGGCCACTTCGGTGGTTCCGAGATGGATGGGCCCAATTGTGGCATTCCTGCTCTCCGACGATTCACGCTACATGACAGGGCAAACCTTGATGGCCGACGGCGGAGCAAACAAGCTCTACTGACCTTTTCCTACGCCTAGCGAAACAGCAAATAAGAGTTTCAACATCTCTATAATAGTTTCAAAATCTTTAATGGACGCCTCGAAGTGTGGTAATCAAGCAGTCAAACCTGCAGCAGTATGAAATTAAAAACTGAGAGGCTTAGGACAAAGGACAAACTGTTTCCCAAGCCTCTCAGAAGAAGCTTCTTTCAGCACTGACCAGAAACTCTGACCGGTGGCGAGCCGGTATTCACCTAAATAGCTGAAACGATCCAGATGATCTAGGCGATGGCCACGAGGATACCGACGATAGTTTATACAAGACAAGGTTACTTCCACGCATGAGCGAAACTCCCGTTCTCTTCGTTGTCAGTTCTCTTAGGGATATAAGAGAAGCCACTCAGCGTAACGGCTTACGCCACGGTTTAGCGACTTATGACGCGGAGTGTTCAATAGACCGCAATTTGATGTTCCCATCTGCCAGGGGTACATCTTCTTGTCTGGTCGGCCTAGAGCTGGGTGAACTTTCCCGTCGATTTCACATCGGCTGCGCTACTGCAATGCGCCAATGAACGGACTCCGATGAAGCATTCATCGGTCCCTTCCGAAGGCAGAGTCTGCGATTATTCCCAGCACCCGGGGGTGACATATTCTTCACCATCCGGTGGCTGGTGATTTAAATTGTGAATCCCCACAGTTCGGCGCCACAAGTACCTTCAGCGCTGAACGTGGTCTAGGTATGGCGCTCCCAAATCCGCAGTCCGCAGTGGAACCTTTGCCAGTATCCGCTGGGCTAACGGGGCGGCACGCTACTCACCGGCAGTACGGGAAGTAGCTTTCGCGCGCACTCGAGTGCCCTTGACGCATCAGTAGCGGTGGTCACCTACCCACAAACTACCCGTGTCGATCGGGTATTGTGACCTGCACGATCTGAATTCGGGTCCGGAACTGCACATCACTGATCTCTCACTTTGGAGGACACTTGGAAGTTTGGCCTGGAAATGCCTACCCCTTGGGAGCCACCTTCGATGGAACGGGCACCAACTTTTCACTCTTCAGCGAGCGCGCCGAGAAAGTGATGTTGTGTCTTCTGGCCGATGATTCGACGGAGACCGCCATCGAGATGGAGGAAGTGGATGGCCACGTCTGGCACTGCTATCTTCCTGAGGTCCAACCAGGCCAGCAGTATGGCTACCGCGTTCATGGACCGTACGACCCGGCACAAGGCCTACGTTTCGACCCGAATAAGCTACTAATGGACCCGTATGCAAAATCCATCCACGGCCAAATTGACTGGGATCCGTCGCTGTTTTCCTACCAGTTCGATGATCCGGACGCGCGGCAGGAAGAAAATTCAGCACCGCACGCCATGTACAGCGTGGTCATCAACCCGTTTTTCAGTTGGGATGGGGACCGGCATCTGCGCATCCCGTACCACGAGAGTGTTGTTTACGAAGCCCACGTTAAGGGCCTCACTGCGCTCCAGAGTGAAATACCCGAGGAGCAGCGCGGCACCTATGCCGGCGTTGCCCATCCGGTGATGTTGGACCATTTCAAAAAACTTGGCATCACCGCAGTCGAGCTTATGCCCGTCCATCAGTTTGTCAACGATGGGACGTTGGTGGAGAAGGGCCTCAGCAACTATTGGGGATACAACAGCATCGGCTTCTTTGCCCCGCAAAACACCTACAGTTCCTCCGGTGAGCACGGCGGGCAGGTTCAAGAATTCAAGGCCATGGTCCGCGATCTTCACAAAGCGGGGATCGAAGTCATTCTCGATGTGGTCTACAACCACACCGCAGAAGGCAACCATTTGGGCCCAACCCTGTCGTTCAAGGGCATCGACAACGCCGCGTACTACCGTCTAGTTGAAGATGACCCCCAGTACTACATGGATTATACCGGAACAGGCAACTCGCTAAACGTCCGGCATCCTCACTCCTTGCAACTCATCATGGACTCCTTGCGCTACTGGGTGCTGGAAATGCATGTGGACGGCTTCCGCTTCGATTTAGCGTCCACATTGGCGCGTGAATTCTATGACGTAGACAAGCTTTCCACCTTCTTTGAAATGATCCAGCAGGATCCGGTCATTTCCCAGGTGAAACTCATTGCCGAACCCTGGGACGTTGGCCCCGGCGGTTACCAAGTGGGTAACTTCCCGCCCCAGTGGACAGAATGGAACGGCAAATATCGGGACACGGTGCGGGATTTCTGGCGTGGAGAACCGGCAACACTCGCCGAGTTCGCGTCCCGACTGACCGGCTCTGCGGACCTGTATGAAAATTCTGGACGACGTCCCGTAGCCTCCATCAACTTCGTCACGGCCCACGACGGATTCACCCTGCGCGACCTGGTTTCTTACAACGAGAAGCACAACGAGGCCAACGGCGAAGACAACAACGACGGCGAGTCGCACAACCGCTCCTGGAACTGTGGTGTTGAAGGCCCCACAGATGACCCCGCTGTGCTGACCCTGCGTGCACGCCAGCAACGCAATATCATCACCACGCTCCTGCTCTCTCAAGGCGTTCCGATGATTGTGCACGGGGATGAACTAGGCCGCACCCAGCAAGGTAACAACAACACCTACTGTCAAGATTCCGAGCTCAGCTGGGTGCATTGGGATGCTGTGGACCAGCCCTTGGTGGAGTTTACGGCCAAGGTGAACCAGATCCGCTCCGACCATCCCGTTTTCCGGCGCCGCGGCTTCTTCGACGGACGGCCGGTTGTTCGCGGAGAAGGCGAAGCTCTCCCGGACATCGTCTGGATCAGGCCAGACGGGGCGGATATGCGCCCCGAAGACTGGGACAGTGGATTTGGCCGCTGCGTGGGCGTCTTCTACAACGGAGAAGGTATTAGGGAGAAAGATAGCCGCGGACGCCGCATCACTGACAAGAGCTTTTTGCTTCTGTTCAATGCCGATGACCAAGCCCTGAACTTCCAACTTCCCCCTAAAGAATATTCTCCGTCCTGGGAGATTCTGGTGGACACTGCAGGAGGCGCCGATACAGAGCTGCCCGATGCTGGCGTAACCGTTGAATTGGCGGGAAAGTCCACGATGGTCCTGCGCGCCTATTCCGGCCCAGAAGAACTGGTTGACGACTCCGCCGCAGCGTCTTTGGCTGCCATGACCCCGGACACCACGGACGAACCCGAAGGTGACACCCCAGTCGAAGGAGCTGTGTTATGAGTTCGCCCTCTTCTACGTACCGGCTGCAACTGAACGCCGACTTCACCTTGGTTGATGCGGCCAACACCGTGCCTTACCTGAAGTTGCTGGGTGTGGATTGGGTGTATCTCTCCCCCATTTTGACGGCGGAGAAGGGCTCAAAACACGGGTACGACGTCACGGACACCTCCACCATTGATGCCGACCGTGGCGGTCCGGAGGGGCTGATTGCTCTCTCCCAGGCGGCGCGCGAGGCCGGTCTTGGCGTGCTGGTGGACATTGTGCCCAATCACATGGGGGTAGCAACACCCAAGGCGAACCCCTGGTGGTGGTCCCTCCTGAAAGAGGGGCAGGACTCGCCGTGGGCCAGCGCGTTCGACGTCGACTGGGCGGCCGGAGCGGGACGGATCCGCATCCCCATTCTTGAAGATGATCAAGATGTTGATGTCCTTGAGATCAAAGATGGCGAGCTCTGCTATTACGAGCACCGCTTCCCGCTAGCACAGGGCACTTTCTCGGAGGGCCAGACGCCGGCCCAGGTTCATGACCGGCAGCACTACGAGTTGATCGGGTGGCGCCGGGCAGACTTTGACTTGAACTACCGCAGGTTCTTCGCCGTGAACTCGCTGGCCGGTCTGCGTGTAGAGGACCCGGAGATTTTTGCCCAGTCCCACCAGGAGATTTTGCGCTGGTTTGATGAGGATCTGGTGGATGGGCTGCGCATCGACCATCCCGACGGTCTGGCTGATCCGGAAGGTTACTTGCACCGGCTCAGGGAGGGAATTGGCGGCAGGTATGTGCTGGTGGAGAAGATCCTCGAGCCGGGCGAGGATCTTCTCCAAAGTTTCGATTGCGAGGGCACTACGGGCTACGACGCTTTGGCGGACATAGACCGGGTTTTCATTGACAACACCGGGCAGCCGGGCATCAATGCTGTCAGTGCCACGCTGCGCGGCGGTCCAATACCGGACTACGAGGAGACCATCCACGGCACCAAGCGGCGGGTCACGGATGGAATATTGCACTCGGAAATGCTGCGGTTGGCCCGGCTGGTGCCGGGGAATACCAGATTGGGTGTTGAGCACTGGGCTGATGTGCTCTCTGAAATCATCGCCTGCTTCCCCATCTACCGGACGTACCTGCCAGAGGGTGTGCAGATTTTGCAGGTGGCGTGCGAGGAGGCTGCCCGCAGGCGCCCCGACCTCCAGGATGCGGTGGGGATCCTTTTGCCGCTGCTGCTGGAGGTGGGCCCGGACGACGGCGCTGAGCTGGGCCGCCGCTTCCAACAAACCTCCGGTATGGTCATGGCCAAAGGGGTGGAGGACACCGCCTTCTTCCGCCACAACCGCTTGGGCACTTTGACGGAGGTGGGGGCGGACCCCACGGAGTTCGCCATCCCACCGGCAGAATTCCACGCCCGGATGCGCCGCCGTCAGGAGCGAATCCCGCTATCTATGACAACGTTGAGCACCCATGACACCAAACGCAGCGAGGATACTCGGGCCAGGATTTCTGTTTTGGCGGAACTGCCGGCTGTGTGGGGGCAGTTTGTGCAGCGCATGCAGGACTTGGCTCCGCTGCCTGACGGACCGCTGGCCAATTTGCTCTGGCAGGCCATAGCCGGTGTCTGGCCGGCGGACCGCGGCAGGCTTCACGCTTACGCTGAAAAGGCAGCCCGTGAAGCCGGGAAATCAACCGATTGGGCACACCCGAAGGAGAGCTTCGAGGAGCGGTTGGCGGAGGTGGTTGATGCTGCCTTCGACAACCCGCAGGCGCACCGCGAGCTGGAGACGCTGGTTGCCTTGTTGGAGCCCTATGGGGCATCCAATTCTCTCTCCGCAAAAATTGTTCAGCTCACTATGCCCGGCGTTCCGGACGTCTATCAGGGTACTGAGCTGTGGGACCGTTCCCTCACGGACCCGGACAACCGCCGGCCCGTCGATTTCCGCGCACGCCAGCGGATGCTAGAGCAGCTGGACGAAGGCTCGTTGCCGGCGTCGGCCGCTGGGGAGCAAACAAAGCTGCTGGTGACCTCGCGTGCGCTTCGGCTGCGCCGCACTTACCCGCAGTTGTTTGGCGGCTACACCCCCGTGTATGCCCAAGGTCCGGCAGCGAAACACCTGCTGGCCTTCAGCCGCGACGGCGGTGACGGCCAAGGTGCACTGACACTGGCAACCAGGCTTCCCCATGGGCTGAAACAAATGGGTGGCTGGCAAGAGACTTACATCCACCTAGCCAGCACTATGTCTGATGAGCTGACGGGCCGCAGCTTCACGGCAGGCGAGGTACCCGTAGGAGACATCCTTTCCAGCCACCCCGTGGCCCTCCTGAAACCCGAGAGCCACCTCGAGCCGCTATCAGGTGGCCTGGCCCCCGCCGCTACCCCCGTTTAATCCCTCAAGAGTGAAAAGGAGAGTGCCTTGAACCACCAGGGAACAGAGCGCGGACGCTTCGATGTGTGGGCTCCGGCCGCAGATACTGTGATTCTGCGCGCTGACGGGAACGAACATGTCATGACCCGGTGCAGCGACGAGCCAGCCGGGGATGAGGGCTGGTGGACCTGTCACGGTGCCCCCACGGGCGCCGAGGTGGACTACGGCTACCTGTTGGACGGGGACAGCACTCCCCTGCCGGATCCGCGGTCCCGCCGGCAGCCCAACGGTGTCCATTCGCTCTCGCGCACTTTCGATCCCACCGCGCACCCGTGGAAGGACGGTCACTGGCACGGCCGGGAGCTGACCGGTGCGGTGATTTATGAACTGCACCTTGGCACGTTCACCGATGCGGGCACGTTGGATGCGGCAGCGCAGAAGCTGGATTACCTGACAGAGCTCGGCATTGACTTCATTGAAATGCTCCCAGTCAATGACTTTAACGGCACACACAACTGGGGATACGACGGCGTGCTCTGGTATGCGGTCCATGAGGGCTATGGCGGCCCGGCCGCCTACCAGCGCTTTGTCGATGCGGCACACAGGGCAGGGATCGGCGTCATCCAAGACGTGGTGTACAACCATTTAGGTCCCAGCGGGAACTACCTTCCCCGTTTTGGCCCCTACCTCAAAGAGGGTGCCGGCAACTCTTGGGGCGATTGCGTGAATTTGGACGGACCGGGATCGGACACTGTCCGGAGCTACATTCTTCAAAACGCTGCTATGTGGCTGCGGGACTTCCATGTGGATGGCCTGCGGCTGGACGCCGTCCACGCGTTGCAGGATGAGCGGGCACGGCCCCTTCTTGAAGAGCTGGGAGAAATGTCCCAGGCCATCTCTGCCGAGACCGGCCGGGCTGTGTCCATGATCGCAGAATCAGATCTCAACGATCCAAGGCTGCTGTATCCGCGATCGGAAAATGGCAACGGGCTGCGAGCGCAATGGAGTGATGACTTCCATCATGCCGTACATGTCAATGTCAGCGGCGAGACAGCGGGTTACTACGCCGATTTTGATTCAGTGGGAGCGCTTGCCAAGGTATTACAGGAGGGCTTCTTTCACAACGGGAGCTACTCCAGTTTCCGGGGCCGCCATCACGGCCGGGAGATCGACAAAAAGGTGGTGCATCCCTCCGCCTTGGTGGTCTGCAATCAGAATCATGATCAGATCGGCAACCGTGCAGCCGGTGATCGTTTGTCACAGACTCTGGAGTACGGGCAGCTAGCGCTCGCCGCTGTGGCAACACTGGCTTCGCCCTTCACACCCATGCTGTTCATGGGGGAGGAATTTGGGGCCAGCACGCCGTGGCAATTCTTTACCTCCCATCCCGAGCCGGCGCTGGCTGAAGCCACTGCGAAGGGTCGTTTGGAAGAGTTCGCGGCTATGGGATGGGACCCAACGGTGGTCCCCAACCCGCAGGACCCTGAGACGTTCACCCGATCCAAGCTCAAATGGTCAGAAGTCTCCCACGGCGATCATGCGCGGCTTTTAGACTTGTACAAGAGGCTGATCTCTTTGCGGAGTTCCACCCCCGAACTCAGCCAGCCGGACTTTGCTGCCACCTCGGTCCGCTTTGACGAGGACGCGAAGTGGCTGGTATTGCGCAGGGGCGGGATCAGTGTGGGCCTGAATTTTTCCACCACAATGGTGGACGTGCCTGTCCATGGACAGCATCTACTGTTAGCCACTGACGGCGGGACCCAGCTAGCTGGTGCTGGTTCCGAGCCCGCGTTGACATTGCCGGGTTACAGCGCGGCCATCGTGGCGGATCACTAAGTCATCCCCTCGAAGAAAGTGTACTGGCAGCGTCTACTTGCCTCTAGTGATTACCATGGCAGTGAGGCAATCAAGCCCTGTAGACATTTCTCAAATTTTGCCGTTAGTAAGGAGTTCCCATGGACATGCGTTTGGAATTGGTTCCGCTGCCTTCAACGGATGTTGACCGCAGCAAAGCGTTCTACATTGATCAAGTGGGTTTCAAACTAGATCATGACATTGAGCCCGGCAACGGCATGCGCGTGGTCCAGCTGACACCCCCCGGATCAGCGTGCTCCATTGTTGTTGGCGTGGGTATCAGCGATCCCACAGCAGCACCAGTCCATGGCTTGCATTTAGTGGTGGATGATCTTGACACCATCCGCCGGACACTTCTTGGCACCGGGGTAGAGGTGTCCGAGGTCAGCGATATGGGCGGGGGCGTCCGTTACGCCTACTTCAGCGATCCCGACGGGAATTCCTGGGCTCTTCAACAGATCTCCCGTTAACAACAAGGTGCTATCCAGCAGTTTTTACGGACCCCGCCGGATCCAGTGGGCCATCTGAAACTTGGGCAGACCCAACTGACATCACAGGCGCATGGGACAGCGTCTGCTTTCTCTTCCCGGAAATTCAGGCTCCGCGTCGCGATGTACTTCACCCACAAGCGTTCTCCAACTGGCTCTACACCGAGCGCTACTACAGCCTGGGCGTTCCGGAAAACGACGTCTCAGACGTGATGGTGGCTCGAGCAATCTCTTCGTTGCTGAGCAGAGAGCCTGACGACATGGCGGAGACGGCCGTCTTGGAGACAATTACAACCGCCCACCCCTCAATAGCACGACTCGCTTTCAACAAGCTCCACGAACACCGTAGGACACTCTTGGGTGGGAATGACGCAGTAGAAAAACTCGTCATGTTCCTCCTCGTCGAGTACAAACGCGTCGAGTCCAGCCGAAACGATCGGGAGTCAACGGTCGACATTATTCTTGACTGGTTGTCCGACGAGGTTCTACGTGGCTATGGTGCCGGCGAGTTCACTCGCGATGGACTCCTTGAGCGCTTCAGTGAAGATCTTTGCTTCGACATCCTGCGTCAGGTGGGAGCATCGTGGGGAAGCATCCGCGATGAGAATACCAAAGCAATTCTGGCCGACTTCACTGGTCATTTCGTGGACGCGCTTGCGGGCGAAGGTCGATCTGCACTCGAGCCACTTGGATCACTAAGGTTCAGACTTTCGCTGGTCGCCAGAACCAAGGGTCCGGGGGCACTCACCGGGCTGCTCGATCGAATCGTCGACGGAGATGTCGCCGCATTTGAGTTGGTCGCCATCGCGATGGTAAATGTCGAGAATTGGACCGGATTCGAAACCAATAGACAAAACCTCGGCTTTGACACGGAAGAATGGAGAACCGCGATTTCCATCGAGGTACGAGAGCGAATGGCGGCCCACCTCACGGATGAGTTCGATTCATATCCAATCGATATTGACGACGTCTCCAACTCGAATCGTCGGCGACTTGCCATTTTTAGGGCTCGTACCGAGTTTGGGTTTTGTGGAGCTACTGCAGACGTCTGACAACTCCGCCCACTGCGGCAGCGATGTGTGTCAAGGGCTGTCAGAAGCTGGCGTAGGGGCTTGTCAAGCAATTCACCGATTCGTATGGTCCGGGATGCTTTAGACATCGTCTCCGAATGAGACCGTGAGGCGAGTACTGGTGTTTGAGTAGCCATCGACGGTCAATGTCTGGTGGTCGCCCTAAGACCAGGAGACACTCGAATTCGAACCGAAACAGCCGGCGCTGGACGGCCAGAAATACAACCACATGGAACTAGCAACGATAGTTATCACCGCAGGTCAGAGCATATAGAGCGATGAAAACCAATCGTCAGTTATCAACGTTTATGAACCCCGCTTGCGAAACAGGGGTCCATTCGAGGTTGCCGATAAGCCGTTTTGGCCTGTTCCTGCATACTTTGATTGCAACAATGCAAGATACTAAATAGTCGCTGTTGCGTCTTCAAAAGTATGAGTTTTGTATGACGTGGTGGGAACTACCTGCCTGGCTGCTGCGCGCCCTCGAGCATCGCCAACAGGACACCAACGGTGTGCATTTCATTTTACTCTTGATTCACCCGAGCAAGTCTGCAAGTTGTTGTGTTCGCCGAACCAATCCTCAAGACCCAACACCGGCATTCCCCAATTGGCACACCCCACGCTCATCCTGGGCGTGTTGCTGTCCCGATAGGATCGGTTGAGTACACATACGGTGACGCCACCAGTAAAGCGGCAACGTCCAGAAACGCATACTTGCAGTGCAAAGCGGTGAGAGCCCGTCATCCTATCAAAGGTTCCTTTGATGGGACTGACTAATTGGCTGATCATCTACGACGTGGCATCGAATTCTAGATTCGAGCGGTTGGCGGTGTCGCCACTACTTCGGTCGACAGACGATGGGTCAGTGTCAAACTCGGGTTCTGGATGAGTAGTGCCGAACGCGACGCAATCCACCGCACCACAGCCAACGAATTTCTCGTCAAGAAAACCGTTACCGGGGATGGCCAAATAGCGCGTACATTCGGGGTTACACGTCCAAGCGCAGGTTCAAAGCGTGCTTTTCCACGTAGTCCAAAGCTAACCTGACGGCTCCGAGTGTGACGATTGCGTCCCCCAGCGTGGACACCTCGACCCTCGGCGGGTTGGGCATATAGCGAGCCAGTTCCGATCGGAGTGGTGTCAACAAAATGCTCGAAGCTGCTGACACTGCCCCACCAATAACCACCAGTTCCGGATCCATGAACGTTGCCATTACGGCGACGACGCGGCCCATGCGCCTACCTATGGCATCAAGTATCTGCTGAGAGACAAGGTCACCTTGGGCTGCCGCGGCAAAGACGGCCTCGGCGGTGATGCCCACTTCGCTGTTATCGGCCAGCGTTGCCAGAACTGTCGCAGGAGAGTCCTTTTTGCAAGCAGCAACAGCCATGTCACGAGCCAAAGCTGCAATGCCGTCTGGTGTCCCGACACCATCGACCAGGTCGAGGAGCCCGACTTCACCACTGCGCCCGGAGGCGCCATGTAATAGCTGTCCGGAATCCATGAATCCAAAGCCAATGCGCTCCCCTGCCAACATGACGGCCAGGTCGTTGACACCACGGCCGACACCCATCCAATGTTCAGCCATGGCCGCAAGGTTAGCGTCATTTGCCAAAAGCACCGGCCAGCCGAAACGGTCACGCAGGTTCTCTTGGATGCCGATGTCCAAGCTCTCCCAAAAAGGTTGGCTGTGGGAAATATTGCCGCTGCGGTCCACCGGTGCCGCGATGCCCACACCAGCAACCAAGACGTCCGCGTGCCGTGCGTCGGCGTCAGCCAATGCCTTCCGGAGCGCCTTGTCGATGGTGGCTAGGCGCTCGGCATCCGGGGCCGTGAATCCACCCAGGCTCTCGGTGGCCTTCGCCAATATATTTCCCCGGAGATCGGCAACAAGTGCAGTGGTCTTTTCAGACCCAAAATCTAGGCCAACAACGACTCCGACTCGCGCATCAAATTCGAACACTCTTGCTGGACGGCCCTTCTGCACTGTCATTTTCTGCGGCGCCAACTCGCGCACCCAGCCGGCTTGGATCAGATCGTCACACACGGCAATAACCGTTGCGCGTGCCAGGCCGGTTGCCTCGATGAGGTCGGTGCCGGTGACCGGGCCAGAGCGCCGCATGACAGCCAATACGGCACCCATGTTGGTGTGACGCAGCTGCTGAGGGGCATTTGCAGTGAGTTCCAAATAAAATCCCCTTGACGTCTAGGCGTGTGTTGTGAATAATACTAACAGCGATTAAATTTTGAGTCTAAATATAGACCCTAAATCTTATGACGGATTGTCATCAGCGCAGCGTGTGCGATCCACCCCCGCCCGAAAGAACAAGGGAGTTTTTAATGAAGGCTGTTTCCCCATCCTCCGCGGGAACCGTACTGTGAGCCCCTCCGGCCTGACCCGTCGAAAGTTGCTGTCCATGGCAGCCGTCGCTGCAGTAGGTCTCGCCCTGCCTGCTTGCTCTGGCACCTCTGCGGATACCATCACCACCATTCGTTTGCAGCAAAACAAGCCCGAAGTCGTGGAGTACTTCAACGCTCTCATCAAGGACTTCGAGTCAAAGAATCCGGATATCCGTGTCGTTCAGGACTTTAATGCCGGCAATTGGGTTCCAGGATTGATCCGCGACAACCCAGCCGATGTGGTGACTAACGCCTACTCGGTGACAGTCGCCGACTTCACCAAGAAAGGCATTTTCGCCGACCTCTCAGACCTTCCGGCAGCAGCCATGGCAGATCCTAAGTCTCTTGAACTCATCAAATCCTTCGGGCAATACCAAGACTCGGAATTGAGTGCGCTGCCCTTCTCACTGGCAGCAGCTGGCGTCATCTACAACAAGGCACTGTTTGACCAGCACGGTGTCGACGTGCCCACCACGTGGAGTGAGTTTTTGGGAGCCTGCACTACCTTCCAAGCTGCCGGTCTGACGCCCATCTACGGCACATTCAAAGACTCGTGGACGCTGGGCCAACCCTATGGCTATGCATCTGGGGGCACAGTAGACCTTGCTGATTTCTTCTCACGCATGCCACTAACAGCCGAGGACTTGAAAAGCGATCCGACTGTCTCCTTCAGCAGCGATTTCAAAATCGCCACAGATAAGTTCCTGAAAATCTTAGGCTTCATGCAAAAGGATGCTGGCAGCCGATCCTATACCGATGGCAATGCAGCCTTCGCCAAGGGCGGCGCAGCCATGTACATGCAGGGTCCATGGGCACTGTCGGAATTGACCACCATCAATCCTGATCTCAAAGTGGGTACTTTTGCCCTGCCCATGAGTGAGGATCCGACTGAAACAAAGGCTCAAGTCACCTTGGACATGACCTTTTCCATCGTCCGCTCCACACCAAGGCTCGAAGCGGCCAAACGCTTCGTCAGTTACCTCATGGACCCAGCTGTGGTCAATGCCTACAACACCAAGTTCTCCGCTTTCTCGCCCCTGAAGGAAGCCACAGTGAACGCCAACCCGCAGATTTCCGGACTTCAGCCGCTGATCACTTCCGGCAAGTACTACCTCAATGTGACCAACTACTTTCCACCAGCCATCACGTTGAACAACTACTTCCAAACCTTGGCCCTGAATAGAAACGACAAAGCATTCCTGACCACCCTCGACGACGCCTGGCACCGCGTTGCCACCCGCAACGCCTAGTCCCTTGAAGGAGAGAATCATGACCGTCCCAGCCGACGTCAGCGCGCCAGAGATGCCCAGCACCGATAAAAAGAAGAACAGGAAAGCCTCCACTCTCGCAGTTGCGCAGCAGCTGCGCCCCAGCCGCAAGGTCGATCCGACCTACTACTGGATGATCATCCCGGTCCTGCTGCTGTTCGCATTGTTCAGCACCGTCCCGGCCGTCATTGGTGGCTTCTTCAGCTTCACCAACTACGCCGGCTACGGCGACTGGAAAATGGTGGGCCTGCGGAACTTCCAGAACATCTTTACCGACCCGGAAATACTTGCCTCGTACGCGTTCACCTTCTTCTTCGCCATCGTGGCAACCATTACCGTGAACGTAGTGGCCCTGCTGTTGGCTCTCGGCCTGAACTCCCGAATCAAATGGAAGACCGGGATCCGCGGCATCTACTTCATCCCCATGGTGCTCTCGGGACTGATCATTGCCTATGTCTTCAACTACCTGTTTTCCAACACCGTGCCGACCATCGCTGACAGTTTGGGAATCGCCCCGCTGGCCACGAGCATCCTGGCCAATGAGCACTGGGCTTGGGCGGCGATCGTTTTCGTTACCGTCTGGCAAGCCGCCCCCGGAGCCACCATCATCTACCTAGCAGGCCTGCAAAGCATCTCACCGGACCTCTTTGAGGCAGCCTCCCTGGACGGGGCAGGAGCATGGCGCCAAGTGCGCAGCATCTCTCTTCCCCTGATCGCTGGATACGTCGTCATCAACATCATCCTTGGATTCAAGGGCTACTTGGGCACCTACGAGATCATTGTCGCCTTGACCGGCGGCGGTCCCGGAACGGCCACCCAATCAGTTGCCATGCGCATCTTCTCCGGCTTTGCTGGCGGCGACTACTCCTACCAAATGGCCAACGCCATCATCTTCTTCATCATCACGCTCATCATTTCACTGCTGCAGCTGCAAATTCTGCGCCGTCGGGAGGTTTCACTGTAATGACAACACCATTGACGGAACTGCAGCCAGAACTCCACGGCCCGGCACAACTGGATGTACCCCGACCCACCAAGATTCGCCGGATGAACCGTGAGGGCTACAAGATCAACTGGTGGATGACAGCGCTGATGCTCGTGGCATCCCTGACCATCCTGGTGCCGCTGTACTTCACCATCAGCATGGCCCTGAAATCCCCCGAACAAGCAGCCTCCGGAACCGGCTTCGCCTGGCCCACGGATCCCCAGTGGGGAAACTTCGGACAAGCCTTTGAGATGACAAATTACCCTGCCGCCTTCATGTCCACGGCCTTCATCACCGTCATTTCGGTGCTGGGCGCCCTGGGCGCCAGCTCCATGGTGGCCTACGCCATTGTGCGCAATTGGGACCGGAAATTCTTCCGACTCTCCTACATCTACCTGCTCTCGGCCATGTTTGTGCCCTTCCCGGTAGTGATCCTTCCCTTGATCAAGCAGACGGCCATGTTCGGCATCGACAACCCGCTGGGCGTGGCGTTCATCCACATCGTGGGTGGCATCTCCTTCAACTCACTACTCTTCATCGCCTTCCTGAAGTCCATCCCGATCGAGCTGGAAGAAGCGGCAAGGCTCGATGGCGCGAGCACTTGGCAGACGTTCCGTAAAGTCATTTTCCCGCTGCTCGCCCCCATGAGCGCCACCGTGGGCATCTTCGCCTTCCTGGGCTCCTGGAACGACTTCCTGCTCCCCCAGATGCTCATAGCCGACCCCGCATTGCAAACCCTGCCAGTGGTCCAGCAGTTGTTCCAAGGCCAGTTCAACACCAACTATTCCCTTGCCTTCGCTTCCTACCTCATGGCTTTGGCACCAACGCTGCTCGTCTACCTTTTCGCACAGCGCTGGATCATGTCCGGCGTCATGCGCGGCGCTGTCAAATAGCACCCTGCACCTCAACGACCCACAAAAAACGCACTACTGAAAAAGGAACATTCCATGTCTGCTTCTACGCTTTCCGCCCCCTCGCCGGATCTGCTTGTCGTTGATCCGCATTGGTGGCGCCAAGCCGCTGTTTACCAGATCTACCCTCGCAGCTTCTACGATGCGGATGCTGACGGACTCGGCGACATCAAGGGCATCACAGCCAAGGTTCCCTACCTGAAAGAACTAGGTGTGGACGCAGTCTGGCTCAGCCCCTTCTACCCCTCCGAGCTCGCCGACGGCGGATACGATGTAGCCGATTACCGCAACGTTGACCCCCGTTTGGGCACTCTGGTTGACTTTGATGAGATGACAGAGACCCTGCACGCAGCCGGCATCAAGCTCATCGTGGATATCGTCCCCAACCACTCCTCGAACCAGCACGCATGGTTCCAGGAAGCCCTCGCAGCGGAGAAGGGCTCCGCGGCCCGCGCCCGTTACATCTTCCGTGACGGACAAGGCACCAACGGCGAGCTGCCACCGTCGGACTGGGTCTCCGTCTTTGGCGGACCGGCCTGGACCCAGGTTCCCGACGGCCAGTGGTACCTTCACCTCTTCGCCTCCGAACAACCCGACTTCAACTGGGCCAATAGGGAGATCCGCGACGATTTCCTGAAAACACTGCGCTTCTGGTCGGACCGGGGCGTTGACGGCTTCCGCATCGATGTGGCGCACGCCTTGATGAAGGACCTGACCGAACCACTGCCGTCCCAAGCACAGATTCTCCAACTGGAGAAACTGAACAACGGCACAAACCCCTTGTGGGACAGGGACGAGGTTCACGAAATTTATGCCGAGTGGCGGGCCCTGTTCAACGAGTACAACCCTCCGCGCACAGCAGTTGCCGAAGCCTGGGTGGACCAGTCCCGCCGTGCCCGTTACGCCTCCACCGAAGGTTTGGGCCAGGCGTTCAACTTTGATCTCCTCATGGCGGATTTTGAGGCAGATTCCTACGCCTCGATCGTCACGAAGAATCTGGCGGAGTCTGTCGCCACCGGCGCTTCCTCCACCTGGGTCTTCTCCAACCACGACGTGGTGCGCCACGCCACCCGCTACGGGCTGCCGAAGCTGGCAGATCCAGCAAAGACCCAAGACGGCAAGGACTGGATCCTGGCAGGCGGAGCCCCGACTGAGCTGAACCGCGAGCTCGGTCTGCGCCGCGCTAAAGCAGCGACCCTCTTTATGCTGGCACTACCAGGTTCGGCTTATCTGTATCAGGGCGAGGAACTGGGCCTGCATGAGGTGGCTGACATCCCCGACGCCGATCGCCAAGATCCCGCGTTCTTCCGCAACAAAGGCATTGAGAAGGGTCGTGACGGCTGCCGGGTACCGCTGCCCTGGACCAGCTCAGAGACTTCGTTTGGGTTCAGCAGCGCCAAAGCACACCTCCCACAGCCTGCGTGGTTTGCCCAGCACGCAGTTTCGGTCCAAAACGCATTGGAAGGCTCAACGCTGAACATGTACCGCAAGGCCTTGGACCTGCGCAGATCGTTGCAAACTTCCGAGGAGCTTGCCTGGATCACCAACAGCAACCCTGACGTGCTGCACTTCGCCCGTCCCAACCGCTGGAACGTCATCACCAACTTCGGCACGACCGCCATCGAGCTCCCCGAAGGAACAGTAGCGCTGAGCAGCGTTCCTTTGGAAGATGGCAAGCTGCCCGCCGACGCCACCGCTTGGCTCGTTTAGAACCTGCGAACCAATAAGCCGGACACTGCCGCCCGCACAGAATCTGGGGCGGGCGGCAGTGTCCGTTGCACATCCAACCCAGCACTGCAACAACGAATGGACCCTCCTTGGAGAAAACTACCCACGACTCCCTGCGCATCGGCATCGACGTTGGCGGCACCGCCATCAAATACGGGGTGGTGAACACGACGACCGGAACCCTCGTCAGCCCTATCGCCCAGCAACATACACCCCAGCCGGCCAACCCCGCAGCCATTGCTAAAGCTGTGCGCGCAATAGTCGCTGATGTTCAATCCTGGGAAACCACTCCATCGCAATTCGCTGCCGTGGGAGTCGCATTCCCTGCCATCATCCGACAGGGAACAGCCTTTTCAGCAGCCAACATCAGCGACGAATGGATCGGTCAGAAAGTTGAAATGCTCCTCGAAGAAGCACTCCAACGAACGGTCCATGTCGTTAACGACGCTGATGCTGCCGGCCAGGCTGAAACAAGCCACGGCGCAGGAAAAGGGCACAAAGGAGCGGTACTAGTCCTCACCCTCGGCACAGGAATCGGTTCGGCCCTGATGATCAACGGGAACCTTGTACCCAACCTTGAACTGGGCCACCTAGAAATTGGCGGACTCAAGGCCGAAACCACAACCTCAGCAGTCGCGCGCGAAAATGAAGGACTGAGCTGGATTGACTACTCCTCGCGCCTCCAGCAATACCTATCGCATGTAGAGTTCTTATTCTCCCCCGACCTGATCATCATAGGCGGCGGAATCTCAGTCCGGCATGAAGAATTTCTCCCGCAGATACGTCTGGCCACACCTATTAGACCAGCTCAATTGCACAATTCTGCCGGCGTCATTGGAGCAGCACAGAGCGCTGGCCGAACGGACCTGCCCTAGACACGATTCGCATCAAATATGTGAACCATCGACTCACAGTGCTAATGACAATTTTAGTCGGTCCCATCAATGGAACCATTGACAAGACAACCACCAGCCACTCCCCTGCCCCGAGGTACACCCTGATGAATGAACGCAACTCAGCTCCTGCCAAGCTCTCATAAATTGGTGAACAAGCGAAAAACGTGATGACAGCAACCAATCCAACCGCTGAACATCTGTGGAATTCCAACCGAAACTGCTCGACGAGACGGCTAGCCAAAGAGTTTCGCAGAATTAGCAGTGGAATCTATTGCTGCAGGTCAGAGCATGTCAAGAGCTCAAAACCCTTCGTCAGTTATCAACGCCTACGAACCCCGCTTCACCAACAAGCGGCCATTTTGAGTTGCCTATAGGCCCTTTTGGCCTGTTCCCGCATGGCGTCATTGCAACGATGCAAGATACTAAATTATGGTCGTTGGGTCTTCAAAAGTATGAGTTTTGTATGACGTGGTGGGAACTCCGCACCGGCTTGCGCGCGACTTCGAGCCCGGCATTCTTCAATATGCTATTTCACCCTAAAATCATCTGAGTCAGCGTACTAGGAATTACATCCGAACATCCGATATTGCTGATCTGACGTAAGTTCAGGCCACCCGACACGCCTCATGCTGGCTAAGGGCGTGTCGCTGTCGTTAGGCGGAACAATCGGGGCACAAAAAGAGTCTGCTGGAAAGAGACGCCTGAATGATTCCCGGCATCGACTTCTAGTACGGTAGTCCGGGTAATCGCGGTTACTCCCGAGCACTCAGCTGACCCTTGACGATCCATTATCTTGCGCGCATTTCCAAGCGGATCTGCTAAAAGCTCCGGCCACAATCTGCACTGGGCCCGAGCAAGGAATCGACCTCTATGCCAAGGATAGACTGTGCTGCTGTCACCGCATCAATTGAATTTTGTACCCCACCCCGCTACGAGATCCTTTGTGGGTGCACGTCACAAACACTGGACCCGGCCCCACGGAGCGCCCGTGTCAGGCAGGCGCCGCAGGCATTAGTGCCCTCCACGATGACCTAGACCTGTCCGGCTGAGTACCGCCTGCCTATCCAGCCGGTGGGCCGGGCGATGCTCGGCAGCCTTGCCGTAAAAGTGGCGATGTCAACGACTGGACCGGTCGCCAAGGCAAGCATGGCGGCGGTGCCCGGGTTGGCATGGGTGTCCACGTTTATTACATGGGTGTCCTGGCTGGTCACGATGGTCACGATGGTCATCTAAAGCTCTTCCTTCGGACCGGCTTCTATAGTGCCAATCCGAGGAGAGTCACGCCGAGGCAGTTCGCTAGTGGGTCACTGCCCAAACTTATGGCCGGGCCGGACAACCTTCTATCAAGCCAGCGGAGTGGGCCTTAAAATGAGCGAGTCGCACCCAGCCAAGCGTGGCACCAATCTGCCAGCCGGCCCCGGGCCAACCAATATCCAAGAGCGAAAATGGCATAGTTTTGGGTTCTGCTCTGCGAATACACATGGGCGTCGTTCGGCTTCGAGCTGCGCAATTAGTGACCCGATGTGAGCTAGCTTGCGTTCACCAGATTCAGTGCGTACTCACCGTAGCGGTCGGCAACTTCGTCAGGAGTGAGCGGCCCGGTGGGCCGGTACCATGTTGCGACGGCGGTGCACATTGTGACGATCGCACGGCTGGCTTCCTTCGGGTATGTGACATCGAACAGCCTTTGCTTCCTTCCGTCCATGACCGCATCGTCAAAAAGTGCCTGAATCTGATCCCTATGACCGATGTGGCGTAGTTGATTTGCGCCTTCGAGACTCCGGATCTCACTGTTGGTGATGAAGCTCAGCGCAATGTTAGTGGCGTTTCGGTGGACTTGGGTGCGAGCCGCGGCACGGAGTCGAGCCCCAGGATCTGCACCAGCGGACTGTACCGCCGCGTCGATCACCCGAACGGATTCGACCATGAAACCGTCAATAATGCCTGCCAGCAGTTCCTGCTTTGACGCGAAGTAGTGGTACAGAGCCGACAACGAGAGGTCCGCACGCGACGCGATCTCACGTATCGCAGTGCCATGATATCCATTATCGTAGAATGCGCTCACTGCAGCCGCTACGATCGCGTCGCGCGTATTGACAGATGTTACGCGCGAGGGAGACTTGCGTCTTGGCTTCTCAGACTGGACATTCGGCATCGATGAGAGTCTATCGGTTGGGACATCCTCACCAAATTCTTGAGTAATGTTCATAAGATCATTTTCCATAGATGGGAGCATTCAGCGACCAACAAAATGGGGAGCACGCTTCTCCACGAACGCCCGCGCCGCTTCTGCTGCGTCGTTCGCGTCCACGCAAGCGGAGTGCCGGTGCGCCTCCTGAGTGAGGTATTCACCAAGCGGCAAACTGGAGTCCACGAAATTCCGTTTCATCGATTGAAGCGCAATGGGGGCACAGTCAAGAAGCTTATCTGCGATTTCCGACGCGCTTTCAAGAGCGTTGTGTACGACAGCGGATACGAAACCAATGTCGAGGGCTTCCTGAGCATCGAATGGTCGCGGCCGAAGGTATAGGTCAATAGCTCGTCCTCGTCCGATGAGGCGTTCAAGAAACCAGTAGCCTCCGAAATCCCCTGAGAGGCCGGCATTTAGAAAAGCTGTATTAAATCTTGCGGCCGAGGCGCTTACTCGCAGATCACATGCCGCTGCCCAAGAAAGTCCAGCACCTGCGCAAGCTCCATTGACTGCGGCGATGGTGGTGAAGTTTCCTTTGCTGAGGATTGTGCTTGTCTTCATAAAATCGAGAAGGAGGTCCCCGGCGGCTTCTCCCGATAGACCCGCAGTCACAGCGCCCCCGGGGCCCTCGCTGAGGTCACCCCCTGCGCAGAACGCGCGTCCTGCTCCGGTAAGGATGAGAACTCGAGTTTCAGGATCACGGTCGAGGGCGGCGAACTGTTCTACCGCTTCCTCAAGAAGCGGCCCGGTCATCGTATTTAGCTTCTCGGGTCGGTTAATTGTGGCGATCGCCAGTCCCGGGCGCGGGTGGTCGATGATGAAGTAAGACATTTTGTATCTCCGATCAGTTCTGCAGCGACTGCGGTTCGATGAAGCTGGCAATCCCGTACCGGCCGAGTTCTCGACCGTATCCTGATGCTTTGAAGCCACCGAAAGGAGCGGCGGGGTTGAATGCTCCGCCGTTAAGATCTACCTGGCCTGAACGGATTTCGCGTGCAATGTCAGCCGCTTCGTGGTTCGTCGAGGCCCAAACACTCCCGCCGAGCCCGTAGCGGGTTGCGTTTGCCAGTTCGAGGGCGTGGTTCAGATCGTCGTAGGCGAGAACGGTGAGAACAGGGCCGAAGACCTCTTCTTGCGCTATTGGGCTATTAGGGTCCGTGTCGAAAAAGACAGTGGGCCGCACGAAAGCCCCTCGTTCGATGCCATCCGGGAGCCCCGTGCCGCCTGCAAGAATCGTGTCACCGCGGTCTTTGGCGGCCTGAATATCGCTCCAGATGGAGGCCTGGCGTGCGACCGAAACGACTGAACCCATGCGGGCACCATTCGACCATGGGTCCACCGGCTGATGGCGTGGCATCAACCCAAGAATCTGCTGTTCTACTTGGCTCAGGTTCTCTCTGGGTACCAGGAGACGAGTCAATGCGTTGCAGCTCTGACCCGAGTTCAGGAAACAGTTTGCTAGGGTCACTTTAACACCCGTGGTAAGGTCGCCGCTTGGGGCAATTAGGCTGGGTGATTTACCCCCTAGCTCTAGGTGTACGCGGGTGATCGTTCCTGCTGCTTGCCGTGCGATCGCGGAGCCAACTTCGGTCGAGCCAGTGAAGGACACTACATCAATACCAGGGTGGCCAACGAGTTCATTGGCAATCTCTCTGCCTCCGCCGACGACGACGTTCAATACTCCTGCAGGTAGTCCGCTCTCCTGGACGCAGCGCGCGAAAAGGGCAGCGGCACCGAGTGCCTCTTCGCTGGGCTTCAGGATCACGGAACACCCCGCTGCGATCGCAGGTGCAACCTTGGCCACGACTTGATGCAGTGGATAATTCCATGGAGTGATCGCGAATACGACTCCGGCGGCCCGCTCAAGCACCATAGAGGCGCCAATCTGCTGTTCAAACTTCATGGAGACCAGCGCCTCGGCGACTGCCCTGATGTCTGCGACCGCTAGCCGAACGTGGAGTCGTTCGGAAAGTCCGACGGGCGAGCCGAGCTGGGTAGTAATGACTGCCGTGAACTGATCGGCGCACGTTTCGATGGCGTCGGCAAGCCGGTGAAGTGTGGCGGCACGGTCGGTGGGCGAAACATTCTCCCACTCTCGTTGCGCTGCAGACGCGGCTGTAACCGCCTGCCCCAGCTGGTCTGTGGACGCGGATTGGACAGCGATGATGGTGCTGTCACGGGCGGGATCTGAGATGGTCAGTTCGCCCGAACCTTTCCCTCCGACGAATTCCCCGGCGATGAGCATGGGGGTTGGCGCGAGTTTCTCGATTACTGCAATTGCTTGGTCGCGCGTTACAGTCATTTTTCGGTCCATTCTGCTGTTGCGACGGTTACAGTGCGCCCCGTCTCGTCTGTGAGCCAGCATTCGAAGCGCGTAGTGGAAGGGGTGCCGTCACAACTGAAGACGCGGCCCTGGAGGGTGAGCTCTGAGAACACACGAACCGGGCCGATGAACTTCGCCGCTATATGACCTCCGCTGTGGAACCGAGGACCGATGAGCGAGAAGAACCCGTCCAAGAGAAGGCACATCTGCTGCTGACCTTGCACAATCGGGACTTTTAGACCCGCCGACTGTGCTGCTTCCATGCTGCCGTGAATGGACGTGACATACTCGCCGAAGCGGGAGTACAGTGCGGCCTGCTCGAACGTGACGAGGTGCGGATCGAATTCAAACCAGTCTCCGGGCGAAAAATTATTCGCGTTCGGCCCCACCCGGCGAGCAGATCGGTCCACCGTTGTGTCCATGCGCCTTGCACTCGAGCCAGATGACGCCTTTCGTCCGACGACATCGCCGGGAACGGTGCGCATGATCTCTGTACCAAGTCGGCGTGCGAGTAGATTCCCCGCTTGGTCGCGAGCTTCGCCACTCACAACCGCGTAACCCTGGCCACGCTTTTCGTACTTCTCGACGAACTCCCCGCTAAGAACTATATTCTCGCCAACGGACGCGGCTTGCTCGAGCCAGATCTCTTCACTCGCGTGCACTCCGACGATCTTACTGGCGGCGTAATTGAGCGTGTAGATCTCGAACAATTCATTTGAGAAGCTGCCCGGGTGAGCGAGCGGGGAGTTATTTGAACCGGTTACACCCGAGAGCGCATTGCGACTCCCCATGATGAAGTCGTACCGCATCGCGCGGTACTGCGTTAGTGGGAGCACTTCGGGCCCAAACAGTTCTCCGACTTCAACGTTTTCGTATGTCGGCTCCTTCAAATCCGCCTGCGGATCGCCAGACGAATCAATGGTGCGGACATCGAGCAGATCGTGCCAGCGGGGGGATCGAACCTTCATATTGGGCAAGACATTAGGTGTCATTGTTCACTCCTTTGTTGACCTCACCGTAACAGATGATCGAACGATCGTTCAATGTCAAATTGTGAAGAAGGCTTGACAAGGCAGGGCTTTACGCAATTACTTGACAGAACGATCGTTAAATACGATACGATATGTCCCATTGACATCGAACTCGACGAGATAGGATCACAACGACGTGAGTACACCCCTGCAAGAGCAGATCGCTCTCGCCCGGAAAGCTGCAACCGCCTCATTGATCGGAACCGCGATCGAGTGGTACGACTTTTTCATCTTTGCCACTGCCTCAACCTTGGTGTTCGGCCGCGTCTTCTTCCCAGAAAATGACCCACTTACGGGAATACTTCTGTCATTCGCAATCTTCGGTGTGGGATTCTTCGCCCGTCCACTCGGCGGAATTGTCTTTGGGCTCATCGGAGACCGAAAAGGCCGTAAAGTGGCGCTCGTCGCGACGCTAATGATCATGGGCCTGGCAACCACTGCGATCGCCTTAGTGCCGACTACAGCGCAGATTGGCATCCTCGCACCAATCCTGCTGGTAATTCTTCGCCTAGTCCAAGGCTTCGCTACAGGCGGTGAATGGGGCGGCGCAGCGCTCGTAGCTGTCGAATTCGCGCCGGAGGGGAAGAAAGGCAAGTACGGTAGCTTCACCCAAGTAGGCAATGCGCTCGGAATCGTGATGTCGACTGGAGCTTTCGCGATTGTCTCTCTACTCCCAGATGAGCAGCTCCTCTCGTGGGGCTGGCGACTGCCTTTCTTATTCAGCATCGTTCTGGTGGTCGCTGGCTTGGTAATTCGGATGAAGCTCACGGAAACGCCCGACTTCATTCGTGCCACAGAGGAAGCTGAGCGCAACAAAGCCGCAGCAATCGTCGTCACGGAGGCATCTCCCCTGAAGACGATCGGCCGCAAGTATCTTGGACGTACTCTTCTCGCTATGGGAATCGCATACGGTGTTGGGACGCTTGGCTATGTGATGCTGACCTTTGTCATCACCTACTCAGTGGAGTTCACAGAAATCGATCGGACTCTCGCGCTGACGGCCACAACCGTGGGCGCCGCGATCGGGGTCTTCGTATTTTACGGAATGGGAATAGCCTCAGACCGATTCAACGCTCGTCGTGTCGTCATGTTCGGCGCAACCATTGGAATGCTTTTGGCGTTTCCCTTCTTCTGGCTGCTCGATACCAACTCGACCTTCGCGCTTTTTGCAGTCGCCATCATCGGATTCAACCTCGCGTACGGCCCGCAGTATGCCGCTGAGCCTGTGCTCTTCGCGGGCCTGTTTCCCGCCCGAGTGCGGTACACAGGACTATCACTTGTCTTGCAGATCCCTTCGATACTCTTCGGTATGACCGCGACCATCGCCACGGCGCTGCTGATCGCCACTAACGGTGATCCCTGGGCCTTGTCGCTGTACATTCTGTTTACCCAAGCGTTGGTCTTCATTTGCGCATACTTCCTGCGACAGAGTACCGATCGGGATGACGCTGAACTCGCTCTGACTGAAGTTCCGGCAGAATCGACAGCATCATGAACACCTCTATACTCTCCGGCATCAAAGTTCTGGACTTGAGTCGCTTCATCGCGGGCCCCCTGTGTTGCCAGATGCTCGGGGACATGGGTGCCGACGTCATCAAAATCGAAACCATCGAAGGCGAGGCCATCCGCCACAATCGCCCCTTGGAACGCGACGGACGAAGCGTCTACTCGAACATCTTTAACCGCAACAAGCGCGGGCTCTCACTTGACCCGAGATCTGAGACGGGACGCGAGATCCTGAAGGATCTTGCGTCCCGTGCGGACCTGATCGTTGAGAACTTCCGGCCCGGGGTGATCGACAAGATGGGGTTGGGATTCGAAGACCTACAGAAGCTCAACCCGCGCGCATCTCTGATCTCTATCTCTGGCTTCGGTCAGTCAGGCGGTAACCGCGATCGCGCATTGTTCGACGCGATCGCACAAGCAGAAACAGGATTAATGAGTCTGACCGGTAATGCCGATGGCGCGCCGTCAGTTTCTGGTTCGTTCGTGGTAGATCACATCGCTGCTTACCACGCCGTGATGGCTGCAATGGCAGCGTTACGTGTGCGAGATGAGCATGGGAACGGGCAACACGTTGACGTCGCGGCATTCGATGCGATGTACACCTCAATGGGCATTCGTGGAGTGTGGGCAGCGTTCAATGATGACGTACCTGGTCGAAACGGTGCGCGCGACGTTCTGTCCAGTCCCACGGATGCGTATCGTTGTTCTGACGGTTACATGTATATCCAGGCTGGAACGAACTCATTGTTTCCAAAATTTGCGGCAGTTATCGGAGCACCAGAGCTTGCGTGGGATGTGCGGTATCGGGACACAGCGGACCGCGTCAACAATGTAGAGATATTGACTACCGCGATAGAGGAATGGACCTCGACGCGCACATGTGCCGAAGTTGGAGCTGAGTTGCGTGCGGCGGGAATTCCGCATGGTACCGTCAACACTCCCGCTCAAGCGGCAAGATCGACTCAAGTCATTGACCGAGAGCTGCTTCGCACGATTGAACACCCTGTATCCGGCCCACTGACTGTTTACGGGCATGCGATGAGATTCTCTTCCACCCCCTTGACAATCAATCTCGCCCCTCCGCTAGTCGGGGAACATACTCGAGAGATCCTGACAAACACCCTTGGGTGGTCGGACGAGAGAATCAGTAAAGCCTTAAAAGAGAAAACCGTTAGTTCTCCACCCAGACAAAGCGATCAAGACTGTGCGGGGGAAGTCTCTCAATAGCCGACCACCAACGGCCGTATTTGGCCAGGATCCACAAACTGCTGAGAAAGCTTAGGATCGCAACGTCCGTCGAGTTGAAGCCCCCGAGAAACTTGGCACACCATCATCAACAATTTCGCAATTTGAACCATTGGAAGGAAGTGGATAAATGAAGATTACAGGTGCTGTATTGGAAGAAATCGGCAGGTTACGCCCTTTCTCGCAGTCAAGACCCCTCACCGTTTCAGATCTAGAACTCGGCCGGCCCGGACCCACTGAAATTCTGGTCCGCATTGAAGCGGCAGGCGTTTGTCATTCAGATTTGAGTGTAGTTGATGGCAACCGAGCCCGACCGGTTCCCATGCTCCTCGGTCACGAAGCAGCAGGACGCGTCGTTGAAATTGGAGCAGCAGTCACGAATGTGTCGCCCGGGCAGCGTGTGGTCATGTCATTTCTGCCTCGTTGTGAGAATTGTTCCAGCTGCTCTGAAGATGGCAGGCTACCTTGCACTGTGGGGTCGACGAGCAACGCTGCCGGCACCCTGCTCCACGGTTCCATGCACTTGTCCAGAGATGACAAACCGGTATACCACCACCTCGGGGTTTCGGGTTTTGCTACTCATGCCATAGTCGACTGCGCTTCCGCAGTGCCCGTTGGTGATGATGTTCCGCCGGATGTCGCCGCAGTTCTCGGCTGTGCTGTGCTCACTGGTGGTGGCGCGGTTTTGAATGCCGCCCGGCCCAAGGTAGAGGAGAGCATCATGGTGGTGGGGCTCGGAGGGGTAGGCATGGCCGCACTCATCACTGCTGCCTCACAAAATGTCTCAAAAATCATTGCGGTGGACACCCTAGAAGAAAAGCGCATGCACGCCCTACGTCTGGGTGCACACGTGGCATATAGCCCAAGTGAAGTCATCGACAATCAGATAAAAGCCAAATATGTCATCGAATGCGCTGGCAACACCAGAGCATTCGAAACCGCATTCGCGGCTACCGATGTGGGAGGCTCCACGATCACTACGGGGTTGCCTGCCCCTGATGCCCTTGCCAAGATTTCACCCATGACTATTACCGCCGAGGCCCGGACCATCATTGGCAGCTATCTCGGTTCAGCTGTTCCTTCACGCGACATCCCCAAATATGCCCAGCTCTGGCGTGAGGGAAGGTTGCCCGTCGAAGAACTGATCACGAGCCGGATCGAACTCGCCGATATCAATCACGCCATGGATCAGTTGGAAGATGGAAAAGCCGTCCGCCAGGTGATTATGTTTGGCTAGACAACGGCAGGTACTACTCAGATTCTGGGCGCACAAACCTCACTGCATCCAAGCAGATTGTTGTGTAGCGTTCTGCAACATCAACAGCAGAGAGATCACCGTCCGTTTTGAACCATGAGGCAACTGAAGTACACATCGTCACGATGGCGCGTGCTGACTCACGCGGAAATGGGGTCTCAAAGATACCTTCGTCATGTCCACGCTGAACGGCCCGCGTGAATATCCCCTGAATCTCATCTCGAAGACGGACGATTTCTTGCCTGTTCTCTGTCTCCAAACTCCGTAGTTCATTGTCAACCACAAAACTCGGCACCTGCTGAGTAGCGTGCTGAAAGACGTGAGACCTTACTGCGGTCACCAATTGCGAATAGGGATCGTCCGGCGCGGCGGCACATGCGTCCAACGTTGTCTGCAAGGACCACCGCATGAAACGGTCCATAATTTCACGCAGGATGGCCTGCTTGGAATCATAGTGATAATAAGGCGCGCCGACTGTAACCCCGGCACCCGCGCTTATACTGCGCATGGATGTGCCGTGGTACCCGTTTTCGAAAAAAGCCTTCTCTGCCGCAACAATCACTGCTTGTCGAACAGGCTCTTTAAACTCAGGGAGCTTGCTTGCCCTGACAACTCTGAACGGATCTTCATTTTGGCGCATGGATGACATCCTAGCTTCTCCTCGCGATGGCCAACGTCTGTAATTCAACCCACTGTCCAACACTGAACATCGGGCGAGTGACACTCTTACGGTTTAATTCCTTGCCATTGAACCTCGAAATGGCTTCCATCCGTAACGCATGGCCTCCACATACAATTCGGAGTCTAGGGTATCGAGGGCAGCGAGCCGCCCAGTTTCAGCTTCGGAGGCTTTCAATAATTGCCGCTTAGACATTCGCACAGCGATTTCCGGCAGCTCCAAAAGTTTCCCCGCAAAGTTCTGTGTTGCCTCCGCCAAGTGTTCAATCGCGACGACCTCATGCAGAAAACCGATTTCTAAGGCCTCTGAAGCGTGGACGGGGTCACCAAAATAGACCATACGACGCGCCTTGGAGGCCCCCACTTCCCTTTCCAGCAGCGGCAAAGCACCCCATGTCAGAGGGATGCCCAGCTGCACTTCCGGGAAGCGGATCGTCGTCGATTCATCTCCCAGGCGGAAGTCACAGTTCAGTGCAAGCACGGCTCCACCGCCTATGACATGACCATGAAGGCTGGCAATAGTCGTCATCGGCGCCTCCGCGATGGCCCGAGCGGCACGACGCCCCTCTCCTGCATGGAAAAGTTCAGTCATATGATCGGAACCTGAGGGTGCCAGCCCAGGAGGATCCATCCGGTCGGCACCGGAACAAAAGGCCCGTCCGCTGCCTTTGAGAACAACCACACGCACGTTGTCCTCTAAGTTGGAATATGCCTCTGTAACCTCGCGGAGCATTTGCGACGTAATGGCATTGAGGCTCTCCGGCCGTTTTAGGGTCACGGTGACCACATGCGCTTCACGTTCAACGCTGATTGTTTGATAATTGCTCATATTCTTAATGCCCCTGGAAGGTCGGTGTTCGCTTGTTCAGGAAAGCATCTGTAGCTTCGGCCGCATCAGCAGTACCAACGCAGTAGCTGTGGCGGGCAGCTTCTGCGTCCAAGGCGACTTCAAAGCTGGTCGAGGAGCTGTCACGAAGATTCTCCTTAATGTGCCGCAGCGCTATGGGGGCAGAAGCCGCCAAGCGTTCTGCAACCTCATTGACTGTGTTCATCAACTCTTCAGGTGCGCACAGCCGCGATACAAGACCAATCGACTGTGCTTCTTGTGCATCGAAAGGTTCTGATAAAAGGTATTTTTCCGCAGCCCTAGCAGCACCAATGAGTCGGGGCAATAGCCACGTACCACCGAAGTCCCCGGAAAGTCCTGCACCCAGGAAAGCTGCATTGAAGCGCGCCGTTTCAGATGCAAATCGCAAATCGACAGCACAAGCCCACGAGAGTCCAGCGCCAGCGCATGCTCCATTAATTGCAGCAATGGTAACTTTTGGCATGTCATGCAGCAGTTGGGAGGTACGCATGAAGCGTCGCAACCGGTCAGTCTGCTGCTGCAGTGTACCCACGCCACCCACGGCCCCACCGGGCCCCTGAGAAAGATCACCACCTGCACAAAAAGCTCTACCTGCACCGGTCAGGACAACTACGCGTGTGTGCGGATCGTCAGCCGCCGCGGTGAAAGCAAGCAGCGCGTCTTCCAGAAAGTCAGCGGTCATCGCGTTCAAGCGATCAGGACGATTGAGCGTTATGGTTCCGACGGCCCCAACACGCTGATACTCCACAAAAGTCATGAGTTTACCTTTTCCTACTTAGATTTATTGACAAGTTAATTGATCTGGTTTGAAGCTTCGAAGGAAGTTCCCAAATGGTTGAATTTTTCCAGCAGAACATTTTTTCGTATTTTTCCTGAATCGGTCCTTGGTAACTCGAGTTCGAACACAACATGCCGCGGTCGCTTATATCCGGCGAGCCGTGTGCGCGAATACGAAATTACGTCTGCATGAGAGACGACGCTAGTGCCATCAAGGACGACTACTGCACAAACCGTCTCTTGATATACAGCATCCGAAACACCTATAATAGCGACTTCCTTAATTCCAGGCATGTCAGAGAGAATTGCTTCAAGTTCGGCGGGATAAATATTCTCTCCGCCACTGATAATCATGTCCTTGGTGCGACCGGTGATGTAAAGGTATCCGTCGCGGGTGATCTTTCCAAGGTCGCCCGTATGGCACCAACCATCGACAAATGTCGCGGCGGTTTCCTCAGGCTTCCCCCAATATTCAGGGCTGACAGAAGGGCTTCTGACCCAGATCTCGCCGATACTTTCACTAAAAGGCTGATCCGTTGCACCAATCCGGACTTCTGTCAGCGGAAGGGGGGTTCCAACACTGCCCGGATGGACGTCGAGGTCATCCGCGGACATTACGGTGCTAATACCCCCACCCTCCGTCAGCCCATAGACCTGTTCCAGGCGAATTTGTGGGAATTTTTCCTTAACGGCCGTCACAGCCCACGGAAGGATCGGGGACCCTCCCGTGGTCATAACCTTCATGGAGCGCAACCGCTCGGCGGGGATATCGTTGCCGGTAACCAATGCATAAATCATGAATGGATAGATCAATGCATTATTCACGCCATGATGCTCGATGAGCCGAGTTACTTTATCCAAGGAAAAGGATCCGGAGCTGGTGATGACAGCATGCCCACCGGCTAGAAGCGTCGGCAGCATGTGGTCTTCCATTGAACCCACATGGAAGAGCGGACCAGTTGACATTGTGACGGTCTCGCTCGTGTAACCCCAGCGCATGATCTGCATCGCTGCGAACCACATGGTGTTCGAGTGTGTCCACACAGCTCCCTTAGGCCGCCCGGTCGTTCCCGATGTGTACATGATCATGCACGGATCCTCGGATGCTGGCAGCGCAACATGTGGTTCCGAGCAGTCAACGAACATAGAGCCGTCCACAACACTGGGGACTCCATCCCAGTTCTCGGGCTTGTGAGCGAGTCCCTCATACCCAACAGTTACTACTGTGGGCGCAGATTGAACGTCCGCAAGGAAGGCCAGAGGTTGCGAAAACCTATCGTGGGCAAACAGCACCGCGCAACCCGAATCGGCGATCGCATAGTCCAGCTCCTCGGAAGTAAGGCGCCAGTTCAGACGAACTGTAATTGCACCAATCCTCCCAATGGCCAGGTATATTGCCCAATATTCTAAGCTGTTGGCCAGCAGGAGACCCACCCGGTCCCCTGGCTTAACCCCCAAGGAGAGAAGCCCATTGGCGAATCGATGAGTTTGCTCTGAAAGCTCTCTATAGCTCCAGGTTTCGGAATCCTCAAGTGAAAGTGCCGGCCGGTCGGCGTCGTGTCGACCGGCGGCTTGAAGTATCTGTCGATAAATGATCGTTGGTTCCATGAGTACCACCTTCGCGGGTAACACTGAAAAAATAAGCTTGCTAAACGAGCGTTCATTTAGTAGTGTACATCACAAGGAAGTCGCAGTCGATGGAGGAAGCATGCAGAGCTCAACTAGTTTCGACAACTTGTATATAGATGGCACATGGGTACCGACGATTACTTCGGCCCAGCCCATTGAAGTTGAAAATCCGTACACACATGAGACGGTAGGGCAGGTCCCCAGAGGCACTTCAGCAGACGTAGATGCTGCCGTCCGCGCGGCATCTACAGCTTTGCCGGCCTGGGAAGCAACTCCGGCCGTCGAGCGGGCCCTCTACCTTGAGCGTATTGCACAAGAACTTGCTAATCGCAGCGAAGAAATTGCGCAGTTAATTACGGCCGAGGTTGGGACACCATTGCGTATCTCACAAAAGGTACAAGCGGCCCTTCCAGTCCAGACCCTCAATGAAACCGCAGCCGCCCTCAGGGCCTTTAACTTCACATCACAGATCGGTCATTCAGTAGTCCAACGCCCACCTGTGGGTGTCGTTGGTGCGATCACGCCATGGAACTACCCCCTCCACCAGATTGTGGGGAAGGTTGGCGGTGCACTAGCGGCAGGATGCACCCTAGTACTCAAGCCCAGCGATTTAGCACCACTAAGCGCATTCGTTCTAGCAGAAGTTGTGGCCTCGGTCGGCCTACCTGCGGGTGTCTTCAACGTGGTTAGCGGCCCTGGATCTGAGATCGGGCAGGCTCTTGTTGATCACCCTGAAGTGGCGTTGGTGTCCTTCACCGGATCCACCGCGGTCGGGCGTCAAATTGCTGCCCGCTCGGGTGATCTGGTCAAGCGAGTTTCCTTGGAGCTCGGAGGGAAGTCCGCCAGTATTGTCTTGCCGGATGCCGACCTAGCCACTGCCGTCAAAGTTACTGTGGCCAACTCTTTTCTGAACGCGGGCCAAACCTGCACCGCTTGGAGCCGGCTACTGGTTCCTCGTGAACTGCTGCCCGAGGTCGAGGCACTTGCCGCAGCGGCGGCAAGCCGCTACGTTCCCGGCGATCCCATGGAATCTGGGACACGGCTTGGACCTCTTGTTTCGAAGAAGCAACGGGACAGCGTTTTGGGCCACATCACGGAGGCGGTATCTAACGGCGCAACAGTCTTGTGCGGAGGCTCAGATGGAGGGACAGAGACGGGCTACTTCGTTGAGGCCACTGTTCTGAGCAATGTAGCCCCTGGCAGCGTGGCCGAACAAGAAGAAATGTTCGGTCCCGTACTCTCGATCGTCGCCTACGACGATGTCGAGGAGGCAGTCGCCATTGCCAATGGTACCAAGTACGGTTTGGCCGCTGGCGTCTGGTCAGCGGATCCAGAGGCCGCTATCAACGTCGCAGGCCGCCTTCTCGCCGGCCAGGTGGATATCAATGGCGCCGCTTTCAACCCGGCTGCTCCGTTCGGGGGCTTCAAACAATCGGGTTACGGTAGGGAATTTGGAACATTTGGTATTGAAGAATTCCTCACCGTACGATCCATCCAAATGTAAAAGTAGTAAATAAAACGAAAAAATTAGCTTTTCATTTTAAGAATGTCCAGTTTGGTGAAATTTCAAAAGTAACACCTTACTGCCTACTACAGCAACACATGCTATTTGACCATGACCCCGGGTCAGTAGCAACGTCGATGCCCTGGCCATAAACCAGCGACAGGCGCTTTTCTGAAACATTTTCAGGCGGGCCGGAAAACTTGAATCCTCTAAAGCATCAAATGCTCCGGATAGATCGAGACTGACGTCCGGCGGGATCCCTTACCTCAAGGACAATAAGAAAAATCGTTTGTTTATTGTCGGATTTATCACCTGAAATATTCGCTTGAACATCCAGGGCATTACTGCCTAGTAATCACGACAGAGAGGTCGACTGATGACTACTGTTTTATCTTCAATAAAATTGCGTGGCGTATCTGACATTGTTTCTTACATTAATGATCGCCCAGGGATCCGCGGACGCGCTGGCATCATCTGGTGGCTCGCCCTCGGCGGACTATTTTTAGACGCGTTTTCAAACTCGGCTCTGAGTGCCGGGTTGGGGCCGATGACCCGGGACTTGTCGCTTTCCACCGGCGAAATCGCCATCATCACCTCAGTTGCTTCATGGGTCTCCATAGTTTTCAATCCGATTGGCGGGTGGATGGCTGATCGATGGGGACGCAGGGTACCTATCATTACGGCCAAGGCTCTCGCTATCATCGGAGCGTTACTCGCAGCCTTTGCCCCGACTTTCGGCGTCATCGTACTTGGTCGGCTATTCGTCGGCGCTGCCTATGGCATGGATTTTGCCATTGCCATTGCCCTGCTCGGGGAAATGACCCCGAAGAAGTTCAGTTCCCGTATTAATCGCTGGCAGGGAATCTGGTACACAGCAGTCAGCATGAACTTGGTCCTAGCCATTGGCCTCTACAACATGAATGTTGGAGATTCCATTTGGCGATACGCAGTCGGCGCTGCTGGCCTTGTTGCACTTGCACTGTTCATTTTGCAGTGGCGTTACATGGTTGAGAGCCCCACCTGGCTGGCCCGCAAGGGGCGACTGGACGACGCGGCACACGCAATGTCAGTTATTTACCATGAATCTTTCGTACCCGCTGTAGTTGCTGAGCGTGAAATTGTCCGGAATTTGGCCAACCGAGGAGTGCGCAACGTTGCCCTGATCTTCCGCGGAATTTATCTGCCACGCACCATACTTGCCACAACGATTCAGTTAGCCCAAGCCATTCAATACTTCGCAGTAGGCTGGTATCTCCCTATCATCAGTCTGAGTCTCTTCGGTGACGACTTCGTCAAGGCTTCGGCTGGTTCATTGTTCTTCAACCTCTTCGGAATAGTCGGAGGGTTCTCCTCAGCTCTGATCGCACGTCGTCTGGGCTTGCGTATCCCTTCCGCCATCGGGTTCACCATTGTTGCCGCGATTCTGGTCAGCCTTGGACTATTCTTCGATACATTGCCCCTCTGGTTGGCAGTCGCACTGCCCTCTATATTCATTCTTTGCCACTCCGCGGGTCCGGGCGCCAATGGTAAGAGCGTCTCCACTCTCTCTTTCCGCAGTGAAATCCGAGCAACAGCCAACGGCTTCATCGGCGCCCTGGGCGGCATTGGAGCCGCCATTGGTTTGACCGTTTTCCCACTGATGAAGGCCAGCTATGGATTGCCGACCACATTCCTCATCCTGGCAATTGTCCCTACCGTGGCGGCGATTATTTGCTTCAGCATTAAGTGGGAACCGACCAAGTCACTTGTGCCCGTGGATGAAGAACTAGACGCACCCAACTTCAAGGATGATACTGACCACCTAATGACGGGAGCAATCAAGTGACATCTACTGCCATTCTGTCCATCGATGAAGGAACTACCGGAACGCGAGCAGCGCTCGTCAGTCCGGAAGGTAAGGTCAGCTGTGTTAACTACCGCAGACTAAGCAGCCACAGCCCGCGGTCGGGTGTTGTGGAACAGGATGCAAACACCATCATCGAAGAGACGATCAACGCCATCCGTGCCACAACAGCACAAGCCAAGGAGACAAATACCGAGATTGTTGGCGTGGCGATCACCAACCAACGAGCAACGGCGGTCCTCTGGGATGTTCAAACAGGCATGGCGGTTGTTCCAGCGATGGTCTGGCAGGATACTCGCCACGTGGAAAAGCTTGAGCAGATCGCCGACAGCTGGGACCAAGAACTTATTCAGCACTGTGGGCGCAGCACCGGGGTTCGCTCGCCATACTTGTGGGCGGCCCAGCACATTCGGGAAAACCCCGAAGTCGCGGCCTTACACCAGAGTGGACGGCTTCGTTTTGGAACCATAGATGGCTGGCTCGTGTGGAATCTTACCAAAGAGCGGCGATGCGTTGCCAGCGCAACGAATGCCACATCTTCCGGCGCATTTAGGCTAAGGGAGAACAGCTACCACACCGGTTACATCGAAGCGCTAGGCTTCCCCGCTGATCTGCTTCCCGAAATTGTCGAAGATAGACAATGGTTGGGGACCGGCAGGGCAGAGATTTTTGGAACTGAAGTGCCTATTCTGGCCGCCATCGGCGATCAGCACGCAGCCATGATTGGCCTTGGCTGTGTTGAGAACGGCAAGGCGATGGTGGTTCACGGCACTGGAAGCTTTTGTGACCTCATCACCGGCACCTCATTTCCCTCGAACCCAGGCAAGCACGAAGGAACGCTGACCCTGACTGGTTGGAGAGCCGACGGAGTCTCAAGTTACAGCGTGGAAAGTCATACGGCCACAACAGGCTCGGCTTTCGACTGGTTCTGCGAACGGCTGGGATGGTTCGAGAACGCGATGCAGATCAGCGATTTTGCTTCTCGGACCGACAGCTCCCATGGAGTGCTGTTTATCCCGACGCTGACGGGCATCAGGGTACCTGTAGTTGACCACCGGGTTCGTGCAGGAATTACAGGGATAAGCACGGCAACCACCAAAGCTGACGTCGCGTATGCACTACTTGAGGGCGTGGCGCACTTTGTGCGATCTTCCTTGGAGTGCAACGTCGACGTTGCCGGAATTGAACCGAACGAAGTTGTTGTTGGAGGAGGAGTATCCGCCTCTGACACACTCATCCAAATCCAGGCCGACTACTCAGGTCTACCTATGCGACGCAGATCAGGCACCGCTGAAGCGAGTCTGCGGGGAGCCGCATTTTTGGCAGGAAGTGGCGGGCTGATGTGGGACGGCCTCGGGGAAGCGGTATCTACCCTGGATAAGGGCCAACTCTTCGAACCAAGAATGGGCTCCGACCAGCGCGAATCCATCGCTGCCACATGGCGGCGCCGTATTGACCGTGAAATTGCTGAAGTGAAGGAAAACTAAGATGCTCAAATTACCCGAACGCCAGGCCAACCCGTCTGTTGCCAAAATGGTCTCAGCTGAGCCGCTAAAGGCAGGCCGGCCCGAGACGATTGCTTCTATGGAGACCACACACTTCGATGTTGTGGTGATCGGCGGCGGCATCACAGGGGCCTATACGGCAATGGATGCTGCCTTGAGAGGACTGCGAGTTGCTCTTCTCGAGAAAGGCGATTTTGCCTCGGGCACCTCATCCAAATCATCGAAGATGATTCATGGCGGACTTCGGTACATCGAGCAAGGCAACCTTCCCTTGGTGCGCCACTCTCTGCTTGAGCGCCAAAGGCTGCGCCGAAATGCACCGCACTTGGTCCAGCGGCTTCCTTTTATGTTCCCTGTCCTCAGCCAAGGTGGCGCAATCGACCCCCGCTTGGCTAAAGGATTTGAAGCCCTACTGTGGACCTACGATCTGGCCGGTGGCTGGAGAGAAGGCATTCTGCACAAGAGCCTGAGCAAGAACGAAGTCATTGCCCGGTGCCCCACCCTTAAACCAGAAATGATCAAGAAGGGCCTCCTGTACTACGATGCCCGTGCCGATGATGCACGGCTTACCCTGGCCATCGCACGCACGGCCGCCTTCCACGGTGCAAAAATACTCAATTACGCTCAAGTGACCGACGTCATTCGTGAGCAGGGCAAGGTAAGCGGTGTCAAGGCAACCGTGGATGGTCGGGAGCTCACCGTCAGCGCGTCCAGCGTTGTTGTTGCAACAGGTGCTTGGCTGCGGGATTGGACTGGCGCAGGTGAGGGTGTTGAAACTCCAAATATCCGGCCGGCAAAAGGCGTGCACGTGGCACTGCCGTGGTCGAAAATCCGTAACGACTGCACAGTCACGATTCCTGTCCCAGGGCGCACCCGTCGCGCTACGCTCACGCGCTGGGGCGATATCTCACTACTAGGAACCACCGACGAAGACTACACAGGATCGCTCGACGATGTGCACTGCACCCGCGAGGAACTCGACTTTCTCCTCGAAGGTGCACGTGTGGCCTTGAACGTGGACATCACCGCCGATGATGTTCTAGGATCAATCGCAGGTTGCCGGCCGCTGATCGCGCCCCCCGGCGGGAAGACCATGGAAGTCAAACGAAACCATGAAATTCGTGTCGACGATGATGGTTTGATCACTGTTGTCGGTGGAAAACTCACAACCTCTAGGCATATGGCTGAACAGACGGTTGACGCCACCATGAAAGTACTTGACCGCAAGGGCAAGTGCCGCACCAAGAAGGCATACGTCCTAGGTGGTGCTGGCTACGATGCCTCCTCCAGCGAAGCAACTGGAGGGCTTGCAGCGCACCTTTCCGGTCGCTACGGCATGGAAGCCATGCATGTCAGTGCCATTCTTGCCGAGAACCCCGAATTGGCGCGGCCCATCGTTGCGGGCCATCCCTATATTGAGGCCGAAATTGTCTACGCCGCCCGCCATGAAATGGCGCGTACCGTAGATGACATACTTTCGCGCCGCACCAGACTTCGCCTCTACGCGCGAGATGCCTCCAGTGAAGCTGCGCCACGTGTGGCTCAACTTCTACAAGAAGAACTCGGCCTCTCAGCAGAAGAAACTGCTGAACAGGTCCAGCAATACCAAGATTCAGCTAGCCAAGAGAAGTCAATACTGATGGGAGCAGGAAAATGATCAGCAAGGAAGCCGTCAAGCGGGGGTACAACCGTGGAGACTACGTGGTTGGAGCACCGACCCCACCATTCTTCGCCCAAGAGCATCCCAAGGCTGGTGCGCAGTCTCTGCAAAGTGACCCTGTAGCAGTCCCTGCTGCAGTTCTGGAACAGTTGCGTTCCATTGCAGACGAGGTCCTCACGAGTGAAGAGGATGTAATTAACGGCACGCGCGACTGGTGGGCCAACAGCATGATCCAGGAAACGGCAGGAAATCCTGCATCTCCCCTTGCCACCATTGTCAAAGTCTCAAGTGAAGAGCAAGTCCGCGAAGTTGTTCTACTTGCTGCTGAACACAAATTGCCTGTTACTGCATCCGCGGCCCGCTCAAATGTCACGGGGTCGGCCCTGCCGCTGCGCGGCGGAATTGTTTTGGATGTATGTGGTCTGAACCGCATTGGAGATTTTGACGAGAAGAGCCAGATCATCGAGGTCGAAGCCGGTGTCTTTGGCGACGTCTTCGAAGATTACATTCAGCGCGAACATGGCATGACCATGGGGCATTGGCCGTCGTCTTACGGCATCAGTACCGTCGGAGGATGGGTGGCATGTCGGGGTGCTGGGCAGCTCTCAACCCGTTACGGGAAAATTGAGCATATGGTCTATGGCCTAGATGTAGTGCTGCCTGACGGCCGGTTGATCAGTGTCGGAGACACCCCTGCCGCAGCAATCGGGCCTTCCCTTGTTGATTTGTTCGTGGGGGCAGAGGGAACTCTCGGCATTATCACAAAGGCTCGACTCCGTCTCCACCGTCTCCCCGACTATGGACGTGCAGTAGCCTATGGTTTCGACAGCTTCGCCGCAGGCTTGGAAGCTTGCCGCCAGATCATGCAAAACGGTGCTACCCCCGCGGTCCTGCGTTTGTACGACAACCTTGAAAGCGGAGTTCAGTTCGACCACCCGGATACAAACGTCCTCCTTATTGCCGACGAGGGAAATTCTGTTTTGGTGGATGCGGGCTTGGAAGTTGCTGAAGCCGCTTGCCGCGAATTCGGCACCAAACTTGATGGCGACACCATCTTTGAACGCTGGCTGGATACCCGTTACCTCACAGGGAAAAGCTCAGAAGGTTTCGTTCGCAGCCCTGGTTTCGTTTCAGACACTTTGGAGATGACCGGCCGGTGGCGTGACCTGCCCGCCATTTACGACGAGCTCGTTGCAGCTGTCAACGAAACTCCCGGAACGTTGGCTGGCTCTGCCCACCAATCGCATGCTTATGTTGACGGAGCCTGCGTTTACTTCTCCCTGCGCGGAGAAGTCCCCGTTGAGGAACGTGAGACCTGGTACAAGAACGTATGGAATGCTGCCAATGCCGTCGTTCTAAAGTACGACGCCACACTGAGCCACCACCATGGTGTCGGGCTGTTGCGAGGACCCTTCATGAAGGCCACTCTTGGCGAGGCTTTCGGAGTACTCGAGAATGTTAAGACAGCAGTAGACCCCGAGAACCTCTTCAACCCAGGAAAACTGGGCTTGCCGCTCTAGCAATCCTCTGAACAACTCCTCGCTCGTTTAGCAAGTTCTCAAGGAACGTGGCTTAACAGCAGGAGACCCGGTGAAAGACAATTGTCACCTTTGTTGCTGGTGGTGGGTACATTCAAATATGCCCCACCACCATCAACATCTCCCATCCCAGCCGGCGGCATAGGCTCTTCTGGCTCGTTGTGGACCACCAAAACGCCGCGGAACGCTGAAATCACCGCTTTCCGGCATCCTCCCAGACCAGTCGGTCCTTGTTCGCGTACCTCAGATCGAAAGGACAACGTCCCGTGTCAAAGCAGTTTTATCAGGTCATTGCTCACTATCAAGCCATTCCTGAGAAGTCAGATGAGGTAGCTGCCAACCTGGCCCAGCTCGCAGAAGCCAGCAGAAATGAACCGGACAACCTCAGCTACACTGTGAGCCGCGCATTGGATAATCCCCACCACTTCGTCATTATCGAGTCGTATGGATCAAAAGCAGGGTTTGCCGCGCATCGCGAAAGCGATCACTTCCAACAAATCGGGGTTGCAAGAATTATCCCTGCACTTGAGGATCGAACCGTGACTGCTTTCTACGGCGACGGTTCGCTGGACTAGCCCACGCTGCCAGATTATTTAAGTTGATCGACAGGAGGCGGGGAAGCCATTGCAAAGCTTCCCCGCCTCTACCACGTTGATTTCCCACCATGGTGGATAGTCGACCAATTCTGAGCCGAGCTCGCAACTTCGGCACACGTCAGAGCACCATCCCACCGACCCGGCCCGGCCCCGGATATTCGAACCGATATTGCTTCATGCGATAACCGGGTGAAATAATGCGATCCGCTTGAGGCTAAAAACTATGGCTGCAGGTCAGAGGCATGTTCGGCACCGAACACTTATCAGCTGTTGTCAACGCTTATGAACCCCGCTTTACAAGTATCGGGTTGCCATCCCTTGCCAATACCCCGTAATGGCCCATGTTTCCGGGGATAACGTAGAACAATGGCAGGTACTAAACACTCTCCAGTTTGCGTTGATTCTGGAGAGTTAATGGCGAGTCGGTTGTAACTAACACCTCCCGCTGCTTAAGGCGCCGCAACGAAACGGCTAACCACAGCTGGTGGCAGCAACGACGGTCGGCGATGAATAACAGGGATCGCCGACGTCATGGCCCGTTCAGCACTGTGCATACATCGATAGCCGTTAGCCGAACGAGAGGGAAAATGTGTCAATAAAGCTCACGTTGCAATCACTCACGAGTCCTCCTGATTGTAAGACCGCTCCGCGTCCTTCATCAGACTTTGGGGTATCGCCGGTGTCTCACTGATGAACGAGCGCAGCCTCTGCAAATCTTTGTCCCATTCGCCAATCTGAACTGCCCCAAATCGTGCTCCGCGAGTACGCCCGTGCAAGACGTCCGATGTCTCACTATAGACATGACCTGCCTGTCGGGCTGCTCTGAAGGCCGCTAGGCGCTGGTGGTCTTCGACTTGAGCCACAAGCAACACTAGGCGCCTATCGACGACCTTTGAGACAAGCATGGAGCGATCCAAGCCAGATGCGTTCGCCCAAAGTGTGAGCGCGATCGATTCGATGTCTCGACGGATACGGAGCGCCTCTATTTTGGCGTCGAAAGTGCTCATACCACTACCACCTGATTCCCCGGAGGATATCGACAGCCTGACCTGCAATCGCAATCTCGACTGGTAGCTGACCAGCATCTGGGACCAGATGGGTGCTGTGGACCGCTTGAGACCACCGCTTGGCCGAAACAGAGACAACCTGCCAAGCAGATGTGAAGGTTGCAAGCTGAGTTTCACTATCAGCCATGAAATCTCTGAGGGCCTTCTTCCGGTCTCCAGTCATCATCGCTTGGTCAAAATAAGCTCGATCCTGTTTCGCCTCAGCAGCTGGCCGTCGCGCGAAATGCCGAAGAGCAAGTTGTTCAAAGGCTTCATCGAGTGCCATCCGCAGGAGAGCGATCACTTCCGATCGTCCTTGCACTGCCGCGACTTTTTCCAAGTCGCCGGCGAGGTCTTCAGCAAACTGAATCAGCTCCGCAGGCGCATCCTTAGTGGCTGTCAGTGTCATCCGCCCGTCTCCATCTCTGTGCGTAGCCAGCACCGAGAATTCCAAGGGGGCATGGACTCGAAGATATGAAACGAAGCGAGCGTCATGCGTAGTCAAAATCAGCGCTTTCCTTCGGCCAAGCTGGGCAAGCATGGCGGCCAGCTTATCTACACGAAAGTCATCGAACGCGTGAACCGGGTCATCCAGAATATAGAATCCGAAAAACCCAGACTCTGCAGTCGCAATCACTGGACTCAAGATCAGGGCGTTTCTTTGGCCAGCGCTGAGGTGAGCCAGCTCTACGACCCGCCCCTTCGAGTCGACGAGTTCTAGCCTACTTTCGGACTTGGTGATGTCAATTGTAGACACAGAGATTCCCACGTCACCAAGAAGGGTCGATACCGCTGGGCTAACCACTGCCTGGAGGCTGGCGCTGCGTTGACTGCGAATTTTCGCTAGGTGGCCATTCCATTTTGTTCGGGCCTTCTTGAGCGTTCCTGCCTTTGCGGCAGCCTCAATTTCCGATCGAAACGTCGCCACAAAGGGTGCGACAGCGTCCCAGCGATTGCACCGCCATTGATGCTGCAGCCCTGAAGCTTCAAGCGCAGAACTGAAAATGGATTTAGCCTCGGGACCCTGGACCCACCTGGACAAATTGCCAATCGCCAACAGCAAATCAATATCAAGATCATCCCCTGTGTTGGATCTTTCTACCTCGGCAATCAGATTCCCGAACTCGGTGACAGAAGCGTCATAGCCCGATGGCAAGACGAGGAGACATGTCTTTAGAGGGCCAAGGAGTTTGGCCGAACGCTCACGAACAAGTCCCTTTAGACCAAGTGCTGCCAGCTGAGCATGCCGAAGCCTCTTCGCCTCTGCTTGCAAGTGGCCTCGCCAGTCTCCATGGAGTGATCCACAAGTTGGGCACACGCCGCCGTTGTCTCCCTGGTGCGAACTCAGAACACGGTCCTGCATGCTCACGATTGCTTCAGTGACATGTGCCGTCAGGAGCGCCGTCGAGGCGGCTTGAGACCACGCCTTCCAACTGTCAGTGAATTCAATACCCCAATCAGGAAGGGCAGCCAAGACTTCCCCATCGAGGACATGTAGACGCTTTTCTCTCACGATGATGTCGTTCGACTGCAACCAAACGTTGAGTTTCTCTATCGAGTCACACGTTGCCCATTCAAGCTCAGGAATTCCTTCAACACCTTGCCGTTTCGCCTGAACATCGACTTCTAAGACAGCGCTTTCAGCACGCATCCTTGCGGTCGTGATGCGTTTCTCCGCAGACAAGGCCGAGTCAACTTCAGATTTGACGATGGCATCGAAAATTCTCGTGGCGTTGTCCATCGCGAGACACGAAGTCAACCAGACCTGCAGGTCCTTTTTCTTCTGCAGTTCGTCCGCCAGCTCTGCGTATGCCAACACTGGCGGTGATGCCCTCACTGCGTCAGCCCAGACCCTCCAGGCAGGCGAACTTGCGTCTAGATAGACTCGTCCCTCTCGATTCTCAAGGGACCCATTTCGCTTCACTCCCGTCGCATCAATAGTGGCCTGAATTGTAAGCCGATCGGTTGTGGCTTCATCAGTCAGGACGAGAGCTATTGTCGCTCTTTCAACACCTTGACTTCGCTGATCGAGGCTTCCCCAGAGTTCATGACCGCTTCCAGTCGTCCCCAGATGCGTTGCACTGGTTCTACCTTCAATGGCGACGCGCACTGCTTCCGCCAGGCTTGACTTGCCAGAGCCGTTTTCACCAAAAAGGACGGTTATGCCTCGAGGATTGTCAAGGTCGAGATCAACCTTGTGTTTAGCTCCGCGAAAACCCTCGACGGACAGTTTTCGAAGCAGCCACTTACGGTTTGCAGTCAAAACATCATCACGGTCATCTGTGGTTGCGTCATCCACCAAGCGGACCAATTCATTCCAAGCTTCTGCATCCCCGGCCAGACTGTCGGCAGCCTGCGCTCGTAAAGATTCAGCCAGTTCATCCAAGGTGAGCTCATGCAGTTCAGTCACTTTTACCCCCGTTTAGCGACCACTCAAACTTGAATGGTTTTGGCTGATGCTGCCCGATTTTCTACGAATATACAAATCGAGAAAGCCCTTATGAAAACCCACACATCTCGACTTCGCTCGGATCGGTTGCAGGCAAACTGCCTAACGTTGAGGAGCTGGTCAACTGTTACTGAAACTCCACGACGAGCCACATATTTGCACGTCGTCAAGGTTGGCATAGTCATTGAAGAAACGTCTTCGTCATGGCCCCTCGCCAATGACGATCATCAACAAGTTCCTTCATCAATGCCCAACTCCTCACGGCCTATCAATCCGAGGCTCAGTTGCCGCCTATAGATGAACCTCAGTTAGCCGGCGTGCACCCAGACAGTTAATTGTGATGTGCCTCAGCCGAACGGGTCTTGCAAACAGTATGGGTCAGGTGGTGCAGCACTACCGTGGTGCAGCCAACTGACCGGTTCAAGACTGTCGCGAACACTCAAAACTGAAGAATCGATTCGTGCCGAACCCCTAGTTTCTAGACCTGACAGGCAAAGGTTCCCAACACCGCGCCTGCACAGGGCCTGGTACTAAGGAAAGTAGGACAGAATAGAGACATGACGAAGGCCGATGAAGTGAGTCCGAGAACGATTCGATCCAACGTGAGTGTGCATGGCCTCCTGCTGGACCCTGAGAACCCACGGCTTGCCTCACCAGAATACGACCAGACCAAGATCGTAAAGATCCTGTACTTTCAAGAGTCGTTGGAGGAACTTGCACTGTCTTTTCAGCGCAACGGGTACTTTGAAGAAGAACCCCTAGTTACGATCGACGGTTCAGACGATACATTGATCGTAGTTGAGGGGAACAGGCGGCTTGCTACCCTGAAACTTCTATTGTCCCCGGAATTATTGCTTGAAATAGGCGGAGATTCATCAAATTGGCCAGAATTAACTGAAGAGCAGCGCCTTAGGCTCGAGGTTGTTCCTACAGTTAAGTACAGAAACCGTGAATCGGTAGCGCCTTATCTTGGATTTCGTCACATTACTGGCGCTAGGACCTGGAAGCCTCTCCAGAAAGCAAGATTCGTCGCCAAGCTCGTGGAGGATGGGCGCACGGTTGATGAAGTCCAGGAACTCATTGGCGATCCGACGGCGACAGCGGCAAAGAGAATGTACCAAAGTTACGTACTATATCGACAGGTAGAAACCGATCTGCCGCAGATAGAAATACAGACGCTTGCAGAGAACTTTTCCCTAATTGAAACGATGCTGGGAAACACCAGCATAAAGAAGCACCTTGGAATATCACTGGCCCTCCCGACGGCTAGTGTTTCCAATCTTGTCGAACCCGATAACTTGGCCAATTTGGAAGAAATGCTTGTTTGGATCTACGGGGATGGGTATGAAACACCTCCTGTCATAGGTGAATCCCGAGAAATCAAGAAAAAGCTTGGCGCCGTGGTCGCCAGCGAACGTGCACTCCAATGGCTAAGGAATACCGATGACCTCGAGTCTGCATATAAAATTGCCACTCCTGGGCATGAACTGCTCGCTACGAAAATTGCGAAAATAGGAAGTCAGCTATCCGAACTTCTTCCTGATATAACTTCTGCCCACCTAGATGAAACAGTGCATGAAGAAATTGCAAAGCTTGCCCGAGTTATTAACGTCCTCATCGGAGCAAGCAAGACTGGCAGCAATCTTGATTCCACACAGGTCGACAGCTAATGGAGTTCCCAGACCTCCAAGAGAGTTGGACCCAAGAACTCACGGCTGAAATTATTGCAGATTGGCTTGAATCCTGGGCAATTCTCAATAACAAGACCCTAAAAAGGGGCGATCTTTTACATCTAATTCCATGGCAAACTGATGAAACAAATTTTTCAGATAGGGATGTGAAGCTCGAATCTAATATATGGTCAACCCTAAAATCTAGACAACAACAACTACTAGCAAGTTGGCCATTTCATATTGATAGCAATAAAATGACTCGCAGAGAAGGTCGCCATAAATCTTATTGGATCATATATTTATACTTATTGTTTATCAGCAGTAAACAGGAAGTAACATCGGAAGATCGCCGCAATTTTGAATACTTGTGTATTGAATTAATCGCTGGATGGTCGGGATCAAACTCATATCGAATAGGTTTCCCTGCACTTAGAGATGAACCCGCTGGATTGCAAGATCGAATTAATATTTATGCGAAGAAATCGCATTTGATCGGCTACGAAGTGAAGTTCCCGGTCCTACCAACGGATAAAGATCTTGGTCTAGACGGTGTCTTCTGGCAATCGTTTAGGGACCGCCGTTCAGGTGGCCCCCACGCTTGGCTGCAGTGCGCGACTGGGCGCGACTGGACCACTAAGACTATGGAAGCTAACAACAGAACGATCATGAACCACATTGATCCCGCCTCCGGAGTCCTCCGACTTTTGGCTATTCCTTTTTGCGTGGTTGTACCAATCGCCAACTGGCACCGAAGACTTCAGGAAGCTGGCGTAATCTTCGATAGGACACGCATCGCGGAATTGTCAAAACACTGTGATGTATCGAGCCAGACTTACGAACTTTTAAATCTACGAATCGCCAGCTACGGAGCGATCCTCGCAACCTAGGCGACGTCTGCCGACTCTGGCAAGACCAAACCGACGTCACTAGGGGACTATAGAAATACACAACCAGCCGACTGCCCCGGGTTTCGTTGACCCTCTCTCAAGCAAAGCTGAGGCAGTCCCTAAAAGAGACTAAGAAGTGGTTCCCATTTCCCTATGTCAGGGAACGGCAGCGGCCATCCGCTGTATGGACAATCGTGTGCCGTGCAGGTCCCACCCGCGAACAATTCGACACCACTTCCTACAAGAAGTTCAGCTACCGCCGCCGGTGTCATAATGACCAGTTTCGGCCCGCTCAACCGGGTCTGTTTGAGAACTTGTTTGTCCCTGGTGAGAAGTATGTGCGCACGGATGGATTGTGCTTCAAGGATGAGATCCCGGTCAGCCCCGATCGGTAACCCAGTTTCTTGACCAACAGATGGGGAAGGCGGGGCGTTAGAAGGAGCACGTTGGCCCCAGTCACCGATTTGGAACGCCAGCGCTTCTCCAATAGCTTCCACAGCAGGGGCTTGTGAGGCCAGGAAGCGATCGGTCCGCCTTCTTGCATCGGTAAGGGATCGAGGCGTAACTACGAATCGGAGGTCTCGCACAAGCCACAAGTTCAGGATTGTTCCCAAGCCTTCAAGGTTCCGCGCGTACTCTCTCTCGAGATCAACAATTTGACCATTGTTAAGCAGCGCAACTCCGTGTTCACGCAAGTCGATAAGTATGCTTGAATCGAGCGAAATTACCAAAGGCCCGTGATAGCCCTGAGGTAGGAGACTAAGGGCATCATGGCAAAAGCCCAACCCCCCGGCTTCGGTGAGACTATGTAGCATCTCCATCAAAGTACACCCTTCTCTTGCGGTTGAACTTTTGGCAAGCTTCCATCGACAGACTGCGCATAAATGGTCAACTGCATCCGGGTAGCTTTGACATGCGACTTCTACTGAAGGGACCATATTCTGTCTCAGTATCATGCTTTTGGAACGGCCACCTAAAAGGTCGGACTCCAGTCCACTGCACGCGGGCCAGCAACGGTACTTGGATTTCTGGCCTGCCACGTACGATGCCAATCAAGGTAAAGGCCCTAAGACCCATGAGATTCGATGCATCAAAGAATCTTTATTGATGCTCAGGCCAACGCGTAAGCAGCGATGATATGAACGATCCTTGTCCTGCTATAGCTTACGCGCAGCGACTCCCCATGTCTGGGCAAACACCTTGCCATTCAGGCCCCAATCCGTCAGTTGGGAGCTCACTTTTCCAACCTCCCCGTAGGCTTTGTCGGCGGCAAGCGCTGCCGCGAACTTACTGGCAGCATCGCGGAGCTTGGCGAGCTTAGCGAAGGTGATCACTTTGGCGCCGGCCCGCGCTGAGGCTTGCCTGTGCAGCACTTGGGTGTTGTGAATCATGATCGGTGTTGCGCTGCATGTATGGTCGTATTTCTCAGCGAACCAGTCCATGGAATGAGAGAGCTGTTCTGCATCGTGCCGCCAAATCGCATCCGTGGTGCTGCCGCTCTTGCATTCGATGACCAAAAAGGCCAACTTACCTAAAGACCACAGCACGTCCGGGCCTTCCCCTGTGTCACGTTCGGGCCGCTGCGCAGCGAAGCCAAGGTGCAATCCGAGATCGTACATAGCCTGTTCGAACATTTGCACGCTTGCTTGGTTGGGGTCTGGTACGAGGTCGTCTAGGATCGTAGCAACACCAACTATCAGATCGTTGCCGTTTTCATAGCGTTCAGTTAAGAATGCCGCAGCTTGCCGGGCCTGGTCTGCGAGGCTATTCAACCGGTGGTATTCGACGCCATCTCGCGGGCGTAGCACCGCCTTGTTATCTGTCTGGGCAGATTTCTGCATCTGCTGGGCTGCGGCCGGATCTGATAGATGCAGATACCCAGCAGCGCGCTGCTTGAGCCAACCCTCGTGCCGTCGGTCGTCGTTGGCGGCAATTATGGCCTGGCGCATTTTCGCATGAGCATCCCTATATCGTCCCAGTTCAGCCAACCGAAAGGCTTCCCGTTCCGCCACGGCAACTTCAGAGACTGTGCTGGTGGTTGGGTAAGTGACTCCATCAAGTGCGTCACGACTAGCCGCAACCCAACCAGGATCCCGATCCAGGCACTGGCCAATCACGCTGCCAATAGCGCTGAAGGGCATTCCATAAAGCATGTCGGCGACTTGGTCGGATAGAGCGAGCTGGGCACGTGTCGCTGGGCTGAATTTAGACGATCCGCCTGCCTTGTGTAGCCGCTGGGTGAGTTTCGACCCAACCAGTAGAACGACACAATGGTCGTCGTTGGAACGCACACCTCGGCCCATACCCTGTTCGATGCGCTGGATTTGGCGCGTGATCATGGCCTCACTTTCGCTCAGGGCAAGAGCTTCAATTCGTTCGAGAGCGCTGTAGGCCTCAGGGAGTCCGTCAAGGACAAGAATTCGGCAGGCGTCGCCGGGAAGGTCGATGCCGTCATACTTGTTGATCAAGACCACTAGCCCGACGTGCCCCTCTCGGAGAGCGCGGACACCATCGTGGATGCTGCTGCTGTCGTGTTCGGCGTCGGCAAAGTCGCGCCAGAACACGGCTCTGCGTCGTGAAGGCACAATAACTACGACGTTGCGATGTAGCGCTTGTTCGACTAGAAAGGTGCGCACTTCCTCATCAGTGGTCCCAGGGTGAGTTTCCATCGGGGTAAGGATCATGCGATCGCCCAGATCGTCGGCGGTCTGCGGTGTGATTGGCGTCGAGATCGGCGCCGGGGCGGCATCGAAGTGAGTCACCAGAACGCTGTCATCGGCCAGCGTCGCGGTTAAGTAGATCCGCCTCTTGGCGGTAGCTAGGCTAGGGATTCGGTCAATTGGCGGGCAGGGTGGTTTGATCTCGATCTCGTTGTAGCTGATCGCCACATCACAAAGGTGCAGGACATCTCGAATCAGTGGCCATACAAACTTGAAGCCATTGGTGCTCTCACGGTGTGGATGTAGGGCGTTCAGTACTTGTTGCTGTCGGTCCGCCCAGGACCAATACGGAACGCGCAGGGCAACACCAGGTACGTCTTCAGCAAGATCCCGGATAGTAGACTGCGATTGGTCACGAAGCGTGTCGTCGAAAAGGTCGGAAATCTCGTTGTATGCAGCGTGTCCACGGGGGATGGTCAAAGTGAATTGGTGTTCCAACGTGGACACGCAGGCGTGAGCATCGTCGACCAAGAGCGAGCCAATTTCTATGCGTTGCCGAGTATCGCCCGCGACGCCGAAAACAGATATGCCGTTGATTACCTTGTGTATATAGGTAACAAGTATTGCCTTACCGGCTTGGAACCGGCCGGATCGCGGATCATCCGTAGTTTCAAGGCCTAGAGCCGCGGCTTCAGCACGTACCTGATCAGCGAGATATATGTCGGGTGTGATGTAGACGGCTGGGCCAGCACCATCGTTGAGGCAACTTTTGAGCATCATCAGCCCTACTACAGTTTTGCCGCCACCGGTATTCATTTTGATAAGGAGGTCAGAATCGGTGCGTCGCTCGTGCCAGCTATCCCATACCTGAGATTGAACGTCCCACGGCCGGGCATACTTTGAAGCTTTAGCTGGTAGCGCGGCAAAGATTCGCCTTGGTTCGGTGGCAGAATCCACGACTGATTGCTTGGTTAGCTTTCCAAAGTCGAGTCCAGCCATCGTTAGTCCCCCTGTGATCGTGCCTGTTCTGTCCTGGTCATCATCGTATCGGCTGTATGAGGTTCAGAGCGTCCTTGATGATCCATCAAGGTGCGGCGATATCTGGTGTTCGGGAAAGGCAAGAAGGAAGGCTGTGCGTTGCCACGGCCGTGCTTGGTGACCGCGTCAGGCGCCCGCGATGAGGTGGATGCCTGCAGGCAGATAGATGGACCCTGTCGTCCATCTATGGTTCGAAAGATCACTTGGTGATGGCTCACGGTTGTCCGGACGATTCGGGCTGAGTATCAGCTTCCGCCTGACACATGGTGTGTTTGCCGAATCGCAGCTACTTCGCGTCCGGGGAGCCACTACGCGCACAGATAATCAGGAGTCCAGCCTGCGTATGCCGCGGACTCGCTATGTGTAGGAGGCATAGTCGGCTTTTCGCCAAACTGAAATCCTATGGCCCAGGTTTCTGGCTAATTTGGCCCGCCAGACCCCTGTAGGTCTTCGTATGCAGCAAGCATCCATTCCCCATCGCCGAACCGAATCTCGAAGAGAGATTCGTTCTGGTGGTTCGTAGCCATTGAATTGATTTCAAAAAATGGCCACCCATCCCGCGCGAGACCGACGGCATCTCTGGTGCTGACGGCATGAAATGTCCCAATCGCTTGACCCGAGGCAAGAACGGAAGGATCGCTACCTCCCAGATTCATACTCTCTGTCCAACGAGGCTCCCGGCTTCAGACAACGGTGCTTCTAGACCCAAGGTCTCTCGGACGGCACTTGCAACGGCGAATGCGAGAAGTGGGGGAACCGCATTGCCTATCTGGCGAAATTTTGCTGACTGTCGACCCTGCCATGGCGTATCACGGGGGAATGATTGCAAGACTGCAGCCTCCTCCACGGTAAGTCTTCGCAAGGTGGCCGCCGGGGGAAGTTTAAGGAGCGGTTCTCGGCCCTCATGAAAAAGCCGTCTGTGATAGTCAACGATCCATGGCTCAGATATTCCTGCGAGATGTCCGTCATCGACGATTGGAGTCCTATTTCCGCCCATCGAGGCAGGCAGAGTCGGTGCTGGTCCGTCCAGGTTCATTGCGCGACCCTGGCCGTTGAAGAGCATTCCGGCATATGGTGACCTCCGGAGGATTGGGCGCTTCGCGAGTGTAATAATCGCGGTACATAGAGAGTCGTTCCCTGGCATGCCCGCAGGGGGGAGGACTCGAAGGGCATCGCGTACGCTTGGTGGGTTCAATGCAGTCAGCGCGGCTGGCAAGGCAAAGTCGGGGCCCTCTTGTGGGACTCCTACCAGAAACATCCGCTCACGGGCTTGTGGAACTCCCCAGTGCGAAGCATTAAGAACTACCAAAGTGACTTTATAGTCTTTGTTCGCAGTTTCCTTCAACGCACTGATGATATCGCCCCACCGCTTATTACGGGCTAGGGCGGCGACGTTTTCCATCACAAACGCCTTGGGCTTGATTCGTTTGACGAGGCCAAGAAAGTCGAATACATGGCGCGATCGAGGATCATTGGGGTCCATTCGACCCGCGACTGAAAACCCCTGGCAGGGCGGACCGCCGATTACCAAATCAGCCATACCTTCGTAGAGAGCGTCGGCCGCCACTCGAACGTCACCACAAACTGATTTGTGCCCAGTGAATCGAGCCGCAGCGTCTTTCCACTCAGGGTCGGCTACCTGGTCCAAACGGTTGTATGTGCTGACCGCATCAGGATCAATGTCGTTCGCGAAAACGGGAGTAAAGCCCGCTTTTGCAAACCCTAGATCCATACCGCCACACCCAGAGTACAAAGATACGAATGTTGGAGAGGCAACTTCAGTCGGGCTATGTCCATTTCGCATAGCGCCACAGTATCGGGTTCTGAGGAGCGTCGCAAACGGTAGGGTCAGTCTTGTGCCTCCGTCATTCTCGCGTGAAGTCGAATTCCATCGCGCCCTTGCGCAGTTGCTTTGTGATCTTCGAGTAGAAGCTCACGTTTCCCAGGGGGCACTTTCAGCGGAATTAGGTATTGACCAGGCGGCGGTATCTCGCGTGGAGTCAGGGCAACGACGACTGACTGTCGCGGAAACGTTCTCTTGGTTCGAGGCCCTCGGCCTTGACCTTGGCGGAATGAGCGACCGACTTCTGGCGCTTTGGGCCGAACACGGAGAACGCCCTCCAAGTTTGTGGACGGAGTCAGATGCCTGAATATAGTGGACCCAGCCTGACTGAAGCCATATCGTCGCTCCAGTTCCCTGTGGATCGAGCCAGTGAAACTGCTGTCGTTGCAGCCGTAGAGCAGCACCTCACTGCGTGCTCAATCTCACCAGGCGATGGCGCCTTGCTGATTCTCGAATCCTTGGATCAGTGGAATCAAACGGGCGTGCCCAGCTCGCTCCTTAAGAAAATCGTTCCGATCGCGCTCACTGCAGGTCTCGAAGGAGACCTCGGTAGCCTGCTACCAGCCAACTACTTCGTCATCTTCGGAAAACTCTTGGCAGGAACCGCAGACTGGAATGGTCTCCCGCATACAACCGCACGGCGCCTAATCTCAAGACTTCCACTGCTGAACCATCTTCTTGTAGAAGAAAATATGTCATGCTCACAGGTCTCGAAGCTGCTCAAAGCACTGGAAACCAGCCTGGATGTGCCGTACCAAGCAGTGGGCGTCATAGCGCGCTCGCTCGGGCATTTTCCCAGCCTTAGCTCCAACCTCGCTGGTGACGAACTGTGGAACGCGGATGCCAGCTTCGCCCTGTCATTATTCCCAGATAGCGACACCCTCGGTGCTTGCGATATTGCAGGAAAAGAAGCCGAAAAGTACCTTCCAGAAACAGACGTCGCTCATCTGTTGCGGCAGCTCAGCCAAGTACTAATCCCCACGGGTCCTATCAACTGGCCCTATCTTCAGATCCTTCACTTCTGTTGCGTTCCCCTGGAATTCTTTGATCATCCAGCTAGCTACTTATACGAATTCGCGCCACGTGGTCAAATTGCCATGCAGTTGTTCGCCCGGTATCCAGCCTCAACTGGAAACCCTGTTCTGAATAATGCAAAAGCCGTCCAGACGCTAGATCGGGCTTGGGCACGGACTCGCGGAGGAGATGACGCCCATGCGCTCGTTGCCATCTTGGAGTCATTGGAATCCCTGCCTCATGTCACGCGGAGGAGCCTGGCAAAAGTTCTCAGATCCTGGTTATACAGGGTAATAGAACTCGAAACTTCAACCCCGATTCCGTTGCCGACCGATCTAACAGCGGAGGAAATTGAGCGAGTAATTTTCTATGTCGCTGATTACGAAACGAACACCCAGGGTGTTCTGGAACAACGGATCGTCGATGGCCTCTCATTTCTGGCTTTCGCAGGCGAGGGCTGGAGGCCGCGAGGAATCGGCGACAGTGTGAACGCATCGAACCTCTCGCGCCACAAGCTGGGCGATGTCGAGTTTGCAAATGTTGACAACCGCACGGCTATCGCCCTTGAGGCTCATGGCGGACACTTGTCAATCACCTATGTGAAGGATCATCAGCGTTCGCTCGCCAGGATCGTAGATCAACGCTTGGAAGAGTCCTGGTCGGCCCTTGACGACCCCTCAGCTTGGACCATCCGCGTGATCTTTGTTGCCCATTCCCGTGCACCATCTGGTCTCCCAAAAAGCGAAGAAATCTCCAAAGTAAGGATCGAGTATGAATACTGGGACTACAAGCAACTTATCGGACACGCATCAGCTAGTACTGACCGCTTAGGAAACGACAAAGCGTTTCACTCGTTTGCCATCCAGCCCTTGGATTTGAAGACCATACGGCAGTCTGTACGCGATAGATTTTTAGCTATCGCACGGCCGCTGCCTTCCTAGAGGAATTTTCGAAGGCGATAATTTGGGTGACTTCATGCTCTCGTAACCATCGGTTACGACGTGGTTCTCCCCGTCGACGACGAAAACTCAAACACGATCTCCAACGGTAGTCAATGCGATGTTCCCTTCTAGCGATTGGACGCCTCGACCGACCCCGGGCCAGGAGAAGTTCACTACGAAGGACGCCTGCAGTGAGCCACAATCCCAAAGCGAATTGGGCAGACATCTAGTCAGGACCCCGCCGGTCTTTCGCGTTCAAAAGATAAACCCCCGGAATGACAACCGGCCCGGGGCAGCTGGCGGGCGGCCCTATCGTGCCAGTGGTACTCGAAAATTCTACTTTCATCTCAGATGGTGAAAACTACGGCTTTGCGCACTAATCCGCTCATTACAACCCCGCGTGTCGTCTTAATACTGTCTATCCAGCACGCTCTCCAGCCAAGGATTCCTCTCAACTCTGGACTCGTATCTCATTATCACCGTGGGTTCATCGACTTCCTACCACCCAGTCACAAGACTAAGGCAGACAAAAGCGTTCAAACTTTTATGCGTCTTTCATCCCGCGCCTGAACTTCGCGTATGAGTCTAGATAACTGACAAGTCACGTAGTCACACCCGGACAGTCGGGTCTGACCAGTCCCATGAACATGTATGAGCACAAACGTGGACAACCGCTGCGGCAATGTCTTTGGAACCCCATAGGTCAGGCCAAGCGGACGTCTGGGTCGATGGATCCATATGAACATATGCCAAACCACGTTGTGCCTTCTGGTACCCCATCATCGCTGGGCGGGTCCTCCACGCAACCAGGGCGCTACGCGCCGGTCCCTCCTCCAAAAATTCTTCCTCGGCGCTCCTGCGTCGCTTATTTCCTCGAAACAATTTTTGCCCCGTGCCCGGTTCCCCAAGTTGCATTCCGGCCCCTAATACCCAGCGGTGATTCCTCTTACCAGAAGGCACCAACGGAGCAGGCGGCCGCGAACAACCAGCCACCGAACACACAAGAGGAGCAAGACAATGGAACCGATCAGAATCAGCAGCCCGGCCGACGCCATCAGCTACATGGGCCACAGCCTTGGCTACTGGCCGAAGGAAAGCCTCGTCTGCCTCGCCCTGGAGGGCAAGACACTGGGCCCCACCCTCCGCGTGAACCTGCCGGGCACAACGGACCCCAGTGAGTCCTACGCCGAGCGGGTCGCCCACGCCGTCGGTTTCGACCGCGACGCCACCGCCGTCCTCATCGCTCTGTTCACCCACCAGCCATGGGGCCCAGAACACCCCAAGCCCTTCGCCGCCATGATCCAGAGACTCGAGCGACGACTCCTGGCTGCCGGGCTGCTCGTCCATGACGTGTGGATCGTCGGCCCCGAATCCTTCGCCACCTACGACGGCGCCAACCCAGCCTCGTGTGGCAAGGAGACCCCGCTGGCTGCCTTTGAATCCTGCCTCATGAACGCCGAGCTGGTCTACCAAGGCAGCAGCGTCGCACCCAGCGACTCACCAGCGATCCCAGAGTTGTTCGCCGCCGTCGACCACGACGCGGTCCGGTCAGCCATAAGTGCCATGTCCACCAACCCGGCCCACAGCCTTGACGTCGCTTACCAGTTGTGGATGGACCTCATCGACCACGATGGCGAACCCACACATGAGCAGTTGGCCGAGGTCCTGGCCGCGCTGCAGCATGTAGGGCTCAGGGACCAGATCCTGGCCGACATGCCCGGTATCAACGAACCCATGGCAGCCACACTCTTCGGCGCCACCGAAGATGCTCCGCAATGGGACCGGATCGACAGCTCCGAGAAGCTGCTGCGGCAGCTGCTGACCATCGCTACTCCGACACATGCGGCAGCCCCCTTGACGATGCTCGGACACATCTGCTGGTGGAAGGGCAGAGGCACAGCCGCTGCGAACTACTTGCACGTCGCCCTGACGTTCGACCCCGATTACCACCTGGCCAGGCTGCTGGACCAGCTGCTCGGCGCCGGCGTCGTCTCGGGCTGGGCACAACACAAGAACACCGCCTACCGGAACCACCATTAGCCATTCCACACGATTCAACACCGGAAGAATCAGAGAGCGAGGCGGGAGCCATGAACGTCACGGTCTACAGCAAGCCAGGCTGCCAGCAATGCAAGTTCACCTGTCTGTCCCTGGACCATGCCGGCATCCCCTACGACGTCGTCGACCTGACCACGAACGCGGCCGCCGTCGAGTACGTCCAAGATCTCGGTTACTCCCAAGTCCCCGTGGTTATCTGAGGGTGTTGGTTGACTGTCATGCACGTCAGGGTTCACCAGCTGATTGCCTCACGTTCGTTCGATCGTCTTCTTGCCGTCATCGGGGTTTGGTACTGATATTGCTATGGCATCTTCCGCCCTTTCTTTCATGTTAAGCCGCGCCGTGCTGCCCTCGACGGGGGACGCGGTACTGGTCATCGAATCATCCGAGGGTGACATTCACGAGGAAGCCACGCGCTGGCTGCGGTTCCTTGCCGCGGCGGGTAAGTCACCGAATACGGTCCGAGCTTACGGACTCCGTCTTGCGCCCTATCTGAGCTGGTCGGTCGCTTCCGGGAGGGACTGGCGACAGGTGCGCCTCACTGATCTCGTCGAGTGGAAAACCGCGGTGGTCGCCACCCCCTGCTCGGGAGCGAAGGGCGGGCCACGGCCCCGCAAGGCAGGAACAGTGGACGCGTGGATGACGGCGGTGGTCGAGTTCTACAAGTGGGCCGAAGCCGCCGCCGTGGTCGAGCCGGCCCTGTCCGGGTTGATCTATGAATCCCGGTATATTGCTGCCGGCGTCTATGGCGGTGAGCAGGGACGGGTCCGCCAGGTCAAAGTCCCTGAACTGCAGGCCCGCAGGAACGAGGAAACTCCGGCTCCGGAATGGATCGAATCCGCGCAAGCCCGGGCGGCGTTGCTGGATCTGGAGTTGGCTGCTCGGGACCGCTTCCTTGTTGACTTGTTGTTTTTCACAGGGCTGCGGATCGGTGAGGCACTGGCGCTCTTTCGGCAGGATCTCCATTTCCTAGGCGAAAATTCCGGCCTGGGCTGTCGGATTAGGGGCCCACATATCCATGTCCGCTCGAACGAGGTCCTCAACGGGGCTAGGGCGAAAACCGGGCCTCGCTGGGTACCGGTGCCGGACCGGGTGGTGTTTTCCTACGAGGATTACCTTCTGGAGCGCCGGGACATTCTGGGTATCGACGCCAATCCTCACGTGTTCGTCAATCTCTACCGGAGTCCCCGCGGCACTGCCATGAGCTATGCGGGCGTAGTGGATCTGTTCCAACGGATCTCGAAATCCGTCTCGACCAGGGTCCGACCTCACATGCTCCGCCACACTCGGGCCACTATGTGGTTACGAGGCATTGACACCCCACGGCTGGATCTGGACACCGTGAGGGTCCTGCTCGGCCACGCATCCTTGGAAGCTACCAGCATCTATGCTCATTCCCGTGCGGAAGATCTGCGCGCTGCGGTTGGCAATGCTTCCCTGCCCGGCACTGGCGACGAGAAGGGCCGCTGATGGCCGGACACGGCGCGGCCGCTGTCGCCCGCATTACTACGCTGCAGCCGCATATCATTCCGGACCGGCGCAGCTGGATCACATTTTTAGAAGATCAGCTTCCCTCAGACTGGCTTTCGGGGGAATGGGATGCAAATACCGGGATTCTGGCGCCACTGCCGGATACCGGCAGGTTTTCCGTCGTCACCTGTTCCAAGGCCGGGTGCCCCACCTTCCTTGACGGCCAAAGGACATGCCACAACTGCCAGCAATCGGGTGCGAATCCAAAAGATGCCGCCTCCAGAGGATCAAAAACCGGGCATGAACCGCCAATCCAGCGGGACTGTGTTCTTGCCCGGAACGGGATCCGCTGCGGCCGTAACCAGTTCAGCCAGGGCCTGTGTCGGTCTCATTACGCCCTGTTCAAGGTGAGCAAGAGCCAAGACGACGTCATGGTCTGGCTCAAGTTCACTACCTCGATGCCCAGGCCCTTCATGCCTTGCGCTGCCGCTGGGTGCCCGATCAGCGCTGATAACCCCCGGGTCGACCTGCTTCTGTGCTCAAACCACCGCTACCAGCTCGCTGCCCGACGCAGCCGCGGAGAGATCCTCGACGAGCAGAGCGCACTCCGATGGCTGTCTAACCCCGTAGATCCTCCGTTCATGCTCCGGATCGGCCGATTGAACCCGCGCATGCAGACAGAAGTCAAGTACGTCATCCAGGCACACCTCGACCTCGCCCGTGGACCCGTGCAAGTCAGGACCTACCGGGATCTGATCAACAAAGGCGCCCAGTGGAAATCCGAATCCCTCATTGCAACCATCGAGGAGGCCGTCGGATCGGTCAACGCGAACAGCCGATCCGTGTACCGCTTCATCACAGAAGTCCTTGTCAGGGAGGAACGTCGCTATAAGGGCTACGACCCTCATCATGAAGACCTGATCTACCTCAACGATCTGAACCTGCGAACGACGGCCTCGGTGAGGCGGGAAATGTTTGAGAAGCCTCCCCTTGACCTGTCTCGGATCACGCAGCCGTGGCTCCGTGAAGGCTACCGGAATTGGCTACTGACGATCTTGCCCAGACGAGGGGACGCCCTGACCGGCTACCGTATCTCGGTGCTGGCCTCGGAAGTCCTGGCTGGTCAATGCTCTGATCAGGGGCACGATCCACGCCTCCTTGGGCCCTCACATATGAGCGCTATCATCAACGCTATGAACAGGCAGTGGCCCAACTATGGAGGCGCCAAGGGGGTCTTCCGACTCTGGCGGTACATTCTGGAAACCGGGCACCGATCCAGCGTCTGGGACCACGTTCCCCGCACCTTTAGCTACAACCCCCGCCTCCACAAACCCCCAACCCATTCCCGCACCTACCGCGGGGACAATGACCAAGGCAGGGCCCTGCCTGTGGCCGCCGTTGCACATCTTCGCAACAATCTTCAAGATCTGGCCCCTTACCCCAACAGGGACATGGCCATTGCCATGTTGGCCGTGCTCATCGATACTGGTCGCCGCCCCAACGAAGTGGTCAGTCTGCACCGGGGCTGTCTGCAGCGTGACCGGCACGGCGACTGGATAATGGTCTATGACAACCACAAAGCCGGACGGTTGAATCGTAGACTGCCGATTCAACAGGAAACTGCCGACGTGATCACCACCTGGCTCAACAATGCTAAGAACGGTCCCAAGCCCGAATCTCAATGGCTGTTTCCCAGCCCGATGCCCGCCAGATCGGATAAGTTCGCCAGCTACGGGCTGCTCTATGGCGCCCTGCGCCGGCTCATCCGCGACATCCCGACATTGGAGGGGCCCATCAAAGACCTCCATGGGGTCCCGGTCGACTTTGGGTTCGGTGGCATCCGTCCCCACGATTTCCGCCATTCCTATGCCCAGCGGCATGTCGATAACGGCACCGCACCGGACGAGCTTCGGGATCTGCTCGATCACGAAGACGTCCGCACCACCATGGGCTACTACCAAGTCAACGACAGCCGCAAACGTGCCGCGGCAAACCTCCTCGCTCCTTTGACCTATGACCGGAACGGCGACAAAATAGGCCTCTCACCCGGGCGGCGGGGCCTCGCCTCCATCGCAGTGCCCTACGGCGGATGCACTGAACCATCCAACGTCAAGGCTGGCGGAAACGCCTGCCCCATCCGATTTCAGTGCTCCGGGTGCACGTTCTATCGTCCAGATCCCTCCTACCTTCCCGACATCGAACGACATCTCGTGGAACTGAAAACCAACGCAGCCCAAGCCCGCCGCCTCAGTGCCCCGCCCTATGCCATCGCGAACTTTGACGGCCAAGTAGAAGATTTCAAACAAATCGTTGACCGCATGCGCACAGACCTTGCCCTCCTGCCAGAACCCGACAGACAGGCAATAACCGAGGCGGCAACCATATTGCGAACATCCCGGCTAATAGCGCGACCAGGCCAGCACCTCCCTCTGACCGTCAAGGATCGACCATGACAAGAATGGAGGGCGCCCCGTTCGCCAACATGGTCTCTGCCCGCCAGCGGGAAGCCGACAGAAAACAGGCCGCGACTGCATCTACCATCAACAGATTTCTTTTGGACGGGACACTCATCACCATCACCGCCGTTGCAGGCGCCGCAGGCGTCAGCCGCAACTTCATCTACTCCCACGAGACCCTTCTGCACCAGCTCGAAGCCGCCCGCCAGACCCAGGCCGACGCCCACACCCCAGGACAAAGACTCCCAACGAACGGTGCACCCGGACGAACAGCACTTCAGGCGGAAATAGCCCTAGCGCATCAGACCATCAAACGGCTACGCCAAGATCTTGCCGAACTGAAGAAGCGCCACGAGCACTGCCTCGGGGAACAGATCCGCACCGCGTTTCCAACAGAAGCCCCCTCAACGACGGCCGAGAACTTAGAAATCGAACGGCTCCGCGAGAAGAACCGACTCCTCAACCAACAAGTCACCACCTTCAACCACCGCATTGACGACCTACTCGACGACCTCACCGCCGAACGCCGAGGGACGATTCCCTGGACAGCTGCCCCACGAGCTTGAGCAAGTTGCGCATCCCGTTCTTCACCGGCCCATAGGCGGAACCTTCTGCGAGACGCTGGTTCGTCGGTCGGGAGATTCAAGGAAGTGAATTGGCGACATCACCGTAGCGGGGTACCTCGCCACCGGGTTACCGTTGGCACCAACGCACGTGAGAGCCGGTCCTCGTTCGGGATTTTCAGGAGAGCAGCATGATAAGACTGAGATTGTCGATCCTTGGCCCTGCCGTCCTCCTAATAGCCGTTCTGGGCGTTCTCGCCCTAATGGTTCCAGATCTGGTGCAACCACTGATCACCGGGATGTTCATAGTCATGGTCGCCGCATTCGTAATTGTCTTTCTCCTGGAACGGTCAAGGCGGCATCGAGGTCGCTAGCTGCAGACAGGGTCGATGCCGACACTGATAATCGTTGACAGGTGCCCAGGTTCATGGTGACGATGGGGCATGCGATCAAATCGAGAGGTTCAGTTCAGGATTGGCGGCGCTGTCGTGATGGCGTTGCTGTCATTGTTCACGCTGGTCCTGTTGCTTGTCTTACCGAAGTCTGGCAGTGACACGGCAGTGGGCGTGGTCTTTGGAATAGTGTTGGCGGGGGTTGTCCTCGCTAGGGCCATCGTGCTTCTTCGGAACGACTACTTTGGCGTGAAATCGGTCAGGCGCACCTCGCGCTTCCTTTACGCCGTCGTGGGTGTCTTCATTCTTATAGCGGTAGCCATACAGTTCATCGACCCCCGAGCAGGCTATGCCTACTACCCTGCGTTCGCTGGCATATTCATGGGGAATCTCTTCAAAGAAGAATCGCAGCTTCCTGCCAGCCAAGGAACTCACCTACCGACGCAGCGATCCATGATTATGACGGCAACAGTTTTCTGCCTCGCAGCCATTGGTGCAACCATTTGGACGGTGCTGTCAATTCTGGCTGGTACCGGCACCTTAGCGGATGTTTTGATTCTTGCCTCAACACTTTTGTGGACGGGTGGACTCTTGGCCATCATGAGAATCGACGGAGTGTATTGGGCCCCGCGACGGGCTCAAAATAGGCAGCAAGTTTCCCAAGGCACCAGCACGTAGCTAAGGCCCGCAATCAACATCGATGGGTCATTAATATGCCTTCCCGTATCGGGTCTTTCAAGCCCAGGTAGTGAATGCTGCGGGCCTCGATGACGTCAAGGACAGTGCGCGTCGCGCGATCAATTGATACTTAGGGCTTTCCTCAGATAACGATAGTTATCGTGAACGACCACCACCACTGGTCAGGATTCAACCCCACCGAAATCGAGAGGCTCCGGCTCGCCATCCAATAATCACCCCAATCAGGAGATCCCGTGCCGCATGAAAACCTCATGCGGCACTCCCCTGCGCCACCACCAGCCCACCGATATTCCCCCCAGCCCACCACCCCAGTCAGATCCCACCACGAGCAATTCCCTGGCAAAAGCACCCCTAATTACCGTGCAGTTTCCGCAACCAAAAATCCCTTCACACTGTTGGCACCCAAGCGAGTTGCCGTCACGGCATGCGTGACGGTTGGTCATGGGGCAAACGGGCAAAATCGCGATGGAGGAGTATGAATGCGCAAACATGCCCCGAATGCAACACCACCTTCACACCGGCCAGTCCCCGGCAGCTCTTCTGCCGCCCGGCGTGTGCCCACCGCCAGCGGCAACGAAAGTACCGGCAGAGCCTCCATGATGAAACGCTCCGGAAGACCTGCAATGTTGACCAGTCCAAGACCAATAGTCAGAAGGAGATCGCGGCGCTCACCGCCATCTATGCGGCTTCGATCCGGAGCCTGAGGTCCACGAACAAGCGCAAGCTTGCTACCCTGACTCGGTCATTTGAGGGCAGGCTTGTAGCGGCCTACGAACAGCTCAACGAAAGCGCCCAGGCAGTATCACGGGCAGAGTCGAGGGCCGACGCGCTGGAACGCTCGATGCAACGCTTGCAGCACGAAAATGCCGGGCGACTTCTTCGCGAACGACAAACGGTCAAGGATATGCAACAACTCGCTGTTCGAGTCTTGTCCTTGCATTGGGACGCGAACACTCGACTCGATAAGACGTCGGCCGCGATCTTCGCACGCCGTGGCTGGAACACAGAAATGGGCAAGTCATGACCGTCTCCATAGCCCGCCTGTCCACCGCTGCCGGCGTCTCCTACCTGCTCAAGACAACCAGCCATGCCGACGTCGAGACCAGGGACCTGACCGGCTACTACACGAACGCCAGCAATCCCCCCGGGCAATGGCTCGGCGCAGGACTCCCCGGCATCGGGAGGGGCCTCCACTCCACCGTGACCGATGCGGCCGCGAAGGCTCTCTTTGAACGAGGCGAACACCCCTCCACGGGAGCATCTCTGGGCCACAAGCCAAACCAGGCATCCACCGTCACCGGCAGGAACGGCCAGCCTGTACGCCGCGCAACAGTGGCCGGCTTTGACCTCACGTTCAGTGTGCCAAAATCCATCTCTGTGCTGTGGGCCCTGGGAAGTGACGAGTACAAGGACAAGATCATGGCAGCCCACCATGCCGCCATGGAAGCCACCCTGGCGTGGCTGGAAACCTCCGCCATCCACACCCGTGCAGGACATGCGGGAGTCGCCCACATCGGCATCCACGGCGCCATCTCGGCCGCCTTTGACCACTGGGAATCCCGCTCCGGAGACCCCCAGCTGCACACCCACGTCGTCATCGCCAACAGGGCCCAACGCGTCACCGACGGAGCCTGGACCGCTCTCGACTCGCGCACACTGTACAAGGCCACCGTTACCGCCAGCCAACACTACAACGGGCTCCTCTTCGACCAACTCAGCCGGGATCTGGGAACCGAGGCCGAAGTCCGCTCACCCGCCAGCGCCAGCGCCATCCACAATTACAGCTTCGAACTCTCCGGTGTGGACGATGAACTCATCCACGAATTTTCCAGCAGGTCCCGGCTGATCGACATTGAAGCGGCCCGACTCATCAAGGACTGGTCCGATACCCACGGCCGCGAGCCCGGCGCCGCCGTCAAACTCAAGCTGCGGCAACAGGCCACGCTGACCACCCGCACGGCCAAGAACCACGACGTCGTCCCCCTCAACGTCCGCACCCGGCAGTGGCGCGAACGAGCGCTTACCAAGGGTTTCGATCCCGAGACCGTGTTGGCGGCAACCATCAACCATTCCCACACCCACCCACTCACGTCCGCCGACACTGACGACGCCTGGATCGACAGCACTGCAGGGCTGGTCAAGGACCTGGTCGCCAGGCGGCGGGCCACCTGGAACCGTTGGAACCTCCTTGCCGAGGCAGAACGGGTGTGTCTCGAGATCCGCTGTGCCACGGCCGCCGACCGGCTTCAACTCATGGCGGCCATCGCCACATCGGCGGAGGAGCAGTCCGTTGCGCTCAACGAGTTTCGCTACGGCATCCCCACCACCACAGCCCCGGACCTGGCGTTCAACGGCCGCAGCGTCTTTGACATGGCCAGCGCCCACCTGTTCACCGATGTCTCGACGCTCGCGAACGAGGAAGCCATTATGAATGCCCATACGCACGACGCCGGCCCACACCTCGAGCACACGACCGTCCAGGACGCTCTCCAACAATTCGTCAGCATCCGTGGCGAGTCCCTGAAGGGAGAACAATGCAGGACCGCCGAGGCAGTTCTGGCCAGCGGACGGCGACTGGACGCCGTCGTTGGTCCAGCCGGGACCGGCAAGACCACCACGATGAGCGCCGTAAAAGCCCTCTGGGAAGCCAACTTCGGTGCAGGGACCGTTGTGGGGCTGGCCCCCGCTGCGGCCTCTGCTGACGTCCTCGGCCACGAGCTCGGACTCGCCACGGACAACGTGAGCAAATGGCTCTACGAATCCACCGGACCAGGCGCTGCCATACGGGCCGGACACTACACAGAAGCCGCCGAAAGGTACCAGGCAGCCTGTCAATCCCCACGACAGGGCACTGAGACCCGAAAGGCATTGGAGCGCCTTGCGCAGCGTATGAGCGCCCTCACAGCCGCCCAATCGAAGTGGCAGTTCCGCCCCAATCAGCTGGTCATCATCGATGAAGCATCCATGGTCTCCACGTACCAGCTCGCCGCCCTCCTCGACCAGGCCACGGGCGCCGGGGCAAAGATCTTGCTGGTCGGCGACCCCGCACAACTGGACTCCATCGACGCCGGCGGCGTCCTTGGCTGGCTGGACCGGACAAGTTGCGCCGAACGGCTCAGCACGGTCTGGCGCTTCACGAATGAATGGGAACGCGCAGCATCGCTGAAACTCCGCAAGGGCGATTTCGACGTCATTGCCGATTACGACGCGCATGAGCGCATCAGCAGCGGCACATACGATGCGATGGTCGATTATGCCTACAACCGCTGGGATGCCGACATCCGCAGCGGCCAGACCTCGATCCTGATTGCCCCCGACAATGACACCGTCGCTATGCTCAACGAACGCGCCCAAGCCGACCGTGTCGGCTCCGGCACCGTCGACGCACAAGCCACCGTGGATCTCAGCGACGGGCTCCACGCCGGCTGCGGCGACACGATCTTGGCTCGGCGCAACGACCGCCGCATCCTCGATGAGAGAGGTGACTTCATCCGCAACGGCACCCTCATCGCCGTCGCATATCCGCCGAACCCGGACGGATCCATCGAAGGGATCCGCTACGACAATGGCGCAAGTATTATCCTCAGCGCCAGCTATCTTGCTGAGTCCGTAGAGCTCGGCTACGCCACCACCGCCCACCGCTCCCAGGGAATCACCGTGGATACCGGCCACACTTTGGTCAGCGAAGGCAGGCTCACCCGGGAACTCTTCTATGTCTCTATGACACGAGGGAAGGCTGGCAACCACGCCTACATAAGCGAGCCAGACCCGCGCGACCATCACGGCGTGGACCCGGCATCCCTGCCTGACTGGGGACAAATCCTCGGTGCCGTTCTCTCTGTCGAAGGTGCCGAACACACGGCCCACGAGGTCCGGGAGGAACAACGCAACCAGGCCAACTCGCTGGCCCGCTTGCTGGCCGAGCACGACTACTTGGCACAAATCGCCGCGTCCGACGACGTCACCCACCTCATCGATGCCCACTCCCCCGATCTCTTGACAGTGATGCACGAATCGCCGTCGTGGGGTGCCATGGTTGCCTCGTGGCGGCGCACCGCCGTCGCCGACCGGAACCTCGCGGAGCAAGCCTTGGTCAGCGGGCTGCAACCAACTGCTGGCGCCCGTGACCTTGCCGCCGTCGTGCATTCACGCCTCCAGGCCCTCCAGCACAAGCTTCCCGCTGCGACTACATTGGCGCCTACGCCTGGGACGGTGCCCACGGACCGGGAGGACCTCCGGGAAATGCTCAACAATATTCAGCAGCGGATCGTCGAAAGGGTGGCCGCGGTGGCCGTCCGTGCCCTCGCCAACGAAGACCCCTGGATGGGTGCACTTCGAGCACAAACCGGCTTGCAAGCCAACGATGAGGCGTGGAAATCCCTGGTGCGGGACGTCGCCGGCTTCCGCGACCGCTGGGACATTGACAACCCTGCACTGCCCCTAGGAACGCTTCCCAGCGCGACCGACTGGGACCAGTCCGACCAGCGAGCCCGGCTCGAGGGCCACGTCGCCGCAGCCAAGAGCAGCACCCCCACTGCAACGTCGTCGACGACGTCACCTGAGCCCACAGCCCAACCATATTCACGGCTGCCCGTTGTCGGTCCCTCGCTGTAAAATCGGACCATAGACGGAGGTCAAACCATGCGAACGAATCCGATGATCAAACCTCAGACTTCATCCGGCTGGGCTGTCACACTCATTGTGTTTAGTTGCGTTTGCCTCGCCATTGCCATTCGCTTATTCTTGGGCCAGCCGTCCGCCTCGGCAGCAGGCTTGGCCTTCACGGCTGCCGCCATCGTCCTGGCCGGAGTCGCAACAGCCATTTGGTTCGTAAAGACCCGCCGAACGAGGGCATGGATCACCCACGCCCTCCAACAATGGGAACACTTCGCCACCGTCAAGAGCCAGCTCCGAGTCACCACCGAAGTCACCGTTCTGGACATCCACGCGTTGGACCCAACTGGTACATGGGTGACGATCCGGTGGGACAAATTCGGATACGTCCAGCGGGCATGGATGGAAGCCATACCTGATGAGATTTGGCGTGGTTCAGTGCTCCTGATCTCGCCTGATCCTGCTCAAATCCAGGTACACGGCCCTTGGCCAAATGTCTACTACCTACTGGCGGCTGACTACCACGCCTACGCATCTGAAGAAGCACTTCCCTACTTCAGGGATCCAAAGTATCAATCTCTCGACCGGGCCAATACCTCCAAGGCCTGACAACGGGCATTCAAACATGATGCTGCAGACCATCAACCATCCGACGCCACTTGAGTCAGCATGATCTTGTTAACTTGCGCCCGCCCTATTTCATTTCGAATCCCACTCCGACGCAAACGTCAGATATGGGTGTCGACAATTGTTGTCCCTTGCCTTGGGCCACAGACCAGTAATCCGCTCGACAGGACCCTTCACTTGGACTCGAAATCGGCAGATTGGAGATAGCTTATCCGCCAACTATATAAAGGGGCGCATGCAGGCGATCAATTCTTGATTCTTCGAATTTGCCATTGAAAATGGCTGGATCATGAAGCTAAATTCATTCTTGGCTGCTAGACCCATTGCATAGTGATCAGCAGACTAGCGCTCACCCGGCTCGCGTGAGAGATCTGACCCAAGCGCATTTACAACCTTCTTGGTGGCCCAAAGAGTTCGTCCAAGTCGGACGAGCGCCAGAGTGCAAGTGGTCGCAACAAGCCACGCCAGGGTCGGAGCGATACTGCTGCCAACGGTGACAAGCAGGGCGATCAGGGCCGTGCCTGTCGAGACGGCATGAGCTCTGATACCTGCGATATAGACGTTATAAAGTGTCGGAAGCTGCCCAGAAATTTTCAAAATTTTAAATTGGGGAGACTGCGAAAATCCCAGAACAATCGTTAATGCTGCAAGAACGAAGCCCAACAGTGTGCCTTGAAGGGTAACCACAGCGCCATAGACGATAGCTGGGTCATCGGCTAGGAATGGCGCAAGGATCGGCTCAATAAGACGATCCGCCCAGACACCTAGAATAGTGCCTGCAAAGAGGGCAACAATTTCGGGCCAGAACCTGTCGAAGCGGGCCATGATGCTAGGGACTACTTGTATTTACGCCAGAAATCCCTGCCGCAACTAGTAGCTCGGATTTGAGTGCCGCATAAGCGCTGTCGATGGCCGCAAATGCCGATATTGAATCGACCGCACGGCTGTTGGGTCCGACGGTCACAACCTTCTGACTACTGACCAATTTGTCTTCCAGAAGATTGATTGTCTCCACCTTGTCAGTAAGCGGATTCACGGCCTTCACTTTGAATGTGGTGACGTTTTGCGCAATGTTGTTCGCACGCGATAGCTTGCGAACAACATTGAGTGTTTTCGTTCCGAGGGACGATCGCTTATGTGGCTCAGGGTGCAAGGTCAGGCCCAGAATTTGGGCATTTGAGACCTTTTCCAATGCGTCGAACGCCTGGCCAAGGGACTTGCCGGCTTTCTTCACCTGCGCTATGTAGGACGGACGGATGTGCAGATCGAGTACTCTTATCTCGCCGACGCGATCAAGCTGATCCTGTGCATCTTTACGGAGCAAGGACTCCATAGTGAACTCCTGCGCAGTGGGGACTACATGCTTCAAATACAGTGGCAACCTAGATGCTCGAGGGCCGTAAAAATTGAATTCAATCCCCAAAAGATTGTCAGGATACACGCGAACATGGATTGGTTCATGCAGACCAGCACCAGCACCCAAGTTCAGATCAGCGAGTGTTCCGTTCAGCTCAGATTGAGGCAAGCTGGAACGCCTAACAGCAGCAAGAACGAATCGATCATAATCCTGGCCAGTAGTCCAGAGACCAATGTCGTCACCATCACGCTGGGGCCAATATCGCTTCGAATTTGCTTTAAACGGTACTGCTTCAACGGCCTGGAGAGCGGGCTTTAGATCGAGAGGAATTGCGACCCCGCTTGCATCAGCTCCGGTGTCCGCCCGATAGAAATAAATACGTCGCTCGATGTTCCGCCGTGCCCCAGATCTTGTCATAATGCCATCATGTCATTGGTCAGTGACATCGAGTTCATTGCGACTTCTTGTCGGTACATTTTTCAAGCATTCAAAAACGACTACTCTCAACTGCCCCGTGATCACAGCGGCAATTATCGAGGACATTGCCGCTACGCCAGGGGTCGATGTCCCGAGACTCTATCGCTACCTGGCTAAATAAGTACCGGGAATCTCTGCAAACTGCCCAGGCGGAACCACTAGCCTACAAGTACCGGGTCAGGGCTATTAAGTGCCACTACGGCACGTAGTTCTTCGACAGTCAGCCAGCGCTTTCCACGGTGGATCATTCGATGACAGTTCGCGCAAAGCATCACTAGGTCGCTGAGCTTGGTCTGGACTTCTCCTGAGACATGTAGCGGCAGAACATGGTGAACCTCAATGTATTCGAATCCCCTCTCGCCGTAAATCGATCCAAAGGCGAAAGAGCATACATTACAGACTATAGGTAACCCCTTCTTTCGGCTTTCCTCAATCTTCTTCGCACGTAGCCGTGGACTGCGTTCACGCCTGAAGTGTCGGGCAGCCAACAAGCGTCCCTCGCTGGCAGAGCCTTCCGCCTCATCAATATCCTCGTCGGGCAGCATGACCGATTCTCCACGAAGGATACTCGCGGTAATTTCTTCAGCGATCATCTGCATACGCAACGGCTCTTCCAGGAACTCGGTAAGAACTTCGCGGTCAAGTCGATTCCCGTTTGTGGGCTTACCAAGATAATCGGGATGCTGGGTAGCAATATCTGCCGTCTTACGAGCGACGCCTGCAGGATTCCGGAATTTATTGCTGCGATGTTCAACTGGGTGAAGACCGCTCAGATTGAGAATCCTGGAGAGTTCCCCAACGGCAGCAACAGAATCACTCATGCTCTTCCATCCGTTACCTTGCACAAGATGGCAAGCAAGAATAATTTCATCCCGTGTCCAATTAATTCGCATGTTTCGAAGTCTAGGCCCATCGCGTTACCGTCGGATGCAATCGACCCCAATAAGCGGCACGGAGGGTTTAAGGGGTTGGAAATACCCGGTCGCTCGTAGATTGCGGTTCCGGCCGGAAGGCTGAGCCTTTGGATGTCCGAGAGGCAACCTTTTCGACAATGCGATTAATGACGCGCTGTGGATCTTTCCACTTCATAGCTAGCCGGTCGTGGTCCATCCCATGTTCAGCAACGATGTCCCGCAATTGCTCTAGGTCAAGGCTTGAGAGGTGCTCTCGAAGACCCTCCTCGTCAAGGTTGCCATAAATCGCGAAGGGGTCAATGATTCCGGGCGTCCGACGGCCTGTTCTCCTGGCTTTCGGAGTCGTTGTCGAACCGGTAGAAAGAGAAGACTGGAGAGAGTTGGCAAAGCGCGGCGTTCTCACTGCTTCATTGGCAATAGCGGTCATCAAGCCCGACAACGTGTCCGCAAGCTCGGGCCGACTCTCCCCAAGGGTTAGTAGAGCATCCAGTGCAGATTGTGCGCTTTTGATAGTTCGTTCCTCCGTCATGCGATTGCCTCCGCAGCGTAAATGACCTCCGCAGCTAAATCGCGGAAAGCCTCATACCCGCCCTGATACGCGTACTTCTGCCTTAGCGTGGACGTGGACGAGTACTCAGTCGAGGCAGCTATGGCGTTTCCTTCAGGGATGACTGTCTTGAACACCTGAGGTAGCTTTTTGTCTTCTTTCAAACGAGCGATCGTCGTACGATGCAAGGTTGAGCTTGAACGATATTTGGTGACGACGATGCCCAGCTCACTGATAGTTTGTCCCAAATTATCTGCGAAGGCCTGGACTCGGGTCTGAATCTGCGGGATTCCGTAGGTTGATAGAACATCCGGGATAGTCGGAATTATGTAGCTCTCGGAGATACGGATTCCGTTGAGGGTAACGATACCCAAGTTGGGCGGGCAGTCAACGATGACGTAGTCATAGTTGTTAAGGATTGGCTGTACCGCGCGACGCAAGAGGTCGGTCGGGTTGTTGGAAAAGAACTGGCCCGACGGCATTGACGCCAAACGATCCTGGACATCGATCAAGTCAAGGGAGGATGGAAGCAAATCTACATTTTCAACCTCTCCGACCGAACTCACGTTCCGCTGCAACGTGGCATTTAGGTCGAACTCTGCTGGCTGACCTTGGGGGCGCAAGGCATCTTTGAAGAGAGTCGCGAGAGTGTGACCGTCGTTGTTGAGCTCGCGCCAGCGGTCTTCTCCAATTAGGACTGTAGTGGCATTTGTTTGGGGATCGAGATCGATAACAAGAACCTTCTTATTGAACTCAACTGCTAGTAGCTCAGCCAAACCGACAGTAGTAGTCGTCTTACCCACGCCACCCTTTAGGTTGATGGTAGAAATCACATGCGCCATGGTTTTATTCCGCTTTCGTAGGTATCGAGTAATGGTGTCTCGGCGGAAAACAGGTCCGCTCCGTAGATCAGCTATGGCAACGGGAAAACGAGGATCACGAACTCGCCAATTAGAGACCACAGTCTTGCGCACTCGTGCCATTTCGGCGACTTCTGCGAGTCCTACTAAATCTTCGCTCGGCATTCCACTCCTGTTAACGACGTTCACATCTATTTAATCAAGTGTGAACGCTATCCACGCATCTTGTCAAGTGTGGCCTACGACCATATGGCCGCTCGCTACCCGCACCGATGGCTGAACGCGCAATTGCCGGCGGACGGCGGAACCTTTCCCCCTAAATAACCTAGCCGCCTCAGACGCGAAGCCGCCGCTGGCGCCCTCGTAATCGGAAGCTACGAAGCCGAACGCCGTTCAAATATGGCCCGTCAACGCCGAATTCCACGGGGAAAAGACAGGTGCATTCCCGCCGCAGCGGGCGCGTTCGGTCGGCGAGCAGTCACTTATGTCTAGGGATATTTGGTGCCTCACTTTTCGAGCAGCCGTCACGACAGCAACGCAGTATTTTGCGTTGTGGTATTTCAGTTGGTCCTCAGCTAGCGATTCCCGGAACTATGTGTCGAATCGCGTAAGCTGAATCAATGTACCCGGCGCTAGTTACGAGACACTCCAAAGCAATCCTTGAAAAGGATGGCCGACTACGCCCGTATTGCGATGCGCCACCAGTCCACCACCAGTAACCTGTGGATCAATGCGGCGGCCAAGGCTGCCGGCGCGTAGGTTGCCTGACTGCTGTCAGGCGAATCGTCACTGACCATTTCGGAATCACATTTGCAGACCGCTGGAGCTGGCTCCTCCCACCGACGGAGATGTGGCGGGCATCGTCGGGACCCAACCCGAACCATTCGTAACCGATGACTCGGGTTGGACATGTTCTGGGCTTCCCATGTTTATCGTACGGGCAGGTTTGGGTGTCCGTTCGTAGGAGGTTGTTCCGAACCTGAGGTCGGGTCCGACGACTTCGGCAACGATGCGTCGGGCTTCGTGCTGGGCACCGTCCTTCTCGTAGGACCTGAATTCGAGATCACCGGTCACGGTGACGGGGTCTCCCTTCCTGATGGAACGTGCGACATTCTCGGCAAGTGCCTTGAAGGCGGAGACGTTGTGGAAGACGGGGATGCCGTCGCGCCAGGTGCCGTCGGCTGCCTGGAAACGCTGGTTGACGGCTACGCGCAGCTTTGCGTGCGCGATGCCGGACTCCCCGTAGGTGAGTTCCGGGTCGGTGACGAGGTTGCCATTGATGCTGACTGGGATTCTGGTACCCATTTTCATTCCCTACCTTTCTTGGTCCCGGCCGGTGTGCCCGGTTGGGAGGCTTATCTGATTTATGACGCGTCGATCTTCGACACAATATTGATTGCTTGGTGGGCTGCCACTGGACCGGTGAAGTCCTTTCGGTCGTTGGCGACGGCCACATCGGCCGTGGCGGGCTTGCCACCTAGGTTGTGAGGCTGCGTGATTTCTAGGATGGAGCGACAAGCGGACGTGACACGGGCCAGAGTTGACCGGGCAATCTCTAGCCTGCTGGCTGGCTCTTTCGCTGTCCCTGAACCGGGCAGACTGAGTTCTTCGACGGCCAATACTTGGTCAGCCCATCCTGCGAGGTAGCTGCCTGATTGGGTGCTGCGATCGATGCCGTGGGCGCGTAACACCGTGTAAGCGACAGATTCGGCTTCCACTTCAGCCAAGCCGCGATGGTCCAGACCGCTTCCGTAGAGTTTCCCGAGTTTGTCGTCGGGTCCGTGGAGGCAGACGTGGCCGAGTTCATGGGCGAGCACGGCGACGCGTTGCTCTTTGCCCAGCCAGGCGCCAACCTGGACCTTGCAGCCGGCGAAGTCTGTGTATCCGCTCGAGAGGCCGTATTGGCTCATAGATTGCTCAACAATGAATCCTTGGTTCCGTGCGAATTTCACCAACGATGACCACAACCCCGTAGGCGAGGATCCAACGCCCACCAAGGGACGCGGAATATAGATGGGTTGACCCTCAGTTTGGGACACGTCGAACACTGATTGGGCGCGCCATCCAACAATCTTGCGGCGATCTGTTTCTTTGGCGTTGCCGGCGGGCTGTTCCGTAAGGGAAGGCGTTGGCTTGGTGTCGGCAGCCACGTTCGCCTCCGTGTTTTTGGTTGCTGTCCGTGGTGCGAGGACCCACAGGGCGTGCTCGCCTTTGAGCACGTTGCGGCCGTGGCGTTCCCATTCACGGAAGCCTGCAACGAGCTGGGGTTGCTGTTGTCCGCGTTCTTCCATTTGTGCCATGAGCAGGGCGATGTTGCCGCCGGAGTACCGCCACAGGGTCGCCGAGGTATCGAGGAGCATGTGCCAGCGTCCGGGTGTCGAAATGGCGTTCTCCATAAGGGTTTGCAGTTGCTGAGTCAGCCCGACCAGCCGATCCTCGTTACTCGGACGTGGGCCGGCCGGGTGCTGGCCCACGTCCTCCTTGCTGTCCGGGTATTCGTTTGTTGCAGGGGCCACGGCGGCCGCCTCCCTTACTTCTAAGAGTTTTCTCCGTGTTTGCGGTGATACTTATCCATGGCGCGAACTGCCCTCAACGACATGACCAGCTTTCGTTGAATTGTCAGTCGCCTTTTGGTGTGGTTCGGCGCTCCACGCCAGGAACTCCGGGTCATCGGTGGGCAGCAGCCGGGGGCTGGTCTCGCGGTGGGTTTGGAGTCCCACGCAGCCGATGGTTCTGGTTTCCTGCCTCAGGCGTTCGATGGCCGGGGGTAGCCGTTCGTGGAACCCGAGCGGGCCGAAGCCAGTATCTGTTGGAGTGTAGGAGGCAAGTTCAGCTTTTTGCAGGGCGTACAGTTCGGCGACGAGCTCGGGGTGCCGCCACCAGCAGTCAGGGACGACCGAGGTCGTGAGCCGGTAGGTTGTCACGAACCATGAGACCCACCCGCTCAACGCTGTCCACGCTTTGGGTGCGCTCACACGGTCAAGGTCCCGCCATCGATAGGTGGGATCCACCAGACTGCCGCGAGGCCCTTCAAGAGGCTCGCCCGCGGTGAGGTCGCCGAAGAGCTTGTCTGCGGCTTCGTCGTCGTCAAATAGGTTCATCACGGATCTCCTGTTCCAGGTCTTGTTGGTGGATGTGGCCTTGGGCGAGGGCGTCCTCGGCTTCGATCTTGGAGCGGCCCAGTGCGGCTGCGTCGGGGCGTTGGTGCCAGCCGCGCAGGTCCAGCAGGATGGGTCGGGTGCGCCGGCCCAGCATCAGGGCAGTCCCGGCGGGCAGGCGCCGGATTTCGTGCAAGGCAATGACGGGCAGGTCCCGGATCTGTTCGCCTTCCTGCCTGCCTTGGGATGACCACGAGTGGGTCCTGTAGGTATGGCGCCGCTCCCCCAACAAGGACGCTAGGTCGCGCAAGTCCCGCTCGTCCGAACCACCACCGAAAATGACCTTGATGATGGCCGATTCCCAAATGGTGGAGGCTTCCTCGATGGACCAGCCTGAGCGTGCCTGGGACAGGGATTGGAGCACGACCATGGTGGAGATCCCGATGCCGCCGCCATCGGAGAGCACGATCGGCAGCCCGGGCCAGGGCGAGAGGTTTGCGATTTCATCCAGGATCAGGGACAGGGGCGGATCCAGCCTGCCGCCCGGGGCTGTGAAGGCCATGTCCCTGGCCGCGGCGTCGATGTCATCAATGAGCGCTGAGAGGTATGGTCCCGCCGCTGCTGCCCCGGACTTGGTGCCGATCAGGTACAGGGTCCCGCGGTCACGGATGAAGGCCTTGGGATCAAATTCGTCCTCCCGGTTCGCCGGGTCAAGGGCTGCGAGGACTCTGGGTGAGGATAGGGGTGCGACGGCGGCGGAGACGCCGATCCATGAGTTTGAGGTGTTTCGGGGGTCGTCTTCGAGGATGCCCATCAGGTCTGAATGCCAACCCAGGGCTGCCCGTGGCCCGTGCAGGATGTCCAGGGCCTCGGTGGCCAGTGTGGGGTTTGATGACCAGCGCCGGAAGGCCTGGATGCCCTCCCCCGAGAGAGCCGCTGCGTGGAGCAGGCATTGCAGTACGATTTGTGCCCGCTTCTGCCATGCGGCGTTTTCGCCGCTCATTTTCGAATCCGCTGAAATGACCAGGGCCCGCCGGACGGCCACGTCCGGGTCCTCACAGCCACGCACCGGGGACCACCGTAGCGTGGACGTCAGTCCTGACATGCCTTGTGGGTCAAAGACCGTTACGGGGCGCCCTTCGGTGGCCCTGGCTTTCATGGTGACGGCAAGGTTGTCGGCACGGGTGGAGGTGGTCACCACCGCTCCTGGTGCATCCAAGATGGCATTGATGACGACAAAGAGTCCTTTCCCGGAGCGTGGGGCTCCTTGGATGACCATGGATTCCTCGGTCGAGACGTGAACCTTTGTGCCACGCGATGTACCAAGGGTCCAGGACACGTCAGATAGGTGTGGGTGTTTGAGTCCGGGGCGGGTGATCCTGCCTCGTTTGAGGGCGGCCCGCCTGCCGAACTCACGCACCAATTCGGCGCGCTGGGCCATGCCGTCCCGGCCGAGGATGTCTTGCCGTAGCCATGCCCCGGATTGGCGCCAGCTGCGCCACATCAGCCATGCCGCAACCACCGCCACCAGCAGCAGGACCAGCACCGGGCCGAGCAGGGCCCAGACGGCGCCGACGCCCACCTCACAACCCTGCGGCGGCTGTCCAATGGCGGAAAAGTTTCCGGTAAAAAGTCCGACGGCGGCCACCGGACTCGCTGGGCCGTTCAACCCCTGCCCACACTTCCACTGCGAAGCCATGTTCGCGGCGGCCGCGGTGAGGGCGCTGAATCCGACATACCCTGCTGCGCACAGCAGGCCGACAGTGATGAGGGGTGTGGAGTCTGCGTGCACGATGCTCATGGCAGCATCCTGTGATCGGTGCTGAAGACCTTGAGTTCGTCGCTGGTGACCTGGTTGGCGACGACGAAGGAACGGTTGCCGACCTTCCACAGCCCGACGCCCTTTGGTAGTTCCTCCACCTGGCCGCATTCGGCCTCGGTGAGTCCGAGCGCCTCTTTAGTCAGGCGCATGGAGTCGTGCTTTTGGCGAAAAATGATTCGTGTGTCCGCCTCGGTGAGCAGGCCCAGAGCTTTTTGGCGGTGGCCGCTGGCGCTGTCGCCAATCTCATTCAGATCTGCGACCTTGTGCATGATCAACAGGTTCGCGATGCCGTAGGTGCGGGCCAGGCGCCATTGTTCGCTCATTTTGACCAGCATGTAGGGGTCGGCCAGCATGCGCCAGCCCTCGTCGTAGACCACGATGCGTTTGCCGCCATCAGGGTTGGTGATGGCCGCTTCCAACCAGGTGGCCCCGCAGGCGGCAGCCAGAGACAGTGCTTGTTCCGAGGCGCCGATCAGGGCCGAGGTGTCCATGACCATCATGGGCGCATCGGCGTCAAAGGAGACCGTGGAGGGTGCATCAAACATGCCCTCCAGGTCCCCGGACACGGTGCGCCTCAGGGAATGGGCGACCGCCCGGCCACCATCAGGGCCCACCAATTGCCGGGTCTCCTTCGAGGGGTTGAGCAGGTATCCCAGCACCATGGGTAGTGTGGGTGTCTCGTTGGCGGCTACCGCCTCGGTCAGCGCCATGTCTAGGGCGGTGTGTTCGACCGGATGCATCGGAACGCCCTGTCTCATGAGGGATACGAGGGCGACCAGCAGTTGCCGGCGTCGTTGCCGGACCACGGCCTGCCATTGTGCGTTCGAGAGATCCCGGGAGCGCGGACCTGCGTCCAGGGGGTTGACCCGGGTAGACCGGCCAGGGCCCACGGATATGACCTTGCCGCCCACAGCGTTCGCCACGGGGACCCATTCGCCTTTGGGATCGGAGGCGACGGCGGCTTTGCGGCCCAGCGTGATGGATCGGGCTACGAGGGACTTCGCGCACATGGATTTGCCGGTGCCCACGGTGCCAATGATCACGATGGAGGGGCCGCTGATGACGCCCTTCTCGTACAGGACCCAGGGATCGTAGGTAAAGGCGCCGGAGCCGAAAACATCGCTGCCGATGTAGGTGCCTTCGTGGCCGAGCCCGGATTCGGTGATGAAGGGATACGCTGCGGCGAAGGTCATTGTGGAGGCACGGTGAGGGGCCGGGTGCAGCCGGTGCGGGCCTTTAAGCGAATGCGAACCGTATGGCTGCGGGTTCGTGGTGGCGGGTCCTTCCTCGTCGCCGGCCAACAGTCCCATCTTCTTCCAGAAGGGTTCCTGTCCGCCGGCGACGACTTGGCCCTGCAGCCCTCGGCGTTCTCGCCTAGCGCTGCGGGACTCTTGGCTTGGAATGAAGGCGACAGCCTGCTGGGTGGTTTTCATTTCAGTCCCCCTCCCAAGGGCAGTCCCCCGGCGATGAAGGCCGGCCATTGCTCTCCCACGAGCAGCCGCAGATCGACAAAGGCGCTGGCGGCCGCTGATTCGAGTTCCTGTCGGTGGCTGGAGAGTTCTTCCAGAGAGTTCCCGGTGATGGTGATGTACGCGGCGGGGCGGACGTCACCGTGGCCGGCGACGATCTCTTCCTCGCGCTGTTGGACTTCTTCTTCCTCAGCCCGTTGTTCGCGTGTGCTGGGACGGTCAAACTTTGCGTTGATCCGCCGCCTGGTCTCATGTGCTTCCTGGGCCGAGCGGATGTCCTTGAGTGCCTGGTCGGTGGGGATGGCCTTGATGACCTGGGTGACGGTGTGCCGGAAGCCGCCGACGTAGACCAGCGGGTGCAGGAATCCTGGGAAGACTTTTTGGCGGGGCCATTCCGCGATCCAGAAGGTTTGATGGAAGCCGCTGTCGGTGCGAATGTAGGACCAGTGTTCTTCCAAAGCCATAGGGCCGCCTTGGCTCGGGTCCACGCCCTTAAAGTCCCCGGTCCGTTGGGCGATACGCATGACCGATTCAGGGTCAAACGCTCCTCGCAGGACCGCGGCGAAGCTCCTATCTCCCAGCCATTCCTCCACGATCACCCCGTGGGTTTTGAGCCCGGTGCGCAGGGCATGGATTTCTGAGCGCAGGGTGTGCTCCAGTCCGATGGCTCCGCCGCCGGCGTCATGGATCCGGCGTCGGGCCTTGGCGGTGTTCAACACCAGTGTCAGGAGAATGTCGTGGCTCGATGCCGTCCCTGCCGCGGCGATAAGGTCCTTGTAGGAGCTGTCGCCCCAGCCGGTGGCGGGGGTTTCTCCGCCACGGGAGGTCACTTGCTGGTCGTAATAGTCTTGGAGGGCCGTGGCTGGAAACTGGACCGTGTGGTCCTGGACGGCAATCCTGGCTACGACGGGCCGCTTGGCCAGGGAGGCCTGTACCCGGGACCAGCCCTGGACGGCGTAAGCCTTGTCGTCATCATCCAGCAGGGCAAAAGCGCCGGCCCTACAGCGCAGGACTACGAAGGCCTCGTGGGACTGGGTATCCACAATGAAGCATTCACCCATGACAGTGCGGTGGATGGCCAAGGACGCGAGCCCGCCGGGAAGAACCAAGGTACCGACTGGGACAGGGTCCTCGGTAGGCAGGAAGTAGGAAGTCTGCCCGGTCAGCTTCCGCAGCAGAAACCGGGTCCCAGCCAGCGCCCAGAGTGGATATGGGGTTCTCGCATATTGCAGGACGCCAAAGAGTAGCAGGAAGATCCAGGCCGGGCTGGATCCAAGGAAGCCAGCTGGCCCGCCGATGGCCGAGGACACTCCTGCAATGAGGACACCGCCCCCGGCGAGGCCAAGTTGGTACCACTGCAACCCCACGATGACGCCGCGGCGTTCATGCCTCGGAAAACTCACCGGTTGCAGGGCGTTGCTGTCCTCACTCATGATGTCCTCCAGTGTGGGGCGGTCTGATGGGTGGGTTGTCGGTCCGGAATATCGGTGGCTGCGGCTTTGGCCCAGATGATGGGTTAGGGCGTGGGGCGCCAGGACTCGATGGGCTTACTCCTGGTCGCGGCACGCTGGGGCTGGCCTGCTGTGGTGATGCCGGCGCGTTCTTCCCTGCCGAGGCAGGGTTCCCCGTCGGCGGTGACTGAGGCGCGCGGGGCTGTCCAGAATACTGGGGTCGACCCGAGGCCGGGGTTGCCGATGCCGGGTCTGGACCCGACGCAGTAGGAGCCTCCGCGGTAGGAGGCCGTGCGGCCGGAGCCTGACGGGTAGGATCCTGCGGCGCAGGAGACTCGGGTTTCGCCGCCGCCCACGGGCGTTGTTGAATCTTGGGCTTCTCTGGCGAGGATGCCGCACCGGAATCAGCAGAATCCTTCACGTGAGCCGTCTCTGGTTTCTCGCTCGACTGCACCACTTTCGGGCTTTTCATGCTTCCGGAGGTGAGCATGTGGTGGCCACGGAGCTGCTGCCCCAGCTGACGTCCGGCAAAGTTGGCCCCCGTATGGGCGATATGGCCTCCACCTGCTGTTTGGGCTGCTGCCGCCAGTTCCCCGCCAGCGAATCCGACTAGTTTCAGAGCCATCAGCGGTGCTGCGCAGGCGAGGGTCATGCCCACAGCGCCGGCCGCCATCCCAGCAAAGGAGGTGGAATTGGCGTATAGCTTGACGGCCACGGCCAGAACAGTCGCTGCCAGTGGTTTCGCGAGCAGCAGGGCAACGACGATCTCACACCACCGCCCAGCCCAAGACTTGGTCTTCTCCCATGGCATCAGCATCAGGGCCACCGGGGCAACCGCTGCCAGCACGATCAGGGCGAAGGAACGGAAGATCATCGAACACATCAGGATGAACGCCAACACCCAGACAATGAGGGTTGCCAAGACGGTGATGACGATGGTGCCGGTGATTTGGTCCCCTGTCGAGGCTTGCCCACCGATCGGGCTGACAATCCATGCCTGACCGGACCCGGTTGGCCCTCGTTGGAAGCCAAAGAGTCGCATGAAGACCACGTACGGGTCTGGACCCATGGTGTTCAATAGGGCCGTTGAGGCGCTGTCGCTGACATGGGTCAGGGCCTGCATGAGATACACGGCCCCGCCGACGACGGGCACGGCAACAAAACCGCCGATCAGTGCCCGCCAGATCCGGCGTGGTTGTTGTGAGATGAGGCCCGCGACCAGTTGCAGGATCATGACGGCAACCAACGGTGTCATCATGACAACGACCCACCAGCTCGTCAGCCCTTGGACCGCCGTCCATTGGGAGTCATCAACATCGGAGACACCGAACGCCCCGGAAATGAAGGACCATAACCAAGAGGCGATGCTCTCCAAAATGCCGGCAAAGAATCCGCTAATACTTGATGTGACGGTGTCCTTGACTGCGGACACAACCCCGCAGCCCAGGGGCCACCATCCTCCGAAGGTACATTCCAGCGGTGGCATGACGAACGCTCAGAACCCGAGGTGGAAGGCGGTCTGAGACCACAGGATGTAGCCGTTGATCCCACCAAGGATCGCCGCGATGGGACCGGTCCACAGCAAGATCATCCCGCCGCCAGAGGCCAGCCTCGAGGATTGGCTAAGTTTTCCCGCCAAAAGCATGGCGGCCCCAATGATCGCCACAATGGCGATGACAATAAAGGCGCCGACCAAGATTCCTCCACCAATCTGCTTGAGGGAGTCCAAGAAGGGAAAGCTGCTATTGGGGACGATTCCGGGGTCCACTGGCGCGAAATTCATGACACTACTCCATCCGGATGTTAGACGCAGACCTTGCGTTTGCTTCTCCACTTCCATGAGCCATCTGGCCCCGACCTGCATGACTTGCGTTCGCCGTCGAACTTTAGGCGGCGGGTGCGGGTTCGAGAAGGGTGAAGTACTGTGTTCCGGGATTCCAGCCCACGGGATGGAGCAGTGTGCCCACCGTGGGATTCAAAGCGCTGTACATCATCCCTGCCCCCGCGTAAATACCGACATGACCCCAATGGTTTGGCCCATCCGGATTCTGAACCACCAGATCTCCCGGCTGCGGCGCGGAAGTGGGGTGCCCAGCCAGCCACTGCTCCGTCCGAGGCAACGCAATCCCTACCTGGGCATAGATCCATTGCACGTAACCGGAACAATCCCACGCCTTGAACGACATTCCGCCCCACACATAACTGCCACCCACACCTTCCTGGGCATACCGGAGAATGGCTTGCCGTATCCCGCTCAGGTTGGCCGGGACTAGCGGTGAGGACGGTGCGTCTGCAGGCGCCGCTTGTAGGCAAGTTTGCGGGACGTTCGTCCCATTGACGGACGCCATGATGGCCAGAGCCGTGGGCGCCCAACGTTCGTAGAGCTCCGGGAACGCGGACACCTGCACAGCCTGGGCCGCCTGTCCCAGACCCATGGACGTCCAGCCCGGGATGTCCAGAAGACCAGGAGGGGAGCCGTGGTTGGGTCCCCGCGGACCGCCAAAGAAAGCTTGGGCATCGTAGGCGGGAGTCATGAGTTCTTGGACGCTCCCCCACCCTGCGCTGGGGCGCTGTTGGGCTGATCCGAGGGAATCATGGTCGTAGCCCAGACCGTCATGGGGCATGCTCAGCGATTCGGGGACAGCAGGATTGGCCAGCATCTTCAGCCCGGATTCTTGAAGAGCGACCATGATGGCAATCTGGATCCCCTTCTCCGACACACCCAGGGGCTGGCCCACCGTCATATAGCTTCCGGCGACACTTTGCTGCTGAGGGTCAAGTACCAGGGGTACGCCGCCGGGCCCCGGAATCGTGATGCTCCCAACGCCGTTGCTCAGTGGGGTTGCCGGTTGTAGAGCAGTTCCAGTGGACGCCGATTCTTGAGATGCCGACGTGCAGGATGAGCTTGTACCAGCGATCTGGGCAACAAGGATGCTTGTCCCGCCGAGCAGGGCGACCATTCCCACGGGGACCACCACGACCAGCGCGGCAAGTGCTTTCTGGATCAGTCGCGCTTTCGCGATCGCGGCCAGGGCTGTCGTGGGCATCAGTAGACGATTCTGCTGGCCGAGGTGTAAAAACCGGCCAGTGCGCAACGATTAGCCGGCGCCGTTACCGCCGGCGGGCAGTTCACCATGACGCTGACCGGAACACGGTAAGCAGTCGCGTGCGGATCTGCCTCGGAGCGGTCGGTTACGCTGACCGTCATGGTGCAGACATGCAGCCCGGCCCACGGGGCCGGATGGTCCCGAAATTGTGCCAGCGCATTGTCACAGCTGGTTTGGACAACTGTGGCCGTCCGGTAGGCGCCATAGGCGGAGAGTTGCGCGAATGCTGCCGAGTTAATCCCAGTTTCCTCAAACTCTTGCGTGTACACGGTGAGCGGGTTGGAACCATCTGAGAGGACCATCCACCAACTGCGCACATGCGCATATGTCTGCGTATAGCTTGAGGTCCGTGTATCCCAGGTGTACAGCGCACGGGCAGTGTCCTCGGCGTACTTCTGGAAATCGAGGGTCTGAGGCTCCCCCGGCGACACCGTAACATCAGTCGGCGCTGTAATCGCTGCGACTCCAGAACCTGAATCTGTCGCCATTTGGCTCGCCACGGGTAGGGATGTCGGAACACTCGTGGCCCGTTGGGACGTGCCGACGCCTGGGGCCAAAAACAATACGATGACCACGGTCGCTAGGACTCCCAGTATTGCGATCAGAAACCACTGCCGCCGGGAACGGGGCAGGTAGCTCTTCCATGCTGATAGTCCGTGCATTGGAGACCTCCTTTACCCCTCCATGCAGCAAAGGAGGCCAGGGCATATGATCCAGTCGCGTAGAACCTGCGGCGGCGTCCCAAGCCAGGCCCCGCCGTCGTGCGCGTCCCAACGACCTTGATGCGAGCTGCCACGGTCGGTGCGTGATTACTGGGTACAAAAGGGCGCGGGGCGAAGCGACGTTCGTAGCCTCAGCGTCACATTGGCATGGCCTGCGCCGGGTGTGACATCCGAATGACCTTCAGTGCCGCCAGGTACAGCGCCCTGGCACGTCCGGTCTGGACTGCGACGTACCGGGGGGTGACGTTAGTCTTGGCTGCTATGACGGGAAGTGCGGCGAGACGTTCCGGTCCGCTCAACTTGGGAACAACGATCGTTGCCGCGATGGTGCGATGCAACTCGGTGGGTAGGCACTCCGAGGCGCTCGTAGCCATGACGGCCTCATTTGCGTCGTTGGAATCCACCACGGCCAGTGCGTTCCTTACCGTGATGGCCACTTGGCGCACGAATTTCAAATCCCTGCGCGCCCTGCGATAGGCAGGGGTGTCTGCCCGGTCAACAACAGTGGTTGCTACGCCGCTGCTGTCGTCATAGTCATCCAAGAGAAGGAACATGGCTGAGCCCCAGGCTTCTTCGCCGGCGCACATCCGTGTCAGTTTCAGGACATTGATCGCCCAATCCCGATCGGCAACACCGGCAGGCTCCGGCACGGCTTCCTGTGGCCGGTCGAAGGCTGGGTGGTCGTCGGATTCCTCCGTGAAGAGGGGAACCGTGAAATGGGCGGATGCTTTGGCGATGTGAGCTGTGCAAACGTTATTGGCAATGCCCTGGACCCATGCCCCGAATCGGATGCCGGGCAGCGGTTGGTACCGTCCCCGCGACACTCCAGACCATACTGCGATGCGTATGTCCTGAAGTACGTCGTCCGTCTCGTTGGGAAACCCAGCCCGGGCCAGGCGTGAGCGAACAAACCGGGAAATATCATCCACGGCAGTCATGACGTCCTCGCCACGGATAACAGGACCGTTGGCCTCGGAATCAGGCCTGAAATTGCCCGGAAGCTGGTCTTTGCGGTGGGACGTTCGAGCTGATGCATAGGTGACCATCGTCGTCTTCGTTCGTAAGAACTGCACGCTATGAAAATGGCCTTCTCGCTGTCACGAACATACGGCGGCGTTGCGGCCCGGATGGTTTCCAGCACGGGTGCCAGATTCCGAAAGATGATATTAACTAGTGTCGTCACCGGATTTGCCCATGTCAACGGGGTCTATGTAAACCTGTGGATAAAGGGGCAGAATAGAGACATGCCTAAGATCACGCACCCGGTAGATTTGGCTTGGACCTCGGATGTGGAAGCCGCCATTGAGGCTTTCGGCAATCGAGGGCGCAACGAAATTATCCGGTTCCTGGAGGAACGCGGCCCAGTACCCCGTGGCGACATTGTGGACGCCGTGAGCGCCGGGGAGGCGAGCATCGCCCAGCATCTTCTGGCGCTTGAAAAAACCGGCGTCATCATTGTGGACATCGTCCAGGGCCGCCGGCACGGCAGGTCCCCTCGCTATTCCGTCGATGACGACCGAATCACGGTTCTATTGGAGGCTCATCAGGACTATCTGCGAAATCGCCGGCAGCCCCTCTCCCCGGACGCGGGGGAACACCTGCGTTGAGGTATTCGGTGATGGCCTCCAACGTCTCCGGTGAAACATCCCCCAGCGTTTGTTGTGCGAAGGACTTCACCCTGTCGGCCCGCAATGAGTGGACAGGTTCAAGCTGCTCCCAAACTTCTTCGGAAATTTCTATGTCCCCGACAGCCATCAGGTAGTCAGGGGTTACGTTGAAATAGCCTGCCAGGGCCGTCAGCAATGGCCGGTCTTGGATTACGTGCCCTTTGCCGTCCTTCAAGTAGGACCACCGTGCCCTAGACAAGTTCACGCCGCGGGTCGCCAGTGCCTCGCTGATTTCCCGAAAGGTCAATGGCTGGCCCCGCTCGGCGACGGCAGTGTCGAGGAGAAGTTTAAGCCGTCTGGAAAGTTCTCCTTGCGGCGTGAGTCCTGGCCCCGGCGATGCACTTGGGGTTTCCTGGTCCGCCATCTCTCTCCGATCCAAATCTTGTGGCTTCCTCAAGTATCGTCTGGGACATCGACTGCGACAAGGCCACCAGAGGCTTTGCCGTTTCCGTGAAACAACTGCTGCACCGGTAGTCAGTGGTGAGTCCACAGCTGCGGATCATCCGCCTGCCCACGGAAATCTTGTATTTATTGAGGTGCCTCAAGGCTTCGCAACTGTAGAACGAATCCGAATAGACCTGCATCAACAATCAGATGCGACCAGCTGCAAATCTGTTAATTGTGGATACCGCCCAACGAATCCTGACTCCCCATCCAAAGTCATGCAGCTTTGATGGGTATATGGCATGGAATGATGAATGCCACACAATTAAGGAGCCCAAAATGACCGATCAGCCAGCCGAGCCAACAACCACTCAAGCCTTCGCTGAAGAGTGGTTGTCCCCGACCGAGATCTGCCGTGAGCTGCAGATCCCGCTGCCAACCTTTTACCAGTGGCGTTCAAGGGGAGTTGGTCCCCACGCATACAAGATCGGGCGCCACGTGCGCGTTAACCGGACGGATCTTGATCACTGGATCTCACTCCAATCGGAGACTTGACATCTAAAAATAAGGAGACCATCAGATGAGTAGACAACCCCTCCCCCTCGGTGCGTGGGGAACCATCCATACCAAGCGTACGTCAGCCAAGACTTCGCTCGCTGAGACCCGCTACCGTGACATGGACGGAAAAGTCCGCCGGGTGGAGGCGCGGGGCCCGTCCGCGGCTGCCGCACGCCGAGAATTGCAACAAAAGCTTGCCAACCGCAAGACCCCGCGATTCGGCTTGGTCACCAGTACCGATAAGATCGACCGTCTCATTGAGATATTTCTTGTGGACCTGGAGGCGTCCGACAGGGCTGCACGCACCAAGGACAAATACGCCTACATGGTGAAGAAACACATCTCTCCCAGGATCGGCTCGATCAGAATTGGCGAGGCGACTTCTGGCCTTGTTGACCATTTCATTCGCTCAGTTGTCGAGGACTCGGGGCCTTCCACTGCCAGAACTTGCGGCGCGGTGCTCTCTTGGATGTTCAAGGTTGCTCTGCGCCACGACGCCGTCGTCGTCAATCCGGTTCTCGGGGTACAAATTCCCCGGCTTCGGACGAAGAAGCCTCAGGCTTTGGACGCGGCACAGTATCAGAACCTGCGGAAGAAACTCATTGCGTGGGAACGAGCCCCGGCGCTTGGCCGGCCGCGTTCACAAGAACTCCACGAAATAGCGGACGGCATGGTCGCTCTGGGTGTTCGACCGGGGGAGCTCTTCTCACTGCTATGGGAAGACCTCGACTTGGAGGCAAACCCGCCCACCATCTTTGTCCACACCACTGTCATCAGAACCACCGTTGGTGGAGTCAGGATTCAGGACCATCCCAAGACCAGACACGGCATCCGCCAGCTCACGGTCCCTGATTTCTTAGTCAAGCAACTACGCAAACGCCGCCTCCGCCAAACAAGATCTGCGATCTCCAACCCGCTGGGCCTGATCTATCCATCCTCCACCGGCACCGTGACAGATGCGAACAACGTTGGCAAAGTCTGGCGTGAAGCGTCGGACGCGATTGGCTACGGCTGGGTGACACTGAAGACTTTCAGGAAAACCAATGCAACCATGATTGCTAGGACCATGGGAGCTGAGGCCGCCGCCTATCAGGCTGGCCATTCGAAGGTGTCCATGACGCAGGAGCACTACATTGAAGAACGCCGCGGGGCTTTGGATACTAGGGCTGTCATTGATGTTTTCAAGCCGTCACGCAAATCTAAACAAGCGCGACCCAAGCATGATCAGGCTCAATCAGCTGACGGACAGGCCCTACAGACGAAGGAAACTGAGCCTCTCGAAAACCCTCCAAAAACAGCGGCATCTTTCAGGCTCTAATTACGCGGCACAGCCACGCCCGCATGAAATACCGAGGCCAGGATTGCAATGCCACCGTGACGGCGCCATGATGCAGAAATCTCTCGAAAGACTGCCTCGTTTGCCTCCTTAATCGCTTGATGTACTTTGGGGTCTTGTACAACGCTGCGGCAGACCTGGCGCAGCCGAGGGTCTTGAATCAAAATACCGGCGGTGATCGCTATCCCAACAGCGGCAATTGACGCTGTCCCGAGCGGGCCAGTTTGATTAGTTATATTCGCTGGATGCCTGAAGCTGTCAGGTCTCGTCTGCTCCTCAGGGGGATTGAATTCATCTTGCGAACCGCTGGGATTACTCGCGCTCATGTCTACTCCTTGTTATATTTGGTTAGGGCTACAATAAGTTAGCCCTAAGTTAGCCTGAGTTTAGGTGAATCCAGGAGTGAGTGTCAACAGATGGCCACCGAACGTTCGGTTAGAGACATGCGCCTTACCGCCCAGGCGACGGTACTAAAAGGGTGGGGGAAGCAGTGGCGGAGGGTAAACGGTAAGAGCCAGCAGGATCTTGGCCGCGCTGCCGGATACGGCAGCGAAGAGAGCCCTAAGAGTGCCGCAGTGGCCATTTCCCGCATTGAATCAGGAAAGACTGATCCGACAGGCCGACACCGCCAACGTCTACTCGATGCCCTCGGACACAGCGAAACAGAACTGGAGAATGAGACCGAGCGCGAACTCGCGGTTCCTCCTAGGCAGGCCCCCCTCGCTCGGGCCCTTGCTGGACCGGTTTACGAAGAGAACGACTCAAAACGAACTCAAATCATCGCCAGATCGAACCTCTTGAATGATCGAGTGGCATTCCAGCTTAAGAACTCCGAAAAATCACTTGAAAATGCGCGCAATAACTTCATCCTTCCGTTCCTTGAAACTGCGTCAATAATCGATTGGAAGCCTCTACTTGACGCCCAACGTGTCGAGTTGTCTGCTGCCATGAAGGTTGGGGCATTCGGCGGTAAGGCAAAAACTCAAGAATTTGAAATTCGCGGCTTAAGGAAGCAGACACAAGTTAGCGTCCTTAAGACGCTGACTGACAGTACAGCCGGCGCTATCGCTGGCGTCGGGCTAGGCGCCGGAACTGCAACCGGAGTGTTTGCGGCAGTCTCGGCTGCGGCAACTGCCTCAACTGGGACAGCTATCGCTTCATTGTCTGGTGCAGCCGCCTCTAGTGCGACGCTGGCGTGGCTCGGTGGTGGCTCGCTAGCAGCTGGTGGCATGGGCGTCGCTGGCGGCACCGCAGTTCTAACTGGGATAGTTGCTTTGCCTGCACTACTAGCGGTGGGAGGGGTTCTCGTCTGGAAAGGCCGAAAGCTACGAAGAGAGGCTGATGCCGAGGCTGAAAAGCTCGATGCCGCGCAGCAAGCATTGGAAGATATGGAAGAAGCATCGCAACAGGCCGCGTCGTGGAATGAAACGCAACAAGTGATCATCCAACGTGCCGAATTGCTCGGTCAGACTATACACGCCCGGCATGTGGCACCCCTTGTTTTGGCGCATGCTACCGACACAGTTGAAGACCAATCGATCAAGTGGGACACCCTTTCTCAGTCTGCCCAGGAACTTTTGAAAGTCCAGCTGAAGCTACTCAGCATCATTCTCGATACCCGAGCATTGCCGGTCTGGTTGGGGGTCACGACAGTCAATGAGCCCGAGCTCACGGGAAATCAGGAGAAGAGCGCCACATTTTCCAAAGACTGGGTAAACGAAAGCCTCGTACTCTCCCAACTAGACCTAGACAACCTTGAAGACTGGGTGCGTGGGTTGATCGCACGGGATGCCCACAGCTAAAGCAAGTAGTGCAAGAAATGTCCGCCCTTGCTGATAAACAAGTTACAGAAAACCATAAAACCACCACATTATGAGGGATTCATTGATTGGGTTTAGAACGCTCGCGTCTACCAGCGCGCATGACGCTGAGCGGAAGATTGCAGGCATCTTAGAAAACTGGTTCAAGTCCAAAGGATTCGAGGATCTTCCAGAGCGTGAACAGAAGTCTGACAGCGCTAAAGGTCATACCCTTCAGCACCAGTACCGCGAACTCGACAATGGCACGAAGGCCTTCCGCTGGGTATACACCGAGCAGTGGGATAAAGCGCCGTGGCAGGAAGATGGACTGAACCAAACAGCCAAAACTCACATTACACTCGCCACAAGCGGTGAAACCGTATGGTTTTTAGCTGATATTCACCCTCCACTAGAAAAAGGTCGTTACGGAGAAAGGCCTCGCGATACCGCCACACCAACTTTCGTAAGAACATTGCTCGACGCTGTGGAATTCTATGACGGGCAAACCCTGCTTCCCACTGGTCACTCGCTCGCTGAGTCCGCGGAGTCATTAGACGTTGTGCTGAACTCGATTCAAGATGACGACCGGCGAGGAATGGTACTTGTCAGCACCCCTCCAATACGGCAAACGCCTACGCTGTGGCAAGAGACAATCCGGGACGTTCTACGCGGGACGCAGGGACTTACCAGCGTGCACATGATCGCGCCTGAGAAGCTGGATGCTTTCAATGAGTGGGCGGGAACAGCGCACGGACTTATGCCGGGCGCAATTCGCACATACAAGACTGGGGTAAATTTTGAGAACCCTTTAGACGGTTATGTTCACCGAATCATGCAACATCATCGAATCGTCGGTGAGCACTCCAAGAAGCTGAACTCGATTCTTCGCCGGTCGCTTGTCGCTGAGCTTGCCAGCGCGGAGTTACCAGACGTCTTACGTCAGGCTGATGTAGCATTCCGCAAGGTCGTGCGACAGCACCTATCATCCGCTGGACTTGAGAATAGCTCAGTATCATCTGAACTTCAGGATGAGAACAAGGAACTGACCGAACTTCTTGAAATGTCGGACCAGGAAAACAGCGAACTTCGCAATCGCGCCGAGGATGCCGAAAAGTATCTCAAAAACCTCATAGAAGACAATGAAGTTCTCAACCTTGAGCTGTCCTCCCAGCAGGACCAGTCAGACCGCATCCATGCCGATAACCGTGTACTTAAACGAAAGCTGTGGGATAGAGGTGATGAGTCTGCCTACCTCCCCGTCGTGCCTCATCTTGAATCAGTCAAACCGCCAGAGACCTTCACTGAACTACTAGAGCGAATTGGTGAGATTCCAGGAGTCCTATACTGTGGCGACGCGGAGACAACCGTAGAACTGGATGAATTCACCGACCTTGGGGTCAGCGTAGTTCAAAAGACGTGGGAAGTACTACGCACCTTTGACGCATACGCTCAGGCTCGAGCCGACACGGCCTTCGAAGGTGGAATCTTCCAATACCAGCGGAATCCCGAACACGGGCATTATATGCGTATCCGCCAGATCAGCGCCCACGAATCCGACACAGTTCAAAAGAACCAAAGAATGCGCGAACAGAGAACTTTCGCTGTTCCAACGGAAATAGACCCTACGGGCCAGATGATCATGTACGCGCACATACCTCTAGCAACCGGGCGCGGACGCTCACCACGCCTCCATTTTGAAGACACATGGCCTACCAATGGGCGCGTCACCATCGGCTATATCGGCGCCCACCTAGATAACAAATCCACAAACTAAGAGGAATACCCTTTGGCTACACCCACCAGAAATAAACCTGCAACCACCCCTAAGGCCCATGTTGAAAAAGCTCTCAATCGAAAAGTGGGGACTGCCCCAGCTTTTCGCCTGTATGCTTCAGAAGTTCCACGCGACGCATACGCGCTCTTGATCTTCGCGCACTCGGTCCAGTGCCCGATAGAGCGTACAGCTGAGAACAAGTTCCAGATCGTCTCGACGAAGGAACAAGGCAAAAAGTTCACAATCACCAACGACGCGCAATTCCGCAGAATGTTCAATCAGATCGTCAAAGCGTTCCTTCCAAGCCCGGATCAGCGTATCGAATACCTGAAACGTGCCGAACAGTACGCAGAAGTATGCCTTTCTTTTGCCGACGAGCACGCGGAAAGTGAAGGCTACCTGCCATTGGAAGCCGACAAAACAGCGCCACTGGAAGAACCAACAACTACCGACCCTTCGGTGGACACACCGGCTGAGACTGAACTGCCCCCGGCATCGCCTACAGTGCCTTTACCTTCGGCGTCTGAAGGAAGTCGTAAGGCTAAAAGCATCAAGCCCTACGGTGTGAAGGAATACCAGACCCAGAATTATGGTGTTCTGCGTGACTCTTCCGCAATCCTCGAAGTGGAATACGAGGACGGAAGCAAAGCGTTCCGCTGTGCCTTGTGTGATTTTGAACGCGGCAGCCACCACAGCATCAACGGGCACATGGGGAAGCATTCTCTTGAAGACCGCAAAAAAGCCGTGGCCAACCCCAACCGAAATTTCGTGAAAGGTCTTTCGTGGGAACCAACCCCACGGCAAAGCAGCGGGATCACCCGCCTAGCCAACGAAATCGCTCAAGCCATGGAACTAGGACTATCTACGCCTGAGAGCATTGCTAGCGCGATCATCGAGGCACGCGCCAAAGACCCACAGCGCGATGATGACGATGATCCGACGGTCAGCGAGATGACCCCGGAAGAGCAACTTGATGCAATCCGACGCATCCTCGGCACTGATATTGCGGCCGAGGAAGAACATGACCAGCAGGAAAAGCTCATCACCGGGCTACAGAACCAGATCGACGCTATGCAAGTTGAAATAGGGCAGCTGCATGAGACTAAAGCTACTTCCGATAAGGAACTGGCTGGTTTTAGGGCGTGGCTCGATAGTTCACCTGGAAGGAACTAGGCCACCGTGCACGACGGGTGCATCACGTTCAGCGTGATGCACCCGTCGTCTGCACCGACAATTAATCGGCCATGCAGAAGTGGCTGGGCCCGTAATCACCTAACACGGTTCATAGTCCTTTGGAATCATGAATGGCTTAGTCAACGCCAATAATTCCGTACGCCACGGCCCCTACTTATTTGATGACCCCAAATCTAACCTCAAACTTTCATGAGGTAGGGCTTCTTGTTGATCAGGGCTGGCTGTCTGCCTGACGGTTCCTATTGTGACATCTTGGCCGCTGGCCGTGTGGCGGTTGTTGGTTGACTAGTTCCACGCCGGTCTCGGAAATACTGGTACTTTCAAGAAATGTGGCGGGATGGTGCGAGCTTCGCCCGTGGCGAACTCAGTGCCGCAATATGTTTCATCTTTTTGGGCAGCAGCTGCACATCCGGCGCCTTCGTGGAAACTTTGGGGGAAAGCTGCTGATTTGGCCGGCTACGAATGGGTGGCGCTGAAGACTTTCAAGAAAGCCACGGCCACGCGTATCGCCCGGACCATGGGGCCGGAAGCCACCGCCTATCAGGCCGGCCATTCCAAAATTTCCATGCCCCAGGAGCACTACATCGAAGAAACCCGCGAGGACTTGGACACCAGGTCAGTCACGGAGGCGTACCGGCCAACGGGTGTCGACAAGCTCAACTAGCTGACGAACAGGCTTCACAATCGGACGCACCCGCCCCAGAATCGGCAGCACCAGTCCCACCGCTAGGGGCTGACAAATCTCCACTTTGAGAGGATCATGAGCCTCATGAGGACCCGACAAAAACAGCGGTAACTAGCGGCAAATAACGAAAATGGAGAGTTAATCTGGAGAGTTTGTGGAGAGTTAAGGACGAATAGCCCCTTTCGGGGCCATTCTCACTTCCAAAATCCCTGTGTTTCCGGGCTTTTTGGGCCCCCTATCAGATTCGAACTGATGACCCCCGCTTTACAAGAGCGGTGCTCTGGCCAGCTGAGCTAAGGAGGCAAACGCAATCAAGCGCTATACAAGGCTACCGTAAGAAGTGCCAGAAACTGAAAACCGGCCCCCGCAGTGAACATACTGCGCAACAAGCATGCAAACGCAGGGGCCGATTCCAGAAAGGCTCCAGGAAGAAACTAGGGCAAAAACCTACTTCTTGGCGGCGACGATCCCCTTGACGAAGTCAGGCAAGGTGCCGTCTTTCCACTGCTTACCATCGATGAACACCGTCGGTGTGGCATTGACGCCGTGTGCTGACGCCAAGCCACTGCCGTTGGCAACATAAGGACGGTAGGTTTTGTTGTCAAGGCAACTGCTGATATCGGCTGCCCCCGCCTCGGTGGCCAGCTTCTTCAGTGTCGCGTTGTCCAGGCCCTTGCTGTTCTCAGCAGGCTGGTTGGTGAACAAGGAATCAAAGAACGCCTTGTACTTCTCCGGTGAGGTATCAGCCACGCAGGCGGTCGCAGCTGCGGCGCGTGAGGAGTAGTTGGTACCGGAGGAGAAGCGGTCCAGGAAGTTCAGGGGACGGTATTCCAGCGTGATGGTGCCATCGTTCTGCCACGTCGTCAGTTGCTCGCTGTACTGCTTTTCGAAGCTATTGCATGCCGGGCACATGAAGTCCAAGTAAATAACGGCCTGAGCCGGCTTGCCAGCGTCCGTAGCCTTAATGCCGATTCCATCGAGGCCAAACGCCGCCGTGGGGGCGGCCGTCGGCATCGCCGGTAGCTTCCCCGTATCAACAGAGGCGTCGGTAGTGGTTGGGGGAATCAGCACGCCGTCCTTGCCAAATTCGATCCCACCATACACGTTGGTGTTTGCAGGGACCGGACCGGTGGTGGCAACTGGCTCATTGGCCTTGTTCGTCTGGATGACGATCAAGGCGATGATGACCACAATCACCACGGCTGCGGCAAGCACACCGCCACGGATCAGCCAGCTGTTGCGCTTTTCCTTCTTGAGCTGCGCATCACGAATCGTCTTGGCCTGCTCGCGCGCCTTTGCTGTGCGTTCTGCACTGGTCGGCCGTGGTTGGTTCTTGGAGCTCATAGTTCCTCAGGTCTGTGGGCATGGAAATAGGGCCGCATGGCGGCAACTCTGTGAATCATCTTAGGCGACGAACCTTGGAGAAAGCCTAAGGCAGCCCACTTCCCTGTGCCGATTCCCCACACCGGCTAAGCTGGCACCAAATCAACACCTACTTATTGGAGCCCACGTGCCGGAAAAGTTGCAGCCCCTTGAGACCAGCTCCCAGGAGCCTATCCACGGCGCATCGGAATTCCTGGTGGTTTCCAATCGTCTGCCCATTGACAGGGATTCCACTGATACCGCCGACGTCGGATGGAGACGCGCGCCAGGAGGTCTCGTCACGGCGCTGGCTCCCGTCATGGCCTCCCGGGACGGGGCATGGGTTGGCTGGCACGGTGCGCCCGATGAGATCCTGGAGCCGTTCCACCACGAGGGCATGGACCTGATCCCCGTCCCGCTCTCCAGCGACGAGGTGGAACTGTATTACGAAGGCTTCTCCAACTCCACCCTGTGGCCGTTGTACCACGACGTCATCGCACCCCCGGAGTTCCACCGTACGTGGTGGGACTCGTACCGGAAGGTGAACAGGCGCTTTGCCGAGGCGGCAGCCAGCGCAGCGGCCAAGAACGCCACCGTCTGGGTGCAGGACTACCAGTTGCAGCTCGTCCCCCGCTACCTGCGCCACCTTCGCCCGGACCTGCGCATTGGCTTCTTCAACCACATCCCGTTCCCACCGCCGGAGATCTTCGCCCAGCTGCCCTGGCGCCAGGCGATTATTGACGGCTTGTTGGGCGCCGATCTCATCGGCTTCCAACGCCCCAACGACACCGCCAACTTCCTGCGCTCGGCCCGCCGTTTCCTCGGCGCCAGCGTCAAGGCCCAGCAGGTCCACGTCAAGGAGCGCGACGACTCGATCAGCCACATCGCCCGTGCCGAGCCATTCCCCATCTCCATCGACGTGGGCCGGATCCAGGAACTGGCCGCCCGCCCGGACATCATCGCCCGGTCCAAACAAATCCGGGAGGACCTAGGCAACCCGAAAACCATCCTGCTGGGCGTTGACCGGCTGGACTACACCAAGGGCATCACGCACAGGCTCAAGGCCTACGGTGAACTCCTGGACGACGGTGTCATCACGGTTGAAGATGCCGCGTTGATCCAGGTGGCCAGCCCCAGCCGCGAACGCGTGGAAACCTACCGGCAGCTGCGCGAGGAAGTGGAGGGCATGGTGGGGCGGATCAACGGCCAGTTCGACACCATCCAAAACACCGCCGTTCGCTACCTGCACCACAACTACCCGGTGGAGGAGATGGTTGCCCTCTACCTAGCCGCGGACGTCATGCTGGTCACCGCCCTGCGCGACGGTATGAACCTGGTGGCCAAGGAATATGTGGCGGCCCGTTCCGACAACACCGGCGCCCTGGTCCTGAGCGAATTCACCGGCGCCGCCGACCAGCTCAAGCAGGCACTGCTGATCAACCCGCATGACATCGACGGGCTCAAGGCCACCATCGCCCACGCCATCACGCTGCCCAAGGCCGAGTCCGCACGCCGCATGCGGGCCATGCGCAAGCAGATCCTCTCCCACGACGTCCAACGCTGGAGCGAGGACTTCTTACTCGCCCTTCAAAACGAGGCCGTGCGTGACGACCGCTAACCCGCTGCCACACGGACTGGGCCCACACGGACTGGGCCCAGACGGCCTGGGCTCAGCCGGCCTCAGCGCAGACTTGCACGCCGCCATCGTCCACGTTGCCCGCACCGCGCACCTGTTGGTCGCGATGGACTTTGACGGCACCATGGCACCCCTGGTCCCCCGCGCCGAGGACGCCCGCCCACTACCCGCCGCTGCCTCCGCCTTCGCAGCCTTGTCTGCCGTGGAGAGTACGACGACGGCGCTGGTCTCTGGGCGCGCCCTGGCCAGTTTGCGTGCGGTCGCCACACCACCGGAACAGACACTGCTGGTGGGCAGCCATGGCGCCGAGGTCTGGTTGGGGCCAGGCTCCCCGGGTTTGGAGCTGACCGAAACGCAGGAGCATGCCCGTGGCCGGGTCCAGTCCGCCGTGCAGTTAGCCGTCCACCTGCACCCGGGCACCGTCATGGAACAAAAACCGGCCGGCGTGGTGCTGCATTACCGCCAGGCAACCCCGGAAGCCGGGCGGGCCGCCGTCGCCGCGGTTCGCGCCGCACTGGGCCAGGACCCCGGCCTGTTCATCACCGAAGGCAAAATGGTGCTGGAAATCTCCGTCATCAACGCCAACAAAGGCGAAAGCCTTCGGCTGCTGCGCACGGTCAGTGACGCCACCGCCGTGATCTTTGCCGGCGACGACGTCACCGACGAGCACGCCTTCACCGCTCTCGGCGCCGGCGACGTCGGCATCAAGGTGGGCGCCGGCACCACCGCAGCCGCGTTCCGTATCGCCTCCCCACAGGAGCTGCCAGCTGTCCTTGAACTACTTTTAGCAACTCGCAAACACCCGTAAGAGGCCATTTTTCTCTCACCGGGCATCATCGGCGCCCAACGGTCCGCGGAGCGGGGAATCATGGGATAGCACGTGCGCGTGGGTGCCGATAAACTGGAACTGGCCTAAACACTGAAATCACCGAGTGTGACGCATCGCACCATGCGAATGTGCCATACTTCATACATCAGTGTTGTATCTGCCCTTGGTGGATTTCGGCCTGAATAACTGCATAAACAACCATTCACTTGAGGATCGTTCGGCACGTACCTGCCGATGAAGGGAATTATTACTGTGGCTTCAGTAACTTTTGACAACGCAACACGCATCTACCCGGGCACCACCAAGCCCGCCGTTGACAAGCTCAACATCGAGATCGCCGATGGCGAATTCTTGGTCCTCGTCGGACCCTCCGGCTGCGGCAAGTCTACCTCCCTGCGCATGCTCGCAGGCTTGGAAGACGTCAACGCCGGGCGCATCCTGATCGGCGACCGCGACGTCACAGACGTTCCGCCCAAGGACCGCGACATCGCCATGGTGTTCCAGAACTATGCGCTGTACCCTCACATGTCCGTTGCCGACAACATGGGCTTCGCACTGAAGATCGCCGGCATTTCCAAGGACGAGCGCGCCAAACGGGTGCTTGAGGCCGCCAAACTCCTGGACCTCGAGGCTTACCTTGACCGTAAGCCGAAGGCACTCTCCGGCGGCCAGCGCCAGCGTGTTGCCATGGGCCGCGCCATTGTGCGTAACCCGCAGGTCTTCCTCATGGATGAGCCGCTCTCGAACCTGGATGCCAAGCTTCGCGTTCAGACCCGCACGCAGATCGCCTCCTTGACCCGCCGCCTGGGCGTCACCACCGTCTACGTGACCCACGACCAGGTCGAGGCCATGACCATGGGTGACCGGGTCGCCGTCCTCAAGGATGGCCTGCTGATGCAGGTTGACACTCCCCGCAACCTCTACGATTCCCCGCAGAACGTCTTCGTCGCCGGCTTCATCGGCTCCCCCGCGATGAACCTGCTGGAACTGCCCGTCGTCGACGGCGGCGTAAAGTTCGGTGGCGCCATCTACCCGGTCCCGCGCGAAGTCCTTGGCGCCGCCGCCGGCAACACCGTGACCTTGGGTGTCCGCCCCGAAGACCTCGAGCTCGTTGGTGTCGGCGAGGGTTTGACTGTTGAGGCCGACGTCGTTGAAGAGCTGGGTGCCGACGCTTACGTTTACGGCCACGCCATCATCGACGGTGTTGAGCGCGACATGGTTGTCCGTGTCGACGGCCGCCGACCACCGTTGAAGGGCGACACCATCCACGTCCGTCCCCAGGTTGGCCACGTCCACCTCTTCGATGCAACGTCCGGCCTGCGGTTGGACAACCAGAACGTAGCGACCAGCTAGCAAGATTGATCGAGCCTGTCGAGACCCGCAGACGCGGTTGCCTGTTGGATATTTATCCGGCAGGCAACCGCGTTTTGCGCTTTTAAGAGAGAATTATTCCATGACTGATTTACCCGGCGCCCAGTGGAACCACGAGCCCACAGACTTTGAACAGATCGGCAAGCTGCCACGCAAGTCAGCGCCTCCGGCCCAGGTCATGGGGTCGTTGAATATCACGGCCGCCACGGCCGACCAGGGACTGTTGGACCTGCCCTGGCACATCAAACTTGAAGAGTGGCCCGCGGCAAACCTCGCAGCCCTCCCCCGCGGCATCTCCCGCCACGTGGTGCGGTTCGCGCACATGGACGGCTCCGTCATCGCCATCAAGGAAACCTCCGAGCACGTCGCCCGGCACGAATATCACATGCTGCGCAAACTGGCCCGTCTGGACGTGCCCTGCGTGGAGCCCGTCGCCGTGATTACCGGGCGCACCACCCCCACGGGCGCCCCCCTGGACCCTGTGCTCGTCACCCGGCATCTGAAGTTCTCCCTTCCGTACCGGGCCCTGTTCTCTCAGAAGCTGCGCCGCGAAACGCTCACCAGGCTTATTGACGCACAGGCGCTGCTGCTGGTGCGTCTGCACCTTGTCGGGTTCTATTGGGGCGATGTGTCCCTCTCCAACACCTTGTTCCGGCGCGACGCCGGCGCTTTCGCTGCGTACCTGGTGGACGCCGAAACCGGTGAGCTCTACCCGGACCTGTCCACGGGACAGCGTGAGTACGATCTGGAGATCGCCAGGGTCAACATCGCCGGGGAGCTGATGGATCTACTTGAAGGTGGCTTGATTGAGGAAAAGGTCGATCCTGTGGCCACCAGTCAGCTGATCATGGAAAGCTACCGCCGGCTTTGGGCGGAATTGACGGAGAAGGAGTCCTTCGAGCTGGAGGACCGCTGGCGCGTGGGCGCCCGCATCCGCCGTCTGAACGAGCTTGGCTTTGATGTTGAGGAGTACGCCATCAAAACCACTGCAGACGGCTCCACCATCCATCTTCAGCCGAAGGTGGTCGACGCTGGGCACCACCAGCGGCGCCTTCTCCGCCTAACGGGCATTGACGCCCAGGAAAACCAGGCCAGGCGCCTGCTCAACGCCATGGACTCCTTCAGGGTCGATTCCGGGGCCGGCACTGACGAGGAAATCAGTGCCCACAACTGGGTCAGCAGCATTTTTGAGCCCATAGTACGGGCCATCCCGCGCGAGCTTGGCGGCAAGCTGGAACCGGCGGAAGTGGTCCATGAGATCCTGGAACACCGCTGGTACAAGTCTCAGGAGGAGGAACGCAACGTTCCGCTGGCCGAGGCTGTGCAGTCCTACGTTGACACCATTTTGCGGTACCGCCGCGATGAGGACGCCATCATGCTCAGCACGGATACGGACACTATCAAAATGCTGGAGAGCGGCGTGCTCCCGGACAGCGCCCACGGCGACTGACAGTTAGCTGTGGTGCCTGCCGCGGACGTGCAACAAAGCATAGATGCCCACGCCCAGGCCGGCCAGCACTGTCACGCCCAGCAACAGCATCATCCAGGTCATCAGATTTACCCCGCCCGAGGTTTCATTGGTCAGTGAGAGTTCAGCCTCGGTCACCGCGGCTGTCTCTTGTGAGGCCTGTGAGGCTGGCACAAAGGTTTGGGGAGTCTCGGTGGGAGTGTAGGTGGGCCACGGTGCCTCGGAAACGGTCGGAGTTTCTGTGGTGCGCTCAGGTGTTGCCACCGCTGGTTCAGGCTGCGCCACTCGCTTTTCCGGTGGCGCGGGCGCCGGCTTTTGCTCGGGCGCAGCGGGGACGGTAGCCGTCGTCGCGGGAGGGAGTGGAGTCCCCGCCGGCGGCGCAGTCTCCACTGTTGGCGCTCCCACCGGGTCCTTTTCCGTCGCCCTGACCTGCATCGGAGCCGCGCTCAGTGAAATCACGGTGGCTGACCGAAGCGCTGCGCGGGACCCTTCAGCGCCGTGGGCGGAAGCAGCCAATACCGCACTGACCGCAAGGCAGAGGGCCGATACCATGGCGGCAACCACTGCCCGGCGGGCCGTAGCGTGCCAAAACGGACGCGATGAGAATGTCATGGATGACTTCCAAGTTAGTCGAATAGTCCGCTATTCGGACCAAGTTCCCCCTGAAGTACCCTGCCCGATTTGGCACGCGTTAGTCAAGTATTACGGCCTGTCAGGCCCCGGGAATGGCTTTCCCCGGGTTCAAAATTCCCTGCGGATCAAAGAGTTTCTTGATATTTAGTTGAATCTGCAGTACTTCGTGAGCCTGTTCAAGCGGCAGCCACCGACGCTTGTATTGGCCAATCCCATGTTCGCCGGTGATGGTGCCGCCAAGTTCCAGGGCCTTATCGATGGATTCGTCCAGGGCCGCGTTGAGTGCACTAATGCTTTGTGCATCCATGCCCGGAACCCAAAACGTGGGGTGTAGATTGCCGTCTCCGGCATGGGCGATCACGCGCAGGCCCACCCCGTGGCGGGACGCCATCTCCTCCAGCGCAACAATGTAGTGCACCAGCTGAGAGCGGGGAACAGCCACATCCTCACCCACCCGGTTTTCAGTATCCACATCCATGCCCCGGGAGTTGCGCCGCAACTCAACCAGATCCGCGGCTTCCTGGGAGTCTTCCTCACTGACGGAACCGCCTGCTGCTTGCAGGGCCACTGTGGCGATCTGCACTTCCTGCCCAGCGGACAGCCCGTCGAACTGAACTAACAGCAGGGCTGTTCCCCTGCTGGCTAGCTTGCTGCCATTACGGAAGTCCAGTTCCTCCATGCTGGGCCCGTCAAGCATTTCCAAGATGCATGGCTGCACCCTGGCTGCTCCCAAGGCCAGCACACCGGCAGCAGCCGATTGCACATCGGGGAAGAAGACGGCAAGGGTCCGGATATCGGCGGGAAGGTATTTCAGCCTCACAGTGGCGGACACCACGATCCCCAGGGTGCCTTCGGAGCCCACGAACAGGCCCGTGAGGTCATATCCGGCCACGCCCTTGAAGGTTCGGTGCCCTGTGCGGATCAGCGTGCCGTCGGCCAGGACCACTTCCAGGCCCAGCACTGCATCGCGGGTCACCCCATACTTGGCGCACCGCAGCCCACCTGCGTTGGTGGCGACGTTACCGCCAATCGTTGAGACCTTGTAGCTCGCCGGGTCAGGGGCGAACATCAAGCCGAATGCCGCCGCCGCCTCGTTCAGGTCGGCGTTGACCACACCGGGCTCCACCCGGGCAATCTCATCCTCGGGGCTCAGCTCGAGGATCTTGTTCATCCGCTCAAGGTTCAACACCAGAGAACCCGCCGTCGCGTGGGCACCCCCGGACACGCCTGTCCCCGCGCCGCGGGCCACGATGGGGACTGCATACTTTCCGGCCAGTCGTACCACGGCCTGGACGTCGGCCACCGATTCCGCCCACACAACCGCCACCGGTTCCTGATAGTCGGTGACAGGTCCCTGGTCCACTGCAAAGGTTTTCAGGTCGGCAGGGCTCAGGCTCAGCTGCCCCTGCCGCAACGCAGCCCGGAGCTCGCGCTCAAGGTGGTGGTTCAGTGGAGTATTCGTTGTTGTCATGGTCGCGCAAAACCTTTCCATCATGGCCCGCCCTTGGTTCCCATCGGCGGTTCCCTTCAGTTTAGGAGAACCGCGGCGGCGCCACCGACACGTGCGCTATTCCGCAGGAACCTGAACGCCCGGAAGACGCCAGACATAGACGCCCGGGCCGTTGAGGTTGACATCGCTGTACACAAGGTAGCCGCCCGAGTGGTAGACGGGCGCGGTGGCGGCCATGGCAGCCTGTTCGGCCTCATCCAACCCCAGGTCGGCCAACCCCAGGCCCTGAACGTGCGCACGCGTCGCGATCACCAACAGCGACTCCTGTGGTGACTCGCGCACAAAAGCCAGGACATCGCCGTCGGCCATCAACCACCGCATGGCTCCCCGGGACAGAGCAGCGCTGCTATGACGCAATCCGGTCAGCGCAACATAATCCGCCCGCAAGTCCGTCACAATCCGTTCCGGCTCATCCCAGGGCATCGGCGTGCGGGAAGACTCACCACGATCGCCCTCAAGCCCAAATTCGTCACCGGAAAAGACCACGGGTATGCCCGGCAACAACATTGAGAGCGCAGCAGCAACCAGCGGGCCGCCGGGGATCATGACCGACGCCGCACGCGCAGTGTCATGGGTGTTCAAGGCATTCATGGTGGCGTTGCGGACAGGCCAGCTGAACGCGCTGGAGAGATCACAGTGTGTGGCCAGCACCGTTTGCGCAGCAACCTTGTTCGGTCCGGAGAAGGGTGTGCCGAAGAAATCCGCCCGGGCGTCGGTGTCCGCCAACCACTGCCACATGGGCCGGGTGAAGTTGGAATATGTCATGGCGCCCTGCCAACCAAAACCATCCACGTCCACGCCTGCATCCGATGTCTCCTCGCCCAGCAACAGGGCCTCCGGATTGATCTCCAAGACGCGCTTCTGAATGAGGGCTGCAACCTCGCCGTTCAGGTCCTGGGCGCCGAGCCTGCCCGTCATATTGCCGACGTCAATCCGCCAGCCGTCCAAGCTAAAGGGCGGTGAGAGCCACTTCGCCACAACGGAATGGGCACCCGTCACAAAGGCATCCCGCAGCCCTGGAGAGGCCCAGTTGAGCTTGGGTAGCGACTTCACGCCCCACCACGACTCATAGTCGGTGTGGTCTTCGTTGAAAAAGTAGTAGTCGGCCTCGGGTGACTGCGGATCCGCTTGCGCCCGCTGGAACCATTCGTGGGCGTCACCGGTGTGGTTGGCGGTCAGGTCGCCCATCACCTTCATGCCTCGCGCATGAGCCGCTGCCACGAGGTCGATCAGGGCCTGGTCGCCGCCCAGGAGGGAGTCAACGTGTTCAAAGGTCGACGCGTCATAGCGGTGGTTGGAGCGACCCGGAAAGAATGGTGTCAGGTAAATGATGTCGACCCCCAACCCGGCCAGGTAGTCGACCTTCGCGCTCACTCCGGCAAGGTCACCTCCGTAGAATTGGCGTGCAACATCTGGGCCGGCGCCTTCAACGGGGGTCTGCCATGTGCACGCTAGGGCCCAGTCCGGGGTGGCCCGGGTGTTTGCCGCCTGAGACCTGGCAAGGCGGTCAGGGAACACCTGATACATGACGGCATTACGGGACCACTCTGGTGCGGGCACGGCAGTGGTGATCCGGAAGTCATGGTAATCAGAGGTGTCGCGGGCAAACAACCCGGCATTGTTAAACGGGAAATACTGATCGTCGGAGCCATTGACGCCCGGCACCTCAACAACGAATCTGTAGAGCGCCACGGGGTTCACCACCTGTATGGCTGCTTCCCACCAAACCCAGCCATCTCCTTGATCGCCAAGGCATACGGCCTCGTCATAGCGCGGCTCCGCGTCCTGCAGGCTCCGTACCCAAACGCGTGAGGCACTCCCCCAAACCGTGGGCACACGCATTCTGAGCTTGCAATGCTCATTTACGGCCGGCCGTTGATTCGCAACGTACAGCGATGAACCGTCGTGATGTGGTTGCGTATTCGCCATGTTTGCCCCTTTTGCTCAGCCCTATGCCCAGTCACTGACAATCTACCGAGCCGACGGCGCTTCAAGACAATGGTGGGTTGGTTGGTGGTGGTTGGTTAAATGAGGGAGGCCCCGCACCGTGTGGTGTGGGGCCTCGACCTTTTTACTGTTTGTCCGGCGGTGTCCTACTCTCCCACATCCTGTCGAATGCAGTACCATCGGCGCTGTGGGTCTTAGCTTCCGGGTTCGGAATGGGACCGGGCGTTTCCCCCACGCTATGACCACCGTAACTTTATTCCCAGGACCAGGTATCTGGTTGGGTGGTTTGTTGGGTGTTGTGTGGATCAATCAGTTATTCTATTATACAAGACTTTTACATTGGTCATTGACCATTTGTGGTGTCTTGTGTTGTTTTGTTCCCGTGTTAACAACGAACGTTGGGTTTGTTGTTTGGGAACCACATAGTGAACGCGAGCATGCTTTGTTACTCTTGTGGGGTGTGAATAGCTTTTGATTTATTCGCACCCTGTATGGGAGTGTTTGTGTGGTGTAAGTTATCGGCCTATTAGTACCGGTCAGCTTCACGAGTCTTTAGTCCTCGCTTCCACGTCCGGCCTATCAACCCAGTGGTCTAGCTGGGGGCCTCTCACACTTATCGTGTATGGAAATCTCATCTCGAAGCGAGCTTCCCGCTTAGATGCTTTCAGCGGTTATCCCATCCGAACGTAGCTAATCAGCGATGCACTTGGCAGTACAACTGACACACCAGAGGTTCGTCCGTCCCGGTCCTCTCGTACTAAGGACAGCCCTTCTCAAATTTCCTGCGCGCGCAGCGGATAGGGACCGAACTGTCTCACGACGTTCTAAACCCAGCTCGCGTACCGCTTTAATGGGCGAACAGCCCAACCCTTGGGACCTACTCCAGCCCCAGGATGCGACGAGCCGACATCGAGGTGCCAAACCATGCCGTCGATATGGACTCTTGGGCAAGATCAGCCTGTTATCCCCGAGGTACCTTTTATCCGTTGAGCGACGGCCATTCCACAATGTGCCGCCGGATCACTAGTCCCGACTTTCGTCCCTGCTCGAGGTGTCCCTCTCACAGTCAAGCTCCCTTGTGCACTTACACTCGAAACCTGATTGCCAACCAGGCTGAGGGAACCTTTGGGCGCCTCCGTTACTCTTTAGGAGGCAACCGCCCCAGTTAAACTACCCATCAGGCACTGTCCCTGACCCGGATTACGGGCCGAAGTTAGATGTCCAAAGTGACCAGAGTGGTATTTCAACGATGACTCCATTCCAACTAGCGTTGGAACTTCACAGTCTCCCACCTATCCTACACAAGCCACTCCGAACACCAATACCAAACTATAGTAAAGGTCTCGGGGTCTTTCCGTCCTGCTGCGCGTAACGAGCATCTTTACTCGTACTGCAATTTCGCCGAGTTTATGGTTGAGACAGCGGGGAAGTCGTTACTCCATTCGTGCAGGTCGGAACTTACCCGACAAGGAATTTCGCTACCTTAGGATGGTTATAGTTACCACCGCCGTTTACTGGGGCTTAAATTCTCAGCTTCGCACTTACGTGCTAACCGGTCCTCTTAACCTTCCAGCACCGGGCAGGAGTCAGTCCGTATACATCGTCTTGCGACTTCGCACGGACCTGTGTTTTTAGTAAACAGTCGCTTCCCCCTGGTCTCTGCGGCCCACACCCGCTCACGGACAGCTAGTGTCCTTCACGAGGCAGGCCCCCCTTCTCCCGAAGTTACGGGGGCATTTTGCCGAGTTCCTTAACCATAATTCTCTCGATCGCCTTAGTATTCTCTACCTGATCACCTGTGTCGGTTTGGGGTACGGGCAGTTGGAACCTCACGTCGATGCTTTTCTAGGCAGCATAGGATCACCGAATTCCCCCTAAGGGGGGTCCCATCAGATCTCAAGAGTGTCATTGAAGACTACGTGACGGATTTGCCTATCACGTTCCCTACATCCTTAGACCGGGACTACCATCGCCCGGCTCGGCTACCTTCCTGCGTCACACCTGTTAATACGTTTACCTCCCTGATTCAGGTCCCACGCTCCCCTTCTAGCCTGGCCCGAAGGCACTCACTAAAAAGATTGGGTGGTTAGTATCATCAGTTCAATATGGGCGGTTCTTCACCGGTACGGGAATATCAACCCGTTGTCCATCGACTACGCCTGTCGGCCTCGCCTTAGGTCCCGACTTACCCAGGGCAGATTAGCTTGACCCTGGAACCCTTGATCATTCGGCGGACGGGTTTCTCACCCGTCTTTCGCTACTCATGCCTGCATTCTCACTCGTGTGGGCTCCACCGCTAGTTCACACTGCGGCTTCAATGCCCACACGACGCTCCCCTACCACTCCAAACCCCTGAACAGGTACAAGACAAGTCCTGATCTGCTTGGGTACTGTTTGAAATCCACAACTTCGGCGGTGTACTTGAGCCCCGCTACATTGTCGGCGCGGAATCACTTGACCAGTGAGCTATTACGCACTCTTTTAAGGATGGCTGCTTCTAAGCCAACCTCCTGGTTGTCTAAGCAATCCCACATCCTTTCCCACTTAGCACACGCTTAGGGGCCTTAGTTGGTGGTCTGGGCTGTTTCCCTCTCGACTATGAAGCTTATCCCCCACAGTCTCACTGCTACGCTCTCACTTACCGGCATTCGGAGTTTGGCTGACGTCAGTAACCTTGTAGGGCCCATTAGCCATCCAGTAGCTCTACCTCCAGTAAGAAACACGTAACGCTGCACCTAAATGCATTTCGGGGAGAACCAGCTATCACGAAGTTTGATTGGCCTTTCACCCCTACCCACAGCTCATCCCCTCCATTTTCAACTGAAGTGGGTTCGGTCCTCCACGCGCTCTTACACACGCTTCAACCTGGCCATGGGTAGATCACTTCGCTTCGGGTCTAGATCACGCCACTGCAACGCCCTATTCAGACTCGCTTTCGCTACGGCTTCCCCACACGGGTTAACCTCGCGACGTAACACTAACTCGCAGGCTCATTCTTCAAAAGGCACGCCATCACCACAACAACAACCCACAAGTGGGCTCGGTGGCTCTAACGGATTGTAAGCACACGGTTTCAGGTACTATTTCACTCCCCTCCCGGGGTACTTTTCACCTTTCCCTCACGGTACTTGTCCGCTATCGGTCATTAGGTAGTATTTAGGCTTATCAGGTGGTCCTGACAGATTCACACGGGATTTCTCGGGCCCCGTGCTACTTGGGATACTCTCCAGGGAGTGCACTGCATTTCAGTTACGGGACTCTCACCCTCTACGGTCGGCCATTCAAAACCGTTCACCTATACATGCACCATTCCCCTCAACGAACCGGCAGATTCGTAACGGTGAGTCCCTCAACCCCGACCATGCAACGCCCGCCGGCTATCACACATGGCACGGTTTAGCCTGTTCCGCGTTCGCTCGCCACTACTAACGGAATCACTATTGTTTTCTCTTCCTGTGGGTACTGAGATGTTTCACTTCCCCACGTTCCCTCCACACACCCTATATATTCAGGTGCAGGTCATCACCTCGCCTTACGACGGGTAACGGGGTTCCCCCATTCGGACACCCTCGGATCAAAGTTCGGTTATCAACTCCCCGAGGCTTATCGCAGATTCCTACGTCCTTCTTCGGCTCCTAATGCCAAGGCATCCACCGTGTGCCCTTAAAAACTTGACCACACAAAATAGTCAAAAAACACTTACATATTATCGAGAGAACCATGAAAACCAACACCACCACACCCCAAAGGATGTAACAGCATCAGATCCAGGTTCAATTATCTCAAAGAAATTGCTTCTTTATAAAGATGCTCGCGTTCACTATGTAGTTCTCAAACAACAACCCCACCACACACCATCCCACCAAGACACCGATCACGAACCACCCCCAAAGAGCAGTCACGCAAACCAGCACCGCCTTGCGGTTGGTTGTGTGCGGGAAACCAGAAACAAAACAACACCCCCCACCCCCAAACAGGAGCGAAGGAATCGTTGTTGCCTCAGGACCCAACAGTGTGCCAAACACATAACAACCCACGCAACTACCAACCCATACAGCTCTTTCCCCACCATCCCCGAAGGAATCGTTGTACTAGAACCAGGTCACCAATTGCCGATCATCAGCTACTTTATTGATATTCCACCCTTGAGCAACCTACCGAGAAACAAACGTTCTCGCAGTAAGTCTTTACTCCTCATACCACCAACACAACCCATGCGGGCTACCTCGTGGCACTCGGTGCTCCTTAGAAAGGAGGTGATCCAGCCGCACCTTCCGGTACGGCTACCTTGTTACGACTTAGTCCCAATCGCCAGTCCCACCTTCGACAGCTCCCTCCCCACAAGGGGGTTAGGCCACCGGCTTCGGGTGTTACCAACTTTCGTGACTTGACGGGCGGTGTGTACAAGGCCCGGGAACGTATTCACCGCAGCGTTGCTGATCTGCGATTACTAGCGACTCCGACTTCATGGGGTCGAGTTGCAGACCCCAATCCGAACTGAGACCGGCTTTTTGGGATTAGCTCCACCTCACAGTATCGCAACCCATTGTACCGGCCATTGTAGCATGCGTGAAGCCCAAGACATAAGGGGCATGATGATTTGACGTCGTCCTCACCTTCCTCCGAGTTGACCCCGGCAGTCTCCTATGAGTCCCCACCATAACGTGCTGGCAACATAGAACGAGGGTTGCGCTCGTTGCGGGACTTAACCCAACATCTCACGACACGAGCTGACGACAACCATGCACCACCTGTAAACCGACCGCAAGCGGGGCACTTGTTTCCAAGCGTTTCCAGTTCATGTCAAGCCTTGGTAAGGTTCTTCGCGTTGCATCGAATTAATCCGCATGCTCCGCCGCTTGTGCGGGCCCCCGTCAATTCCTTTGAGTTTTAGCCTTGCGGCCGTACTCCCCAGGCGGGGCACTTAATGCGTTAGCTACGGCGCGGAAAACGTGGAATGTCCCCCACACCTAGTGCCCAACGTTTACGGCATGGACTACCAGGGTATCTAATCCTGTTCGCTCCCCATGCTTTCGCTCCTCAGCGTCAGTTAATGCCCAGAGACCTGCCTTCGCCATCGGTGTTCCTCCTGATATCTGCGCATTTCACCGCTACACCAGGAATTCCAGTCTCCCCTACATCACTCTAGTCTGCCCGTACCCACCGCAGATCCGGGGTTGAGCCCCGGACTTTCACGGCAGACGCGACAAACCGCCTACGAGCTCTTTACGCCCAATAATTCCGGATAACGCTTGCACCCTACGTATTACCGCGGCTGCTGGCACGTAGTTAGCCGGTGCTTCTTCTGCAAGTACCCTCAACCACACAACGTGTAGCCTTGTTCCCTACTGAAAGAGGTTTACAACCCGAAGGCCGTCATCCCTCACGCGGCGTCGCTGCATCAGGCTTTCGCCCATTGTGCAATATTCCCCACTGCTGCCTCCCGTAGGAGTCTGGGCCGTGTCTCAGTCCCAGTGTGGCCGGTCACCCTCTCAGGCCGGCTACCCGTCGTCGCCTTGGTGAGCCATTACCTCACCAACAAGCTGATAGGCCGCGAGTCCATCCAAAACCACTAAAGCTTTCAACAAAACCCCATGCGAGGAAAAGTCAATATCCAGTATTAGACCCAGTTTCCCAGGCTTATCCCAGAGTTAAGGGCAGGTTACTCACGTGTTACTCACCCGTTCGCCACTAATCCCCCCACAAGTGAGGTTCATCGTTCGACTTGCATGTGTTAAGCACGCCGCCAGCGTTCATCCTGAGCCAGGATCAAACTCTCCGTTAATAAAACAAACAGACACACACAACCAAACCGGAAAAAGGTTACAGCCATGTGCACTAAATTCGAAACCAGCTAAAGACTGCCGTCACCACAGGGGCGGCAACAAACAGTCAAATAACCAATTCAATACAATAAATTGGTATCAATAAAACTTGGCACACTATTGAGTTCTCAAACAACAACCACACCCAGCCAACACACCACAAAAACCCTGCAAACAAGCAGAAGAACCATGACGATCAGTGCCGGAGCAACTTTTCAAGCTTACCCGCAAAGAATCCATAAAGCAAATCCGCTAAACAACGAACAAACCCAACAAACCCACAGATCAAGAACCCAAAAACAGTCCAAAACCCTACGAATCCCTGCCCCAAACAACCAAGGCAACTCGAAAAACAATACACACCTTTCAACCACAAAGCTAGCTGAAGCAGTGTGACCCTGCGCACCAATAACTATAAAACCTAAACCTGTGTAGAAACCCAGCGGAGCCTGAGGAAATACCCTGCGAACCAGTGGTTGCGCCATATTGGACGCCCCCTGGCCCTTCCCTCGCCCCTTCACCGCTTGCCGAGCCGGTGCTGGCCCTTCACTCTTGCCTCCAATAGCGCCAGTGGCGGCTTTATAGCAAACATGTATTAACTGATGCATCCCATACTTGGTTTTCCATGGCAGGCGTATCCCTCGTTATGGCGCTTATTATAGCTCGACCGTACTATGTAATGCTGGTGCGGATCCTCCCTCTGCTGCGCTCCTGCGGGGGTTAGTATTCAGGGAGGATTGTTGATCTGCATTCAGGGAGTGCTAGCTATGAATCAGAATTCCGATCTGCTCGGTGTTTCCGGGCTTCTGACTGCCACCGAGTCACAGTCGAGGGACACAGTACGGGAGTTTGTCGATACTAGGGTGAAACCGAATATTGCTTCTTGGTATGAGGATGACGTATTTCCACTGGATCTGGCGGGAGAGCTCGGTGCCTTGGGGCTGTTGGCGATGTCATCGCACGGATACGCGTGTGGTGGCCGAACCGCAGTTGACTACGGGACAGCGGTCATGGAGCTGGATGCTGGCGATTCCGGGATCCGGACTTTGGTCAGTGTTCAAGGTTCCTTGGCGATAACCGCATTCATCGGCACGGTTCGCAGGAGCAGAAGCTCAACTGATTGCCATCCATGGCCTCGGGGCAAACCATCGGCGGATTAAAGCTGACCGAAGCAGTCGCGGGTTCCGATCCAGCGTCAATGACTACGTATGCCCGGCGGGCAGGCACCGGCACCGATGCCGATGCCGACTGGACCATCACCGGTGGCACGCGGTGGATTGGCTTGGCGAGTACAGCCAACATTGCCATTGTCTAGGCGATGACCGACAGTGGCATGCGCGGCTTTATAGTTCCCACCAATACTCCGGGGTTCACTGCTACCCCTATTGCCCGCAAACTCCCCATGCAAGCTTGAATTCAATGCGATATTGTCCTCGATTCGGTGCGGGTACGTGCATTGACGCGGCTTCCAGGCGCAAAAGGTCCCCGGAGCGCGTTGGAATGCCCGAATGAGGCCCGGTAAGGGATCACGTGGGGGGTCATGGGTGCAGCCCGTGATGCCTACGAAACGGCCCTGAGCTACTCCCAGGAACGGCAAGTACTTGGCAAGCCACTGGCCGGCTTCGCGCTCACGCAGGAGAAGCTGGTGAACTGGCCCTTGAACTGGGGAAGGGCCAGCTCCTGGCGATCCATCTGGGACGCCTGAAAGATGCGGGCGCTCTAGCACCCGCTCAAATATCTGCAGGCAACCTCAATAACACCAGTGAGGCCATCAAGATCTGCTCCCAAGCCCGCACCATTCTTGGCGGCAACAACCTCGAGTCAGTGCGCACCTATGAGGGAACAGACGAGATCCATACCTTGATTCTGGGCCAGCACATCACCGCGATCTCCGCCTTCGGTTAAGCAGGTGTGGCTTCCTGGTGGTTGGTTGGTGGTGGGTTGGTGGTGGTGGTTGGTTAAATGAGGGAGGCCCCGCACCGTGTGGTGTGGGGCCTCGACCTTTTTACTGTTTGTCCGGCGGTGTCCTACTCTCCCACATCCTGTCGAATGCAGTACCATCGGCGCTGTGGGTCTTAGCTTCCGGGTTCGGAATGGGACCGGGCGTTTCCCCCACGCTATGACCACCGTAACTTTATTCCCAGGACCAGGTATCTGGTTGGGTGGTTTGTTGGGTGTTGTGTGGATCAATCAGTTATTCTATTATACAAGATTCCTGGTTGTGATGTGCCCGCACTGGTGGTGGGGTTAGTCACAAGGGTGTCTTGTGTTGTTTTGTTCCCGTGTTAACAACGAACGTTGGGTTTGTTGTTTGGGAACCACATAGTGAACGCGAGCATGCTTTGTTACTCTTGTGGGGTGTGAATAGCTTTTGATTTATTCGCACCCTGTATGGGAGTGTTTGTGTGGTGTAAGTTATCGGCCTATTAGTACCGGTCAGCTTCACGAGTCTTTAGTCCTCGCTTCCACGTCCGGCCTATCAACCCAGTGGTCTAGCTGGGGGCCTCTCACACTTATCGTGTATGGAAATCTCATCTCGAAGCGAGCTTCCCGCTTAGATGCTTTCAGCGGTTATCCCATCCGAACGTAGCTAATCAGCGATGCACTTGGCAGTACAACTGACACACCAGAGGTTCGTCCGTCCCGGTCCTCTCGTACTAAGGACAGCCCTTCTCAAATTTCCTGCGCGCGCAGCGGATAGGGACCGAACTGTCTCACGACGTTCTAAACCCAGCTCGCGTACCGCTTTAATGGGCGAACAGCCCAACCCTTGGGACCTACTCCAGCCCCAGGATGCGACGAGCCGACATCGAGGTGCCAAACCATGCCGTCGATATGGACTCTTGGGCAAGATCAGCCTGTTATCCCCGAGGTACCTTTTATCCGTTGAGCGACGGCCATTCCACAATGTGCCGCCGGATCACTAGTCCCGACTTTCGTCCCTGCTCGAGGTGTCCCTCTCACAGTCAAGCTCCCTTGTGCACTTACACTCGAAACCTGATTGCCAACCAGGCTGAGGGAACCTTTGGGCGCCTCCGTTACTCTTTAGGAGGCAACCGCCCCAGTTAAACTACCCATCAGGCACTGTCCCTGACCCGGATTACGGGCCGAAGTTAGATGTCCAAAGTGACCAGAGTGGTATTTCAACGATGACTCCATTCCAACTAGCGTTGGAACTTCACAGTCTCCCACCTATCCTACACAAGCCACTCCGAACACCAATACCAAACTATAGTAAAGGTCTCGGGGTCTTTCCGTCCTGCTGCGCGTAACGAGCATCTTTACTCGTACTGCAATTTCGCCGAGTTTATGGTTGAGACAGCGGGGAAGTCGTTACTCCATTCGTGCAGGTCGGAACTTACCCGACAAGGAATTTCGCTACCTTAGGATGGTTATAGTTACCACCGCCGTTTACTGGGGCTTAAATTCTCAGCTTCGCACTTACGTGCTAACCGGTCCTCTTAACCTTCCAGCACCGGGCAGGAGTCAGTCCGTATACATCGTCTTGCGACTTCGCACGGACCTGTGTTTTTAGTAAACAGTCGCTTCCCCCTGGTCTCTGCGGCCCACACCCGCTCACGGACAGCTAGTGTCCTTCACGAGGCAGGCCCCCCTTCTCCCGAAGTTACGGGGGCATTTTGCCGAGTTCCTTAACCATAATTCTCTCGATCGCCTTAGTATTCTCTACCTGATCACCTGTGTCGGTTTGGGGTACGGGCAGTTGGAACCTCACGTCGATGCTTTTCTAGGCAGCATAGGATCACCGAATTCCCCCTAAGGGGGGTCCCATCAGATCTCAAGAGTGTCATTGAAGACTACGTGACGGATTTGCCTATCACGTTCCCTACATCCTTAGACCGGGACTACCATCGCCCGGCTCGGCTACCTTCCTGCGTCACACCTGTTAATACGTTTACCTCCCTGATTCAGGTCCCACGCTCCCCTTCTAGCCTGGCCCGAAGGCACTCACTAAAAAGATTGGGTGGTTAGTATCATCAGTTCAATATGGGCGGTTCTTCACCGGTACGGGAATATCAACCCGTTGTCCATCGACTACGCCTGTCGGCCTCGCCTTAGGTCCCGACTTACCCAGGGCAGATTAGCTTGACCCTGGAACCCTTGATCATTCGGCGGACGGGTTTCTCACCCGTCTTTCGCTACTCATGCCTGCATTCTCACTCGTGTGGGCTCCACCGCTAGTTCACACTGCGGCTTCAATGCCCACACGACGCTCCCCTACCACTCCAAACCCCTGAACAGGTACAAGACAAGTCCTGATCTGCTTGGGTACTGTTTGAAATCCACAACTTCGGCGGTGTACTTGAGCCCCGCTACATTGTCGGCGCGGAATCACTTGACCAGTGAGCTATTACGCACTCTTTTAAGGATGGCTGCTTCTAAGCCAACCTCCTGGTTGTCTAAGCAATCCCACATCCTTTCCCACTTAGCACACGCTTAGGGGCCTTAGTTGGTGGTCTGGGCTGTTTCCCTCTCGACTATGAAGCTTATCCCCCACAGTCTCACTGCTACGCTCTCACTTACCGGCATTCGGAGTTTGGCTGACGTCAGTAACCTTGTAGGGCCCATTAGCCATCCAGTAGCTCTACCTCCAGTAAGAAACACGTAACGCTGCACCTAAATGCATTTCGGGGAGAACCAGCTATCACGAAGTTTGATTGGCCTTTCACCCCTACCCACAGCTCATCCCCTCCATTTTCAACTGAAGTGGGTTCGGTCCTCCACGCGCTCTTACACACGCTTCAACCTGGCCATGGGTAGATCACTTCGCTTCGGGTCTAGATCACGCCACTGCAACGCCCTATTCAGACTCGCTTTCGCTACGGCTTCCCCACACGGGTTAACCTCGCGACGTAACACTAACTCGCAGGCTCATTCTTCAAAAGGCACGCCATCACCACAACAACAACCCACAAGTGGGCTCGGTGGCTCTAACGGATTGTAAGCACACGGTTTCAGGTACTATTTCACTCCCCTCCCGGGGTACTTTTCACCTTTCCCTCACGGTACTTGTCCGCTATCGGTCATTAGGTAGTATTTAGGCTTATCAGGTGGTCCTGACAGATTCACACGGGATTTCTCGGGCCCCGTGCTACTTGGGATACTCTCCAGGGAGTGCACTGCATTTCAGTTACGGGACTCTCACCCTCTACGGTCGGCCATTCAAAACCGTTCACCTATACATGCACCATTCCCCTCAACGAACCGGCAGATTCGTAACGGTGAGTCCCTCAACCCCGACCATGCAACGCCCGCCGGCTATCACACATGGCACGGTTTAGCCTGTTCCGCGTTCGCTCGCCACTACTAACGGAATCACTATTGTTTTCTCTTCCTGTGGGTACTGAGATGTTTCACTTCCCCACGTTCCCTCCACACACCCTATATATTCAGGTGCAGGTCATCACCTCGCCTTACGACGGGTAACGGGGTTCCCCCATTCGGACACCCTCGGATCAAAGTTCGGTTATCAACTCCCCGAGGCTTATCGCAGATTCCTACGTCCTTCTTCGGCTCCTAATGCCAAGGCATCCACCGTGTGCCCTTAAAAACTTGACCACACAAAATAGTCAAAAAACACTTACATATTATCGAGAGAACCATGAAAACCAACACCACCACACCCCAAAGGATGTAACAGCATCAGATCCAGGTTCAATTATCTCAAAGAAATTGCTTCTTTATAAAGATGCTCGCGTTCACTATGTAGTTCTCAAACAACAACCCCACCACACACCATCCCACCAAGACACCGATCACGAACCACCCCCAAAGAGCAGTCACGCAAACCAGCACCGCCTAGCGGTTGGTTGTGTGCGGGAAACCAGAAACAAAACAACACCCCCCACCCCCAAACAGGAGCGAAGGAATCGTTGTTGCCTCAGGACCCAACAGTGTGCCAAACACATAACAACCCACGCAACTACCAACCCATACAGCTCTTTCCCCACCATCCCCGAAGGAATCGTTGTACTAGAACCAGGTCACCAATTGCCGATCATCAGCTACTTTATTGATATTCCACCCTTGAGCAACCTACCGAGAAACAAACGTTCTCGCAGTAAGTCTTTACTCCTCATACCACCAACACAACCCATGCGGGCTACCTCGTGGCACTCGGTGCTCCTTAGAAAGGAGGTGATCCAGCCGCACCTTCCGGTACGGCTACCTTGTTACGACTTAGTCCCAATCGCCAGTCCCACCTTCGACAGCTCCCTCCCCACAAGGGGGTTAGGCCACCGGCTTCGGGTGTTACCAACTTTCGTGACTTGACGGGCGGTGTGTACAAGGCCCGGGAACGTATTCACCGCAGCGTTGCTGATCTGCGATTACTAGCGACTCCGACTTCATGGGGTCGAGTTGCAGACCCCAATCCGAACTGAGACCGGCTTTTTGGGATTAGCTCCACCTCACAGTATCGCAACCCATTGTACCGGCCATTGTAGCATGCGTGAAGCCCAAGACATAAGGGGCATGATGATTTGACGTCGTCCTCACCTTCCTCCGAGTTGACCCCGGCAGTCTCCTATGAGTCCCCACCATAACGTGCTGGCAACATAGAACGAGGGTTGCGCTCGTTGCGGGACTTAACCCAACATCTCACGACACGAGCTGACGACAACCATGCACCACCTGTAAACCGACCGCAAGCGGGGCACTTGTTTCCAAGCGTTTCCAGTTCATGTCAAGCCTTGGTAAGGTTCTTCGCGTTGCATCGAATTAATCCGCATGCTCCGCCGCTTGTGCGGGCCCCCGTCAATTCCTTTGAGTTTTAGCCTTGCGGCCGTACTCCCCAGGCGGGGCACTTAATGCGTTAGCTACGGCGCGGAAAACGTGGAATGTCCCCCACACCTAGTGCCCAACGTTTACGGCATGGACTACCAGGGTATCTAATCCTGTTCGCTCCCCATGCTTTCGCTCCTCAGCGTCAGTTAATGCCCAGAGACCTGCCTTCGCCATCGGTGTTCCTCCTGATATCTGCGCATTTCACCGCTACACCAGGAATTCCAGTCTCCCCTACATCACTCTAGTCTGCCCGTACCCACCGCAGATCCGGGGTTGAGCCCCGGACTTTCACGGCAGACGCGACAAACCGCCTACGAGCTCTTTACGCCCAATAATTCCGGATAACGCTTGCACCCTACGTATTACCGCGGCTGCTGGCACGTAGTTAGCCGGTGCTTCTTCTGCAAGTACCCTCAACCACACAACGTGTAGCCTTGTTCCCTACTGAAAGAGGTTTACAACCCGAAGGCCGTCATCCCTCACGCGGCGTCGCTGCATCAGGCTTTCGCCCATTGTGCAATATTCCCCACTGCTGCCTCCCGTAGGAGTCTGGGCCGTGTCTCAGTCCCAGTGTGGCCGGTCACCCTCTCAGGCCGGCTACCCGTCGTCGCCTTGGTGAGCCATTACCTCACCAACAAGCTGATAGGCCGCGAGTCCATCCAAAACCACTAAAGCTTTCAACAAAACCCCATGCGAGGAAAAGTCAATATCCAGTATTAGACCCAGTTTCCCAGGCTTATCCCAGAGTTAAGGGCAGGTTACTCACGTGTTACTCACCCGTTCGCCACTAATCCCCCCACAAGTGAGGTTCATCGTTCGACTTGCATGTGTTAAGCACGCCGCCAGCGTTCATCCTGAGCCAGGATCAAACTCTCCGTTAATAAAACAAACAGACACACACAACCAAACCGGAAAAAGGTTACAGCCATGTGCACTAAATTCGAAACCAGCTAAAGACTGCCGTCACCACAGGGGCGGCAACAAACAGTCAAATAACCAATTCAATACAATAAATTGGTATCAATAAAACTTGGCACACTATTGAGTTCTCAAACAACAACCACACCCAGCCAACACACCACAAAAACCCTGCAAACAAGCAGAAGAACCATGACGATCAGTGCCGGAGCAACTTTTCAAGCTTACGGGAATGACTTCCAAGAAGTCAAATCCGAAGATTCAGAGTGATTTCACTTGACACGAAGTTCAAACTTTCATTTGAACACGCATCATCGAGCCTATTTTCAAGGCTGCCATGGTGAGTTATCTGATTCCCTGCCGAACTGTTCGTCCGGCGGGGTACTAACTCTAACACCATCTTGCCGCGTTAACCAAACGGCAAGGTGGTGTCAGTCCGGCGGCCAGTTTCTCAGCCCGTCGCGGGCCTGAGATAAAGGGCTCCCAGGGGTGGGATCCGCAGCGCAACGGAGGACGGCTGGCCATCCCAGGCTTCGCCGTCGGCCGTGATCACCCCTGCATTGCGGACATTGGAACCGCCATACTCAGCATGGTCGGTGTTCAGGACCTCCTGCCATTCACCAGGCAGCGGCAAGCCCACCCGGAATCCTTCGTAAGCGACCCCGGCGAAATTGATAATGCACACCAGCGGATTCCCAGCACTGTCCCAGCGAATAAAGGACAGAACGTTGTTGGCGGTGTCCCCTCCGTTGATCCAGCCGAAGCCCTCCGGGGTGTTATCCAGTTCGTGCAGGGCGGCAACCTGCGAGTAGACAGCGTTGAGTTCCTTGATCAGCAGCTGGATCCCGTGGTGCTGCGGGGTCTCCGCCAGCCACCAGTCGAGTCCATGTTGTTCGCTCCACTCGGCCTCCTGACCAAATTCGGTGCCCATGAAGATCAACTGCTTGCCAGGATGCGCCCATTGAAAAGCCAGGTAGGCGCGTAGATTGGCAAGTTGCTGCCAGCGGTCGCCGGGCATTTTGCGCAGGAGCGAGCCCTTGCCGTGAACCACCTCGTCGTGACTGATGGGGAGCAGGAAGTTCTCGGTGAAGGCGTACACCAGTGAAAAGGTGATCTGGTTGTGGTGCCAGCCTCGGTTGATGGGGTCTTCGGCCATGTAGGTCAGGGAATCGTGCATCCAGCCCATGTTCCATTTGATACCGAAGCCGAGCCCGCCGGCACTGGTGGGCGCCGTAACCCCGGGGAAGGCCGTGGACTCTTCAGCAATGGTGACGATGCCCGGGTTGCAGCGGTACGCCGTGGCGTTCATTTCCTGCAGTAAGCTCACAGCCTCCAAGTTTTCCCTGCCGCCGTAGCGGTTGGGGCTCCACTGCCCTTCCTCACGGGAGTAGTCAAGGTAAAGCATGGAGGCGACGGCATCCACGCGGAGTCCGTCAATGTGGAACTCCTCCATCCAGTACAGCGCGTTGGCCACCAGAAAGTTCCGTACCTCGTTGCGGCCAAAATCGAAGATGAGCGTTCCCCAGTCGGGGTGCTCACCCAATTGCGGGTTGGCGTGTTCATACAACGCCCTGCCCGTGAAGTTTGCCAGCGCCCATTCGTCCTTGGGGAAATGAGCCGGCACCCAGTCCATGATGACGCCGATGCCGCCCTGGTGCAGTGAATCGACCAGGAACCGGAACTCGTCGGGATGACCAAAACGGGAGGTGGGCGCAAAGTACGACGTCACCTGGTAGCCCCACGACCCGCCGAAGGGGTGTTCAGAGACGGGCATGAACTCCACATGGGTGAAGCCGAGCCATTTCACGTACTCCACAAGGTCGGTGGCCAACTCCTTGTATCCCAGGCCCTTCCGCCACGAGCCCAGGTGCACCTCGTAGACACTCATGGGCGAATTGTGCGGATCCCGTTTTGCGCGGGCAGCCATCCACGCAGAGTCCTTGAAGGAGTAGGTGGATTCCACCACCCGTGAGGCTGTCAGTGGCGGGACCTCGGTCCCATACGCCATGGGGTCGGCCTTTTGCAGCCATTGCCCTTGCTCGGTGAGGATCTCAAACTTGTAGCGATCCCCGACGGCCGCATCGGGGATAAACAGTTCCCAGACGCCGCTGGTTCCCAGACTGCGCATGGCGTGGGCCCGCCCGTCCCAGCCGTTGAACTCGCCAACGACCCTCACCGCGGCGACCCCGGGTGCCCAGACCGCGAACCCGACGCCGGCCACCTCGCCCAGGCTGGAATGGTAGCGGTGGACGTGCGCGCCCAAGACGGTCCACAGGGTCTCGTGCCGCCCCTCGGCCATCAGGTGCAAATCGAGCTCACCCACTGTGGGCAGGTACCGGTAAGGATCATCGACGCGGCGCAGGCCGTCGGAGTAAAGGACGTCGAGCCGGTAGTCGGGGACGTGACCGGCCTCCTCCACCGGCAGCACAGCAACCCAGACACCACCGTACTCATGCGTCATGGGGGTGCTTCCTGCCGCGGACACCACTGAAACGGCTTCTGCTAGGTGGCGCAATGTGCGGATGGTGAGAAGTTCCTGACCCTCCGGGCTGATGCTCAGATGCGCGCCAAGCACCGAGTGTGGCGCGTGGTAGCGGCCCTCGGACACACTCGCCAAAACTCCTGCGTCGACCTCCAGGGGGGCTGTCTTCTTGTGTCCCATGTCCACACTACTTTCCCTTGATTGAAAAAAATCCTGAACAGCCTTCACCGGAACCTCCACCCAATTGGGCCGGTTCGCCAGCTCGTAAACCACCTCGTAGAGCGCCTTATCCAGCCACAATGCCATGAATAGGGCCGACTCTTCATCAATGCTGTCACCGCCGCAAGCTGGCAGTGCACTCCGGTAACCGTCCAGGAACGCCGCACCGCAGGCCGCGACCCAGCCGTCGGCCTGGCCGGCGGTGACGGAATGGCTGCGCAGTGCTTGCGCGCCCGCGTAGTCAAAGGAGCGCAACATGCCCACCACGTCCCGCAGGGGCACATCCAGTTGCCTCCGGTCGGCCAGGGGGCGCAACGGTTCACCCTCAAAGTCAAGGATGTACCAGCGCTGCCCTCCCTGTTCGGTGGCGTGCAGCAATTGGCCCAGGTGCAAATCACCATGGATGCGCTGCAGCTCTGGTAGCTCACCCACCGCACGCAACGCCGCCATCACCTCCTGGAGGATCTGCTCATAAGATCCGACGGCGGACCCTGCCAGTCCCCAGGCCCACGTGAGCCGTGCGATGATCGCCTCCACAAACGCTCCACGCTGATCCTCCGGGCAGGTAGTGACCCCCATGGTGCTACGCAGCCCGCCATGGACCTGGGCCAGGGCCTGGCCGATGGAGCATGCCTGTGCGGTGAAATCGATCCCCTTTGATGCCGCCACCAACGCACTTTCCCACCCGTTGCGCGCTCCGGTGACAAAGCTGTGGATGACGAAAAGTGTCGTGTAGCCGGGCAGGAGCGTCACGGCGGCATGGAGTTGTGGAACAAACGGGTTCTGCGCGTGGGCCAGTGCCCGGCCAACCTCCACTTCGGGGTGGAGCCCGGTGTGCAGGACCCTGAAGAACTTGGCGATGAGCGCCTGCCCGGCAAGCTCAAACACCACAGAGGTGTTGGATTGTTCGGCCCCAAGAACCCGCAGCCCTGTCACGGAGGGCGACACTGTCCGCAGGGTGTCGCTGTGCCATGCCTGTACCTGCGCCAGAGGAACTGACCCAAAAATTCCGGCCAGCCAGGCGTTCATGAAGTGGGGGTCAACCATTGCCTCATAGACCCAGCCGGCCGCCCCCAGGGAGCCGATCAGGGACGCCTGCGGCAACTGCTCCTGGGCCCTGTTGTATATCCCAACTGGAACCTGCAGCGTCACTGGCACTCCGGCGTCGGAGGGGTCCTCCGCCGGGCTTGACGGGCTCTCAGGCTCGACGGCGAGCAGCATGACACGGAACCTCACCCCTGGCGTGGGCGAGGGGAGCTCCAACGCGCCGGCCACGCGCACCTTGGATCCGTGGCCGGAGGAGTCCTTGAGCGGGTACCAGCGCTGGCGCACCAGCCACGGTGTCAGCAACTCAAGGAGCGGGGTGTCCACGGCTACCGCCGCACGTGCAGGATGTGGGCGGGTTCCAACTGTGCATCCAGGCGGAAATAGTTTTGTTTGCTCCAATTCCAGGTGGCGCCCGTGACAAGGTCCTGGACCTCGAAGGTGCCCTCGGCGGAGAGCCCGTCCAGTTCCAACGCGTCCAGATCCAGGGTCACCTGGCCTTGGCGCATGCTGTGCGGGTCGACGTTGATCACCACGATGATGGTGTCCTTGCGTGCCGGTTCCTGCGCTGTGGCGGCAATCCGCTTGTGTTTGCTGAACACGAGCGTGGCGTCGTCGGAACTGGTATGTAGGGTCAGGTTCTCCAAATCCAGCAGAGCCGGGTGTGCCCGGCGGATCCTGTTCAGCGCCGTAATGAACGGAGCCAGCGACTTGCCCTCGGCCTGGAATGCCGCGAAATCCCTGTCCTTGTACTCGTACTTCTCGTTGTCGATGTTCTCCTCGGCGCCGGGCCTGGCCACATGCTCAAAAAGCTCATAGCCGGCGTACATACCCCATAGGGGGCTGCCCATGGCGGCCAGGATGGCGCGGATTTTGAACGCCGCCGGGCCTCCGAATTGCAGGTACTCGCTGAGGATGTCAGGGGTGTTGACGAAGAAATTGGGCCGGAAGTAGCCTGCCGATTCGCGGCTGACGTGGAACAAGTATTCCTCCAGCTCTTCCTTGGTGTTGCGCCAAGTGAAGTAGCTGTAGGACTGTTGGAAGCCGGCCCGGCCAAGCGCTGCCATCATGGCCGGGCGCGTGAACGCCTCGGCTAGGAACACCACGTCCGGACGTTCTGCGTTCACGGTGCCGATGAGCCATTCCCAGAACCAGACGGGCTTGGTGTGCGGGTTGTCCACGCGGAAGATTCGCACGCCGTGGTCAATCCACAGGCGCACTATCCGCAGGATCTCTGTGGACAGCCCGGCAGGGTCATTGTCAAAGTTCAGCGGGTAGATGTCCTGATACTTTTTGGGCGGGTTTTCCGCGTACGCAATGGTGCCGTCGATGCGGGTGGTGAACCATTCCGGATGCTCGGTGGCCCAGGGGTGGTCAGGTGCGCATTGCAACGCCAGGTCCAGGGCTACCTCTAGGTCCAGGTCATTAGCGGCGGCCACAAACGCGTCAAAGTCGGCAAAGCTGCCCAGATCGGGGTGGATGGCGTCGTGCCCGCCGGCTGCCGAGCCGATGGCCCAGGGCGAACCCGGATCCCCCGGGCCTGCGGTGAGCGTGTTGTTGGGCCCCTTACGGTTGATGGTGCCGATGGGGTGGATGGGGGGCAGGTACACCACGTCAAAGCCCATGGCGGCGACGGCCGGGAGGCGGTGGGCCGCCGTCGTAAAGTTCCCGCTGGTCCAGGCGCCAGTGTCAGGGTTGCGCCTAGCGCCTTCGGAGCGGGGGAATAATTCGTACCAGGCACCGCGGCCAGCGGCGTCGCGCTCCACCTGCAAGGGATACCGCCGGCTGCGGGTCACCAGGTCCCGCAGCGGGAAGCGTGCGACGGCGGCCCGCACGGGCCCGCTGTTTCCCGCAGCCAGGCGGTCGTTGGTGTTCAGCGTGCCGTCCGCGAGCGCCTTCGCCGCATGCTTGAACGTCTTGGCGTCAGTGGCGTGGGAGGATTCCCCGGCCGCCGTCGCCAGAAGCTGCGCACCCTCCGCCAGCATGACCTCGACGTCCACGCCAGCATTGATTTTGACCGCAGCGTTGTGGGCCCAGGTGGCATACAGATCCGTCCACCCCTCCACGGCGAACGACCAGGCACCCTCGGAGGTCGGGGTCACCACCCCTCCCCAGGCGTCGGTTCCTTTGCCCAGGGACTCCAGGCGGGTTCGCTGGACTTCAACCCCGCTGGGGTTGAAGAGGACGGCGTGCACGCCCACGGCGTCGTGCCCTTCCCGGAAGACCACGGCACGCACCTGCACGTCGCCCCCGCGTACTGCCTTGGCCGGGAAGGCACCATCCTCAATGACCGGCTGGACATTGGTGATGGGAATCCTGCCAAAACGCAGGCCCCCTCCCGGCCCGGGGCGCGGGATCCGGGCCGTGGGCGCCGCTGGGTAGTCCGGGACGTCCGGCGCAGGTCCCGGCGCAGGAATGGGAGCCGTGGCTGGTGCAGCGAGGCTGTTGGCAATGCTTGCATGGCGTGCTGGCTTGGAGGTACTCACAAACTAGACGTTAGCGACTCCCCTCACATATTGCTAAGGGCAACGGCAATATTGAGCGATTCGGCTTTGTGCGGGAGGTCTTTTTCTCCCCTGCACCGACCTTTTCGTCATGAACGGATACATAACACCGTGGGGCTGTCTTGGTGAAACCTTCATAGGCTAGGGTGACCGGCATGAAGGCAATTCGTAGATTCACAGTCCGTACAGTTGTCCCCGAGCAGATCGGCGCCCTCCCCCGACTCGCCACCAACCTGCGGTGGTCCTGGCATGTGCCCACCCGACAACTCTTCGAATCCCTTGACCCCGCACTGTGGGAGCAGGCACACCACGATCCCTTGGCCATGCTCGCGGCGATCTCCCGCGAACAACTGCAGGCTTTGGCGCAGGACCCTGCTGTTGTTGCCCGGGTGGAGGATGCCGAGCGCAGCCTCACCCAGTATTTGTCCGAACCGCGGTGGTACCAGTCCCTAGGTGCGCAGGCACCACAGAGCATCGCCTACTTCTCCCCCGAATTCGGCATCACCGAAGTGCTCCCCCAATACTCTGGCGGCCTGGGAATCCTTGCCGGCGACCACCTCAAGACCGCCTCCGACGTCGGGGTGCCGCTGACCGGCGTCGGGCTCCTGTACCAGGCAGGCTATTTCAAGCAATCGCTGTCAGAGGATGCCTGGCAAAAAGAGACTTACCCGCTGCTGGACCCCGACGCCCTGCCCTTGACGCTGCTGCGAGAGGAGGACGGAACACCCGCCATTCTTTCGCTGCCACTGCCCGAGGGACGGGTGCTGCACGCCCATATCTGGCGTGCCGACGTGGGCCGGGTGCCGCTGCTGCTGCTGGATTCCAATGTGGCGCAGAACGACGACGCCGCCCGCGGTGTCACCGACCGGCTTTACGGTGGCGGAGGCGATCACCGCTTGGCGCAGGAACTGCTCCTGGGCATGGGCGGAGTTAAGGCCCTGCGCATCCACGCTCGGCTCACCGGCACGCCCGCGCCCGAAGTCTTCCACACCAATGAGGGCCACGCCGGGTTTCTGGGGATCGAGCGTATCCGCGAACTCATGGACCCGGCACTCACCTCCGTGCCGCTGTCTTTCAACGAGGCGCTGACCGCCGGGCGCGCGTCCACCGTGTTCACCACCCATACTCCGGTCCCCGCCGGAATCGACAGGTTCCCCCGCGGCATGATCGAGTACTTCTTTGCCGGCGAACTGGCCCCGGGCGTCCCGGTGGACCGGATCCTTGCCCTGGGCGCGGAGAACTACGACGGCGGCGACCCCGAGGTGTTCAACATGGCCGTCATGGGCCTTCGCCTGGCCCAGCGCGCCAACGGTGTGGCCAAGCTGCACGGTGTGGTCTCCCGGGAGATGTTCTCAGGCCTGTGGCCCGGCTTTGACCACCAGGACATCCCCATCACCTCCGTTACCAACGGCGTGCACGTGCCCACCTGGGTTGACCCGCAGCTGGCCGCCATGGCCCGGGAACGATTTGGCACAGATGTGCTGGATGGTCCGGACTGGTCCAAGGTCTATGACGTGAGCGACGCCGATGTCTGGGCCCTGCGCCGTCGTCTGCGCTCAGCGCTGGTGGCCGATGCCCGGCGTCGTCTGCGCTCCTCATGGAAAAAGCGCGGTGCCGCCGACGCCCAACTGGCCTGGACCGATGCGGCTCTGGACCCCGACGTGCTGACCATCGGCTTTGCCCGCCGCGTCCCCACCTACAAACGCTTGACCCTGATGCTGCGCGACCCCGCCCGCCTGAAGGCGTTGCTGCTGCACCCCAAGCACCCCATCCAGTTGGTGATCGCCGGGAAATCGCACCCTGCCGACGACGCCGGCAAGAAGATGATCCAGGACCTGGTCCAGTTCACCGATGACCCCGAGGTCCGTCACCGCATTGTGTTCTTGCCCAACTACGACATCGCCATGGCACGCACCTTGTTCCCCGGCTGCGACGTGTGGCTGAACAACCCCTTGCGCCCCTTGGAGGCCTGCGGCACCTCCGGCATGAAGGCGGCCATCAACGGTTCCCTGAACCTCTCCGTCATGGACGGTTGGTGGGATGAACACTACGACGGCGAGAATGGCTGGGCGATCCCCACAGCAAACCGTGGCACCAGCGATGCGGAACGGGACGACATTGAGTCCGCTGCCCTGTACGAGCTGTTGGAAAACCAGGTTGCACCGCGCTTTTACGGCGACGTGGTTTCGGCCGCCGCCGGCGCTGCCGGCCCGTCCCAGCCACAGGGCGACGGGCTGCCATCGCACTGGATTTCCATGATCAGGCACACCCTCGCCCACCTGGGCCCGGCCGTATCCGCCGAACGCATGGTCAAGGAATACGTGCAGCGACTCTACCAGCCAGCAGCCGTTGCCGGCCGGGAGGCGCATGCACACGACTATGCCAGCGCCCGCGAGTTTGCTGCGTGGATCGAGTCGGTCCGTTCGGCCTGGGGCGGGGTGCACATAGAGCATGTGGAATCCCACGGCCTCGCCGACGAACCGCAGATCGGCCAGAGCCTGCAAGTGCGGGCAAATGTGCACCTGGCCGGGCTGTCACCGGCGGAGGTGAGCGTCCTGGTCAAGTACGGCAAGGTTGCCGAAAACGACGAGCTGATCGACACCCGAACCCTGGCGATGGAGTCCGCCACCGATCTGGGCGGCGGACGCTACCAGTTCGCGGCCGACCTACTCATTGACCGCTCCGGCAGCTTTGGCTACGGCGTTCAGGTCCTCCCCCGGCACGCCGCCATGGCTAGCCCCGCCGAGTTGGGCCTGACCACCACGGCGTAACAACCGTTGAGGGGACACATCACCCCACCCACGCCGAAGGTGACCCTAGGCTGGGAAGGGGGTGATGTGTCCCCTCAACGGTCAGCGGGGGGTCAAGTCGTTGCGGTAGATCTGGACCGTATTGGCCTCCACGAGGACCGCTTGCCCGGCCGGGACCAGCGCGATGGAACGAGGCAAGCTAAAGGTGGGTTCGCCGTCGTCGTCCCAGGCTGGCGCCTCGGTGGTCATGCGCAGCATGTAGGGGCGGGGCGCACCGTCGGGGTCCTGGGCGAAGCGGGGGTTAGCCGGAAGCACGACCGACTCGTCGGTGATTCCGGCGTTAAAGACCGCCAGACCATCCACCTGCCCGTTGGGGGACCCCACGAGCATGGTCAGGACGCGTTCGTGCGGGTTGCCCCAGCGTTCGTCGGTCATGGGCAGCCCGTCGGCACCGAACCAGTGGATGAAGGATTCTCCCCCGCGGGCGGGGTAGCTGCTGGGCTGCTCGGCCAAGAAGTCCTTGCGGATCTGCAACAGCCTTTTGGTGGCCGCCAGCATAGTCCGGGCTTCCTCATCCAGGCTCCAGTCAAGCCAGGCAATCTCGTTGTCCTGGCAATAGGCGTTGTTGTTTCCGCCCTGGCTACGGCCAAGTTCGTCGCCGGCCGTGATGAGCGGGACGCCGAGGGCCAGGAGCATGGTGGCCATCAGATTCCTGGCCGTGCGGGCACGCTGGACCAAGATGGCGGGGTCGTCGCTGATACCCTCCACGCCATGGTTCCAGCTCCGGTTGTCGCTGTGTCCGTCCCGATTATCCTCCTGGTTGTCCTCATTGTGTTTGCTGTTGTACACGGTGAGGTCGGTCAGGGTGAAGCCGTCGTGGGCGGTGATCAGATTCACCGAGGCCATGGGGCTGCGACCAGTTTCGGCGAACAGTGCCGCCGAGCCACCCAGCGCATCCCCCAACTTACCCAGGCTGCCGTGGTGATGTCCGTCAAATTGTGCGGCTCTGTCGCTGAGCCACACTTCCCGGATTTTGTCCCGGAACGTGTCGTTCCAGTCGGACCAGCCAGAGGGAAAATTCCCTGTCTGCCAGCCACCGTAGCCCACGTCCCACGGCTCGGAAATCAGTTTGGTGGAGGCCAGTAGCCCGTCGGTTGCCGCGGCAAGCAGGAAAGGGTGCTCGCGGGTGAATTCGTGGACGCCGTTGCGGGCCAGCGAGACGGCCAGATCGAAGCGGAACCCGTCGACGTGAAATTCTTCCACCCAGTACCGCAGCGAATCCATGGCCATCTTGATGACGTGGGGGTTGCCGAAGTTCAGCGTGTTGCCGCACCCCGTAGTGTCCACATAGCGGCCGTCCTTCATGCGGTAGTACTGCTGTTCGGCCAGCCCGCGCCAGCTCAGGGCCGGCCCGCCTTGGCCGCCTTCCGCCGTGTGGTTGTAAACCACGTCAAGGATCACTTCGATCCCTGCCATGTGCAGCAGCTTGATCATGCCCTTGAGTTCGTCCTGGACGGCCTGTGGCCCCTTGGCCCGCGCCTCGGCGCTGGCATAGTCAACCTGCGGCGCAAAATAGCCCAGCGTGTTGTAGCCCCAGTAGTTACGCATGCCCGTGCCGTGCAGGTGCGGCTCGTCGATATGGAAGTGGATCGGCAGCAGCTCGACGGCGCTCACGCCCAGGTCCGTCAGGTGCTTGATCATCACGGGGTGGGCCATGCCCGCGTAGGTGCCGCGGATCTCCTCCGGAATCTCCGGGTGCAGCATGGTCTGCCCACGCACATGGGCCTCGTAGATCACGGTGTTGCGCCACGGGGTCTTGGGCCGCTTGACGGTACCCCAGTCAAAGGCCGACTCCATCCGCACCGAGGTGTACTTGACGGTGCCATCTGGGGCCGTGTGTTCGTCGATATACCGGCCATGCGGGTCAAGCAGGAGCTGAACCGCCTCCGGATCCACCTCCGGCATATCCGCTGAGGTGGTGTCAAAGTCGGTGAAAAAGCCGTAGTGGCTGCCTGCCGGCATATCGGCAACCAAGCCGTGGTGCACGCCTTCGGTCACATCCGGCAGTAACATCGCCTTCCAGTGCCCGCCGGGCGGCCGGTAGCACAGGACCACGCGTGCCAGGTCAGGGGCGTACACCGCCACATTGGCGGCGTCCGCCCCGTGCTCATGAGCCAGCCGGCTGACACCCAGGGGGAAACGGCGAGACAACGCAGTCCCCAGCGTGCCGACAGATTCGACAACCGTGGAGGGCATTGATTAGGCCTGGGTAGCGCGTTGCTTGGAGACCTCGTAGAGGCTGATGCCAACCGCCATGGAGGCGTTCAAGGACTCCATGGCCGAGTTGATCGGGATGGAGACGATCTGGTCGCAGTTTTCCCGGACCAGGCGGGACAAGCCCTTGCCTTCGGAACCGACGACGATGCAGATCGGGTCCCGGGCCAGACCGAGATCGGGCAGCGAAACGTCGCCGTCGCCGTCGAGCCCCAGCACAAAGTAGCCCATCTTCTGGAACGCGCCAATGGCCCGGTTCAAGTTCGGGGCCTTGGCGACGGGCACACGGACGGCTGCTCCGGCACTGGTTTTCCAAGCGGCAGCCGTCACGCCCGCGCTGCGGCGCTCGGGGATGACGACGGCGTGGCCGGAGAACGCCGAGACGCTGCGGATGATGGCACCGAGGTTGCGGGTGTCGGTGATGCCGTCCAGAGCCACGATCAGCGGGGCGTTGGAAATGTGACCTTTTTTCCACTTCGCCATGACCTCCGAAGCCATGTCCACAGCATCTTCGTATTCGTACGGCGGGATCTGCAGGACCAGGCCCTGGTGGATGGCGTCCTCGGTGAGACGGTCCAGCTCGGGCTTCTGTGCCTCGAGCAGCGGGATGCCGCGTTCTGCGGCCAACTTGATGGATTCGCGTACGCGCTCGTCCATGTCAACGCGGACAGCGACGTAGAGAACCTTCGCGGGGATGCCGGCGCGCAGCGCCTCAACCACGGAGTTGCGCCCGGTGACCAGCTCTTCGGTGGCACGGCCCTTGGGGCCGCTGCGGGGGCGGCCACTGTTGCCGCCGCGGGGGGCTGTTGCATGCTTGGCTGCCGAACGCTCGGAGAGTTCCTTGCTCTTGAACGCCTTGTGGTAGGTCCGCTCGGAAGCCTTCGGAGTGGGGCCCTTGCCCTCAAGTGCCTTCCGACCATGGCCACCCGTGCCGACGCTGGGACCCTTCTTGAGCTTGCGTACTGCCCCGGAGCGTGAACTATTGGCCATGGTAAAACCCTTACGATTGGTGCGGCGCCTGAAGTTTCCAAGGCCCCGAAGTCGTCAAACTAATGTGTCCGTGCGCGCATTTTAGGCACACGAGATAACGGGAAAGTACACACCCGTAGCTATTAGCTTACGGCCTGCACGCCACTTTGGGGATATGCGGCGGAAAAAGTGCGCAGTCTCACCCGGTGGGCCAACAGCTGCGAGGACCCCGCGACGAGCTTGCAAGCGGTGGGACTACCTGGGGACTACTTCTTCAGCGACCAGGTGGACCCGTCAGCGGAATCGGCGATCTCGACGCCGGCCGCCGACAGGTTGTCCCGGATGGCATCTGATTCGATCCAATTTTTCTGCGTCCGGGCCAGTGCGCGCGCCTCCAGCCTGGCCTTGACCAGCACGTCAAGGGCGTTCAGTTCCGCCTCGGCGCCCTGCCCGCGGGACCACTGCGCATCCACCGGGTTGATGCCCAAGGCATCTGTCATGCCCATGACCGCCAAGAACGATTCCTGCACGGTCGCAGTGTCACCGGCAGCCAGGGCGGTATTGCCGGCCCGGACAGTTTCATGCAGCACGGCCAGTGCCGCCGGGATGTTCAAATCGTCGTCCATGGCGGCACCGAAGGCATCCGGGCGGGTGCCAATGTAGCCGAAGTCGCCACCGGGGAAGAGCCTGAACAATGCCGCCTGCACGAACGTCTCTATGCGTTCGACGGCGGCCGCCGCCTCCGTGAGCGACCCTGGCCGGTAGTCCAATACCGAACGGTAGTGCGCCTGGCCCAGGTAGTAGCGGACCACGAGCGGGCGGGCGAGCTCGAGCATCTCGCGAGGGTTGACGGTGTTGCCGATGGACTTTGACATTTTTTCACCCTCAAAGGTGACCATGCCGTTGTGCATCCAGTAATTGGCGAAGCCGTGGCCTGCAGCTTGCGACTGGGCCATTTCGTTTTCGTGGTGCGGGAAGCGCAGGTCCAACCCGCCGCCGTGGATGTCGAACTCGGTGCCGAGATATTTGGTGACCATGGCGGAGCATTCCAGGTGCCAGCCGGGACGGCCGGCACCCCAAGGGGACTCCCATTTGGCTGTTTCCGGTTCGCCGTCCTTGAACCCCTTCCACAGCGCGAAGTCGCGAGGATCCCGCTTGCCCCGGGGGTCGGCGTCGGGCGCGGCCTGCATGTCATCGATGTTCTGATTCGTCAGGGAGCCGTACTTTTTCCAGGACCTGACATCGAAGTACACGTCGCCGGATTCGTCCAGGGCGGGGTAGGCGTGGCCGCGCTCGATGAGCTGGGCAATCAGCGCGTGCATCTCCGGGATGTGGCCCGTGGCGCGGGGCTCATACGTTGGCTTGAGGATGCCCAGTGCGTTATAGGCGTCCTGGAAGGCCTGCTCGAAACGGTATGCGAGGGCCCACCAGGGCTCGTTGTTTTCGGCGGCCTTGAGCAGGATCTTGTCGTCGATGTCCGTGACGTTACGGATCACCGTCACGCCGTAGCCGCTTACCTGCAACCAGCGGGTCAGCTGGTCAAACGCCAGGGCGGAGCGGACGTGCCCGATGTGCGGCTCGCCCTGGACCGTGGCGCCGCAGTAGTACAACGACACCTTGCCCTCCCGGAGCGGGGCAAAGTCGCGGACATGGGCGGAGGCGGAGTCATAAAAGCGCAGGGTCACGGCTCTAGGTTACCTTTCAGGCACCGGGGTGGTGGTCTTGATGACAAGTGCCGTGGCCAAAGCGGTGATGCCTTCGCCACGTCCAGGGAAGCCCAGCGCGTCGGAGGTAGTGGCGCTGACCGAGACAGGCGCACCGGCGGCGGCCGTCAGGACGGCTTCCGCCTCGAGCCGGCGCGGGCTGAACTTGGGGCGGTTGCCCACAAATTGCACGGCAACATTGCCGATCTCAAAGCCTGCCGCCCGTACGATCCGGGCGGCCTCGGCCAGCAACCGCACCCCACTGGCGCCCTTGTACTGGGGCCGGTCGGTACCAAAGTGGGTGCCCAAATCCCCCACCCCTGCGGCCGAGAACAGGGCGTCGGCGGCAGCGTGGGCTACGGCGTCGCCGTCGGAATGGCCTGAGAGACCAGTCTCACCCTCCCAAAAAAGGCCGGCCAGCCAAAGGGGAACGGCATCCTCGACGGGGGCGAAGGCATGGATGTCGATGCCGATACCCGTCCGCGGCAGGCTACCCGGTGAAAAACTCACGGCTATCCCTCGACCCAGCGTGGGCGCAACGGCCCCTGCAACATGGCCTCGGCCAACAGCAAGTCAGTGGGTGAGGTGATCTTCAGGCTGTGCGTGGAGCCCTGGACAACATAGACGTCCTCGCCGATGGCCTCAACCAGCATGGCGTCGTCGGTGATGGCAGCCGCCGTGACCTCATCCAGCGTCAGCGCATACTCGTGGGCGCGGCGCAGGATGGCCAGGTCAAATCCCTGGGGCGTTTGCACAGCCCTCAGCTGGTGGCGGGCGGGGGTGCCGGAAACCTTCTCCACGCCAGCGCCGGTGGCTGGCAGTTCCGCCGGGATCACGGTTTTGATGGTGTCGACCACGGCCAGGGCCGGGATGACGGCCTTGGCGCCGTCCCGTAGCGCCGCCGTCACCCGGTCAAACACTCCGGCGGGGGCCAACGGACGGGCGGCGTCGTGAATCAAAACTGTTGTGACGGCGTCGCCCATGACAGCCAGGGCGGCCCGTACGGAGGCGGAACGGTCGGCGCCGCCTTCCACCACGGAGAAGGCGTTCACCCCGGCCGCCGCTGCCTCGCCCGCCAACTGAGCACAGATACCCTCAATCTCGGCGTCTCCGGCGGGGATGGCAATACAAATTTGTCCGGCCATGCCGGCCTTCAGCACACCCCTGACGGCGTGCACCAACATGGGTTCACCTCCGAGCGGAACCCGTGCCTTGGGAACACCGTGCCCCAACCGCTGCCCTGACCCCGCCGCGACAATCACCACGGCACACTGTCCTTCTGCAACCTCAATCATGACTCAACACTAACGCCGAGACGCGAAGAACCCCGGCAGCAAGGAGGCCGGGGTTCTTCGAAATACTAATATTTGCTGAGCAGGGTATGCCAGCGGCTAGGACGCCAAGACCTCGTCAAGGACTTCAGCAGCCTTCTCTTCATCCGTCTTTTCCGCCAACGCAAGCTCGGAAATTAGGATTTGACGGGCCTTGGCCAGCATGCGCTTCTCGCCTGCGGACAAGCCACGGTCATGGTCCCGACGCCACAGGTCGCGCACAACTTCTGCAACCTTGATAACGTCACCGGAAGCCAACTTTTCCAAGTTGGCCTTGTACCGGCGCGACCAGTTGGTGGGTTCCTCCGTGAATTCGGCACGAAGCACTTCAAACACGTGCTCCAAACCTTCCTTGCCCACAACGTCACGAACCCCAACGAGGTCCACGTTTTCCGCGGGCACTTCAATGGTCAAATCACCCTGCGCAACCTTAAGTTTGAGATACATCTTCTCTTCACCCCGGACGGTGCGCATCTTGATCTCTTCGATCTTGGCCGCACCGTGGTGCGGGTAAACTACTGTCTCGCCGACCTCAAAAAGCATGTGGATTCTCCCTTTCCAATAGTTCTAGTTTACCACGAAATTGCCGCTACTCCCCTGTATTTCCGCAGGTCAGAGGACCGCCGATCTACGCTGTCCGCGCAATTGCTCCAACAAATGGCGAATACTTGGACCCCTTGACTAAACGGCGCACAGGTGCAGGGCAATACCCCCCACAATGATGTGTGGCATCACGTGCCATGGCGAAAGCATGCTTTTACCGTGTAAGCAGATAAGCTGGTGGGAGATTATCTTGAACATTTCCATGAGGAGTTACTGACGTGAGAAACGTTGCCGGCATCCCCGGAGCCAAACGAGTACAGCGCCTGAGCCTGATTGCCGCCATCGGAATCGGCGCCCTGGCGTTCACCGGTTGCAGTGCCATCAACCCGCAAAGCACCACCATGAACTATGCGGCTTCCGACGGCGTCAAGCTCGACATGGGCAGCCTGGAGCTGCGCAATGTACTGATCATCTCCAGTGGGGTCGACGCACCCGGACGTGTCCTTGGCACGTTCTACAACACCTCCACCTCTGACCTCACGCTGACCATAAGCGGCGCCCAAGGGTCCCAGACCGAGGTAAGCGTCAAGCCTGGCGTGCCCCTGGTTCTCAACGGCAAAAGCGACAAGGCCATTCTGAGCACCATCAGCTCGGCCCCCGGTGCCATGGAGACCATTAACCTGCGCCTGTCAGGCAGCGGCTCTGAGACCGGAACGTTGAACGTGCCCGTCTTGGAAGGCACCTTGACCGAGTACAAGACGCTGGTGCCGACGGCGACTCCCACGCCCACGGCGGTACCCACCTCGACGGCGACTCCCACGCCGTAGCTTTTTTCTACTAACGAACACACAAGGAGGCGGGGCGGATCATCTCAGAAGAGATGATCCGCCCCGCCTCCTTGTGTGTTCGTTACGGTTCGAACTTGTAGCCAAGCCCGCGCACGGTCACCAGAAACCTCGGCGCCGCCGGATCCGGCTCAATCTTGCTGCGAATCCGTTTGACATGCACGTCAAGGGTTTTCGTGTCACCAACATAGTCAGCGCCCCAAACCCTGTCGATGAGCTGCCCCCGGGTCAGGACGCGTCCGGCATTGCGCATCAGCATTTCCAACAGTTCGAACTCCTTCAACGGGAAAGTGACGCCCTCGCCGTGAACACTCACCACATGGCGTTCCACATCCATGCGGACAGGGCCGGCGTGGACGGTGGAGCTGACAAGCTCGTCAGGTTCACCTTGGCGACGCATCACGGCGCGGATGCGGGCGATCAGTTCGCGGGACGAATACGGCTTGGTGACATAGTCGTCGGCGCCCAGCTCCAGGCCCACCACCTTGTCGATCTCCGAATCCTTGGCGGTCAGCATGATGACGGGCACGTTGGAGCGTTGGCGCAACTGTTTGCAAACCTCGGTGCCGCTCATGCCAGGCAACTGCAAATCAAGGAGGACCAGATCGGCCCCGCTGCGTTCGAAGGCGAGTAGTGCCTCCAGCCCGTTGTCAGTAACCTCGACCTCATAGCCTTCCTTGGCCAGCAAGAAGGACAAGGGGTCGCTGATGGAATCCTCGTCTTCAACTATCAAAATTCTGCTCAAGCTCGTTGTGCTCCTTTGTGATCCTTGGGTTCAGCTTTGGTGCCGGGCCGCGCGAAGGCTCCGGCCGTCGTCGTCCGTGTGAAAAGAAAGTTGGGGCAGGCGCACCGTAAACGTGGAACCGGTCTTGGGAGCGGACCACAGCGACACCTCCCCGCCGTGGTTGCCCACGATGTGTTTGACAATGCTCAGCCCCAGGCCGGTACCGCCGGTGTGCCGTGAACGGGCAGCATCCACCCGGTAGAAACGCTCAAACACCCGGTCCTGGTCCTCGGGGCTCATGCCGTCGCCCTGATCGGAAATGCTGACGGAGACGACGCCGTCATCCACCGCCAGCCCGATCCCCACCTGGGTGTTTTCCGGGGAATAACGGACAGCGTTATCAATCAAGTTCCGCAACGCCGTCACCAGTTGGCCTTGGTCTCCGTGAACCCGAGCAGGTAGGTGAGGGCCCACGACCAGTGTGATGTTCTTGCTTTGGGCCGGCAACCTGGTCCTATCCACGGCCTCGGCGATGGCGGCGTTCATATCCACCTCGGTGCCGGCCTGGGCGATGTCCTTGCTCTGGAGCCTGGAAAGTTCAATAATGTCCTGCACCAGGGCGGCCAGGCGAGCCGATTCGGTGATCATGCGTTTGGCAAAACGGCGGACTGTGGCTTCATCCTCCGGCGCGGATTCCAGTGCCTCGGCCAGCAAGGAGATGGCGCCGACAGGGGTTTTCAGCTCGTGCGAAACGTTTGCCACAAAGTCGTTCCGCACTGCCTCCGTCCTGGCAATCTCGGTCCTGTCGTCGGCGAGCAGCAAGATGTACTCCTCGCCCAGCGGCGCCACCCTCACCGCAAGCACCAGAGCGCCCTGCGAGGTTGACCCCTCCCCCAGCGCGCCAAGAGCGGCAACCGGGGCCCCGGGCGCCGCCGTCGTGCCGGGGCCTTTCCCCGACAACACGACTCGGGGCAGTAGCAGCTCACGTTCCTCGATGACGCCGTCGCGACGCACCCTGTGGGCCAGGTCCAACAGTTCCTGGTGAACCACGGTGTGGCCCCGCACCAGTCCAAAGGCGTAGGCTCCGGGACTTGCCCGCACCACGCCGTCGACAATGTCTATGACGATGAACGCCTTGCCGACCACCGAGAGTACCTCCGCGGAGCCATCGGGCAGGGCCGGTTCGCGAATGTCCACGGTGAGGCGCCTGGCGCGTTCGCTGGCGCTGAAGGCGAGCATGCCAAACACGCCCAGGGCCAAGCCAATCAGCCCGGCGGCAACTCCAATGAGCAAAGGGTTCACATCACAAGAGTATGCGCAGATCCGGGGTCCTTGCCTCAAAGCAGCTTCCGGTGCCCACCGTTCAACTAACGTTCACCTTGCGGTGCCGCCGCGTTCATGTGCAACTGGCATGCTGATTCAAGATCGAGCCCGCCATGTCTGGGGCAATCCATGAAAGGAAATACGCGTGCGCAAAGTTTTTCAGGCCGAACTTCACCAAATTGGGGAGGGCTTGATTGAGATCTCCTCGCTGGTGAACGACGCCATCAGTAAGTCCACCCAGGCTTTCGCCACGGCTAATCTGCAAGCAGCCCAGGAAGTCATTGCCGCTGATGCCCGCATCGATTTCCTGCAAAACGATTTGGATGAGCGCGCCATCGACGTTTTGGCGTTGCAGGGGCCGGTGGCAAGCGACCTTCGCATGATCGTGGGATCGTTGCGGATGAGTGCCTCGCTGGAGCGCATGGGGGACCTGGCCAGGCATATTTCCCAGCTGACCCGGCTACGCTTCCCACAGCAGGTGATCCCGGCATCCCTGACGGCGACGTTCGCGGAGCTGGCGCAACTGGACATTCTCATCTCCGAGAAAGTCACCGAGCTGCTTGACTCCCGCGACCTGGAACTGGTCAGCGACATCATGGCGGCAAAGGCACAGATCAGCAAACTCCACCGCACAGTTTTCCAGGCCATGGCCGCCCCGGAATGGCAGGAAACGGCCGCCACCACCGTGGATGTCACCCTGGCCAGCCGCTACTTTGAGCGCTTCGGCGACCACGGCGTCTCGGTGGCCCGCAAAGTCTCCTACCTGGTCACCGGCGAATGGCAGCCCGAGGACTTCCTCACCGCGTAGCTGCCCCGCTTCACGTCGGGATCTTTTTTCACAAAAGTACGACGGCGGCGGGTGACCTTTTTGAACAAAGGTGACCCGCCGCCGTCGTACTTTAAACTGTGGAAGCTACTTTTTGCCCTGGTTGGCGACTGCCTGAATAGCGGCCTCGGCAGCCTCCGGGTCCAGGTACTTCCCGCCTGGTGTGATGGGCGCGAAATTCTCGTCCAGCTCATAGACCAGTGGGATACCCGTGGGAATGTTCAGCGAAGCGATGGCCTCATCGGAGACGCCGTCCAGGTGCTTGACCAGGGCGCGCAGGGAGTTGCCGTGGGCCGTGACCAGAACCGTCTTGCCGGCCTTCAGGTCTGCCTTGATGTCCGACTCCCAGTACGGCAGCAGGCGGACCAGGACGTCCTTGAGGCACTCGGTGCGCGGCAAGGCATCCCCGAGGTCTGCGTAACGGGGGTCGTGGGCCTGCGAGAATTCGCTGTCGTCATCCAGGGGCGGCGGCGGGGTGTCGTAGCTGCGCCGCCATTGCATGAACTGCTCCTCACCGTATTCGGCCAGGGTCTGGGCCTTGTCCTTGCCCTGCAATGCACCGTAGTGGCGTTCGTTCAGGCGCCAGTCGCGCTTGACGTCGATCCAGCCGCGGTCCGCCGCCTCCAGCGCCAAGTTGGCGGTGTTGATGGCTCGTTTCAGGCGCGAGGTATACAAGATGTCCGGAAGAAGGTTGTTTTCCACCAGCAGCTCACCGCCGCGAACGGCTTCCGTGCGGCCCTGGTCGTTGAGGTCAACGTCCACCCAGCCGGTGAAAAGGTTTTTGGCATTCCACTCACTGTGGCCATGTCGGAGCAAAATCAACGTATAAGTCATGCTCCCATCGTACCGGGCGGTGCCGGAAGGACCGGAATTGCTACGCCCGCAATTCCGCCATGCGCCAGACCCTGGGCGGGTTCAGCGCATCTTGTGCACTGGCGCAGAATCCGGGGCGGGTTCAACGCATAGCGAAAGTGCGGACGTGAGGAGCGCCACGAACTTGCAACCATTGGCCTGCCGGCATTTACGCTTGACCCCGTGGTTCAACGCGCGCAGAGGGTGAAAGCTGCCTCCGCCGACCCCGCAAAACGCCGCATCCGCCAGCGCGGCAAGCCATTTGGCAATGTCACCCGCGGCACCACCAACCCAAACCGCCTGCGCCGGGTGGATCGCTGGCTGGCCGGGCCGCAGGCGTGGCGGCTGCGCAAGGACCAGGCCCCGGGCGGGCGCCCGCTCGTGGTGGACCTGGGCTACGGCGGCTCCCCCACAACTGCGGTGGAACTCTACGCCCGGATCCATGCCGTGTGCCCGGACGTCCATGTTACGGGCATAGAAATTGAGCCCGAGCGGGTTCGCATCGCCAAGCCGTTGGAGCATGATGGCCTGGATTTCGCGGTGGGCGGTTTTGAAATCCCCGTTCCCGGTCACGCCACCATGGTTCGGGCTTTCAATGTGCTGCGCCAATACGACGAGGCCGATGTCCAGCTGATCTGGGCCACCGTGTGCGCCAGGCTCTCCCCGAACGGCATCTTCGTTGACGGCACCTGCGACGAGATTGGCCAGCGCAGCACCTGGGTGGCTTTGGATCGAAAAGGGCCTGGCTCGTTGACCATCTCGATGCGGTTTGGCG